>CAWCVB010000002.1:0-784222 GCA_963798915.1 uncultured Gemmatimonadales bacterium | reverse complement strand
GCCGCCTGCGGCGGTGACGGGCCCACCGCTCCGGCGCCGACCGGTGGTGCCGTCTCGCTGGAGATCGCCCCAAGCGCGCTGCTCTTGCCGGCGACCGGGGCGCAGCAGCAGCTCACCGCCTACGCCGTGGATGCCCATGGCACCCGGACCGCGGTGCCGGCCAGCTTCTCCACGTCCAACGCCGCGGTGGTGGCCGTTACCGGCACCGGCGTCGCCACCGGCGGCAGCAGTATCGGCTCGGCCCAGATCGTGGCGACCAGCGGCGGGCTTACCTCGGCGCCGCTGCTGGCGCTCCGGGCCACGCCGGCAGCCGGCGCCCTGCTCGTCGCCGATTCGCAGGTCGTGGGTGCGATCGAGCCAGTGGACACCCTCGTGGCCTACGGGCTCGGCTGGCAGGAGCGGGTCGCCGTGCGCGGGGTGAGCGCCTCACCCGGCCAGGTGATCATCGGCCTCGGTGGCGCACCAATTGGAGGCCGTATCGTGACGGTCGAGCCTGGGGCGAATGGCACGTCCCTGGTCACCTACGAGACCATCGCGCTGCCGGACCTCTTCCAGGAACTTCGGCTTCAGGAGCGGTTTCCACTGACGGCGGTGCCTGCTGCATCGTTGGGCCGGGCATCCGTGAAGCGCCAGGGCAGCAGTTGGAGCACGGCCGCACCCAGGCCCATCGTGCCACTGGCAGGCGTCGCCCGGGTGGCGGCTCCCAATGCAGTGGCCTTCAGTAGCGCGGCGCTGGTCGAGCGCGAGTTCACCGCCGGACCCTTCGAGTGCAAGGCGGAAGTGCCCTCCGATCTGGTCACGGTACCATTCACGCTTTCCGACTATACCGTGGATCCCCACGCCGACCTCGCGATGGAGCTCGAGTACGATGTCCTGACCGGCGCCTTCACCGCAGTCGCCACCGGGACGCTGAGTGCGGACCTGGCCGGGAAGCCGCGCCTCACCCTGGCGGTCGAGGCCAAGACCGAGTGCCTCTATGAATTCGTCGCCGTGCCGGTGCCGATCGGCGGCGTGCTCGCGCGCTACTTCGGCTTCATCTTCCCGCTGGGGCTGGGCTTCGAGCTCGACGGCAAGCTCTCCGAGGGCGGCGTCGGCGTGGATTTTACCTCCCAGCCGTCAGTCCAGGTGCAGCTCGGTCTCCGCTGCGCCGGCAGCTGCAGTCCGGTCCTGGATATCACGGGCCAGGTGCCGGGCTCGCTCAAACCGGTCCTTCCGGCCCTGGATGAGGCCGGCCGGATCGAGCTCAGCGCCTCCGGGTTTCTCTATGCCAATCTCGTCCTCGGCGCGCACCTGCGCTTTCTGGGTGGGGGTGGATTCGGGTATCGGCGGCTGGAAGTCAAGTTGCTCGAGGCCAAGGCCGGGCTCAAGCAGGAGGCCAAGCTGGCCAGCCCGAGCGCCCAGGCCGCCGATCCCGGCTATGCCTCGGCGGTCTCGCTGGCGGGGTTCGCCGAAGCCGCCAGCGCTCACGACATCGACGCGCTCGCGCAATTGCTGCGGGTCACGATTCCGGCGCTCAAGCAGGAATTTTCCCTCGGACCGGTGGCCCGGTCACCCCACGGCACCTTCACGATTACCCCTGCGCACGTAGCTCCCGGCGACGGCACCGCGCTCGGGGACATGGCCACGTTCACGGTGGCGATGGACACGGTGAATTACCTCGGCACCTACGCCGTCGAAGGTATCGAGATTCGCTGGCTCAAGAGCAACGGGACAACCACTACCCTCGAGTCCGGCCGGCCTGGTTGCACCGATCTCGAGGCGGCGCAGGGCCAGGTCTCCTTCAGCTGCCAGACCGATTTCCTCCAGGAGAGTGAGGGCCCCCAAACCTTCTACGCCTTCGCCAAGACCAAGATCTTCGGCGTGCCGCTGCCGGTGCCGCTGGAGATTGCTCTGGACGCCAAGGCGACCGTCACGGTGGGAGGCATCGGTAACGCGCGCGTGCGCCTCGAGAGCCTCGGCGGCAAGCGCGCACACTGGTCGGAGTGGGGAGGCAGTGGTCCTCACTGTGAAAAGTCCGACGCCTTCGGGCTGGATCAGCTGACACCGGCCGGGATCAATTTCCCCTCCGCGTCCTGCGTCACCGATGAGGGGAACCTGACTGGCTTCCAGGCACGCGGCAGCAGCAGCTTTCAACTCACGGCCGGGTTGAGTGACCTTCCCTCGCTGAACGCGGATTTCGGCGGCGAACTCAGCATCAACGGTCATGGCACCGGATTGTTCGCCGGAGGGGAAGGCCACCTGGATGGGAGCTTTGTAGTAGAGAACGGCCCGATGCGCCTGAACTTGACGGGCACGCTCCTGGCGACGATGTCCGACGACTCCCGGGATTCCCATCGCTATGCCAAGTTCGCCCTTGTCAGCGGTCTCGTTGACACACTCTTCTCCGCACTCGCCGGTCGGCTCAGCGACGACGATCCGCTGCAGCCATCATCTGCGTCCTTGAATCAGACGATCGTTTTGCAGCCCGGAAGGTACTCGTTCGACGCGGAACTGCTCGCGTCCGCGAACGATAACGGTACCTCAAGCTCGAGTAAGAGTGGGAATGCGCATATCACCCTCGCACTGACGTTCACCACTCCATGATTGCCGTGCGGCGAACCGGAATCCGGAGAGCCCAAGCCTTCTTTGCCCAATGGAGCTGACCATGCGGTATCCACCAATGCGTTACTCAGCGGTGCCGCCGATCGTGATGGTGTTCATCCTCGCCGCCTGCGGCGGTGACGGGCCCACCGCTCCGGCGCCGACCGGTGGTGCCGTGTCGCTCGAGATCGCCCCAAGCGCGCTGCTCTTGCCGGCGACCGGGGCGCAGCAGCAGCTCACCGCCTACGCCGTGGATGCCCATGGCACCCGGACCGCGGTGCCGGCCAGCTTCTCCACGTCCAACGCCGCGGTGGTGGCCGTCACCGCCACCGGCCTCGCCACCGGCGGCAGCAGTATCGGCTCGGCCCAGATCGTGGCAACCAGCGGCGGGCTCACCTCGGCGCCGCTGCTGGCGCTCCGGGCCACGCCGGCAGCCGGCGCCCTGCTCGTCGCCGATTCGCAGGTCGTGGGCACCATCGAGCCGGTGGACCCGTCCGCGGCCTACCAGCCAGGATGGCACTACCGGGTGCGGCTGCGCGGCGTCACGCCCACCTCGGGTCAGGTGCTGCTGGCCAGTGGTGGTGCTCCGGTTGGGGGCCGCGTAGTGAGTCTCGCCAGCGCCGGCAGCGACTTCGATGTGGTGCTCGAGCTGATCCCGATCTCGGAGATGTTCAGCCAGCTCACCTTCAGCGAGCACCTGCCGCTCGCGAACGCCAGCCTCGTGGTGCCTGCGTCGCTGCGCACCGGCTTCCGTCGCGGCCAGACCCCGACGGGCGGGCTTCGGCTCGAGGCGCGAAAGAAGCTCCAGTATCAGGCCTCTGCTGCGCGGCCGTCGTTCAGCGGTGCGCAGGTCACGCAGGAGTTTGACCTCGGTCCCTTCGAGTGCAAGGCCGAGGTGCCGCCTGGTTTTGTCTTCCCGATCACGCTCGATGTCTTCAGCTTTGACCTCGACCCCGAACTTTTCCTCGATGTTGCCTTTAGTGATGGTGTATTGGAGCGCGCGGTCGTCACCGGCAGCATTGCGCCCCGCCTGACGGCCAGCCCGCGCCTCACCGCCGCGCTCGAGGCCAAGACCGAGTGCAAGATCCAGCTCGCCACGCTGCACCTGCCGATCGGCGGACCCCTCTCGCTCGTCATCGGCGGGCAGGTGCCGCTGGGCGTCGGCTTCGAGATCGGCGCCAAGGCCACGCTGGGACAGCTTGGCTTCGACGCCCTGCTTCAGACTGACCTCACGGCCGAGTTCGGCATCGATTGCGCCTCGGGCTGCCAGGTCGTCACCACGCTCAGCAGCAACGGGGCCGGCAGCTACTTCAAGCCGGTTCTGCCCAACCTCGATACCGATGCTCGCCTCGAGCTGGGCCTGAGCGGTTTCGGCTGGGCCGAGCTCGCCATCGGCAACAGCTTTCTGGAGGCCCTGCAATTCAAGCTGGTGGAACTCAAGGCGGGACTGGAGCAGAAGCTCGAACTCGCGACCCGACAGGCGCAGGCGACCGACGCCGCCTACGCCTCGAGCGTCTCGCTCAAACCCGTGCTGGAGGCCAAGGCGGCAGCCAATCTGGTGGCAATCGGCAACCTGCTGAGCATCAATCTCGCGACGCTCACCTACTCGCCGATGCTTCCGGTCCTGGCCCAGTCCCCGCATGGCACCTTCACGATTACTCCTGCGAACGTAGCCCCCGGCGACGGCACCGCGCTGGGGGACATGGCCACGTTCACCGTTGACCTTTCGGACGTCACGTATCTCGGCGCCTACGCCGTTGAAGGCATCGAGATTCGCTGGCTCAAGACCGACGGCACCACCACCACGCTCGAGCCCGGCCGGCCCGGCTGCACCGATCTCGAAGCAGCGCAGGGCCAGGTGAGCTTCAGCTGCCAGACCGATTTTCTCGAGGAGCATGCGGGCAAGCAAACCTTCTACGCCTTCGCCAAGACCCGGATCTTCGGCGTGCCGCTGCCGGTACCGCTGGAGATTGCCCTCGACGCCAAGGCGAGTGTCACGGTGGAGGGCAGCAACGGCGGAGGCATGACCCTGGTCGAGGCCAGCGGCGGCGTCTCGGCATCAACAGAGATCTTCCCGGTCACGAGCTGCGACAGCACCGATTCCTTCCAGGACGTCGGCAGCAATGTGCTCCCAACCCGGACTCTCACGGCACGGTGCTCAAGCACCCACACCTTTCCGGAGGGCGCCTCATCCGCCTCGACGTCGGGCAATCTTACCTACACGATTACGTCCTCAGGATCCACGACTCACGGCATTACGGCGAGCGGCTCCGGCACATCCACCGCCCAGGTGCCGACCAACTTGCCCTCGGCCACTGCGACAGCGCGCCTCTTTCAACACCTGGAATTTGTGTTCGACCTCGCCGACACGACGTTGATCACTGTCTCGGCAACCGGCAGTGGATTTGATCCGAACGGGCTCAACCCCAACGCCCATGTCGACCTGACAGGCGGGCCAGAACAAGATGTGATCGCCGACCTCGATTCGGGAGGTGTTGCAGCGCTGTCACTGGCGCCCGGCCGCTATTACCTCGCCGCCTCCTGGCAGTGCAATTCCCTGACGACGAACAACGTCCCCGGCATTCCGGCATCGGTCACTTTCGGCCTCACGCTGACGGCGAACCCGTAGTGAGAGGGAGGGCGTGGGTCGAGGGACGTGGGTCGAGAGTCGAGAGTCGAGAGTCGAGAGTCGAGAGTCGAGAGTCGAGAGTCGCCCGAACGATGTGTCATTCCGAGCGCAGCGACAAATGTGCTCTCTGACGTCCCGGTGCTCGGCGAGTTGATGCTTCGCTTCGCTCAGGATGACGCTTCTGCCAACTCTCCAGCCGTCTCGCCATCTGGCCGTCTAGCCCACTAACCGGCCAGCCGAAACGGCGTCAAAATCGGGGTGCGCCGGATTGATCAGGTAGTTGTGCTCGGAGGGGACGATGGCGCTAGGCAGGCTAGACGGCTCGGCGGCTCGGCGGCTCGGCGGCTCGGCGGCTGGACGGCTCGGCGGCTCGGCGGCTCGGCGGCTCGGCGGCTCGGCGGCTCGGCGGCTCGGCGGCTCGGCGGCTTCCGTGACCCTCGACTGACGACCGACGACTGACGACCGAAGACCGACAACCGACGACTGACGACCGACGACCGACGACCGACGACCGGCACGACCGATGACTGAGTCGCTACCGCACGTCAGGAAGTCAGCTGGTAGAACGCGCCCAGGATAGCTCCGTACACCATGTGTGCGAAGAGGGCGACGATGGGCGTTCGCCGGCCGTAGTTGAGCGCCATGAATCCCGGTGGCTCCAGCTCCCGGGTGGGCTCGGGCCCTTGCTGCTCGCTCGCCATCCGAGGATGGAATCCGGGCATCAGGGGCATGAGGGCCACCAGCACGATGAGTCCGTGGAGCAGGCCGACTCCCGCGCCGAGCCACCAGGTCGCCAGGCCCCAGGTCTCGAACAACAGCGCATACAGCAGCGCGAACAGCCACCCGTTCAGCAGGTGCACCAGGAAACCCAGCGCCTGCGTCCGCCCCCGATCCGGCGTGAACATCGCTCCCAGCACGAACGGAATGCTCATCCGGGACAACCCGAGCCCCTGGCTTGCCGACATGATGGTGGTGAGCAGCAGGGTCGCTACGAAGCCCCACAGTAACACGCTGGGCAGGTTCATACCTGTGCCTCGCGTTGCGGAATGGGCTGTTTCGGCGTCGGCCGGGACTGACGCCCCGCACACTCCTCCAGTGTCAGCGCCGCATCGATCAGCCCGACGTGGGTGAACGCTTGCGGAAAGTTGCCGAGCGCACCGCCAGTAGGCGGGTCGATTTCTTCGGCGAACAGCCCGACGTCATTGGCACAGGAGAGGATGCGCTCGAACGCGCGGGCCGCCCCGTCGACGTCTCCCTGGCGGGCCTGACTCGCCACCGCCCAGAAGCTGCAGATGCCGAATGCGCCTTCCCCTGGCGGGAGGCCGTCGTCCTCGCTCCGGTACCGATAGAGCAATCCCTCCACGGCCAGCCGCTCGTGGATTCTGGCACTGGTATTGGCCATGCGCGGAGATGCGGGGTCCGCGTAGCCGATCCGGCCGAGCAGCAGCAGGCTCGCGTCCACCTCGTCGCCGTCGAACACGCTGACATAGTTGCCCCGGTGTTCGCTGTAGCCGCGCCGCTCGATTTCCCGACGGATTGCATCTCGCTCCCGGGTGAAACGCGCAACCGGCACCTTCCCGTTCAGGTGCCCGGCGTCGCGCAGCTTGAGGAGCCGGTCGAGCGCCACCCAGCACATCGCCTTGGAGTACGTATGGTGGCGGCGTCCGCTGCGGACCTCCCAGATTCCCTCGTCTGGTTCCTGCCATCGGCGGCACACGGTCTCTCCAAAGCCGGTCAGCATCCGGGCGGTGGCGCGGCTGATCCGGCCGCCGCGACAGACGAACTGATAGACTGCGTCAACCACCTCGCCGTAAATGTCGAGCTGCAGTTGCGTGCGGGCATCGTTGCCAATCCGAACCGGCCGGGAACCGGCGAATCCCTCGAGATGAGGCAGCTCCCGCTCAGCCAACGCGGTCTCGCCGTACACGTCGTAGACGATCTGAAGTTCCGGACGAGTCAGCCTGGTGGCATGCAACAACCAGGCGAGAAAGGCCTCGGCCTCTTCGCCGTACCCCAGGTCGAACAGCGACTGCAACGTGAGCGACGCATCCCGGAGCCAGCAGTAGCGATAGTCCCAGTTCCGGACCCCGCCCAATTGCTCCGGCAACGACGTAGTGGGGGCCGCGATGATAGCTCCGGACGGTGCGTAGGCCATGAGCTTGAGCACGAGGACGCTCCGCAGCACCGCCTCCTGATATGGTCCGCGGTAGCTGCAGCGAGATGCCCAGGCCTCCCACCAGTCGAGCGAGGTCCGGATCTGCTTCTCCGACTCGTCCCCCAGCGAAGGAAGGATGGCGGGCTCGCCATCGCTCTGGCTCAGGGAGAGGTGGCACCGTTCGCCACGTCGCAAGTGCACCAGCCCCTGGGCGGAGGTGGCATCAGGCGACAGGGTGAGGGGAACCTCACTTCGGAGCACCAGGGCCTGCGCCCCGTTCTCACAGTAGATCCCGAGCCGGCCCCGGTGCCGCAGCGTCGGCACGATCCGTCCGTAGTCCGGGCGAGGTTCGCAGCGCACCTCGACCGCGACCTCTCCCTCCAGGCACTCGAGAGCGCGCAGGAGCTGATGCGCTGGCCGCAACCGGCGTCGCTTCTCCTGTTCGGAAGCGACCGGCATGAGGTCCACCAGCTTGAGCACGCCGGTCTCGGTGCGGAAGGTCGTCTCCAGCACATTGCTGTGGCCGAGGTAGCGCCGCCGGGCCGTGAACGGGGCGGTGGGGCAGGTCGTGAACCGTCCGCCGCGGGCGCGGTCGAGCAGCGCCCCGAAAATGGAAGGGCTGTCGAACCGCGGCCAGCACAGCCACTCGACGGCGCCGTCCCGGGAGATCAGCGCGGCCGAGCGGCAGTCGCCGATGACGGCGTAATCGCCGATAGCGTCCACTCTGGTCTCTCCTTTCCGCCGAAGTCGCGATGTGGGCCAGAAGCTGAAAGTGTGCGAGCGCCAACGCAGGAACAATACAAGGGAATTTCGATCCGCCGGTGGTAACTTGGGTTCACTCCAACAGGATCCGCCATGAAGCTCGTCACCGCCGAAGAAGCCGTCGCCGTCATTCACTCCGACCACCGGGTGTTCATCCATTCGGTGGCCGCCGCACCGCAGCGACTCATCGCCGCGCTGACGGCGCGCGCACCGGAGCTTCGTCGCGTGGAGCTGGTCCACCTGCACACCGAAGGGCCGGCGCCCTACGCGGCACCGGAGCTGCGGGAGAGCTTCCACACGCGCTCGCTCTTTGTCGGTGCCAACGTGCGCGACGCCATCGCCTCGGGCGAGGCCGACTATCTGCCGATCTTCCTGAGCGAGGTGCCGGCGCTGTTCCGCCGGGGGATCCTCCCGCTCGATGTCGCCCTGATCCAGGTGTCGCCGCCCGATCGGCATGGCTTCTGCACGCTGGGCACGTCGGTGGATGTGACCCGAGCCGCGGTACATGTGGCTCGGTCGGTCGTGGCGGAGATCAATCCCCGGATGCCGCGCACGCATGGTGACAGCCTGGTCCACGTCAACGACATCGACCTCGCGGTGCAGGTGGATTATCCCATCGCCGAACACGCCCGGCCCATACTGGGCGCGATCGAACGCGCGATCGGACGCAACGTGGCCGGGCTGGTGGAGAATGGTGCCACGCTGCAGATGGGCATCGGTTCGATACCGGACGCCGTGCTGGCGGCCTTGACGACACATGCCGATCTCGGCATTCACACCGAGATGTTCTCCGATGGCGTGCTGGACCTGGTGGAACGGGGCGTGGTCAACGGTGAGCGGAAGCGGGTGCATCCCGGCAAGCTGGTCGCCAGCTTCCTGCTCGGCACCCGCCGCCTCTATGACTTCGTGGATGATAACCCGCTGGTCGCGATGCTGGCTGCAGACTACGTCAATGACACCGCGGTAATCCGGCGGAATCCCAAGGTTACCGCCATCAACAGCGCCATCGAGATTGACCTGACCGGCCAGGTGGTGGCCGACTCGATCGGCACCCGGCTCTACTCCGGCGTCGGTGGCCAGATGGATTTCATCCGCGGCGCCGCCCTCTCGCCGGGCGGCAAGCCTGTCATCGCGCTGCCCAGCACTACGCGAACGGGCCAGTCACGCCTGGTGCCGATGATTAAACCGGGTGCCGGGGTTGTCACCACCCGGGCCCACGTGCACTACGTGGTGACCGAGCATGGCGTCGCCAATCTGTACGGCCAGACCCTCCGTGAACGGGCGCGGGCCCTGATCGGCATTGCCCATCCTGACCACCGGGCGGCTCTTGAACGGGCGGCGCGGGAGCGGTTCGGGGAGCGGTTCTAGAAGGATGGGCGGGCCGAAGCTCGCACAATCGTCACCCCCGCGAAAGCGGGAAGTTCGCGGGAATGACGAATGGAAGATGCTCGACCGTTGACCGTTGACCGTCGACCGTCGACTGTTGACCGTCGACCGTTGACCGTTGACCGTCGACTGTTGACCGTCGACCGTCGACCGTTGACCGTTGACCCGTTCAGCTCCCTGCGCGTCCCACGGCCAGGGCGGGCGTCACCTCGAACCGCATCAGCATACCGCCGGTGTTGTGCGGCTCGATGTGGCAGTGGAAGAGCCAGATGCCCGGATTATCAGGCACCATGTCGGCGATGATCATGCCCATCGTGCCCAGGTTCAGGACGTCAGTCTTCATGTGCTGGGCCGTCACCACGTTGCCGTGCCAGTGCGGTGCATGCAGCTCGAAATTGGTGGTGGACATGACGTACCAGCGCACCCGGTCGCCAACGTGCATGGCCGGCATGGGGCCGTTGCCGTAGATGAACCCGTTGATCGACTCCTTGAGGTTGGTGATGCCAAAGGGATCGATGAAGGTCGGGCCTTGGGGCTTCTGCACCTTGGCAGGCTCCATGGCGTACTGCTGGATGTTGTCGTCGATGTACCAGCTGAGATTTTCGTCCAGCTCGGCGAAGGTCGTGACGATCTCCTGATCAACATCCTTGGGTGAGCCATCGAGTCGCGCCATGCCCCGTGCGGTGACGATGAGCGGCCCGATCAACCCGCCGTTCACGTCCTTCCCCTCGTCCACATGCGAGTGGTACATCCAGAGGGCGGAGCTGCCCTCGCCTGGAACGGGGCCGGCACGTTCCGTCACTGGCCAGACATAGGTATAAGTGGCGCCGGGCATCACGCCATCATCGGCCTTGTCAGTCCCGCCCGTGCCATCGCTGTAGGGCGACCCCTCCGAGCTCTTGGCGTAGATGACGCCGTGCGGATGGACGCTGTAGGGATGGGTGGCGTTGTTGCGGAAGACCACCTTGATGGTGTCGCCGACTTCGGCGCGAATGACGGGACCCAGCAGGCCAAGGTATTGCTGGTCGGCCGGCCGGGGCTTGAGCGTGCGGAAAGTGCTGTCAGTGTACTCGCGGTAGAGCGCCTTCTTGTAGGTGCTGCCGATCTGGGTCGGGCCACGCTGAGTCCAGAGATTCTCGATGCCGGCAAACGGCCGCCCGGCGATCACGTTCGTGCCTTGCGGCGCGTAGTTCCAGGCCACCTCGTCGGCGGCGATGTAATAGGTCCGCACCTGACCTGCAGCGGCCGCCTGGGCGGACGTCGCGGCGGGGGCCAGCGTAAGCGCAACCGAGATCCAGTACGACAACCGCATTGCCTACCTCCGATGACCAGTGGCCCGGGGAGACGTCACCACAACTTCTGTTGTATGGGAGAGACCGGGCCAACCTACGGCCCGGGCATGGGGACGTCAAGGAGAAGGCGCGGGACGGGGAGACTGTCCTGGGCGCTGAGTGCACTGGCAACCTGCAAACAGGCGAGGCCGAGAACCGCAGTCCGGTACACGGGGGCCTCCCCGGCAGGGGATGATGGCGCCGTACGACTGGGATCGAAAGATTCAACGAAAGATCGTAACTCGGCCGTGGCGTCGAGGGCGAAGAGCCAGCATGCCGGGGCTGCCACAGCGCGGACCGACGACGCTGACCTCTCAACCCTGGATGCTGAACTCTTCCGCTCAGAAGCGCGCCGCCAGTCCCGCGATCACTCGATGCCGGCTGGGGGCCAGGAAGAGCGAAAGAGGACGCGGGTCCATATCCACCCGTTGCCATCGCTCGGAGTGCGAGAGCGCACCAATACTCCCGCCCACTCCTGCGCCCAGGACCGCCCCGGCGGCAGCCGCCACTGGAATCCACTCCGCGCCGAACTCGAACCAGGAGTTCCTGCTATCGGCATACGCGGCGATGCCGAGAGCCAGGAAGGCGCCACCACCAATGATGCCGCCCCATACCGCCCCCCTGCCGGCATTGGAATGCACGCCTCGGCTCACCTCCAGCCGGGCAAGGGTTGAACGAGCGATCACCTGCTCGCCGTTCGCATTGCTCACGCCAATCGAGCCGTCATCCAGGTGTGTCAGCATGCCCACGGTGGGTAACTTCGAGCCGGCTTCGAAGACACGGACCCGAGAGGCGAGCTGGAGGTCTGCGATGCTCCCCTGCGCCGCCAGCTGAGGCGCAGTCGCGGCGAGCACCACGAGCAGGAGCAGTGCACGGTGCATGCTGCCTCCCGGGGAGAGTCCTGGACGGCCAATGAAGCGGGGCTAGCCGATTACGAAGCTATCACCGGGGACCGATCGCGCCAGTTCGGCCGCGCAGGACGCTGGTGATTGGCCCCTGCTCACCAGGGCAGGAGCGGGAGCTTACGAAGCCGGCGGCTGCCTGCTCGAGGCGTTGTAGATCCACGCGATCAGCGCCCCGCAGAATGCGCCATCAAGAACGGCGTACACCGTTTCGACCAGGACGGCAGTGAGGCCGGCGGCGCCGAGGCCGGGATAGATCGAGACCACCAGTTGCCAGAATGCGGCACCGTACCCTGGCCAGACAAGGTGAGCCAGGCCGGCCAGGAACACCAATCCGCCCCAGGCCACCGCAAGCGCAATGGCAAGCGCCCTTACCTGTAGTCGCATGGTACCTCCGTGCGGGAGACATGCCTGTCATGCTGCAGAACTATCGCACGGCCGGCCACGCTGCACCACATGTCGCAATTCCCGCCCGAATCTCGTGGTATTGTGCGGGAGGCCGAGCGTCGCTGCGATTGCCGGGCTCCCAATCCACCATCCCAAAGGAGCCAGTGATGCGGCGGAGCTACTTGACAGCGAGAATGCGGCGACTGTCGGCAGGTCTTGGCCTGTTCCTTGGGCTTGTGGCGGCGCCCGGGGTGGCCGCGGGCCAGGGCTGCATGCCCCTGCGATTCACCTCCCCCAGTCTGGGTGGCGAACATGTGCCCTACCTCGAGGCGCACGCCTGGCAATTCGGCGTGGCGGCCCGGCGCGTGGCGACCCATCGCTTCTTCGTGGGCAGCCAGGAAGACGAAACCCAGGCCCCGGGGGGCCAGCCGCTCTACCTGCGCCTCAACTCGCTGGACCTGAGTCTCGGTTATGCCACCAGCGATCGGATGAGCTTCACCCTTGTGGTGCCGCTCTCGTACAGTACCGCCAGCAGCATCAATCCGGACGCCAACCGCTACAAGGTCGACAGCAAGGGTGTGGGCGACATCAACCTGATGGGCAACTACTGGCTCGGCACTCCCGGACTCCATCCCCGGGGCAATGCCATCGTCGGATTGGGCCTCAAGGCGCCGACCGGCAGCAATCACGTCATGGGAGATTTCGGCGTCCCGGGAGCCGTCATCCAGCAACCGGTACCGCAGACGGTGCAGCTGGGCGACGGCGGCTGGGCGGTGCTGCTCCAGGCCCAGGCGTTCCGGCAGGTCGCCAGTCGCGCCTCGGTGTACCTCTCGGGTTTCTACTCGGTCAGCCTGACCAAGCATACCGACGTGGTCTGGCCACCAGCGAACATCGAGTGGGCGGTGCCCGACGTCTATACCGGGCGGCTCGGCCTCAGCTACCAGGTGAAGCGCGATCCCGCGTTCTCGATCAGCCTGGGCGGGCGGATCGACGGGACCGCCAGGCAGGACCTGATCGGCGGGAAAACGGACTACTACCGTCATGCGGGCTACACCATGTATCTCGACCCGGGGCTGTCGTATCAGGTGGGACGAGACCAGTTCAACCTGAACGTGCCGGTGCGGGTCCACCATAACTATCTGAGCATGACCTTGAGCGACGGGACGGTGCGTCCCGGCGCCGGCGGCGTCAGCGACTTCGTGATCTACGCCAGCTGGGTCCACGGCATCTGATGGCGACCAGATCCGTGGCCTCGTGGACTGCTGGCGCTGCTGGCCCCCGCGCTCGCTACGCCGCCGGTTGCCGCCCAGCAGATCGCCCCAGGCCGCCCGGCCCCCGAAATCGACCTCCCGACGCTCCAAGGCGGGCAGGTCAGGCTCTCGCTGCTCCGTGGACACCCCGTGGTCCTGTCCTTCTGGGGAACCTGGTGCCCGCCCTGCCGGGAGGAATTTC
Organism: uncultured Gemmatimonadales bacterium; assembly: GCA_963798915.1. Classification (GTDB taxonomy): domain Bacteria; phylum Gemmatimonadota; class Gemmatimonadetes; order Gemmatimonadales; family GWC2-71-9; genus CAMLHP01. Next base: position 770,638 of record CAWCVB010000002.1, on the reverse strand, counting down.
CCGAGCTGGTCGCGGCATACCGGAAACATCATGCGGAAGGGCTGGAAATCGTCGCCGTGAACCAGCGCGACCAGGAACTCAACATCGGCGACGTGAAGGAGTTCGTCCAGAAGTATTCCGTGGACTTCACGGTGGCGCTGGACTCGCGGGGCCGCTCACGGCGAAGCTATCGGCTGATGGGACTTCCGACCACGGTATTCATCGACAGCGCGGGGATCATCCGGAACGTTCATACGGGCCAGATCTCGGCAGCTGACCTGGCCAGCGGACTTGCGGCGATTGTGCCGACGAAGTAGCGGGACAACCTAGGGACCCAGCCCGACTTTGCGCTCGAGCGCCCGGAATCGGGCGCTCCCGCGGATGGGGTCGTAGAACGGGTCGGTCAGCCCCCAGAGGCTGGGCCACAGTTCACCCTCGTCCGTTGCGCGTTCCAGCGCGGTGAGCGCCTGGGCGGTGTCCCGCAGGCCAAGATATCCGAGCGCCCGAATGGAATTGGCGAGCCACGGCTCCGGCGACTGGGCCTCGAGCTCCTGAAGACCCTGGCGTGCCTCGTCCGGGTTCCCGAGTCGCGCGAGCAGATGGAGCTTGTCCCAGCGAGGCACCCGATCCAGATACTTGCGCGCCTCCGCAAAACGGTTCGCGCCAATGAGCACACGCACCCGAAGTCCGCTGGCGCTGAGATTGGTGGAATCGTTCTCCAGCGCACGACTGCTCTCGAGTAGCGCGCTGTCCACCTTGCCCAGCAGGAAATAGGTATAGGCCATCCAGCTCAGCACCAGCGCCGAGGCGGGATCCACGGCACGCGCGGCGCGAAGCTGGCTTGCCGCATCAGTGTTCCGCCCGAGTGAAAGCAGGCACCGTGCCAGTTGTACCCGGGCCTCGACGTTCCGGCCATCCAGGCGGACCGCTGTCTGGAGATCGGCCAGCGCACGGTCCCACTGATAGTTGTACTGGTCCACCAGCGCCAAGGCCACGTATGGCTGGGCCAGCGTGGAGTCGAGCGCCAGGGCCCGCCGGGCCGCGGTAATCACCTCGTCGTTCACGTCCCGGGGCGGAACCGCCTGAAAGTATGGAAACAGGGCGAGGGACATGCTCAAGCCGGAGTACGCGCGGGCAAACGTCGTGTCCTGATGAATGGCCTGCCGGAACAGCTCGGCGCTTTCCTTCACGCTTCGGCCCCGACGATCGAGCTTCTCCTGCCCGCGCAGGTAGAGCCGGTACGCTTCCGAGTTCGACGTCCGCTGGTTCGAGGCCAGTGCCGGCGCACGCCCGATGGCCCGGGGAAAGAGGCCCTGCATTCCTGCGACCACCCGGTTCGCGATGGAATCGGCGGCCGCCGCCTGCTGCTCCGCACCCAAGTTGAACTTATCCCCCCACAGGCTGGCCTTGTCGACGGCACGGGTCAGCTCCGCCGACAGAATCCAGTGCCCCCTGTCCTCGCGCACCGCACCGGTGATGAGGTAGTCGGCATCGAGCCGGGCGCCTGCCTCCGTCACGTCCGGACCCAGCTGACCCCGATAGGCCCGGGCTCCGCTCCGGCTCTTCACCTGGATACCCGGCACCCGTGCCAGCGCTGCGGCCAGTTCGTCGGCCAGACCCTCGGCCACATACGTCATCGCACTGTCCGCGCTCATGTTCCCGAAGGGGAGGACGGCGAGGGATATGGGCGCTGGAGTGTGGGACTTGTGAGACGTGACATACGCGAGCGCACCAAGAAGCAGGATGAGCGCCAGGCCCGCCCACACGAGCGGTCGGCTCCGGCGCGCTGCCGGCGCGTCAGTCGGTGCCGCCCCGGGAAGCCCCGTTGTCGCCGCGGACTCGAGCGCAGACAGCACTTCGCGGGCACTCTGCGGCCGGTCGTCGGGGGCCTTTTGCAGGCAGTGCGCAATCAGCTCGGCCACGGCGGGAGGGACGTCGGCCCGGAACTCGTTCACCCGCCTCGGCGCCCTCGAGAGATGCGCGGCGATGACCAGGTGCAACGACCGATCCTCGAATGGAGGACGGCCGGTGAAGACCGCATAGGCGAGGCAACCGAACGAGTACAGGTCGGCACGGTGGTCGGTCGACGGATCGCCGGTGGCCTGCTCCGGCGCCATGTAGGCGGGTGTGCCGATGCCCGATCCAGCCTGCGTGAGCGTGGTGTCCACGGGATCCGTCAGCGCGGCGCTCAGCGCCTTGGCGATCCCGAAGTCGGTCACCACGGCGGCTCCGCCGGACAGCATCACGTTATCCGGCTTGACGTCGCGGTGCACCACCCCGTGCTCGTGGGCATAGGCCAGGGCGCGGGCCACGTCCCGCAGCACGTTCAGCGCATCAGGTACCGACAGGGGCTCCGCCTCCAGCCGCTGGCGGAGGGACGGACCTTCTTCATAGGGCATGACGAAGTAGAGCGAGCCGTCGATCTCGCCCGAATCGTAGAGCGGCACGATGTTCGGGTGACGGAGCCGGGCCGCGATCTCGATTTCCCGGAGAAAGCGATCATGGCCCATCGAAGCGGAAAGCTCGGACCGAATCACCTTGATCGCGACGTCGCGTCCGTGCTTCAGGTCTCGCGCGAGATAGACCCGCGCCATGCCGCCGGACCCCAGCTCCCGCCCGGTACGGTACCGGTCGCCGATCATCTCAGGTAGCAGTGGCGTCGCGGCTTCCGAGGCGAGGGTATCGAATCGCTCCGCGGCCACTCCATCAAGCAGCGGCGTGTCGCGCTCACAGTCGGCCACGAGGCGAGCGAGCATTTCCTCGCGGGCCCGGTCCCCCTGGGAGAGCTGGGTGATGAGCGCCGCCCGCTCCTCCGGCGCCGCATCCAGCACGGCGTCGAGCAGCGGCGCCAGCTCCGCCCAGTCGGGTGGGAGCATCGGATCGCTCCCGCCGGATGGGTCCGAGCCGGGCGTCGTCACGACGCCAGCGCCCGGCGAAGCAGCATGCGCGCCTTGACCCAATCCCGTTGCACCGTGCGCGGGGTGACCTCGAGCGCCTCGGCGATCTCGGTGTCACTCATTCCCCCGAAGAACCGGCAGTCCACCACCCGGGCCAGCCGGGGTTCGACATGAGCGAGCCCTTCGATCGCGTCGCTCAACTGCAGTAACGCGTCCGGCTGGTCCGGCGCCGCGATGAGTTCGCTGTCGAGGGTGATGCGGTGCAGCCCTCCCTCCCGTTTCTGGGCCAGCCGGGCACGGGCGCGATCCACCAGGACATGCCGCATCGCCACCGAGGCCAGCGCGAAGAAATGGGAGCGATCCCGCCAGGCAACGCGTGATTGGTCGACCAGCTTGAGGTAGGCCTCGTGCACCAGGCCGGTCGTGGACAGCATCCCATCCTCGCCGCGCCTGGCGAGCTGCCGCCGAGCGATGGCCCGGAGCTCGTCATAGACCGCGGGCATGAGACGGTCCAGACTGTCCCGCCGCCCGGTCAGGAGCTCGCTGGATGGAATCAGGTCGTGCGTGGGGGGACGCATGAACTCGGAGGCGTGGGAGTGATCCTCCACCTGGGCAGAGTGCCGTGTCGGGTCGCGCGGCGAACTCTCGTGAACAGGGAAGTGAGGGATGGGGGCCCACCCCTCGCTGGTAGAACATGGATCGTGACGCCCGGGAAGGCAACCCGCACGAGGCCCTAAAGAGGTCGGTGGCGGGGGCGTTGTTGCAGCGATCGCCGCTTCCATCGCTCCGCTCGGGAGAGGCCCGGTTTGATCTGAAGGCCCGCCAATGTCCGGCAGTTCATCCTCTGGGAAACGACGAAGTGTCGCACCGTGCCTTTGACCGCGACTCTTGTTATCAAAGCGAAATGATTTAACTTTTGATAGTGACACCCTCTATCAAAAGGTGGACACCGGCATGCCGTCCAGATCCACCCGTGCAGGACGCTGGGTTCGCCAGCAGGCCGGGCCTCAGGGCTTCTCCGCCTTCATCCCCGCCCCGCTGCCACCGGCTCCTCCGCTCAAGTTCAGCCCGGAGCTCCAGCGGCTGAGTGAAGCGGCAGGGCGGGCGCTGGGACGGCTGGACGGGGTGTCGGCCTCGCTGGAACCGGACCGACTGCTCTATATGTACGTGCGGAAGGAGGCGGTGCTCTCCAGCGCCATCGAGGGAACTCGGTCCACTCTCTCCGACCTGCTCCGCTTCGAGGCTGACGCGGCGCCCGGCACTCCGGTGAACGAAGTGCGGGAGGTGTCCCGCTACGTCGATGCGCTCCGGCACGGCGTCGGGCGCATTCGTTCCGGGAGGCTGCCTCTTTCGCTCCGGCTCGTCCGCGAAATGCACAAGGTGCTGATGAAGAGCGGGCGGGGCGGCGCTCAGGCGCCCGGGGAGTTCCGCCGCACCCAGAACTGGGTGGGTGGCACTCGGCCGGGGAATGCGCGCTATGTGCCGCCGCCGCCGCACGAGATGCTCGGCGCACTCGACAACCTCGAGCGCTTCCTCCACGACGAATACGGCGTCACCCCACCCATCATCAAGGCCGGCATGGCGCACGCTCAGTTCGAAACCATCCACCCGTTCCTGGACGGAAACGGAAGGGTCGGGCGCCTCCTTGTGAGCCTCATGCTGGTCCTCGATGGCGTGCTGTCCCAGCCGTTCCTCTACCTGAGTCTGTACTTCCGGGAGCATCGGGGCGACTACTACGATGCCTTGCAGCGACTCCGCACCCACGGCGATTGGGAGGGCTGGCTCCGCTTCTTCCTGATCGGCGTGGAGGTGGTGGCCAATCAGGCAGCCGACACCGTGACGGCCCTGGTCGCCCTCTTCGATCACGACCGGACCTTGGTGCAGGGACTCGGCCGCGCCGCAGGCAGCGCGCTACTGGTGTACGACGTACTCCGCCGCCGCATCGTAGTCTCGATTCCAGGGGTGGCGAGGGAAACTGGCGTCACCTGGCCCACGGCCAAGGCGGCCCTGGAACGGCTGCGAGTGCTCGGGATTGTGACCGAGAGCACCGGCCGCCGCCGCGACCGACTGTACACCTATGTCAGGCAACTGGAAATCTTGAATCGCGGGACGGGAGTGTGAGACCGCATCGGCTCACGGAAGACCAGCTCGTGGAGCAATCGGCACTCTTTGAGCGCGGCACCGAGGTCTCCGCTGACACGGGACGTGCAGTCAAAGGCCACCACTTTCTCACTGCCCAAAAACAAATGCCCGACGCTGTTGCGCCGGGCATTGCCCCTCCTGAGCTCGATCCGCAGGCCGCGCAGCGGCCGAAGGACGAGCCTGACTGAACGACGGCCGGCGCAGAGCGCGCCGGCCAGTTGCCCCTCCTGGGCTCGAACCAGGACTCTCCTGATCCAGAGTCAGGCGTGTTGCCAGTTACACCAAGGGGCAGCGAGAGCGGCAAAATGTAGCCACGCGACACCCCCACTGGCAACCTTTCCCAGCTACTCCGCCGCCAGGCCGTTGGCCCCCGCCGGCACCGGTGTTTCACCCAGCGGAGCCAGTGCGCCATCGCTCCCAACCCGGTACGAAGTCACCACTTGGGCCCCCGCATTCAGGACGTAGACAAACTGCCCGTTCCGGCTGAAAGCCAGGTCCAGCGGCGTCGCCGCGGTGGCTGTGGTGCCGCCGCTGCCGGTCAGCCCCGCGAGCGCCCCGCTCCGCCCCACCGCGAATCCCGACAGCGTCGCCGAGGCGGCGTTGGTGGCATAGGCAAAGTGTCCATTGGGACTCACCGCCACCCAGCAGGCCGCGTTCTGCCCACTGGTGACGCTCGGGCTCACGACGTCCCATGCCAGGCCGTCGGCCGCGTAGCCGGAGACGGCGCTGCTGCCCGCCGGCCCGCCCGCCGCCTCACTCACGATCAGGCTGCCATCCTTGCCGAATGCGAACCCGAACGGCGTCGAGCCATTCGATGCAGTGGAAACCGGATCACCAAGCGATCCATCCGCCTGCACCGGATAGGTGACGATGCGACTGAATGCCTTCTCCGTCACCACCAGCTTGCTCCCGTCCGGCGACGCCGCGATCTCGGCGGCGTCCGGCGCAGCATCCGGCAGCGTGCGCGATGCTCCCGCGATGGCACTCAGCTCGCCAAGCGGCGAAACATCGAATCCCGTGATGGTGCTACCCGCGCCATCATGCAGCACGTAGAGCCGGTCGCCGGTGAACGCAAGCGAAATCGGCAGGTCGCCGCCCGAGGGCCACGTGCCGATCAGTTCCAGTCCCTTGGCACCCACCCGGAATCCACTCACGTCATCACTGCCCGCGTTGACGACATAGAGCAGTTGTCCGCCTCGACCCAGCGCGACCGCACCCTGGTTGCCGAGGCTCGCGCCCGTGCCCTCGCCTCCCGTGGTGAATGACGTGCCATCGTCGAGCGAGCCATCGGCGCGTCGCGCAAAGCGGACGACCGCGTTGCCACTGGCGTCGTTGGTCTGAACGTAGATCGCGCCCGCACCGCTACCATTGGCCGCCGCGCTGGATGCCACCACCGCTGCGTTGGGAGCCACGGGTGAGCTGCCGTCGGCGCACGCCGCCACGGCCAGAAGGGAAATCGGAATGAAGGCCTGCAGGAATTTCATGACGTCGTCTCCGGTTTGAGGTTCAACCGGGAAACGACCTGAACGCGTGAGTGGATCTCTCCGGCTACAACTCGAGGTGTGCCAGCTCCGGACCGCGGGGCCTGGTATTGTCGCCGTGCATCGGTTCCATGGTGAGCGCGCCCCCCTTGATGAGCCGAGCGCCGGGCGGCATGTCGAGCATCATGCTGGCGGGCTGGTCCAGGCTCACCGCAATGTCGGGCCCCCGCACCATCCCGTCGCCGGTGACGAACCAGAACGCATAGCGCTCCCCCTCGGGCGCGGCGGGCAAACCATGCACCACCACCCTCCACCGATGGGTCTTCTCGTCGGCAAAGATGACAATGCCGCCCTTCTGGCCGTGCATCTCGATGCTGGCCTGGACAATGCGGTTGGCCTCGCGCAGTACGCCCAGCGTGTCTTGCGCCGCCGCCAGGGTATCGCGCGCAGCACCCAGGGTATCCTGCATCGCAGCCAGTCGCTGCTCCACTTGCGCCACCCGCGTACGGCCGGTCCACCACGTCGCCAGCGCCAGGAGAATGCTCGCCGCCGCAACAGTGGGGATGAACCAGCCAACCCGCCGCCGGCGCGCCCCGGTCGCCTCCGCCACCACTCGCTGGGTGAATCCCGGCCTCGGCGCCACCGGCGTCACGCCCATCGGCAGATAGGCGAGCTCGCGCTCCAACGTTGCCACCGCCTGGCGACACTCGGCGCACCGGGCCAGATGGTCGCGGAACAGTGCCTCGTCATCCGCATCCAGGCCGCGGGTGACGTAGTCACTCAGGTGTTCCATGAACCAGTCGTGCGCCTTCATACCACCCAATCCTTGAGCGAAGCCAGCGACTCACGCAGCCGCCCATAGGCAAGTCGCAGCCGGGTCTTCACCGTCCCCACCGGAATACCAAGTTGGGCTGCGATCTCCGAATGGGTGCCGCCCTCGAAATATGCCAGCCGCACCGCCTCGCGCTGCTCGGCAGGCAACTCCGCCAGCGCCCGATGCACCGCCGAGTGCACATGCCAGCCCGGCAGTGCCGACTCATCCGGCTCCGCCGCCGCGACCGTCTCGTCATTCACCGCGCCAACCCGCTCGGCCAGCCGCCGGCGGCGGGTGCGCGAGCGCAACCGGTCAATCGCCCGGTTGCGTGCCACCTGCAGCAGCCAGGGTATCATCCCTCGGGGACCGACGTCCGGCGGCGGAACCTTTTCCCAGGCAATGCGGAAGGTCTCCATCACGACCTCCTCGGCCTCGTCCGCGTCACGCAGCATCCCCTGCGTCAGTCCCAGCAGCCAGGGCGAGAGAATGTCGACCAGTTCGGCGAGCGCGCCTTCGTCCCGCGCGGCCAGCCGGGCGCGCAAGTCGTCCTCCCGCGCCTCGGAGACGAGACGCGGGCCGGCGCTGCCGGGGCGACGGGAAAGCGGTGGGGGAGTCACGTCCAATCAAGATACGTCGGTCGGCGCCGCATGGATCCGTGCACCGGAAATGACAAAGGGCGGCTGGTGGCCGCCCGGGCGGGGTTTCATGGAGCTGAGGGGGATCGAACCCCTGACCTCTGCAGTGCGATTGCAGCGCTCTCCCAGCTGAGCTACAGCCCCGAATCGGGACGGTAAGCTAACGGGAAGACGGGACGACGGGAAGACGGGATGGGCGGGATGGGCAGGATGGGCAGGATGGGCATCCGAGATCAGTCGCTCATCGCCTGCCCCTCCTGCCCATCCCGCCCGCCCTGTCCGTCCCGAAAGCCCACCTCCACCCGCATGCCGTCGCGCGCCACCGTCACCGCCGGGAACACCGCACTCGCCTCGGCCAGCAGTTCGGAGGCGTCGCGCGAGTAGCGCGGGCTGATATGGGTGAGAATCAGCTGTCGTACGCCTGCGACTTGGGCCACTTCGGCAGCCTCGCGTGCGGTTGAGTGACCCGTCTCGACCGCCCGGGCCGCTTCCTCATCCGAAAAAGTCGCCTCGTGAATCAACAGATCGGCGGCGTGCGAAACCGCCCGCACTCCCTCGCACGGGCGGGTATCGCCGCTGTATACCACTGTCCGGCCCGGACGGGTGGGTCCCACCAGTTCCGCGGGCTGGACCACGCGCCCGTCCTCGAGAGTCACCGACTGGCCCTTGTGAATTCTCCCCCAGAGCGGTCCCTCGGGAATGCCCATGCTGCGGGCCTTGTCCGGGTCAAAGCGACCCAGTCGCTCATGCTCCACCAGCGCCCAGCCGATCGTGTCGGCGCGATGAACGGTCTCGAACGTGACGAGGTCATAGTCCTTCCGCGACAGCGTGTCCCCTGGGCGCACCTCGACGATCTCGACCGGAAACTTGTTCCGTTCAATCCCCATCGAGATCGCCGAGCCCAGGATACGGCTGGCGCCCTTCGGTCCGTAGAGCGTGACCGGCTCGGTCCGATCCATGAGCCCCATGGTGCGGAGCAGCCCGGTGACGCCAAGCACATGGTCGGCGTGGTAATGGGTGAAGAAGATTTCGCGGAAGGCGAAGCTGGCGCCATAGCGCATCATCTGACGCTGGGTGCCTTCGCCGCAGTCAAACAGCAGGGTCTCACCTTCCCGCTGCAGCGCGAGGGCGGAGACGTTGCGCTCGACCGATGGGGTTGCGGCGCCGGTGCCGAGGAAGATCAGACTAAGGGACATGACCGATCAGTCGACAGCCAACGGTCAACGGCTGACACGTCATTGCGAGGCCCGAAGAGGCGAAGCAATGACGTTGACCGTCGACCGTCGACCGTCGACTCTTCCCCCTCCTGCCGTCCTCAAAAGATCTTCACCGTAATCGGAATCTTCCCCGGATTCTGCTTGATGGAGGCCATCAGCGAGTCCATCTGGGCTGTTGCCTTGACCAGGTTGCGGTAGAGTGCGCTGTCGGAGGCCAGTTGACCGAGGGTCCCCTTCCCCGCCTGGACGTCGGCAAGGATGGCATTCAACCGGTCGCCGGTGGCGCTCAGGTTCTTCGACATGGCGGAGAGATTGGCCACCAGGCTGTCGCTCCCGGCGAGGGCGCGCTGCAGGCCCGGGTTGGCCAGGGTCGAATCGAGCCGGGCGCCGAGCTGGCGAAACTGCGTCATGGTCCGCGCCAGTTCGGCGGAGGGTCCCTTGTCGGGATTCCCGTAGAGCGCCATGGTCTGCTGCGTGGCGGCCAGGGTCTTCTGCAGGGCATCCATCGTGGTGCTCAGCCGCTTCACCATTTCCGGACCCACCATCTGTTGCAGGCCCTGCATCACCGAATCGGCCCGCTGGGTGAGGCCTGCTGCCTGGTCGGAGAACCCGACTTCGCGGTGCCCGACGATCACTTGCTCCCTGGGCAGTGGCGTCCCGGCCTTGCCGGGATCGAGGTCCACGGCATAGTCACCCACCAGGCTGATGCTCACGATCGTGGCCGTCGCATCGGTCTTCGGAACGATGTTCTCCTTGAGACTGGCCAGCACCATCACGTTTCCCGGGCTCTCGAACTGGATCTGCTCCACCTTGCCGACCGTCACACCCGACACCCGCACCGGCGATGCGCGCTTGAGCCCGCTTACGTCCGCAAAGCGGATGTGCAGCAGGTCGGCCGATGAGGGAGAGCGGCCGCTCAGCCACATGGTGCCGAAGATGAACACCAGCACGGCAACGATCACCAGGCTGCCGACGATGACTTCCCGACTGTATCGAAGTTCCATGCGATTCACTCAGGCGGCGAATGAGGGATTGTCAAAGTCGCGCTCCAGGAATTCCTTCACCTTGGGATGATCGGACTCCAGAAACTCCTTCGGCGTGCCCTGCATGACGACTTTGCCATCGCTCAGGAGCGCAAGCCGGTTGGCCACGCGAAACGCACCACGCACATCATGCGTCACCATGACGCTGGTCACGCCAAGCTCTTCGTCCAGCTGCGTCACCAGCCCGTCAATGATGTCGGCGTTGACCGGATCCAGTCCCGACGTCGGTTCGTCGTACAGGAGGTACTTGGGACTGCCCGCGATGGCCCGCGCGATGCCCACCCGCTTGCGCATGCCGCCCGACAACTCCGCTGGATACTTGGTCATGACCAGGTCAGGATCCAGGTTGACCAGCTTGATGACCTGCGTCACCCGTTCGTGCGCGTAGTCATAGTCCCGGAATTTCTGGTCATCGACAATGCCGAGGCGTACGTTCTCGAACACGTCCATGGAGTCAAACAGCGCGCCATTCTGGAAGACGTAACCGATCTGCTGGCGAAACTCCGAAAGCTGTCGGCGGCTGAGGCGGCTCACGTCCTTGCCGTCCACGATCACCTGGCCGGCATCGGGTTTTATCAGGCCGATGATGTGCTTGAGCAACACGCTCTTGCCGGTGCCGGACGGCCCCAGCAGCGCCACGGTCTCACCGTCCTGCACCTCGAAGTCCACGCCGTCGAGTACCACCTGAGCGCCGAAGCGCTTCACGACCCCGCGCAACTCGATCATTGATTGAGCAGCAGTCGGGTGAGGACCGTGTCCAGCACCAGGATCAGCACGCTGCTCGCCACCACCGCAGTCGTGGTGGCCTTGCCCACCCCCTCCGCGCCCTGCTTGGTGTTGAAGCCCATGTAGCAGGAGATGATGGTAATGGCGCCGGCAAAGAAGAAGGCCTTGGTAATCGAGTAGTAGGCGTCGAAGGGCCGATAATAGTATTGCGCGCCGTAGATGAAATCGGCATCCGTTACCGGGAGCACCGCCTTCACCGACAGCCAGCCGGCGATGATGCCCGACAGGTTGGCAAAAACCGTCAGCGCTGGAATCATAATGAACCCGGCAATCACCCTCGGCAACACCAGGTGAGAGGCCGGCGAACGCCCCAGCGACTCCAGTGCATCAATCTGTTCGGTGACCCGCATGGTCCCCAGCTCGGCCGCGTACCGCGCGCCGATGCGGCCGGCCAGAATCAGCGCGGTCAGCACGGGCCCCAACTCCAGGATGATGGACGAGACCACCAGCGTACCAACCACGTAGTACGGAATGCTGCCGGTGAACTGGTACCCCGTCTGGAGGGCCGTCACCGCGCCGGCAAAGGCGGAAATCAGCAGGACGATGAACAGGCTCCCCGCCCCGATGTTCCACGCCTCCGTCATCATCCTCGGCCACCAGATCCGGACCTCGCGGAGCCCGCGGACCGCCTCTCCCATGAAGAACGTAAGTCGGCCCACCTGGGCCGCAGCACCAAGGGTGCCTCGCCCGATGCGCTGGCGGATGTCGAAAGTCTGGGTGGAGGCGGGCATGGGGTAGTATCTTGCCGCACCATGGCACGTAAGTCCAGTCTCCGCGCGCCCGTAGACCTGCCCGGATTCCGCCGCCGCCTGCTGCGCTGGTTCCACCGGAAGGGCCGGGACCTCCCGTGGCGGCGCACCCGCGATCCCTATCACGTCCTGGTCTCGGAAGTGATGCTGCAGCAGACCCAGGTCTCCCGGGTCGAAGCATTCTACCCGCGCTTCCTGGCGCGGTACCCCACCCTCGCGGACCTCGCCAAGGCGCCCTCGAGCGCCGTGCGGGAGAGCTGGAACGGCCTGGGCTACTATCGCCGGGCCGCCAATCTGCACCGACTGGCGCAGCAGGTCGTCAGCCAGTGCGACGGCGTCATGCCTTCCGATCCGCAGCACTTGCAGCAACTGCCTGGCGTCGGCCGTTACACGGCCGGCGCCGTCGCCAGCTTTGCGTTCGAGCGGCGCACCGCGGCCGTCGATACCAACGTCGCGCGGGTAATCCGGCGCGCCTTCCACCCGCGAACATGGCGACAGGAACGGCTCTGGCAGACCGCCGAACTGCTCCTGCCTCGCCGTGGCAAGGACGCCTGGACCTTCAACCAGGCCATCATGGAACTGGGGGCACTGGTGTGCACCGCGCGCGTGGCCCGGTGTGGGGAGTGCCCGGTGCGGACGGAGTGCAGGACGGGAAGACGGGAAGCCGCAGCTCGCCTCCGCGTCACCCCGGTGCAAACCGGGGTCCATGAGGGACGCGGACATGATGAGTCACCCCGGGTGAGCCCTCATGGATTCCGACCTCCGTCGGAATGACGAACGGCAAGGCTCGGTGAGCCCGGCCCGCGACGCGCGACCCTCGACCCATGCCCCACGCCCCATGACCCATGACCCATGACCCATGACCCATGACCCATGACCCATGACCCATGACCCGCGACCCTCGACCCATGACCCTCGACCCATGACCCATGACCCATGACCCATGACCCATGACCCATGACCCGCGACCCGCGACCCGCGACCCGCCATGTGCACCCCTGCCCGCCTGCCGCGTCCATCCGGGCATGACAACCTGTTCCACAGACCCCTCCGTGTGGGGCATGACCAGATCGAAGTCCATCGGCGGCTTTGCGCTCACGCAATTCTCCCAGCCACCGCATCAGCATCTTCCCTGGCACGAACATGACGATGCCAGCATCTGCTTCGTGCTCTCCGGCTCGTACACCGAACGGATTGGCGTTCGGGAGCAGGAATGCCCACCTCACTCGCTGGTCTTCAAGCCGGCCTTCGAGCGGCACGTCAACAAGTTCGGCCGCCTGGGCGGCAATTGCCTGCTGCTGGAGATCACCCCTGGCCGGCTGGCGGCCATGCACGATAGGGCGCCGGTCACCACGCGTCCGGGTCTGCTGCGCAACGGGACGCTGGCCGCGCTCGGTCATCGCATCTTCCGGGAATTCTCCGGCGGCGATGCCTTTTCGGCCGTGGTTCTCGAGGGCCTGATCCTCGAATTGCTGGGCGAAGCGTCACGGGCAGCTGACAAGCCGCCTTCCGCCCGGCCGCCTGCCTGGCTGCGACGGGCCCTTGACCTGATTCACGACGGCTACGCCGGGCCGCTCACGCTCTCGCTCGTTGCGCGCGAAGTGGGCGTGCATCCCGCCCACCTCGCGCGCACCTTCAGGCAGCACCAGCATCTTTCCATTGGGGAGTACATTCGCCGCCTGCGCATCCAGCACGCCCTGAGCGAGCTCAGCGACACCAGCGCATCGCTTGCCGAAATCAGCCTGCACGCCGGCTTCTTCGACCAGAGTCATTTTTCGCGGGTGTTCCGGCAGCAGACCGGCATGAGTCCCGCACAATTCCGTTCCGCCAGCCAGCAATGCAACACCGGTACCGGGCCGCACCTTCCGTCCTAGATCAGCGCCGCCGTCTTTCCTAAATTGGCGCACGCAGCCAACCGTGCCGGTGCCGACAGCCGTGGCACCGCTCGGCGCGCGTACGCGCGACGCGACTGGCTGCGACACATGGAGGCAGGCATGGGCCCGATCAGGCAGCATGGGATGTTTTTTCTGGTATGTGCCACTCTCTTCTGGCAGCCACCCGACGGCAACGAGCAGCAGGTCGGCGGCCGGCCGGCGGCGCGCAATCCCGCCCGGCCCCCGGCGCGTGACGGTCAGCATGACTTCGACTTTGAGATCGGCACCTGGAAAACGCACCTTTCCCGGCTGGAGCATCCGCTGAGCGGCTCCACCTCGTGGGTGACCTACGAGGGCACATCGGTGGTGCGGACCATCTGGAACGGCAAGGCCAACCTGGTGGAATTGATCGCCGATGGCCCGGCGGGACATCTCGAAGCCCTGTCATTGCGCCTTTACAATCCCCAGTCGCGCCAGTGGAGTCTCAACTCCGCCAGTAGCCGCGTTGGCACGATCAGCGTGCCCACCATCGGTGAATTCAAAAGTGGCCGGGGCGAATTCCATGATCAGGAGATATTCAACGGCAGGGCGATACTGGTGCGCAACGTGTGGTCCGACATCACCGAACGATCATGCAGGTTCGAGCAGGCGTTTTCCGATGATGGAGGCAAGACCTGGGAAGTGAACTGGATTGCGCTCGATTCGCTGGTGAGCCGGTAAATGTGCATCCACTCATCCCACTTGCGTCATCCGGTCATGCGATCCGCTACCCTTGGCCTCGTCGCCCTCGTCGCCCTCGTGGCACTCGCGTGCTCCGATGCCACCGGCCCGTCGGAGCCACCCGCTCCGCAGACGCTTGCCATCAGCAGTCGCCACATCTGTTCCGTGACGCCGGGCGGGACCACCTGCTGGGGACAGGGTGCGCTTGGCGAGCTCGGCAATGGCACGACCGAGCCGGCCCGCGTCCCCACTCCGGTCAGCGATGCAGCCACATTCCAGTTCGTCACGGCGGGATATACCCATACCTGCGGCCTTGATGCCAGCGGCGCCGCCTGGTGCTGGGGATCGAACTTTGGTGGCGAGCTCGGGACCGGGTCTTCACCTGACCAGAATTGCGCCGGGCTGCCATGCCAGACCCGCCCGGTCGCCGTCGCAACCAGCCAGCGATTCACGCAACTCGCGGCCGGAGACTCCTTCACCTGTGGGCTCACCTCCGGCGGAGCGATCTTCTGCTGGGGGCGCAACGACAAAGGCCAGCTTGGTACCACTGCCACGACGGAGACCTGCGACGGACTTCGCTGCAGCCGCCAGCCGATCGCCTCGGGCGATCCGGCACAGGTGTATCGCCGGATCACCGCGGGCCAGTCGCATCTGTGCGCGCTGAACGCGGCTGGGGAGGCCTGGTGCTGGGGCTACGACGGCCACACCGTGGATGGCGCGCACGTGCACATGTTCTCGCCCGAGCCGGCGCTCAACAGCGATACCCTCGAGTTCACATCCATCGCATCAGGCGGATACCACACCTGCGCCCTTCGTTCCGATGGTCAGGCCTGGTGCTGGGGGCTGGATGCCATCGGAGCTGGACCCGCGATCCTCGAGGCGGACCATCCGGTTCCCGTGGCCGGGGAGCATCGCTTTACCGCCATCCGCGCCGGCCGCGCCAGCACCTGCGCGCTGGAGAAGGACGGACGAGTCTTCTGCTGGGGTGCCAACCTGGACGGCTCCGTGGGTGTCGAGCCGCTGGGCTCCACCGTGTTGTTCGATTCGCCCCAGGCCATCTCGGGCAACCTGCGCTTTACCCGCCTGGATGGGGGAGGCGGAACATTCTGCGGAACCACCACCACGGGAACCGTGGCCTGCTGGGGACGGGGAGATGACGGCCTCCTCCTCAACGGCGACGCGGACAGTGCCACACCGGTCACCTTGGCACTGGGAACGTGAGGTGACGCCCGGCCGGCTGGCAGGACTGTCGCTCACGGCGATGCTGGCACTCGCCTGTTCCGATTCGACCGGGCCCGGGCCCGGACCGGAAACGGCGCCAGCCCCGGCCCTGGTCGCCATCGGTGAAACCCATCTTTGCCGCGTCACTGACACCAGCACACGCTGCTGGGGACGCGGCACTCTGGGCCAGCTCGGCATTGGCACACAACCCGCTGAAACCATTCCTGTCCCCCTGTCCGATCCGCCCCATTTCCGCTCGATCGCCGCCGGCTACACCCATACCTGCGCCATTGACGACGCGGGGGCGGCCTGGTGCTGGGGCTCCAATTTCGGTGGCGAGCTGGGGACGGGATCACTGCCTGACCAGCATTGCGGCGGGATCGCATGCCAGACTGTGCCGGTGAAGGTCGCCACCTCGGATCGCTTCAGCGCGCTGGCCGCCGGGTACGGCTTCACCTGTGGACTCACCGTCGCGGGCTCAGTGCTTTGCTGGGGGCTGAACGACGAGGGGCAGCTGGGCACCACCGCGAGTGGCGACACCTGCGAGTCGCTTCGCTGCAGCCGCACTCCCCTGCTGGCCGCCAATGGCGCGCACTTCAACCGGATCTCGGCCGGCAAGGCGCATGTCTGTGCGCTTGCGCCGGACGGCAAGGCCTGGTGCTGGGGCTACGACGCCTCGGGTGACGTCGAACGTCACCGCGGCGAATCGCCCACCCTTGCCCCCGCCCTGGTCAGCGACAGCCTGGTCTTCACTGAAATCGCGTCTGGCGGTTTTCATGCCTGCGCATTGGATGCCGGGGGCGCTGCCTGGTGCTGGGGGCTGGATGCCCTGGGCGCGGGGGAGAGCGTGCTGCTCACCGTCGTTCCCGTCCCCGTGATCGGTGGGCACTCGTTCCGCCAGATTCAGTCCGGCCGTGTCACGTCCTGTGGATTGGACCAGCAGGGTCACGCGTTCTGCTGGGGCGCCAATGGCAATGGCGAGGTCGGAGTCGAGCGCGATGGCACGGTGACGCAGTACTACGAACCAACGCCGGTGTCGGGCAATTTCTCCTTCACCGCCCTGGCGGGCGAGATGGCCAACTATTGTGGCCTGACCGCCGAGGGATCGCTGGTATGCTGGGGACGGGGCGAAGAGGGCCAACTGGTCAACGGTGGACAGAACAGCGGAACACCGGTCGTCGTCATGCCGTGATGCACTCCATGCATCTGACACCGGACGAAGTCAGGAGGGTGAGCGCCTGGATGCGCTGGGCAATGAGCTTGTTTGCCGTGTTGGGTGCCGCCTGCTCCGACGCGGTGGCGCCATCCGGCAATTCAGCGGCGGCAGCACTTGCCGTCGGGCAAGGGCACCTCTGCCAGATCGCCAGTGGCGGCACCACCTGCTGGGGAGCGGGCCAGTATGGCCAGCTCGGTGATGGCCTGGCGAGTGCAAACACGATCAAGGTCGAAGTGGCGGTGGCCCAGCGGTTTGTTTCCATCACTGCTGGACCGGCGCACACCTGCGCTCTTGACGCCGATGGCGTGGCCTGGTGCTGGGGCAACAACGGTGAGGCGGAGCTTGGCATCGGCACGACACCTGACGACGATTGCAATGGCTTTCCCTGCCAGGCCCGGCCCGCCAAGGTGGCAACCACTGAGCACTTCGCTTCACTCACGGCCGGCGATTTCTTCACCTGCGGACTCAGCCGCTCGGGAAAAGTCTACTGCTGGGGCCTCAACGAGGCCGACCAGCTGGGCACCGATGCTGCTGGTGACGACTGCGGACTGCCGTGCAGTCGCACGCCGATTGTCGCGGCGGGAGGCAAGCAGTTTGCTGCCGTCAGCGCCTTCAAGAATGGCGCTTGTGCGATCGACGTCGCCGGAGTGGCGTGGTGCTGGGGCATCGACGTGATCACGCATCAGCATTCGAGCACGCCCATCCGCATGGGCATCGGCGAAGGCTTCACGCAGATTGCCGCCGGTGGTCTTCACGCCTGCGCGCTCACCAGGCTCGGCGCAGCGTGGTGCTGGGGAATCGATGCGCTCGGTGCGGGTGCCGGCACGCTTGAGAGCGATCACCCGGTCGCCGTGAGCGGCCATCATGCCTTCTCCAGCCTCGCTTCGGCGCGCTACACCTCATGCGGAATCGACGCTGACAGCAAGGCCTGGTGCTGGGGGGCAAACACGGATGGCGCGTTGGGCCTGGATCCCGCTGGCAGCGCAACCCGTTCGGACGAGCCGACGCCTGTGTCGGGAGACCTGCGCTTCAGCACCCTGACCGGGGGGTTTACGAACTATTGCGGCTCGACTGCCTCCGGAACGGTTGCCTGCTGGGGTCGCGGCAACGAGGGGCAGCTGCTCAACGGAGGCCAGAGCAGCACCACGCCGGTGGTGCTGGAGTAGACTGTGGGAGTGTCGGACTGCAATCCCGCGCGGGTGAGGTCCATCCTGCCCGTCCTACGAAAGCACCCCGGCCACCAGCGCCAGCAGCGCCAGTACACCCGCGACCGATGCCACGAGCCGCTGGCGGTTCCGCAATTCGTCGAACCGGTCAGCATGGGGACCTTCGGGATCCAGTCGCGCCAGTCGCGATGCGATCGGCAGGCCACCCAGCAGCACCACCAGCGCGCCCAGAATGCCGGCGCCCTGCATGACCATCAGCCAGGAATTGAGCGCTGACGTCATCGCATTCATCATCCTGAGGGTGAGGATCAGCCCGGACAGCACGACCAGTGCCGCGCCTGGCGCGATGATGACTTTCAGAATGGTCGCCTGGGCCCGGGCGATGGCGCCAAGCCCGGCGCGGCTCTCCTTCCTCCCGGCCACTCCGGCCACCATCGAACCGAACCCGCCGCCAACCCAGGCCGCGAAACCGAGGAAGTGGAGCAGCAGCCAGAAGGAGCTCATGCATCGGCCTCCGAGAGAATGCCGTCATCGATGGGCTGCCGTCCGGCAAAGCCGATCTCCATTTCGTGCCAGGCGATGATGTGCTCCTCGCCCAGGTGCCAGCAGAGATAGACCGGCTCATCGTTGCGGAGCGAAGGAAAGTCCACCAACCCCGACTCGAAGCCCTTGAACAGGCAGCCGATCTCCTCCAGCTCGTGGAGGAAGCCATCGATTCGTTCGGCCCGCCGGGCCACATCGGTCCGGACGGCGACCATTGCGTCGGTCTCACCGCTGTCCGGCGTGGCAGCGAGCGAGAGGGCCTCGTATTCCGAGACCCCCGCTCGCCAGCCCGGATGCTCGGCCACCAGGTCCGCCACAATGCGGCTCACCAGCGGCAGCGTGCGCTCCGCTTCCTCGAGTGTAAATAACCGCGTTGCCTGGGTCATTGGCAGAATCCTGCTTCCTTCAATGCGGCGCGCGTCGCTCGATACCCTTCATCGGAGTAGCGGCGCGCCAGGTCCATGCGAAAGGTCACGTTCTTTTCGACGTTGGGCCGGACGTACACCAGCCGGGGCCGGGACGGATCCGAGCGCCAGAGTTCCAGCTCGAGCGCGCTGTTGGCCGCCATCAGGATGCCGGTCGCGTCGTTGTGCGCCCGCACCAGTGAAGGATAGGGTGAAGGCGTTGATGCAAGCTCGTCGAATCCGGGCCCAATATCCACCGCAACGACCAGGTCGGGATTGCCGGCGCGCGCCGGCTCCAGTGGCACCACACCACGCAGCCCGCCGTCGGCCAGCCGCCGTCCACCAAGGCGAACCGCCGGAAAGAAGACCGGCAGCGCGCACGATGCCATCAGCGCGTCCACAAGTGGCACATCCTCGCCACCATCGCCGAACAACACCAGCTCCCCGCTGTCGAGGTCCACCGCTGTCACCGTCAGCGGCAGCCGGAGTTCGGCAAATCGCCCTACCGGCAGGAATGCCTCGATGGCCCTGCGGAGCGGCTCCGGCCGCATCAGGCCCTGCACATAAATTCCGCCCAGCGGCGCGAGCAGCCGGCGCACCACACCCCTGCTCCCCGCCTGAACCAGTTGGGACAGCACCTCCTCGGCGCCGAGCCCGGCACAGAAACCGGCCGCGATGACCGCCCCCATCGACGTGCCGGTATACCGGCTGACATGCAGGTCCGCTTCGTCCAGCGCGCGAATGGCACCCACGTGGGCTGCCGCCTTGGCGCCGCCCCCCGAGAGCGCCGCCACCACGCGTGTCATGCCCGCTTGCTCCGTTCCCGGTGCTGCCGCGCCGCTTCGAACCGGGCCCGCTCCTCCTCGGTTTCCGCCACGAGCCGGGGTACCCGCTTCGGCCGGCCCTGCTCGTCGATGGCCACGAACACGCAATGCGCCACATGCGTGAGCCGTCGCTGGCCGGTGGTGATCGTCTCGGCGTGAACCGTGACGGTGATGTCCATCGAGGAGTTACCCACGAAATCCACCATGGCAAGGCAGGTCACCAGCTCACCCAGCCGGATTCGCTCCTTGAAGTCCACGCGATCGATCGCGGCCGTCACCGCCGGGCCGCCGGCATGGCGCATGGCGGCCACCGCCGCAGCCTGATCCACCAGCGCCATCAGGTTTCCGCCGAAGAGATCGCCCAGCACGTTCTGCATGTGCGGCATCACGAACGTGCTGATCTCGCCGCGCGAGTGGGACATGGGATGGAAGTCGTGGGTCATGGGTCCTCAGTCAACGGTCAACGGTCGACGGTCGACGGTCAACGGTCGACTGTCGACTGTCGACTGTCGACTGTCGACCCTCAATAGTCCACCGGTCGCAGGTAGTACTCGCCGATCGCCGTCTGGCTGACCATCGCCACGGTGGGAAGCTTCCGTTTCCAGTGGGTGGAATCCAGCCGGCCACGCACCAGCGCCACTTCCTCGGCAGTAAAGCCGCGCGCCACGATCTCCTCCGTCCGATAGCCCAGCAGGATCCAGTGCAGGATGAGGTCGGCACGGGCGTAGGAGATGCCGAAGTCACCCTCGTCGGTCTGTCCCGTGATCAGGTCCGCGCTGGCCGGCTTGGCGATGATCTCCTCGGGAATGCCGAGCTCGCGCGCGAGCGCCCAGACCTGGGTCTTGAACAGGTCACCCAGTGGATTGATCGGTGGGGAGTCGTCGGCATGCCAGGTGAAGTAGCCCAGCAGGCGCTCCGACTTGTTGCCGGTCCCGAGCGGCAGGGCCGAACAGGCGGCGGACAGGTCGAACAGCGTGATCATGCGCGTGCGGGCCATGATGTTACCCTGTCGCGTCGGCGTCGTCGCACCGCCAATCGCGCGGGTGAGCGCATCCACGGCATCGCTGATGTCCACCGTCCGCAACTCGATGCCGGTGGCCTGTGCCACCTGTTCGGCATGCTCCAGACTTTCAGCGCTCGAGCTGCGATATGGCATCCGCACGCCAATCACGTTGGCAGGGCCAAGGGCCTCGGCCGCGAGCCATGCCACCACCGAGCTGTCCACCCCGCCGGAAAGCCCGAGCACCGCCTTGCTGAATCCGCGGCGGCGGCCAAGCTCGTCCCGGATGAACTCCACCAGCCACTTCCGCGTCAGCCCGGCCTCGATGGCGAGCGGGTCGTCGAGCGTCGGGTGCCGAACTTCGAATGTCGAGCCGGTGACCCGCGAGCCGCGACTCGCGACCCTTGACCCTTGACGCTTGACCCTCAACCCTCGACCCTCCAGCAAGTGTGGCAGCCGCATTTCCAGATCGGAGAGCAGCGGCATGTCGGCCCGGGCCCGGGTGATTTCCTCCAGAGGGAGATCGGCCCGGAGCAGCGCGTCTTCGAAGACCGGGCCTCGCACCAGCAGGTCGCCACGCGGGCCCGCGATCAGGGAGCCGCCGGGAAACGCCTTCCCGCCCTCGAAACCCACCAGTTGCGCAATGGCCACGTAGATGCCGTGCTCGCCGGCCATGTCCTGCGCGATACGTTCCCAGCGCGACAGGCTCGCCGGCCGCTGGTCGTCGCCATCCGGTGTAATCCCGCGTGCGGGGCTGGCGCTCGGCACCAGCAGGATCTGGGCGCCGTCGAGGGCGGCCAGCATCGGCATCACGCTGTGCCAGGCATCTTCGCAGATCAGCGCGGCGGCACGCCCCCACCGGGTGTCAAAGGCTTCGACCGATCGCCCCGGCTCCACGAACCGCTCCTCATCGAACACGCCGTAGGTCGGCAGGAAGACCTTGCGGTGCACATGCCGAATGCCCGCGTCGCTGCCGCCCAGGGACGCGTACATCGCTGAATTGTGCAGGGTGTTGTCATGCACTTCGTAGAAGCCGATGCAGATGTCGAACGGCGGCGCCCCGCTGGCGGCGTGCGTCTCCTCGAGATCCTGGAACAGGCTTTCCGCGCTGCGGGCGAGTTCCCGGACACCACCCTCCAGAAAGTACCCGGTCAGCGCCGCCTCAGCCGTCAGTACCAGGTCCGGTGGTTCCTCTCCGGCGGCCAGCTCCCGGAAGAGCGTGCCCAGCCGCTCAAGATTCTGTCGGTAGGCGCCCTTGGCGGGCCGAAACTGGGCAATGGCAATGCGGAGCATTGCAGGATAATGTAGAGCACATGGGCATCATCTGGTACGTGGCGGCCGGCAGCGCCCTCGGCGGGGTGCTGCGCTATGCGCTGGGCGGCGCCGTCGCCCGCGTCTCTCCCCATTTTCCCCTGGGCACCCTGCTCATCAACATTGCTGGCTCATTTGCCCTGGGCTGGGTGATGCGCTGGTCCCTGCTGAGCCCCACGGTGAGCCCCGAATGGCGCGCCGCGCTCGCCGTCGGGCTCTGCGGCGGCTTCACCACATTCTCGACCTTCACGTATGATTCGATGAAGCTCATGCAGGATGGCGAGTGGAGCCGGGTCGCCGTCTATGTCGGGCTCAGTCTGGTGATTTCGATCGGCGCCGTGTTCACCGGATGGGCAGCAGGAGGGTAGACGGGATAGGCAGGATGGGCAGGATGGGCAGGATGGGCAGGCCGAAGCTGGCAGCATCGTCGCTCCCGCGAACGCGGGAAGGACGTGAGCGTGGGCTTGGTCGACCCTCGACCCTCGACCCTCGACCCTCGACGACCCGCGACCATGTCCTACAGGAGCGCTCCCATGCACGGATTCGAAGGCGAACGGATGCTCATGCGCATCCATATCGGCGAACGGGACAAGCACGAAGGGCGGCCGCTCTACGAGGCGATCGTCCACCTGCTGCGGGAACGCCAGTGTGCTGGCGCCACAGTGTTCCGCGGCATCCTCGGGTTCGGCGCCACCGCGCGAGTTCATACCGAGAAGACCCTCCGGCTCTCCATGGACCTGCCGCTGGTGATCGAGTGCATCGATACGGAGGAGACCATTCGTTCGGTGCTGCCCGACCTCGACCGGATGATCGGCGGCGGGCTGATCACATTGGAGCGGGCCCACGTGATCATGTATAGAGCTGAGAGCTGAGAGCTGGAGCTGCGCCATGCGCCATGCGCGATGCGCGATGCGCGATGCGCTATGCGACAACAACGCTCCCAGCGCCCAGCGCCTAAGCCCCAACCGCGGAGTTCACCCTATGCCAAGCAGCGCCCTGACTGCGCTTTCGGACGTGCGCAATGTCTGCGAGCCCCTGCCCAATATCATCACCGGCGGCCAGCCCACCGCTGAACAGCTGGAGCGCTTCAAGGCCGCCGGCGGTGCGCTGGTGCTCGACATCCGAGATCCCATGGAGCCGCGCCCCTTTGACGAACCGGCCCGGGCCCGACAGGCTGGCCTCGAGTACGTGAATGTCCCCGTCTCCCCCGGAGCCACCGGCGACGACAGAATGGAGCAGATCCTCTCGGTCCTGCGTGCGCATCGGGACAAGCCGGTGTTCTTCCATTGCGGCAGCGCCAACCGGGTGGGTGGCGCCATGCTCGCATACTTCATCCTGGATCGGGACCTTCCAGAGGACGAGGCGGTCGAGCGCGCGATGCGCATCGGACTGCGCAGCCCGGAATACCTGGAATGGGGCCTAGACTACGCCCACCGCCACGCCACAACATCCTGAGCAACGGAGACCCGTCATGACCCGACCGCTTGTCGCCCTGCTCCTGCTCGCAGGAGTCGCGCCGCTGGCGGCGCAGCAGGCCAAGCCGCTCGACCCGGCCAACATGGATACGACCTGCAGCGCCTGCGAGGACTTCTTTGCCTATGCCAACGGAGGCTGGCTCAAGCGAAGCACCATCCCCGCTGACCGGGCATCGTGGGGCAGCTTCAATGAGCTGCAGGAAGCAAATTATGCCGCGCTCAAGGAGACGCTCGAGACGGCCGCCGCCAGCCCGGGCCCCGGTGCCGATGCGCGCCGACTTGGAATGTTCTACGCCAGCTGCATGGATACCACGGCCATCGACCGCACCGGCACGGTTCCCATCCAGCCGATGCTCGACGAAATCAGTGTGCTGCAGGATCGGGCCGGTGTGGAGCACGAGATCGCCCGGCTCCAGAATTTGGGAGTGAACGCGGGTTTCGGGTTTCGCGCCGGCCAGGACGACAAGCACAGCGACCGCATGATCGGCGTGCTGTCCCAGGGCGGCCTCGGCCTCCCCGATCGCGACTACTACCTCAAGACTGACTCGGCCTCGGTGGCGCTGCGCGACGCGTACCGGGATCACGTGGCGCACATGCTGGCACTCGTCGGCGTGGGAACCGCACAGGCTGCGGATGCCGCTGACCACGTGCTTGCGCTGGAAACGGCACTGGCCCGGGCGTCGCTGACTCGCGTTGAGCGTCGCAATCCGGACACCACCTATCACCTGATGCCGGTCAGCCGCCTGACCAGCGTGGCGCCGGGCATGGCGTGGCCCAGGTTCCTCGCGGCACGCGCTGCCGGATCGGTGAAGGACGTCAACGTGGAAGCGCCCCGGTTCTATCACGCGCTGGACTCGCTGCTCGATGCGGTGCCGGTACCGCAGTGGCGTGAGTACCTCGCCTGGCACACGGTTCGCAGGCTGGGGCCGGCGCTGGACAGCGACCTCGAGCGCGAGAGCTTCCGGTTCAACAGTACCGTGATGCAGGGCGTCACCGAGATGCAGCCACGCTGGAAGCGATGCATCGCGGCTACCGATCGCGCACTGGGCGACATCCTGGGCAAGGCATTTGTGCGCGAGCATTTCCCGCCGGAAGCCAAGGCCCGCGCCCTGACCATGGTGCATAACATCCGGGCCTCGCTGCGCGAGCGGATCGGCCAGCTCGACTGGATGACCGACGCCACCCGGCGTCGGGCGTATGCCAAGCTGGACGCCATCGTCAACAAGATCGGCTACCCCGACAAATGGCGCTCGTATGATGGGCTCGACATCGTGGCGCAGCCCTACGCAGTCAACGTCATGCACTCACAGGCGTTCGAGGTACGGAGGAATATCAACAAGATCGGCAAGCCGGTGGACCGCACCGAGTGGGGCATGACGCCGCCAACGGTCAATGCCTATTACAACTCTGGCATGAACGAAGTCGTCTTCCCGGCCGGAATCATGCAGCCGCCGTTCTTCGACCCCAAGGCGGATGACGCGGTCAACTATGGCGGCATGGGTGCGGTGATTGGCCACGAGATCTCGCACGGCTTTGACGATCAGGGGAGGAAATACGACGCCAAGGGCAATCTCTCGGGCTGGTGGTCGGATGCCGATGCTGCCGCCTTCGAAAAGCGGGCCGACGCCGTCGTCCAGCAATTCAATGGCTTGCTGGCGGTGGACACCTTCCACGTCAATGGCAAGCTCACGTTGGGAGAGAATATCGCTGATTTTGCCGGGCTCACGATTGCCTATCACGCGTTGCGCAAGTCACTCGAAGGCAAACCCGAACCGGCACCCATCGACGGGCTGACCACGAACCAGCGCTTCTTCCTGGCATGGGCCCAGATATGGCGCGCCATGCGCCGGCCGGAGTCAGCCAAGCTCCTGGTCAATGTCGATCCCCATGCTCCGCCCCGCTGGCGCGTCAATGGCCCGCTCGCCAACATGCCGGAGTTCCAGGCGGCATTCAAATGTCAGGCAGGAGATCCGATGGTGGCACCGGCGGAGACGCGGGCGCGCATCTGGTAGCACGAAAGCGCGAAAAAGCGTAAGGGCGACCCGCCCTTACGCATGCCGCGCCCAGATGCCCGTCGTGTTACCGCGGTCCCCGTCGCCCCCCGCCCCCACCACCGCCACCGCTCGACCCTCGAGAGGGGGCCGGCGCGCTCGCCCGTGATGGCCCCGCGCTCCGGGGTGGCGGAGCCGATCGGGCTGCCGGCTCTGATCTCGGAGCCTGCCGCACCTGCGGGGCGGGCCGCTCAACCGACCGGCGGACTGGCTCTGACCGGATTGGGGTCGGGCGGCTGGTGCTCGGGCGGCTGGTGCTCGCTTCCGGACGGCTCACCCGGGTCCCGCGACGCTCCGGTTCGGCCCGCTGGGCGCGTGGCGAGCTCGAAGGCTCGGTCCGGCGCTGCAGCTCCGGCGCACCCTGGGGCGTGCCCTCGCGACGGCGACGGCTTGGAGTGGCTTCCCGCGATGGCGGCGAACTTTGACGCGGTTCGCTGCGCGGCTCGGTCCTGGCGGGTGCCGCCTGCCGCCGCTCGGGGGCCTGCCGCTCCGCTGGTGCGGCCGATCCGCTCCTGGACGGCGACGCCTCCACACGACGGCGTGGCGATGCCGAGGCGGCGGGCGGCGAGCTCTGCACCGGCGACCGGCCCATGTCGCCCTGGGTCGTTCCGCGGCGCACTGGCGCAGGATCGTAGACCGTATTCACCGACCGGACCGGTGAGGCGCTCAACCGATCGCGATAGGGCGCGCCATTCCAGAGACGGTCGGTCTGCTTGAACTCCGACGGCGTGGAATAACGCGGACGATAGCCGACGCCGCCCGGGCTGTTGTAGTAGGGATACGAGGGATAGCCGTAGTAACGCGCCGGACGATAGTAGTACGGCGAATAATACCCGTAGTAGAACGGGTCATAGTAATACGGCCGATAGTAGTACGGCGAACCGACACTGATCGCCACATTGAAGCGCGACGGCGAGTAGTAATAGGGATCGCAATAGTAATTGTAGAATGGATCGCAGTAGTAGGAGCTGTAGTAGTACGACGACGGCGTGTACACCACGGCAGGCGATCCGTAGCTCACGCTCGAATAGGCGCTCTCATAGACGTCGTAGGTGACGTAGTCGTAGTCGTACCGGCCGCTGGCCATCCGCTGCACCAGGTCCCCAAGCACCGGCTCCGGGTCGCTGCCCGGGTCTTCGGTGTTCAGCGCGTCATAATCCCAGTGCCGGTTGAGGGTAAAGCCATCGAAACGGAATGGATCACGGGAGACGGCGGCGTAGATGGCTCCCTGCCCCGAGCCAGCCTCGACCGTGAAGGTCTCACGGTCACCCCGGTCGCGCAGCTCATAGGTGTGATGCCCGCGGACGTAATTGTCGTCACCCGGGTCCAGCGGAAAGAGCACGCGGACACGGCCGTCCGGGTCGGCGTGGAGCACCACCAGGAAGCCGTCATCGTCGGTGCGGATCTTGACCTTGCCGTGCTCACCGCGCACGAACTGGCGATCGTTGTTGAGTTCGATCCGGATGGCCGGATCCTGCGATGCGACCGCCAGGGCGGGTAGCGGTGCAGGAACCAGAAGAGAGAGGAGGATTGTGGCGAACATATCGCCTCCGGAAAGCTGGACAACCAGGAAAACAGGCGCTCAAACTGGAACTGCGAGCCTCGTGCCATAGGACCAAGTCGTTATGGCATAAACACTTGACGCTCAGATTTGGTTCCGGGACGTCCGCCAGCGGGGACGCTCGGTCGACAGTCTACGGGTCTACAGTCGACTGTTGACCGTCGACCGTAGCGCCGTAGCGACCGTCTTCACGGTACCCGGTGCCAGTACAGTCGCATTTCACTGATGCGCTGGTCCGCCGTTTCGCAGAACATGGCTCCTCGAATGTCCATCCACTGACCGGTGCGCCGGCGGCGAAAGACGCACTTGTACTCGGCCGAGAACCACGGGCCGACCGAGAAGATCTCGCCCGAGGTGAAGGTGATTTCGGACTGATGGTAGGGAGTCTCGACCCAGTATTCGCGAATCGCGTCGATGCCGCGCAGCGGCTCCGCGTGGGGCGTGTCGGCAAAGACGGCATCAGCCGTAAAGACACTGAGCAGGAGCTCCACATTACCTTTGGCCCACCCCTTGCCGAACGTGTCCACCAGCGTCCGCCCCAGCGCCCGGGTGTCGGGCGTACGCACTTCAGACATTGGCTCGTCCATGCGCATGAACATACACGGCCGGCGATTGGCATGGAGAGCCTTGGGCCTCCTGCTCGTTGCCAGCCGGCCGGCCCTGGCACAACGTCCCTGCCCGGCGTCGTCCGGCCTGGCATCCACCGCCGGCTGGGCCCGGCTCCGCGCTGACTCGCTGGATGCTGCCAAACAGCAGTTCCGCCATGCACTTTCTCTCTGCAGCACCAACCTGGACGCATTGACCGGCAGCGGCTACATCGCCCTCAGGGGCGGCCAGCTGGAGCATGCTGAATCGCTTTTTTCCGCTGTGGTCACCGCCGACCCCGCCAACGGAGACGCCTGGATTGGCCTTGCCCTGACCGGCGAGCGCCGGGGCGACTCCACCGCGGCCGTGACGGCAGCACACAGGGCCCTGCAGCTCATGCCGGACGAGCCGACCGCCGGCGCAGTGCTGGAGCGGCTGACTCCCGGCTGGCGCCGGCCGGCACTCCGGGAATCCCGCCGGCCATCAGTGCTGCGACAAACGGCGCGGGTTCTTGGCACCAGGTTCGAGGTGCTTCGTCAGGGACACTGGATGCCGATCTGGGTCAAGGGAGTCAACATGGGCGTTGCCCTGCCCGGCAAGTATCCCTCCGAGTTCCCTGCCGATTCGGGGCTGTACGCCGGTTGGTTCGCCATGCTGGCGCGTGCCAACGCCAATACGGTGCGACTCTACACCATCCTCCCGCCTGAGTTCTACCGCGCACTCCGGGGCTGGAATCTGCAGCACCCTGACAGCCTCCTGTGGCTGGTGCACGGGGTGTGGACTGAACTGCCACCGGACGACGCATTCGATGCTCCGCGATTCGAAAACGAGTTCCGGTCCGAGATGCATCGGGTGGTGGACCTGATTCATGGACATGCCCAGTTGGCGGTGCGACCCGGCCACGCCCATGGGCGGTATGATGCCGACGTGGCGCCGTGGACACTGGCGTACATCATCGGCCGGGAATGGGAGCCCTATGCGGTGCTGGCATTCGATACGCGGCATCCGGGACTGGCGCCCTATCGGGGCCGCTTTCTCGCGGCCGCCTCGGCACCGGCCATGGATCGGTGGATGGCGCGGCAATGTGACTCGATGCTGGCGTATGAGTTCGACCGCTGGCACGCCCTGAGACCCATCGCCTACACCAATTGGCCAACCCTCGACCCGCTGAGCCATCCGACCGAATCGAGCGGCGAGGAAGAGCGTGACTGGCGTCGGCGTGCGGGTCGGCAGGCGGAGGGCAATCGGCTCGAGTACGACAATGACGCCATCGGACTTGATGCGGCACTGGTGCATGCCACCGCTGCCAATCCAGCCGGCTGGTTCGCGAGCTACCATGCCTATCCCTACTATCCCGATTTCATGCTGTATGATCGGGAGTACAATGAGGCACGCTCCCCCGAGGGACGCTCCAATTATTTCGGCTACCTGGCGGCGCTGATACGACATCACGCGAACATCCCGGTCCTGATTGCGGAATACGGGGTGCCGTCCAGCCGGGGAGATGCCCACCTCCAGCCGCAGGGCTGGGACCATGGTGGCCATGATGAGCAGGCGATGGCACGCATTGATGCCCGCCTCACCCGTGACCTGCACGCCGCCGGCGCGGCCGGCGGACTGGTGTTTGCCTGGATCGACGAGTGGTTCAAGAAGAACTGGGTCGTGACTGATTTTGAGCTGCCCGCCGAGAACAACCGTCGCTGGCACAACGTGATGGATGCGGAGCAGAACTACGGCCTGATCGGCATGTACGCCGGCGATTCGGCGAACCGGCCCGAACCGGGCGGTGATCCCGCGCGCTGGCGCCGACTGCCGGTGGTCGCCCGGGGCGGCGGCCAGCTCACGGCGCTGCACGTGGGGGCGGATGGGGCCTATGTGTATCTGGCAGTGGAGGTCAACGGCCAACGGTCAACAGTCTACAGTCAACGGCCGACCGTCGACCGTAGACCGTCGACCGCCTTCCAGATCGCCATCGACACCTGGCGCGACAGCGTGGGCCAGCATCGCCTGCCGCATAGCCAGGTTCGATCGGCGCTGGGATACGAATTCCTGGTGAGTCTTCCCTCACCCGACAGCGGCGAGATCAGGGTGCTGCCGGAATACAACCGGTATTCATCCATCGCGGACCCGCGGTCGGGCGATGATCTCGGACGCTTCTATCATCGCCCCATCAGTGTGGTCAATCGGGAGGATGGCCGGTTCGACAGCATGTTCGTTGTCACCAATCGAGCCCGCTTCGGCCGGGACGGCACCTTCTATCCGGCGCAGGGGGTCAACCGCGGCCGCCTGAAGTTCGGCCGCGCAGCGACGAGTACGCTGGCCGACTGGTATCTTGATCGCGCGGCCAGCCTGCTGCAGATCCGGATCCCGTGGGACCTGCTCAATGTGAGTGACCCCTCATCCCGGACCCTGCTCTACGAGCGCAACGCCACCGGCGGCTTCGGCACCGTGACGGCGGGCGAGTTTCATTTCCTCGTCACGGCCTACGACCAGCGAACCGGGACGCACGAGCAGCTTGGCCCGTCGCCCGGATGGCGCTGGTCTGGCTGGAGCGAGCCGGCATGGTTTGCCCGGCCCAAGCCGGCGTATGATTCGCTCACCGCCACATGGGGAGCCATTCGATGATCCGACGGACGCTGGCGCTGGCAACCACGCTGGTGTGCACTGCCTCGGTCCTTGCAGCGCAGTCCGCTGAGGGCGACCGGTTCTGGGCGGCAGGCCGGTTTGACGACGCCAGAGTGGCATATGAGCGTGAACTCGCGGCCAACCCGGCGAGCGTGCATTCGCTCTACCGGCTCGCCGTCCTGGCCTCCTGGCGTGGTGACCTCGACTCCGCCCTGACGCTGGCCGGGCATGCGCGAGAGCTTGAGCCCGCAGACCCCGATGTCAGACTCCTGCAGGCGCAGGTGTTGGCGTGGCAGGCGAAACTGCCCACTGCACTCCTTCGATATGATTCGATCATTGCGGCCAACCCGGAACGGCTCGACGCGCAGCTGGCGCGCGCCCGGGTGCTCGCATGGGATGGCCGCTTTGACGCGGCCGATCAGGCGTATGCCGCCATCCTGGCCCGGGATCCGGACAACCCGGAGGCGCTTGCCGGGCGGGCTGAGGCCACAGCGTGGCGCGGCGATCTGGACCGTGCCGCCCAGCTGTTTGCCCAGGGGCTTGCCGCCGACAGCGCCAACCAGTCGGCGCGCGTCGGTCTTGCACAGGTGCATTTCTGGCAAGGACGCTCGGCGCTTGCGAGTCGCGAGGTTGCCGAAGTACTGGCCCGCGATTCGACCAACCACGATGCCCGAATGCTGGATCATGCCATCCGGCTGGCCCGCCGGTCGTTTGTTGAGCTGGCGGCTGGCTGGAACAACGACTCCGACCACAACACGAGCTGGTGGCAGCGCGGCATGGTCACGGCCCCGCTTGCCGACCGGCTCGCGGTGTTCGCCGGTGGAGGGCTCCAGCAAAGCCGGGATCCGCTTCGGCATGCCCAGCGTCAGTCGGTCGAAGGAGGCGTCCACGTCGCGCTTGGGAAGGTGGACGCCACGGTGGCCGCGGGTGCGCGCCGGCTCGCGCCCGACGCAGGCGCCGTTCGTACCGAGCCGTCCTTTCGCGGCTCGGTGACGCTGAGGCCGGCACGGCGGGTCTCGGTCGGCGCCGGATACTCGCACCACCCCTTCGACGAGACGGCGGAACTGATCGGGAGCGGTCTCGACGTGGATGAGGCGGAAGCCACCATCGAAGCAGGCGTCGCCCGATCAACGACCGTGACCGTGGGCGGTGGCGGCGCCTGGTTCAGCGACGACAACACGCGCTATCATCTCCTCGCCGCCGTGATGCAGCAGTTGCCGCAGCACTTTTTTGCCGGTGTCTATGGCCGCCAGATGGGTTACGATTTCAAGGGCGCCGGATACTTCTCACCGGACCGGTTCCGTACCGGGGAGGTGCGCGGCGGCTGGACCTATGACGACGTGCGCTGGACCGCCCGGCTGGCCGGCGGCCTTGGTGTGCAGCAGGCATTTCGCGGCGCGGAGACCCAGGCCGAATGGCACGCCGACGCGGCAGTGGGCCGGAAGTGGGGCACGGGTAATGTCGTCGAGTTCTTTGGCGGGCTGTCAAACAGTCTGGAGCGGACGGTGACCGGCGCGTATCGTTACCGCAGCGCCGGCCTTCGCGTCACCCTGGGGCTTTGAATCCGTGCCGGCCCGTCAGCGACGGGCCGGTGTGCCATGGGATCAGGGCATGAACTGCTGCTGCACCTGCACTATCAGTTCGCCGCTACACTTGATCGATGGACGGCGAGGCAGAGGAGGTAGGACTGGCCAGTCGTCAGCAGTGCCGGGGCCTGCAGTCTGGTGGTGCCGGACGGGGCCGAACCGTAGGTGACCGGCGGCCGGATAACATTGGTCTCGGCCGAAACTGCCCCACTGCAACGCGGCATCGTCCGCCGACGTTGCGTACCAGCACCTGGGCCACGGTGCAGCTCGGCGACCAGTCAAAGACGGGGGAGCTGCCCCCGCCGATGGTCAGGGTGATTGGTCCATCGCAGCCCCCGCCGCCGTTGCCGGTCGAGTCGCCACAGGAAGCGAGCGTCAGCGCCAGGCAGCCCAGGAGAAGCAATCGCAGACTCTTCATGCTGGCATATCCTCTCTACAATTTGGTCCAGCCCGTCGGGCGGTGACCTCCGGCCGGGCAATGTTCACACCAAAGATAAGGACGCCGGGGGCGGTGCGGCTGGCACCACCTCCGGCATCTGGTCTCGCGGGCCCCGCGCGTTCAGGGCTGGGCCGGCGGGGCCTGCTTGTTGAAGTCTCCGGCGCGGACAACGGCGAACCGGTTGGGGTCGAGGAACTTCCGGACAGCCGCATTGACGTCGGCCACCGACAGCTTCCGGACCTGGTCGTCCATGGCGGCGTCAAACGCCATCGTACGGTCGAGGAACAGATCCGACGCCAGGATGGCCGCCAGTGCCGCGTCCTGGGCCCGCATGACACTCCGCTCCTGCAACCAGCCGGTGCGTGCCTCCTCCAACTCGGCCTGGCTGAACCCATCCTTGAGCGCGCGCGCCATTTCCTCACGGAAGGCGGTATTGACCTTGGTCGAGTTCTCCGGGGCGGAAATGGCGTAGGTGATCCACTGCCCGCTTTCGTCCTGCGCCGAGGCATTCATGAACGAGCCGATGCCATAGCTCAGGCCATCCTTCTGGCGGATGCGCGTGGCAAGGCGGGAGTGGAGAAAACCCCCGCCGAGCATGTAGTCGCCCAGGGTGAGGGCGGCGTAGCCGGGCTGGTCATCCCGCAGCTTGAGATTGAGGCCGGCAATGAAGAAGGCATTGGCCTTGTCCGGCGTGTTGAGCACAATGGTGGTGGAATCGTTCTGACGGAACGTCTGCGGAATGCGCTCGAAGGGCGACGCGCTCTTCCAGTTGCCCAGGAACGATCCCAGCAGCGACGTGACTTCCGCCGGGTCGAAGTCGCCCACCACGGCAACCTGGGCGTGGTCGGCGCCGTAGAAGCCCTTGTAGAAGGCCTGCGCCTGCTCCAGGGTGGCGGCGTTGATGGCAGCCACCTGCTCGTCGACCGTCAGCGTGGCACGCGGGTCATCGGGCGGGTATGGGTTGAGGAACCGCCCAAAGGAAGTGAAGCCCTGAGTGGTCGGCTCCGAGCGCTGCTCTTCGATGCTGGCGAGCCGTTCCTGCTTCAGTTCCTTGAATTCCTGTGCGTCGAATCCGGGCTCTCGCAACACCTCGCCCACGAGGCGAAGGACTGCTGGCAGGTTGGGCCGCTGGGTCTGGATCCGCACGCCAGCGCTGGTCGCGCCGCCGAACACATTCACCTGCGCCTTGAGTCGGTCGAATTCATCCTTGATCTGCTGCCGCGTCTTGGTCCTGGTGCCGCGCATCAGCATGCCACCGGCCAAGCTGGCCACCGTCGCCTTGCCCCGCAGCGCCCCCAGGGTACCGTAGCGGAGGGTCAGGGCCACGTTCACCGTCTGCGCTCGGGTCTGTTTCGGCAGCAGCGCGAGTTCGGCGCCGCCCGGAAGCGTGCTCCTCGTGGTGCGCTGTTCAATATTGGCGGGCGACGGATCGAAGGCCTCGCCCATGACCACGGCGGTGTCGCCCTTGTAATCCTTGACCATCGCGGCCACGTCGGGCGTGGGCGGAATCTCGGCCCGCGCCGGCGCCTGCTCCGGGATGAACCGCCCGAACGTCAGGTTGGAAGGCTTGAGGTATGCCGCGGCCACTCGCTTCACGTCATCCGGCGTCACCTGCTTGACGCGGTCCCGATACAGGAACATCAGCCGCCAGTCACCCATGGAAGCCCATTCCGACAAGGTGCGCGCGGCCCACTCGGAGTTGTTGTACACCAGGTCCCACTGCTTGAGGATCGCCGCCTTGGCCCGTTCGACCTCTTCTGCGGTGGGCGGGGTGGTCACCGCTCCCGCGATGGCCTCCCGCAGCGCCCTTTCCGCCGGTGCCAGCGAGTCTTCCTTGCGCACCTGCGCGAAGAGGAGCAGCACGCCCGGCTGCTTGAGCTGGAAGGCGTTGGCGCCGACGTCCGCGGCTTTCGAGGTGCGAACCAGGGCGGTGTAGAGACGACCGGACGGGGCATCTCCCAGCACGTGCTGGAGGACTTCCACCGCGGCAAAGGCGGAATCGGAACCGGCCGGCACGTGATACGCGGCCATGGCCACCTGCACATCGCCCACTCGGCGGAGCGTTACACTGCGCTCGCCGTCCTGCGCCGGCTCTTCGGTATAGGTCGGCCAGATCTTGAGCACACCCGTGCGGTCCGGACGCGGGATGGTGCCGAATTTCTGGCGGATCAGCTGCGTGGTCGTGGCCTCGTCGAACTTGCCCGCGACCACCAGCATCGCGTTGTCGGGCTGGTAGTACTTGTGATAGAACTGCTGCAGCCGTTCGATGGGCACCTGTTCGATGTCGCTTCGCGCTCCGATGGTGCTGTGGCCGTAGTTCTGCCAGAGGAACGCGGTGGAGAGCAACCGCTCCTCCAGCACGTTGAACGGCGAATTCTCGCCCGACTCGAATTCATTGCGCACCACCGTGAATTCGCTCTCGAGGTCCTTCTTCGCGATGTAGCTGTTGACCATCCGGTCCGATTCCATGTCGAGCGCCCACGCCAGGTTCTCAGGGGTGGACGAGACGGTCTCGAAATAGTTGGTGCGGTCGTACCAGGTGGTCCCGTTGGCATTGGAGCCGTGCTGGCTCAGCTCGGCCGGAATGTCGGGATGCGATGGCGTTCCCTTGAAGACCATGTGCTCCAGCAGATGCGCCATGCCCGTCTCGCCATACCCCTCATGCCGCGACCCGACGAGGTAGGTGACGTTGACGGTGACGGTAGGCTTGGACTGGTCAGGGAACAGCAGCACCCGCAGGCCGTTGGGGAGGGTGTACTCGTGGATGCCCTCGACCGAGGCGCCCGCGGAGAGGTCGGGCAGCGAACCCGACGCGGCCTGCGCCGCGAGCGAAACGGGCGCGACGAGGAGCGCCAGGGCGAGTCCGGACGCAATGGGGAACTTGCGGAACATGGTCTGCGGATCCTTGAGTGGAGACCCGCTAAAGATGCGCCCGAAACCTCAGGAGAGCCACTCCCGGAAGGTGCTCACCAGCAGCCAGGCATTGAGACTCAGAATCACACCCGCCACACTCCATGCCGCGACCTTGGTGATGGGCCGGATCACCAGCGGGCCCATCTTGGCCTTGTCGCCGGTGAACTGCACCAGCGGAATCACCGCGAACGAGAGCTGCAACGACAGGATGACCTGGCTGAGGATGAGCAGGGCCACGGTACCCCTGACGCCGTAGATCGCCGTCACGATGATGGCCGGCACGATGGCGATGCCGCGGGTGACCAGCCGGCGCAGCCAGGGCGCCAGCCTGAGGTTGAGAAAACCCTCCATCACGATCTGGCCCGCCAGCGTGCCGGTGATGGTGGAGTTCTGCCCTGATGCCAGAAGCGCGACCGCAAACAGCACGCTTGCGGCCGTGGTGCCCAGGAGGGGCGCCAGCAGTCGGTGCGCGTCCGCGATGTCGGCGACGCCGCTGAAGCCGGAGAAGTGGAAGGTCGCGGCACTCAGGATGAGGATGGCGCCGTTGATGAAGAAGGCGAACAGCAGCGCAACCGTCGAATCGAAGGTCGAAAAACGGATCGCTTCCCGCCGGGACTCGAGGTCGTCGCCGAACTGCCGGGTCTGCACGATGGACGAATGCAGGTACAGGTTGTGGGGCATCACCGTCGCGCCGAGAATGGCGATGGCGATGTAGAGCATCATCGGGTTGGAGAGAATCTGCGTGGTCGGAAGCAGTCCGCGCGCCACCTCGCCTGCGTCGGGCCGGGACAGAAACAGCTCGGTCGCGAAGCAGGCACCGACGACCGCAATCAAGCCGATCACGATCGCCTCGAGCCAGCGGAAGCCGCGCTGGTGCAGAAAGAGGATGATCAGTACGTCGAGCGCCGTGAGGCACACGCCCCACAGCAGGGGAATGCCGAACAGCAGATTGAGCGCAATGGCGCTGCCGATCACCTCGGCCAGGTCGCACGCCGCGATGGCAATTTCGCAGAGCACCCACAGCCCCATGGCGACCGGAACCGGATAATGGTCCCGGCAGGCCTGGGCCAGGTCCCGCCCCGTGCCAATGCCCAGACGAACGGCGAGTCCCTGCAGCAGCATGGCCATCAGGTTGGAGAGCAGGATGACGCTCAGCAGCGTGTACCCGAACTGGGCCCCACCGGCAAGGTCGCTGGCCCAGTTCCCAGGGTCCATATACCCCACGGCCACCAGATAGCCCGGCCCGGCAAAGGCCAGCGCCTTGCGCCAGAACCCGGGGCCGCCCGGAACCTTGATGGTGCGATACGATTCCGGCAGGCTGGGCATCTTGCGCGGTCGCCGCCAGCCGACGTGCGCCTCCACCGGCGGATGCGATGCCGCGCTCATCTCGATGCCTCGGGCATGCACAGCAATCCAGTGGCGATCGCGTAGCCCAGCACCTTGGCGCCCGACGATGTCTCGATCGTCACGGGCCCGTCGAAGGGGGCGCGGTCCAGCACGGTGAACCGGAGCCCCGGCCGGATCCCCAGCGAGCCCAGGTAGCGAAGCCGCTCGGAGTCACCCAGCTCCACCCGGGCAAGCACCCCGCAGGCGCCGGGCGCCATTCCGGTGAGCGGCGTGGCCTTGACATCGGACACGCTGCCGTCGGCGGCGGGAATCGGATCGCCATGCGGGTCAAACGAAGGATGCCCGAGCGCCGCAGCCATCCGCTCCACCAGCGCATCCGACATGGCATGCTCCAGCTTTTCCGCCTCGGCGTGGACGTTGTCCCAGTCATACCCGAGAAACTCGACCAGATAGGTCTCAACCAGCCGGTGGCGGCGGACAATGCGCAGCGCGGCGCGCCGCCCCTCGGACGTGAGGCGCACTCCGCGATAGCGCTCATGTTCCACCAGGCCCTGTTCGGCCAGGCGCTTGATCATGGCGCTGACCGACGCGGGCGACAGCGCCAGCCGCTGGGCAATTTCGGTGGTGGATGCGGCGCGCTCGTCGGATGACAGCCGGTAGACGGCCTTGAGATAATCCTCGACCGACCTGGTATAGGCATCAGCCGGACCGGAGGCGGTCACCGGACTCCCCGAGAGTTAGGCATGACTAAATCTTATGATAGACGAAAAAGATGTCAAGTTGTGGTGGGCAAAAGAAGACGGCGAGTTGGCGAGACGGCGCGATGGCGAGACGGCGAGACGGCGAGACGGCGAGTTGGAGGGAGTAGCTCACCTGCCCGTCATTGCGAGCACGCCGATGGCGTGCGAAGTAATCGGGTGGCCCAACATCCTTGACCTCAGGTGCCCAGCATCGGCAGGAACCCATCCAGGATCCGCTCGGTCATGCCCCAGAGTTGGCCGGCGCTGGTGGAGTAGGCCGGAACCCGACGCACCCCGCCTGCGAGCGCGAGCTCCAGCTCCCCCTTTGCATCCGCATGCAACAGTGCGCTGAGTGGCTCCCAGTGCGCGGTGGCCACTTCGGGACTGAGCACCAGCGCCGGCTGGGCGTCGAGCGCAAAGACAAATGGCCGGACCGCGATGGCCGGCAGCACGGGCGTCACCGGCGCCACGTCGTCCAGCGTTCCCAGCAGCTGTGAGCGATCGAGCGCGATGCCGACCTCTTCGGATGTCTCGCGGATTGCGGTTGCGGCCAGGTCCACATCGCTGGCCTCGCGTCGCCCGCCCGGCAAGGCCACATGCCCGGAC
This sequence comes from uncultured Gemmatimonadales bacterium, assembly GCA_963798915.1. Taxonomy (GTDB): domain Bacteria; phylum Gemmatimonadota; class Gemmatimonadetes; order Gemmatimonadales; family GWC2-71-9; genus CAMLHP01. The sequence goes on along the minus strand of CAWCVB010000002.1, from coordinate 732,688 downwards.
CAGGGGTCGCCCCCGCGCTCAGCCCTCCGGATCAGCAGAAGCGACTCCGGAGCAGGCGCCAGGATCAGCGACACAGCGGCCCATGACCGGCCGGTGCCGTGATGCTCCCGTGGCATTCGCTGCGCCAGCCGGGCCGCGAGCCGCACACGCGACATGTTCAGGGTGCGGCTCCTCCATCAACCAGCGCATGTCCAAGAAACCTGACGCTGTCGGCAAAGAGTTGTTCCGCAGCCGGTGCCGGACGCCACGGGTGTGCGGCACCAAATGTATGACCGGTGTCCATCGCGAGCAGTGTGGTAGCACCGTTGGTGGCGGCAGCGCGCAGCGATTCCGCGTCAGCAAACGAGACTGTTTCATCCTGCCGGCCATGAACGATGAGCCACGGTATGGTGATGCTCGACGCCGCCCGTATGACATCGAGGGAGTCTGCGTGGCGCTCGACGTCGTCGAGCAGCTCAGTGAACATCGGCAGCACCTGGCCGGTGCGGGCGTTGGTGACATTCAGGAACCCTGCAGCGCGCCATCGTTTTCGCGTCTCGGGACCCCACCGATTGGTGCTGGCGATTGCGGCCCACGTCACCAGCGCTCTGATGCGTGGGTCCTGCGCGGCGTGCAGAATGCTGATACCGCCGCCGCGTGAATGGCCAACCAGCCCCAGCGCCGAAGGTGGCGCCATGCCGAGCGCGCCATCAGTGACGGCGTCCACGACGGCAGCCAGGTCAGCGAGGTCGGCGGAAAAGGTGTTGTGGGAGAAGCGCTGGCCCAGCGTCGGGTTGCCGTCGGCATCCACGCCACTACCGCTCATGTTGAAGCTCACGGCCGAGAAGCCGGCGCGTGCCAGCCGTTCGGCGAAGGGAGGCCAGAACCCCCAGTCCTTGAACCCCTTGAAACCATGGACCATGACAACGGCGGGCCGGGGCGATGCGCGACCAGCCGCGCGCACGTCAATGAAGAGATCGCCAAGCGCGCCAGGAAGCACATGGCGCGTGAGAACAGGAGTAGCCATGGGACAAGGGTAGCAGCTGGGCAGGCGGGGCGCGACGCAGCGACCGGTTGCGGCGCCCGACAATACGCGAACAGCCCGGTCGACCACCCGTTACGGAGCACGTGCAACCCGTCCTGCAACCCAGCCGACCTGTGTCCCTAACTGTCTCCTGGTCAACCGGTTGTGCGTCCGGGTCGGTCGGACCATGCGTGCGATGGCGCCAACCCTCGCGCGGCATGCCGGCGACAGTGCCGCCGTCACGCTTCAGTGCGCCGCCGCTGGCGAGGCATGGCGGGTGACAATCCGATACCTTGAACGACGGTTCACGAACCTTTCACGCAATTCACAGGCACGTGGGCCAGATTTGGCTTCAACCGGCCGGTGGTCCGGATCGCCGTTCGGGCGCGTGAGGATTGAAGTGAGGAGTGCGGCTCGTGCTGATTGCTCGGATGCTGACAGCTCTGTTGTTCGTGGCGCAGCTGTTCTCAGTCGCCACCCCGGCGCTGTGCCGCATGGCGCCCGCCGCTGCCTGCCACCAGGCGGCGACAGCACGTGGTCACATGCCAACGATGCCAAGCGCGCCATCCTCGACCGAATGCTCCATGCCGACCCCATGCAACCTGCCTTCGGCGGCTGGGCTGCCATCAGTGCTGACCGTGTTGTTTGCCATGCCTGTGCATCGTATCTCGGTCGAGGATACCGACCGACTCCTCCCGGCCGACGTCGCCGCACCGCTCCCACCGCCTCCCCAAGCCTGACCTCTCCCAGTTGATGTGTGTCCCGTCGCGTCGAAGGTCGGCGCGCCGGGTCCTACGCTCAATCATCGCTCGCGGACGAGGAGAGGTATGTCCCTGCCAAGACTATGCACCGGCCCGCTGTCTCTGGGCCTGGTGTTCACGATCGCCCTGCTGAGCCCGGCTCGACTTGCTGCGCAGATGCTCGGCCGGTGACACCCTGCGACTGGACGACGCCGTGCGTCTCGCCCACCAGCAGAACCCGGCGCTCAAGGCCGCGCGCAGCACGGCGCTGGCCGATGCGGAACGGGCGTCCCGCATGGGGGTCCTTCCAGACCCGCGGCTCACCTTGGGACTCATGAACCGCCCGATAACCGGATTTGGCACCGGCGAGGCGATGACCATGAATCAGGCGACCGTGACCCAGATGCTGCCCTGGCCGGGCAAGCTCGGCCTGGAGCGGGACCAATCGGTGCATCTCTCGCGCGCCGGGGCGCTGGAGGCCGATGAGGCCGACCTGCAGCTCACCGCCCAGGTCACCGTCTCCTACTATGCACTGGCTTCCATGGACCGGGCACTCACGGTGATGAATCGGACCCGGGATCTGCTGCGCGATTTCTTCCGGGTCTCCCAGAGTCGATACGCGAGCGGCGAGGGCCTGCAGCAGGACGTACTGCAGGCCCAGGTGGCCATCGCCCGGATGAGTGGCGACATCGCCACGCTCGAGCAGCAGCGTGAGGCGACGGCGGCCCGGTTCAACGCGCTGCTGGGCCGGAACGCAACCGAGCCAGTCGGTGCATTGGTCCTTCCAGCGCCAGGAGACCTGCTGCCATCAGCGGACTCCCTCATTGCGGTCGCCCTGCGCCACCGGCCCGCACTGGCGGCCGCCTCCGAACGAGTGCAGGCCGCGCACGCCGGCTACCGTGCGGCACGCCGAACTCTCTACCCCGATCTGATGCTCTCCGTGGGCTACGGCCAGCGACCCCAATTCGATGACATGGTCAGTATCGCGCTGGGCGTGAGTCTTCCCATCTGGGCCGGCAAGCGCCAGCTCCCCCTGCGTCGGGAGATGGCCGCCACCCAGGCCCGGGCGGAGGCGAACGCACAGAATCTCTACAACGAGACCTGGGCTCAATTGACCGAGCAACGCGCCGAGGCCGAACAGGCACGGCAGCTGGCCGATCTGTACCGAACGGCGATCCTGCCCCAGGCGCGCGCCGCGGTGGAGTCGGCGCTCTCCGCGTACCGGGTCGGCCGGGTCGATTTCCAGACGCTGATCCAGAATGAAATGACCGTGAATCAATACGAGATCGATGTGTTGCGCCTCGCAGCATCCTGGCAGCAGGCCAGGGCACGCATCGGCGCCTTGCTGGGTACGGAGGAACTGGACTGATGAGAACGATGCTGAGCGCGGCGCTGATCGTGGCCCTGGGCATCACCGGGTGCGGCAAGTCTCCCGAACCAGGATCGACCATGACGGGGATGACCCCCGACGAGCATGCACGAATGCAGGCGGGAGGGACACAGGGTGCCATGGACAGCACGGGTGCCGCCGTCCGCCAGCCGGTGCATCTGACAGCGCAGCAGGAGCAGGCGCTGGGCGTGACTTATACCCGGGTCGGGCGGGAACCGCTCACCAGAACCATCCGCACGGTGGGTGAAATTCTGGCGCCGGAGCAGAATGTCGCCGATGTCACCCCCAAGGTGACCGGGTATGTCGAACGACTCGACGTCAACACCACCGGCGAGTCGGTGCATCGGGGCCAGCCCCTGCTCTCGATCTATAGTCCCGACCTGGTTGCCGCGCAGGAGGAGTTCCTCACGGCCCGGCGACTGGCGCAGGCGGTGGACAGCTCGGCCGGCGAGGCGTGGATCGGCGCCCAGGCCACGCTGGAATCCGCCCGGCGGCGGCTGGCATGGTGGGATATCTCGCCGGGCCAGATCGCCCGGTTGGAGCGGACCGGCGAGGTCACCAAGACGCTGGCGCTGGTGTCGCCGGTCGATGGCATTGTGCTGGAGAAGAACGTCCTGCTGGGTCAGCGGGTGATGCCGGGCGAGAAGCTCTATCGCGTCGCCGACCTGCGCGACGTCTGGGTGGAAGGCGAGATGTTCGAGCAGGACCTCAAGTTCGTTCGCACCGGCACCCAGGCGCACATCGAGGTGTCGGCCTACCCGGGCGAGCATGTGATGGGACGCGTGAGCTTCGTGTATCCGACGGTGGACGTGCATAGCCGCACCAACCGGGTGCGGGTCACGGTGCCCAACCGCGACCTCCGTCTCAAACCGGGCATGTTCGCCACCATCTACTTCGACTCCGACCTCAGCGAACGGTACCTCTCGGTGCCCACGGCCGCCGTGATCGCCACCGGTGAACGGAACCTGGTCTTCGTGCGCGACTCGGGCGGCATGCTCTCGCCGCGCGAGATCGTGCTCGGCGCCCGCGCGGGTGAGCGCGTCCAGGTCCTGAGCGGGTTGCAGGACGGAGAGATGATTGTCGGCTCCGCCAACTTCCTGGTGGACGCCGAATCGCGCCTGGGTACCACCGGTGCCTCGATGCCGGGCATGCAGCATGTGAATCCGTCGCCGTCATCCGCCGAGGCGGGACATTCCCATGATTAACGCCATCATTGCCTGGTCGCTGCGGAACCGCTTCCTGGTCCTGCTGGCAACCGTCGCGCTGGTCGCTGGCGGTGTATGGGCCATGCGCAGCACCCCGCTCGACGCCATTCCAGACCTGTCGGACGTCCAGGTCATCATCCAGACCGACTTTGCTGAACAGGCCCCGGGCATTGTCGAGGACCAGGTCACCTATCCCATCACGTCCGAGATGCTCAAGGTGCCCGGTGCGCGGGTGGTGCGGGGCTATTCGTTCTTCGGGCTCAGTCTTGTGTACGTGATCTTCGAGGACGGCACCGACATCTACTGGGCCCGCAGCCGGGTGCTGGAGTACCTGAATGGCGTGCAGAAGAACCTTCCCGCTGGGGTGGAGCCGACGCTGGGTCCCGATGCCACGGGCGTGGGCTGGGTCTTCGAGTACGTGCTGGAGTCCGACAGTCTGGACCTGGCGCAGCTCAGGACGCTCCAGGACTGGTACATCCGTTACCAGCTCACCGCGGTTCCCGGCGTGTCCGAAGTGGCGAGCCTGGGCGGATTCCAGAAACAGTATCAAGTGGAGGTGGACCCGGAGCGGCTGCGGGCCTTCAGCATCCCGGTCACACGAGTGGCACAGGCAATCGGATCGCACAACGTGGACATCGGCGCCCGCGTGCTGGAAATGGGCGGACGGGAGTACATGATCCGCGGCCTGGGCTATCTCCAGGGCGTGGCCGACATCGAGGACGTTACCGTCGGCGCCACCATGAACGGGACGCCCATCCGGGTGGCCGACGTCGCCAATGTTCAGGTAGGTCCAGCGCCGAGGCGGGGAGCGGCGGATCTCAATGGAAAGGGCGAGGTGGTGGCGGGCATTGTGGTCATGCGCTTCGGCTCCGATGCGCTCAAGACCATCGAGGCAGTCAAGGCGCGTCTCGCCGACATTCAACGCGGCCTCCCGGCCGGTGTGCGCCTCGTCACCGCCTACGACCGCAGCGACCTCATTCACCGGGCGGTCGAGACCCTGCGGAACAAGCTGATCGAAGAATCGCTGATCGTCGCCGCGGTGGCCATGCTCTTCCTGCTGCATTTCCGCTCGGCGCTGGTCGCGATCATCACCCTGCCATTGGGCATCCTGATCTCCTTCCTGGTGATGCGCGCCATCGGGGTGAATGCCAACATCATGAGCCTGGGCGGCATCGCCATCGCCATCGGCGCCATGGTGGACGCGGCAATCGTCATGATCGAGAACATGCACAAGCACCTGGAGCGGGCGCAGCCGGGCACGTCGCGATGGGAGATCGTGCTGGAGAGCGCCAAGCAGGTGGGGCCGCCGCTCTTCTTTTCCCTGCTCATCATCACCTTCAGCTTCCTGCCGGTCTTCAGCCTGGAGCAGCAGGAAGGCCGGCTCTTCAAGCCGCTGGCGTTTACCAAGACCTTTGCGATGGCCGGAGCGGCGTTGCTGTCGATCACGCTGGTGCCCGTGCTGATGGGATATCTGGTCCGGGGAAACATCCGCCCGGAGCGGGAGAACCCGGTCAACCGCATCCTGCAGCGGCTCTACCGGCCCGTGATCGACTTCGCGCTTCGACGACCGTGGACCGTCATCCTGTCAGCGGTGGCCGTGCTCGCGCTCACGATTCTGCCGTGGCGCCGCCTCGGCAGCGAGTTCATGCCGCCGCTGCATGAGGGCACGATCCTCTTCATGCCCACGACCGTACCCGGCGTGTCGATCGCGCAGGCACGCGACATCATGCGCTACCAGGACAGCGTGCTAGCATCGTTCCCGGAAGTCGACACGAGTACTGGGCAAGGTGGGCCGCGCGTCAACGGCCACTGACCCTGCCCCGCTGGACATGTATGAGACGACCGTGACGCTGAAGCCCGAGTCGGAATGGCGCCCCGGGCTCACCTATGAGCGGATCGTGGCTGCCATGGACCGGGCCACCCGGATGCCGGGCGTGACCAACGCCTGGACCATGCCCATCAAGGGACGGATCGACATGCTGGCCACCGGCATCCGCACCCCCGTCGGCATCAAGATCTTCGGTCCCGACCTTGATACGCTCCAGATGCTGGGTGAGCGGGTCGAGCGCATCATGCAGCGCGTACCCGGCACCCGAAGCGCCTTTGCCGAACGCGGCGTGTCCGGCTATTACGTTGACATCGACGTCGACCGGACCGAGGCGGCGCGCTACGGACTCAACGTGGGTGATATCCACAACGCCATCATGGCCACCGTCGGCGGCCTCACCGCCGCCATGACCGTTGAGGGGCGCGAGCGGTATGCCGTCAACGTGCGCTATCCCCGGGAGCTGCGGGACAACGTCGAGAAGCTCAAGGAAGTGGTGGTGCCCGCCATGGGCGGCCGGCAGATTCCGCTGGGCCAGGTGGCCGCGGTCCGCATCGTCCAGGGACCGATGGCGGTCAAGACCGAGAACGCATTCCCGGTGACCACGATCTTCGTGGACAACGGCGAGCGCGACGTGGGCAGCTATGTGCGCGATGCGCAGCAGGCGGTGGCCCGCGCAGCTTACGCTGCCCAGCGGATATACGCTGGTCTGGAGCGGGCAGTACGAGTTCATGCAGCGGGTCGCCCACAAGATGCGCACCGTGGTTCCCGTCACCCTCGGGATCATCTTCCTGCTTCTCTATTTCAACTTCAGGAGCGTCCCCGAGGCGCTCATCGTGATGCTGGCGCTGCCGTTCGCGCTGGTGGGCGGCGTGTGGTTCCTCTGGGGGCTGGGCTACAACACCAGTGTGGCAGTCTGGGTCGGCTTTATCGCGCTGGCCGGAGTCGCGGCGGAGACCGGCGTCGTGATGCTCATCTACCTGGATGAGGCGTTCCACCGCCGCAGCCTGGAAGGGCGCATGCAGGGCCCAGCCGATGTTGTGGCGGCGGTCCGGGACGGCGCGCTGGAGCGGCTCCGCCCTGTGGTCATGACGGTCACCGCCATCATCGCCGGCCTGGCGCCGATCCTCTGGAGTTCAGGAACGGGGGCGGACGTCATGCGACGGATCGCCTCGCCCATGGTGGGTGGCATGCTCACCGCCAGCGTGCTCACCCTCGCGGTCATTCCCGCGATCTACCTGCTCTGGCGCCGACGGCAGCTCGCCCGGCAGCCGCACCTGGCGGTGCGGGAGGTCCTGCGGGACCAGGAACCGGTCGAGGTCACGATGATGGACCAAGGGTGAGGGACCAGGGCTGGCGGCTCGGGGTCAAGGACTGGGAACGGAGGGTTCCCCTGGCCCCTGACCCCCGCTCCCTGATCCCTACTCCCCACTCACCGCCGCCTCGAGCAGCTCGAGCGTCCCCGCATTCCCGTCCAGCCGCGCACGCGCGCCGATGGGCAGCGTCCATTGGTCGGTGACGTGACCGATGGGAAGGCCCATGACGACCGGGATCCGCAACGGAAGGAGATAATCGCTGAGCACGCGATCGAGACCGGTGGCGGCTTCGCTTCCCCGCCGATTCATCTCGGTGAACCGGCCCAGCGCCACCCCGGCCACTCGCTGAAGCAGGCCGGCGAGCCGGAGATGCGAAAGGATCCGGTCAATCCGATAGAGTTCCTCGCCGACATCCTCGAGAAAGAGGATGGCGCCATCAAGCGCGGGGAGAAACGGCGTCCCGATGAGGCACTGGAGCAGGGACAGGTTCCCGCCGACCAGCGGCCCTTCGGCCATACCGCCCACGAGCGAGATGATCCGCTCGGCCTGCGGCACCAGCAGACCGGCTGGCGGATCGGGTGGCCGCAGGCCTCCGGCCGGCGCCGGCGCGGTCACCACTGATTCCAGATGCGCCCGGGTGAACGCCGACATGGAATGGAAGGCAAGCGGTCCATGAAAAGTGATGAGCCCTGCCTGCTGGTGCAGGGCCAGCAGCAGCGCAGTGACATCGCTGAAGCCGAGCACCACCTTGGGATGACTGCGGGCGGCGGTGTAGTCCACGCCGGCAAGAATGCGGGTCAGGCCATACCCGCCGCGAATGCACCAGATGGCGCCCACGGTGGTGTCGGCCAGCGCGTCGTTGAGATCGCCGAGTCGCTCGGCGTCCGTGCCGGCGAGGTACCCATGCTGGGCGCCGGCGTGTGGCGCGACCAGGGGCTCCCAGCCGAGGGCCCGGCAGAGTTCGGCAGCGCGGGTCAGATCATCGAGTTCAGGCAAAGGGCCGGCGGGCGCCACGAGCGCCACTCGGATGCCGGGCCGGAGCCGTGGAGGCCGGACAGTGATCTTTGACCCCATGGCTCATTCCTTATAGCTTCCGAAGGTTTTTTCGCTCAAATCAGCGTGAAGGAGTACGGCTGTGCGCGCCTCGCCACCCGCGTTGCTCGCTGCTGGCCGCCTGATCATGGATTCCCGCGACGATCTCGTCGCTGAATGGGCTGGCCGGCTCGGCGATCGCATCACTGCCGCCCCCACGATACCGCGTTCCACGGTCGAACGGGAGTTGCGGCTGCTGGTTGATATTCTTGCTCAGATGATTGGCCCGCTGCGTCGCGAAGCGCGACCGATGTGGCGCCGGGCCTGTGAACAATATGGTCGCAACGCATCCATTCGCGGCCTGTCGGCCGGCGAAGTAGTCGAGGAGCTGCTGCATCTCCGCGATATTCTCACCCGTCGCCTGGCTCCCGTGGTTGCTGCAATGCGCGCCCGCCAGGGCATGGCGATCCTGCTCCGGCTCAACCGGGTGCTGGATCACGGCATCGCCTCGGCGGTCGTGGGCTACACTGACGCACTGGTCGCCACCATGCTGGGACGCAATGGCGTACCCGTGCAGAACGGCCACGGCGAGCCGGACGACGCCGAGCGCTGGCTGAGGACTCTCGAGGGCGAGCTCGCCTCCATCAGCGGATCGCGCTGACGGACCCTGGGGTGACCTGGACGCTGCTCCTTGCGCTGCCATGGCTGGCGGCGTGCGGCATGCTCGTGCGCCTGCTGCGGGTCCGCCCCCGCCTGGAAGATGTGGCGCCCGCCCTCACAGGACCGCTGGTCAGCGTCATCATTCCTGCCCGCAACGAATCCCGCACGATCGCAACGGCCGTCACGTCGGTCCTTGGCTCCGCGTATCGGAATGTGGAAGTGATTGTGGTGGATGACCGGTCCACTGACGGCACCGCAGACGTGGTGGCGCAACTCGGGTCGACCGTTGCCACTCGACTCGTCCACGGGGCCCCGCTCCCACCCGGCTGGTACGGCAAGCCATGGGCATGCCTGCAGGGCTACCGCGAATCCCGTGGAGCGATACTGCTCTTCACCGACGCCGACACCCGTCACCAGCCGATGCTGCTTCCGCACGCGCTGGGAGCGCTCGAGGCGGGCAAGGGCGAGCTGATTACCGTGGCGCCGCACCTTCGCTGCGTGACCTTCTGGGAGCGGGTCGTGATGCCCCAGATCTGGGCATTGCTGGGCTTCCGGTTTCATCCTGACATGGTGAATCGGGCCCGCAACCCGCGCGACCTGATCGCGAATGGCCAGTTCATCCTCATGCGGCGCGAGGACTACGAAGCCGTGGGCACGCACGAGGCGGTTCGGCACGCGGTGGCCGAGGATCTCGAGCTGGCGCAGCGGGCCCATGCCTCGGGCCGGCGCATCTGGTTTGCGTTTGCACGCTCGCTCATGGAAACCCGGATGTACCACGATCTCGCACACCTGATCGAGGGCTGGTCGAAAAACATCTACCTTGGCGGCCGCCAGTCCTTTGCGGATGAGCCGCTGCTGCGCGCACTGGTGGCGCCGGCGCTGCTCCTTGCCATCGGGTTCTGGATGGTTCCGGTGCTGGCTCTGGCGGCCGCGCTGGTTGGCGCATGGCCCGCCCTCGTGGCGCCAGCCGCGATCGCCGCCGGCGCGGGACTGCTCTACTGGGCGGCCGTCTCTGCCACCATGCGGATTCCCGCCTGGTACGGGTTGCTGGCACCGGTGGGTGGAGCGGTGGCGCTGGGAATTGTGATGCGATCCATCTGGCGTGGCGGACGCCGGGTGGAGTGGAAGGGACGAACCTATGGTTCAACCGTCTGAGCGCTTGGTGCCTGGTCCAGCATTTCCCGAACCTTCAGGGCGAGTTCCTCGGTCGACCATGGCTTTCTGAGCATTGGCGGCGCTCCGGGACCTTCGGCGCGCTGGTGCATCTGGCCGGCATACCCGCTGGAGAGGAGGAAGGGCACGTTGGAGCCGCCTGACCGCAGCGCGTCATACAGCGCCAGTCCGCTCTTGCGTGGCATGACGATGTCGGAAATGACCAGTTGTATGTGCTCGTGCTGAAGTCGGAAGATGTCCAGGGCCTCCTCGCCGTCGCCCGCGGTCAGCACTGAATAGCCGAGCCGCCGAAGAATGCGGGCCGTCGCCGCCCGCAGGGAAACCTCGTCCTCCACCACCAGGATCAATTCATCGCCGTGCGGCAGCGCATCCGCCCCGGTCCGCAAGTCGTTCGGCTTGGCGGCCATCGGCAGCGCCGGAAAGCAGAGCCGGATGGTGGTGCCACGGCCCGGCACACTGTCCAGCTGTATCGTCCCCGCCATCTGTCGCACCAGGCCATAGACCATCGCCATGCCAAGCCCCGATCCCCGATCGGGCGGCTTGGTGGTGAAAAATGGCTCGAAGACCCGGTTTCGTACTTCCCGATTCATCCCATGCCCCGTGTCGGCAACGGTGACGCACGCCATCTCGCCATCGGGGCCTTTCAGTTCGCGCGAGATGCAGATCTGGAGCTGGCCGCCATCCGGCATCGCGTCGCGGGCGTTGGTGGCCAGGTTGACGAGGATCTGCTCAAGAGCCCCGCGATCGGCGCGAACAGCGATGCCTGCCACCGCTCCCTCCAGCTCCACCCTGATATCGCTCGGCAGCAGGCGCCGCAGCGTGCTCATGATCTCCGAAACGCTGCCACCCAGGTCCACCGGGGTGAGTTCCAGCGCCGACTGCCGGCTGAAGCCCAGCAACTTCCGGATCATCTCCGCGCCCCGGTGCGCTGCACGCCGGATTTCATCCAGGTCCCCGCGCGCCTCATCCTGGCCCGGCTTGAGCGCATGGCGGATCAGGTCCGCGTTGGCGATCACCACACCAAGCACGTTGTTCAGGTCGTGGGCGATGCCGCCAGTGAGCTGGCCCACGGCCTCCATCTTCTGCGCCTGCCGCAACTGCTCCTCCAGTGTCCGGCGCGTGCTGATGTCGCGTGCCAGCGTCTGAAGCAGGCCATCATCGCGACGCCGGGCGGAGACCTCCACTGGAATGAGCGTCCCATCCTTGCGCCGAAGGTGCCGCTCCTCGATCACGTGCCGGCCGTCCTCGAGGTCGGGCCAGTGGCCGGCCTGCCGTTCGAAATCGGCGGGATCGACCAGCGCCTGCACCCGGAGCGCCAGGAGCTCGGCGCGATCGTAGCCGAGCATGACGCAGGCGGCAGGGTTGACGTCGACCAGACGGCCATCGGGACGCGCCACGAAGAATCCATCAGGCGCCTCGGCCAGCAGCGTCCGGTAGCGCTCCTCGCTCTCCTCGAGGGCACGCTCCGCCGCCACGCGGGCGGTCATGTCGTGGATGATGGAGAAGAGCATCGGGCGGCCATCCACCACGACCGGGCCGGTGTGGACTTCGACATCGCGGACCTCGCCGTGCGCGGTGCGATGTTGGAACATGAAGTGCTCACCGCCCGGCCGGTTCGCGACACTCAGCAGGTCGGTGACGCGCTCCGAAGGGAGCGTATTGATATCCTGGATGCGGCGCGCCAGCAGCTGCTCGCGGGACCAGCCGTAGAAGGTCGAGGCGGCGGGATTAGCTTCCACGATGCGGCCGCTGGACACGTCGATGAGAAGGCAGACGGCGCCCGACAACTCGAACATTTCGCGATGCCGTGCCTCGCTCGCCATCAGCTCGCGACGCGCCGCCCGCATGAGCGCGTAGAGGAGCGCCGCGGTGCCGGCGATGAACACCAGCCCCTTGATGGATTGAATGTGGGAGAGCAGTGCGGGACTGCCGTGCGCTGCCAGGATCGCCGCGCGGTCGCTGAAGAGGATCCAGGCCATCGCGGCGACGAGGTACCCGGTCGCAATCCGGCCGGGCGTAAGGACCAGATGGGGCGCGCGGCGCTGCCGCCGCTGAGGGCCGTCCGCCTCGATCTGCATCGTCCGGCTACCTCCTGCGTCGCAAGGGTGATACTCGGATCCGGTTCCGGCCGCATTCTGCGCCCGTCACCTGACGGAGCGACTTCCTGTGCGATTGCCGGAGCTGTTACGGCGCGTTGCCTCGGTCACCGACCTGCCAGCCATGGCAGGCGCGCTTGGCGCGGTGCCGTGCTGGGTCGAAATTCCGCCGCCGCCGGGCTGCCGCCGCCTGGCCATCGCCGGCCACGCGGCGGACTTCACCTGGCTTGCGCTCGAGGCCGCAGGCGCGCCACCGGCCGCCGTGCGGGGACTGGCCAGGCGCCTGGCCGCTGAGGGTCGCGTTGCCGGAGTCCTAGGATTCTACCCCGAAGCGCGGCGACTTGCGATTGCGAGCGGCCCGCATCATCTGGTCGTGCCGCTGGATTCTCCGGCGCCTGTGCATGTCGCGTGCCTCGAGCGGTTGGCGGCAGTGTCCGCCGATATCTGGTATCCGGATCGAGTGCATGCGGCACTCAGGGGCACCGAAGCCGGCACCGCATTCTTCCGTGACTTGAGATCCGCGATCGACCGGTTTGCTGGCGCGCTGCCACCGACGATCGGCCCGGCGGACCGCCGTACGCTGGCACTCGTGCAGCTCACCCGCCTCCTGTTTCTCTACTTCATCGAGAGCAAGGGATGGCTGGACGGGCGCCGTTCCTTTCTTCGGGAGGAACTGGACCGGTGCCTTGGCCACCGACGGAATGTGCACCGACACCTCATCCAGCCGCTCTTTTTTGGCGCCCTGAATCGTCCCAACCACCGACGCAGCAGCGCCGCCCGGGGCTTCGGACAGATTCCCTTCCTGAACGGCGGGCTCTTCGAGCCGCATCAGCTCGAGCGCAGTCACCGTTTCCGCCTTCCCAATCCCGTCTGGCGTGACGCGTTTGACCAGCTCTTCGAACGCTACCACTTCACCGTACGCGAAGGTACCGACGACGTCAGCACGATTGCCCCCGACATGCTCGGCCGGGCCTTCGAGGGTCTCATGACACCGGAGAGGCGGAAAGCATCGGGCACCTTCTACACGCCGTCCGCCCTGGTCCGCCGAATGGTAGATGCCGGTCTCGCAGCAGTGCTGGCGGCGGACTCAGGTCTGCCCGATGCGGAGGCACTCGGCCGCCTGGATGCCCGGGATCCTGCAATGATGCGCCACGCGCTCGGCATCCGCATACTCGATCCGGCATGCGGCTCGGGCGCGTTCCTCCTTGGTGCACTGGAGCGCCTCGCCGCCTTGCGCACCCTCAGGGGCGAGCCTTCACCCGCGGCGCGCCGCCGCGTGCTCGCGCGCAATCTCTACGGCGTGGACCTCGATCCCATGGCCGTACGGCTGGCCGAACTGCGCCTGTGGCTGGCGGTGGTTGCGGAAGAACCCGAGGGCAGGCCGGATGCGGTGGGGCCCCTGCCCAACCTCGATTGCCTCGTCCGGCAGGGCGACACGCTCCTCGAGCCGGCGGAACTCGGGCTACCTCCCTCGCCTCTCGCAACACGACTGCGCGTCGTGCGAGAGCACCTCGTCCAGGTGTCAGACGCGGAAAAGCGGCGGGTGCATCACGAGCTGCGACAACTTGAGCTCGAAGCCGCGGTGGCATCGATCGCCATGGCCGAGGAGCGCGTCACGCTGCGGATCCGGGAACTGGTTGATGCTGCGCGTGCGCCGGCGCTCTTCGAGGTAGCCGGGCGCCTTTCGCGCGAAGATCGCAGCTCCTTGCGCCGCCTTCGGCGCGAACTGCACCGCCTGCGCGCGAGCCGGCGGCGTGCCGCGCGGGATGGCGAGCTTCCCTGGTTCAGTTTTGCGGGTCACTTCGGCGATGTCATGGCTGATGGCGGGTTTGACCTGGTGATCGGCAATCCGCCCTGGGTCAGGGCGGAACAGCTTTCCCCCCGGCACAGGGCAATGCTCGCTCGGCGCTACCGCTCGTGGTGCGCCGGGGGCACAGCGGGATACCGGCACCAGCCCGACCTCGCCGTTGCCTTCCTCGAGCGGGCCGTGGAGCTGACCAAACCCGGCGGAGCGGTGACACTACTGCTGCCATCAAAGATCGCGACCGCCGGCTATGCCACCGCGATTCGGGGCCTTCTTGCTCGCCGCACCACACTGCATGCAATCGTGCCACTGGGCGCTGAGCCTGAAGTGCGTTTCGCGGCCACCGTGTATCCCATGGCCCTCGTCGCAACCCGGCGATCGGCATCCCCCGCGGCGCTGGTCCGCTCGACCTTGGAACCCTGCGGGGGCGGAACGCCGCTCCAGCTCTACCGGGAAGGACCCTGGGTCCTGCGGGGCGGCCATCTGCCGGCCATCATCGATGCGCTCGCCCGCACCCACCCGCTGCTGGGCCAGCGATACCGCTGCCGGCTTGGAGTGAAGACCGGCGCCGACCGTGCGTTCATCGATCCTGACGGCGTGGAACCGGAACTGGTGCGCCCGCTCCTGCGCGGTCGCGACCTGCGCCCGTTTGTCGCTTCGTCCCGGCACACGCTACTCTGGCCCTGCGACGACGCCGGCCAGGCGTTGCCCGGGCTTCCACCCGGCGCGGCGAATTGGATCGAGCGCCATCGCCGCTCACTGCTTGCGCGTCGTGATCACGATGCGGCACAACCGCTCTGGCAGTTGTTCCGAACTCGCGGCGCGCTGGATCCGCACCGCGCCGCTTGGCCCGACCTGGCCCGGGCGCTGGTGGCAACGCCCCTGATCGGGGCGCTCCGGCGTGCGGTGCCGCTCAACAGCTGCTACCTGGCGAGCATGCCGACACGCGAAGCACTCCTGGCCGTCGTGGCATGGCTGAACACGCCGCTGGTGCGGGCCATTGCCCGCGCGGCCAGCAGCGAGGCCTCGGGCGGGTTCCGCCGCTTCAACGCGACCGTGGTGGGGCGTGTCCCGTTTCCCATCGCTGCGTGTGCCAATCCCGCCCTGGTGGAACTGGCGCGTGCCGGCATGGGTGGCGCCGCCTGCGACGGTGATCTGGACGCGCTTGCCACCGATCTGCTGGGTATCGACCGGCGCGACAGCCGGGTGCTTCTTGCGCTGCACTGACGGGGTACCGCTCATCGTGGCGGAGTCGCTGCAGGCGACCGATGACGCGCCCCTTCCGGCGCAGAGGCTGGCGCCCGCGTCGCCAGGGGCGGTCGCGAGGTCCCTGGCGCAGCTCGCTTGTCCGGTGCTCGCCAACGATGGGCCGCCGTCATGGCTGCGGCCGGCGCAGGTGGCCCCCTGGCGCCGACTCCTTGGCGCGGTGAGGCAATATCGCGGAGCCATGCTTGCCGAGGCACCCGGCAGCGGCAAGACCTGGATGGCGCTGGCAGCCGCCAAGGCCCTCGCCCGGCAGCGCGTCACCTGTCTGGTCCCTGCTGTCGTGCAGGGCCAGTGGACCATGGCGGCGGCCCGGGCAGGATTGGCGATCGATATCGGCACGCACGAACAGGCAAGCCGGGGCCGGCTTCCGTGGCTCAATCCGCTGGTGATCGTGGATGAGAGCCATCAGTACCGCAATCCTCACATCAAACGATACGACACGGTCGCGCGATGCCTGGTCGGCCGGCAGGTCATCCTTCTTTCGGGCTCGCCAGTCGTCAACCGGCTCGAGGACCTGCTGCACCAGCTCGCGCTGGTTGTCCGCGACGACGTGCTGGCGGTGCACGGTGTCCCCTCGCTTCGCTCGCTTCGGCAGGCGGACCGGCTTCCCGAGGCCATCGCCAGGC
Source organism: uncultured Gemmatimonadales bacterium (assembly GCA_963798915.1). Taxonomy (GTDB): domain Bacteria; phylum Gemmatimonadota; class Gemmatimonadetes; order Gemmatimonadales; family GWC2-71-9; genus CAMLHP01. The sequence continues at coordinate 716,552 of CAWCVB010000002.1, read as the reverse complement.
TCGTCATACGGTCACCAGAGACGCCGGGCCTTCCGGTGGCCGACCTGGTTCGCGTTCGCTTCCAGAGCAGCCGACCCATGTCGGGCGTCATTCGCGAGGTCCGGCGGCTCACGGTCAGTCAGGATCGCGGCGTCAGAATGCTGGTGCAGGGAGTGCTCCTGCGGAGCGCCGCCTCGAGTCCTGCCGCGCTGCTCGCCTCACTGAGGCGCTATTCATGTCTGCTGGCCAACCATGCCGATGCTGCGCGGTTCGGCTGCGCGGTAAGCCGTGATGACCTTCGCCGCTGGGCAGGCGCCACGGGCGAGCAAACCGCACTGTGGCCCATGGTCGCTGCCGGCGGCGAGCCGGTGCTCCTCTGCGACTCGGACCACACCCGCGTTCGCGCCCTGCTTGGCCGCCTCACCTCCTTCACTCCGGGTGGTGATCCGAAGGCCAGCCGACTGCTGACGCTCCTCGGCGACGGCCGCCGAACACTGGTCTTCACGGTGGCACGCGAGACAGTCGCCTGGCTCCGCCGAGCCATTGGCTATCACCGGGTGGCCTGGTGCAGCGGCGAAGGCGCGGGAATCGGCATGGCCCGCTGGCCCCGTCACGAGATTTTCAAATTGTATGGCCCGGAGAGCGTGGGCATCGTGCCATCGGTCCTCATCAGCACCGACGTAGCGGCAGAAGGCCTGGACCTGCAACGTATTGAACGCGTCGTGCACTATGACTTGCCCTGGACGCCCGCACGATTGGCGCAGCGGGTTGGCCGCGCGGCGCGGCTGGGAAGCGTGGTGCCTCGCGTCCGAGTGGTGCGATTCGACCCGCCTGCACGCCTGGAGCGCTTGATCCGATCGGCTGAGACGCTGGAGCGAAAATTGACGCTGCCAGAGCGGGCCCAGCTGGCGAATGCCGCCCTGGCGGGATGGCCGGCCACGCTCGCGGCCGGATCAGGAGCATTCCGGCAAGGACAGCCGGCGGCGGCATGGCTCACGCAGACATCGCTGCAGGGATTGCTGGTCGGGCTCGAAATTACCGGCCTCGATTCGCACGGCCGGGTTGTGCGGGGCGGCCGGCTGCTCTGGATTCAGTCCCAGGGCGCGCGGGCGGATGTTGCGACGATACGCGAGCCGCTGCTGGCAGCACTTGCCGCACCCCAATCGGGCACGGCGGACGCGGTGCTGCCGCGCACCGTCCTCGAGCAGGCGGACGCCGCCGCCGCTGAACTCCTCCGGAGCCTCAATGGGCAGGCCTGGGACACAACGCGCCGGAGTCACCTGAACGGGCTGCTTGAGCGGCTGCGACATATCCGTCGGCGAGCAGTCGCGGATCGCGACGCCACCACCGTCGGGATCGTGTCCAGCGTCATGCAGCTGGCCTCAGGAGGCTGCACGGCAGGCGAGGCGCTGATGCTCAAGGACCTGGCGCGGTCTTCCGGGCGGGCGGCGCTCCGTACCATGGCGCTCCTGCCTGCGGCCCGCCCTATTCAGCGGTTTGAAGTGCGGGTGGCTGGGCTGGTTGTTTTTGGAGACGGGAAGGCGGGAGATACGGCGGGAAGGCCGGAAGACGGGAAGACGGGAAGGCGGGAAGGCCGGACGTCGCGTGCGTAGGGGCACGGCATGCCGTGCCCCTACATTCCGATCCCTTCCCGCCTATTTTCCGCCATGCCTCAGCTGACCACGGTGCTGTTCGACCTCGACGGCACCATCATCGATTCCGTTCGCCTCATCATTGACAGTTATCATCACACGCTCCGGACGCATGGCCTCCCGGCCCGCACCGACGAGGAGTGGCTGGCGGGGATCGGCACGCCGCTCCGGATCCAGTTCGCCGACTGGGCCGAGCACCCGGGCATCGAGCAGATGATCCAGACCTACAGGGAGTTCAACCTCACGCATCACGACAGCCGGGTCCTGGCCTATCCCGGGGTGGCGGACATGGTGCTCGCGATCCGCGCGGCCGGCTTTCGCACCGGCATGGTGACGAGCAAGAACCGCTCGGGTGCGGAGCGTGGCCTGCGAATCGCCGGCCTTGAGGGCACCATGGACGTGCTGGTGGGTGCGGACGATGTGGAGAATCCCAAGCCCCATCCCGAGCCGGTCTTCAAGGCGCTGGACCATCTGGGAGTGAGCGCCGCCGAGACGATCTATGTCGGTGACAGCGTGCACGACATGCAGGCGGGACGCGCCGCCGGGGTCCGGACGGCGGCCGTGCTCTGGGGCCCGTTTGCACGTTCGCACCTCGAGCCGAGCGAGCCCGACTTCTGGCTGGAGCAGCCCGGCGACCTGCTCACGCTGGCCCGCGAACTGGCCCCCGACGCCGTATCCAACTGAGACTTCGAGAGGACCTGGCCGATGCGCTTGCTGCCCCGCGACGAGAAGTTCTTTCATCTGTTCCGCATTGTGGCCCAGCTCAATGTGGATGCGGCCCAGCTGCTGCAGGACCTGCTCGCTGCCGATCCCGAGCGCCGACGGCCGATCGTGGACGCCATCAAGCGGAAGGAGCACGAGGCCGATGAGATCACCCATGATGTCGTCGGGCGGCTGGACCGGACCTTCATCACGCCGCTGGACCGGGAAGACATCCACATGCTCGCCGCCCGGCTGGATGACGTGATGGACCTGATGGATGGGACCGCCAGGCGGATCCAGATGTTCCACGCCGGTCATGCCCCGTCGGGGGCCGGTCAGATGGCCGACGTCATCCGTCGGGCGTGCGAGCAACTGCTCCTGGCGGTGAGTTCGCTGGAGAAGGACCGCAATGGCGTCGTGCTGGAGGCATGCAAGCAGGTGAAGGAGCTGGAGGAGGAAGGTGACTCGCTCTACCACGAATGGGTGGGTGACCTGTTCGAGGGCAGCCCTGATGCCCTGGTGGTCATCAAGTGGAAGGGCATCTATGACAACCTGGAGCGGACGCTGGACCAGGCGGAGGACGTCTCCAATGTCCTCGAGTCCATCTTCATCAAGCACGCCTGACGATGGAGTCTTCCGTCGGCCTGGTCCTGGGCATCATCGCCGTCGCCCTGGTCTTCGATTTCATCAATGGTTTTCATGACAGCGCCAATTCGATCGCCACCGTGGTCTCCACCCGGGTGCTGTCGCCCGGCGTGGCGGTGTTCTGGGCCGCCTTCTTCAACTTTGCCGCCGCCTTCATCGTGGGTACGGCGGTGGCCCGCACCATCGGCGCCGGTCTGGTGGATCCATCCATCGTGGATCCGATCGTGGTGCTGGCCGCGTTGCTGGGCGCCATCCTGTGGGACCTGATCACCTGGTGGCTGGGGCTGCCGACCTCATCCTCGCATGCCCTGCTGGGCGGCTTCGGCGGCGCGGCGGTCGCGAAGGCCGGTTTCAACGCGCTCATCCTCAGCGGCTGGATCAAGCCGGTGCTCTTCATCGTCATCTCGCCGCTGCTGGGATTCGTCCTGGCGCTGTCGCTGACCGTGGGACTGAGCTGGCTGTTGCGCTTTGCCCGGCCGGCGCCGGTGGATCGGACGTTCCGCCGGCTGCAACTGCTCTCGGCCGGTCTCTATTCGCTGAGCCATGGCGCCAACGATGCACAGAAGACCATGGGTATTGTGGTGGGACTGCTGGTCTCGACCCAGGCACTCTTCCAGGGCTCCACAGGCTGGATGCACCATCTCTACCTGGTCAATGCCAACCACATTCCTCTCTGGGTCGAAATGGGCGCCTATACGGCGATCGCCCTGGGAACGGCGCTGGGCGGCTGGCGCATTGTCAAGACGATGGGCACGCGCATCACCAGGCTGAGGCCATTCGGCGGTTTCTGCGCCGAGACGGCGGGCGGGATCTCAGTACTCATTGCATCCATGCTGGGCGTGCCGGTGAGCACCACGCACACGATTACCGGCGCCATCGTTGGCGTCGGCTCGGCGAACCGGCCCACCTCGGTGCGCTGGAATGTCGCGACGCGCATCATCTGGGCGTGGTTGCTCACCATTCCCATGGCGGCGGTGATCGCGGCGCTCTGCTTCCTGGCGCTGCGATAGCGGCACGGGGCGGCCGCGGCCCGAACTACGCCAGTGACTTCATGTCGATCACGAAGCGATACTTCACGTCGCTCCTGATCATCCGCTCATAGGCCCGGTTGATCTCCTGCATCGGAATCACTTCCACATCAGACACGACGCCGTGCGCAGCACAGAAATCCAGCATTTCCTGGGTTTCCCGGATGCCGCCGATCGGCGAGCCGGTGAGCTGACGCCGCCGCATGACCAGGTTGAACACGGCCGGCGCCGGATGCGGCTGGTCCGGCAAGCCAACCAGGCACAATGTCCCGTCCCGCCTGAGCAGCTGCAGATAGGCATCGAGGTTGTGGGGCGCGGCCACGGTATCGAGGATGAAATCGAATCGGTTGGCGTGCCGCTTCATGTCGGCCGCATCGGTCGAGATGATCACCTCGTCGGCGCCGAACCGGCGGGCATCGTCGGCCTTGCCCGGTGAGGTGGTGAACAACGACACATCGGCACCAAGCGCCCTGGCCAGCTTGATGCCCACGTGCCCGAGGCCGCCCAGCCCGACGACGCCCACCCGCTTGCCGGGACCCACATCCCAGTGCCGGAGCGGCGACCAGGTGGTAATGCCGGCACAGAGCAGCGGCGCCGCGGCCGCCGGATCCAATGCCTCCGGCACCCGAAGCACAAAGGCCTGATCCACCACGATCTGGGTGGAGTATCCGCCGTACGTGCTGCCGCCCATGATCGGATCGGGACCGTTGTAGGTCGGCGTCGCGCCTCGCTCGCAGAACTGCTCCAGCCCCTGGCGACACTCGGCGCACTCCCGGCACGAATCGACCAGGCAGCCCACGCCGACCAGGTCGCCCCGCTCAAATGTCGAGACGGCGGCGCCACTCTCCCGTACCCGGCCGATGATTTCGTGGCCCGGCACCATGGGAAACATCGAGCCGCCCCATTCATCCCGCGCTTGATGAATGTCGGAATGGCACACCCCGCAGTAGAGAATGTCGATGTGAACATCCGTGGGACCGGGCGCGCGCCGCTCGAAAGCGAATGGTTCGAGTGGTGCGCGGGCCTTGCTCGCCGCATAGCCTCGAGTGGAAAGCCCGCCGGCCACGGGGGCAGCGAGCGCGTCGGGTCGATCCTGAATCTTTGTCATGGTCTGCTCCGGAAGATGCACCAAGGAATAATATGCCGGTTGCGCACGCTCTGGCGGCCTGCCGGCACCGGTTGCAGCTTGAAGGGTCACTCCCCACCAACCCGCACCCAGCTGCTCATGACGGTGACGAAATTCCTTCAGGTCCGATCCAATCGTAGGACTGCTGGTCGCCCGTCAGCCGCCACCGCTCGGGCCAGGTGCTCCGCTGCCAGTCCTGCGGCTCACCCAACGGCTGCGACTGGGCCGCGACCGCCAGGGCCGAGCGCAGGTCACGACGCTTGGCATCATCAAGCGCATCCGGAGCGAGCGAGACAAACAGCATGGTCCCACTGCGTGCCAGCAGGTCGAGCCACTGGCGATTCTCCTCCCACGGAATGTGGGTGGTGACGCCAACGCAATCGGGATCGGCAGCGTAGAAGGCGCCATGCTGCGGCCCGCGAAAGGCCAATGCATTCACGCCCATCTTCCGGGTCCGCAACCACTCGGTGCCACTGGTGTCGTCGCCGATGCGGCACATCTCGAAGTGACCCGCGGAGAGATGGCTGATCGTGTTGCATCCCAGGAGCATGGCCTCGCCCGCCGCCTCGCGCATGGTGCGGTAAAGCCCGTCAATCACTTCGGCAGTGGTCCGGATGGGCCCCTCGGCGAAGGTCCAGTTGTCGTCGGTGAGCGCCGCACCCATGGCAAAGCCCCATCGGCCCATCAGGTCATAGGTCGAATAGTCATGCTTGATGAGTTCGAATCCCCAGTCGGCCAGCCGGCGAATGTCCCCGGTGATCTTCTCGCGCACGCCGGCCACTGTCGGATCGAGCGTCGAGTGTTCTCGGGGAAGCCGCCAACTCTCGGGAGCGTCCGATGGCGCCTCCAGCGGCCGGATCCAGATGCCCGGTCGCGCACCCGCGCGCCTGATGGCAGCCGCCGTGGCCGGCATGTCCGGGAATTTCTCGTTGCCATGATCCCACCTGCCGGCGTCCGCCTTCGCGGCTCCTCGTCCCGGTTGCCAGCCGTCGTCAATGACACTGAAAGGCCGGTTCGCGCCGCCTGGTGACAGCGCGACGATGGTCTCGGCATCGCGCAAGGCCGACACGCCGCTGTTTTTGCCGTAAGCCCAGTACCAGTCATTGGTTCCATAGACCGGCTGCGACGGAAGCCTTGGCGCCGGACACATCTGGCGGCAGAAAGCATGAATCGCCGAGAAAGCGCTTTCGCCCGCATCGCCGGCGTGCGCAATGATGGTGCAGACATGTAGTGAGCGCCGTCCCAGCTCGACGCCCATTCCGCCGCTCCGTACATCGGCCCAGAGACTCACGCCTTCAGGATCGACCTGCCAGAAGCAGAATGCACCCGCGCCGGTCTGGACACCGAGGCAGTGCGCGCGGTCGCCATCCCAGAGGGCTGCGTACCAGGGCAAGACCCGGTCAGGCACCATGCCGCGCCATTCCAGATCGCCGTAGGCCCGCTCCCAGGCATCGCCAAGCAGCAGCCGGGCGGAGTCCATCCGCATTCGCCAGCGAAGGTGAAGTCGCCTGACGGCCACGCCCGGCGCAGACAGCGCGACACGCATCCCGCCCGCCGTGTCGCTGATCCTGATGGCGAGCCCGGCTCCCTCCCAGCGCTCGCCGCCGGAGGCCTGGGCGAGAAGCACTCCGCTCCGGAATTTCCGCGGCGACGAGATCTGGCGGCCGCCGCAGGTCGGGCATACCGGGTGACGCAGCACGAGCGTGCATGCGACGGGGCGAGACGAGGATGGTGGCGGGTGCGGACAGGGCGGCAATGCCGAGCGCGCCCTGCTGCACAAAGTCCCGGCGAGACGTCATGGGCTGTCCCGAGTGGAAGGAGAGGGTGGATGATAGGCGGGCCGGGCCCGGTCCCAGTCAAGGTACCTCCAAATTGCATGTGCCCGCGCGGTACTTGCGCTTGCCCGCGTCGGCTCCTACTTCCCGGGATGCCCGTGATCTCGGCCGGACTCATTCTCTTTCGCCGGCGGCCCTCTGGACCCGAGGTCCTGCTGGTTCACCTCGGCGGGCCGTTCTGGGCACGCAAGGATCTTGGTGCGTGGTCACTGCCCAAGGGCGAGGTGGCGCCCGGCGAGGACCTGCTTGCCGCCGCCCGGCGCGAATTCCGTGAAGAGACGGGATTGGAGCCGGTGGGTGAGCCATTTGCGTTGGGGCATGTGAAGCAGCGGGGCGGAAAGCTGGTGCATGCGTGGGCCCTCGAGGGAGACTTTGATCCGCAGACGCTCACCAGCAGCATGTTTGCGGTGGAGTGGCCCAGAGGCTCAGGCCGAATTCATCATTATCCGGAAGTGGATCGCGCCGAGTGGTTTTCGCTGGACGAGGCCCGCCGCCGCATTCTGCCGGCACAGGTTCCGCTGCTGGACGTCCTGGCCGCCTCTCCCAGGCTGCGCGGCTAGGGGGCGGGGAGTAGCGCGCAGGGCCCAAAAGCAGGACATTCAACCGGATCGCTTCATTAATCCTGTTCTTCCTCAACGCGGGTTTCACGTGCGCGCTCTCCTGGTGCTCGCCCTGTTCTCTGCCGGCTCGCGGATGCTGACCGCCCAGGGCGCCAGCATCACCCGGGCCGACTCGGCGCTGATTGGACGGGTGCTGCTCGCCGAGGACCGACGCGATTCCGCCGATCCAGCGCTGGCGCAGGGCGTCCGGCACGACAGCCCGGTGGTGCGCCTGCTGGCAATTCGAGCGATAGGCCGGATCAGGGATACCGCCTTCCGCGCTCGTGACTCGTTGCCCGCGCTCCCGGCACCGACGCACTGGCCGGAACCTGCGTGGCGGCTGCGCTTCCGGGCACTCGGCGCGGCGCGTGATGATTGCCCAGCCCTCCGCGCAGCCCTGAGCGACAGCGCCTGGCCCGTGCGGCTCCATGCCGCGGACCTGGCGCGTGCAAGCTGTGCCGATGATACGGCGCTGGTGGGCAGGGTCGTACAGTGGCTCGACTCCATGCCCGGTGATGTTTCGCATCGGATCCGCGGGGGCGTATCCTGGCAGGCGGCCGCCCATGCGCTGGTGGCGCTCACGCGGCTCCAGCCCGAGCGCGCGGGCCGCTGGGTGCAACGCCTCGTGGCGCATCCGAATGCGCATCTTCGGCTCTATGCCGCGCGAGCGGCAGCCGTGCTTGGCGATACCACGACCCTGACCGCGTTGGCGACCGACGCCGATCCCAACGTGCGCGAGGCCGCGCTCGAGGCACTCGCCCGGCTCAGTGGACATCGCGCCGACGCAATCTTCCTCAAGGCGCTCTCGACCGACGCACCGCAAGTGGTGCGAGCAGCTGCCCTGGCGCTGGTGGGCTCGCCCGACTCAAGCGTGCCGCGACGGGCGAGCGCAACATTCGAGCAATGGGTTCACCGCGCCAATGCGTCGGCACGCGATGTTCGGCTGGCGCTGCTCAAGGCCGCCGGCCGGCCTGCGAGCGATGACCGGCCGCCGGCTGCGGATGCCTCCTTGCCACCGGAAGCGGTGGCGCTCGCCCTGGGAGCGGACATTCGCGTGCGTGTCACCTTGAGTCCGGCCAGCGGCGGCGGCAGCTTCGTGGTGCGACTCCGCGGGGATGCGGCGCCGATCACGGCAGCACGCATCCTGGACCTCGTCGACCAGCGCTATTACGACGGCATGACATGGCATCGGGTGGAGCCTGACTTCGTGATCCAGGGCGGCGGCCCGCTCAACAACGAGTATTCGGGATACGCTCGCTATTTCCGGGACGAACTCGGGGGCGTGCCCCATGTGCGCGGCACAGTGGGCATGAGCACACGTGCGCACGACACCGGCGACGCCCAGTGGTTCGTGAACCTGCGCGACAACCTCCGGCTCAACCCCGATTACACCGTCTTTGGCGAGGTGGTCGAGGGCATGGATGTGGTTGACGGCATCCTGGAGGGAGACGTGATTTTGTCTATCAGGCGGCTAGACGGCTAGACGGTTGGACGGCCAGTGACCTGCCCGGTGGTCGTTCCGACACACGTCGGAACCCATGAGCACCCGGGATGATGCCTTGACGAACTGCTGTCCGGCTGTTCGTTCCCGACTTCCCGACGTCCAAGGAGCTACCGATGCCGAGGCGACGCAAGTACCAGCTCGACAAGGTTGTGGTGGAGGCCGGCGACCGGCGACCGGCCAGCTGGACATTTGGCGGCACCGCTCAGCAGGGTACCGAGCAGACCTTTCTCGTCACTGATGGCAACTTCAGCGCTCGCAGCACCTGGGAGTTCATGGCGCGGATTCCCAAGCGCGCCAAGGATCGCCTGGAGATCCGGCCTCGCACCACGCCGAACATCAAGGTCTGGGCCGAGCTTCCGGACCGATCCATCACCTTCATGCGTGCCACCCTCGGCGAGGCGCGGGGCAAGCGCTATTGCCAGGTGGCCCTGGCCGATCCGACGGGTGGACGCAGTCGGGTCATTGTGCGGGGTGACCAGCGCAGCCTGCTGCCATCGTGGTTCGATGGTCTCAAGGGCAGGATGCGCGTCAAGGAAAACGTCAATCGCACCAGGGGCACCGACGCGAAAGCGCTGGTGGTGCTTGTCAGCGAAGGCGACTACGCGACGATGATCCGCATCTTCTTTGCACTGAAGGTGTGGACGCTGAAGGAAAGTTTCACTCTCCCCGAATAGTGGGCCGCTGGCGCCGGCACGCTCATCCGCGCCGGCTGCGCGCTATCGCGGCTGCCGCTGTCGCCACGCTCAGGCCGGCGAGCACCAGGGTGATACCGCCCCGGTGCATGCTGGCCCAGAGCTGGGCACTCCAGGGACGGGCGCGCCCATTGAATACCCCATGTGCGCCATGGTCAACCTCGCCATCCACCGGCTCCCAGAGGTTGTCCGGGCGCACTGTGCGTCGCTGCTTCGTCTGCTGGCTCGCATATCCATTGCGGGCCAGCACGGCGTCGGCCACTCCGGGTACCAGCTTGTTGCCCACCACCGCCCGCACGGTCGGAAAACCCACGAGCAGTTCACGCCTCGGATGAGCGGCCGCGAAATGGACTGCGTCGGCCGCCACTTCGGGCTGGAAGATGGGCGGCACCGGCTGCGCTTCTCGCGGCAGTCGACTCAGGACCCACCGGAATTGCGGAGTATTGAGGGCTGGCATCTGCACCATCGTCACCTTCACGTTGCTTCCGTCGTGTAGCAACTCGGTCCGGAGCGAATCCATGAAGCCCTGGATGGCGTGCTTCGACGCGCAGTATGCGGACTGGAGCGGTATGCCGCGGTAGGCCAGGGCCGAGCCGACCTGGACGATGACGCCGCGGTCGCGCGGCAGCATCCGCTTGAGCGCCGCGAGTGTGCCGTAGACGTAGCCAAGGTAGGTCACCTCGGTCACACGCTTGAACTCCTCCGGCTTCATTTCCTTGACCGGGGAGAAGACCGACGTCATTGCCACATTGATCCACAGGTCAATAGGCCCGAGCTCATCCTCGACCCTGGCTGCCGCGGCCTCGACCGCGTCCGCATCGGCCACGTCCAGGGGCAGCACCAGCGCGGTGCCGCCGGCAGCTTCCACCTCGCGCGCGGCCGCCTCGAGCCCGGCTCGGCCGCGCGCAATCAGCCCGATCCGCGCCCCTTCGCGAGCGAATCGGCGAACCGTCGCGCGCCCGACGCCGGCGGATGCGCCGGTAATGACGACGACGCGGCTGGCGTGTTGGCCCTCAGGCATGTGCACCTTCCTTTCCCCGTTCGTCTGCATGCGGCAGCGCCATCTGGAGCACCTCGGCGAGATGCAGCGCATGCGTCGACCCGTGGTCTGCTCGATCTGTTCCCGGCAGCTGAATCCGTCGGCGATGATCATCGTGTCGCTTGTCCGCCTCCCGGACCGCCGGCAGCAGCACGCCGCTCGCCGCACTTGATCGACACATCGTAGTGCTCACCCCGACTGAACCCGAATGCGCCCGGCCATGCCGCAGCAGCCGGGTCAGGCATGCTGATATCGACGCCGAGGCGCTCGCAGGACGGCCTGCTCGTCGCTCATGCCCATCATGGACTTCTGGTGGCAATGCCCGTGCACCAGCGCCGTGCGCCCGACGTGCGGCAGTGCCCGAACCCCGGCTTCTCCCGCTCGAGAAATTCGCTCAGCAGCAGGGTCTGGCGGCTCAGTCGGTGAGCATCTTCGTCGTGGGGAAAGAGTTGATGAGTTCGTCCCGGAAGGCCGGCCGCACAGCTCGGCTCCAGGACGATCAGCGGCGTACCGGCCCGGATATCGTCGCGCAGGGCGTCCAGGATGCCCTGGAGCAGCTTGCGCGCCACGTCCGAGCATCCCGAAGTCGTATAGCGGGCCGGCCACAGCAGAGCCAGCGCGCTCGGCAGCTCCACCCGGATAGCCGGCCGACTCGAGTACCTCGGTGGCCGCGCGAGCCGTCCCGGGCCGAAATAGTTGTTGAAGGTGTCGGGCCACAGCAGCACTTTCGGTCCGTCGACCGCGCGAGGCTCGCGATCGTGAAACCAGCGCCTGAAGGTCTCAGGCGCATAGCGTGGGATGGTGCGCTCGGGCGCGACGCCCGCATGAACTTGGCGACCCGGGCCAATCCCGGCGCATGGGCCAGCACATTGACCAGGCTTGCGGCATACGCCCTGCCAGGCGCGACCAGTACATGATGAGCCCGAACGCATACGCCTGGCGCGGCCGCAGGCGTCCCTCGTAGTAGTGGGACAGGTATTCGGCCTTGTAGGTGGCCATGTCCACGTTGACGGGGCAGTCGGCCTTGCAGCCCTTGCAGGCCAGGCACAGATCCAGCGCATCACGTACACTCTCGTCACGCCACCCGCGCTGGCCGATGACGTCTCCCTGCAGAAACTCGAACAGGAGCCGGGCACGGCCGCGAGTGGAGTGCGCCTCCTCGCGTGTGGCCATGTAGCTCGGACACATTGTGCCCGCCTTCGTCGCCGCCGGCACTTGCCCACGCCGACACAGCGCTTGGTTGCCTCGGCGAAGCTGCCGTGGTCGTCGGGAAACGCGAAGTGGGTAAAGGGGTGACGGGGATGGTGATCGGTACCGAGGCGCAGGTTGGCGGTGGGGGCATAGCGATCGACCACCTTGCCCGGGATTCATCTTGCCCTCGGGGTCCCATAACGCGCTTGAACTCCCGGAACGCCTCGACGAGCTCCTCACCGAACATGCGGGGCAGCAGCGCGGCCCGCGCCTGGCCGTCGCCATGCTCGCCGGAGAGTGAGCCGCCATAGCGCACCACGAGATCGGCGGCGTCATCGATGAACGCCCGATAGCGGGTGATGCCCTCATGCGTCTCCAGGTCGAAGTCGATGCGGACGTGGATGCATCCCTGGCCGAAGTGTCCGTAGAGTGCGCAGTCGTAGTCGTACTTGTCGAGCAGCTGCCGCAGGTCTCGGAGGTAGGCGCCCTCATGCTCGGGCGGCACGGCGGAATCTTCCCAGCCCGGCCAGCTGGCGGGGAGCGCCGGGCACGTGTGGCAGTCGCACCAAGCCCCGACTCACGCACCTCCCAGACCTGCGCCTCCTCCGCCGGGTCGTCGAACAGCTTCATGCTCGGCGCGTCGCCCTTTTCCTTGAGCGCCGCCATTACCTGACGAGCCTTGTCATCGGACTCGGCCTTGCTCGCCCCGTCAAACTCGACCAGCAGCCAGCCGCTGCCATCGGGAAGCAGCTTCACGTCCTTCGGGTGCAGGCCCTTCTTCTGCATGTAGCTGATGAGCCGGTCGTCCAGCCCTTCGAGACCCACCGGGCCGTGCTCCATGATGGCGGGGACGTGGTCCGCCGCCGCGAAGACGTCAGGGTAGCCCAGCACCAGGAGTGAGCGGGCCGCTGGCGCGGGAATCAGGTTGACCGTCGCCTCCAGCACCGTGACGCAGGTGCCCTCCGAACCAACCAGGGCCCGGGCCACGTCGAATCCATGCTCCGGCAACAACTGCGGGAGATTGTAGCCCGAGACTCGACGCGGAATGTCGGGAAACCGAGCCCGGATGCGATCGGCGTAGCGGTCCCGGAGGTCGCGAAGGCCCGCGTAGATGGCACCACGACGTCCTCCCTCCTCCCACGATGCGGTCGCAGCTCGTCATCGCTCGTCCGGCCCACCCGGAACCGCGCGCCGTCCCAGGTCAGAATCTCCAGTTCAGCGATGTTGTCAGCGACGCGCGCCCCGTCGCCATCACGCGCGGCCATGACGGAGTGGATGCCGCAGGAGTCGTTGCCGATCATCCCGCCCAGGGTGCAGTGGGTGTGCGTGGCGGGGTCGGGGCCGAACGTGAGGCCGTATGGCGCCGTGGCCTTGCGCAGGTCGTCGAGGACCGTGCCCGGCAGCACCCGGGCAAGGCGACGGTCGGCGTCAATTTCCAGCACGCCGCTCAGGTACTTCGACATGTCCATCACGACCGCGACGTTGCAGCACTGGCCTGCCAGGCTGGTCCCGCCTCCTCGGGAGAGGACCGGCGCACCGTAGCGCCGGCAGAGACCGACCGTGGCAACCACGTCCTCCTTGTCGCGGGGAAGCACGACGCCGATCGGCACCTGTCGGTAATTCGACCCATCCGTCGCATAGAGCGCCCGACTCCCGTCATCAAAGCGCACCTCGCCCTTCACGACCTCCCGGAGTGCCGAAGCGAGGTGGCGTGCATCCACGTCGTGCGACCTGAGATTCCCGGCGGTGGGCGTGGCACGGGACCGGGCAGAGAGATCAGGACGGCTGGCAGTGGCCATGCGAACAGCCTTCCTCCCCGCTGTCACGCCGCGAAGCGCCGGGCGTCGGCGCGTCGCAGCTCGAGCCCCATGCCGGGGCGGGACAGGTCGGGGGCGAGAGTTCCGGCGCGAGGCTCGGTGATGCCGTCGAACAGCATCCGCTCCAGGCGCACGTGATCATGAAAGAATTCCTGGTGAATGATGGATGGCAGGGCGCAGCACGGGTGCAGATGCAGCGCCGGTGCGGTATGGGCCGAGAGCGGGATGCCGCAGGCCTCACAGAGCGCACCCACCCGCATGAACCCGGTGATGCCCGCGCAGCGCGTCGCATCGGCCTGCAGGATGTCGACGGCACCGGCGTCGAGCATCTGCCGGAAATACGGCAATCCCCACCCGTATTCGCCTGCCGCGATGGCCATGCCGGAAGGTCCGGCATCGCGCAGCAGGTGGAGGCCGGCCAGGTCATCGGAGGACACCGGCTCCTCGAACCAGCTCACCCCAGCTCTCGGCAAAGTGCATCGCCAGCTCGAGAGCCTGCTTTCGCCGGTAGGCACCGTTGGCGTCAACGAACAGCGCTGTCGACGGCCCGATGGCTTCACGCGCAGATCGCACCCGCGCCGGATCGGCCGCCGGGTCGCGCCCGACCTTCATCTTGACCATCGAGAATCCGTCAGACGCCCAGCTGCCGAGCTGGTCGCGGAGTCGTTGTTCATCGTAGGAGGTAAATCCCCCGCTGCCATAGAGGGGAACGGCCTGGCGCATCTGTCCCAGCAGCGTGACCAGCGGGAGGCCGAGCAACCGGGCCTTGAGATCCCAGAGGGCGCTGTCCACCGCCGCGATGGCCATGGAGCAGAGCCCCGGTCGACCGAGGTTGCGCACCTCGTGCACCATGGCTTGCCAGGCGGCGGGGACCGCCAGCGCGCTCCGGCCCGTCACGACCTCTGCCAGCGTCGACTGGATCAGGAGTCCTGCCGCGGGGTGCGCGTAGGTGTAGCCGAGCCCGGCGGTGTCACCCCCGGTCACTTCGACGACAACGATCGTGGTGGACTCCCACGTCAGGGTACCATCGGATTCCGGTGCGTCCGTTGGCACGGTGAAGCAGCTCACGGTGACGCGCTGGACGAGCGGGTCACCTGCCGAGGGAGCGGGACTCACACCTTCTGCCCCCGCTTGTGCGGGAGGAACTGCTCCACCGCATCCTTCATCGCCTGCTTGATCATGTGGCCGGAGTCGGGATCGCCCTTGGCCACGGCCTCACTGAAGCCGCGCGCCTGCTTCAGGGTGATGTGCGGGGGGAGCGGTGGCACTTCCGGATCGGTCCGGGCCTCGACCACCACTGGCCGGTCGGCCCGCAGGGCAGCGTCCCAGCCCGGTCCGATGTCGTCAGGCGTGTTCATACGCACGCTGCTCAGGCCCAGCAGGTCGGCGTACGCGGCGAAGGGGAAATCGGGCAGGTGCTGGGAGCCCTCGAACTTCGGGTCGCCCGACAGTACGCGCTGCTCCCAGGTGACCTGGTTCAGGTCCTGGTTGTTGAGCACCAGCACGATGAGCCGGGGGTCCTCCCATTCCTTCCAGTGCTCGGCCATGGTGACGAGGCCGTTGTTGCCCAGCATCTGCATGGCGCCATCGCCCACCAGCGCCACCACGACCCGGTCGGGATACGCAAATTTTGCGGCGAGGGCATAGGGCACGCCCGGGCACATGGTCGCGAGGTTGCCGGAGAGCGAGGCCATCATCCCCTCGCGAATCTTGATGTCACGCGCGAACCAGTTGGCGGACGAGCCCGAATCCGAGGTCAGAATGCACCGGTCCGGCAGCCGAGGGGACAGCTCCCAGAAGACCCGCTGTGGATTGATCGGGTCGGCGCTGTTCATGGCACGCGCCTCGAGCACCTCCCACCAATCCTTGAGGCCCGCTTCGATGCCCTCGCGCCACGTGCGGTCTTCCTTCCGCCTGAGCATCGGGAGCAGGGCGCGGAGGGTCTCGCGGCTGTCGCCGCAGAGATTCACCTCGGTGGGGTAGCGCAGCCCGAGCATGCGGGGGGAGATGTCGATCTGCACCGCCCGCGCCTGCCCTTCCGGGGGCAGGAACTCCGAATAGGGAAAGGCGGTGCCGATCATGAACAGGGTGTCGCAGTCCATCATGAGGTCCCAGCTCGGCTTCGTGCCGAGCAGGCCAATGGCACCGGTGACAAAGGGCAGGTCATCCGGGAGCACCGCCTTGCCGAGCAGCGCCTTGGCCACGCCGGCTCCCAGGCGCTCGGCCGCCTCGATCACCTCGGCCTCGGCACCGAAGGCGCCAGCGCCCACCAGCATGGCCACCTTCTCACCACTGTTGAGCACCTCTGCTGCGCGCCGCAGATCATCCTCATAGGGCACCACGCGGGGCCGGGTGTAGCCCACGCCCGAGAAGGTCGCCCCGTGCGTACGCGGCGGGCTCGTCACCGCCTCCATCTCCTGCACGTCGTTGGGCAGGATGATGCAGGTGACGGTGCGTTCCGCCTTCGCGATTCGCATGGCGCGGTCCACCAGGTGGCGGATCTGCGCCGGGTCCGAGGCCATGTGGACGTACTCGTGCGCCACGTCCTTGAAGAGACTGATCAGGTCCACTTCCTGCTGAAAGTCGGCACCCAGCCCGATGGTGGCCTGCTGCCCCACGATCGCCACCACCGGCTGGTGGTCCATCTTCGCGTCGTACAGGCCATTCAGCAGGTGTATGGCTCCCGGACCCGAGGTGGCGACGCACACGCCCACCTCGCCGGTGAACTTGGCGTGCGCGCAGGCCATGAATGCGGCCAGCTCCTCATGGCGGGCCTGGATGAACCGGATCTCGTCCTGGTGACGATTGAGCGCTTCCATGACCCCGTTGATTCCGTCGCCGGGGTAGCCATAGATCCGGCGCACGCCCCATTCATGGAGCCGCTTGATGAGGAAATCGCTGGTCGTGTCGCTGTGGAGCAGTCTGGCGATCGTGGATGTCATTGCTGTGACCTTTCCCCGCGGCGTACCACCCCGGCGGCACACGGCAGGAGTTCAAGGCCCGGCCTGACTGGCGAGTCAGGACGGGCTGTCGGCATAGGCAACCGTCGAGAGCAGTGCGTTCTCGGCCTGTCGCGAATCAAGGCGGGTGTGCTGGACCACCACCGGGACGTCCGACTCGAGGACGCTGGCGTAGTCGGTGTCCCGCGGAATCGGCTCGGGATCGGTAAGATCGTTGAAGCGAATGTGCCGGGTGCGCGCCGCCGGCACGGTCAGGCGATAGGGGCCTGCAGGGTCGCGATCGCTGAAGTACACCGTGATCGTGACGTGGGCCGGCGTCGGCCCGGCGTTGAGGATGCAGGCGGTCTCGTGGCTGGTGAACTGCGGCTCCGGACCGGTGCTCCAGCCGGGGATGTAGCCCTCGGCGATGGCCCACCGAGTGCGACCGGGTGGGGTTGCCATGCGGAATATCCCTTCACGTCCGGCGGCCGCGGCTGCAGTCATGCCAGGCGGCCTGACCGGAAATCAGTCGTCAGATGGCCGTTCGGGCGGAAATACAGTGACTGCAGGCTGCATGCATGGACCGCCGCAACGGCATACTTTTGCAACATAAGGCATGTCGCATGGTGTGACCGTGTCCTCCGCCACATGCCGCCGCCTGCCGGGCGCCGCCATCCGTTTCGATCTGGGACTTCCCTCGTGATGGCACGACCATTCACGCATGACGCGAGGCGACGTGAGCGCACCACTTGAAGATTATGCCCTGATCGGTGACTGCCAGACCGCCGCGCTGGTCCGGCGCGACGGCAGCATCGACTGGCTCTGCTGGCCCGACTTCAGTTCCACCTCCTGTTTTGGCCGCCTGCTCGGCGATGACGACAACGGGTTCTGGCGCCTGGGCCCCGCCGGCGAAATCACCGCCACCCACCGCCGGTACGAAGCTCACTCGCTCATACTCGAAACGACCTTCGAGACGCCCGACGGCACGGTCCAGCTGCTGGACTTCATGCCGCTCCGCGGCGAGAACTCCGATGTAGTGCGCCTGGTGCGCGGGATCCGCGGCCGGGTGCCAATGCGCATGGAGCTGGTCGTGCGGTTCAGTTACGGAAGCCTGGTGCCCTGGGTTCGTCACGAGGAGTCAGGGTGGACAGCGGTGGGTGGCCCGGACCTGGTGGTCCTGCGAACCCCGGTTCCGCTCACCAGTGAGGACCTGCGGACCCATGCGGAATTCACCGTGGGCCCCGATGAGTGCGTACCGTTCGTCCTGACCTATGGCGCCTCTCACCTGGAAACGCCCCGCCCCATTGATCCGGATGCGGCGCTCGCCGAGACGCGTGACTTCTGGACCCGGTGGGTCGAGAACTGCAGCTACCAGGGGCGCTATCGTCCCGCGGTGGAGCGCTCGCTCATCACCCTCAAGGCGCTGACATTCCTCCCTACCGGCGGCATCGTTGCGGCGCCCACGACGTCTCTGCCGGAGCAGCTCGGCGGTCCGCGCAACTGGGACTACCGCTACTGCTGGCTGCGCGATGCGACCTTCACGCTGCTCGCGCTGGTCAATGGCGGCCGCCATGCGGAGGCGCGTGACTGGATGCGCTGGCTCCTCCGCGCCGTGGCCGGCAGCCCCGATCAGGTCCAGGTCCTCTACGATATTCGGGGCGGGCGGAACGTGCCCGAGTGGACGGTCGACTGGCTGTCCGGATACGCGGGCTCGAAGCCGGTGCGCATCGGCAATGCCGCGGCTGGCCAGCTGCAGCTCGACATCTATGGCGAGGTCACCGATGCCTTTTTCCATGCGCTGGGCGGACTGGGCGCTTCGCGCGAACTGGACTTTGCGCTGATCTGCGGGCTGGTCGGCCACTTGGAGCAGGTCTGGCAGGAGCCCGACGAGGGCATCTGGGAGATCCGCGGCGAGCGGCAGCACTTCACGCACTCCCGGGTCATGGCGTGGGTGGCGTTCGACCGCGCGATCCGTATCGCGACCCAACTGGGCACCAACGCGCCGCTTGACCGGTGGCGTCAGCTTCGTGACGCCATCCATGCCGAGGTGTGCCAGCGCGGCTACAGCAGGCGACGCGGCACCTTCATTCAGGCCTACGACACCGATGCGCTCGACGCGTCGCTCCTGCTCATGCCGCTGGTCGGCTTCCTGCCGCACGACGACGAACGGGTTCGGCGCACCGTCGAGGCCATCCAGCGCAACCTGTCGCGCGATGGGCTGATCCTGCGGTACGACACCTCGGCGTCAGATGACGGACTTCCCGGTGCCGAGGGCGCCTTCATTGCCTGCAGCTGCTGGATGGCGAGCGATCTTGCGTTCATGGGGCGGCTCGACGACGCGACTGCCCTCTTCGAGCGGGTGCTCGGGCTGGCCAATGATGTGGGCCTCCTGGCAGAGGAGTATGACACGGCTGAGGGCCGCCTCTGCGGCAACTTCCCGCAGGCACTCTCCCATATTGCGCTGACCAACACCGCATTCGATCTCGAGCACTGCCGGGAGCCGTCGCGTGACGGGACACCCCGGGCGCCAGCCGCGCGGTGATTCGGCGCGGCCTTGCATCGCTGTAGGGGCACGCTCAAGTTGAAAATGCAGGCGTTGCAGCAGGGATGACTCGCAGGTTTCCCGGGTGCGCAGAGCACTGACGGCTCCGCGGGCCGCGTGTTGCGGCCACGGGAAGGTTCATGCTCATGAATTCCCCAGGCCGCGAGACCCACGATGGGGTCGAGCGGCGTGCATTTCTTTCCCGGATCTCACTGGCACTGGGGGCGCTCGCCGCTGCAGTGGTGGCACTGCCGCCAGTGGCGACGCTCCTGGGGCCGATCGTGCGCGCACGCCGCGGGGTGTGGCGCCCGGTGGGTCCGGAGGCCGGCTTTTCCGCCGGCGCCACGGTGGAAGTGACTTTCCGCGACCCGTCGCCCGAGCGTTGGTCCGGCGTCGCATCCGAAATGGGCGCCTGGCTCCGCCGCGAACAGGACGGGAGCTTCACCGCCTTCTCGCTGGATTGCACGCACCTCGGCTGCCCGGTGCGCTGGCTGCCCGATGCCGACCTCTTCATGTGCCCCTGCCACGGTGGCGTCTTCTACCGTGATGGCCAGGTTGCCGCCGGTCCTCCCCCTGAACCGCTGAAACATCATCCCGTTCGAGTCCGGAATGGCCAGGTGGAGGTCTGGACTCGGCCGATTCCCATCATCGAATGAGCGGCGCGTGGCGTCGCCTGCTCGACTGGCTCGATCGCAGGATCGGGTTCCGGGAGAACATCCTTCCGGTGCTTCGGCACAAGGTACCGCCCGGCGCACGCTGGAAATACGTCTTCGGCAGTGCCGTGCTGGCGGCGTTCCTGCTGCAGGTTGTGACCGGCATCGCCCTGGCCACCATCTATGTCCCCGCAGCCGGGGATGCCTACCAGAGCCTCCAGTACATCTCCCATCAGGCACTGCTCGGGCGCGTGCTCCGCGGCCTGCACTACTTTGGCGCGTCCGCCATGATCCTGCTGATCGGCGTGCACGCGATCCGGGTGTTCCTGACGGGATCGTTCAAGTTCCCGCGTGAGCTCAACTGGATTTCGGGCGTCGTGCTCCTCGGCCTGACCATCGTGATGGGATTCAGTGGTCAGGTGCTTCGGTGGGACCAGGACGGCGTCTGGTCCACCGTGGTGGCCGCCGAACAGGCGGGACGGGTGCCGTTCTTCGGGCACGCCCTTGCACGTTTCATCCTCGCGGGAGAGCGAATCGGCGCCGCGACGCTGAGCCACCTCTTTGCGTACCATGTCTTCGTCGTACCGGGGCTCATCATTCTGCTGATCGGGCTCCACCTGTATCTCGTGATCCGGCATGGCATCTCGGAGCCCGCGGAGCCGGGCCGGCCGGTGGACCCTGCCACCTACCAGGCGGACTACCAGCAGCTCCTGAACGAGCGCGGCGTCCCCTACTGGCCGGACGCGGCCTGGCGCGACGTGGTCTTTGCGCTCGTGGTGGTGCTGATCGTGCTCGGGCTTGCGATTGTCATTGGCCCCAAGCCTCTCGGCAAGCCGCCCAATCCTTCGCTGGTTGATGCCCAGCCACGGCCGGACTGGTACCTGCTCTGGTACTTCGCCATCCTCGCGGTACTGCCGCATGGGTCCGAGGAGTACCTCATCTGGATCCTGCCGCTCACGGGCGGCCTCGTCCTGCTGCTGCTCCCCATTCTCTTCAACCGGGGCGAACGCCATGTCCGGCGACGGCCGTGGGCGCTCGTGTCCGTCCTGGTCATCGTCGCGGGTGTCGGCGTCTTCTGGCGGCTCGGGGTCAGGGCTCCGTGGTCACCCCATTTCGACGCCCCGCTCTTGCCGGACTCCGTTGTCGCATCAAGCGACGTGGCCGTGCAGCGCGGTGCGGTGCTCTTTCACAGCCGGGGATGCGAGAACTGCCATCGCATCGCTGGCCTGGGAGGAATCCGCGGCCCAGACCTCACCCATGTGGGTGATCGCCTGCCCGGGCCCCAGATCGCCCAATGGATCGAGAATGGCGGCCACAACATGCCGGCGTTCGGCAAGGTGCTCTCGGCAGGCCAGGTCGACACCTTGCGAGCCTTTCTTGTGACACGGCGGCGTGAGCCGACAGGCCAGGGGCCATGAGCGCGCCAACGATCGTGTCGCACGGCAGCGCTTCCTCGCTCGCCATCGGGCGGCTGAGCTGGGTGCTCGCCGCCACGGCCACTGTAGTAGTACTGGTGGTCGCGGGCCTCCTGCTGATGGCGCTGTTCCGCCGCCGCGTGCCCGCGGTCGGCATCTCGGACGACGGCGAGGCCGCGGGACGTCGGTGGATCGTGATCGGCGCTGGCGTGTCGGTGGTCATTCTCCTCGGCATCTTTGCCTACACCCTGACCGTGCTCACCGACTATGCCCGTGGCGGTCGCGATCCCGGGTTGACCGTTCGCGTCACCGGCTATCGCTACTGGTGGAAACTCGAATACCTGGCGCCGTCCGGCGCGACGGACTTCGTCACCGCCAACGAGCTCCATATCCCCGCCGGCATGCGGGTGCGCCTCCAGCTCCTGTCTGGCGACGTGATCCACAGCTTCTGGGTGCCGGCGCTCGCCGGGAAGACCGACCTCATTCCTGGCCAGACCAACACGATGTGGATCGAGGCCGACTCGGCAGGGCGCCTTTATGGACAGTGTGCGGAGTTCTGCGGGCTGGCGCACGCCAACATGCGGCTCGCGGTGGTCGTGGATGACGGGGCGGGCTTTGCCCGCTGGGAACACCGCCAGCGCGAGCCAGCGCGCACGGCCCCGGACAGCCTGTTCTTCGAGCGAGGCTGCGCCGCGTGCCACACGATCCGAGGCTCTGCGGCTGACGGCGACGCAGGTCCGGACCTGACTCACCTGGCCAGCCGGGCCACCATTGCCGCTGGCGTCCTTCCAAACACGGCAGCGGCACTCGACCGGTGGCTCTCGGCTCCCGATTCCATCAAGCCGGGAGTGCTCATGCCCCGCACCGGACTCACCGATCAAGAGACGACGGATGTAAACCGATACCTCAGGGGGCTGCGGTGACGGCGCCGTGCCTCGACGCGCGCGAACGGCTTCATCGCCTGTGGGAAACGCCGCCCGGGGCCCTCGGGGCACTCGCCTGCGTGGATCACAAGGTCATCGGCATTCGCTACCTGGTGACGGCCTTTGCCTTCCTCGTGCTGGGCGGACTCGAGGCGCTGGTGATGCGCATCCAGCTTGCCCATGCGGACGCATCGCTCGTCTCGCCGGCGGCGTATGACCAGTTGTTCACGATGCACGGCGTCACCATGCTCTTCCTGTTTGCGCTGCCGATCCTGTCGGGCTTCAGCAACTACCTCTGGCCACTGATGATCGGCGCGCGCGACATGGCCTTCCCCAGGGTGAATGCGCTGAGCTACTGGCTCTTCCTGGCCGCCGGCATCTTTCTCTATACCAGCTTCCCGCTGGGGCTGGCGCCGAATGCCGGCTGGTTCAACTATGTGCCGCTCGCCTCTTCCAGCTACCTGTCGGGACCCAACATCGATTTCTTTGCCCTGGGGATGATCTTCCTCGGCATGTCCACGACAGTGGGCGCCATCAATTTCGTGGTCACGTTCTTCAAGATGCGGGCGCCGGGCATGTCGCTCGACCGCCTGCCCATCCTGCTCTGGGGCACGGTGACGGCATCGGTCTCGATCCTGTTCGCGCTCCCCTCACTCACGGCCGCCTGTCTGTTCCTGTACCTCGATCGCCACTTCGGGACCCACTTCTACGACGCGGCGCATGGCGGACAGCCGCTGCTCTGGCAGCACCTCTTCTGGATCTTCGGGCATCCCTGGGTCTACATCATCGTCCTGCCAGCCATGAGCATGGCATCGGACATGATCCCGGTGTTCTGTCGCCGGCCGCTTGTCGGTTACGCCTACGTCGCCCTCGCCACGGTGGCCGTCGGCATTCTTGGCTTTGGCGTGTGGGTGCACCACATGTTCGCCACCGGACTCTCGACCGTCTCACTTTCCTTCTTCAGCGGCGCCAGCATGGTGATCGCGGTGCCCAGCGCGGTGTCGGTATTCGCGTGGATCGCGACCATCTGGCAGGGCCGGCCCGTCTTCCGGACGCCGTTCCTCTTCCTGGCGGGGTTCATCATCCTCTTTGTCATCGGGGGAGTGAGCGGCTCCATGACGGCGGCGGTGCCGTTCGACTGGCAGGCCACCGATTCGTATTTCGTGGTTGCCCACCTGCACTACGTGCTGGTCGGCATCAATCTCTTCCCGGTCTTTGCTGCGGTGCACTACTGGTTCCCCAAGATGACCGGCCGCATGATGTCGGAGCGGCTGGGCCGGTGGAGTTTCTGGCTCATGTTGCTCGGGTTCAACGTGGGCTTCTTCCCCATGCACATCCTGGGCTTCCTGGGCATGCCCCGCCGGATCTACACCTATCCCGCCGGGCTGGGGTGGGGTCCGTGGAACCTGGTGGTGACCGCGGGATCCTTTGCCTTCGCCCTCGGCGTCCTGCTCTTCCTGGTGAATGTCTGGCGAAGCCGGCATCATGGCGTGCCCGCGGAGGGCAATCCCTGGGGCGCGGGCACACTGGAATGGTCGACGCCATCGCCGCCGCCGCCCTACAACTTTGCCTGCATCCCGCGCGTGGCGAGCCGTCATCCGCTCTGGGAGGCAGACCTGGGCGGCGGCGGCACGGTCCTGGACCAGGGCCCGGCGCTCGACGATGGCCACCAGGCGGTCAGCACCTCGGCCCTGGACGCCGAGCCGACTGCCATCCTCCCGATGCCAGGCGACAGCCTCTGGCCGTTCTACCTGGCCGTCGCCCTCCTGGTGCTGTTCTACGCACTGCTCTTCAGTCAATGGGTCTTGGCGGTGATTGGAGCGGTGGCCAGCGCAGTGTGTGTCGGCGCGTGGCTCTGGCCCGGAGCACATGCCGTGCATCTCGAGGATCGTGGTGAGCGGATGTCGCCGGAGCGCGCGCCATGACGGCTTCCACGCTCGCCTCCATGCCGGTCGGAAAGGCCGCCGAGCCGCACCCGCCGGGCCAGTGGGGCATGCTGCTCCTGATCGTGACGGAAGCATCGCTCTTTGCCTACCTGCTCTTCAGCTACTTCTACCTGGCGGCACGGTCCGCCACACCGTGGCCCCCAGGCGGGCCGCCGGAACTCACCATTGCACTCCCCAACACGGGGCTCCTGCTTGCCAGCAGCGTTGCGCTCTGGTGGGCGGAGCGGAACCTGGATCGCGGGCAGCTGCAGCGGTCATGGCTGGGCCTGACCGCGACGATCATCCTTGGTGCCTCCTTCCTGGCCTTGCAGGGTGTCGAATACAGCAAGCAGACCTTTACCCCTGCGAGCCACGCATACGGATCGGTGTTCTTCATCGTCACCGGGCTGCATGGGACGCACGTACTGGTGGGTCTCTTCGTATTGGGCTTTGTGCTCGCCATGGCCTTGCGAGGCCAGCTGGATCGGACGCATCGACACTACCTCCACAATGCGGCGCTGTACTGGCATTTCGTTGATGCCGTGTGGATCGCGGTCTTCACGTCACTGTACCTGAGCCCGCGATTCGGCCTGTGAGTACCAGCGCGCGCACGCTCTGGCTGGCGGCATTCGGTGCTGCGGCGGCCTGGAGTGGCGACCTGTTGCTTGTCGTCTCCATCGGAGCCGCCCGGTGCCTGCGATCACCGGCAGGCATGTCGCGGTTCGGCCCGGGATGGTGGCTGCTAGCCGGAATTACGATCGCGGCGACCGCGGCGAGCGCGTGGTCCTTCCGGGCGTCTGTCCGTGCCTTCCGTCAGGCTGATGGCCCGCACGCCCGGCGCATCCGCTTCATGGCACGAGCTGGAATATTCCTGAACCTGCTGTTCCTTGGCGGGCTTGTCTTCTTTGCGATTGCCCTTGTGCTGGCGCCGCTGTGTTGACGATCGGCTGGGACTTCCATCCTGGTGTGATGGCCGGGCTCGCATGCGGCGCGGCCGTCTACAGCACCGGTATCACGCGTCTCTGGCACCGGGCCGGCCGCGGCAGGGGGGTGGCAATGTGGCGCGTCGTCAGTGCGGCGGCGGCACTGATGGTACTGGTTCTGGCGCTGCTCTCCCCCCTCGACGAACTGGGTCACGTGCTCTTCTCCGCGCACATGGTGCAGCACCTGCTGCTGTTGCTGGTGGCGCCGCCGCTCCTGGTCATGGCAGCGCCAGTTCATATCTCGCTCTGGGCACTACCGAGACGATGGCGGCATTGGCTGGGCAGGTGGTGGCGAGCCACCGACGGGCTCCGCGCGCTGGTCCGGCAGGCCCTGCGGCCGGCCAGCGTCTGGGTCGCCAGCGCCATCGTGCTCTGGAGCTGGCACCTGCCGCGCGCCTACGATGCGGCAGTTCGCCATGAGACCATTCATGCGCTCGAGCACGCATCCTTCCTCTGCACCGGCTTCGCCTTCTGGTGGCTGCTCTTTCGCCATCCCGGACGCCGCATGGACCGGGGGCTTGGGATCCTGTACGTCTTTACCGCCGGGCTCCAGTGCGGGCTGCTCGGTGCGCTGCTGACGCTTTCGCGATCACCGTGGTATGCCGTGCATGCAGCGGCGACTGCCGCCTGGGGCCTGACACCAATGCAGGACCAGCAGGTGGCGGGCCTGATCATGTGGATACCGGCCGGGCTCATCTACCTGGTGACAGCGGGTATGCTTTTCGTGCAGTGGATCGATCGGAGGGATCGTCGAGTGAGCGGGCCCGCTATGCCGCCTGCCGAGCGGCAAAGCGCTCCGCCACCTCCTGGTAGTCCTGCAGAAGCTGGTCATCCACCCCTTCCCATCCCCGCGCCGCCGCCGTTGCGAGCGCGCCCCGGCCGAGTCCGTGGCGAAGTTCATGGTCGGTCAGCAGGCGGTCCATGCCGTGAGCGAGGGCGTCGGCCGAGCTCGGCTCGACCAGCCAGGCATTCCGGCCGTGGCGCGCGAACTCCAGCACGCCACCGGCCGCTGCCACCACCGACGGGAGTCCTGACGCCATTGCCTCGAGCAGGACATTGCCGAATGTCTCGGTGACGCTGGGAAATGCGAACAGGTCGGCCGAGGCGTAGGCTTCGGCGAGGTCACGGCCGGTGAGGAGGCCGGTGAGGTGCACACCTGGGAGGGCGCGTTGCGCGATCTGCTCCTCCAGGGGACCCTCCCCCACCAGCACCAGCCGGGCCGACGGATGCCTCGCCCGAAGCAGCGTCCACGCCTCGAGCAGCAGCTCCAGATTCTTTTCCCGCGCCATCCGCCCGATGTAGGTTACCACCAGGTCGCCTTCGCGGGCGCCCAGCGCCCCGCGAAACGCGTTGGAGCGGAAGTCGGGATGAAAGACGCGGGCGTCCACCCCGCGCGACCAGATCCCGGTGTTGGTCACGCCTCGAGCATGCAGGTGCTCCTCATAGATTCGCGTCGGACAAAGCACGGTTTCGGCCTGGCCGTAAAACCAGCGGAGATAGCGCCAACCAGCGCGGACCGCCCAGTCCACCCGATAACGGGAGGCGTACTGTTCGTAATCGGTATGGGCGGAGGCCACCACCGGAAGGGCCAGCTGGCGCGCCACCCTGGCGCCGGCGTATCCCATGGCAAATTCGGTGGCCAGGTGAACAACGTCCGGCTGAAACCGCGCGACATCGGCTACCAGCGTCCGATGACGAGGGAAGGCCCATTGCACGTCGGGGTACAGAAAGAAGGGCCGGCTGGGGGAGCGGCAGACTTCCGGCCGATCGCCGGAATGCGGCAGCGCGTAGGATGCGGAATAGACCCGCACGGCGTGGCCCCGCGCCAGCAGGCTGTCGGCCAGGCGCCGGAGGGTCACCCCCACGCCACTGACCATCGGCCAGTAGACTTCGGAGAAGATGGCTACGCGCATGCACCCTAACTTATCGCCATGAGGCGGAAACTCGCGACCATGACCCGGACAGCCCCTTCATGAAACTGCACTTCGCGGGCTCGCCAGACGTCACCGCCACCCGCGACCGGGTCTGGCGCGCCTTGCTCGATCCGCGGTTTGTCGCCGCCTCGGCGCCAGGTGTGGATGACGTCGAGGTGCTCTCGCCGGAACGCTACGACCTGCATCTGGGCCTGGGCGTTTCCGTCTTCAAGCTTCATATCGTGATGCATGTGCGCATGCACGACCTCGTGCCCCAGGAACACGCCAGCCTTACCGCCACGGGCACGGCGCCGGGCACGGAGGTCGAGGTGCGATCGCGCGTCCGCATCGAGACGCTCGCTGCCGATCGCCAACGGCTCCACTGGAACGCCGAGGGAGAAGTGCAAGGCGCCCTGGCCGGGCTGGGCGCCCGCCTGCTGGAGGGCGTGGTGCGTTCATTTACGGAAGATTTCTGGAATGACTTTGCGCGCCGGGTCAGCGAAGCTCAGACCGCCTCATCGGCCGACGGGCCATAGATGGCCGGGACCGCCACGTCGTTGAGCCGGAGGTACACGCCAATCTGTGCCCGGTGATGCACCAGATGATTCATCACAAACGCACGGTAGGCCGCGAGCCGGGGCATCGTCCAGAGTTCGCGCTCACCGACCCGCAAGGTCCAGGGCGTGCGGATATCGTCGTCATCCAGTCCGAGCAGCGCCGTCCGGGCGGCCGCTGTGCAGGCGTCGAAGCGCTGCAACAGGGCCGTCGTGCTGTCCGGTGCCGCGTCCTTGCTGCCGGCAGTGGTGATATCCAGTTCCGTCGCGGTCAGCACCGGCACGGCCAGGCGCGGGAGCATCGCCAGATGCACGGCGAGGCCACCCAGCGTAGGGGACTTGCCGTGCGGCCGCCAGTCCGCCTTCTCGAAGGGCACCCGCTCGAGCGTCCTCCGGGTATTCCTCATCTCGTGATCGAATTCTCCAAGGAGTCCGTCTCTGATGGCCATGACCGATTCTGCCTCGTTGTGGAGTGAATTGGTGCGCACCGTCGCCCTGGCGGCGTCCGGGGGGCTGCTTCTGGGAATCGCAGGTTGTGGCACCAGCGCGGCGGCGCATCGCTACGACGTCGTTATCCGGGGCGGCACCGTGTACGACGGCAGCGGATCGCCACCCGTCATGACCGACGTGGCCCTGATCGGCGACAGCATTGCCGCTGTGGGGCCGGTGCCACCCGGCAGCGCGGCCACCGAAGTCGATGCCAGGGGCATGGCCGTGGCGCCCGGCTTCATCAACATGCTGAGCTGGGCAAATGTTTCCCTGATCCAGGACGGGCGCTCGCAGGGCGGGATCCGCCAGGGCGTAACGCTCGAGGTCATGGGCGAAGGCAGCTCGATGGGCCCGCTGACCGATTCGATGCGCGCCGAGGCCATCGCCCGCCAGCAGGACATCAAGTATGCAATACCCTGGACCACCCTCGGCGAGTACCTGGAATATCTCGAGCGGCGCGGCATCTCGACCAACGTGGCCTCGTTCGTCGGTGCGGGCACCGTCAGGATCCACGAGGTCGGCTACGCCAACCGGCCCGCCACGCCGGCAGAGCTGGACCGCATGAAGGAGCTGGTGCGCCAGGCGATGCGCGAGGGGGCGCTTGGCGTCGGTTCCTCGCTGATCTACGCCCCGGACAACTACGCCACGACCGAGGAGCTGGTCGGATTGGCGCGGGCGGCCGGTGAGTATCACGGGATGTACATCTCGCACATGCGCGACGAGGGCTCGCACGTGCTCGACGCCCTGGACGAACTGATTCACATCGCCGACGCAGCAGGCGTGCCCGCCGAAATCTATCACCTCAAGGCTTCGGGCCGGGCCAACTGGGGCAAACTCGATTCCATTGTCGCCAAGGTGGACTCAGCGCGCCGGGCCGGCCTCGCCATCACGGCCGACATGTATACGTACCCTGCCAGCTCCACGGGTCTCGACGCCACCATGCCAACCTGGGTGCAGGAGGGCGGTCACGATGCGTGGGTCGCCCGGCTTCGCGATCCCGCCATTCGTGCGCGCCTCGTGCGGGAAATGCGAGGTGGCGCGGACGGTTACGACAATTCGTTTGCCAACGCGGGCGGCCCGGACGGCATCCTCCTCGTGAGCTTCCGCCAGGATTCGTTGCGCTACCTGATTGGCAAGACCCTGGGCGAAGTAGCACGGCTGCGCGGCACCTCACCAGAGGCCACTGCCATGGACCTGGTCATCCAGGACGACAGCCGCGTCGGCTGTGTCTTCTTCACCATGTCAGAAGAGAATGTCAGGAAGAAGGTGGCGATCCCGTGGGTGAGCTTCGGGTCGGACGCGGGAAGCTATGCCACCGAGGGAGTCTTCCTTCGAACCGGTACCCATCCGCGCGCCTATGGCAACGTGGCCCGGCTGCTCGGCCGCTACGTGCGGGAGCAGCACGCTTTGCCGCTGACCGAGGCGATTCGGAAGCTTACGTCGCTCCCGGCTGCCAATCTCAAGCTTGTCCGACGGGGCCGGCTCGCTCCCGGGTACTTCGCGGACGTGGTCATCTTCGATCCGGCAACCATCATTGACCATGCGACCTTCGAGAAGCCACACCAGTACTCGACCGGCGTCCGGGACGTGTTCGTGAACGGCATGCAGGTGCTCAAGGACGGTGAGCATACCGGCGCGACGCCGGGGCGGTTCCTGCGGGGACCAGGGTGGCGGAAGGAGTAACGGCTGGACGGCTGGAGGTACCGAGCTCGCAACGCGCCATCTTTCCGCCGAGCCACCGAGCCGTCAAGCTCGCCCGGTGCTCACAAATCGCCCCACCAGCCGCAGCAGTCGCCGCTGCGCGGCCCGGCCGTTGGTGGCGAGAAAAATGGTATCGTCACCGGCAATGGTTCCCACGATCTCATTCCAGGCCAGCCGGTCGAGTGCCGCCCCCACGCGACTCGCCTCGCCCGGAGGCGTGTGCAGCACCACCAGTCCGTCACCCGCCGGTTCGGCCGTCAGCACACCCTCGGCCAGACGCCGCTCGTCGGGATCGTCCGCATTGACAGCGATCGCAGCGGGACGCCGGTATGCCCCGCCCACCTTGACCAATCCAAGCGCTGCGATATCCCGGCTCACGCTGGACTGGGTCACGTCCCAGCCTTCCGATGCGAGTGCGTCCGCCACCTCCTCCTGGGTACGCAATGCCCGGGTCTCGATCATCTCGAGGATCTTGAGCTGGCGTTTGCGGCGATCGCTGCTCACCGTCTCAGCTCCCAGCCAGACGGCGCATCGCCGTCATGAATCGCCTTCGCTCGGCACGCTGCCAGCGTTCCGCCGCGCGGATCCGGGCCGCCGCCTCGGCCAGCCCCACATTGCCGAGGCCGCCGGTTGAGCGCCGGCGCGCGACGATCTGCCGCGGGCTCGGCGCCTCGAATGCTTCGCCCCGACGGATGGCAGCGGCCACCTCGCGGTAGGCCCGGCGGAAGGGAACGCCCGCTTCGACCCGCCGCATCACTTCGTCCGTGGCGAGTGCACCGCCAGCCAGCGCAGCGCGACAGCGCTCCGGGTCCACCTTCAGCATCGGCACGGCGGTGGTCATCATGGCCAGCATCTCCTGGGTGCGGTGCAATCCCCGGAAGAGCGGCTCCTTGAGCAACTGAAAGTCGCGGTGATAGCCCGTGCCGAGCTTGCCCTTGAGCAGCAGCATGGTGACCAGATCGCCGTCCAACGCGGCCGCCCGCCCGCGGGTCAATTCGAAGAGATCCGGGTTCCGCTTATGGGGCATGATGCTGGAACCGGTGGCCAGGGCCGGCGGCAGGATGAGGTAGCCAAATTCCTCCGCTGTGAAGAGCATGACGTCGCTCGCCAGCTTGGACAGGTCGTGACCCAGCTGGCCACACCAGGCCAGCACCGAGGCCTCGAGCTTGCCCCGGCTGTTCTGCACACTGGCCACGTTCCGGTCCAGCCCGGCGAAGCCGAGGGCCCGCGCTGCCGCCTCGCGCTTGAGCGGAAGCGGCACGCCGTAACCAGCGGCGCTGCCCAGCGGCGAGCGGTCCACCCGCCGCCAGAGGGTCGGCAGGTCTTCCAGGGTGTCGAGCAGACCTTCGGCGAGTGCGCCGGCCCAGAGCGCCGCCGAGGACGGCATTGCCCGGCGCTGATGGGTGTAGCCCGGCCACAGGACGGCGCGATGGCCAACGCCGAACCGCACCAGCGCCATGGCCAAGGAGCTCGCCGAGGCATGAATCTCG
The DNA here is from genome assembly GCA_963798915.1 of uncultured Gemmatimonadales bacterium. Lineage (GTDB taxonomy): Bacteria > Gemmatimonadota > Gemmatimonadetes > Gemmatimonadales > GWC2-71-9 > CAMLHP01. The sequence continues at coordinate 685,216 of CAWCVB010000002.1, read as the reverse complement.
AGCAGGGTGTGCTTCAGGAACAGCCGCAGGTCCACGGCGATCTGGTCGTTGCGCGAACGTCCGGTATGCAACCGCTCGCCCGCCACCCTGCTGCGGCCAGTCAGCCACGCCTCGACGGCAGAGTGGGCGTCCTCATGGTTCCGGCCAATGGTCAGGCGGCCGGCATCCACCGCCTTGAGCGCCGCGCGGAGTCCGGCGCGAAGACTGCGATACTCCCGTTCGCTCAGCAGCGACGATGCCTTGAGCCCAGCCACGTGCCCCAGACTGCCCAGCACGTCCCAGCGGAGCAGCGCCGCATCCCACACCGGATCATCGCCCACTGTGTACGCCAGCATCTGCACATTGGGTTCGGCCCCGGGAGACCAGAGCATTTCCGGGCGTCTCACTGGAGGTAACTCTCCGCGACCCGTGCGTAGAGGTCTCGCGCGGCACTCACCTCATGCAGGTCAATGAATTCGTCGGGCGTATGCGAGCGACGGCTGGTGCCGGGCCCGCACTTCACGGTGTCGTGATCGCGCAGGAATACCCAGTCCGAGCAGGTCGGGCTGCCGTACGAGCGGGAGGCCGCGCGGGCCTGTCGCATCACGCCAAGCAGTCGCGAACTCTCCGGCGTCTCGCAGGGAACCAGCCGGTCCGAGGTGACGGCCACCTCCGACCGAAGCTCGCGCCGAAGACGCTCGGCGATTTCAGCGTGAGGCCATGTCGGCGTACTCCTGATGTCGAGCACGGCTCGAGCGGATGGCGGAGTCACGTTCCGGCTTACCCCGGCTTCGAGCATGGTTGGAGTGATGGTAGGAAAACCGAGCATCGGGTGCGCCCGTTCATGGAAGAGCTGGCCCAGCCGGAGCAGGTCGGCCGCCAGCACCAGCGCCGCGTTGGTGAACTCGCCATCAGCCGCGGCGTACCCCGCATGCCGCTGATCGCCCGCAGCCACAAGGTCCACCATCATGAGGCCGCGCTGGGCCACCGCAAAGTCCAGATTGGTTGGCTCGCCGATGATGGCCGCGTCAATGGGGCCTGCGCCGGCTACCGCGGCGGGCATGGTCGTGTGCCGTGTCTCCTCGCCATAGCCCAGCAGGACCAGCAAGCGCCCGCGGGCCAGGCGCTGCTCGCGCGCCACGTCCCAGGCGGCAGCGAGCATCGCTGAAACCGGCCCTTTCGCATCGCCCGCGCCACGACCGTACAGCCGCCCGGCCTCGATGGTGGCCCGGTAGGGATCGCGAGTCCACCCCTCGCCCGGAGGCACGGTGTCGAGGTGCGACACCAGGGCCAGGGTCGGCCCCGGGAGCCCGCCGCGAACTTCCACGCGCACCCCATGCGCATCGCGCACCGCGTCGAGTCCCCACTCGCGGGCCTGCACCGCCACGACCTCGCCTGCCGCCGCCTCGGTCCCGCTGACCGAAGGAGTCGCGACCAGGCTGCGGAGCAGCTCAATCTCGGGCGGCCAGGTCAACGCCAAGGTAGGTCGCCTTCTCCTTCCTGCCGACGATCATGGTCCCGCAACCAGCACCAGTGAAGACCTCGGTCAGCAACGCGTCGGGCTGACGGCCATCCACGATGTGGGTCCGCTCGACGCCGCCAGTGGCGGCGCGGATACAGGCCTCCACCTTGGGCCGCATGCCTCCGGCCAGAGCGCCACTCTGCATCAGGCCGATCAGGTCGTCCGGATCGGCGAATGTCACGAGCGTGGAAGGATCGTTGCGATCCCGAAGCACACCAGGCACGCCGGTCAGGAAGATCAGTTTCTGGGCCCGCAGCGCCGTGGCGAGTGCTTCGGCCACGGTGTCGGCGTTGACGTTGAACACATTGCCGTCGTCGTCTCCCGCGAGGCTCGCCACCACCGGCACGAACCGCGCATCCATGAGCGTGACCAGGACACGGACATCCACCCGGTCCAGGTCGCCAACATGGCCGAAGTCCACCAGGCGGCTGCGTCCCTCATCGTCCACCACATCCACCGGGGGCCGCCGATGGGCGGTGAGCAGGTCGGCATCCACTCCGCTCAAGCCGACCGGCTGCACCCGATGCCCGCGCAGCGCGGAAACGAGATCGGTGTTCAGCAACCCGGCGTACACCATCTTGACGACTTCCAGCGCCGCATCGTCGGTGACCCGGCGGCCGCCGACCATGACGGGCTCCTGGCCCAGGCGGCGCATCAGCGCCGACGCCTGGGGCCCGCCGCCATGGACGACGACGAGACGGATGCTCAGCGAGTGGAGCAAGGCCAGCTGAGTGGCGACCTGGTCGAGCAGGTCGGCATCCCGCAGCACGTCGCCGCCCAGCTTGACCACGAACACCTGGTCGCGATAGGCGCGTACGTAGCGCAGCGCGCCCTTGAGGCCGGCAATGCCCTGAGTTGGATCCAGTGACAGGGTGAGCTCCTTGGGTGACAAGAGGCTATGCGCTGTGCGCTGTGCGCTGTGCGCTGTGCGCTTCCTGTGCGCTGTGCGCTGTGCGACAATAGTGCCTCAGCGTTCAGCGAGTATCTCGAGCAACAACGCCCGCTGTACATGCAGGCGGTTCTCCGCTTCATCCACGACCACCGAGTGCGGGCCGTCGAGCACGGCATCATCGATCTCGACGTTCCGACGCACCGGCAGGCAGTGCATGACGATACCCGCACCGCCACGGCTCAGGTGCTGGCGGCCGGCGGTCATGCGCCAGCCACGGTGCGGTTCGCGCAGCACGGCCTCGGCCTCCGGTCGGCCAAATGCGGAGAGCGCGCCCCATGACTTGACGTACACGGCGTCGGCACCCTCCAGGGCCGCGTCGAGCTCCTCCGATTCCGTCACACTGCCGCCCGCCTCATCGGCGCAGCGCGCGATGGTGGCCATGTCATCGGGGTCGAGCTGATAGCCCGGGGGCCGGGCAATCACCACATCCATTCCCAGCATCGCGGCCGCAATGGCGGCGCTGGCGGGCACGGCCGTCGGAAGCGCCCTGGGGTGCCACGCCCAGGCGAGGACGAACCGCTTCCGCCGGGTGGTGCCCAGGTGTTCGCGCAAGGTCATGGCGTCGGCCAGCCCCTGGCAGGGATGGCGGCGCGTGCTCTCCATGTTGATGACCGGCTTCGACGCATGGCGTGCGAAGTCCCGGATGACCCGGTCCTCGCGCGCCGCTTGCCAGGTCCCGCCCTTCGGAAATGCCCGGACCGCGAGCGCATCGGCATAACGGCTGAGCACCCGTGCCGCCTCGATCACATGCTCGACCGAGGCACCGTCCATCACGACGCCATGTTCCGTTTCCAGGGCCCAGCTTCCCTTCCCCGGCTCCAGGATGATCGCGTGCCCGCCGTGAAGGAACATGCCGGCCTCGAAGCTGGACCGGGTGCGCAGGCTCGGGTCCATGAAGATGGCGGCCAGGATCTTGCGCTCGAGTCCACCCGTCACCTCCCCGCGCTTGATGCGCGCCGCCAGCGAGAGAAGGGATTCCACGCCCTCGCTGCCCCAGTCCTCCATCGCCAGGAAGTCGCGGCCGCTCATGCGAGGACCTCGACCAGCGTCGCGATCAGCAGGTCCGCCTCGTCGGCGGAAAATGACAATGGGGGCATCAGCCGAAGCACGGCGGGATCGGTGGACGTGCCGGTCAGAATCCGTCGCTGGAACAGCGCGCGCTGCACGTCAGTCGCCGGCCGATCGAGCCGAAGTCCAAGCAGCAGGCCCCGGCCCTGCACCGCCTGCACTCCCGCCCGCAATGCGCCAGCGCGAAGCCGCTGTGCCATCCTGCGCACGTTGAGCAGCAGGTCCTCGTCATCGATAACCTGAAGCGTGGCGAGGGCGGCGGCGCAGGGCACCGGCCCGCCACCGAAGGTGCTGCCCAGGTCCCCCACCTTGACCTGACCGGCAATTGCTGCAGTCGCCACGACCGCACTGATCGGCAGCCCGGAACCGAGTCCCTTGGCCATGGTCAGGAGATCGGGCACGACCCCGAATGACTCGGCGGCGGTGAATGCGCCGGTCCGGCCCACGCCACACTGAATCTCGTCGAAAATGAGCAGGGAACCACGCGCGGCAGTCAACTGACGCGCAGCGTCCAGAAATTCGGGAGCGCAGTCACGGGCGCCCTTCATTCCCTGCACTGGTTCCACGATGACCGCGGCGACCGAGTCGTCAATCAGCTCATCGAGCGCGCTGACATCGTTGAACCCGACCTTGACCGACAGCGGCATGCCGGCGGCGCGAGCACCGGCCTCGTACTTCTCGCCGTCGGTGACGGAGAGACACGCGATGGTACGACCGTGCCACCCGCCAGCGACCGAGAGCATGCGCGAGCGACCGGTCACTTTCCGCGCCAGCAGCATGGCGGATTCGTTGGCTTCCGCTCCGGAGTTGGCGAAGAACACATGCGACAAGCCCGCCGGCATGCGCCGCACCAGCTCGGCCGCCAGCCGCTCCCGGTTCGGATGGGGCAGCACCGAGGAGTAGAACAGGAGTGCTTCGGCCTGCTCGCTGATCGCCTTCACCACTGCCGGATGGCTGTGGCCGGTGGCCGCCACCGCGTGGCCTCCGTAGGCATCGAGCCAGCGGTTGCCATCTTCATCCATGACCCATGACCCACGACCCGTGACTGGCTTCACCGGCATCTGGGCATAGACCGGTAGCAACGCACCCACGCCGGCCGTGCTCAGCATGGATGGAATCCGACCGACTCGAGTCCGGCAGTCTCATCGAGACCCAGGGCCAGGTTCATGGCCTGGATGGCCTGGCCGCCCGCCCCCTTCACCAGGTTGTCTTCGGCGACCACGACCTGAAGCTCCCGGCCATCCGCGGACCTGGCGGCGTGGATAAAGGCGAAATTGGTACCCACCGCCTGGGTGAGGTCGGGAACCCGGTCAAGCACTCGCACAAAGGGCCGGCCGGCGTACGCCTCGCGATAGAGTGGCAGTGCGGCCTCGAGCCGCGACGCGTCGGCAGCGGACAGTCGGGCATGCAGCGTCAGGTAGATCCCGCGGACGAATGGTCCCGCGTGGACCATCAGCCGTGCGTGGGCGTCGCTCCGGCCGGTCCAGGTGCGCCAGCTTGCCAGCACTTCGGCCTCGTGCCTGTGCGACAACACGGCGTAGGCAAACACGTTGTTGGCCCGGGCGGGATGATGCGTGGTCGGACGCGGATGCACGCCGGCGCCGCTGGATCCGGTGATGGCGAACATGGCGGGTTCGCACGCCAGTCCGGCCCGTGCGATGGGCCAGAGCGCCAGCTGTGCGGCAGTCGCAAAACAACCCGGTGCCGCGATCGCGGCGGCGCCGCGAAGCCCGGTGCCGGCGACGTCGGCCAGACCGTAGGCAAAGCGGTGCACATAGTCGGGCGCGGCATGCGGACCGTAGAACTGCTCGTAGAGACGCGGCTCCTGGATCCGGAAATCCGCGGCGAGGTCGATGACCAGGCCAGGACCGGCGGCAAAGACCTCACTCGCAAGCCGGGATGACTCACCATGCTCCAGGGCGAGGAAGACCACGTCCCTGCCATCGGCCGCTTCTCCCGGCGAGAAGCCCGAGAAGCGAGCCTCGGTGAGTGGTGCGAGACCAGGATGGACGTCGGCAATGGGCTTGCCCGCCTGGCTGCGGCTCGTCGCCAGCACTTCCCCCACGTGGGGATGCTGCAACAGCAGGCGAAGCAACTCGCCTCCTGCATAACCCGCGGCTCCGACAACCGCCACGCGCAGGGCCTGGGTCACGACTCGGCCCCGGCCGTGGTCGGCTCCGGCGCAACCCACGCGTCGAGGCTCTCGCGCACCGCCGCCAGGAGCCCCGCGGCATCACGACGGGCGTTGTGCGCCGGCAACCCGAGGGAGCCGCGGATGTAGCTCCGGCCCACGTCATTGTCGGTGGCCGGTCCGGTAATCACCGTGACCGGCAGGCCGAACTGGCGGCGCATCAGTTCCACAGCACCCCAGCAGGCGACCGGGTCGGGAGCGGCCATGACCCAGGCGGCGCCGATCGCGGCCAGCTCCGGGTCCGCCAGAATATCCTGTACGCCGTATTCGCCCAGGATGCCGTCGCCCAGCTCGGCAACGATGACATCAGGCTTGCTCGCTGCCAGCCGGTTGAAGACGCCCTTGGCTGTGGCCACCGTCACGCCCGGATGCGTGGTTGCAATTCCCACATCGTTGAACGTGAGCGCCGACAACGCGCCGGCATCCTGCATCGACAGCGCGTCGCGCATCAGCGAGACTCCGGTCAGCTTGGCGGCTGCCACCTTGAGCCCGCCCCGCGCGAGCCCGCGCACGAGCTCGGTTGCAGCGACCGTCTTCCCGGCGTTCATGCAGGTGCCCGCGACGTAGACGACCGGCACCCTGCTCTCCAGGCGATCGGCCGGCGGAACCGCGCGGTCGCGGATGTGGGCCGGCCGGCCCACCCGGTCACCCAACGCCGGAAAGGTCAGCACGGCGCCCAGCACCTCGGCATCGAAGGGCGGACCTATGTCGGGATTTTCCGAGGTGCAGCGCCCCAGGATGCCGCCGAGATTGAGCACCTGGATGGTGTCGCCCGCAGCGACGTGCCGGGGCACCTCGCCGGCGTACCCGCGCAGTGCCCGGCGCGCACCCAGCACACCCGCGATGACGTCTCCCCCGCGCAGCGAGACCATGCGCCCGCTCAGGTCTTCGAGCGTGTTGTAGCTGGCCTTGTCGGCCAGGATGCGCACCGCCAGCACGTAGCCTTCCTGCGCCACGATTTCGTTCCCGATAATCACTTCGGAAGCCAGCTGGGCATTGCGGGTGCTGGACGCGATTCGATCCAGCCGGACGCGCGTGGTCACGACCATGATGTCGCCTCCGCCCCAGCCGCCTTGCTGTGCTCGGCCGCACGCACGGCCAGCAAGGACGGAATGGCCGATACCCGCGCAAAGTCGCGGGCTTCCTCACCGGTCCAGAGCCGGTTCTCCTCGCCGTACGTCGCGACGCCCGGGTCCATCATGGAGTACGGACTGCGGGTACCGACCACCTGAAACCGGCCGGGCCAAAGGCGCACTCGGGTCTCGCCGCTGACGCGCTGCTGTGAGCTGGTGACCATCGCCTCGATGTCGCGCAGCGCCGGATCGAAGTACTGCCCCTCGTGCAGCCGGTCACCATAGAAACGGCCCAGCTGATCCTTCCAGAACGCCTGCCAGCGAGTGAGCACCAGCTTCTCCAGCTCGCGGTGCGCCCCGATCAGCAGCAGCGCGGCACCCGCCTCGAATCCGATCCGACCCTTGATGCCAAGCGCGGTTTCGCCGACGTGAATCGAGCGGCCGATGCCGTACGACTCGGCGATGGCACCCAGACGGTCGACCAGTTCGGCCCCCGCCAGGTTGGCTCCATCGAGCGTCACCGGTAGTCCCCGGTCCCAGCCCAACTCCAGTTCGGTCGGTGCTGGCGCGTCGGCAGGTGGCTCGATCAATTCGGGCGGCGGGCCAGCCCAGGTGTCGTGGGTCCAGCCGCCGCCCCAGGTGGTGCCCCAGAGCCCGCGATTGATGGAGTACGCTGATGCCCGGGCCGGCACCGGAAGGCCCCGCACCTCGAGATAGGCGATGGATTCCTCACGCCTGACCGCCTGCTCGCGAATGGGCGTGATGATGGCGAGTTCCGGAGCCAGCACCCGAAGGGCGATGTCAAAGCGGATCTGGTCGTTGCCGGCGCCGGTGGAACCATGCGCCACCGCCCGTGCGCCGACGGCGCGCGCGATGCCGATGACGGACATGGCCTGCTGGGTGCGCTCGGCGGCAACGGACAGCGGGTAGACCTCACCGCGGAGCACGTTGCCCTGGATCAGAAAACGGACAAAGCGATCGAACACCGCTTCGCGGGCATCGACTTCATGGTGCTGGACCGCGCCGACCGCGCGGGCCTGGCGGTCAATGGCCTCCCGGTCGGCGGCGGAGGCGCCGCCCGTGTTGACGAAGACGGTGTGGACGTCGTAGCCCGCCTCGGCGAGAACAGGGACGCAGTAGGAGGTATCCAGGCCGCCGGAGAAGGCGAGGGCGACAATCGGGCGTTTCTGCATAATGCATAAATATGCAGACGGGATCGGGATGTCGCAAGTCGCGGCTCGCGGGCCGCTTACTCCTGGCGCGCCAGCGCCTCCACCAGCCGGCCCAGTGCCACCACATCCTTGAGGTCCACCACCTCGACTGGCGAATGCGAGTAGCGCAGTGGCCACGCCAGCGGAATGTCCGGCACTCCCCATGGCGCGAAGACCGATCCGTCGTTGCCGCCACTGGTGGCGCCGAACTGGAGGGGAATCTCCTCACGCGCTGCCAGGGCAAGTACCGAGTCCACCAGCGCGGCGGGCGCCACGTTGCTGTTGTCTACGGCCCGGATCACCGCGCCCGCCCCCAGGGGCGCGAGCCCGTAGGCCGGAAGTTCCAGCGGCGCGTCGGCGGAGACAAAGGTATCCACTGCGTGCACCCGGGAGACACCGACACCCAGGGCATCGGCCGCGACGGCGGCACCTTCGAGGCCCACCTCTTCGCGCACACTCCAGATGAACACCACCGGATGTGCCGGCGGGCGGTCGGCGAGGCGCCGCGCGGCCAGGATCAGCGCGGTGCAGCCGACCCGGTCATCGAAGGAACGTCCGGTTGCCCGGGTGCCGGCGAGCCGCTGATACGACTTGGGCATGGTCACGGTACTGCCGACGGCGATGCCCTTCTGGCGGCTGGCTGCGGCAGAACCGGTGCCTGGATCCACCCGGATCGCCTCCGGGGTCCGGTCTGGTCGCCGGCCAACCGAATCACGTGGCATGAAGACGGCGCTGACCGGGCCCGCCGGCGTGTGGATCAGCGCCGGTTTCCCTTCATAGAGCGAGGGGAAGAATCCGCCAAGGCGCTCCAGCGAGAGCGTGCCGTCGGCATTGATGTCCGTGACGCGCCAGCCGATCTCGTCGAGATGTGCCACGAACACCGTGGGGGACGGCCCCCGGCCAAAGCGCACCCACAGATTGCCTGCACTGTCCGTTTCGGTATGCAGGCCGGACGGCAGCAATCGCTTCACGGCGTCTCGCACCGGCGCTTCGGCGCCGGACGGCCCGTAGCTCTCCACCAGCGTCCGGAGCACCGACTCGGCCTCATTCACGGGAGCACCCTGCCCGGCGAGCGATGACACGACGCTTGCGAGCATCATGGCTGTCAGTCCAAAGCGAGTCATGGCGCGCCCCCGATCCACGCGCGCAAGCGCGCTTGGAGCAGGTCCACGTCGTCCAGCGCCACGGTTTCCACCGCCCAGCCATCGAATCGATCGCGAAGGCGCCACACCCTGACGTGGCCGAGCCCCGCTCCCTGACGGAGGCGGGGCAGCGAATCAGCATGGACGGCGCTGTCGCCGGGCGCGGCACCGAGGATCAGGGTCTCGGCGAAGGGCCCGTGCATGGTTGCGGCGGCGAGCAGCCCGCGTGCAGAGAGGCCCTGCTCCACCACGAACGCGAGCACGACCGTGCCCCGGGACCGGGCCGAAGCCGCCCGGACCAGGGCGGCGCAGGCCGCCCTGGTGCCGATGGACGGTGCCGCGGCGAGGTTGGCGCCATAGCGGAGCGGGGCCTTGCTGAGGACGAAGGGGGTGGTGACTCGGACTCCAAGTGCCCGGGCCTCGTCCGCTGAACTGGCGCCCACATCCACAAAAGCGTCATCCGCGGTGAACGGACTGTCGCTGCTGGCCCGGCCGCGCGTCAGATGTACGGAGCGGACGCCCACCACGCCAGGCAAGTCGCCATGGGTGCCGAGCAGGGTGATGCGCTGTCCTTCGGCCTGCTGGTCGAACAGTGCGGGTGTGCGACCAGGCAGGCGCCGAACGGTCAGGTAGCCATCCTCCCGAATGCCGCCAACCACCCAGCCCGGCTCATCCATTGGGCACGCGATCATGCGCCGGGGTTGCCCGCTCCCGAGCGTCACAATGACGTTGCCGGCGCGGTCGAGCGTCGCGCGCGGCAGGAGAGCGGCGAGCGTGTCGGCCAGGCGCTTCTCGTAGCCAAGGGGGGCCGGGATGGCCGCCAGCCGCAGGACCAGCGCGGCGGAGGTGCCCTGCTGGGCGGTGAGCGGCGCTGCCGCAAGCGTAACGATCGCTGCCGCAAGACTGCCTGTTCTCATGGGAGAGTCGGGGTGGGTGGGTTCGTGTGTTGCCGCATCGGCGACCGGACAGGGATTGGCGTTCCGGTCCGGTCAGCCAACAGGGCGATTCATGCCGCTGGATTCAACGCGTGCCGGTGCCGGTGTCGAGGTCGTGAACGTAGGCGGCGCTTCCCCAGCCATCAGGGGATTCATCCACCACCCGCCGCAGCAACTCGACGGCGTCGGTAATCGAACTGGTGAAGGCATACTCGACCGTGACGGGCGCGGGTTCGCCATCCCGGGTCTCGGGAAGGTACGCCACGAGGAAACGGTCGATGACTGCTGGTTGGAGGTCGGGGTGGTCGGAAAAGGGAAGGCCGTGTCGCCGTTCTGTTTCGTGCAGGATGCGCTCGGCAACCAGCAGGCGCTCCTGCTCGAGGGCAATGGTGGTCATCACATAGTCCCTCATGCGGCCGGGCCGGCGCGTGGCACGGCGCCGGCAACAGGAATGATGGTTGGAGGCGCCACTCGCCGGCACAGGCCACGACCCGGCCGAACGCACCAACTCCATATTGGGGGATGGGCCCGGTTCCGTCAGAGAACAAATACCGAAAGCGCCGGGGGATCGGCCGCTCAGGCGACCGGCGCGGGCCGGGCGGCAGCCGTCCCAATGTTTCATCATCCGGACGACCTCACCGGCTCGGCCCCGTAATCTCGACTTTCGGGAGAGGAGGTGTATCTTACTACCCGACGGGGAAACCCTTGTCGCCGTGCCTTTTGCGAGGCTTCGAGGCGGATTTTTTCTTCGGCGGTTTCCGTCGGCAGCACTGGAGGGTGAGGCGTTGCATGCGTGAGACGCCTCACCGCGATGCATGGATAGGCAGCGCAAGTTGCAGCAGCACTGATCAGGGGCGGGCGTGTCCGCCACGTTTTCAACTTTTCCAGCGGAGTGCATGATGAAGCTTCGAGGCCTTGTACTGTCCGGGCTGCTGGCGGCGCTGCTCGCGCCCGCGGCGAGTGCCCAGGGGGCGGGCACGGTTGAGTTCGGCTTGTTCGCGCGCAAGAACTGGTACGGAACCAGCTACGGTCTCGCCGATCGCACTGGCGGTGGCTTGCGCCTGGGCATCTTCCCCGTGGGTGGGATTGAACTCGACGTGAGCGCGGCCTATACGCCCACGCGCTATGACCTCCGCAATGGCCGGGTGGACGCCCTGAACGCCGCGGCTGAGCTGCTTGGGCATATCCCCTTGGGCGAGCATGCCGCCATGTTCCTTGGCGGCCGCTACGTCTTCAACAAGTACTGGGATCGCGGCGATTCCATCCCGGGCATTTCTGCCGAAGGTGACGAGACCGGCCCCGGCGCCATTGCCGGCTTTCGGTTTGGGCTCGGCAGCCGCCTGTCCGTCCGGGTTGACGGCACCCTGGACTTCATGGGCCTGATGGGCGATCCAAACTTTGCCCTGAACTCGGCGCCCGATACGACCGACCAGCACTGGGGCTTCACCGCCGGTCTGTCCTGGCTCTTCGGCAACAATGCCGGTATGGGCCGTGTGGGCGATGCCGACAAGGACGGCGTGAAGGACGACATTGACCAGTGTCCCGACTCACCGCGTGGCAGCGAAGTCAACGCCTCGGGGTGCCCGCCGGTCAATCAGGATTCCATCAACGCGGCGCAGGCCGCTGCCGCACAGGCCGCTGCCGCCAAGGCGCGTGAAGATTCCATCGCCGCCGCTGAGCGGGCTCGTGCCGACTCGATCGCCAAGGTTGAGCGCGCCCGCGCCGATTCCATCGCAGCCGCTGAGCGAGCCGCTGCCCAGGCGGCGCGTGACAGCGCGGCCATGGCCGCGGGCATCAGCCGCAGCCAGATCGACGCCCTGCGCGACAGCCTGGCCAAGCTGACGGCAAATGCCAACGCCAACGTGACCCTGCCGGGTGTCAATTTCGCCACCGGCACCTCCACGCTGACGCAGAGTTCTCGCTTCATCCTCGACGAAGTTGCGGCCACGCTCTCCGAGAACCCCAACGTGCGGGTCGAGGTCGCGGGGCATACTGACAATACCGGGCCGCGTGCGCTGAACGAGCGCCTTTCGCAGCAGCGCGCTGATGCGGTCAAGAATTATCTCGTAAGCAAGGGTATCGCCGCCGATCGCATGACCACCAAGGGTTATGCATGGGATCGCCCGGTGGCGTCCAATTCCACCAAGGCTGGGCGGGCGCGTAACCGCCGGACCGAGCTGGTCCGCCTGCAGTAAGTCACCCGCCGCACCGAACGATCGAACCGCCTCCCGGCAGTGCCGGGAGGCGGTTCGCCATTCGGGATGCGACGCCGCTAACTTGTCAATCGCATCCATGCCCGGGGCACCATCGTGAGCCGATACGCCATCCATGCCATTGCCGTCCTGAGTATCGTCGCCCCGCCGCTCCTGGCGCAGCAGCCCCACGCCATCGAAGCGGGCGTGTTCGCCCGCTACACGCACTATTCCTCCGACATCGGGCTGGGCGATGCGGCCGGCCCCGGCGTCCTCGCCGCGTATTACCTGTCTCCGGTGCTCTCCATTGATGCCGATGGCTCCTGGTCGAGCAGCGACGTGGGCGCCCTCACCGGCTCTCATGTCCCGGTGCACCTGCGCATCCTGCTCAACCTGCCCTTCTCGGAGCGCTTGTCCGCCTTCCTTGGCACCGGTCCTGTCCTGGACCTCTACGGCAAGGATCTCGCCGCCACAAACCTTGGTCTCGGCACCGCGGCGGGCGCACGCTTCGGCATCACGTCCCGGGTCATGCTGCGCCTGAGCGGCACGTGGGACTGGGTCATGATCACCCAGGCTGGCAGCCCCTCGTACGGGAACCTCGGCGCCACTCTTGGATTGTCGTATTTTCCGGGCCGGGCCGGCGGAGCCGGGCCCGGTGCTGACGACGACGCCGACGGCGTTCGCAACGGGGATGATGCCTGCCCAGGAACGGCGCCCGGTGCGACGGTGGACGGGATCGGCTGCGTGCGACGCCGGGATACCGATGGCGACGGCGTGATTGACATCAACGATGCCTGCCCTGCCACTCCGGCTGGCGATAAGGTCGACGCGAATGGTTGCTCGGCCGGAAAGGCGCGCGAGCCCGGCGCCGCTAGCGCCGGCGGGTACTGATGATCATGGCCACGCCGGCAATGATCACTGCCGAGGCGACCAGTTCACGCGCACCGAACGGCTCCGAGACCACCAGCCAGCCAAGCAGGACTGCGACAACCGGATTGACGTAGGCGTACGTGGAGACCCGGTCGGCGGGAGCGGCGCGCAGCAACCACGTGAAGGCACTGTAGGCAATCAGCGAACCGAAGATGATCAGGTAGGCCAGGCTGGCGAGCGATCGCACGCTGGCTGCGAATGGATGAAATCCACTCCATTCGCCCGCGGCGCTGCCGGTGGCAAGCAGCAGGATCCCGCCAGCGAGCATCTGCACGGCGGCCGAGACCGATCCCGACTCCGGCAGCGCGAGCGTCCCGGAGAGCACCATGGCGTAGGCCCAGATCATCGCCGCGACGGCGATGACCCCGGCTCCGATCAGGTCCACCGACGGGTGCCCGCCTCCCGGAAGCATCAGCACGACGACACCGCCGAGGCCCAGCGCCAGGCCCGCGTACACCGCAGGTCGCACGGGCGGTGCCCCGCGGAACCGTTCGATCAGCACGGTCCACAGGGGAGTCGTGGCGGCCAGTACGGCCGCGATACCGGACGGGACCCGGGTCTCGGCCCAGACCAGGCCGCCGTTGCCAAGAAAGAGGAACAGCCCGCCGAGGAGTGCGGCATTGCGCGCAGGGCGGGGTGCGGGCGCCGCGGCGCCACGGAAGCGCGCCCAGCCATAGAGCGCACTGCCGGCGACGAGGAATCGGGTGCCCGCCATCAGGAGCGGCGGCACCGTTTCGATGGCGATGCGTATCGCGAGGTAGGTCGAGCCCCACACCAGGTACACGATGGCGAAGGCAGCCAACAGCAGCGCGCGGGACCGTTCCGGGCGATCCATAAGGCGCGCATGATAGCGGAGTCACGGCGGTGCTGCCATACCGTATCGCTCCACCTTGGGAAGGAACAGCATGATCATGGATCCTGACGCCATCGCGCGGCTCGAGGCGATCGGCGGACACGGGCTCGTGCGCAGCCTCGTCGTGCTGGTGCTCGACGAACTGCCCGGCCGTCTGGCCCGCCTGGAGGCGGCGGCGGCGGCTCGCGACGCCGAGGCCCTGGCACCGGCGGCACACAGCCTCATCTCGACCACCGGGAATTTCGGCGCCTTCGAGGTCTCGGAGCTGGCCCGGCGAATTGAACTCGCGGCGCCGGTCCAGGCCTGGGATCAGCTGAGTGCCGACGTGGCCAGGCTCGCGGACCTCAGCCACCAGTTTCTCACCGAACTCGAAGGGGTGCGCATGCGATTCGCGAATGGCGCGCATGAGTGACGCGCCCGTAACGTACGCCCGGCGAGTCGGCCTGTTTTCCGGCGTCATGCTGGTCATGGGCGGCATCATCGGGGCTGGGATCTTCCGGAATCCGCAGGTGGTCGCCCAGCGTGTGCTCACCACGCCGCTCACGCTCGGTGCGTGGATTCTGGGCGGGGCCATTGCCATGGTTGGCGCGCTGGTCTTTGCCGAACTGGGAGCCAGGTCCCCCAGGGCCGGCGGCCACTACGTCTACATCCGCGATGCCTTTGGCGGGCTCCCTGCCTTTCTCTATGCCTGGGCGCTGCTGCTGATCATCGGAACTGGTGCGATCGCCGCCGTGGCCGTCACCTTTGCCGACTACGCGCTCTCGCTCGCGCACATCCAGGAGAGCTGGCAGCTGCCGCTGGCGGGCGGCGCCATCGTGCTCCTGTCGGTCATCAATTACGTCGGCGTCCATTGGGGTGCCGCCACCCAGAACCTCTTCACGCTGCTCAAGCTGCTTGCCCTGGGGCTGATCATCGCTGCAGGCGTTGCGTCAGTGCTGGGGGCGCTTCCGGCGCCGGCAGCCGCCCTGCCCGAGCCCGCGGCACCATCATCGCTGCTCTTCGCCCTGGGGGCCGCGCTGGTTCCGGTGCTGTTCTCCTACGGTGGGTGGCAGCAGACCAATTTCGTGGCGGAGGAGATGATCGCGCCGGAGCGCAATCTGCCTCGCGCGCTGATCATTGGAGTGGCTGGCGTGGTGCTGGTCTACATCCTGGCCAATGCGACCTACCTGCACGGCCTCGGGGCCGCCGGCCTCGCAGCAACTGACGCGCCGGCCGCCGACGCCATGCTTGCGTTGATCGGACCGGCCGGCCGCACCCTGGTCGCCATGGGGATCGTGGTCTCCACCTTCGGCTTCCTCAATCTGGTCATCCTGGTCAGCCCACGTGTCTACCAGGCGGTGGCCGCTGACGGGTTATTCTTCGAGCGATTTTCCCGCCTGCATCCCCGTTTCCGGACGCCGTCGGCCGCAATCATCATTCAGGCGGTCTGGGCCATCCTGCTGTTGCAGACCAATCGCTATGGTCAGCTGCTCGATTATGTCGTGTTTGCCGACTGGATCTTCTTCGGCCTGGCCGCCGCCGCGCTGCTGGTCTATCGCCGGCGGGAGCGCGAGGGCCGGCCCTCAGGCCAGCCCGGCTATCGCATGCCCGGCTATCCGCTGCTTCCCCTTCTCTTCATCCTGGCCGCGGCGTACGTGGTGGTGGGCTCGGTGGCATCGAATCCGGCCAACGCAGGACGCGGCGCCGTCATCCTGGCGCTCGGAGTGCCGATCTACCTGTACTGGAAGTCGCGCCGGGCAAGGGCGTAGTCAGACGGACTGGTCGGGCGGGCTGGGCAAGGGCGGCGGTGGCGCCACCGGATCGCCCGCCCGGCGAAAGCCGGGAATCGAGAACCGCCGGCGTGGTGCCGGCTCCGGCTCCGGCGGGGGCGGCGAAATGTGCGCCAGGTATTCTTCCTGATACATCCGGATCAGCTCGAAGAAATATGAGATGGCCAGGGGGCCGATCAGGAGGCCCAGCAGCCCAAAGTAGGCAATGCCGGCGAATGCGCCGATCACGGTGATGAAGGGATGAATCCGTGCGTACCGGCGGTAGACCCAGGGCCGGATGATGTTGTCCACGCCCCCGACGCCAAAGAGTCCCCAGACCAGCATCAGCACGGCTGCGATGAGTCGCCCCTGCAGGTAGAGCACCACCACCGCCGGCACCCAGACAAGTCCGCTTCCCACCACGGGCAGGATGGCGAAGAGGGTCGTCATCACTCCCCAGAACAGCGGATTGGCCAGCCCTGCCACCTGAAACGCGACACCCAGAAGGGCGCCCTGCACCGCGGCGGTGAGGAAGGTTCCGATCAGGGTGGAGATGGTGACGTCCTTGAACCGCTTCTTCAGGGAGTCGGCATTCTCCGCACTGAATGGCACGAACGGCCGGATGCGTGCCCAGGCCCGCTTGGGCGCCCGAAGCAGGTAGTAGAACCCGAAGAATGCGACCGTAAGTTGCAGCGTCAGCCGTGTGGCCGATCCGAGGATGGCGAGCGCCGCTGGCCCGGCGCGGCTCAGCAGCTGCGAGCCGATGGTCCGGAATTGCTGGCTGATCTGCTCTCCCACATCGTAGGAGCCGATGCGGATGCTGGTCAGCCGGTCGAGCAGCGGACTGTTCACCACGCTGCGAAGCATTTCCGGGCCCTGCGTCGCGACCAGCGACACAATGGACGCCACCGGGCCCGCAATGAGCAGCAACGCAACGATGATGATCAGCCAGATGGCGATCGCCGGCGGCAATCGCCGGGTCAGCACCCGGTAGAGCGGCGCGAAGGTCACGTAGAGCACCGGTGCGCCGATGAGCCCGACCGTGAATGGCCATAGCGCAATGACCAGGGCGATGCCCAGGATCGCAATGAGGCCGGAGGCCCGCTGCTTGTCGGTGTCGAAGAATGCCATGAGGCAGGAGTGTAGACAGGTTCCGGCCCCGCCGCCAGCGTCCCGATGACCGGTTCAAACCCTGTCGCGCTCTCCGGCATCCAAGCACTGTGTCCACTCACGTGTTGGCGGCTCAGCTGCGGTTCGGCATGGCGGGGATGAGCCCGCCCGGGAGGGCCGAACCGGCTGTCCGGCGGGCCCAGTCGGGAGACCAGCGGGCCTTCGCCGATCTGTACCACCGCCACGTGGACCGGATCTATGCGTTGTGCATGCGGCTCGAAGCCAGCCCGGAGCGTGCGAGTGAGCTCACCCAGGATGTATTTGTGCGCGCCTGGGAGCGGCTCAGCAGCTTCCGGGGGACAGCAGTTTCGGTACCTGGCTGCACCGGCTTGCTGTCAATGTGGTACTGGCCGACCGCCGCTCGGCCTTCCGGCGAAGCCGCCGGCTGCTGACCACGGATCGGCCCGAGCAATTCGAGCGCGGCGCCGACGTACCCATGCGTGACTTCGACCTCGAAGGCGCCATTGCGCAGTTGCCACCCGGGGCACGGACCGTCTTCGTGCTGCACGACGTGGAGGGGTATACCCATGCGGAAATCGCCGGCCACGCCGGCATTGCAGAGGGTACGTCAAAGGCCCAGCTCTTCCGGGCCAGGCGGCTCCTGCGGGAGATGATGAGCCGATGACCTGCGCGCAGTACCGGGACCAACTGGACGACTACCTGGCCGGACGACTCTCCGAAGCCCAGCAGCAACAGATGCGGCAGCATGTGCAGGGCTGTGAGGGCTGCCGGGACGACCTGGAGGCGGCCAGGATGCTGGCCGGGCCAGTGGCTGCGCTCCGGCCTGGCATTGCCCCGCCAGCGGATCTCTGGCCCCACGTGGCGCGCCGCATCGCGCCGGCCAGGTGGCGTGGACGGATCCTGGCGGCTGCCGCGGCGATCGTCCTGATGGCTGCCTCGTCCCTGGCCACGGCCGTGCTGGTTCGCCGGCGACCGGCTGCCCCAGCGCCGCCAACATCCGCGGCAGTGGTCGAGCTGATCCAGGCGCAGTATGCGCCGAGGGCCGAGGCGCTGGAAGCAGAATTTCGCCGCGAGCGCCCGACCCTGGCGCCCGAGACCGTGGCGACGATCGAGCGCAACCTGACAATCATCGACCGGGCCATCACGGAATCACGCGATGCCCTCGAGCGTGACCCGTCGAATCCCGACCTGCGAACCCTGTTCCGCACCGGGCAGGCCCAGCGCGTCGCGCTGCTGGAGCAGGCGACCCGCATTGCGCGTGACCTCTAGCATGCGCACCAGAACCTGGCTGGCTGCAATGCTGCTCGTCGGCGTGGCACAGGCGGGCGCTCAGCAACCGCTGACTCGACAGCTGCCGGCCGATCCCGACGCCTCCATCCGGATCTTCAACCTGGTTGGCAGCACGCACGTCACGGGCTGGGACGCGGACAGCGTTCGCGTCGTCGCAAGGGTCCCGAGCGGTGCCGGCCGCTTCTTCATCGGCGGCACAGGCCGCAGCATGAAGCTCGGCGTGGAAACCGGCAATCAACTTGACGCCCCGGGAGCGACCCTGGAGATCCTGGTGCCGCGCCGGGCCCGGGTATGGGTCAAGTCGGCGACGGCCAGCATCCAGGTCGACGGGGTCTCGGGCGCGCTCGATCTGGCAAGCGTCAGCGGAACCATCAGGGTCACCGGCGAGCCGGGCCTGATCACCGTGGAATCCATGGATGGGGCGATCGAGCTCGATGCCGTCGCGGCGGTCACGCGCGCCAAGACGGCTGATGGCGCCATTACGATCCGGAAAGGCGGCGGCGACCTGACAGTCTCGAGCGTGAGTGGCCCGATCTCGGTGCACGCGGCGCGTGATGTGATTGCAGGCCAGGTGGAAAGCGTCACGGGCCGGGTGAGCTTCGACGGGCCGGTTGGGCGGGACGGCACGCTGGACCTGCAGACACACCAGGCGCCGATCCACATCAGTCTGCCGGAGCAGCAAAGCGCCACGATCGACGTGGTCGCCTTCAGTGGCAAGATCATGAGCGGCTTTCCGGCCGCTCGCCGGACAGCCGCCGAGGGCCAACCGGTGCGGTATGTCCTTGGCGAGGGCAGCGCGCATGTCAGCGTGCGCTCGCTCAAGGGCAGCGTCACGATTGCACGGCAGGACTTCGGCCGTTCAAACGCTCCATGAATGACCGTCATCAAAGGGACAGGTCACCCATGCGATGTCCCTTGACTGGAGGTCACCATGAATCGCTCGCTCCTCGCTGCCGTTGCGATCGCCAACCTGGCGGTCGCCGCCATTGTCACCCCAGCGCACGCGGGACCGCCCTGGGTCTCCATTGAACTTCCCGCCAATCCGCTCAACAGCACGACCCGCGGCGCCTATCTCCTGGTCCATAGCTACCATCATGGAGCCATCGTCCAATATCCCATTTCGGGCACCGCGACCGGGCTCGTGAACGGCGAGCGCCAGGTAAGGACGCTTGCCTTTGAGAGGACCAGCATGGCTGGCGTCTCGGCGCTGCGCCGGAGCTGGCCGGTGGAAGGAACCTGGGTGCTGGCCATCAATATCGGCGGCGACGACGGCCCCACGGCGTTGGTCAGTATCGCCGACGGCAAGGTGCGGGAGGTGAACGTGCCGACACGAACGCAGGATGGATTTATCATGGGCCGGAAGGTGACCCAGAGCGACGTAGACCAAGCCCTCAAGGAGCTGGCAGCGGCGAGTGACGGGGCGTCACAGGACCAGCGCGCCCGCGCCCTGGCCCTGGCACTGCTGCCGATCGGGCTGGGGCTCATACTGATCCGCCGCCGCTGACGGCCAGACGCCGCGCCGTGGTCCCGTCGCCTGTCAATCGAAGCCGGTTGTGCCATCTTTCACGTGACATGCTTCGTCTTGATCGGAAAGATCTCGAAATGGTGACCCGATGAAATATCTGCTCCTGCTGCTGCTGGCAGCGTCAACGGCGGCGATGTGGCGCTGCAGCACCGATCCTGATAACGGCGTGGCGGTCACGATATCGGTGAGACGGGGACCAATCCAACCGGTAGAGCAGCCGGGTCAGGACAACACGGCACCGGTAGATAACGCTGAGGTGCGCATCCTGCGGGACGAAGCGACGATCAAGGTGGAGGACACTGGATCGAACGGGCTGGCGACAGTGACCCTCGAGCCGGGGAGATACGTGGCACGGATCACCATCTGCCCTGGCAGTCTGGCGCCACCCCAGCCCGAGCCGTTCACCGCCGGCCCCGGAAGTGATAACCGTGTCACCCTGGTGTGTGATACCGGAATCCGCTGAGCGCAGCTAGTTCGGCTTGATAAGCTGGTACCCGCGCACTCGCGGAACGTCACTCCCAGCATGCCAGACGCCGTAGATGGCATCCCTGGCAATGAAGTGCACGTCAAATCGCGGCGGGGTGAGCACATCGCCCAACCAGCGCCCATCGTCGTCAAACACGCTCCACCGTCGAGGCTCATCGCCGCGGATCGAGTAATTCTCCACCCACAGGTTGCCCACCTGGTCGGCGAGGACCTGCTCGAAGATCGGCATCGTCCGGGGAAACGGCGCGCTATCGAGCGCGGCCACCTGCGCTGAATCGAGCGACCCCTGCAGCCCGCCAGTCGTCGGCATGGCGCGCCGTGCGTCCTTGAAAGCCTGGACAGCTTCTGGCGTGACCGGCGTGCCCCGCAGGTTGCGCCGGACGGAGCGCTTGAGCGAGCCTTTCCGGTCGTACACGTCAATCACGAAGTTGCCGCCGGCGCCCACCGCGAAACCATCGCTCAGGGGCACCGCACTGGTCCGGCGTGCAAAGGGGCGCGGCATCGGCGCCATGAACTGTCGGTCGTCTGTTCCCAACGCAAGCCCGAAACTTTCGCTCCAGGGTACGTGCGCGAGCGTGTCCAGCATGTGGCCGTCGGCATCGAAGCGGAGCAACAGCGCTGAGTCCCGGCGAACCTGACCGGCGTGACCGGGAAACGGAAACACCGGGCCGCCCGACTTCACCATCAGCGTGCCGTCGCGAAACCGGCCAAGCGGCTCGGTAAACAGCCCGTCGCCGGTACCGAGTTCGGCGGTGCGTACACGCCCGTTGGCGCCGAACAGCGTGAGGCGTCGCTCCACCAGGTCGTAGGCCAGAAGCGAGTCGCCGGCAGCGACCATCCAGGACAGCGAGCGGAACTCGCCGGGCCCGGTGCCACGGGCGCCCAGGATGCGAATCACTTCGCCCGAGGCATCGAACACCCGAATCCGCTGGTCACCGCCGTCCGCTACCGCCAGTGCCCCACCTGGCATCCGCACCACGCTGACAATGTCCTGGAAGTCGGTACCGGGCTTCCCGCCCGCGTCAAAGAATGGCGTGTCAACCACCTCCCATCCCGAGTCGCGTGGCCAGGCCGGCGCCGTGTTCAAAATGATATGGACGCCCGCGCTGTCGCGGATCACCGTTCCCCCGGACAGCGCCGGCCGGCCATCCCGGCAACTCATGGCGGCCGTGAGGAAAAGCAGTGTGAGTGCAGCACTTGGGAGTCGAGTCATGGTCGTGGTTGGCAAGCTATCCCGGTCCCGTCCCGCTGGCGAGGGACACCCGGGCGGCCCTAAGTTCCCCATACCGTGCAGTTGGCCGATCCGGCCGCCGTGCATTTCCATCTGCGAGGTCTCATCATGACGACGAGCAAGGCCCGGGCTGTCTGGGAGGGCGGCCTCAAGCAGGGCACCGGAACATTCCAGGCAGACTCCGGCGCCTTCAGCGGCAACTATTCATTCCAGACCCGTTTCGAGGGCGCCAAGGGCACCACGCCGGAGGAATTGCTGGCCGCCGCGCATGCGGCCTGCATCAGCATGGCGCTTGGCGCCGCTCTGGAAGCAGCCGGAACGCCCGCAAGCCGGATCACGACCAGCGCGGCCTGCACCATCGACAAGGTGGATGGCGGGTTTCGGATCACCACAATGAAGCTCACGTTGCGGGGCGTCGTGCCGGGCCTGGACGCGCAAGGGTTCCGGAAGGCCGCCGATGAGGCGAAGAACGGCTGCCCGGTTTCGATGGCGCTCAAGAACAACGTAACCGTGGAACTGGACGCGGCACTCGAATGAGCGCCAGGGCCGCCTGAGCGAATGGACAATCTCTGCCACACACTTGCCGGCGCGGCCCTGGCCGAAAGCGGGCTGGCTCGCCGTACGGCAATGGGCTACGCCACCCTGCTCATCGCGGCCAATCTCCCGGACCTGGACATCGTTGCCTACCTGAATGGCCCGGAGGCGGCACTGCACTGGCGCCGTGGCTGGACCCACGGCATCGTGGCGGTCGTCGTGCTTCCGGTGCTGCTCACGCTCGTCCTGTTGCTGCTCGACACGACCGCCCGCAAACTGAGCTCGGCGGTGCTGCCATCCAAGGTCCGCCCGGGGCAGCTCCTCCTGCTGGCGTACGCAGGCGTCATCAGTCACCCGCTGCTGGACACGCTGAACACGTACGGCGTGCGCTGGATGCTGCCGTGGAACGACCGGTGGACCTACGGTGACACGCTGTTCATCCTCGATCCCTGGCTGATCATCATCCTGTTTCTCGGCGTCTGGGCCAGCCGCAGCCGGAGACTCTCGCGGCAGCGGACCGTGATTCCGGAACGGCCGGCCCGGCTCGCGCTCGTGGCGAGTCTGGCCTACATCGCGGTCATGCTGGGAAGCAGCCGGGCTGTGGCGCAACGCGCAAGAGAGGCCATGCAACGTCTCGCGCCGGATCCGGTCCGGGCCGTCATGGCGGGGCCGGTCTTCATGAACCCGTTCCGGCGTGACATCGTCGTGCGCCAGGGCGAAGTCTATCGACTGGCGAAGTTCGACTGGCTGCGGCAGCCGCATATTGTGGCCGCCTCGATCCAGAGCTTTCCCGCGACTCCGCCCGCGCACCCGGCCGTGGTCGGCGCCGAGGCGACGCTGGCTGGACGACAATTCCTCGAGTGGGCCCGGTTTCCGACCTTTGCCATTGACAGTGGTGCGGCAGACTACGTGGTGCACATCATCGATCTGCGCTATGCCAGCACACCCGGCGCTGCCTTCGGGACGCTCAGTGTCGATGTGCCGCGCTAGCGCGCCCGCACAACTCCGCTCTTCCTGCGCTGCTACCGGGTACTGTCCAGCACGCTCCTGAGTACCCGCCATACCGTCGTGGCCAGGATCCGGTGACCGGCTGCGGTCGGATGCAGGCCGTCCGCCTGATTCAGCGAGTCCACACCGCCCACACCTGCCAGCAGGAACGGCACCAGTGCGGCGTCATGCCGCTCCGCCTCGCGCGGGAAGACCTCGCGGAACGCCGACGTGTAGGGCCGGCCGAGATTGGGCGGGGCTTCCATCCCGATGACCACAAGCTGCGGACCGGGGACATGGCGCCTCGCCACCGTCAGGATCGTGTCCAGATTCGCCTGGAGCGCTTCGACGCTGAGGCCCCGCAGCCCGTCGTTGGCACCCGTCTCCACCACCAGCACGGCCGGGTTCGCGCGGAGCAGCCAGCCGATACGCGCACGCGCGTCGGATGATGTCTCACCACTCACCCCCGCGTTCACCACACGATAGTCGAGACCCGCGGAATCAAGCTTCTGCTGGATCAGCGCGGGATACGACTCCGAGGGGTCCACGCCCAGGCCTGCGGTCAGGCTGGTGCCCACAAACACGATCGCCGGTCGGTTATCGCGGCGTGCGGATGGTGTCCCGCCGGAGGCCGCCGCAGGCGGGTCGCTGCGATCGGCGCCGCCGCATGCCGCGAGCAGCAGGAGGAGCGGGGTCAGGTATCTTTGCAGGATTCCAGAACCTCAGGATGGACGATGATCAGTTGCGAAGGGCTCACCAGACGGTACCAGTCGGGCGGCAGCATGCTCACAGTGCTCAACAATATCACGCTCTCCGCGGAAGCGGGGGCGTTCCTCGCGATCGTGGGACCAAGCGGGAGCGGCAAGACTACCCTGCTGGGCCTGCTGGCCGGGCTGGACCAGCCCAGCGAGGGCACCGTGACGCTCGATGGGGTGCGTCTCGATCGGCTCTCGGAGGACGACCGGGCCCGGCTCCGTGGGGAGCGGGTGGGCTTCGTTTTCCAGTCGTTCCAGCTGGTGCCGACGCTCACCGCGCTCGAAAATGTGCTGGTACCGCTCGAACTCCTTGGCCGGCCCGACCTCCAGCGCGCCAGGGCGCTTCTGGCCGATGTCGGCCTCGGCGGCCGTGAGCATCACTATCCGGCGCAGCTCTCAGGCGGTGAACAGCAGCGGGTGGCGCTCGCGCGTGCGTTCGTCAACACGCCACGCATTCTCTTTGCGGACGAGCCGACCGGCAACCTCGATGCCACCACCGGCGCCACGATCATTGCACTGATGAACCGGCTGAACCACTCGCACGGGACGACACTGGTCCTCGTCACCCACGATCCGTCGCTGGCCGAACAGGCGCGTCGCATCGTGCACCTGGCCGACGGACAGATCGTGAGCGACAGCGCGGCATGACGCTGCCGTTCGTCTTCCGCATGGCCCAGCGCGAGGCCCGGGCAAGCGCACGCCGCCTCCTGCTGCTGGCCGCCGGCGTCACCGCCGGCGTCGCGGCGCTCGTCGCCATCAACGGCTTCACCAGCAACCTGCGCGATTCCATTGCCAGCGAGGCACAGGCGCTGCTGGGCGCGGACCTGGCCCTGGAAAGCCGGTCACCGCTGCCCCAGGTTGGCCGCGCCGCACTGGACACCATCGGCGGCACGACGTCGGCGGTGACCAGCTTCAGCGCCATGACCTATGCCAGCACCAGCCAGAGCGCGCGCCTGACGCAGATGAGCGCGGTGCGGGGCGGCTGGCCATTCTACGGCACGATCGAGACTTCGCCTGCCGGGGCCTGGCAGCGATTGCAGGACGGTCCTCACGCCATCGTTGACCCGTCGCTTCTTGCCTCGCTCGACATCAATGTGGGCGACACCATCGCCGTGGGGGAGGCCCGCCTCCAGGTGGTCGGTACCATCGTCGCAGTGCCGGGCGACGTCGGTGTCCGGAACGCATTCGGCCCCAGGGCCTTCATGAATGGCGCCTACCTCGAGGCCACCGGGCTGCTGGGGTTTGGCGCACGGGTGGAGTACGCCACGTTCGTGAAGCTGGCGCCGGGCGCCGACGTCCAGAAGCTCGCGGCACTCTGGCGGCCGCGGCTCCGGACGGAGCGCGTGCGGATTACGACCGCCGCCGATGATCGGGCGCGACTGGACAACGCCCTGACGCGCCTCGCGAATTTTCTCGGACTGGTGGCGCTGGTCGCGTTGCTGCTGGGCGGCCTGGGCGTCGCCAGCGCCATTCATGTGCACATCCGTGGCAAGCTCCCCACCATCGCGATGCTGCGATGTCTGGGCGCGACGTCGCGCCAGATGGTCGGTGTCTACCTCACGCAAGCAGCTCTGCTGGCGCTGGCTGGCAGCCTGCTTGGCGCGGGGATCGGACTCCTGGTGCAGCAGGCCTTGCCCCGCCTGCTGGGCGACTTGATTCCGGTGGACGTCGTCTTCGCACCATCGTGGGGCTCAGCGGCCGCCGGCATGATCATGGGCGTATGGGTCGCCGTCGCGTTTGCCCTGCTTCCGCTGCTGGAAGTGCGGCGAGTCCCGCCGCTGGCCGCCCTCCGCCGCGAAGTCGCGCCCGCGGAGCCTGGCCGCGACTGGTGGCGCGCGGCCACGCTGGTCGCATTGTGCGCCACTGTGGTACTGCTTTCGGTCTGGCAATCGGGACGCTGGCAGACCGGTGCCTTCTTTGCCTTGGCCGTCCTGCTGGTGCTCCTGCTGCTTCGCCTGACGGCGGCGGCGCTCACCCGGGCAGCCCGCTGGCTGGCCACCGGGCTCCCGTATGCGGCGCGGCAGGGCGTGCTCAACCTGCGACGCCCCGGCAACCAGACGACCACGGTCATCCTGGCGATCGGCTTCGGTGGGTTCCTGCTGGCCGCCGTTCTGCTGGTGCAGCATACGCTGCTCGCTGCGCTCGACGTCTCCTCCCCCGCTTCGCGCAACGCCAACATGGTGTTCTTCGACGTGCAGCCGTCGCAGCTGTCGGGCCTGGACTCGCTGCTTCGCGCGTCGGCAGTCGTGCCGTCGCCGCCGGTCGCCATTGTGCCAATGAGAATCGCCTCGGTACGCGGCGTGCCGGTAAGCGCGCTGCTGACCGACTCACTCCACCAGGGACGCTGGGCGCTTCGGCGGGAGTACCGGTCGACCTGGCGCGACAGCATGGTGTCCTCCGAAAAGCTGGTGGCGGGTCAGTGGTGGCGCGGACCTCGTCCGGATACGGCTCGCGTGTCGATGGAGCAGGACGTCGCCCAGGAACTTGGCGTCTCGGTGGGCGATGCCGTCGTCTGGGACGTGCAGGGCTCCATGATCCCGACCAGGGTCGCGAGCATCCGCACGGTGGACTGGGCCCGGTTCGAACCCAATTTCTTCGTGGTCTTCGAACCGGGCGTGCTCGAAGAAGCGCCCCACACCTGGGTGACGCTGGTGCGGATCGAGGGCGCCGGACTGCGCGGCACGCTCTCGCGACGCATTGCCGAACGCTATCCGAACATCACCTCACTGGACCTCACCTTTGTGCAGGATGCAATTGCCAGATTGCTCGGCAAGGTGACGCTTGCCATTCGGTTCATGGCGCTCTTCAGTCTCCTGACCGGACTGGTGGTGCTCGTGGGCACCATCGCAACCAGCCGGTTTCAGCGAGTGCGCGAGGGCGCGCTTCTTCGCACGCTGGGCGCGAGCCGGCGCCAGCTGGTTGGCATTGCGCTGGCGGAATACGGCGCCCTTGGCCTGGTGGCCGGCCTGGCGGCCGTGCTGCTGGGCGGCGCCGGCGGCTGGGCGCTGGCACACTGGGTCTTCCAGGTGCCGTTCTCGGTGCCGGCCGGGGCGATCGCGGCACTCGTCGTCTCCACGGCCGTGCTCACCATGCTGGTCGGTCTCTGGTCAGCGCTCGACGTCGCTCGACAAACGCCGCTGGGTGTGCTGCGCGGGATGCTGGAGTGAGGCGCTGAGGGCTGTGCGAAGATGGGCTTAAGCCTTAGGCTTAGAGCGCTGTGCGCTGTGCGCTTTGGTGTCAGGCGCTCCTGGCGCATAGCGCTTGGCTCATAGCGCAGAGCGCCTGGCAGCCAGCCCATTACCCTCAACCAGGACCATCATGCTTCCCATCGATCTCTCCGGAAAGCGAGCCTTCGTCGCGGGCGTCGCTGATGACGGCGGATTCGGTTTCGCGATTGCCAAGTCGCTGGCCCAGGCGGGGGCCAGCATCTGTGTGGGCACCTGGCCGCCGGCGATGGGCATCTTCGAGAAACTGCTCGAACGCGGCAAGATGGACAGCTCCATGACCCTCCAGGATGGGGCACGGATGGAGTTTGAACGGATTTATCCGCTCGACGCGGCCTTCGATTCCATGGACCAGGTGCCGGCGTCGGTTCGCGAGAGCAAGCGGTACGCCGAACGAGGTGACTTCACCATCGCAGGATTGACCGAGCGCCTGCGAACTGATTTCGGCGAGCAGGGCCTCGACATCGTGGTCCACAGCCTCGCCAATGGACCAGAGGTGAAGAATCCGCTGGTGGACACCAGCCGGCGCGGCTACCTCGAGGCGTTGAGCGTGAGCGCGTACAGCAACGTCGCGCTGGTGCGGGCGCTCTCGCCTTTGATGCGCTCGGCCGGCTCATTCGTGTCGCTCACCTACATGGCGAGCGAGCGGGTGATTCCCGGCTATGGCGGCGGCATGTCGTCAGCCAAGGCGGCGCTCGAGTCGGATACGCGAACACTGGCGTTTGAGGCGGGCCGGCGGTGGGGCGTGCGAGTCAACTGCATCAGCGCCGGCCCCTGGGCGTCCCGTGCGGCCAGCGCCATCGGCTTCATTGACACGATGATCCGTTACTCCGAATCCAATTCGCCGCTCACCCGTCACTTCGAGGCAGACGATGTGGGGCACGCCGCGGCCTTCCTCGCGAGCCCCCTCGCCGCCGCCATCACCGGCACCGTGCTCTTCGTGGATAATGGATACCACGCGATGGGGATGGCCTTGCAGGACGGGCAGGACGGGCAGGACGGGCAGGAGGGAAGCTAGGCAGGCGACAAAGTCGGCGGGCGAATCAGGCTTTGGCCAACGCCTACCTCCCGTCGTCCCGCCTTCCCGTCTTCCCGCCTTTCTTCGCCCCTGCCACCACCATCGCCCATCCCGCCAGCAATGCCAGTCCGCCCAGCGGAGTGACCAGGCCGAACGCCCTCGTGCCAGTCATCGCCAGCAGATAAAGGCTTCCTGAGAACAGCACGATCCCTGCAATGAAGAGCCAGCAGGCGGCTCGCAGCCGGCCGCGGTCAAAATGCGACATGGCACCTGCGACGGCCACAATCGCGATACCGTGGAGCATTTCATAGGTGGCACCGGTGTGGAACACCGCGAGCATGTCGGGAGCCAGCCGAGTTCGCAGCGCGTGGGCCGCGAAGGCGCCGGCCGCCACGCCCAGGCCGGCCAGGATGCCGCCGATGGCAAGCAGGCGGTGGTCGTTGTTGGGCGTATGGTCGTGGGGCATTTGGATGTCCGCGTTCATTGTCCGTCGCCCCGCAGGGGCGAACGAGTCTGGCGCCCGAAGGAACGCAACCTGATGCGCCCCTACCGCGCTACCCGCTCCACCAGCCGATAGAAGAATTCCGTCCCGAACCGGATGTTCGCCAGGCTCACCCGCTCGTCGGTGCCGTGGACCGTGGCGTTCTCCGCCTCCGAGAGGCGAAACGGATCGACGCCGTATGCGCCAATGCCGAGGCGGCGATAATAGTAGCTGTCGGTAAAGCCAGTGAGCATCGGCGTGGTGATGGGCACGCCCGGATCCATTGCCGCGACGGTCTTCCGGAGGGCATCCACCAGCGCGCCGCTGAGGGGCGCGCTGGACGCCTCGCGCGGCGCCGAGACGGCGGTGACCTCTACCAGCGAATCGTCAATGACGTGGCGAACATCATCCATGAATTCGTCGTGATCCGTGCCGGGCAGCAGCCGGATGTCCACCTCGGCCGAGGCACGTGACGGGATGATGTTGGTCTTGTTGGAGCCGCGCATGACCGTGATCGACACGGTGTTACGAAGAATTGCGTTGCGATACGGGTCCGAGAGGAGGAACGCCCGGCCTGCTGAATCCGCCAGGGCCGCCGCCGGATCCGACAGCCAGGCCCGGTGCCGGGGTTCCTGCTCGAATGCTGCCGATGCCTTGAGGAAGCTCTCGGCCGGCGGCGTCAGCGTCAGCGGCGTCTCCCACTCGGCCAGCCGGCCCAGCGCGCGTGCAATACGCGCCGCCG
Source organism: uncultured Gemmatimonadales bacterium (assembly GCA_963798915.1). Lineage (GTDB taxonomy): Bacteria > Gemmatimonadota > Gemmatimonadetes > Gemmatimonadales > GWC2-71-9 > CAMLHP01. The sequence goes on along the minus strand of CAWCVB010000002.1, from coordinate 656,016 downwards.
GATTGTCGGCCGTTGGCACCGAGCCGTGACCGCCGGTGCCGTGGGCATTCAGGTGAATCCACGACGGGACTTTCTCGGTCACATCGAGGCCGTAGAAGATGGTGCGGCCGGCCGAGTCGGCCAGATTGGTCCCGCCTTCATTGATCAGAAACTCGGCGTCGCGCACCAGGTCGGCGTGTTCGGTGCTGAACCAGTCGGCGCCGGTGGAGCCGGTTTCTTCGTCCGCGTTGGCGAGGTAGATGATGTCGCGCGAGAGTGGAATGCCCCGCCGCTTGAGCGCGACCATCGCTGCCAGCTGGATGATCCCCTCGCCCTTGGTATCGAGCGCGCCCCGGCCGTAGAGATAGCCGTCCCGAAGCTCGCCCCCGAAGGGCGGCATGGTCCACTCGCTCGAGTCCACCGGCACCACATCGATGTGGTGCAGGAGGATCAGCGGCCTGCGCTTCCCGGTGCCGCGAAGCCGGGCATAGAGATTCCCCCGACCCGGCGCGCTCTCCAGGATCCGGCTTTCGATTCCCTCGTTGGCCAGGAGTTGTTGCAGGTAGTGAGCGCCGGCGGTCTCGTTGCCCGGCGGGTTGACGGTCTCCACGCGAAGATAACCGGCGAGCCAGGTGGTGACCTCGCGGGCGAGGGCATCAAAGTCGGGCGGCGCCTTTCCCTGCGCCCATGCCGGGCTGGGCATCAGCATCAGTACTGCCATCAAGCAGCGGCGCAGCCACCCTGGCGCCCCACCACGGCGCGTGCCCGCAGCCGGTCCGGTCGTCAACGCTGGACGCCCAGGCGTCCGGCGGCACCCAGCAGCGCGTCCCGCGCATCCTCCCGCACCTGTTCCCGGTTCCAGAGGAAGAAGAGCACGCCGATCGCCCCGAACATCCAGAGGTTGCCGGGTATCCACATCAGCAGGCCACCGATGCGCTGGTCCTCCAGCGGCGAGAGCCCGAAGGTGCGCGGTGCTCGGACGTACCATTCGTAGAGTGGCGAATCCGCCATGGAGATCATGGCGGCCGGGATCTGCATCGGGACGCTGACAAGGAACAGATAGAGCATGCCGAGTGCGGGCGGGAGCCGGGGCAGTTCCTCGACCGGGCTCATGACCGGCCACCACATGATGAAGGCTGCCACGATGAACAGCAGGTGGGCCACGATATGAATGTCGTGGTTGCGCATCATGAGATCGTAGACTGGTACCAGGTGCCAGGCGGACAGCGCCACCGTGAATACCGCCCCGGCCACGAGCGGGTGACCGAGCAGGCGGCCGGCATGCCGCACCCAGGCTGGTCGTACCAGTGGCCGCAGGAGCCATCCGGGAAGCCCAAGCAGGATGAGCGGTGGAAAGACCAGTGTCAGCAGCAGGTGCTGCACCATGTGGGCGCTGAAGAGATAATCGTCGCTCAGGTCGTGGATCGGGCCATTGAGCGAGACCAGCAGGATTGCGAGTCCGGCGCTGAAGGCCGCCACCCGCCAGCGGCCGGCCGGCGGTCCCAGGTTCCAGCGCCGACGCGCCACCGTGATTCCCCAAACATAAAGGGCACCGAAGACCGCAGTGCCCAGCAGTGTACTCCAGTGCAGCGAGAGCGCCGGTGTCCAGGGCACGGTGGCCGGGGCGCGAGCATGCAGCAGCAGGCCCGGCAGCGTCACACCAGGCCTGCGTTGTAGTGCATGTGGTAGGACATCAGCAGCATCAGCGAGACCACGATGATGGCGGCGATAATCAATGGAAAGACGAACAGCCCCGAGAAGAGCTTGTTGTCCTGCTTCAGGTGCATGTAGAACATGGCCACCAGCGCGAACTTGACGGCGCTGAGGACAAGCAGGATCGGGACCAGCACCGGCTTCACGATCGACTGCGGTGTCCCGCCGCGATGCGACAGCTCGTAGGTCGCGACCTCCAGTGCCGTCACGATGAACAGCACGAAGGCAATCTTGAAATAGAGCGCCGGGCCCGGATGGCTGTGGGCGTCGGCCTCGGCTACATGCGCTTCCATGCGGATCTCCTCAGGGCTTCCAATCCTTCATCAGGTACACGACCGGGAAGATCACCACCCAGACCACGTCCACGAAGTGCCAATACAGTGCGGCGATCTCCAAGTTGATCGCCTTCTCGGGCGTGATCTTGCCGCGAAAGGCCAGGATGAGCAGCGTCGTGAGCCAGAGCACCCCGATCGAGACGTGGGTGCCATGGAAACCAGTGAGCGTGAAGAACGTGGCCCCGAACAGGTTGCTCTTGATGGTGACGCCTTCATGCACGAAGTGCGAGAATTCGTAGACCTGCATCCCCACGAAGCTGAGGCCGGCAAGCACCGTGAGGCTGAGCCAGAGAAGCAGCGACCCTCGCTTGCCGCGCTGCGCGCCATTGAGCGCCATCACCACGAAGAACGAGCTGAACAGGAGGACGGCGGTGCCGCCGGTGACCAGCGGAATCTCGAGGGTCTCGCCGGCCGTCGGCCCACTTGGGCTCTGCCCGTGATAAACCAGGTAGGTCCCGATCAGCGAGGCGAAGAACATGCACTCCGACCCGATGAAGGTCCAGATCGCGATCTTCCGGCTGTCGAGGCCGGTGGTGGTATGGTGCTCCAGGGCGAGGCTATGGTCGGACAATGAGGACTCCGGTCATGAGTCGTGAGTCATGAGTCATGAGTCACGGGTCTCGTGACCCATGACCCTCGACCAGTGACCCATCACGCAGGTTCAAAGATCCAGTTATACACGCTGAACAGGAACCACAGCACCATGGCGACCACAAACCACCAGCCCAGATGCGGCAGGACCATCAGGGAGACGAAAATGCCGCCGACGCCCGTGGCCGTCAGCAGCGGCCAGAACGACGGATTGGGCAGGTGAATGCCGGCACCGCCCACCCGCACTGGCTCCGGCAGCCGCCCCTCCTGGCGCTTCTGCTCCCACAGCGGGTCGCGGCTGTGGACTTCCGGCTCAACCGGGAAGTTGAATTCCTGCGGCGGCGAGGGAATGGCCCACTCCAGTGTCGCCCCGTTCCACGGGTCGGCCGGCGCGTTCCGAGGGCCGCGCCAGGTCTTGATGATGTTGTAGATGAAGATCAACTGGGACAGCGCCAGCAGGAATGCGCCCACCGTCTCCAGCATGTTCATGGTCTCGAAGCCCAGACCGGCGGGGTAGGTGTACACCCGCCGCGGCATGCCGTGCAGCCCCACGAAGTGCATGGGGAAGAAGGTCATGTTGAAGGCGATGAGCATGAGCCAGAAGTGGGCCTTGCCCAGCGACTCGCTCAGCATGCGGCCGAACATCTTGGGCCACCAGTAATACGCCCCCGAGGTCAGCGCAAAGATGGAGCCGCCGAACAGCACGTAGTGAAAGTGCGCCACCACGAAGTAACTGTCGGTCTGCTGCAGGTCGGCCGGCGGCGACGCGTGCATCACGCCCGAGAGACCGCCGATGATGAACATCGCAATGAAGCCGATCGCGAAGTACAGCGGCGTCTTCATCTGGAGTGAGCCGCCCGCCAGCGTGCCCAGCCAGTTGAAGATCTTGACGCCCGTCGGGATCGCGATGAGCATCGTGCTCAGGCTGAAGGCGGTATCGGCAATCGGACCCATGCCGGTGGCGAACATGTGGTGCGCCCAGACTCCGAAGCCAAGAAAGGCGATGAACACGCCGGAGAAGACCATCGCCGCGTAGCCGAACAGCGGCTTGCGCGCGAACACCGGCAGCACCTCGCTCACAATGCCGAAGCCCGGGAGAATGAGGATGTACACTTCAGGGTGGCCGAAGATCCAGAAGAGATGCTGCCACAGGATCGGGTCGCCGCCGCTGGCCGGAATGTAGAAATGCGTGCCGAAGAAGCGGTCGAACATCAGCAGGATCAGCGCGACCGTGATGACCGGAAAGGCCAGCAGGAGCAGGACCTGGGTAATGAAGCTCATCCACGTGAACATGGGCATCCGCATGAACTTCATGCCCTTGGCCCGGAGGTTCACGATCGTGGTGAAGAAGTTGACGGCCGCCGCCAGCGAGGAGATGCCAAGGATCTGGAGACCGATGACCCAGAAATCGATGTTGAGCCCGGGCGAGAACTCCTTTGAGGTCAGGTTGGCGTAGCCGAACCAGCCTGCGTTGGGTGCCGCGTGGAACAGGAAGCTCAGGTTGAGCCACAACCCGCCAAACAGGAACACCCAGTAGCTGAACGCATTGAGCCGCGGGAACGCCACGTCGCGGGCGCCCAGCTGGAGCGGGATGAAGAAATTGAAGAACATCGCGCTCAATGGCATCACGGCCAGGAAGATCATGGTCGTGCCGTGCATGGTGAACAGCTCGTTGTAGAACTCCGGCGTGACCACCGTACTGTCAGGCCGGGCCAGCTGCCAGCGGATGACCAGCGCCTCCAGGCCACCGATCAGGAAGAAGGTGAAGGCACTGACGCCGTAGAGAATGCCGATCCGCTTGTGATCGACCGTGGTAATCCAGCTCCAGAGACCCCGTTTCTCTGCATGGATGTCGGGAATCTGGTCAGCGTGTGAGACCGCGGAGGTTGCCATGATCGCCTTGGGTTACCGGTGCGTCCCGAGATACTTGGCCACCATGGCCGCCTGCTCGTGCGTGAGCCCGAGCTTCGGCATGATGACGCCATGCTTGATGGCCTGTGGATCGAAGATCCAGGTGGCCAGGTTTGCTTCCGTGTTGAGCAGGGTGCGGGCGCCGATATAGCGCCGGCTGCCGATGTTGGCCAGGTTGGGGCCGATCATGTTGGCCGTCGAGGTGGCGTCGAGCGAATGGCAGGAACTGCACATCCGGAAGATCTTGGCCCCGCTGTCCACCGCCGCCTGGTCCGCCGGGTCGAGCTGCCGTGTGGCCGCCGCCAGCGTGCTCACCCTGGTCGGCTCGGGGTTCGCCGGCGCCGTCGCCGCCGAATCGGCCGCGGCCTTTGGAGCCGTGGCCTTGAGGCCGGCGATGTAGGTCGCGAATTCGTCGGGTGAGGTGGACTTGATTTCGAACGCCATGCGGCCGTGCTGGGTCCCGCAGAACTCCGCGCATTGCCCCGAGAAATAGCCCGTGGTGTCGGCCGTAAACCAGAGCGTGTTGGTCCGATTGGGGAACACATCGCGCTTGCCGGCGAATTCCGGGGACCAGAAGCTGTGCAGGACATCGGCGGTCTTCATCTTGAGCAGGACCCGCTTCCCGACCGGCACGTGCAGCTCGTTGGCCGTACGCACCCCGTAGTCGGGGTAGCGGAACTCCCACCACCACTGGTGACCGATCACCTCGACGTTCAGCGCATCCTTGGGAAATTCATAGGTCTGGAAAATCGCCTTGACGGTCGGCACCGCGATGACGGCCAGCAACAGCGCCGGAATGGCGGTCCAGATGATCTCCAGTGTGGTGTTGCCATGCACCTGCCGCGGCTCCGGATCGTCCGGCCGGCCCCGGTAGCGGAACACCACCCAGACCAGCGCGCCCTCGACCAGGACGAATACCACGATGGCCGCCCAGACGGAGTTCATCAGGACGCCGTCCAGCAGTCGCGTGAAATCGGACTTGGGATGCAAGGTGCTCTGCGGGTATTGCGCCGATGTCCCGATGCACGCCACGGTCGCGAGCGGAATCAGGACGGCGGGCACCCACCGGCGGAAACGGCAGGCCACACGAGTCCACAAAGCCATGACAGACGGTTCCTGTCGGAATGAAGACATGGGACCGGGGCCCGGTCCAAGAGGAGACATGTTATCGGGTCACTCCTCCAAAATCAAGGAATCAGCGAACGATTCTGTCAAACGCGACCGGGTCTTCCACCCGGAACGTAAAGTGCCACCATTCCTGCGCATAATTGCTCCATCCCTCACGTTCCATTGCGCCAACCAGCCGGTCGCGGTTGATGCGCGCCGGGCCCCTGGCATTGGCCGTGTGCGCGTCCGCCGAAAAGGTGTCGAATGGCGTGCCCATGGGGAGCGGCTGGTTGGTGGCCAGATCCACCAGGGTGAGATCAACCGCCACACCGAGGTTGTGCTGGCTTCGCCGCGCGATGTAGCCGTCGTCCAGCAGGTGCACCTGTCCGGTCCGCTCGGCCCACGTCACCATGCCGAGGGTGGCGCGCACCGGCCGGTAGGCATCGTAGATCCTGAGCCCCAACCCCTCGGTCCGCAAATCCCGCTGCACTCGGCCCAGCGCGGCGGCCGCCTCCCGCCGAAGGTAGGCCGTGTTCCCCTGGTAGCCCGGCAGCACCGCACCGGTAAAGTTATTGGTGGTGGCGTATCGGAGTTCCACTTGAATGGTGGAATCCACCTGGCGCACGTCCATCAGCAACGAATCGGCCGCTGCGTCGGACACCACCGGCGGCGGTGTCGTGGCGGGCTGGCCGCGGTGGGCGCAGCCAGCCGCGCCCATGATCGTCATGAAAAGAATGAGTCGTCGCATCAGTTGAGTCCCGGTGCGGGAAGAGCCACCAGCGTCGCCGTCGCGGCGAGCACCAGCGTGCCGATGAGGAGTTCGAGGGAGGCCGAGCGCGCCAGCCGCCTGGCGGCTGGTGGAGTGCCCAGAGCGGGCCGGACTCGCCGCCAATTGTGATAGCCGAGGAGCACGATGCCACCGAGCAGCGCCAGCTTGAGGAGCAGCACCCTGCCGTAGGTCGTGCTGGCGAGCGCGCTCCAGGAGGCAACATCGCTGAGGGCCAGAAGCACCCCTGCCCCAGCCACCATGGCCGCTCCGGTCAGGGCCAGCGGCGAATACCCTTTCACCAGGCGGGCCAGGATTTCTTCACGTTCGGCTGAAGCGGAACGCTCGCGATAGACAACTGCCATCATGACACTGAGACTCCCGAGCCAGAGCACACCGCCGCCCAGGTGCAGGCCCTGAAGGCCCACGCCGACCAACGGACCCCAGCGATGTTCAGCGGCGTGTCCCGTGAGCGGAAAGGCCCAGATCAGCGACACAACAGCCAGGGCCGCGATGGTCCACCCTGCACGATGCCGGCCGGCCAGGAACAGTCCGCAGAGGGCCAGCAATCCTGAGGCCGCCTGCCACTCCCATCCGTGTCCCCAGCTGGTGGACTCCAGGATGGGCTGCGCAGCACTCCACGTCAGCGGCTCGCCCGGCAGGGCAAAGGAACGCACCTGAAAGTAGAGTCGCAGCGCCAGCGATGGCATGAGCACCAGACCGGCCAGCAGCCCGAGCGTCCGGGCACGCTCGATCAGCGCGTGCGCCGCCACGGGATGACTCTGGCCCACCATTCCTTGCACCAGCCTGCGCAACACTAGTGTGCCAGCCAGCGGGAAAAGGGCCAGGTAGCCGACCCAGCGCACCGGCGTCGCGGCATCGATCAGAGGCGTCGGATCCATCAGGAAGCGACACCTTCCGGACTGTAGGTCGAGGGCTCGGCGGCGACTGCGCCTGGTATCACGCGATCAGCTCTGGTTGGTCGAATGATCGCGTGAGGTGCTGTTGGGCGCGGATTGCTGCTGTGGCTCCTCACGCACGGCAAACACAAACTCTCCCATGGCCGGGTGCCCGTCACGGCCGGCCGCTCGCCAGCGAACCGTGTAACGCCCGGGCCCGAGCTTGCCGCGAACAGGAACGGCCAGGGTCAGCGAGTCAGCCGCTTCCGTCGGCTTGCCGGTGGCGACGACGGCGCTGTCGGGACCCAGGAGCTGCACCCGGGCCAGCGCGACTTCGGGATGGGAACTGAAGCGCAGCAGGATCTGCCGGGGAGCGCTGGTCACACGGCTGTCAGCCGCCGGCACCGACGCTTCGAGGTGAAGATGCATGCTCCTGGCGCCCGTCAGTACCACAATGGCAACCACGAGCAAAGAGAGCAGGGAAAACAGGCGGGCATGAACGGTCGACACTCGAAACATCCTCTTGGGAGTCGCAATGGTGAACGCCGAGACCATCCACGGCTCGGCCGGAGCCAAACGTAGGAGGGCCCGGCAGGGCTTGGCAATGCGCCGGGCCCTCTGGCCGCGGGGTTCCCCCGGCCGTATACTATTATGGACATGAATATCCGACGCCCGGGGCCGAGCGGTCCCGGGCCCTGTCTTTATTGTCCCTTATCGAAACTCCCATGATTCGAGAAATGCGCGAAAAGCTCGGCCGCGAGATAGACGCGTTGAGCCGAGAATTGAATGTGACACTCCCGCAGGCCATCGCCACCGCCGTGGAAATGGGCGACCTGCGCGAAAATTCCGAGTACAAGGCGGCGCTCGAGCGGCAGCAGTTCGTGCAGGCCCGCCTGGGGCAGCTCCATGCCCGCCTCAATCAGTTGACCCAGCTCGCCAGCACTGAAGCGCCCACCGACCGGGTGGGTCTCGGCTCCCGTGTCACGGTCTTCGATCTCGAGACCCGGGAAACCGATACGTACATGCTGGTGCTGGCGGAAATGATGGACATCGATGCGGGTCACATCTCGCTCGCATCACCGCTCGGCCGCGCACTCAAGGACCGGCAGGAGGGCGACGAGATTTCCCTGCGCCTGCCAGCCGGCGCACGCCAGCTGCGCGTGACTGAGATCGTGACCATTCATCAGATGGAAGGGGCAGCGGAGGAGTGACGCCCGACCCGATGAAGCCGACCCCGCCCCACCTCATGGTGGTCGGCGACCGCGTGCTCATTCGTCCCGAGGAGGGCGAGGACCGCACGCACGTGGGACTCTATCTGCCCGCCACGGCCATCGAGTCGCAGCAGGTGCAGGGCGGCGTGATCGTGGTGGTGGGGCCCGGCGAACCGGTCGCCGATTTTTCCAGCCTGGATGACGAGCCATGGAAGGCCGTGTCGCGGAAGCCATCCCGTCGCGGCATGCAGGCGCAGGTGGGAGATCATGCCATCTTCTTCCGGAAGGCAGCGGTCGAGATCTCCTTCGAAAACCAGAAATACCTGGTGGTGCCCCAGGCAGCGATCCTCGTGCTGATGCGCGACGACGTGGATAGCTGATCTCCCCGGCGCCGCGCCCATCCATGTGTCACTTCCTCTACTGTGCCAGCCCGCTCACCCTCAGCGAAGTGCGCTCCATGTTGCCAGCGGGGCTGGTCGCGGATTCGCTCCCTCCCGGCCCGGGCCGGCAGCTGCTCGCGCTCATCTCGGGCGGGCAGACGGCGGCCCGGCTGCTCGTGGGGTCCTGCGCCTGTGATTTCTTCCTCCAGCGCGATCCCCGGCACCACCGCGAAGAATCGGAGCTGCGCCACCGCTACCGCGCACTTGGATTGACCCGGGCCGAGATGATCGCTGCGCTCGATCGGCATCGCGAGGGCAGCCACCTCGATCGCAGCCCGGAAGAATGGCAGGCCGTGCTGGCCGCCTTTGTCGCCGAGCACCTGCGCAATGCGGGTCGAAGCCTGTATTACCATGAGTTCGCCGCGCAGCCGTTTGCGATGCTGCCGTTCGATGGACGCGAACCACCTGAGCCGGTCGCAACCACGACAATCGCCGCGGTGCGGTCCGATCCCGGCACGTGGCTGGACGAGGGCCGGCCAACCCTGGTCCTCCGCAGCTAGCGGGCGCCGTCAGGATGAGCACGCTTGCTGAGGCGGGACGTCTGGCCGGCCGGGCGATCCGGCTCCGCTGTCCCTCCTGCGGGGGCCACCCCGTGTTCACTAGCTGGTTCAGCATGCTCCCGACCTGCCCTGCCTGCGGGTTCCGCTTTGAACGGGGTGAGCGCGGCTACTGGCTGGGCGCCTATTTCGTCAACCTGGTGTTGATGGAGACAGCCTTCGTGCTCTGGTTTGTCGGGTACCTGGTACTGAGCTGGCCCTCGCCCGACTGGCTGCTCCTCCTCGCCACCACGCTGGCGCTGATGCTGGTCATGCCGATTGCCGGCTTCCCATTTTCGCGAACGCTTTTTCTGGCGTTCGATCTCTGGGTCCGGCCTGCAACGGTCGAGGACTTCGAGCTTCCGGCCGAACCGGCCGCTCCACGGCGGGCATAGCGTCGCCGCCACTCGCGCCGCCCCGCCACCGCGTCTATACTCAGGTCTCTGCAGGCCAAGCTTCATTACCGGAAGGATGGACGTGCGCGACTCCCTCGACCGGATTCGCACCGCGCTGGCCGATCGCTATGCGGTCGAGCGCCTGCTGGGTCAGGGCGGCATGGCCCTGGTCTATCTGGCGCGCGACCTCAAGCACAACCGCACCGTTGCCATCAAGGTCCTCCGACCCGAGCTCGCCGCCGCTCTCGGCGGCGAGCGATTCCTGCGCGAAATCCATCTGGCGACGCAGCTCCAGCATCCCAATATCCTGGCGATCTACGATTCGGGCGAGGCCGACGGGATTCTGTATTTCGTCATGCCTTTCATTACCGGCGAGTCGCTTCGTCATCGCCTCGACCGGGAACAGCAGCTTCCCCTGCCCGACGCCATTCGGATCACCTGCGAAGTGGCCGATGCGCTCCAGTACGCGCACCGCCAGGGCATTGTCCACCGCGACATCAAGCCGGAAAACATCCTGCTGGAACAGGGCCACGCGGTCGTGGCCGACTTCGGTATTGCGCGGGCGGCCAGTCAGGCGGGCGCCGAGAAGCTGACCGAAACCGGCATGTCGATCGGGACGCCGACCTACATGAGCCCCGAGCAGGCCGCGGGCCTCGGCACGGTGGATGCGCGCAGTGATCTCTACAGCGTGGCATGCATGCTGTATGAGCTGCTGTCGGGGGAGCCGCCGTTCCAGGGGCCGACCACCATGGCAATCCTGGCCAAGCACGCCATGGAGCCGCCGCCCAGCATCCAGGTGGTTCGCCAATCAGTACCAGACGAAATCGAGGAGGCCATTCTCCAAGCGCTCGAGAAGACGCCGGCCGACCGGTTTCGGGACCTGAATGAATTTGCCGATGCGCTGAAGCGCGCCGACCTGAGCCCGGCCGCCCGCCGGTCGCAGACCATGGCGCGGCGGATCTCCCAATCACGACCGCGCCTGGGGCGACGCTCCCGCGTGCCCCGCTGGGCCGGGTGGGCGGGCGGAGCGGTACTGGTTGCCGCACTCGGATTGGCGGCTTGGCATTTCTGGAAGTCCACCGCGTCAACCGCGGCTGCCACCGGACCGGATCCCAGGCGCATCGCGGTGCTCTACTTCGAGACACGCCAGAACGACGACAGCCTCCAGTTCCTGGCCGACGGCCTCACCGAGGCGCTCATTCACGATCTCAGCGCCGTCAAGCCGCTGCAGGTGATCTCACAGAACGGCGTGCGGCCCTATCGCGACAATCCCGTCAGTCCCGACAGTCTGTCCCGTGCGCTCAAGGTCGGCACACTCGTGAGCGGCACGGTAAGCCCGTTCGGCGATTCGCTGCGGGTAACGGTGTCCCTGGTCAACGCCGTCACCGGCGAGGAAATCAAGAGTCTCCCGCTGGTGCGGTCACGGCGCGATATCTTCGGGCTGCAGGATGCCATGGCCGAGCAGGTGTCCGGCTTCCTGCGTCGCCAGCTGGGGCAGGAAATTCAATTCGCGCAGACCCGGGCGGGCACGCGGAATCCCGACGCGTGGGAATCACTGCAGCGGGCGCAGGAGGAGATCAACGCCGCAGAGCCGCTCATCGCGCTGGGTGATACCGCCGCCGCCAGCCGGCAGTACCAGCATGCCGATTCGCTGCTCGCTGAGGCCGAAGCGCTTGACTCGCGCTGGATCACCCCGGTCTTGCGACGCGGCTGGCTCGTTTTCGACCGCCTGCGCCAGTCAGGTTCGCTCGACAAGACCTACAACGGGCGCGAGCTCGCGCGAGCCATGGAGTTCGCTCGTGCGGCACTCAAGCTCGACGCCTCCGATGCCGACGCCCTGGAGCTGCGTGGCACGCTCCAATATTACGGCTGGCTGGTGGGGCTCGAGCCGGACGGTGCCGCCGCCGACAGGCTGATGGCCAGCGCCGAGGCCGACTACCGCGCATCCATCGCCGCCAATCCCGGCCAGGCATCGGCATACAACTCCCTCAGCCACCTGCTCATCAACAAGCCGGAGCCGAACGAGGCCAACCTGGCTGCGCGCCGAGCGTATGAGCTGGATCCTTACCTCGCCAATGTCGATCGCACCATCTGGCGTCTGTTCACAACGTCCTTCGATCTCGGTGATCCGGTGCAGGCCCAGCACTGGTGCGCCGAGGCCCAGCAGCGCCTGGCGGCCGATCCTCGGTCGGTCGAGTGCCAGATCATGCTCTTCGCGCTGCCCGGAACATCGCCCGACGTGCCGCGCCTCTGGCAGCTGCTCGACCAGTACGTGGAGCTGAACCCGCCCAACCAGCGTGACTTCATGCGCAAGCGTGGCTCCATCCTGGTGTCCTGGGCCTTGGCGCGGGCCGGCCTCAAGGACAGCGCCCGCCATGTAGTTACCCGCTCCCGCGTCGAAGCTGATGAAGACCCCCCGCGGGAGCTGGCCCAGTTCGAGGCCATCACCCGCACCATGCTGGGCGACACCGACGAGGCGCTGCATCAGCTCGCGGTCTACCTCGCCGCCAACCCCCAGATGCGCCGTTCCCTCCCCAGCGATCCCTGGTTCAAGTCCCTCCGGGACGACCCGCGGTTCGCCGCCCTGGTGGCCGCGGGCACCTGAGCCCTTGCGGGGGTGGTCGGGAGCATGCATCATCAACCGCTGTAGTCACAGCGAAAATCATCGTCAGAACTTGAAAGAAGCGACACCCCATGCGCCGAAGCCTCACCTTCACGCTCGCGGCGGGAACCGTGCTTTTGCTCGGTGCCTGCGACGCCAGCACCCCTGTTGCAACCAATGCGTCCTTGAAGCCGGGTGCGCCGCCGCCCAGCTCCTCCTGTTCGCCCAACGACCTGGTCAAGGCCGCCGCTGACCTGGCCGGCCGACCCAGCGCGCTGGTTGACCTTGCCTCCCAGATCACGTCCCAGAATGCCGGCACCGCCGCGGGCACCGCGTTGGTATTCAACGTATTTGCGGAGGTGGCCCAGCTGGCCGATGCCGGTCATGCTGCCGGCTCCTGGACCGAGCAGAACAGTCTCGATGGTGCCAAGGTGACGACACTGGGTCTCGCCTGCGGCAACATCGCGCTGACCGGAGCAGCCACGGCCGAGGCATTCAGCGCCGCGCTTCGGAGTTCGGGATTGTATGAGGTTCGGGGAGGAAGCGCCGATCCCAGCAGTGAGGCCATTGCCCACGACGCCAAGGGAGGTGTCCAGCCTCCCGCTGCGGGCTTCGGAACCTGGCTCAGCGGACGCGGGCTCTTCTATGGTTACCCAATTGTTACGTTCGGCGTCGAAGTGTTCGGTGGCTACGCCATGGACATCTCCGTTGCTCGCCCCGTGACGCCGCCCGCGACCCAGCCAAGCGCGCTGCTGGGCGATGGCGTGGTCGCGCTCTGCCCCAACGTGAATCCGCAGGGGTTTGACAACGCGCAACTCAGGGTCCAGAAGACCTCGCACGTCTTGCCTGTCGCCAGTGGGGAATTCCTGACTTGCGTTCAGGCCTCGGAGCCGACGCTGCGGTCGGCGGCGTCCGGGCTCTCACTCGCCCTGGCCGCTGCATCAGGCGGCGTCGGCGGCACGGTGCGGAATTTCAGCCCGCACGAGGTGGTCTTTCCCGGCAGCGTGAATCTCACGTTCGTTCATGAGCCGACCAACGGAGCCGCAAATGAGCCCTTGCGGGGTCAGGGCGGAAGCATCGTGACCGTCAAGGCGACCGCACAGAATGGCACGCCGTGGGAAGGCGTCCGGGTCCAGCTTTCGGCGCTGAAGAACGAAGGTTCGTTCGTGGCGGTCTGCCATGATCAGGCCGACACTGACGCGGACGGGCTTGCGACGTTTGCTACGGCATCGGTGAACAAGGCGGGCGGCTACCGACTGGTGGCCCACACCGTTCCGTCTGCCTCCGACCCGGACGTCCAGGCCTTCGCCGCGGACTCGGTGAGTTCCGGTTTGTTTAACGTCAAGAACGGCAAGACGCCCGACAGCTGCAGCTGAAGGAATGAAGATTCAGGCAACTTGACTTTCGGTGTTTCTTCGGTAATTTCGGGGAGACACCGATCGTTGAGGCGCTTCATGTCCTGTCCGCCCATTCTTGCCGCTCGCCCCCGCACTGGTCGTCTGGCCCCCACCGTTCTGCTCCGCGTCTGCCCCGAATGTGCCGGGCCACTGGTGCACGCCTCTGGCTGCGTCGCATGCGCACATTGTGGCTGGGGCAGGTGCGGCTGACGCATGGCACGCCAGCTTACGCTGCTCGACCCCGAACTGGCACGTTGGGAGCTGCTTGATAAGCGCGCTCGCGGCGCCCGGTTCTTCCAGTTGCCGGCCCGCACTGTGCTCAACAGCCCGTCTGCCACCGGGATGCCGTTCTGGTCGGTCAATCCGTATGTAGGATGTGAGTTCGGCTGCTCGTACTGCTATGCGAGGGATACCCACCGCTACACCCTGGAGCGTGCATCCGCCTCCGGTGTCCTGCCTGCGTCACTGCCGCTGCTGCCAGCGGCGGAATCCTTCGAGCGGAACATTCTGGTCAAGCAGAACGCTGGCGCCCTGTTGAGCCGTGCCTTGAGCGGTCGCGAGATGGCGACGGCCTATCTCGTCATTGGCTCCTCCACCGATCCATACCAGCCCGCCGAGCGCAGCTTCGGCATTACTCGTTCGATCCTTGAAGCGCTTCGGTCCTTTGCGAACCTCCGAATCGAGATCATCACCAAGTCACCGCTGGTCGTCCGCGATTCCGCCCTGCTCTGTCAACTGGCGCAAGCCCATGATGTCCGCGTGCACGTATCGCTTGCCACCATCCACCGGCTGCTCGCCCGGCGCCTGGAGGTGCGAACCGCCACCCCCTCGGCGCGGCTTCGCGCATTGGCGGCGCTCCGCTCGGCGGGAATCGATGCTGGAATGCTGATCGCGCCCATTCTCCCTGGCATTACCGATTCTTCCCAGGACCTGGACGCGCTGATCGGCGCCGCCCGTCGGGCCGACGCCAGCTTCGTGGACGGGTCGTCACTGCGGCTGGGTCCGGCCGCCCGCCGCTCCTTCATTCCCCAACTCGAACGCGAGTTTCCCGAGCTGGCGGCGCGGTACCACCGGGCATACGGCACGCAGGATCACCCGCCGGATGCCTATCGCACGGCGCTCCGGGAGCGCCTCGATATGCTCAAAGCCCGCCATGGCTTCCCGGTGGGCGACCGCCAGTTCCGGGCGGGATCAACCGACGCCGCCATTGAGCGGCCGGGAACAGGCTCCCAGCTGCCGCTGCTCTGAAGCGGGCGCAAGAGCATCACTCTTTTTCGCCGCCCACCGTGATGACAATCTTCCCAAAGCTCTCGTTGCTCGCCATCCGTGCGTGCGCCGCCGCTACGTCGTCCATCGCGTAGCGGCTGTCCACCACCGGCGCGAGCCGGCCATCCCACAAGGCGGGCAGCACGGCCTCGGCAAAGGAACGCACCAGTTCCGCGCGTTCTGCGTGGGAGCGCGATCGCATGACCGTGCCGACGATCTCCAGGCGCTTGTGCAGCACCGGGTCCAGTGACATTTCACTGGCCCCGCCCTGCAGGAGTCCCACCAGGATCAGCCGGCCCCGCTGCGCCAGCACCGCGAGATTCGCTGTCAGCGCGGGCCCACCCAGCACGTCGAGCACCACATCCACCGGTTCACGCATGGCATCCGGAAACCGGCCGGCAGACGTATCAATCCCCAGATCCAGCCCCAGGTTTGCCGCGCGCTTCAGCTTCGCTGCAGTTCGGGAAGTACCCACGACGGTCGCACCTGCCAGCTTGCCCAGCTGGAGCGCTGCCGTCCCCACCCCGCTTCCAATGGCATGAATCAGCAGCCGCTCGCCGGACTGGAGTCGCGCCCGGATCCGGAGCGCATCGAATGCCGTCAGGAAGGCCTCGGGTACGGCAGCCGCATCGACCAGCGCCATCACATCCGGCACCGGCAGCAGTTCCGCCTCATGGGCAACGACCATCTCCGCCAGCGCACCGCCACCGATGAGCCCCATCACCCGGTCACCCGGTTGCCACCGGGTCACCCCGTTTCCGGACGCCTGCACGATACCCGAGAATTCCAGTCCCGGCACGTCGGAAGGCCAGCCAGCCGGCGCTGGATACCTGCCTTCGCGTTGAAGCAGGTCAGCGCGGTTGAGTCCGGTCGCGGCGACCCGGACCAGCACCTCGTGCTCGCCTGGATCCGGCGCCGGGGCCTCGCGCTTCTGGATGACATCCGGACCACCAGCACCGGCATAGTAGATCTCATGCATGCTTTCCCTCTCCCATTGATGAAGCACTCACGCAGGCAATCTGGATGCTATCGGAGCCCGGTGGGAAGGTCCGGCGCCAAAACCATCCCGGCGATACTATTCCAAGGACTCTGCCGAGGGACGGACATGCACCAGTTTCTGCTGCAACTCGTTGGCGCCGTCGTCAGTCTTGTCGCAGCGGCCTGCAGCAACGGCAACGGCGCGCCATCCGATACCGCTCCCGACACCAGCGACGTGTTGTGCTCCAGCGCGTGGCTTCAGACCTGGCTTTCCCCCTCTACCTCACCAGCCCTCCAGGCGACACGCGCCTCTTCGTGGTCGAAAAGGGCGGACGTATCCGCATCATCGAGGGAGACTCGGTGCTGGCCAAGCCATTCCTTGACCTGTCGGCCGAGGTGTCGGGTGGCGGCGAACAGGGCCTGCTGGGCCTCGCCTTCCATCCGGATTACACGAGCAATGGCCGGTTCTTCGTGGACTATACCGGCACGGATGGCGACACCCGGATCGTGCAGTTTCACGTCAGCGCGGACCCGGACCAGGCCGATGCCTCAAGCGCGCACGTGCTGCTGACCGTGGCGCAACCATACAGCAACCACAATGGCGGCCAGCTCGCGTTCGGTCCTGACGGCTACCTCTACATTGGCATGGGTGACGGGGGGTCAGGAGGCGATCCTCAGGGACACGGCCAGAGCGCCGCTGACCTCCTGGGCTCCATCCTGCGCCTGGACGTCGCGGCCGATTCCGGGTACGCCGTCCCAGCCGACAATCCATGGGCCGACAGCGTCGGCGCCCGGGGCGAGGTCTGGAACATCGGGTTGCGGAACCCCTGGCGTTTCAGCTTTGACCGGGTCTCGGGAGACCTTTACATCGCCGACGTGGGACAGAACGAGATCGAAGAGGTGGACGTCTCGCCTCGCGCCGATGGCGGAGGGCGGGGCGCCAACTATGGCTGGAACCGGATGGAAGGCAGGTCGTGCTATGGCGGCCGGTCGTGCGACACGACCGGCCTCGTTCTCCCGGTGGTCCAGTATCACCACAGCGACGGGTGTTCCGTGAGCGGAGGCTACGTTTACCGTGGCAAGCGCATTCCCGCATTGGACGGCCACTACTTCTACGCCGACTATTGCAGTGGATGGGTGAAGAGTTTCCGGATGGAGAACGGCAAGGCCACCGACGAGCGCTCCTGGCCTTCGCTGGCTCCCGGCGGCAGCATCCCGAGTTTTGGCGAGGATGCAGCCGGCGAGCTGTACGTCATGAGCGCGAACGGAAGCGTCTACCGGATCGTGAAAGGTGCGTCGTGAGAGGGCGGGATGGGCGGAATGGGCTGGTGGTCGTCGCTCGTCGGTCGTCAGTCGTCGGTCCGCGCGATCTGTCATCCTGAGCGAAGCGAAGGATCTACTCAGCCGGCTCCGAAGCACTGCGGGCAAGATTCCTCGCTGTGCTCGGAATGACAATCCCGGTGCTACCCCGACTCTTGTCTCATGACTCTCGACCTGCCACTCACAACCCATGACCCATGACGAGCTGAAGCGCCTCGCCCTTAGCCTCCCGCCACTGCTGAGCAAAGCGAAGGATCTACTCAGCCGGCTCCGAAGCACTGCGGGCAAGATTCCTCGCTGTGCTCGGAATGACAATCCCGGTGCTACCCCGACTCTTGTCTCATGACTCTCGACCTGCCACTCACGACTCATGACTCCTGACGAGCTGAAGCGCCTCGCCGCCGGCCTCCCGCCCCTGCTGCGTTTCGGCCCGTCATCCTGGACCTATCCCGGATGGACCGGACTGATCTACCGGGGCCCGTACCCCAAACGCGATGCCTCAACCAGCCTGCTGGGCGAGGTCGCGCGCTGGCCCTTGTTCCGGACCGTCGGCATCGATTCCGCGTTCTATGCTCCACCGTCAGCCGAGACACTGCAACGCTATAGTCGGCAGTTGCCTGACGATTTCCCCTGCGTGAGCAAAGTCTGGCAGGAGATCACGGTGCACACCTGGACCCGCGGCCAGGACAAGCGCCGCGCCGGGGAGCTGAACCAGAATTTTCTGAACCCGGGCCTGTTTGTCGATGCCGTCTATGCACCATACCGCGAGCATTTCGGCCAGCACATGGGGCCCTTCGTGTTCGAATTTTCGCCCTTCAATCGGCGCGCGGAGCTCAGCCCCGAGGTGTTTGCCGATCGGCTCGATCGGTTCCTGGAGCAGCTGCCCAGCGATGCCAGCTACGCCGTGGAACTCCGGGACCCCGCGTTTCTCTCGCCGCCCTATTTCGAGGTGTTGCGGGTCCATGGGGCCGCACACGTCTTCAACTCATGGGCTCGGATGCCGACGATCGGCGAGCAACTCGACACCGGGGCAGCAGCGCTGGCCCCATTTGTCGTATGCCGGGCGCTGCAGCCGCCGGGCATGCGCTACACCGAATCGGTCGAGACCTTTGCGCCGTTCGATCGAATCCGTGAGGCCAACCCGGGGCTCCGGGCGGACCTGCTGAGGCTGGTGACGATTATCGAGGAGCTTGGCGTGCCCGGCTTCGTGATCGTGAACAACCGGGCGGAAGGATGTGCACCGCTCACGATCGCCGCGGTGGCGAGAGAGGTCGTCGACCGACGGTCGTCAGTCGACGGTTGACTGTTGGCCGCTGTCTGCTGGCCCGCTGACCGCCGCCGCCAGTTCCGCACCCGCCCCGACGGTCTGGCAGATCCGCGCGATGGTCTCGCCGATCTTGTTGTTGGGTGTCGAGGCGCCGGCCGTGATGCCGACCACCGTGACTCCAGTGAGCCATCCTTCCAGCCGCGTTTCACGCTTCTGCCCCACCGGCTGAAAGCGAATGGTGCCGGAGTCGGTCTCGATGCAGTCGGCGTCCTCGATGTGATAGGCCCGCGCCCCGCGTGACTCGGCCAACTCGGCAAGGTGGCAGGTATTGCTGGAGTTGTAGCCGCCAACCACCAGCATGACATCGAGCGGCTCCGCCAGGAGCGCTTCGACGGCGTCCTGCCGCTCCTGGGTCGCGCTGCAGATGGTATCGAAGCTGCGAAAATGCTCCGCCGCATGGTCGGCCCCGTACCGGTCGGTCAATACCTGGCCAAAGGCGACGGCAATGCCGAGGGACTCGCTTGACAGCATGGTGGTCTGGTTGGCGATTCCCACCCGGACCAGGTCGCTCCGGAAGTCGAAGCCGGGTGACGTTGCCTTGAGGAAGCGCTCCGCCAGTTGAGCCGCCTCCGCATCAGAGCCGCCGTTCCGGATGAACTCCAAGACCGGCCGAGCCTCGTCCATGTCGAGCACCACGAGATACTTCCCGTCGGGGTGCCGGTTGACCTGGCTGGCCGTGGCCTTGGTTTCTTCGTGCCAATGCTTGCCGTGGATGACCGCAGTGAATCCGTCCCTGGCGTAATTCTCCACCCGCTTCCAGACATTGAGCACCGACCCGCAGGTCGTGTCGACCAGAACGCAGCCAAGCTCCCGAAGCCGCTGGAAGTCACCGATGGTGACCCCGAAGGCCGGCAGGATCACGACGTCTGCCGCGGTAATGCCACTGAAGTCGAAGGCGCGCTCGGGATCGTGCCCCAGGATGATGACGCCCATGGCGCGAAGCTTTTCGTTGACGTGCGGATTGTGGATGATCTCGCCCACCAGGAAGATCCGCCGGTCGGGGAACTTGCTTCGGGCCTCGTAGGCGTAATCCACCGCACGGTCCACGCCGTAGCAGAACCCGAACTCCTTGGCGAGCCGAAAGGTGAACGGCCCGGCGTGGAGCGTGTGGCCGCTGGCGCGCAGCGCCTCGACCACCGAGCTGGCATAATCCGCAGTGAGCTGTCCTTCGATCGCCGACTTGAGGCCGAAGCCGCGGCGAAAGTACGTGGATTCCATGCCAGGCAATCTAACCGGCCGAATCGGGGCACGCGCCGACCCGCACACGTGCAAAGCGCCCGCCCAGGGTCACTTCAGCCAGATCGCCATCGCGCCGCAGCAGCGCCCGGAACTGGCCGGTCAGTCTGTCGCCCCGGCGTCCGACGCGCACCGTGCCCTCGACACCGCGATATCCTGAGACGCGGGCCGAGTCGAGCCAACGCGCTGCAATGGCCGCGGCCGGGCGGGTTTCCCGTGCCTCCGTCGGCGCCAGGATTGGCAAGTCGGCGCTCGTCGCGCTGGAGGCGCCGGATTGAAGCACTTTGGTCTTCGGATACAGTATCATCGCTACGCCCGTGTCCCCGGCGGTCGCAAACAGCTGCAGGTCGGACCCGCAGCGCACCGCCTGAGCCCGCAAGGTGGCCTGACCGGTGTCGGCGCCGGTCCAGCTGACCGTCATCCGGTCAGCACGTCCGCACCCCCCGAGCAATAGCGGCAGGGTCAGCGAATGGGTGAGAAGACCACGTCGAAGCGCCATGCTCCACCAGTGTCGGGAGTGATCGGGTGGCTCAGGTCGAGCCGGATAAGCGTTGTGTGCAGCAGCGGGCTGTACATCGAGACACCCACACCGCCACCGGCAAGCGCCTTGGACTGAAAGAGGTCGCCCGGTGCCCCGGCCTGGCCGGCGTCGATGAAGAGCACCGGCCGGATGGTTCCCTTGAGCGGCGACACATCGAGCTGCGCCGCCCAGAACGACCGGCCGATAATCGAGCCGTAGTCAAATCCGCGCACGGTCTCCCGCCCTCCCAACCGAAACTGGAGCTGCGGCGGCGCCGACCCCTCGGCGATGCCGGCCTTCAGACGGAGTGTGAAGCCACGCGCCCCTCCGGCACTCCGCCGGATGTCGAAATAGGCGCGGCCGGTCGTCAATGCCTTTCCGGCCATGCCGTCCGCGGCAAGGATCCAGTGGAGAGAGCCGGCGTGGGTAATGCGGACCCCGAGCAGTCCGTAGTCGCCTTCCAGCACCGCCGGATTGAGAGGGAAGACTCCGTCACCGCCCAGCACATCGTTGACCCCGGAGCGCGCCTGGCGCGCCACTGAACGCTGCCGCTCCCCGCGCAACGATACCGACAGGTCCGTCGCCAACGCCAGTGAAGTCAGGAACGAAGCGTCCGCCCCTGTGGCAAGGTAATAGTCGCCGTAATCGTGGGCCGTGAAGAGCGCGCTTGCAGAATTGGCCAGCGTACGGCCAGGCGAGAACGGATCCACGTCAGCGATATCGTGATACCCGCTGAGCGTGAAGGTCCCTCGAGGGCCGTCATGTACCAGCGCCAGTCGCCCGGTCGCCCGTTCATCACTGATGCCGTACCGCACGGTGGGATACACGTTGGTGAAGGGCAGGCCCGGCACCCCGATCCTGGCGCCAACGCCGAGCGACAGCCCCTGCACGCGATTGTACTGCAGCGCGTCGGAGACCCGCTCGTAGCCGAACGACACCGCCCGCCGGTCGGTCAGGTCGCCCGGCAGCTGTTCCACGAGCTCGGCAAGGTCGGCGACCATGGCCCGCACCCGGGCCGTGCGCTCAGGTTCGCTGACCAGTCTCAGCGTGTCGGTCCATCCCTGGTACTGTGCGAGCACGCTGTCCGGAGGCCGGCGGATTTCGAAGGTGCCGCCCGTCCAGGTGCCACTTGTGACCTGCACACCGGGCGGCGCTGCCGGCGAGTCGAGCCAGGCTCCTTCGTTGATGGTGTAGTCGGAGAATTCTGTGACGGCCTGGAACGGAATCACTTTGTTGCGCGCCAGCGGAATGGTGACGGTGCCCACGATGATCTGCCGGAAAGGCATCCAGAAGCGACCGTCCTGCTGGCCGTACTCGAGGTCCACGTCGATCGTGACGAGGCGGTTGCCGATGCGATTGGCGCGGCGCGCGCTGGCGGAGTCCTCGCCCTCATCAACGGGCGAGACGAAGAGCCCGGTGCCCACGTAGCGGAAGGCGAAGCGCACCACATCCCACGTCGCCGCATCGATCCAGAGATCGCCCGCCACGAGTGCGGGGCCCGCCCGCTTCGGAATCACCTGCACCTTGTACACCCGAAGACGTCGGCCGTCGGGCAGGATCGCGCCCAGGCTGTCGAGCAGGTCGAAGTGATATGACCGCCAGGCTCCCTCGGCCAGCGGGTGGAGTGCACCATGGGCCGGAAACTCGTCGCTGAATATCCGCAGCGAGTCGTCGGCGCCGCGCGGCACGAACCATGGCCGGTCAAACGTGCTGGACAGATTGAAGCCGCCAGGCAGTGACTGCTGGCGGCGCCCGATCATCTCGACCCGGAGATCATTGGGATGGCGCCAGGCGACTTCCCCTACCTGCTCCTCGACAGCGGCCGTCGGCGGCTGGGCCCAGCGGCGGCCCGGCAGGCCAACGCTCAGGCGGTAGCGCATCCGGGCACGGTAATCCGCGATCGTCGTGTCCTGGGCCTGATGCCGCGCCGCAGCCCGGACCACCACGTCTCTGGTGGCCGGGGATGCATATGTAATGACGGTGTCCTGCGGAAGTGAGACTGCAGCGAACAAGAGAGCTAGGAAGTGTGCGCCCATTTGCTCCGGCCGTCGCGGTGAAGCCCGTATGCCTTGAGCCGACGCCAGAGTGTGGTCCGACTGATACCCAGCTCGCGCGCCGTCTCTGCCAGCCTCCAATTATGCGCGTCGAGCGTCCGTACGATAGCGTCCTTCTCCCGCGCCGCCAGCGTCGTTGCCCCCTCCTGGCCGGGAAGGAACATCGCTTCCCCAATGTCCAGCGACCCAACCCGCAGCGGCCGCAGCCGGCCGCCGATATTGGCCAGCCGGGGCATGAGATCCTTGGCGCTGTCCTGCAGGTCCTCCTCGCTCAACGTCGAGCGCGCCTGCTGATTGACGTACAGGACCTTGCCTTCGGCATCGAAGACGACAACCCCCTCGCTGAATCCATCGAGGAGGGCCTTGGCGAGTGGCGAAAAGACGGAAGGCATACCGTTCTGTGTAAGTGTTTCAGCCATGTGTCAGTATACGCCTCACGTGGTCGGAAGTTTCAGTTCGATACAATGACCGCTCCCAACCCGCTTGCATGGGAGTCGTCTTAATGGTGCATCGTGACACAGTGCTTGACAGTGACCCATATCACCCACAATATAACCGGCTGGTAATGTAAGCAATATAGTTCTCTCGCCCGGAGTGCCGATGCTGGTCCTCGGTCTGCTCCTCGGCGCCCTGATTGGACTGTCGCTCGGCACGCTGGGCGGGGGGGGTCCACCCTCACGGTGCCGATTTTCGTCTATGTCATGGGCTTCGAGGCCAAGCGCGCCATCGCCATGAGCTTTCCGGTGGTGGGAGGCACCAGCCTGGTCGGCGCGCTGGCACACTGGCGGCACGGCAATGTCCAGTGGCGCACCGCCCTGCTCTTCGGCGCCGTCGCCATGGCCGGGTCGTACGGCTCGGCGGCCCTGATTGCGCCGCTCATGAGCGGGCAGCTGCAACTGCTGCTGCTCGGGGCCGTCATGTTCATTGCCGCCGTCTCGATGTTTCGCAACGCCGGCGGTCGCAAGGTGGTGGCGGAGGGAGAGGGCCAGCCGTTCTCCCTGCCACTCCTGGCGCTGACCGCCCTGGGTGTCGGTGTGCTCACGGGCCTGCTGGGCATCGGCGGTGGATTCCTGATCGTGCCAGCCCTGGCGCTGCTGGCCCGGGTTCCGATGAAGCAGGCGGTGGGCAGTTCGCTGGTCATCATCAGCATGAACACTGTCTCCGCGTACATCGGATATGCCGGCCGGGTGGCGGTGCCGTGGGGAACGGTCGCGGGCTTCACGGCTGTCGCCATCCTCGGGATATTGGCGGGCACCAGACTGGTGCGCGCGGCATCTCCCGCCCAGCTGAAGCGCGCCTTCGCGCTGTTCCTCCTCGTTGTAGGCGCATTTGTCTTCTACCAGAACCGGGGAGTGTTCCATCGCCAGGCCGAGCGTGCCGCTGTGGAGCAGTCCCACTGATCACATCGGAGTCCTCATGCTGCTGAAGCGGTTCTACGACGAAGCCCTGGCGCAGGCCAGCTACCTCGTCGGATGCCAGGCCACGGGTGAGGCACTGGTGCTCGATCCCTTGCGGGACGCGGACCAGTACGTGACGGCGGCCGCCGCCGAAGGACTCCGCATCACCCAGGTGACCGAGACCCATATCCACGCCGATTTCGTGAGCGGGACTCGTGAACTCGCCGCCCGCACCGGAGCTCAAGTGCTGCTCTCGGCCGAAGGGGGGCCCGGATGGCAGTACGCGTTCGCTGCATCGGACGGGGCACGCCTGCTGCACGATGGCGACCACTTCATGGTTGGCAACCTGCGCTTCGATGTCAGGCACACACCAGGACACACGCCAGAGCACCTGACGTTCCTGGTCACCGACACCCCGGCCACTGGCAGGCCGATGGGGGCCTTCACCGGGGATTTCATTTTTGTCGGGGACGTGGGCCGACCCGATCTGCTCGAGCGTGCGGCCCACATGGCGGGCACAATGGAATCGAGCGCGCGAACCTTGTTCCGTTCGTTGCAGCGATTTGCCGAGCTGCCGGATTATCTCCAGCTCTGGCCGGGACACGGCGCCGGTTCAGCCTGCGGCAAGGCACTGGGCGCCGTGCCCCAGACGACCCTCGGGTATGAACGCGTGGTGAACTGGGCTTTCGGCATCAGCGACGAAGATGAGTTCGTGCAGGCGGTGCTTGCCGGCCAGCCGGAACCGCCGGCCTACTTTGCGGAGATGAAACGCATCAACCGGGACGGACCCCGGGTCCTGGCCAGCTGGCCAACGCCACCCGACCGTCCACCGGCCTCACTGCCCGGTGTCCTCGAAAAGGGCGGTATCGTGGTTGACCTCCGGCCGGCCGCCGCGTTTGCAAGCGGGCACATTCCCGGCACGCTCAGCATTCCATTGAACCGCGCCTTCAGCACCTGGGCCGGGTCGCTGCTGCCATACGACCGCGACCTTTACCTCATCAGCCCAGCCGGCGCTTCCGGGTCCGCCGACGCCGTGCGTGCGCTCGCCATGATTGGACTGGACCGCGTGGCGGGCGTCTACGGGAACGAGGTGTTCGACCAGCGCGCCAATCCAGGGCTGCTCGAGACCGTCCCGCAGGCCAGCGCAGCTGAAGTGGCTGCGGAACAGCGCGACCTGACCATTGTCGATGTGCGGGGACGAACGGAATGGGAGGGTGGCCACATTCCCGGTGCGGTGCACATTCCGCTCGGCGAACTGCCAACCCGGCTTGGTGAGCTGCCACGGGACCGACCACTGGCGCTCCAATGCCAGACTGGCAGTCGATCAAGCATTGCTTCGGCCCTGCTGCAGGCGCATGGCTTCGGAAACGTGACCAATCTCAAGGGGGGCATTCAGGGGTGGCGTGCCGCGGGACTGCCGATCGAACGGGACATGGAGACGGCCGACACATGAGCGGCCTGTCCGACGCCGCCCTGCGCCAGGTGGCAGAGCGCTTCCGCATACTGGGCGAGCCGGCACGCCTCCGCATCCTCGATGTGCTCCGCCGCTGTCCCGAACTCACGGTGAGCCAGCTGGTGGAACTGACCGGCCTGGGGCAGGCCAACTTGTCCAAGCATCTTCAGCTGCTGCATTCCGCTGCATTCGTCTCCCGCCGCCGGGAGGGCCTCTACGTGTGGTATGCCCTTGCGGATGAGGAGACGACCAACCTCTGCGACGCCATGTGCGCCCGGGTGGATCGCGAATCCGCGATGGCGCACGCGAGCACGGACCCCGGCGCGGCGGGCTGATGCCCACACCCGCGGCTTCGCGGCGTGCGCGCATCGTCGCGGCAGCGGAGGGTCTGCTCATCGCGAAGGGCCTCCATGGCTGGAGCATGGACCAGGTGGCTCGTGAGGCAGGCTGTGCCAAGGGCCTGGTGCACTATCATTTCGGCACCCGCGCGGCGCTGCTCGCCGCCATTGCAGGTGAACTGGCAAGGGACCAGATCACTCGCCGCACTGCCGCGCTGCGGCGTCGCGGAACGCGGGCACTGGACGATCTCTGGCTGCTGATGCAGGAGGATGCCGCGCGCGGCGCGAGCAGGGCGTGGCTCGAACTTGGTCTCGAGAGCGCCGCCGAGATCCGTGAGGCGATGGGCTTTGCGGCGGGCGAACTCAGTGCATTCGGTGTTGCGTGCGGCGAGGCGCTGGAGTTTCCGCCGGTGCGCGAGGACCGGGCAACGACCCTGCTGCTGGTGCTGGATGCGCTCGAAGCGGCGCTGGCGCGAGGCGCAAAGAAGGAAGCGGCACGAGAGGCGTACGACCGAATCTGGCTGGCGATGCTGGGCTGATCAGCGTCGTCGCCGATCCCTGGACGGCGGCCCCCGTCGCTGGCGCCCACGCTGCCCCGATTCGTGCTTCATGAGTTCCCGCAGCTTCTCCAGCGAGTCTGCGACCAGCGGCGCGTGATTTCCTCTGCGCAGTGCAAAGACCAGTCTTCGGTCAGTAGTCGGCAGGTCGGCGGGGCGGATCCGGCGCGCCTGGCCGTCGCGCATGGTCAGCCGGACGGCAGGCTCCCCATCCAGCATCTCGTAGGTCAGCGGAACCACGTCACCCATGAGCCGCACACTGGAGGGCAGCGCGTCGAGCTGCTCCCGAGTGCGCGGCGGCACGAGCGCGTCGATGTCCAGCGCGATATCGGCCCGGAGAAAGCTCTCCCAGCTGTTGACGCCGGCACTATTGAGCTGCTGCCGGAGCAATTGCCGGAGCTGCGCCGGCGCCACCTGGGGCAGCGTGCCGCCCGAGCGACGCCAATATTCATCGACGCGCTCGAGCATGCGGCGCAGGCGGCTCTGTCCCGGGTGTACGGTTTCGCCCTCAGCGAGGGCGTGCGCCAGCGAATCCAGCGCAGCCTCGTGCCATTCCGGCGGAAACCTGCCCTCCAACTGCTGGGTATCCACGTCGAGGTCAAACCCGAAATATTCCCGCGTGCGTGAAAGCGTCACTCGCTGGTGCTTCCTCGGTCCCCCTACACTGAATCTCGCCGGTCCCCAGGTGGCGTGCTCCTGGATCAGGCTGTAGGAAAGCGTGGTGCCCTCGATGGCAGCACGCGGGACACCAAAGCGATCGGCAAAGAATCGGAGGCGGCCCGCGACGGCGCCCCAACTTCCGGCCACTGAGGTCTTGGAGACCCGCGCCTCCTGGCCATCCGCGGTATGGCCATCGATGACCAGGTCAAACGGCATCACGCGTGCGACCAGCTCGGAGAAGGCTTGCCGCACCTCCTTGGACGCATGGGGAAGGGTTGAAGGCAGCGGCATCTCCAATGCGCGATACACCGAGGCCATGCCCAGCGCCGCGTCCTCGACGGCCTTGACCAGCACTCCCCGCCGATCGGCCCAGTCCGCCAGCCCATCCTCGAAGAGGTGACGCGGAAGCCCATATACCTCGCCCAGGTAGCCGTGCTGATTGACAGCTTCGGCGTAGAGGTTGTAGGCCGTCAGGTGATCGCTGCCGTTGGCCACCATGCCGTGAAGATCGCGCTCATCTCGCGTCATGCGGTGCAGTGAGTCGATGCTGGCGCACACGGCAATGACCGGCGCCAGGGCGTCGTCCATCTGCACCAGCAGTTCGCCCCAGTCGCGCTCGACCGGCATGGCTTCAACATCCCGTCCGTACCTGGTAAGGCGGCCGCGCTCGATCAGGCCCCGCGATGTGAGAAGCTCAATCGCCTTGCGATACGCCACGCGGTCGAGCGCGACTGGCAGGTCCAGATCCGAGGCATCGACACCAATGGCGGCACAGGTGACTGCCACCCGCTCCGCGTCACCAGCCAGCTGGAATTCGGGCGGACCCGGCCGGAGGTCGTCGAAGGAAAGATCCCGATCGCTCAGGATCCAGACTTCCCCATTCGGCACACGCCCGTGAACCCGCCCGGCCATCTGCAGGATCTCATTGGGACCGAGGTAGAGCCGGTGCAGCACGTTGCGGCCGCGCTCGACCACGTTCCCGTAGCGCGCATCGTAGATCACGACGGTGTCGAGTCCCCGCAGGTTCAGCGCACTCTGCCCAGCCGCCGTCATGGCCAGGAGCCATGGGTGCTCCACCTCACCCTCGAGAAACGGCCGGATGACGCGAACGGGTTCGCCGCCATGATAGAACGCAGTGGTCAGGCGCTTCCACTGCTCGCCCAGCTCCACAGCCAGATGCTCGACTTCCGCGCGCGTGGGAACAAAGACCGCGACTCCCCGCCGTTCCTTGATCAGCTTGCGCACAAAGCGGGCGTCCAGGAACTCGAGCGGCTTCTGGGGCACAACCTCGACGCGCGCCCGCAGATTCGGATCGAAGGCGGACGTCTCCAGCACCTCGCTGCTGCCGAGGTAGCGCGCGTAAAACGTGGGGTCCACCGTGGCACTGAGCCAGATGAACCGGCACCCGGCACGCTTCCCCAAGGCCAGGCAGAGCTCGAGTTCGGCCGAGGTCTGGTGGATTTCGTCGACAATGATGGTATCGGCAGCGCTGATCAGGTCGTCTTCGAACCAGCGACGGGCAATGCCGGTCGTGACGATCACCACGTTCCAGCCCGGCGTCTCCGGCGTGGCTTCGCGTTCGCGATTGACCACACCGACACGAAGCGGTACCTCGACAATCGTCTCGGCAATCGGGCGGATCCCGAGTGTCTTCCCCGTCCCGGTGCCGGCCACGATGCCGAACCCCTTGCCCTCAGCAGCCCAGTGCCGCAGTTCCTCGCCGTGCTCGCGCTCCAGCAGGGTTTCGATGCGGAGGCCCAGCGCCAGCTCGATGGTCTCGCAGGCGGCGCGGGTCGGGGCAATGACAATGATGCGGCCCCTGGTGGGGCGGGCCTGGCGAAAGGCGTCAGGATCAGGCGGGAGCGAGTGGTCGCGGACGGGGGCCATGGCTGGAAGATAAGACGGGTCGTGGGTCGTGGGTCGTGGGTCGTGGGTCGTGGGTCGTGGGTCGTGGGTCGTGCGCGACGATACTCAATTTTCGTCATTCCGACGAAAGTCGGAATCCATGAGGGCTCACCCCGGTGACTCAGCGTACCTGAAGCCTTATGGGCCTTGGTCCCTATCTGATGCGGTTCGAGCCGCTCGACTGATAATCTGCATCCCGCGACTCGAGACCATCATACCGCGCCACCACCGTCGAATCGGCGCCGAAGCGAAATTCCACGGTCGTGAGCGTGTCGCCGTGGACTGCCGCCGCCGCGACACTGCCCCAGTGCGGCACATGCAGCACGCGCCGGACCCTGCCATCGAGGCCATGGACGCGCCACTCCCGTTCGTGCGACGTTCCAAAGCCGGGACGCAGGATCCAGACGTTGTCGCCTTCACCTGCCACCAGCAGATCGATGCGCTGGCGCGTCGTGGGCCACTCGCCGGCCCTCGCGATATCCTCGGCGCGCTGCATGAAGAATTTCTTGAGATCCGCCGGATAGGGCTGGCCCGCCAGCTCCTCGCGGAATGATTCACGAATGGAGTCGGCGTACTTCGTGTGGTCCTCTTCCGTCACGGCCTCGGCGGGAAGGTCCAGCACCAGGGTGTCCCGCAGCTTCCCGGTCCAATCATGGACCCATACCGTGTCCGAACCACTCGATGCCACGAGCGTAGTCCCGTCACCCAGCACCGCGACCAACGGCTTGCGCCGCACCGGCGCATCTACCCGCGAGTAGGTCTGGCCTTCCTGCATGATCGTGGAACGCGGGCCGTCGAACGAAATGAGCGAATCGTCAAGCTGCGGAGCGCCTTCCTTCACCGCCCAGACATGGCCCCGCAAAGCTGGGGCCGAGTCGGTAAACGCCACCGGAAAGGGATTGATCCAGAGATGCAGCTGGTCGTGATGGCGATAAATCCCGGCGACGCGCATGCCGTTGTTGAGCACGATCGGAAGCTGCGCGCTCCGCACGAAGGCCCCCGTGCCATCGAAAATCGAGAGCCGGGCCAGGTAGGCATCCCAGACGACCACGGAATCGTGACTCCAGTTGGCCACGAGCCAGGGATACTGAACTTCTCCGGGGCCTTCACCGTGACGCAACGTTCGCAGTGAATCGCCGGTGCAGCTCCAGGTCGAAGCTTCGCCTGCCACGAGCCAGATGGTGCAGGGCGAGGCGACCGCCACCGAACGCCGGCGGGCCGAGGAGAGCTCGAAGGGTTGCTGCCAGAGCTGGCGGTAGGTGGTGATCGCGGGGAGTGCCTGAACAGCGGGGCGTTCGCGATGACAGCCAGCGAACAATCCCACCACTGCGACGGCAACCAGCCATGGTGATTGCATGGTTGAGTATGCTGCCCGGACGAATCACCCGCAATCCGGATTTTATCTGCGCCTCGCAGCCGTGGCACGAAAAAACCACAGGGGCACGGCGCCCCTGTGGTTTCGCCCGGCGAGCGACGCCGGTACCGAGCTATCCTCAGCGCCGGTCGCGGTCGTACTGTGCATTCCGGTCATCGCGGCGCTGGCGATCCTCTCGATCAGTGCGATCGCTCCAGTCCCGATAGTATCGTCCGCCGCGTTCGTACACCACCACCGCGCGCACCCGGTCCCGGGTATCAAAGCGACGATCGTAATAGCGGCCGTTCACGTAGTACACGGAGACGGGACGATAGCCATGCTTCCGCCACCAGTTGGAGGAGCGACGGCCCCGGCCACGGTCATGAATGCGGTCCACCACGACGATGCGCGGCGCGACCACGACCCGCCGCACCGGCGGTCGCCGAACGACGACAACTTCCGGTCGGGGCCGAGGACCGATATGGACGTTGACGTCGGCCCGGACCTGGGCGAGTAGTGGCATGGGCAGGAACGCGAGTGCGCCGACAACCGCCGGCCAGCGCGAGAAAGAGAGAGGCATGGTAACCTCGATGGTGATGTGAAGACGAAGACCCTGACTGCCTTCCTCCCTGATGCGAAGCGCATGCCACGCCACAACCCATTTCCCATGCTGCAGTTAGGAAGCCGCTACGAAGAACCGCTGTCCGTGACTGGGGACGCGGGCTGCCCCGCTTCCTGGTCCAGGAAATCGCAGACCGCCTGGAACGCCTGAGCCCGATCGATGGAAAATGCTTCCATCAGATAAGGCACCGCACCATACATGTTGCTCCGCCCGGAGGCTCGAAGCCGCCGGAGGAAGCGAACGTGCGGGTGAGGACGCGGAGTCTTGCGAATCCTTTGAGTGCGAATCTTGACGGACGACATACTACCCGAATATAACCCGAAAGCAAGTTCAGCGCACCCCTGATGCGCGACGATAGATGGCCCGTTCGGTGACCACGATGTCGAGCCGGATATCGTGAACCTCCATGGGCACCTTGTCCACCACCTGTACCTCGAAACAGAGACCGGTCAGGCATGCGTCGGGGCGCGCCCCGGTGAGCAGGCGATCATAATATCCCTTCCCATGCCCCAGCCGGCCGCCCTCGCGATCAAACGCCACGCCCGGCACGGCAAAGAAGTCGACCTGGTCGGCAGGAACGTCACGGGCGAGGTCGAGCCGGACGCTCTCGACCGGCTCCAGCAGGCCAAAGCCCGCCGGCGCCACTTCCTCGAGCGAGCCGATCAGCGCCAGCCGGAGGCCTTCGACCGTCACCCAGGGGAGTGCAACCCGGCGGCGCGCGGCCAGCGCATCGCCGATCATCGGCAGCGTCATGACTTCACTCTTGACCCCCACAAACCATGCGATCGTGCCTGCCCTGGCATACTCCTCGAGGCCGGTGACCTGCCGGCCGATCGCCGCGCTGTGCGCCATGCGGTCCTTGGCCCGGTCGCGTTCCTCGAGCAGCTGGGCGCGGAGCCGTGCTTTCTCATCCATCAGGGCGTACCTTTCGGGTCGCGGGTCGCGGGTCGCGGGTCGCGGGTCGCGGGTCGCGGGTCGCGGGTCGCGGGTCGCGGGTCGCGGGTCGAGAGGTCGTGTAGGGGCGGCCTGCGGCCGCCCCTTGAGTCCCGAACCACTCTGATCTAACCTGCAAACGGAACCCCGTGTGCCATCTGCATTCAGCGTAACAGTCGCCAAGGACTATCTCAATTTCTCCGCCGCGCATTTCATCACCATGCGCGGTCATCAATGCGAATCCCTGCACGGCCATAATTACCGGGTTGGCGTCACGGTGGAAGGTCTCCTCGATCCCGAGTGCTGCTGGGTGCTCGACTTCAGTGTCCTCAAGGAAATCCTCCGGCCGCTCGTCAAGGCGGTGGACCACCGAGTGCTGCTCCCTGCTGCCAACCCGAAACTCGGGATCGAGCAGCGGGATGGGCGGCTGCACGTCGCCGTGTTCGGGGAACCGCGCTATGTCTTCCCCAAGCGAGATTGCGTGGTGCTGCCTCTGGAAAACAGCACTGCCGAGATGCTGGCCCACCATTTCGGCCGGCAGGTCGAAGCCGAACTGGCGGCGCGCCAGGTGACGGGCGTGTCGAGACTGCTGCTCGAAATCGAGGAGAGTCCGGGGCAGTCCGCTTATTGGGAGTCGCGCTGACCTCCACTCGAAAGGAGCATCATGCCAAAGGAAGCAACCTACTCCGGTTCGGCACTGGCCGAGCGCATGACGGGACTCGACGGCTGGCAGGAAAGTGAGGGAAGCATCCGGCGGAGCTATGCGACCGACGGCTGGCCAACGACGCTCATGCTGGTCAACATGATCGGCTTCTTCGCCGAAGCCGCCGACCACCATCCTGACCTGCTGGTAAGCTGGGGCAAGGTCGAGGTGCGCCTGAGCAGCCACTCGGCTGGGGGCATTACCGATAAGGACATCGAGCTCGCACGCCTCATCGAGTCCAACGCGCTCTGGCGACCGTCCGGTGGCGCGCTCACCGGCACGTCGAAGCAGTGGGTCACGACGGAGTCGCCATAGCGGAACCGTCAGTTACCCGGCTCGATCCCGCTCCACACCCGCGCTCGGCGTTCGGAGTGGTGCGTCATCTGCCCTACCCGCTGCTGCTGGAGAGCTCCGGTCCGCTCGGTGATCATTCGCGCTACAGCTATCTCATGGCTGGCCCCCGCCAGGTGGTGGCTCTCCCCCCAGCACCGGACGCATTCGACGGGCTGCGGTCCGCGATGTCGAATCCATCCGCGAGTGCGATACCCGGGCTGCCCCCGTTCCAGGGTGGCCTCGCCGGGTACCTGAGCTACGAACTCGGAGCGTCACTGGAGCAGGTGCGTCCGGCAGCAGACGACGCTGCGGCACGCCTCGGCGTGCTCATGGGCGTGTACGACTGGGTGGTGGCCTGGGACCGGGTATCGGACGACTGCTGGCTCATTGATCACCGTGGCAACGACCGCCAGGCGAGCGAGCTGGCCCGGGTCATCGCTGCTGCGCCGCCACCTGCACTTCCGGCGCCCGTCGGAAAACCGGCTGCTCCGCGACACGAGCTGCCGCCCTCCACGTTCACTCGGTCCGACTACGAGGCGGCCGTCCAGCGCATTCGCGACTACATCCTCGACGGCGACGTCTACCAGGTGAACCTGACCCAGCGATTCCTGCTGCCCTCAACTCGCGACCTCACCGCGCTCTATCAGCGACTGCAGGAGCGCAGTCCAGCTCCCTTTTCGGCCTGCTTCGATGCCGCCGACCACCAAGTATTGAGCATTTCGCCCGAGCTGTTCCTGTCGCTCGACGCGGGCCGGGTCGAAACCCGTCCCATCAAGGGCACCCGCCCGCGCGGGAAGACGCCGGGCGAGGACGCGTCGCTCGCCAGGGAGCTGGTCGCCAGCGCCAAGGACCGCGCCGAAAACGTGATGATCGTGGACTTGTTGCGAAACGACTTGTCGCGGGTTGCCCAGCCGGGCAGCGTGGTGGTGCCACAACTGTGCGCGTTGGAGACGCATCCAACCGTGCATCACCTCGTCTCGAGCGTCGAAGCGTCGCTGCGCCCGGCACACGACGCCATTGACTTGGTTCGGGCCACGCTGCCGGGTGGCTCCATTACGGGCGCACCCAAGGTCCGGGCAATGCAGATCATTCGGGAACTCGAGCCGGCGTCGCGCGGGGTCTACTGCGGCGCCATCGGCTACATCGGCTGGCAGGGGCAGCTGAAATTGAGCGTCGCCATCCGAACACTGACCCGCCGGCAGGGGATGGCGGAGATCGCGGCTGGAGGAGGCGTCGTGCTCGGCTCCGATCCGGCGGCGGAATATGACGAGTCGGTCGCCAAGGCGCGGGCGTTGCTGGACGCAGCCGACGAATGATTCTGGTGCTCGACAATACCGACAGCTTCGTGCACAACCTGGCGCGCTACCTCAGCGAACTGGGCTGGGAGGCCGTCGTTCGGCGCAGCAGCGAGATCGCCCTGGACCAGGTGGCCGCGATGGCGCCCAGCCACATCGTGATCTCGCCGGGGCCCTGTACCCCGGCCGAGAGTGGCATTTCCGTGGACGTGATCCGCCGCTTCGGGGCAACCGTTCCCATTCTTGGCGTCTGCCTTGGTCATCAATGCATTGGTGTGGCCTATGGCGGGAAGATTGTCCCGGCCACGCGTCCCACCCATGGCGCGGCCAGCCCGGTGTGGCACGAAGGACGCGGTGTGCTGGCTGGACTGCCGTCACCGCTTGAGGCGGGGCGGTACCACTCGCTGGTGGTAGACCGCGCAACGCTGCCGGATGTGCTGGAGATCACTGGCAGCGGACCGGACGGGGACATCATGGCCCTGCGCCATCGGAGCTACCCGGTACACGGGGTGCAGTTTCATCCCGAGTCGGTGCTGACGGTGGGTGGCCACGCGATCCTCGAGAATTTTCTCGGGACAGACCCGGTACCAGCGGATTAGTCGCCCAGACTGATGCCCAATTCGCGCGCGGTCTGCAGCGTGTCACAGTCCAGTGGCACCAGTTTCTGGCGACCCACCACGTCCGCGAGCGGCACGGTGGTGATGGTGGAATTATTGAGTCCCACGGTGACGTCGAACTTGCCCTCCGCGATGGCGCGCACGGCGGCCGCGCCGAAGCGAAGCCCCAGGAGCCGGTCATAGGTCGTCGGCGAGCCCCCTCGCTGCAGGTGACCGAGGACCAGGGTCCGGACTTCCTTGCCGGTCCGGTGGGCGACGGCGTGAGCCACCTGCCCGGCGATGCCGCCGAGCCGGTCGACCGTTCCGACGCCGCGGCGCTCGACCAGCACCGGCGATCCGCCGCGGGGACAAGCTCCCTCGGCGACGACGACGATGCTGAAGTGGCGGCCAGCCGCTTCGCGCTGGCGGATCTTGTCGCACACTCTATCAATGTCGAAGGGGATCTCCGGCAGCAGGATCACATCGGCACTGCCGGAAATCCCGCTGTTGAGCGCGATCCAACCCGCATCCCGTCCCATCAGCTCCACCACCATCACGCGTTCATGGCTCTCTGCCGTGCTGTGCAGCCGATCGAGTGCCTCGGTGGCCGTGCTGACGGCGGTGTCGAAGCCAAAGGTGCGCTGGGTGCCCGCGACGTCGTTGTCGATGGTCTTGGGCACGCAGACCACTGGCAGTCCCTTGAGCGCCAGGCGATGCGCAATCTGCATGCTGCCGTCGCCCCCGATGCTGACCAGCGCATCGAAGCCCGAGGCGTTGAACGCGGCGCAGAGGTCGTCGGAGCGATCCCGCTCGAATTCCATCCCAGCATCATCCCGTCCCACCCACCGAAACGGATTGCCGCGATTGGTGGTCCCCAGGATGGTGCCGCCAAGGTGGGTAATGCCCCGCACCTCGGCGGGGCCGAGTGCGACGACGCCGTCAAAACTCAACAACCCCTCGAAGCCCCGCTGGATGCCGTAGCACGGCCAGCCGCGGTTGTGGGCGCTCAGCACCACCGCTCGAATGACGGCATTGAGGCCGGGCGCGTCGCCGCCGCCGGTGGATATCGCTATGCGCATCTGGATGCTTGTGTCACGGCGTTCCTGCGTCCCCGATCAGTTGCACGATTTCGCCCGGCTCGGCGTGGCGACCGGCCGCCTGCTTGGAAAAGATGCGCTGGCCGTCCACGGTCACGTCGAACACGCCGCCTGAGGACTTGACCAGCTCGATCTCTACGCCGGGAAAGGCTTCCTGCAGCTCAGCTGCCAGACCGGCAGCTCGTGGCAGGTAGTTTCAAACGGTGCAGTATTCGATGCGGACGTGCATGTATGGCTCCTGTGCGAAGGTGGAAAATCCTCCGGGAATCGTAGTAAGCACCGGGACTGAGGCAAGGGCCGCCTCGCCTTGTCCACCCGGGCCGGGCATCGTATCTATTGGCGCATGCCAATCTTTCGATGTGCGCGCCTGGCGCTGCTCCTTGCGGCGACGGCCGCGACTCCGCTCCTGGCCCAGCAACGGCGGTACCTGGTCGAGGTCGGCGCGGCGGGCAGCTACGTGAGTTTCGACAGCAAGACCAACCTCACGGGCGGCGCGGGCGGAATAGGACGCCTGGGGCTGTGGCTGCACCGGAACCTCTCCATCGAAGGTGAGTTCGGCGCCTTCGCGCCCAAGTCACAGCTCTCCGATGTCTCCTGGTCTGCCCGCGTCCTGGGCGGCTCTGTGGTCGGCAACCTCCCGATCGGCACCGGGAGTTCGGTCCTGCTGCGGGCAGGGTATGGCGTGACAAAATATGACTCCGACCAGTGCATTGGTACGCCCCCACGCAGCATCTTCGGGCCATGCGGCTCGTCCGGGGCGATCCTCGGCGGCCTCGGCGTGCGCCAGGCCCTCACCCCTACCGTCATGCTCCGCCTCGACGGGATGCTTTCCCACGCCTCATCGGGCAGTGTCACCAACATGGGCGCGAGTCTCGGGATCAGCGTCATGCTGGGCAGCAAGCCCCTCACCGATAGTGACCGGGACCGCGTTTTCGATATTGACGACCACTGTCCGGACACGCCGCTCGGAGCCCTGGTGGATTCCAATGGCTGCCCCACCGATAGCGACGGCGACGATGTCTTCGACGGACTGGATCGATGCCCGACCACGCCGGCTGGTGCCAAGGTCAACGAAGCGGGCTGTCCGGTCGACACGGACAGCGACAATGTGCCGGATGGCCTTGATGCCTGTCCCGACACGCCGGCGGGTGCGGCGGTCAACGAGAAGGGGTGCCCCGAGGATTCCGATGGCGATGGCGTTGCCAACGGATTGGACCGCTGCCCCGCTACTCCGGCAGGGGCAAGTGTGGATCAGCTCGGGTGTCCTGGAGACGAAGACGGTGATCGTGTGCTCGACGGCCTGGACCGCTGCCCGCGGACCCCAGCAGGAACCACCGTCAATGCCTTCGGCTGTCCCCCGGGCGTACCGCCGGGCACCGAGGGGCTGGGCAACCTGACGCCCGGAACCAAGCGCGTCATCGAAAGCGTCCGGTTCGGGTCGCGCAGCGCTCGCCTGCCCGCGGAGGGGCGGGCGGCCCTGGACTCACTCGCCAGTCTCCTCGGTGCGCACCCGGACGTGATCGTGGAGATCGCCGCCTACGGCGACGGCACGGCGCAGGAGACCAGGACGCTCACGCAGCTGCGCGCCGAGGCGGTGCGGCGGTATCTCATTACCAAGGGCGTTCCGCTCCAACAACTGGTCGCCAAGGGCTATGGCAACGCCGACCCGATCACCAC
This sequence comes from uncultured Gemmatimonadales bacterium, assembly GCA_963798915.1. Classification (GTDB taxonomy): domain Bacteria; phylum Gemmatimonadota; class Gemmatimonadetes; order Gemmatimonadales; family GWC2-71-9; genus CAMLHP01. Next base: position 618,513 of record CAWCVB010000002.1, on the reverse strand, counting down.
CCAGAGCGGCGAAGATGCCCGAAACCGGAATCGCCGGATCGAAGTGCACGTGCTTGATGCGCGCTGAGCGCTGTGCGCTGAACGCTCAGCGCCTGGCGCTTGGCGCCTTGCTCCTGATGACAGCATGCAACAGCGAGGCGCGACAGGCTCGGCTGCGCGCCGATTCGCTGCGGGTGGCCGACTCCATCCGGGTGGACAGCCTGCGGCAGGACAGCATCGCCAAGGCGCAGCAGCGGGCTGACAGCATCCGGGCCGACAGCATCCGCACCGACTCGCTGCGCCGCGCGGATTCGCTGAGCCGGAGCCGGCGGCGCCACGCCTCAGCAGTGCCGTCGCTGACCTCTACCGACACGGTGCCGTGGCCCGCACCGCCCGACCCGTTACCGGGAGCGCTGCTTCCCTCCCATCGGATCGTGGCCTTCTACGGCAACCCGCTGTCGCGGCGCATGGGCATCCTGGGCGAGCTGCCGCCAGACGAGATGCTGGCCAAACTGGCCTCGACGGCGGAGACCTGGGGGAGCGCCGATAGCGCGACCACGGTGATCCCGGCGCTGCACCTCATCGTCACCGTGGCGCAGGGCAACGAAGGCCGGGATGGCTTGCACCGGCTCCGGATGACCGACAGCCTTGTCGAGCGGGTGGCGCGCTGGGCCGAAGCCCGAGGCTGGCTGCTGTTTCTCGATATTCAGGTGGGACGAAGCACGGTGGAGGCGGAGTTGCCGCGCTGGATTCCCTTCCTCGAGCGACCGTATGTCCACCTGGCGCTCGATCCCGAATTTGCCATGAAGGGTGGCGCGCGGCCGGGCCGGAAGATCGGGACCATGGATGCCAGCGAGGTCAACTTCGCGGTTCGTACGCTGGCGGACATCGTGAAGCGCACCGGAATCCCGCCCAAGGTGCTGGTGGTGCACCGCTTCACCGAGGGGATGCTCACCAACGCCGACCGGATCGCGCGGGATCGCCATGTGCAGGTCGTGATTGACATGGATGGCTTCGGTCCGCCCGCGCTCAAGCGCAGCACCTGGCGCCATGTGATCCAGCGCGAACCGGTGCAGTACACCGGTTTCAAGCTGTTCTACAAGAACGACAAGCCGATGCTCACCCCGTCACAGGTCGTGGCGCTCTACCCCTCGCCACTTTACATCCAGTATCAGTGATGCCGGGGTGGCGGCGGGCACTGTTCATCCTTGCCAGTGCCGGCGCCCTGATTCACGTCCGGGAAGCCGAAGGCCAGCTCCCGCGGGCCATCGAAGCACGGTCACTCGCACACTTCGCGGACACCAGCATCACCGAGGCGTCCGGAGTGGCTGCCAGCCGCCATCATCCCGGGCTCCTCTGGACCATCGAGGACTCCGGCGCCGAGCCCGTGCTTCACGCCACTGATACTACCGGCGCCGACCGGGGGCGCTGGGTCGTGACCGGAGCCGAGAATCGAGACTGGGAGGCGCTGGCCACCGGCCCTTGCCCAACTGGCGACTGCCTCTTCATCGGCGATATCGGGGATAACACGGCGCGCCGGCCTTCGGTGACCATCTACCGGGTGCCCGAGCCCGACCCTCGCCGTCCGGCACACCGCACCGCCTCAGCAGAGCAGATTCGCGTGACCTACCCGGGTGGCTCGCGTGATGCCGAGTCGCTCATCGCCCTGCCCGACTCCACCTTCCTCATCATTTCCAAGACTGAGTCGGGATCCCGGCTGTTCCATGTCGAAGCTGGCCGGTGGAACCGCCAGCGTGCCGTTGTCGCCGAGGATCTCGGCATTCTGGCCGTTCCCTCAGGCAGCATCGCCCGCCTTGTGACCGATGCGGCGCTGTCTCCCGATCAGCAGCATGTGGCAGTGCGCACCTACACCGCCGTCTACTTCTTCCGCCTGGGCGAGGGTGGACGCCTGCTTCCGGACAAGGCGGGTATGGGTTGTGGCATTTTCGGGATCGAGCCACAGGGCGAGGGGATCGCCTGGCTCGATGCCCATGTTCTGGTCACGGCGTCAGAAGACAATTTCGGCATGCGTGGCGGACTCGGGTTGGTGCGGTGCCCCGGCCAGTGAGCTGGTCGGCGCTGCTTGCCGCACTGCTCCTGGCGCTTGCGCTGGTGACCGGCCTCTCCGACACCTGGCGCCATGCACCACCGCCGCATCGGGCGCTGTGGGTCAGCGCCGGGGACGTACTGGTGCGCAGCGTCTGCCTGGGCCACGGCGACACCACGCTGGTGCTGTTGCATGGATATGGTGAATCACTGCTTGCGTGGCGTGCCGTCGCCGATCCGCTTTCGAGGGACTACCGGGTAGTGGCGCTGGACCTGCCTGGTTTCGGTGTGAGCGGCAAGCCGTACTCCGGCTACGATCTCCAGTCCATGACCGATCGCCTGGCCGATTTCGTCGCCCATCAGGCATCCGGCCCGGTGGTGCTGGTGGGACACTCCATGGGTGGCGAACTCGCCGCATCTCTCGCCATCCAGCATCCGGACCTTGTCAGCGGCCTCATCCTGATCTCACCGGCCGGCCACGGTCTCTCCGCCACGGCCTCGGCTGTTTCGGGACCGACCCGCGCCTTGCTCGGTGCGGCGACGCCACTCCTGCTCAATATCCATGACCCGGCATGGCTGGCCGAGCCTCCGGCCCAACTGCGTTACGATCCCATCACTGATCCGGCGTCTCGTGCAGCCATTGCGCGCATCGCGCGCGACTTTGACTTTGCGGGCATCGGTGAACGCTTCGAAGCCATCCGACAGCCAACCTTGCTCATCTGGGGACGACTGGATCCGACCATTCCCCTGGAGCGGGGCCGCGTAATCCATCGGCTGATCCGCACCAGCTGCCTGGAGGTCCTGGGCCGCGGCCTGCACCGGCCTCATGAGGCCGAACCCGACACCGTCCTTGCGCTCATGCGACAATTCCTGGCTGGTGGCGGCTGTCCGCCGGCCAGCAGTTCCTCTTCCATCCGATCCGGAGACTGAGCGATGCCTCGCCTGCCCCTGGTGTTCCTTTCGATGGCGTTGCTCTCACGGGTGCCCGCGCTTCCGGCGCAGCAGCCAGCCAGCGATGCCGCCAAGGCGGCGCGAGCCGTGGACGGTCATGTCCTCCAGGCCCATCTCGAGTTCCTGGCGAATGACCTGCTGGAGGGGCGCAAGCCAGGCACGCGCGGTGGCCAGCTGGCGGCCCTGTACCTGCAGACGGAGTTCGAGCGACTCGGACTCGAGCCGGCTGGCGATTCCGGCAGCTACATGCACCGCGTGCCCATCATCTCGCTCACCCCTGCACCCACGCTCGCCATCGAGCGTCCGACAGGCACCGATACCCTCCGCTATCGGTCGGATTACATGCTCTGGTCCATGCACGATGCACCCGACGTGTCCATGCAGGGCGACCTGGTCTACGTCGGCTATGGAATCGTCGCGCCAGAATTTCAATGGAACGATTACGCCGGTGTGGATGTCAAAGGGAAAATCGTGGTGGCCCTGGTCAATGATCCCGGGCTGCAGGATTCCACGATCTTCCGGGGCAGCACCCTGACGTACTATGGCCGGTGGACCTACAAGATCGAGGAGGCCGAGCGCCAGGGTGCGGCCGGCATCCTGATGATCCATACCGATCCCAGCGCGACCTATCCGTGGAGTACCGTCTCCTCATCCTGGTCTGGCCCGCAGATCCGGGTAGCGCGCGAGAGTGGTCCGCTGGTCATCGCCGGCTGGCTGACGCATGAGGCGGCGGCTGGCATCATGGGAGGCGGGCCACGGCTGGACTCCCTCACGGCGGCCGCGGCCAGGCATGGCTTCACGCCGGTGCCGCTCGAGCTCTCGGCGAGCGCGCACGTCCGCAGTGAAGTGCGCCGGACGGAGACATTCAATGTGGTGGGCCGGCTTCAGGGCCATGGCCCGCACAAGGCCGAGGCCGTGCTGATCGGCGGTCACTATGACCACTTCGGCATCGGCACGCCGGTGAACGGGGATTCGATCTATAACGGCGCTGAAGACAATGCCTCGGGCACGGCCGCGGTACTCGCCCTGGCCGAGGCGATGACTCGAGCGGGTGTGCGCCCGGACCGCTCGATCATCTTTGTCGGTTTCGCGGCCGAAGAGGCGGGTCTGCTGGGCTCGACCGCTTTTGCCGACCGCCCGTCGCTGCCGATCCGGGACCTGGTGGCGGTCCTGAACCTGGACGTGATGAACCTGCATGGCGCCTCCCGCGATGTCGGCGCGCTTGGCCTGGACCAGTCAACGCTCGGCGCGACCTTTCGGCGGGCTGCAGCCGCCGAGGGTCTGAGCGTGGCCGTCAACCCGGAGGCACTTCGGACAGGGGCATTCTTTCGCTCCGACCATTTCCCGTTTGCCCGGGCGGGGGTGCCCGCCCTCTCGCTCGAGGGGCCCACGCGCTACGTCGGGAGACCGGCCACCTATGCCAAGCAGGTGAGCGACGACTACACCGCCAGCCGGTACCATCAGCCCAGCGATGAAGTCCTGCCAGACTTCGACTACGCTGGCGCGGCCCAGCAGATGCGGGTCATTGCCCGCACCGCACTGATGGTGGCAGACAGGCCCGCGGTGCCGACCTGGTCTCCGTCCTCGGAATTCCACGAGGCAGGCGAGGCGCGGATCAAGCGAAACTGACTGGGTGGACAGTCAGTCAGTTGTCGATGGAGCATACCTAATCGAGAGCCTGGGACACCATGCTCTAACGTCTTCAGTCGTAATCACTTACGCACCAACCCGAAACGCCGTCCCTGCCCCGAGTGGCGCAACCCCGTGGCGGATGGTATCTTGCGCCCGATTCAACCCACCCATGACGCCGAGGGATAGCGCTGGAACTCCCGACCGCGCATCGGATTCCGATCTCCTGGCTGACACAGCATGGCGGGGAGTCGATCCGGTATCGAACCATGACGGAACTGGCCCCGCCCGGCACCTTCGAACCGGCCGCGGTCGACTCCGCTCATGAAGCCATCACCCAGAGCAAACCGGCCCTCGCGGTCATCAAGAAGCAGAAGGCCACCGGCATCTGGGGCCAGAACATCCTGGGTCTGGCGGCCTCGGCGCGCGATAACATCAAGGATGTCGGCACCGTCCCGCAGTATCGCCGCCTGGTCGAGCTGGCCTGGCCCCGCGGCACCCGGCCATTCAAGCTTGCTGATCGTGTGCTGTTCCGGCTTCTCACCCGGGACGAGAATCCCGCGCTCCTCTTTGAATACCAGAAGGCGGCCAAGCTCGAGCCGGCCGTCGCCGCCTGGGCCCGGGAGGCCGAGCGCGAAGCGGCCACCTGTGCCTTGGCCGAAGCGGGCTATGCCGATGATCCGCGCCTACGCGGCGCGGGCCACCGCGTCGCCAGCGCGGTCTCTGCCTTTCTTCGGAGTCCACTGGCCGAGAAGCCGTTCATCCGCTCGGGCAGCGCCACCGTGCTGCATCCGGACGCCTGCCCTCCCAGCTGGTATTCGGTGGCAATGATTGCGGCGATGCCGGCACTCCAGCGTGAACGCGCGGGGTTCACGGAGCGCCTTGGCCACTATCTGGCGCAGCCCGCGCCCAAGAAGGCCTTCTCTGTCAGGCTGGGCAAGAAAAGTGTCCGCCCAGTGCACTTCCTGCTGGGAGATCCGATCGCGGCCGATGCGCGAGGCAACGCAAAGGACATCCCGCTGGCCCTGCACTACATCGAACTGATGGCGCGGATGGGCGCGCTGGCGTGGGCGCCGGTGGCCTCACGTGTCCTGGCGCGCCTCCTGACCGACTGCGATGAGCATGGCGTCTGGCGCCCGAAGAACCTGCGGTCCCTCCCCAAGGCGACGCACAAGATTACATATCACATGTTTCCGCTCGCGACCGACACCCGGAACACCGAGGGACGTGAGGCGGATGTGACCTTCCGGCTCGCCCTGATCGCCCGGGTGCTGGGCTGGGACCTGAGCTACTCCTGATCCCTCGTTCTCTCCAGCAAGCGCGGTACGGTGTTGACGCTCGACCTCACTCCCTTCGGCTTCACGGCCACTGAGAGCCTGGTGTACCGGATCCTGCTCACGGGCGGGCCCGGGACCGGTTACGCCATAGCGCGCGGAGCAGGGCTCGCCCGTGCCAACGCCTATGCGGCGCTTGAAGCGCTGGTGCAGAAGGGAGCGGCGCGGTCGGATGCGGGTCGACCGAAGCGATACCGCGCCGAACCTGCTGCCACCTTGATGGCGCAGATTGCCAGCCGTCATGGCTCCGCGCTGGACCGCCTCTCGCGGGACCTGGCCGGTGCGGCGCTGCCCGACACGCCCACCCTGGTCGAAGTCAGCTCCCCACGCGCCGCACTGCAGCTCATCTCACACGACATCGCGCGGGCGGCCTCGAGCGTGCTCCTGCTTGCGCCGGGTGACGCATATCCCATCCTTGGCCCGGCGCTTCGTCGCGCCGCTGCGCAGGGCGTGAACCTCTCGCTCGCCAGTGCCGGGACCGCGTCGCTGGAATTTGCCGACATCCACCAGGTCGAACCCACCAACGGCAGCTGGCCAGCCGAGCCCTTTGTGGGCGTCGTGGACCAGCGAACCGCGCTGCTTGCCTCGCGCCATGCGGGCGACGTCAATGGTCACTGGAGCGCGGCGCCGACAATCGTGGCAGCCGCGACGCTCGCGTTCCGGCAACTCAGCGGGCTGGCTTGATGGAACCGTTTGCGAAGGCCTTTGACCAGCTTCGGCGCGAGTACCTGGCTGAGGGTGGCAACCGCCTGGCCGAAATCCGAGCCGACAGCGATCGATACCGATCCGGGGATCCCGAGGCCTTGGCGGCCCTGCAGACCAGGTTTCATCGCCTGGTTGGTTCCGGCGGCTCGTACGGCTTTCCTGAAATCAGTTCGGCGGCGCGCGAGGCAGAGCGGTGGCTTGCCCAGCAACCTCCTCCGGCGGCGGCCGACGCCGACTGGCTCGATGATGCGGTGGATCGCCTCGCAATCCTGTTCACCGAGGCTGAGCAGCTGCTGCGGGCCGCCGCAGGTGAGTCGGGCAGCCGGCTGGCCGTCGTGGCCGGCACTGATGGTGAACTCGCCGAGGAGCTGCGCGAGATCCTCATCAGCGCCGGCTTCTCGGTGCGATCGCTGCCGGCGGATGCCCGCCCGGACGATGTCGCCCGTCCGGAATCGGCGCAGATCGTCGTGCTCATCGCTCGCGGACCGGGCGTGTATGGTGCGGCCGCCGCGTGGAGTGCCGCTGCCGCACCGGTCCCGCGCACCGTTGTCCTGGTCGAGGACACCGTGCCGGTGGATCGGCTGCGGGCCGCGGTGGCCGGCGCCGAATTGGTACTGCCGGCCGAGCGCGCGCCAAGCGACCTGGCGAGGCTGGCGCAGCGTCAGGTCCTGGCCAGCGCGGCGCGGTTCGTCGCAGTGCTGGCCGATGAAGATCAGTCTCGCGGTGATGTCATTGCCGAAGGACTGGCGAGCCTGGGCATGGAAGTGCGGAGGGCGGACTCCACCGAGGGAGCCCGACAGCACCTTGATCTCTCGGTGCCCGACATCGTGGTTGCCTCGTCGGGGCTGCCCGAAGGTGGCGGCCGGGCCCTGGCCCGGCTGCTGCGACAGGATCCGCGTTGCGTGTCGGTACCCGTGGTGCTGATGGGCGCGGTCTCCGCCGAGGACCGACTGGCCGCGCTGCGCGAAGGGGTGGATGAAGTGATGACCGGCTCCCGCCTCACCTCCGCCACCGTGCAGGAGCTTCGCGCACGCGCCGAGCGCGGTCGGCGGGTGCGCGAACTCATCCGCCGGGACCCCCTGACCGGTGCGCTGAACGACACTGCGTTCCGGGCCGAACTGGATCATGCCGTGCTGCTGGCGCGGCGCGACAATCGACCGCTCACCGTCCTGCTGGCCACCGTCGAGGGCCTGAACGACGTCAACACCCGCCACGGTCACTCCGCCGGCGACCGGGTGCTCGCCCACGCCGCGGCCGTCATCCGCGCCACTGTCCGCCAGAGCGACCTGGTGGGCCGGCGCGGCGGCCGCACCTTCCAGATCGTGCTTCGCGGCTCGGCGCCGGAGGGCGCCAAGGTCATCTCCGCCAAGCTGCACAGCATGCTCGCCGACCATCCCTACGAAGCACGTGATGGCGACACGATGCCGGTTCGGGTGTCGCTGGTCAGTGCTTCGCTCGGGTCGGATGTGGGAAGTGTGGAGGAGTTGGAAGAGAGGCTAAGGGCTGAAAGCTGAAGGCTGAAAGCTGAAAGCTGAAAGCTGAAAGCTGAAGGCTGAAGGCTGAAGGCTGAAGGCTGAAGGGGAAGGCTGAAGCTGAAAGCTGAAGGCTGAAAGCCGTGCGAAGATAACGGTTCAGCTCTCAGCCTTCAGCTTTCAGCTCTCAGCCTTAGTGCGGATACCCCATGGCAAGCGGAGCCACGTCCTGGGGATTCTCGTTGCCGAAGAGCAGGCGGCCCTCGCGGAATGACGCTCCACGCAGGGTCAGCGCCAGCACTTCGCCGAGGCTGGTGACCAGCGAGATCTCCAGCTCCTGGCGAACCTCGTCCGGCAGGTCTTCGAGGTCGGCTTCGTTCTCCTTGGGCAGGATCACCCTGGTAATCCCCGCGCGCACCGCCCCCAGCACCTTCTCCTTCACGCCACCGATCGGCAGCACCCGGCCTCGCAGCGTGATCTCGCCGGTCATGGCGATGTCATGCCGTACCGGACGATTGGACAGCGTCGAGACGATCGCCGTGGCCATGGTGACGCCGGCCGACGGGCCGTCCTTCGGGATGGCGCCGGCCGGGACGTGCACGTGCAGGTCACGGTCGAACATCTCATCCGGAATCCGGAGCGCCGCCGCGTGTGACCGGGCGTACGTCCAGGCGGCACGGGCCGACTCCTTCATGACGTCGCCCAGCTGGCCGGTGAGCACCAGCTCGCCCTTGCCACGCATGGTGCTGGCCTCGACGAACATGATGTCGCCGCCGGTGGGGGTATAGTACATCCCGGTGCTGACGCCCACCTGATCGGTACCGGCCATCTTCTCCGGGTGGACCTTGGGACGGCCGAGGAGGTCGTCCACCAGTTCCTTGTCAACCGAGAGCCGCTCCACCTGGCCCGCCGCAATCTGGCGCGCCACCTTGCGCGACAGCCGCCCGATCTCCCGTTCCAGTTGCCGCACCCCGCTCTCGCGAGTGTAGCCGGTGATGACCTCGGAGAGGGCGTCGTCGGTAATTTCCAGCTGCTCGGGCGTGACCCCGTTCTCCTGCAGCTGGCGCGGGATCAGGTACTGCCGTGCGATGGCGTGCTTTTCCCGCTCGGTGTACCCCGCGAAATCCACCACCTCCATCCGGTCGAGCAACGGACCGGGAATATTCTGGATGAAGTTGGCGGTGGCGATGAAGAGCACCTCGCTCAGGTCGAACGGCACGCCCAGGTAGTGGTCCACGAATGAATCGTTCTGGGCCGGGTCCAGCACTTCGAGCAGCGCGCTCGCCGGATCACCCTGGAAGGAGACGCCGAGCTTGTCCACCTCATCCAGCAGGAAGACGGGGTTCTTGGTGCCGGCCTGCTTCATGCCCTGCAGGATCCGGCCAGGCATGGCGCCAACATAGGTGCGCCGGTGGCCGCGGATGTCCGCCTCGTCACGCGCGCCGCCAAGGGAAATCCGTACATAGCGGCGGCCCATGGCGCGGGCAATGCTCTTGGCGATGGACGTCTTGCCGACACCCGGCGGGCCGACAAAGAGCAGAATCGGTCCCTTGGCGCCCTTGTCGTCGTCATTTCCGGGAGCGGGGCGATTGGGCTCCGGTACGGTGGCGGTCGCCACCGGCGGTTCTTCTCCACCGGTCACGACGTCGGCTGGCGAGTTATCGTCATCCTTTTCGGCTTCGGCTTCACGGGCGCGATTGGCTTCGCGCAACTGTCGCACGGCCAGGAATTCGAGCACCCGGTCCTTCACGTCACGCAGGGCGTAGTGATCCTCATCAAGGACCCGCTGGGCTTCCTTGAGATCCAGGTGCTCGGCACTGCGCAGGTTCCACGGCAACTCGGCCACATTCTCGAGATAGGTCCGGATGACCTGGGACTCCATGCTCTCGCGCCCGGTTCGCGCGAGGCGGGACATTTCCCGGTCCACTTCCTTCCGGGCTTCCTCGGGCAGGTCCAGCGCCTCGATCTTGGCCTTCAACTCCTCGAGTTCGTCGCCTTCCTCGTCTTCACCCAGTTCCTGCCGGATGCGCTTGAGCTGTTCGCGCAGGAACATCTCACGCTGGCGCTCGCCCAGCTCTTCCTGAACGGCGGACTTGATGTCCTCCTGGGCATCGAGCACCCCGATCTGGCGCTGCACATGCACCAGCACACGACGCAGCCGCTCTTCAGCCGAAAGGGTCTCGAGCAGGCTCTGTCGCTGGGACGGCGAAATGTCGATGTAGCCGGCCACCAGGTCGGCGAACTGGCCCGGCTCATTGACGCCGGCGAGGACCTGGTTGACCACTTCCTCGGGCAGGCCGGACTTCTGGCCCAGCTCGGCCGCCCGGGCGCGGGCCTCACGATGCAGTGCGACGAAGGCGGGGTCTTCCGGATTGAGCGGCAGCATTTCCTCTGCTTCGCGCACCACCGCCTGGAGGTAGCCCTCGGTTTCGCTGTAGTGAATGGCAATACCACGCCGCTCGCCATGCAGCAGCAACTGCATGCCAGCCAGGCCGCGCTGCAGCTGGCCAATGCGGGCGATGGTGCCGATGGTATAGAGTGATTCAGCCTCGACCGTCTCGGTGTTCTGACGCTGTGAGACGGCAAAGACCAGCTTATCAGGGGTCTGAAGTGCGGCCTCGATGGCGCGCAGCGTCCCGGGCCGGCCAGCGCCGATGGGCGCGGTGACTCCGGGAAACAGTACGACTTCGCGCAACGGCAGCACGGGCAGGGTCAAGCGTTCGGACATCGGTTCTCCTTGGGCGGCGCCGGCGAGGATTCCTGGTGACCTCCGCCGTCGCCTGTAACATGTGCGCGAAACGCGCGATCTGGCAGTCTCTGCAATAAAGCTGATGGAAGAGGTGCACCGGGTATGCCACGCCGGAGCAGGTTCCGTAAGTCACACGTCGGGCAGAGCTTCCGCGTCCGGGCTTGGGCCCGTTCCGGGACGCGCCTTCGCTGCGTGGCCTGGCCATGCCATCTTGGCACGATATTCCGGCATGCGAATCCCGTGACACCTTCGGTCCGTACAGAAACCGCCTGCGTGTTGCTCCGGAGGGGGCTCGCACGCAAATTGGGTGGTTGCCTTTCCAGAAGCCCGACCTTCACTCGCCCTCGAGGCCTGATCATCGGATGAGCTCACCCATGGACAAGCCGCTGGCCGCACGACTCGCGGATGCGCTGGGTGATGCGTATACCATCGAGGGTGAGGTCGGCCGCGGCGGGATGGGCGTCGTCTACCGGGCCAGCGACAACCGGCTCCAGCGGCGGGTGGCCATCAAGGTGCTGCCTCCCGAACTGGCGTTCCAGCAGGATATCCGTCAGCGCTTCACTCGTGAAGCCCAGACGGCGGCGCGGCTTTCGCATCCCCACATCGTCCCCATCCACACGGTCGGCGAAGGCCAGGGCCTGGTGTACTTCGTCATGGGCTATGTGGATGGGGAATCGGTCGGCGCCCGGCTCAAGCGGCGGGGCAAGCTGCCACCCGAGGAGGCGCGCCGCATCATGAAGGAGACGGCCGATGCCCTCTCCGCCGCCCATGCGGTTTCGATCATCCATCGCGACATCAAGCCGGATAACATCCTGCTCGAAGGCACCCGGGGCCGGGTGATGGTCACTGACTTCGGCATCGCAAAGGCGCTGTCGTCGTCATCCGGCGCGACCTTGACGGGAGCCGGTGTGGCGATCGGTACGCCGTCCTTCATGAGTCCGGAGCAGGCCGCCGGCGAACGCGAAATCGACGGCCGTTCGGACCTGTACAGCCTGGGCATCGTCTCGTACCAGATGCTCACGGGCGAGTTGCCGTTCCAGGCGCCGACGGTGGCCGGCATCTTGATGAAACAGATTACCGAGCCAGCGCCCGACCTGCGCCTGCACCGCCGGGATGTGCCGGAGGATCTGGCACTCGCGGTCTCGCGCTGCCTGGAGAAGGATCCCGAGAATCGCTGGCCCACGGCCGACGCGCTTCGCCGAGCGCTGGAGGCGCGGACCGTTACCGGCTACGAGCCCACCGGGCTGGGCTGGCGCGCGGCGCGTCCCGGGACCGGGGCCCGGCCGGCGGCTGCTTCCCGAACGGGCGCCCGATCGCCGGAGCGCCAGCCCGGCTTCCGCGATCGAGACCGGGAGCGCGACCGCACGCGTGGCCGCAGCCGGGAGGATCGTGCCTCGGGCTTGCCGGTGCCGCGCTCCCCTCGCCAGGCGCGCCCGCCGCGCGAGTATGACGACTGGGACTACCGGCGCCGCCCCCGGAAGCGCAACGACAATACGCCGCTGCCCGATACCGGAGAGCCGAGAATCGTCCAGGTGGTTCGGGGTCAGTTCGCGCGCTGGGCCGCCATCTCGCTGGGCTGTTTCGGCATCAACATCGCGACCGGGCTCGACACACCCTGGTTCCTGTTCCCGACGTTCGGCATCGGCATAGGCGTGCTTCGCAACTATGCCCGTCTCTGGCAGGCGGGCTACAGCTGGCGGGACGTACTGGCGCGTCCGCCGGCGCCCGATGCCATAGGAGCCGGGAATGTCCGCGGCACCGGCCGACTGCCTCGGCAGTTGCCGAATCCATCGCCCAGCGAGTTCGGGGACCACTATCTGGTCATCAAGCAGATGCGCGATGACCGGAACGGGATCCTCCGCCTGGTGGACGGGCTCCCGCCCGAGACTCGCAAGGACCTGGCCGATGTCTCGGAAACGGTTGACGGACTCTACAGCCGGGCCACCGATCTGGCGCGCTCGCTCACGCTGATGCAGCGCGACGTGGCCGATGACGGCAGCGTCGGGCGCATCGAGGCCCGGCTGGCCGAGCTGGAAGCGTCCGAGCCGGGGGATGAACATACCCGACAGGTTGAATTGCTGGAACGGCAGCGGAAGTCGCTGGGTGATCTTCAGGCCCGCCGGCAGCAGATGCTGGCCAATCTGGAGTCGTGCCGCCTGGCCATGCAGAACCTGCGCTACGACATGCTGAAGCTGAAGACCTCGGACATCGCGTCCGTCATGGGCGATCTCACGCAGGCCACCCAACAGGCCCGCGCCGTAAGCCGGAACGTGGACAACGCCATTGCGGCGGCGGCGGAGGTGAGGGAAGCGTTGAAGTAGGGGCGCGGCATGCCGCGCCCCTGAGACTGGAGCCACAGCTCGCTTGGTTGTCATTGCGAGGAGGCGCCGCCGGCGCCGACGAAGCAACCGGGTAGTTTTGAATAAGTCTCCAGGTTCCCCACCGTCCGCCGTCCGTTCTCCGCCGTCAGGACCGAACACCAGGTCACGTGGCGGTCCGCGCGCGCGCTCTTGAGAGGGCCGTCGTCCCGAAGAGCGGCGCCATCGCGCGGCGCAGATCGCACCTCCTCGCCCCACTCAGGTACTACTGCGCCAGTGTCAACGATCGCCCCCGGCATCCGTTCGCTGGATGGAAGCCCCGGCCGGACATTGGCATGCCTGCGGCATCATCCGCCACTGGCCGCTATTGAGAATCACAATTTGAAGAGGATCACTGCTGGAAGTAATTCGCCGGGAGTACCTCGCCCGGAGGGCAGAATCTCCGGCAATCGACCAGGCCAGTTGGACGGCGGGCGGCCGGGACTGGGCGCGAACCGGGACCACAGGTGCGGCGCAGCAGACGGCGGCCACGGCAACCAGGAACCTCACTCGGGATCGGTTTGCAACACGGACACACTGCTCGCCCGCGCGCTCAGATGGCGACTGGCGGATCCGCGGCGCAGCTCGAGCATCGGGCCGAAGGGATTGGGCCGTGGCTCGCCCGTGGGCACCCACCCTTCGTTTTCGCTCTGCTCGATCACCTGTCTCGCCAAGTTCTGAGCATCTTCAAGACCGTCCCAGCTCACCATCCGGCTCGGCGGAATGGTCAGGATGGTTCCGACCACCATGACTTCCACTCCAGGCACATACGGGAGGTCCTCGGGATAGCTGGCCGGGCGCTGCGGCGCGGGATCGAACAGCTCGGTCATGCGATGGAACGGGCCGTCGGGTTCCCGATACTCCACGATCGCCTTCACGCCCGGAGCGGGCCGCTTCCGGATCCGGTAGGTACGGCCATCAGCTGCGGTGAAATCTTCGTCCTGCCGATCGGGATCGTCCAGAATCTCGTTGATCCTGTTCAGAACAGCCGGGTCGGGTTTCATCGCTCCTGCGGGAAAGGGGTCGTGGGTCGCGGGTCGCGGGTCGCGGTCCTCGGTCGTCGGTCATGGCGATGCATTCCGGGTGAGCCCTCATGGATTCCCGGTTTCGCGGGAATGACGGACCACGAAGACCTGCCCATCCTGCCCATCCTGCCCATCCTGCCGGCCCCCCGCCCGCCTCGCCCGTCCTGTCCGTCCTGCCCGTCCTGTCAAAATGCTGCCATCTGCTCCATCGCCTTCCGCAAGCTGCTCACCTGCGGCAGGATCACATCTTCCAGCTCCGGCGCATAGGCCACGAAGGTATCGGTGGAGGCCACACGCCTGACCGGCGCATCCAGCCAGGCAAAGGTCTCATCCGCGAGGCGGGCCGCCAGTTCCGCCCCGTAGCCCCAGCTCAGCGAATCTTCGTAGGCCACGATCACCCGGCTGGTCTTCTTCACCGAGTCGTAGATGGTCTCCCAGTCCACCGGGTTGAGCGACCGGAGGTCAATGACCTCCACGCTCACGCCATGCTGCTCTTCCATTTCCTTGGCGGCCACCAGCGTCCGCTGCACCACGGCGCCATAGGTCACCACCGTCATGTCCGATCCCTCGCGCACCACCCTCGCCTTGCCAAACGGAATCATGAAGTTGGGACCGGGATTGGGCGCCTTGTTGTAGGTCTGGCGATAGAGATGCTTGTGCTCCAGGAAAAGCACCGGATCATCCGAGCGGATGGCGGTGCGCAGCAACCCGTTGGCATCGAGGGCGGTGCTGGGACAGATGACTCGCAGGCCCGGCACTGACGTGAACACCGACGCGCCAGTCTGGGAATGGTAGATGGAGCCGCCCTTGAGGTATCCCCCGTAGGTGGTCCGCACGACCACGGGCGCACTGAAGGCGTTGTTGGAGCGCCAGCGGATGGTCGCGAGTTCGTTCCGGAGCTGCATGTACGCGGGCCAGATATAGTCGAAGAACTGGATCTCGACGACCGGCTTGAATCCGCGGGTGGCCAGGCCGATGGCGCGGCCAATGATGTTGGCTTCGGCCAGCGGCGAATTGTAGACCCGGTTGCTGCCAAAGGTGCGCTGCAGGCCCCAGGTCACCTTGAAGACGCCGCCCTTGCCCTTGACCTGTTCCAGCGAATCTTCCCTGCTGCAGTCCGCCACGTCCTCACCGAACATGAGAATGCGCGGGTCGCGGGCCATCTCCTCCTTCATGCAGGTATTCAGAAGGTCCACCATCGTAGTCGGATCGCCGGTGAACTGGGGATCATCCTCGGTGTCGAACTGTTCGCTGGCGGGATCGACGTCGGGCGAGTAGACGTACTGATACACCGTGTCGGTCGAAGGCTGCGGCGCAGCCAGCGCCACATCAGCGGCCACGTTGACCTCATCCTCGACCTGAGCCCGGATGGCCTCGATCTCCTCTTCGCTGGCAACGCCCTGCTCCACCAGCCATTTCGGAAAGGTGATGATGGGATCCCGCGCGGCCTCCTTCTCCCGCTCGGCCGTGGACCGGTAGAACACTTCATCATCCGAAAGCGAGTGGCTGTAGGGGCGGATCACGTGCGCGTGGACCAGCGCCGGCCCCCGCCGCTGGCGACAGTACTCCACTGCGCGCACCAGCGTATCGTAGCTCTCCAGCACGTCGCAGCCGTCGCACTCCTGGATGAACAGGCCGGGCATGCCGCTCAGCAGCTTGGAAATGGATCCGCCAGCGGTGCCCACTTCTACGGGAACGGATATGGCATAACCGTTGTCTTCCACCAGGAATACGACTGGCAGCTTCAGGTTGCAGGCGGTGTTCATGGCCTCCCAGAACTCGCCCTCGCTGGTGGTTCCGTCGCCGGTTGAGCAGAACACCACTTCGTCTTCATGGAAATGGGTCGCGCGGTCGGCGATCCCCTCATTCTGCTCAAACCGCAGCCACGCCTCGGCGCAGCCGACCGACTGCAGGAACTGGGTGCCGGTAGGGCTCGATGCGCTCACGATATTGAGCGCCTTGTGGCCCCAGTGTGACGGCATCTGGCGCCCGCCCGAATTGGGGTCATCGGCCGCGGCGACCGCCGAGAGCAGCTGGTCGGTCGCGGTCATGCCGAGCCCGAGGCAGAGGGCGCGGTCACGGTAATAGGTGTAGAACCAGTCGTAAGCAGGCCGGAAGGCCTTGGCGGCCGCAGCGAGCACCGCCTCGTGGCCGGCGCCCGAGATCTGGAAGAAGATCTTGTTCTGGCGCTTGAGCTGGATTTCCTTGTCATCCAGCCGGCGCGACAGGAACATGATCCGGAACAGGTCGAGCAGTTCCGTCTTGTCGAGCCGCTGGGAGGCGGCGTTGCTCTTCCGGGTACTGGTGCGGGTTGCCATCGTGTTCCTGTCCATGGAGAAGTCCGCACATTGCGGATGAAGCGTCCGGGCGCCCACCCTACCTGGAATCCACCGCGGAGACGCAGAGGACGCAGAGGACGCAGAGTGTCGCCAATGGGAAAGATGCAGCAAAGTGGGGGTTGGGGGAAGGCGGATACTAAGGCAGACAGGCGGGGAGGAAGCCCATTCATGAATGCGGGATGGGGCGCGAGCCCGCTGCGCGCACGCTATCTTCGCTCGACCTCTCGACGACCGATAACCCGCGACTCATGACCCGCGACCGCCCAACGCCCTTGCCTTGTCAAAGGCCCCCATTGCTGCCCGTACATCTGCATCGCTTCGGGCCAGGAGCTCATCGCGCGCATCCACGCCCCACCGCACCTCCGCCGCGCGTGAGGCCAGGCGACGCATGATCTGATTTTCCACACCCGGCGAGACCTGGCCAGAGACGTGCAGGTGACTGTGCACCCGCGCCATGAACGGCACCAGCAGCCGCGTGCGCCATGCGAGGGTATCACTCATCCATGCCGCACGGGCGGCGTCATCGGTGCCGAGCAGGGGCGCCACGCTGTCGGCCACGGCGACGGCGAAACTGCTGTCGGCGGCCAGGCTCCACCAGACCGGCGCGTCTTCCTGCTCTGGCAGGACGATGTCAGGCGCAATCCCGCCGCCACCTCGAACTTCCCGCCCTGCGTCGGTGTGAAACACCTTCGTCGTATCACCGGGATCGCCGGCACGCAGCGAGTAATACTGCCCCACATCGAGCCCCTTGTAGCGGCGCTGGATCACTCGGCCGCTCGGCGTCACCACGTAGCCGACCGTGAGCCAGACCCCATCGCCATTAGGCGGCACTGGCAGGAGCTGCTGGATCAGCGCCTTGCCGAAGCTGCGCCGTCCCATGAGCAGGGCCCGGTCATGGTCCTGCAGCGAGGCGGCCAGCGCCTCGGCCGCGCTGGCCGTTCCGCCGTCGATCAGCACAATCAGCGGCACCTCCCGGAACTTGCCGTCCCGCCTGGTCCGGAAGTCGGTGCTGTCGGTGCTACGGCGTCCGCGCGCGGAGAAGACCAGCGTGCCCTTGGGCAGAAGGCTGCCCCCGATTTCCACCGCCCCGGCCACGTAGCCGCCCGGGTTGCCGCGCAGGTCCAGGATGACCTGCCGTGCGCCGTCCTTCCTGAGCTGTCCGAACGCCTTCTCGACGTCGTCGCCGGCGTTGGCGGAGAATTCCTGGAACCGGATGTAGCCAGTGAACGCATCCAGGAGGCGCACGTCACTCACGGCATGCGGCTCCAGCGGACGATACTTGATCGCCACATTGAAAGTGTCCGGCTCCAGCCGGGAGCCGCGCGCCAGTCCCAGTCTGGCCCTGGTGCCCTCGGCGCCAAGCAGCCGGCGATTGATTCGGGTCGAGGCGAGCCCCACGACCGAGGTATCGTTGATCCACCGGAGCCGGTCGCCCGGCTGGACGCCCGCGCGTTCGCCCGCACTGCCCCGATAGACGGCGACCACGGTCGGTTCGCCCTCGACATCTTCCAGGGCCAGACCGGCCCCGCTCAGCTCGCCGGTGGACCACTGCAGCTCCGCTTCGAGGTCGGCATGGCGCATGAAGCGGCTGTGAGGGTCGAGACTGTGCAGCATGCCGTCGATCGCACCATAGACGAGTTCCGACGTCGTCACGGTATCGACATAATTGGCGCGCACCTGGCCCAGCAGTCCCGAGAAGGTCTGCAGCAGCTCATAGGCGGGCGGCTCGGATTGCTGCTGCGCCTGGACGGTGACCGGCAGCGCCAGGCCCAGCAGCACGGCAGCAACGCCCCTCACTGCAGTGTCCCGAGGTGCTGCTTGGCTAGCGCGATCTGGCGGTCAAACCGGCTGGGCGCCGCGGCGAGGAAGGTGGTATAGGCGTCGCGCGCCGCCGTCGCATCACCGGCCTTCTCCTCGGCCATGCCCAGCCAGAAGAGCGAGCGCGTATCCCGCGGATTGCGCTCCACCGCGGTGCGGAGTTCGCGCGCCGCATCGGCAAACCGGCCGGCCTTGCCCAGCGTGACGCCCAGGTCAAGCAGGAGGGACGGGTCGTCGGGGTTGGTGTCGCGCGCGCGCTCACGCTCCACGATGGCGCGCGTGAAGTCGCGGCGGCCCTCGTAGATGTCGGCAAGATGGACGTGCGCCATGTAGTTGCCGATGTCCTGGGTAAGGACTTCCTGATACAGCGTGACGGCCGCAGCGGTCTGACCCGAACGCTGCCGAAGCGCCGCAAGCACCTGCCGCATCTCCGCGCCGTCGAGCTCGGTGAAGTCGGTGGTGTCAGGATTGGCCTTGCGCGCGTCGACGTGCTGGATGAGCGCCTGCAGTGTGGCAATGGCCGCATCCGACTTGTCGGCCCGCGCCGAGGCCATGGCACTGAGCCAGCGGAGTCGGTCGGCCCCGGTGGACGTGAGGGCACCGTCATAGAAGTCCACCGCCTTGGCGAGCCGGACCTGGGCCTCGTCGTAGCGTCCCTCCATCAGGGCCTTGAATCCCTTGATGAAATCACCGGAACCACTCACCCGCCAGGTGGGCGCCAGCACTCGCATGTCCACCAGCGGATCAATGAGGAACGCGCGTCGGTAGTAGCGGCCATACTCTTCCGCCCGCTGGCGGACAGCGCTGTCTCCATCGGACTTCCGGATCTGCTTCCAGAAATCGTCGTCGTTGTCGTGGATCACCGACAGCGCGAGCCACGCATCGGCAAAGCGTGGCTCGATGGCGAGAGCCTCGCGCAAGGCATGCTCGGCGTCATCGTAGCGACGCTTGGCGAAGTAGCCGATGCCAAGGTTGTAGTGGGCTGCCGCATCGTTGGAATCTCGTTGTGCAGCCGCTTGCAGCTCATCCAGTGACACCGCCAGACTGATCTTCTGGGCGGAGGCGGGCGCCGCAGCGAAGACGCAAAATGCGAGAACCACGGGAAGCGTCCGCATCTCGTTCCTCCAGCCGACAGGGGAATCCACGGCGACTTGGCCCGAAAACGAAGCGGCTATCGGGCCACCGGGGCGAGCCGATCCAGCGTCGATTGGGCTTCGTTACGTTCCGATTTGAGCGACGCAGGAGCCATCGTCAGGAATTTTTGGAAACCCTGCAGGGCGCGTGCCGAATCGGCTGTCTCCAGTCGGACCCGCGCGGCCAGGTAGACATAGCCGGGGTTGTGCGGATTGAGCGCGATCGCTCGCGATACGGCGCTGTCGGCCTCGGCAAAGCGGTTGGCACGGGCCAGGCCGGTGGCGAGATCAAACAAGAGCGCCGGATCGTCCGGATTGGTCTCCACGGCACGCTGCCGTTCCCGCAACGCTGCATTCCATGCGCCATTCCGCTCGTGCAGCTCGGCCAGCTTGACGTGCGCCATGTACATCCCGAGATCCTGCGCCAGCACCTGCTCGAACTGCTTCCGGGCATCAACGGTGCGCCCGGCCTTCAGTTCGATGACCGCCATGATATAGCGGATCTCATTGGCCACCAGTGGCAGCAGGGCATTGGTGGGGGTGCGTTCACTGGCATGGCCGAGCCGGTCAAGCACCTCACGGAGGTCGCCCAGCGCGGTTGCGTAATCGCTGCCGCGGGCAAACCTGAGGCCGCGCCAGTAGAAGAACCAGGTCGGCAGCTTCTCCCGCTCCTTGGGCGTGAAATTCTTCATGGCCCAGGCCGGCAGGAAGACGAAGGGCGATCGTCCGGAACCAACGAACGGATCAACCAGTACCGCCAGGCGGATACGCCGGTCGGATTCCTCGACCACCGAGGCGAGGTTGTCGGGCACCCGGTCCTTTTCCTCCCATTCGCGCAGCTTGGGGTAGCGCTCGAGCGGGAGATATCCCAACGCGAGATTGGCCTCGGCATAGTGGGGTTCGATCAGGACTGCCAGGCGCAGGAGACTGTCTGCCTCGTCAAGCTTCCCGGCGTCCCAGGCCTTGAGGGCCCGCCGGTACTGCACCTCCGCATCCAGCGAGTCGGGTGCTGCTTCGGCGGCGGCCGAGTCGGCCTGCTGGGCCTGGAGCGTTGACGCCGTGAGCAAGACGGACAGCGCCGGAAGCAGCCGGCGGAATCGCATCAGCGCGAATCCTGCTGATAGACGATCCTCCCACCCACCATGGTCGCATGGACCTTGGCTGTCCAGAGTTCGTCGGGCCGGATTGTTGTCAGGTCGCGGTCAAGCAGGACCAGGTCCGCCTTGTAGCCGGGCTTGAGCATGCCGCGGGTGCCTTCGGCGAACATGGCGTAGGCATCATCGACCGAGTAGGCGCGGAGTGCTTCATCAATGCTGATCTTCTGCTCCGGCAACCACCCGCCAGGATTCTTGCCGTCCAGCGTCTGCCTCGTGACGGCAGCGGCGATCCCCAGCAGCGGATCCAGCGGCGCGACACTCCAGTCCGATCCAAAGGCAAGCCGGGCGCCGCTATCGAGCAGCGAGCGGAACACATAGCTGTGGCTCACCCGATCGGGCCCCAGGCGCTTGACGGCCCAGCGGCCGTCATCGGCGGCATGGTAGGGCTGCATCGAGGCGATCACGCCCAGGCGCGCGAAGCGCGGGACGTCCGCCGGGCGCAAGTGCTGGGCGTGCTCCACCCGGAAGCGCCGGTCGCGCTGGCCGTGGGCCTGCATCACGCTGTCGTAGATATCCAGTATCAGCGCGTTGGCGCGCTCGCCGATTGCGTGGACCACGACCTGGAGCCCGGCGCTGTCGGCGGCGCCAATCCATCGGCGCAGGGAGTCTTCCGGCGTGACCAGCAGGCCAAACGTGGAGGGGTCATCGGCGTAGGGCTCGAAGAACAGCGCAGTGCCCGAACCCAGGGAGCCGTCCACGAACCCCTTCACTCCTGCCACGCGAATCCAGTCATCGCCGGGTCCGTTGGCCTGCACCGATTCCGCCACCTGGCGCCAGGATGCGAGGGCGGGATAGAAGCTGATGCGTGTCTTGAGCAGGCCGGCCTTCCGAAGCCGCCGGGCCGAGGCAATCTCGTACCAGGGCGCGGACACTGCGGAGACGCCGGTCACCCCCTTGGAGGCCGCCCAGTTGGTTGCCCGGACCATGGCGGAATCGACCTGGTCGGGGGTGGGCGCGGGCATCGCCTCATAGACCGGGTCCTGCGCACCATCCTTGAGGATGCCGGTGGGCCGCCGATTGGCGTCCCGGACAATGGTGCCGCCCGCTCGATCCGGGGTCGCCGCCGTGATGTGTGCCGCGGCCAGCGCGAGACTGTTTGCCAGGCCCATATGCCCATCGAGCCGATTGACGAAGACTGGATTCCGGGGCGTGACCGAATCAATCCACTCGCGCCGGGGGAGCGGCGCATTGGCCCAGCGCTCGTGATCCCAGTCGCCCCCCGTAATCCATTCGCCCGGCTTGAGTGTCCCGGCGTACGCCTTGATCCGCTGGATGAACTCGGCCGGCGAGGCGGCGTCACGCAGGTCGACGCTGGCCAACTGGAATCCACCAGAGGAAAAGTGCGTGTGGTCGTCCATCAGGCCGGGTGTCACCATGGCCCGACCGTTGTTCAGCACCGTCGTGGATGAGTCGATCCAAGGTCCGAGCGATGCGCTGTCGCCCACCGCCGCCACGGTGTCACCAACGATTGCGACGGCGCCGGCCCAGGGTGCCGCGGTGTCGCCAGTCCAGATGCGGCCGTACACCACCACATCGGCCGTCGCAGGCGGGAGAAGTGTGCCGCGGGATTCGGGCGACGGGTTGCAGCCCGCCAGCGCCAGCGCCAGCAGTAGCGATGCAGGTCGGAACATCTGTCGGCCTTTCAGCGAAGTCGAGTCAGCTTGCGAAGCGCTTCGAGCCGTTCGAGCGCGCTGCCACCAGAGGCGGCCGGCGCCACGGCAAAGAGGTCGCGAATATCCAGCAGGATTTCCAGCATCAGCTGATCCCGCTGGAACGCGTTATCAAGGTCAGTCATCCGGGTTTCGGCCTCGGCGGCCTTGGCCTGATCGTATGACTCACGATAGATGGACTCGAGATTCGCGAGGATTCGGTCGCGTGGTCGCATTGCGTGATTGGCATGGGAAGAGGGCCGGGCGGGCCTGTTGTCCGTTCCGGGATGACGTAGGTTACTGTTGGAAGTGGGAAGTGGGAAGTGGGAAGTGGCGGGAAGACGGGAAGACGGGGCGAAGCTCGTGGTGTGTCGCCCTGAGCCTCAGGGTGACACCTCTTCTCGACGCCGTCGACGCTCGACCCTCGACGCTCGACCCTCGACCCTCGACCCTTTCAGCCTTCAGCCTCCACGCAGGAAGCTGCATTCATGCCCCTGACCACCAAGACCATCCTGCTGTTCACCGCCCCGCTCTACGAAGACCTGGAGCTCTGGTATCCCAAGATCCGGCTGGATGAGGCCGGTGCCCGTACCGTCATTGCCGGCCTGACCATGGATGAGGTGCGGGGCAAGCACGGATATCCTTGCACGCCCGACGTCACGGTGGACGCCATCAGTGCCGACCAGTTCGATGGCCTGGTCATTCCGGGCGGATTTGCGCCGGACAAGCTGCGCCGCAGCGAGCAGGTGCTGTCGCTCACCCGTGACATTTTCCACGCGGGCAAGCCGGTGGCATTCATTTGCCACGCTGGATGGGTCCCGATTTCCGCGCGGATCGTCAAGGGCAGGCGCGGAACCAGTGTCAACGCCATCAAGGACGACCTGGTCAACGCCGGCATGCAGTGGGAAGACCGCAGCGTGGTGGTGGACGGCAACCTGGTCACGTCCCGGAATCCGGGTGACCTGCCGGATTTCATGCGTGCGCTGCTCCAGCTGCTGGAGCGGCAGTGACCGCGCCGGAACCCCAGCCAATCCGGCCGCTGCGCATCGCCACATTCCAGTACTTCATTCGCCCGGTGCTCACCTTCGAGGCCTTCGCCGACCAGGTGCGGGCGCTGGTGGAGACCGCCGCCGACTATCGGGCGCACCTGCTGGTCTTCCCCGAATATTTCACCGTCCAGCTCCTCACGCTGGGAGATGTCAAGCGGCCGGTCATGGAGCAGGTCCGGGATCTTGCGCGCCAGGCGCCCAGGGTGGTGCAGCTGCTGGGAAGCCTGGCCCGGGAGCATGGCGTGTACATCGTTGGTGGCACGGTTCCCGTGATCGACGAGGGCGATGGCGCGGTGCGCAATATCTGCCATCTCTTCGGTCCATCGGGCTCGATGGGTCAGCAGGGCAAGCTCCACCTGACCCGGTTCGAGACGGAAGAATGGGGCATCTCGCCATCGCGCGGGTTGCACATTTTCGAGGCCGATTTCGGCCGCTTTGCCGTGGCCATCTGCTACGATGTCGAGTTCCCTGAGATTGGGCGCGCCGCCGCGATGTCCGGCGCCGACCTGCTGGTAGCGCCCAGCTGCACCGATGACCGGCAAGGGTTCCTGCGGGTGCGGTACTGCGCGCACGCCCGCGCCGTGGAGAACCAGCTCTTCGTGGTGACGTCGTCCACCGTCGGCTCGATCCCCATGGTGCCGGCCGTGCACCTCAACTACGGGCAGGCCGCCATCCTGACGCCGAGCGACTTTGGTTTTGCGCGCGATGGCATCCTGGCCGAGGGTACCGTCAACCAGGAGATGATGGTGATCGGCGACATCAACCTGGGCGTGCTGCGCGAGGCGCGCCGCACCGGAACGGTCCTCCCGCTGCGGGACAGCGCCTCGACCAAGGATGTACTCGCTTCAATTGAAGTGCAGGCGCTGTGAGGCGTGGTGTCGAGGTGCGTGCGACACGGCCGGAGGATTTTCCCGGCATCGTGCGGCTTTCGCGGGACATCTACGGGACGGCTGCCGCATGGCGGGAAGAGCTGCTCGCGTCGCATCTCGAGGTCTTTCCCGAGGGGCAGATGGTTGCCGTGACGGACGCAGCTGGCGACGGCGCTGTGATCGGCATGGCAGCAAGCCTGATCGTACTGTGGGACGACTACGATATTCATGACGCCTGGCGGGACTTCACCGAAGGCGGCAC
Organism: uncultured Gemmatimonadales bacterium; assembly: GCA_963798915.1. Lineage (GTDB taxonomy): Bacteria > Gemmatimonadota > Gemmatimonadetes > Gemmatimonadales > GWC2-71-9 > CAMLHP01. Next base: position 593,990 of record CAWCVB010000002.1, on the reverse strand, counting down.
ATTCCGCAATCATGACCCGGAATCCGGTCGCACGCTCTATGGCGCCGAAGTCATGGTGGCGCCCGACTGGCGCGGAAAGGGTGTCGGCTCGCAACTCTACGACGCCCGCTGGCACCTGGTAACCCGCCTGGGATTGCTCCGGATCCGGGCCGGGTCGCGGCTCCGGGGCTATCACAAGGTCGCGCACGTCATGGACGCTCGGCAGTACGTTCGCGCGGTGATCCGGAAAGAGCGCTTCGACCCGACCCTGAGCTTTCAGCTGCGGCGGGGATTCCGGGTCATCGGCGTGGTGAGCGGCTATCTCAAACTCGATCCCGAAAGCCTTGGCTTCGCCGCGATCATCGAGCGCCTCAACCCGGCCGTCGCCGGGAAAGGCGACGACCGGGCACAGCGCGAGTGGGCCGCCCGATGGTCCTGAGTGCAGCACCTGCTTTCAGCGTACAGCTTTCAGCCTTCAGCCCTCAGCCCCCACCCCAGCCCGGACCCCATGCCCCTAGCTCACCTGCAAGCGCGCGTTGACCGCTGGATCAGTCAGTTTGAAGAGGGCTACTTCCACCCGCTCACCAACATGGCCCGGTTGGCCGAGGAGACCGGCGAACTGGCGCGGGAAGTCAACCATCGTTTTGGCCAGAAGACCCGAAAGCCGGAGGAACCCCAAGGCGACCTCGCCATGGAAATGGCGGATATCCTCTTTGTCATCATCTGCATGGCCAATCGAGAGGGCATCGACCTGGACGACGCGTTCGAGCGGATGATGGGAAAAGTGGAGCAGCGGGACGCCGCGCGGTGGACCCCGAAAGCCTAGGCCTACTCCCAGTCGCGGGGCGCGCACTCCAGTTCATTCAGGAGCACGTGATAACTCTCCAGACGGTCGGCGGCGATGGCACCGTTGGCCACGGCGCCGCGGATGGCGCAGCCCGGCTCGGTGCGATGCCGGCAATCCTGGAACCGGCATTCGCCCAGCAGGGGCCGCATTTCGGGAAAGCATGACGCCAGCTCAGCCGGGTCGATGCCCCAGAGCCCGACGTCGCTGAAGCCCGGTGTATCCACCAGAAATCCGCCATGTCGCAGCGGGATCATGACCGCACCGACAGTCGTGTTGGTGCCGCGGCGCACCTTGCGGCTGATTTCGCCCGTCCGCAGGCCCAGGCCCGGCTCGACGGCGTTGAGCAGACTGGACTTTCCGACCCCGGATGGTCCGGTGACCACCGCCGTGTGGCCTCGGAGGGCCCCAGCAAACTGGTCCATGCCCTCCCCGCTGACCACGCTGGTCACGATCACCGGATAGCCGGCGCTGCGGAACCGCTCCTTCAGCGGGGTGGCGGAAGACTGGTCGCTCTTGTTCACAATGACCGCGGCCTCGATCTCGTTGGCTTCCGCCACCACCAGCAGCCGATCGAGGAGCTGTAGCAGGGGGGCGGGATCGATCGTGGCCGTCACCACGAACACCTCATCCAGGTTGGCGACGACGATGCGGGTACCCCGGCCCTCGGGCACCCGCCGTTCGAGCACGCTGCGCCGCGGCTCGACCGCGGTGATGCCGAACAGTTCCCCACCGGCTTCAGGCTCCAGCCGGACAAGGTCACCCACCACGACCCGGAACTCCTCGCGCTTCACCTTCTTCCTGAGCACGGCACGCCGTTCACCCTCGGCGGTGAGCACGCGATAGTGGGCGCCGTCCCGCTCGAGTACCGTACCGGTCACCATTCGTCCGGCGCCGCCGCAATGGCCTCATCGAGGGCCGCCTTCACGTCAAACAGCGACAGCGCCTTGATGCGCTCCTCCGCCTCGGCACCGCTTCGGCCCCATGCGAGGGCCGGCGTTTCCACGTGGCCGACCGGGCGGTCGCCCGCGCGCGACCAGCGGACAAACAGCAGGCTCGCCGGGTAGCGTCCACGTTCGTCCGGCTCGTCATCCACCACCACGCCGACGGAGTAGGCCTCGCCGTCGCTGCCGCCGAAGGCGGCCGCCCGTTCGTGCGTGGCCATATAACCGCCGAGGGTGAGGTCGGTCACCGGTGCCGGGTTGACTCCTTGACAAGGTTGCCGAGCATGAAGGCGATATTGGCGGGACGTTCAGCGAGCCGGCGCATCAGGTAGGGATACCACTGGGTGCCGAACGGAATGTAGACCCGCACGCGGTGGCCGGCGCCGCGCAGCTGCTGCTGCAGGTCGCGCCGGACACCGTACAGCATCTGGAACTCGAACCGGTCATCGGGAATCTGCTGTTCGGCCACGAACGCACGCGCCCGGGTAATGATGGCTTCGTCATGCGTGGCGAGCGCGGGATATCGTCCTGCGACGAGCAGCCGCTCCATCAGCGCCACGTAGTTGCGGTCGACATCGGCCTTCTCGGGAAATGCGATGTCGGGAGGCTCGAGGTAGGCGCCCTTGCAGAGCCGGACCCGGGCACCGAGCGTGATGAGACCCTCGATGTCGTCCCGCGATCGCCGAAGTGCCGACTGGATCACCACCCCGCAGTGCTCGCCGAACTCGGGGAACAGCTGCCGGCGGAAGAAGTCGAGGGTCCGTTCGGTATAGGCCGAACCTTCCATGTCCAGTCGCACGAATCCGCCCAGCGACGCCGCGCGACCCAGGATCTCGGCCATGTTCCGCCGGCAGAGGTCCTCGGCGATATCGAGACCCATCTGCGTCAGCTTCACCGAGACGTTGACCTCGATGTTGCCGGCCGCCGCCATCCGGTCCAGCATCTCCAGGTACTGGTTCTTGGCCGCCGTGGCTTCGTCCGGCTTCGTGACGCTTTCGCCCAGCAGGTCGAGCGACGCCGTGATGCCGCGAGTCATCAGTTCGCGCGCCGCCGCCACGCCTTCCTCGATGGTCTCGCCCGCCACAAATCGGGAGGCAAAGCGTCGAGCCAGCGGGTTGGAGCGGACAAAGCGAAAGATGCCATTCTGTTGCGACAGCCAGAGCAGGCCCTGACGGAGCATGCAGTACCGTTCCTCGGCAGCGGTGATGCGGCACGGGGCGCCGCGCCTCGAAGGTAGCCGCGGGCCCGGCATGGCAACAAGCGCTTTGCAGGACCCGGCGCGGGGCATAACTTGAGGCCATCTCTTCCTGAGCTCGCGAGGCGCCGTGCTGCTGCGACCCTTCCTTCCGCTGGGCCTCCGGGCATGCGCTGGTGTCGCGTTTGCGCTCATGCTCGCTGGCTGCGGAGATCAGGCCCACGCCCCGTCGTTCAGCTTCCATGGGATGGCGCCGGGCATGCAGGCAACCGAGCTACGGGCTGCTGCCACCAATCTCGGGATCGGCGCGATGCTGTGTGACAAGATCGACGTGGACGGCCTCGCGGCCGACGAGTTATGCTACACGCCCGATTCGGCGGCCAGCACGGTGAACGTCAGCGCCATGATCCAGTCGGATGACAGTGTGGTGGCCTACCTCGCGATCCGCGAGGCCATGACCGACCCGCGCAGCGCCTACGGCGCGCTCACCCGCATGTGGGGCGCACCCGATACGACCATCGCGACCGCCCGGCAATGGCGCCGGGGCCGCTGGACCGCCAGTGCGGACACGGGAGAGAACATCCTCACGGTCTGGCTGTCGGATACCACGGCCGCACGGGTCGTCGCCGTAGCCAGCCAGCAGCAGCAGCTTCGCGCCATGGGCGCCGATACCCTGCCCTATTCCGCCGATGCCGACGCCGTGGTGAACCAGTTGCGCGCCGATTCCATCGGGCGGCCGGCGCCCCACGCGGCCTCCGAACTCAGCCAGAAGCCGACGGTGATCAAGTGCGAGCAAGTGCCGCCGCCCGGAACGATGGCAGGCCGCAACGGGGTGGTACTGCTTGCCTATATCGTGGATACAATGGGAAGGGTCGAGCCGAATTCCGTGCGGGTGCTGGAGGCGTCCCACCGGGGCTTCGCTCCTGCCGCCGCAGCGTCAGTGCGCTCCTGCCTGCTGCGTCCGGGTCGGCAGGATGGGCGGGCCGTACGCACGCTGGTCCAGCAGCGGGTCTCGTTCAGGGCCGGCCAATAGAGGACTTGCCCTCCAGGCCGGTGCGATAGGCCTCGCGCACCAGCTCCTGAAAGTGGTGTACCCCCGCCTCGTATTTTACCGAAAACCGCCCGGTGTCGTAGGCCCGTGACCCGAGACCCTGCTGCACCCGGGCACAGATACTGGCATCCTCCGCCTGCACCCCGTCGCTGTACGCCAAGTCTGCATCGATCCGGGCCGCATCGGGCGCCTCGTGGAAGTACTGGAAGATCACCCGACAGCGATCATGTCCGTCCGGCAGGACGAGGTTGGTCTGCAGGCGGCCGGGCAGGATGTTGAGCATGAAATTGGGAAAGACGCAGTAATAGAAGGCCTCCCCGCCACCGTCCCGGCTGTAGAGGTTGTCGCCCGTCAGCGGACTCTGCTGCAGCGAATACCAGCGGGAGGCCGTGGTCACGTACTGCCGGTAGTCATACAGCTTGGCCAGTTCAGGATGGACATAGGGAACGTGGTAGCCCTCGAGATAATTGTCCACGTACACTTTCCAGTTGCACTCCACCTGATAGTCCACCCGCCGCACGAACTGCAGCCGATCGAGCCGGGTCGGGACAATCTGTTCGGCGATGCCCCCCATGAAGTCCGCCAGTGGCAGGGCGTCGCGATCCAGGTTCACGAACACCAGACCCTGCCACTCGTCGACGCGAATCGCGTGGAGCCCGAAATCCTTCCTGTCGAAGAGTTCGGTGCGATCCATGGCCGGCACCCCGCGAAGTGTGCCATCCAGCAGGTAGGTCCAGCCATGATACTTGCACTGCAGCGCATTGACGCAACCCTCCTGCTCAACCGCCAGCGGTCCGCCGCGATGCCGGCACACGTTATAAAACGCGCGAAGGACGCCATCCTTGCCCCGAAGCACAATGACCGGCTCCCCAGCGATGCTCTCCGTCACGAACGCGCCCGGCGCTGCAAGCTGGGCCGCATGCGCGATACCTTGCCAGGTGCGGGCAAAAATCCATTCCCGGTCCGCCTCGTGAAATTCCGGGTCCACGTACCATGCGCTCGGCACCGTCCGGGCGCGAGCCAGCGATTCGCCGGCCAGATCAGCAGGATCAAGCACTGGCGGTCGAAAGTTCTTCATGAGGGCGCTCCGCCTGCGGCGCCTGCAAGCGTGCCGGCAGCGCGAATCAGGCCCTCCACCAGCCGATCGAGATGGGCCTCGGTGGTGCGCGGGTTCATGATCGTCACGCGGAGCACCTGCGTGTCATCCAGCATGGTCGTGGTGATCCAGCCTTCCCCGCTCGCGTTGTAGCGTTCCCTGAGCTGACGATTGAACTGGTTGGTCGCGTCCGGCGCCATGCTTCCCTGGTGCCAGCGGAAGCAGAGGATATTGCATTCCGGCGCATGGAGCACTTCGAAGAGGCCCGAGGCATGCAGCCGAGCCGCGAGATAGCCTGCCAAGTCCGAAAGATGGTCAAAGAGCGTCCCGATGCCCCGGGACCCGTATCGATGAAGCGCGACCCACAGCTTGAGTGCGTCGAACCGCCGGGAGCAGGCAAAGCTGCGCGGTCCCTGATCCCACCCACGCTCGCGATCGCCTTCGTGGAAAAGGTAGGGCGCGCGCTGCGAGAAGGCCTGGGTGAGGTGGCGCTCGTCGCGCACCAGCACCATGCCCGCCGAAAGCGGCACGAGCATCATCTTATGCGGGTCCCAGGCAATGCTGCTGGCGTGACGCAGCCCGCTGACGAGATGGCGGCGGCGTTCTGAGAAGATGGCGGAGGCGCCATGAGCGCCATCGACATGAAGCCAGAGTCCGCGGTCGGCGGCCTCCTGCCCGATTCGCTCCAGGTCGTCGAAGCTGCCGGTTGCGGTCGAGCCGGCCGTGGCCACGACAGCCATGACGCGGCGCCCGTCGCCCGCCAGCCGGTCAAGCGCGTTGCGCTCAGCGCGTCCGGATCCATCCGATGCCCGCGCGATGGGACCGGAATGGCCTGGTCCATCCCCAGGCCCAACTCGCCCGCCGCGCGGGTCACGGCGTAATGTGCGTGCTCACCACAGACGATGACGGGCGCCGGCCGGGCAATTCCATGCTGCCAGGCATCGGGAAGCGCCGCGGCGCGCGCCGCGAGCAGCGCCGTGAAGGTGGCCTCGGTGCCGCCCGAGGTGAACGTGCCGCCAGCGGTCGCGGGGAGGCCGGCGAGTTGGCACATCCAGCGCACCAGCCGTGTCTCGACCGCGGTGCCGGACGGCGACATCTCCCGAACCGCCAGCGAGTTGTTGAGGGCCGACACGAGCGCATCGGTCCAGATGGCGGCCGGCAACGGTGCGCTCACCTGGTGACCGAGATACATCGGGTGGGAAAGACGGATGGAGTGGGCCATGATGGACCGCTCGACATCCGCCAGGACCTGCTCCAGTGGCCGGCCGCCTGCCGGCAATGGACCGTCTATCATCCGGTACAGGGTTTCGGCATCATGCGGCGTGGTCACCGGCTCGCCACCGGCTGCGGAGTCGGCGATGAACCGGGATGCCAGGCTGAAGACAGCGCGGGCCGCCTCGGGCGAGGCATCGGCGTCAATGGCCTGCAACAGGGCGTCCAGCACATGAGCTCCGCAAACTGGGCATGGGGAGAGACGGCGCTGCAAGATACATTTGTCTGGTCATCCAACAGGAGCCGACGTTGAAGCTGCATTTCATCCTGCTGGTGCTCGCCGCGCTGGTCGGCGCCTGTCGTTCCGGGCGCGGGGCCAACCGGTCGCCGCGCAGCAGCGGACCAACGCCGCCACTTACCCGGCCTCCGGCGATGACGCGAGTCAACACGGGCGCCCAGGGCATGACGGGCCGCATCCGCTGGGCCTATTCGCCAGACAGTAGCGCCATCATGGCGGTCGAGGACTGGGCCTCGATCGAGGCCGAGCCATTCTTCGATGGCTTTCGGATTGCGTCGGACAGGTTCGGCACCATTGTCGGCAGGGACAGCGTCTGGGACGCAGCCCCGTCGCCCGATTGGCGGATGGCGGCCTTTGGCGCCGCTCTCATCGTGCACGCCGGGGAGTCCGGCACGGTGTCGGCCAAGACCATGACCTTGGCAGCACGCCAACTCGGTGTGTCGGTCGGGGAGGCGCGGAGTGCGAGCTTCAACGCGAGCGGCATGGCCGCCGCCGCCGGGTTTGCCAGGCTGGGCGTGATCGACCTCGCGTCCGGCCGGGACCGCTGGCTCGGTTCCCTCAGTGGATGGCGGGTCCGCTGGAACGCGGCGGGCAGCCGCATCTTTGGCGGGCTTGGGCCACGCATCGCCAATGACGACGCCCCATCCGCGGCCTGGGTCGCCCTCTCGCCCGCCGGCGATTCTTCCGCACAGCATGCTGGCGAGGCAGCGATGGACACCACCACGGTGCACTGGATCGCCGGCCCGTCGCTGGATGCCGCAATTACGCCTGACACGGACGCCGTCACCCTTTCCGGACCAGCTCACGCGGTCACCAGCGCCAACGACACCATCCGCGTTGACCAGCGAATCATTGGCGGCGGCACGGCGCTCGCCGCCACCCGATCCGGCTGCTATGTGCTTGCGCTGGTACGCGACCCCGACGCCACCGAGTATGGCCCCAGGTGGCGCGCGGCCATCTACGACGCGGGATGCCGCCTGCCGGAGCAGCGATCGCCGTGACTCCCTTGGAACGCATCGCCATCGAGATCATCGACGAGCCTGAGGCACTGGCGCGAGCCGTCGCCGAGCGCATCGCCGAGCTGATCGTCAACCGGGACCGGCAGGGCCGCACCACGGTGCTGGGGCTCGCGACCGGTTCCACCCCGGTCGGGGTCTATCGGGAACTGATCCGGCTTCACCGCAATGAGGGCCTGTCGTTCCAGAACGTGGTGACGTTCAATCTGGACGAGTACTACCCGATGGCACCGGACAGCATCCACTCCTACCACCGCTTCATGTGGGAGAACTTCTTCTCGCAGGTGGACATTCCGCCGGCGCAGGTTCACATCCCCCGGGGCGATCTTTCGCGCGAGAGCGTGAACACCGAGTGCGAGGCCTATGAAGCGGCAATCCGCGCTGCGGGCGGGATCGATTTCCAGTTGCTTGGCATTGGCAAGACCGGCCACATCGGCTTCAATGAACCCGGCTCGGAGCTCGAGAGCCGGACCCGTCTCGTCACGCTCGACAGCATCACCCGAAAGGACGCCGCCGCCGATTTCTTCGGCGAGGACAACGTGCCGCACCAGGCGATCACCATGGGCGTGGCCACGATCCTCGAAGCCCGCGAGATCGCCCTGCTCGCCACCGGCGAGCACAAGGCCGGCATTGTCAGCCGCACGGTGGAGGGACCTGAGGATCGCCAGGTGGCCGCGACATTCCTCCAGAGTCATCCTGCGACAACATTCTACCTTGACCAGGCGGCAGCGGCCGAGCTTGCACGCATCGCCACGCCCTGGCTCCTGCACGAGGTGGACTGGACCACGGAGATGGCGGTGCGTGCCGTCGTGTGGCTGGCCCAGCGGGCTGGCAAGGCAATCCTCAAGCTCACGCCGGGCGATTACACCGAGCATCACCTCGCGTCCCTGATGGCACAGCAGGGCAGTGCCGGCGCCGTCAACGGGCTCGCGTTCAATGCACTTGGGGCACGGATCAGGGGCCGCTCGAAACTCCCGCGGGGCCGGAAGGTGGTATGCTTCTCGCCCCATCCGGACGACGACGTGATTTCGATGGGTGGCATGCTTCGCAAGCTGGTCCTCAACGGCAACCGGATCGTGGTGGCCTATCAGACCAGCGGCAACATCGCCGTCTTCGACCACGATGTGCGCCGCCATCTCGACTTCCTGGAACGGCTGGCACACGACGGCAAGATCGAATCAGGCGCGGCGCTGGCGCTGGCGGAGCGGGTGCGGGCGTTTCTGGCCCGGAAGCAGCCTGGTGACGTCGACCTCGAGGAAATCCGGGACCTCAAGCGGATGATCCGGGAGTCGGAAGCCGTCAGCGGCATCGAGACCCTTGGGCTCGACCGCAAGGATGCACGCTTCCTCAACCTGCCATTCTATCAGACCGGCCGGGTACGCAAGGACCCGATCGGCCCGGCCGACGTGGCGATCGTGCGCCAGCTGCTCGAGGAAGAACAGCCCGACCTGATCTTCGCAGCCGGCGACCTGAGCGATCCGCATGGCACGCACCGGATGTGCCTCGAGACGGTGACGCGAGCGCTGGACGAGCTGCATCCGGGCAGTGCCACGACGCGGCCTCCGACTTTGGCTCTATCGCGGCGCCTGGCAGGAATGGCCGGTCACCGACGCCACCTGGCTGGTCACGATGTCGCAGGAGGAGTTGCGACTCAAGATCCAGGCGATCTTCAAGCACCAGTCACAGAAAGACTCGGCACCATTTCCCGGCGCCTACGACGAACGGGAGTTCTGGCAACGGGTCGAAGCACGCAACAAGGAGACGGCGGCGCTGCTGGACCGGCTGGGACTCGCGGAATACTTCGCGGTGGAGGCGTATGTGGTGAGGTAGAGGGGAAGTGGGAAGTGGGAAGTGGGAAGATCTGGAGGAATGGGATTACGGTCTTCCCGTCTTCCCGTCCTCCCACTTCCCACTTCCCACTTCCCACTTCAATAAAACTTCCGCCCTTCCTCTGCCCGGGCCACCAGGGAGCCGGCCGGCTGGAAGCGGGGGCCATGACTGGCCTCGAGCGCGCGCAGCATCTGCACGACACGTCGCGCTCCCAGGTCATCGACCATGCGCAGGGGGCCGCCGCGGAATGCGGGGAAGCCAATTCCGAAGACTGCCCCGATGTCACCATCACGTGGCGAGCGCACCACTCCCTCGTCCGCGGCCATGGCGGCCTCATTCAGCATGGCGTAGACCAGCCGCTGCTGGACCATCGTCGGCGCGGTGTCATCCCTCGGTACGATGCCGAGCGTCTTGTATACGTTTTCGTCAACGCCCTGCTTCTTTCCGTCCGCGTAACGGTAGAAGCCCTTCCCATTCTTCCGCCCGAGGCGTCCCTCCTGCACCATGCGTTGCAGCAGGCCGGCCGGCTCGAGTCGCGATCCGAATTGCTGGTGCATTACGGCGCCGGCCTTGATCGCCACGTCGAGGCCCACCTCGTCCAGCAGGGTCACGGGCCCGACCGGAAAGCCGAAGCGCGTCATGGTCCGATCCACCAGGTCGATCGGGACGCCTTCTTCGAGCAGCAATCCCGCCTCATTGAGGTAGGGCAGCAGGATCCGGTTGACCCAGAACCCCGGATGATCCCCCACCACGATCACCGTCTTGCCCATCTTCCGCCCGAATCGCACGGCCCGAACGATGCACTCGGGCGCCGTCCCGGCGTGCGGGATCACCTCGAGCAGCGGCATCTTCTCCACTGGCGAGAAGAAGTGCATGCCGAGCACGTTCGCTGGCCGCTGAGACCCGCGAGCGATGTCGGCGATCGGAATGGTGGAGGTATTGGACGCGAAGATGGTGTCGGGCGTGACGACGGTTTCGACGTCCGCCAGCACGGCTCGCTTGACGTCAAGATCCTCGAAAACCGCTTCAATGACCAGATCCGCTCGATGGAAACCGCTGAAGTCGGCGGCGCCGGAGACGAGGCTCGCCAGACGGTCGTGCTCGGGTCGGCTGATCCGGTGCCGCCGAAGCCGCTCGTCGAGCACGCGAAGCGCTCCGCGCATCCCGCGCCCCACGCGCACCAGGTCGGCATCCTTGAGCCGCGCCTCGACCCGGGCTCGAACCACCGCCGTGCCCGCGATGGCCGCACCCATGAAGCCGGCGCCGACCACCGCAATACGCCGAACCGGGGCTACCTCACCGACACTGCCGCGTGGGACCCCATCGTCCTTCTTGAGCGCGGTGGTCGCGAAGAAGATGTCCACCAGCCGGTGTGACACGTCGGTGACGGCCAGCTTGCCGAACGACTCGTGTTCGGCCCGCAGCCCCGCGCCCATACCCCGCTCAAGGCCGGTACGGACCACGTCGAGCGCGGCAAGCGGCGCGGGATAGTGCCCGGCAGTCTTCCGGAGCACCTTCTTGCGGGCACTGGCGTAGACCACCGCACGGCCGATCGGATTGCGGTCGAGCAGCAGTCCAGCCATTCCGCCGCGGCGCGCACGTCGGCGCGGGCCGAGAGTCACCAGTCGATCGGCCGCGCGCATCGTCACGTCCGCCAGAATGCTGGGCGGCACCAGTTCATCCACCATGCCCAGACGATAGGCGCGCGCCGCCGGCTCGCTCTTTCCCGCCAGGATCATGTCGAGCGCCGAGCGCGCACCCACGAGCCGGGGCAGCCGCTGAGTGCCGCCGGCGCCCGGAACGATGCCGAGCTGAATTTCCGGGAGTCCGATCAGAGTCTTGGGATGGTCGGTCGCGACCCGCCAGTGACAGGCCAGCGCCAGCTCGAAGCCGCCACCGAGGCAGGCACCGTGAATGCCGGCGACGACCGGCTTGGCCGAATCCGCGATGCGGTTCATCAGGAGCTGCGCACCCCGGCTCAGCGCCGTCGCGGCCTCCGCCGTGCTCAGCTTCGCGAACTCGTCGATGTCGGCACCTGCAATGAAATTGTCGGGCTTGCCGGACAGGAGCACGATCGCGCGGACATCGGCATCACGCTGCAGCCGCTCGAGCAGCGAGCTGAGCTCGTCTCCCACGGCGGCGCTGAGCGTGTTGACCGGCGCGCCGGGCAGATCGAACGTCACCACGGCAATGCCGCTCTCCGTACTGACGCGAAAGGCGCCGCCGTCAGGCATGTTCGAGCACCATGGCGTATCCCATGCCGCCTTGCGCGCAAATGGAGAGCAGGCCGAACTGGGCCTCGCGGCGGCGCATTTCGTGGGCGAGGGACGTGACGAGCCGGCACCCGGTGGCGGCAAAGGGGTGGCCAACCGCGATCGACCCGCCCATCAGGTTGGTGCGGTCCCAGTCCACCTGGCCCACCGGCGCTGAAAGACCAAGGCGGCTGGCCCACTCCGCCGATCCCCATGCCTGTTCATTCGAGAGCACCTGGGCCGCGAACGCCTCATGAATCTCCAGCACTCCGATATCGTTCCAGCTGAGGCTCGCCCGCGCCAGGGCGCGCGGGACGGCGAGCGCCGGGCCCATCAGGAGTTGCCAGCCGGGGTCCACCGCCGCGACCGCGTAGCTTCGGATGAACGCCAGCGGTTGATAGCCGAGCGCAAGCGCGCGCTCTTCCGCCATGAGGAGCACACACGCGGCGCCGTCTGTCAGCGGGGATGAGTTGCCCGCGGTAACGGTACCGTAGCGCCGGTCGAAGACCGGCTTGAGGGTCGCGAGCTTCTCGAGCGATGTGTCGCTGCGGATACCCGTGTCGCTGGTCACCGGCTGATCCATTTCCCTGCCGCCAAACCAGGGCACGATCTCGGACGTCATCCGCCCATCGGCCGTGGCCGCCGCCGCCCGCTGGTGGCTCATCAGCGCGAGGCGATCCTGCGCCTCTCTGCTGATATGATTCTCCTTGGCCATCTTCTCGGCGCTCTGCCCCATCGACTCGCCGGTGGACGGCTCGGCAATGGCCGGGGACCTTGGCACGAGGTCGCGTGGGCGAATCCGGCTGAACACCTTGAGCCGGGCACCCAGCGAGCGGGCCCTGCCGGCTTCCACCAGCAAGCCGCTCATCCGGCGGGAGTGAAGAATCGGGATGTCGCTCAGCGACTCGACGCCGCCGGCCAGGATCACATCGGCGTGGCCCTGGGCGATCTGGTCAGCGGCATTCTGCACGGCCTGGGCGCCGGAGGCGCAGGCTCGATTGAGGGTGTACGCCGGCACGGAAGGCGGAAACTGCGGCAGGAGGCTGACCTCCCGGGCCACATTGGGCACAAGCGGTGACGGAATCACTTGTCCCCAGATCACTTCATCAACGAGATGCCCCTCGAGTTCGGTCCGATAGAGCAGTTCGCGAGCCACGTGCCGGGCCAGGTCGACGCCCCGTGCCTCCTTGAGCACGCCGTTCGCCTTGGCGAACGGGGTGCGGAGACCGGCGATGATGGCAACTCGGCGCAATCCTGGCATCTGCGATTATCCTGACTCCATGATCATGCGGGCCGGAGCAAGTTAATTGAACCTGAGCGACCTCGACGGCACAGCCTTCGACGTACTGGTGATCGGCGGTGGCATCACCGGCGCCGGCATCGCGCGCGACGCGGCAATGCGCGGCTTCCGCACCCTGCTGGTGGAACAGCGGGACCTGGCGGAAGGCACCAGCTCGCGCTCGAGCCGGCTCATCCATGGCGGACTCCGTTACCTCGAGCAGGGCAACATCGGGCTGGTGCGCGAGGCACTGCGGGAACGCGCCATCCTGCTCCACATCGCGCCGCACCTGGTGCGGTCCATTCCCTTCGTCTTTCCCCTCCACGAGGGCGATCGGGTGCCCCGCTGGAAGCTCGGCGCTGGTCTCGCTGCCTATGAGGTGCTTGCCGGATTCCGCAATGTGCGACGGCCCCGGATCCTCGGCAAGCGCGGTATCCTGGAACGAGAGCCGCTGATGCGCGAGCGAGGGCTGACGGGCGGCGCGCTCTACGGTGACGCGCAGTGCGATGATGCCCGCCTCGTCATTGCGACGGCGCGCTCAGCGGTGGACCATGGCGCGACCGTGCTGACCCATACTGGAATAACCGAGTTGACGAAGGAGGGCGGGCGCATCGTCGGTGCCGCGCTGCAGGATGAGCTGAGCGGCGACCAGACCGATGTGCGGGCAGCGGTGGTGGTCAACGCCACCGGTCCGTGGAGCGATCAGGTACGCCGGCTCGAAGACTCGACCGCGCAGCCGCTGCTCCGGCTCACCCGGGGCAGCCATGTCCTGGTGCCCCGCGAGCGCATCGGACATCGCCACGCCATCACCTTCCTCAGTCCGATCGACGGGCGCGTCATGTTCATCCTGCCATGGAACGACCTGACCTACATCGGGACCACCGACACCGACTATGACGGCGATCCCGCGGCGGTGGCCACCACCCGGGATGACGTGGTGTATCTGCTCCGCTCGGCCAACGCTCTCTTTCCTGCCGCGCGGCTGACCGAGGAAGACGTGCGCGCCACCTGGGCCGGACTGCGGCCCTTGCTCGCGCAGGACGGCGGCCGCTCACCATCGGCGGTGTCCAGGGAGCATGCCTTGGTGGAAGGACGGCTGGGCATGATCACCATCGCAGGTGGCAAGCTCACCACCTACCGCGCGATGGCGGCTGAGACAGTGGACCTTGTCGGCCGGCGCCTCGGCCGGAAGGCGCCCCGTCCTCCGACCGACGTCATCCCGCTCCCCGGCGGCAATGCCGCTGATCTTGAACCGTTCCGTGCCCGCGGCGCCCCCCTCGGTCTGCCGGCCGTGGTCAGCGACCGCCTGGTGGATCGCTATGGCACGGAATGCGCCGGCATCCACAATCTGGGCCTCAAGCATCGGGCGCTGTTCGACCGGCTTCATCCGGCCCACCCGGCGATCGAGGCTGAAGTGCTGCACGCGGTGCGCCGGGAAATGGCGCTCACCGTGGAGGACGTCATGGTGCGGCGGCTGCACCTCTACTTCGAAACCCGCGACCACGGGCTTCGCGCAACGGAGCGGGTCGCCGAACTGATGGCCGGTGAGCTGGGATGGAGCGTGGAGCGGCGGCGCGCCGAGGTGGCCCGCTACCGGCAGTATGTGGCGCGGGCGGAGAAGTGGAGGTGAGGGAAGGCGGGAAGGCGGGATGGAAGGAGCTAGCCAATCACCCGCCGCACCGCCGCCTCGATCTCGACCAGCTCGACCGGCTTGGCCAGCACCCGGTCGGCGGGGACCGGCAGCGCGCCCTGGAGCTGGCTGAGGTCGCCTGACAGGAGTACGACGCGAGCAAGGTGATCGGGGCGATGCTGCGCGAGTTCGGCGCACAACGCGGCGCCGTCCATCCGTGGCATCCGCAGGTCGGCAATGATGGCATCTACCTCGCCCTCGTCCAGCACCTCCAGGGCCTCCACTCCGTCTGAGGCTTCAAGCACCGTGGCGCCACGGCGCGAAAGGAATCGCGCGATTGGCGAGCGCACCACCACCTCATCGTCCACGAGCAGCACACGCACTCCGTTGAGCGACCTCGGCGCTCGTGCCGGCTGGGGCGCCGTCGCTGGCGCCGGGACTGCCTCGCTCGGCGCGAGCGGCAGCGTCGCGACAAACCGCGCCCCTGCCTCCACCGGCTCGTACTGGAGATCACCCCCCAGTTCCCGGAGTATTTCGCGTGAGATGTAGAGGCCGAGCCCCGTGCCGCCCGCGCCCTTGGTCGTGGCAAACGGGTGAAAGAGGCGACGCTGCATCTCGGCCGGAATCCCGACTCCCTTGTCCGTCATGGCAATGACGACGTGATCACCGGCCCGCCAGGTGGCAACCGAGAGGAAGCGCGGTGGCGGCACCTGGGCCAGCGAATCCAGCGCGTTGCTGAGCAGGTTGACCACCACCTGCTCGAGCCGGACAGCCGCACCGCGCGTCGGCGGGAGCTGCTCATCGAGTTGCAGCTCGAACGAGATCTCCTCAACGCCAAACCGATAGGACACGAGGTCCACTGCACTCGCCACGACGTCGTTGACTGACACCGTGGCGGTGAGCGGCTCCCGCGCGCGCACGAACCGGAGCAGGCCGGAGAGCAGCTTGCCGGCGCGGCGCGCCTGACGGCGGATCTGCCCCAGCTCCGCGCGCAGCTCGTGCGGCAGCGATGGGTCCTCCAGGCGGGTATCCGCCAGCGCGGCAATGGCCATGAGCGGATTATTGACCTCATGCGCTACGCCTGCGATCAGCTCGCCCGCCGCGGCGAAACGCCCCTGCTCCGCCGCGCGTGCACGCAGCACGCCTGTCATGTCATTGAAGTGCGAGGCAAGCTGCCCCAGCTCGTCGTTGCGCCGAACGCGGACGCTGGTGTTGAGCTGGCCCGCGGCCACCGCATCGAGTCCGGCTTCCAGTTCGCGAAGCGGCCGCTGGACTCGTCGATGGACCGCGATGACCAGCACAAGCAACAGGAGCACACCGGCTACCATCCACGCGATCATGATGCGCACCGCCTGCCGCAGGGCTTCGCTGAGCTGTGACTCCCGCCGCGACAGGGCGGCAAGCCCGACCCGCTCCGACTCCACGACTGTCAGACCCATTTCAGCATGCAGTGAGTCGGCCACCGCCAGAGAATGGCCCGCCTCGGCGATGCTACCCAGATCCGCCTCGGACAGACTCTCGTTGAGCTGCGCTTCGATCTCGCCTTGAAGAACCGTGGTGCGCGCCAGCAATTCGCGCAGCTCCAGCGGGGCCTGCTCCAGCAGCGGCGACGAGGAGGCCGCGGGCGCGGCCAGCGCGGCCCGGACCCGCAGGCGTGCGGCGCTGTCCTGGCTGAGGATCCCCTCTCGTGCCTCGACCATGAGCTGCTCGGTGCGACCGGCACGCTCGGCCATCTGGCCGAAAAGCTCGAGCATGGGCACGGTTTCCGCGCGAAGCCGGTCCGCCCGCGGGGCCACGGTGGCTCCGATATAGAATGTGAGCCCGACGACATACAGCACCACGCATGTGACGGCCATCAGGCTCAGCGTCCTGAGGCTGACGCTGGCGCGGGTCGGCTCCGTCATCGGGGCCATTCTGCCTCGGCACGGCCGCCATGAATGCGCGCCATCACCATGTGGGAGAGCGGCGGCTCCTTGAAGGCAATGGGCCCGGTCACGCCCGGATACGGCGGCCGGGAGCCGCCCAGCGAGGAGAGCCACTCCCACACGTCGTCCCGATCCGCGCCGGCGGCCCGGATCGCAGCGGCCGCGACCATGATGGCATCATACGCGTAGGCATCGGCGGGCTCCGGCTCCCGCCCGACCAGCGCGCGGAATCGGCGGGAAAACCGGGCCGCTGCCGCGTCGTCGGGGGCCGGCAACCAATACGAAACGACATGCAGGTCCGCGAGCACCGCCTCCGCCAGCGCTCCGAGCTGGACCGGCAGCATGGCGCCGTCCCCCGCGACCACCTCGGTGCCCGGAGCAAGATCGTGCACCAGCTGCGCGATCTGCATCGCGGAGCCGACGCGGCCAGCCACGACAACGACATCCGGCCGGGCCCGCTGGAGACTGGAACGCACGAGCACCGCGAACTCGCCTTGCGGGCTGAACGGTACCTTGTCCACCACACTGATCCGTCGGGTCGCGAGCGCCGCCTCCACCCCTTCACGAAGTCCCACGCCGTATTCGTCGTTGGTGAAAAAGATGCTGACTCGCCGTGCTGCGAGTGATTCGGCCAGGAACCGGGCAATGAATGCCCCTTCGATCGAATCGTTGGGCAGCATGAGCAGCGTCCGGCCGCCGAGCCGGCTCAGCAGACGACTGGTGGCCTGGGGGTTCAGCTGGGTGACGCCGGCAGCGTTGTACACCGGTGCCGCAGCCAGCGCTCCACGGCTGTTCCCGGGGCCGACCACGGCCATGACGTTGGGCCGCGCCACCAGGGACTCGGCGCGCCGCACGTCAACCGGGGCACTGTCCGTCACCAGGCTTGAGTCGAGCACGAGGCGAACCGGCGGGCCGCCGGTCAGAGCCTCGAGGTCAACCACGGCCAGGCTGGCCGCCTCGATGTTGCGGAAATGAGGAGGATAGGCGAGACCGATGGAGGGAGGCGGTTCGTGCCGCCCACAACTCATCGAGCAGAGCGCCAGCAGTAGCGTGGCGTGCATCAATCGGAGCGATCTCATGGGCATGGCGCCGGTCAGGGGTGCTCAATCTTGGCGCCCGGAGCAAGCCTCGGCAAGAGACGTTATCTTCCTCGCTTCGTTGGATTTCCGTCTCGACTCGTCCCCTTTCGGGGTGCAGGAGCAGTTGTGGATCCGAATGTCTTCGAAACCGCCAACGCCGGCTTTGCCCAATCCATTTATGAAGATTTTCTCCGCGATCCGGCGTCGGTGGCGCCGGCCTGGCGCCAGCTGTTCGAGAGCGGCGTAGTCGGCGAGCAGCCGCACTCGGAGGACGGAGCCCAGGCGAACGCGCCAGCAGCTCAGCCGGCGGCGAGTGCTGCACCGGCGCCAGTCACCCCTCCGGACACGACAGCGGCGCCCGCGCCGGAAGCCATTGCGATCAAGGGCCCGGCGCTCCGGCTGCTGCAGAACATGAACGAGAGTCTCACCGTTCCGACTGCCACCACGTTTCGCGAACTCCCCGTGGCTCGGCTCGAGGCACAGCGCAAGGCCCTGAACGCTTCTCTCAAGTCGGCGGGCCGCTCCGACAAGATTTCATTTACCCATCTCATTGCCTGGGCGTTGGTTCAAGGTGTGCGCCAGCATCCGGTCATGGGCCATTTTCTCCGCGCCGGGGAGGATGGCCCCCAGCGCGTTGTCCCCGATGGCATCCACCTTGGACTGGCCGTGGATGTCACGCGCAAGGACGGCTCGCGGGGCCTTGTGGTGCCGATCATCAAGCACGCGGAAGCGATGGACTTCGGCCGGTTTCATGCTTCATATGAGGAACTGGTGGACAAGTCGCGTCACAACCGCCTGATGCCGGATGATTTCGCCGGCGGGACAGTGACGCTCACCAACCCGGGTGGCATCGGAACGGTAGCGTCGGTGCCACGCCTGATGGCCGGTCAGGGAACCATCATTGCCGTCGGCGCCATTGGCTACCCGCCCGAGTTCTCGGCATCGCCCGTGGCCACCGTGCAGCAGCTCGGGCTCAGCAAGGTGATGACGATGACCAGCACGTATGATCATCGCATCATCCAGGGCGCCGAAAGTGGTCAGTTCCTGGCCACCGTGGACGGCATGCTGCAGGGCGCCGAAGGGTTCTACGAATCGGTGTACTCAGGCCTCGGACTGGCGTACACCCCATCGGCACCCACGATTCCGTTCAGCTCGCCCGCCTTGTCCATCTCGCCCATCTCACCCATCTCGCCCGACGTGGCCGAGATGCGCCACGTCGCCGCAGCCATGGCCCTGGTCAAGGCATTCCGCACGCACGGCCATCTCGCGGCTCGTCTCGATCCGCTGGGCAGCGAGCCATCCGGCGATCCATCCCTCGATCCAGCAACGGTCGGCCTCACGCCCGACATCATGGCACGGATCCCGGCGGAGGTACTGCGCATCAAGGTGCCGGGGCGGTCGCTGCTCGAGGCGTTGCCGCAGCTGCAAGCCGCTTATTGCGGCACCATTGCCTACGAGATCGAGCACATCGCCAGCCACGAGGAACGTGTCTGGCTGCGCGAGCGGATCGAATCGGGCTCGTTCCGCGAGACGCTCTCCGCCGAGGTGAAGCTGGCGCTGTTCGACCGGCTCATCGAAGTCGAAGCGTTCGAACAGGTGCTGCAGAAGTCCTACCTGGGTCAGAAGCGCTTCTCGATCGAGGGCCTCGACATGATGGTCCCGATGCTGGACCTCTGGATCAACCAGGCGGCCGAGCGGGGCGCGCAGGAAGTGCCAATCGGGATGGCGCATCGGGGACGATTAAATGTGCTGGCGCACACCGTGCGCCGTCCCTACGAGACGATCTTTGCCGAATTCGAGGGTGCCAAGCGGTCGCTGAGCGAAAGCGACGAAAGCGACTCCGGCACGGGCGACGTCAAGTACCATCATGGCGCGGAAGGCGCCTACCCGACAGCCAAGGGAAAAGCCGTCACGGTGACGCTGGCGCCGAATCCGAGCCACCTCGAGTTCGTGGGCCCCGTAGTCGTTGGCCGGGCCCGTGCGCGCCAGACCCAGCGGCGCGGCCAGGAAGCGCGGCGCGACAAGGATGCCGCCCTGCCAATCGTGATCCACGGCGACGCCGCCTTTGCGGGCCAGGGCGTGGTGGCCGAGACCTTCAATCTCGGTGGCCTGCCGGCCTACACGGTCGGCGGCACGCTGCATCTCATCGCGAACAACCAGGTGGGCTTCACCACTGACATCACCGATGCCCGTTCCACCCGCTATGCCAGTGATCTGGCCAAGGGGTTCGACGTCCCGATCGTCCATGTGAATGCCGACGACCCGGAAGCCTGCCTGGTGGCGGCACGCCTTGCCCTCGCCTATCGCGAAATTTTCTCCCAGGACGCCGTGGTGGACCTGGTAGGCTACCGGCGTCACGGCCACAACGAAGCCGACGAACCGGCCTATACCCAGCCGCTGATGTACGAACGCATCCGTCAGCTGCCGACTGTGCGGCAGAAGTACGCCGCGCAGCTGGTGCAGGAAGGCGTCATCTCCGAGACTGACGCGGCCGCCAGATATGATGCCGCCTACGAGCGCCTGGCCAACGCGCAGCACGCCTTCAAGGGCCAGGCCGGCTCCCAGCAGGTTGCGCCGGAAATGGTGGAACGACGTGGCAATCCCGAGTCGCGTGTGGAAACCGCCGTGCCGGCCGCGACGCTGGTTGCGTTGAACGACGCCCTGCTCACCTGGCCAGAGGGGTTTGCCGTCAACCGCAAGCTGGCTCGGCAACTGGAACGGCGCCGGACCAGCGTCGGCGAGGACGGCGGTATCGACTGGGCACACGCCGAGGAGCTGGCGCTGGCCTCGCTGCTGGTGGAGGGCATTCCGCTGCGCATGACCGGTCAGGATACCGAGCGCGGCACCTTCAGCCAGCGGCATCTGGTACTGCACGACGTGAACACCGGCATCGAGTACGCCCCCATTACCCGGCTCCCCGGCGCCCTGGCACCGATGGAGTTGCACAACAGCCCGCTCTCGGAACTCGCCGCCATCGGCTTCGAGTACGGCTACAGTGTCGCCGCGCCGGAGACAATGATCATCTGGGAGGCGCAGTTCGGCGACTTCGTCAATGGCGCCCAGGTGATGATCGACCAGTTCCTCGCAGCCGGGCTGGCCAAGTGGGGGCAGACCACGCGTCTCACCCTGCTGTTGCCGCATGGGTATGAAGGCCAGGGTCCCGAGCATTCGAGTGGAAGACTGGAGCGATTCCTGCAGCTGGCCGCGGAAAACAACATGCGGATCGCCAACTGCAGCACCCCAGCTCAGTATTTCCACCTGCTGCGGCGGCAGGCCAAGAGTGACCGGATCCGGCCCCTCATCGTCATGACACCAAAGAGCCTGCTGCGGCTGCCTGCGGCTGCGTCGCACATCAAGGACTTGAGCGACGCCAAGTTCCAGCCGGTGATCGATGATGCCCGCGCCGCGGGCGGCGTCGACGCGGTGGCTCGCATGATCGTCTGCACCGGCAAGGTCTATTACGAGTTGCTGGACAGCGCCAAGGCGCTGGGCGATGCCGCGCCGGCGATCGTGCGACTGGAGCAGCTCTACCCGTTTCCCGACCAGGAACTTCGGGCCGTGCTCGGCCACTATGCTGGGTTGAAGGAAGTGGTCTGGACTCAGGAAGAGCCGCGGAACATGGGAGCGTGGCGCTTTGCCGAACCGCACCTGCGTCGCCTGCTCCCGGAGGGAGTTTCGATGCGTTACGCCGGTCGACCAGACCGGGCCAGCCCGGCGGAGGGCTATCCCTCCGCTCACGTGTCGGAACAGGCGCGGATCCTGGCGGAGGCGCTGGGAACGCAGGCCAGGTAGGGGCGGCCCGCGGGGCCCCGAACGCAGACGGCCCGCGCTGGACGCGCGGGCCGTTTCTCCTGTTCCGCTGATCGGGGCGGCCCGCAGGCCGCCCTTACGCTCAGATGTCCCGGGCGAGCAACGGTCGTTCCGATGCCTGCTTGGCCAGTGCCTTGAGCGGCTCGGAAAGGTGATCCCCGTAGTGCAGCAGGAAGACGCCACGCGCCCGCTTCTGCATCAGGAACGCCACGAGAGGCATATCCGCCTTGGCCGCGTTGCAATTGCGACAGGCCAGGACGAGATTGTCGGGGCGGTCATACGCTGTCTGGCCGCGTCGCGGCCGCACATGATCGAGCGTGATGACGTCAGGGGAAGTTTCGGACCCACAGTAGGCGCAAACCGAACCGTGTCTCTCCAGAAGCCACTCGCGATGCGATTGCATGCTTCGTCCAGGTGAGCGGCGGAACCCGTTGGTAGGCAGATCCTGCGATTGCCTTCGATGTCGTCGTGCCACAAATACCCTATGTTAAGTTGAACATGGGCCCGCCTTGGCAGGCCAGAGTAACGGCGAAAGATAGCAATTTTGGGGCCGGGACGATATAGGGCCGGGCCAATTCGGGATATGTTCGGTATCGAGACGGCGAGACGGCGAGACGGCGAGACGGCGGACACCGAAGCTCGCCCGACACTGTCATTGCGAGGAGGGCCCGTAGGGGCGCACGGCCGTGCGCCCTGAAGGGCCCAACGAAGCAACCTGGCAGCCCGACCGCGATTGCCGGCGGAGTCCGCACTGAGGCCGAGCGCCAGCGGACGCCCGCGATGTAGGCAGCCATTGGCCAAAGGTCTCCCGGAAAGGCTGCAACGTTGCTTCGACAGCTGCGGGCGGGCGCAGGCCGCCGCAATACAGCTGTCTCGCGATGACAGCGTGGGGCTGAGTTCCCGCCCGCCGTGCCCGTCCTACCGCGCCGACTTTCAACCCGCCACTCATCCTCCTAACTTTCGCCTGTCTGCCACCAGGAGCGCACCCTGAGTTCCGCTTCATCCCTCACCACGCCTACACCCTCCTCGGCTGAATTCGCCGATCGCGATACGATCCAGTGGAAGAGCATCAATACCGTTCGAACCCTCGCCATGGATGCCGTGGAACAGGCCAAGTCCGGCCATCCCGGAACGCCGATGGCGCTGGCGCCGGCTGCCTACGTGCTCTGGCGTCACTTCCACCGGTTCAATCCGGCAAATCCCTACTGGAGTAACCGCGATCGCTTTGTGCTCTCCTGCGGCCACGCCTCCATGCTGCTGTACGCCATGCTCTACCTCACCGGTTATGACCTCTCGCTCGATGAGTTGAAGAACTTTCGCCAGTGGGATTCGAAGACACCGGGACATCCCGAGCGGGGGCACACGGTCGGCGTGGAGACGACCACGGGACCGCTGGGCCAGGGATTCGGCAACGCCGTCGGCATGGCCATCGCCGAGCGCCTGCTGGCTCACCGGTTCAACCGGCCGGGGCTCGACATTGTGGACCATCGCGTCTGGGGGTTCTGCAGTGATGGCGACCTCATGGAAGGGGTCTCGAGCGAGGCCGCGAGCCTGGCGGGCCACCTGCGCCTTGGCAAACTCAACTTCATCTACGACAACAACCACATCACCATCGACGGCAGCACGTCGCTGGCGTTCAGCGAAGACGTCGGCATGCGGTTCGAAGCCTATGGCTGGCACGTGCAGCACGTGGACGACGGGAATGATCTCGACGCCATTCATCTTGCCCTGGAGGCGGCCCGCCGCGAGGAGCGGCGTCCATCGCTCATCGTCCTGCGCACCCACATTGGCGACCCGGCGCCCACCAAGCGTGACACCGCCGAGGCCCATGGTTCCCCCCTTGGGGCCGAGGAAGTGCGGCGCACCAAGGAGATCCTGGGCTGGCCGCAGGAGCCGTTCACCGTGCCGGCCGACGCCCTGGCGCACTGGCGCGAGGCAGTGCCGCGGGGTGAGAAGATCGAGGCAGAATGGGATGCGCTGTTCGATCGCTACCGCACGCAGCATCCCGATGCAGCGGCGGAATTTGAGCGCTTCCTGGGTGGCGCCCTACCCGAGGGCTGGGACTCCGGATTGCCACACTTCGCACCCGAGAATGGCAAGCTCGCCACCCGTCAGGCATCGCAGCAGGTCCTGGTCGCACTGGCCGATGCCGTACCCGAGCTGGCGGGGGGCTCAGCCGACCTGGTCGAGAGCACCGGTCTCAACGTGGAGAACCTCGGCGTCTTCGGCCCGGTCGAGACCGGGCGGCTGTTCCACTTCGGCATCCGCGAGCATGGCATGGCGGCGGCGCTGAATGGCATGGCGGCGCATGGAGGCGTCCGGCCCTTCGGCAGCACCTTTCTGATCTTCACGGACTACATGAAACCGTCCATCCGGCTGGCGGCATTGATGAAACTGCCGGTCATCATCATCGGGACGCACGATTCCATCGGCCTCGGCGAGGATGGTCCGACCCATCAGTCGGTGGAACACCTCGCGATGCTGCGAGCCATGCCGAATGTGAACGTCATTCGTCCCGCCGATGCCAACGAGACTCGCGAGGCCTGGCACGCCGCCCTGAGCCGGACCGACGGCCCGACGGTGATGGCGCTCTCGCGGCAGAAGCTCCCGATCCTGGATCGCAGCACCCTGGCGCCGGCCGAGGGTGCCCGACGCGGCGCCTACATCCTGCGCGACTCCGAGGGCGTGCCCGAAGCAATCGTCATGGCGACCGGAAGCGAAGTGCATTTGGCGCTGACGGCTGCCGAGACGCTGAACAACGAAGGGATCCGGACCCGGGTGGTGAGCATGCCCTCGTGGGAACTCTTTGCCCAGCAGGACCAGGCCTACCGCGACAGCGTGCTTCCGCCTGACGTGCGGCGGCGTGTGTCGATCGAGGCGGCCGTGACTCAGGGGTGGGAGCGCTGGGTAACCGACGACGGCATCGCGATCGGGATCGATCATTTCGGCGCCTCCGCGCCGGGCGAGCGGGTGATGCGCGAATTCGGCTTTACCGCCGAGCACGTCGCACGCGCGGTGCGACAACTGGCAGGGAGGACTACCTCATGACCAATCCATTGATCCGGCTCGGCCAGCTCGGCCAGAGTCCCTGGTACGACTATATCACCCGCGACCTGGTCACCGAAGGTGAGCTGGCCCGGCTGATCGAGGAAGACGGGCTCCGGGGCATGACCTCGAACCCGACCATTTTCGAGAAGGCCGTCTCGGGAAGCGAGCTGTATGATGACGATATCCGCTCGCTCACGGAGGCTGGGCGCGACGTGGCCGGAGTCTTCGATGCGCTTTCCATCGAGGACATCCAAGGCGCCTGCGACATCTTCCGCCCCACGTTCGACGAGCTCGGAAATGGAGACGGCACCGTCTCGATCGAGGTGGGACCGGCGCTCGCCTACGATGCCGACGCCACGCTCAAGGAGGCCATCCGCCTGCATGATGCGGTGGGCCGCCCCAATGTCTTCGTGAAGATTCCGGGAACGGAAGCGGGACTGGACCCGATCGAAAGGGCGACGGCAGCAGGCGTGAACGTCAACATCACCCTGCTCTTCTCGGTGGACCGCTACAAGGACGTGATCGAGGCCTACTTCCGCGGCCTGGAGACGCGGGTCAAGAAGGGCCAACCGATTGCGCAGATCCATTCGGTGGCCAGCTTCTTCGTGAGCCGGGTGGATACCAAGGTGGACAAGCTGCTCGACGCGAAAGGCGATCCGAAAAAGGTCCGCGGCAAGGCGGCGATCGCCAATGCCTGCAAAGCGTATCAGCTCTTTGAAGCGACGATGGCGTCAGAACGCTGGCGGCTGCTGGCGTCGGAGGGCGGCAACCTCCAGCGCCCGCTCTGGGCTTCCACCAGCACGAAGGATCCGGCCTATCCCGACATCTACTATGTGGAAGCGCTGGTAGCGCCCTACACCGTGGACACGATGCCGCCGGAGACGTTCAAGGCCTACAAGGACCATGGCGAACCGACGGATCGCATTCACGACGGCATGGCGCGGGCGGATGACACGCTCGAGGCCCTGGCCGAGTCGGGCATTGATCTGGGCCAGGTCACGGACGAACTGGAAAAGGAAGGCGTCGAGAAGTTCAGCGCCAGCTATGACAAGCTGCTGGAAGGGCTCGAAGCTAAGATGGAGAAGGTGGCGGGGTGAAGCGTCAACGGTCGACCGTTGACCGTCGACCGTCGACCGTCGACCACTAGGTCTCCTCCAGCTGCAGCGCCTCCTCCGGCGGCATGATCAGCGGCAGGCCCTCGCTCTTCGTGATGATGAGCGAAGTCAGCAGGTCGGCGGTGACATTGGGCACCGTGCGGCTCATGTCCAGGATGCGGTCCACGCCGATGATGATCGCGATCCCTTCCGGCGGCACGCCCACCACTTGCAGCACCAGCACCATGAGCGGAATCGAGCCCCCGGGGACGCCAGCAGTACCGATGGCCGTGATAACCGACATCCCGACGACGATCAGCTGTTGTCCCAGCGAGAGCGAGAGCCCGAACACCTGGGCCAGGAACAGCACCGTCATTCCCTCGAAGAGCGCGGTGCCGTTCATGTTCATGGTCGCGCCCAGCGGCAGGACAAATCCGGCAATCTCCTTCGGCACGCCGAAGTTGCGCTCGGCGGTCTCGATGGTGGTCGGCAGGGTGGCATTCGAACTGGACGTCGAGAAGGCCGTGACCATCAGGCCGCGCACGCGACGGATGAAGAGGAAGGGGTTGATCCCGACGAGAGTGCGGGCCAGCAGCGGCAGCACCAGGAACTGATGCACCGCCAGCCCCGCAAGCACCATGAGCACAAAGATGATCAGGGCCTTGAGCACATCGAGGCCGAAAAGCGCCGTGACGCTGAAGATGAGTCCAAACACGCCGACCGGCGCGGTCTTCATGGCGAAGTGAATCATGTGCATCACCGCTTCGCCGATACCGTTCAGCACATCGATGACCGGCTTGCTCTTCTCCGCCGGCAGCATGGTAAGCGCCATGCCGAAGACCAGGGCAAAGAAGATCAGCGCGAGATAGTCGCCGTTGGCGGCCGCGGCCACCGGATTGCGCGGGATGATGTTGACGAACGTGTTCACGCCGAACTTGCTCTGTTCGGCCAGCGCGGCCTTCTCGGCAGCATCACCAGCATAGCGCTCGAGCAGGGCCGTCCGAGTCTCGGGGGCGAGCGACCTGCCGGGCTTCACGGTGTTCACCAGCGTGAGCCCGATGCACACCGCAAAGGCGGTGGTGAACAGAAAGACGAGAATGGTCTTGCCGCCGACGCGGCCAACCCGGCCGATGTCGCCCAGCGACGCAACGCCCAGCGCGATCGAACAGAAGATGAGCGGCACCACGATCATGAACAGGAGCCGCAGGAAGATCTGACCCACCGGATTCGCGACGTTGTCCACAATCCAGGCCAAGCCGGGCCAGTCATGCAGAAAGACATTGGCCGAGATGCCGGCGGCAGCACCGAGCAGGAGCCCAAGCAGGATCTTCGTGTGCAGCGGCATGCGCCGGCGCGGTGACGCTTCAGTCGGCATCCGGTTGAGCTCCCGGGCTGGGGCAAGGGGAACAGCTGGGGAACAGCTAAGGTAGCAGGGACGGCGAGGAGGCTCCAGCGGGCGGGACAGACGGATGGTGGGCTGGCGGCCCCGGCTTTCGTAACCCAACTTGCGAAAGCCATCGACCATCCGGGGGACAAAGTGCATCGACGCACGGCCAGGCTTCTCGCGGTAGTGTTGCTTGTCGCCTGCAGCGAGAGCACGTCTCCACGGGGGACCGGGCTGCATGTCCAGCGAGTCAGCGATACGGTGCAGTCTGCCTTGGCGCGCGACACTCTGCCGTTTGCGATCGGTGTTCGGATCCTCGACGGAAGAGCTCGACCTGTCCGCGGGCTTCGGGTCGAGTGGACTTCCGAGTCACCCTACTCCGACTTTTTGCCACGGGCCAGCGCCACCAACTCTGATGGAGTCGCCTACGCCAGATGGGTGCTCGGTCTTGGCGCAGGTCCGCAGACCGCCAAGGCCGAGGTGCCGGACGCCGATACGTCGCTCACATTTCACGCCCAGGCCCGGGGCCTCCAGGCAAAGGCCCTGATGCATGGAGAGCCGGGCGCGCAGATGTGCATTCTCGATGCGGAACAGCACGCCTGGTGCTGGGGCGACAATCGCTCCGGGGAGCTCGGCTCAGCTACTGCCGGAGATACGGCCGCAAGTCCAGTGTCAGTGGCGGGCAATCATCGGTTCACGGCACTCGTGGGCGGATTCGAATCCAGTTGCGGCATCGACGTCGCCAGTCAACTCTGGTGCTGGGGAGCAAATACCGCCGGTGTATTCGGGAATGGCAGCATGCAGCCGAGTCGTGTGCCGGTCGCCGCAGCCACGGGGCTGCAGGTCACCGGCGTTGATCTGGCCTACGCCGGCGGAATGGCGTGCGGCCTGACCGCCGCTCGGCTGATCTTCTGCTGGGGCCGGGGTATCCTGGGTGACGGCAGTTCCACGCAGAGTACCGTCCCGGTGGCGGTAGGCGACGCCAGCGACTGGATCTCCGTCGCGGCGGCGGATGGCTACGCATGCGGTATCCGAAGCGATCATTCGCTCTGGTGCTGGGGTGCCCATCCAGAGAGCGCAGGTTATCCAATGGATACGCTGCGAGTGCCCACTCGCAGCCAGGGCGCGCCACCACTTCAAAGTATCTCGGCCAACATCTGGAATCCATGCGGAATGCGAGCGGACGAGCCGGCAGCAGTATGCTTCGGCGATCCTTTCGTCTACGCACCCACGTCCTATGACGGCATCCCGATGGCCTCCTTTGGACCGGCGCCGGTGCGTGCTGTGTGGGCCACGACCACCGCATTCCTTGCGGTGACGACCGATGGATTGATCCAGATGATCGGCGATAGCCCGTACTGGAACGGCGGGTGGGTGTATCACCAGAAGCAAATCGTGAATAGCGGGCCGTGGTCCGAGGTCACGGCAAATAAGTACCATGTCTACGGCCTCTACCAACCGGACGGAGTCGTTATGAACTTCGACTCTCGCTCGACTGGTCGGGTCCGAGCGAGAACGTCATCACCAATCCGGTGGCTGTCCCACCACCCACGCCATAACTACGGTCACCGTCGGTTGTATCATTCTCTTGTCCTGTTGTCGGTTCGTGTTTTCGTCCTTTCGTGTTTTCGTGTTTTCGTGTGCGCGGTCGCCTGTCACTGACCATTCGAGGATGGTCACCCGAGCTGGGCAGCTTTCCGGATGACCGCCTCCGGCGTGACGCCCGTGCCGCGCATCTCCCTCACTCCGGTATCCCCGCTCGCCTTGCTCAGCTTCTCGCCATCCGGCTTGAGGATGAGCGGATGGTGAAGGAAAAGGGGCATCACCGTTCGTCCCAGGAGCCGCGCCAGTCGGAGCTGGCGTCCGGTGCTCGCCAGCAGGTCTTCACCCCGGATCACGAGATCAATCTCCTGGTCCATGTCGTCCACCGTCACCGCGAACTGATAGGTCCAGTGACCGAGTCGATCGCGCACCAGAAGGTCGCCACACTGCGCCGAGGGGTCCTGTGTCAGCGTCCCAAGCAGCAGGTCGGTGAATGACTCGTTCCCGGGCTCCATGACCACCCGCCATCCCCGCCCCGGCCCAGGCTCGAGACCCAGCCTTCGGCAGGTGCCAGGATAGCGGGTTTCTTCATTGAAGACATCACCTGCCGCCTCGCTGATGTCCCTGCGCGAGCAGGCGCAGACGTAGGCCAGGCCTCGCGCGCGCAGTTCGCCCAGCACGGCTTCATAACGCGCCTGGCGCTGGCTCTGGCGGAGCACCCCAACGTCTGGCACGAATCCGAGCCAGTCCAGGTCTTCCCGCAGCGCATCCACATACTCATCGCGGCAGCGCGTGGCGTCATGGTCCTCGATCCGGAGCAGGACCCGCCCGTTCCATGCCCGTGCCACCTCCCAGGTCCAGCATGCGTTCAGCACGTGTCCCAGATGGAGATACCCCGTGGGGCTCGGTGCATAGCGAGTGCGAAACCCGGGCGGCAGCGAGGGTGGCCGAGGTGGGAGGGTCATGGTCTGCGCAACCTTTTCGCGCTGAGCGACGTCAGAGGGTGCATACCGGGACGTTTCCAACGGGACTCCATTTCCAGGTCAGCTCCAATGGCTCACACGAAAACACGAAAGCACGAGACGGTCGCGGGGCATGAGTCGCGGCTCGCTGGTCTCCGATTCAATTGTCAGACTGAGCAATCCGGGAGGTCGATCAGGCTCCCTTTCGTGCTTTCGTGTTTTCGTGTGCTGCTGATGTTCTGCGTCTGCCCCACGATGATGTTGGCGCAAAGTGAGACGGCCTCACGTACTGGCGATTCACACCCCTCTGGCTCAGCCCCGGAGTTTCGCGCCGCGCCGCTCGGCCAGGCCATCCAGCTCGACGGCACGCTGGATGACGCGGGATGGACTACGGCCACTCCCATGACTCTCGACCTCCAGCGCGACCCCGACGAGGGCAAGCCAGCCACCGAGCGTACCGAGATCCGGGCCGTGGTGGGCGACGGCGCTCTCTACCTTGGCGCCCGCATGTTCGATGACGAGCCCGCCCGCATCGTGAGCCGGCTGGCCCGGCGCGACGACGAGCCGGCCAGCGACCGCCTCACGATCCGGCTCGATTCCCGGCATGACAAGCTGACCGCCTTCGTGTTTGATGTCTATCCGGCCGGCAACAAGGGCGACGCCTCCGCCGGCGCCGACGGTGAGGAGGATGGCTCCTGGGACCCGGTCTGGGACGTCGCCACTACCGTCGATTCCCTGGGCTGGACCGCTGAAATCAGGATCCCGCTTTCCCAGTTGCGCTTCAATCGGTCATCCGACACCTGGGGCATCCAGGTCGTGCGATTCATCCAGCGCAAGCAGGAATCAGACGTCCTGGTGCTGGTGCCGCGGTCGGAAAATTCCACCCCCGCGCGCTACGCGACACTGAGCGGCATGGGCGGCCTGGCGCCGCCCCGCCGCGTCGAGGTCACCCCATACCTGAGTGGCCGCGCCGAGTACGCGGCGGTCGGTGCCGGCAATCCCTTCCGCTCGGGCAGCGACTATTTCGGCGCTGCCGGTGCGGATCTCAAGCTCGGCATCACCAGCGACCTTACCCTCGACGCGACGATCAATCCTGACTTCGGCCAGGTGGAGCTGGATCCGGCGGTGGTGAACCTGAGCGCGTTCGAGACGTCATTTGACGAGAAGCGACCCTTCTTCGTGGAGGGGTCTGATCTCTTCACCTTTGGCAGGCTCAGCACCTTCAACTCGTTCGGATCGCCTGAAACGTTCTTCTCACGGCGGATCGGACGAGCGCCGCAGGGCGAAATTACCGATCCTGGCGCGCTGGTCACCGAGGTCCCGCAGCAGACCACCATTGCCGCGGCGGGCAAGCTGACCGGCAAGACCCCGTCGGGGTGGTCCATTGCGCTGCTCGATGCGGTGACACCTCGCGAGAGCGGGCGATACATCACGGCGCCCGACGGCCCCGTCCTGCAGCAGGCGGTCGAGCCTGCCGCCAATTACTTTGCCGGGCGCATCCGGCGCGAACTGCGCGAGGGCAACACCTCCATCGGCGCACTCGTCACGGCGGTCAACCGCTCCCTTGGCGATTCGACCCTTGCCTCCATGCTTCGCTCCAGCGGGTATGTCGGCGGGGTGGACCTCAAGCACTACTGGGATAATCGTCGGTGGGCTCTCGACGCCTCCTGGGCATCCAGCCTGATCCATGGCAGCGAAGGCGCCATCGCGCGGGCCCAGCGGTCGAGCGCCCGTTACTACCAGCGGCCCGATGCCGTGCACCTGGACTATGACTCCACCCGCACCTCGCTCGCCGGCTACGCCATGCAGCTTGCGGTGACCAAGGTGAGCGGCGGCCACTGGGGCGGGAATCTGGCCTACCAGGAGAAGAGCCCTGGTTACGAAACCAACGACCTGGGCTTTTCGCAGGCAGTGGGCCGGCGCGGTGTCTCGACCGACCTGCACTATGAGCAGACCAGGCCGGGGCCGCTGTTCCGTCGCTGGGTGGCCGGCGTGCTCTCCGGCAATGACTGGAACTATGACGGCGACCATACCACCAGCTACGTCGGCAATATCATCAACGTCACCCTGCGCAACTTCTGGAGCATCGACTACAACGTCTTCCATTACTTCGGTTCGATGGACGATCGGTTCACGCGAGGCGGCCCGCTGGCACGCGCGCCATCCAACACCAACTGGAACGTCTCGATCTCCAGTGATAACCGTGGTGCGCTGACCTACGGCGTGCGGTCCAGCATCTTCCACGATGCGGCAGGGAGCTGGAGTGTCAACCTGGGCCCGAGCCTCGAGGTGGTGCCCTCATCCAGCGTCCACCTCTCGTTCGAGCCATCCTTCACGCGAGCCCACACCACCAACCAGTTCGTGCGCCCGGTACGCGATCCCACGGCGACGGCCACGTTTGGGACACGTACCGTCTTTGCCCAGCTGGAGCAGCGCGAGCTGGCGCTCGACACCCGGGTGGACTGGCTCTTCAGTCCCACCCTCACCCTGCAGCTCTACGTGCAGCCCCTCATCTCGGCTGGCGACTACAGCCGGTTCAAGGAGTTCACCACGCCGGGCGAGTATGACTTTGCAGAGTATGGCGTCGACCGGGGGACCGTGAGCCAGGACAAGTCTTCGGGCGCCTACATCGTGGATCCCGACGGCGCCGGCCCGGCTTCCACATTCCAGATCCAGAATCCCGATTTCAACTTCCATTCGCTCCGGGCCAACCTGGTGCTGCGCTGGGAGTATCGGCCGGGCTCCACGCTCTTTCTCGTCTGGCAGCAGGCGCGGCAAGGCATCGATCCCGTGGGCGACTTTCGATTCGGGCGCGACGTCAGCGCCATCTGGCACGCACCGGCCACCAATGTGCTGGCGGTCAAGGCCACGTGGTGGCTGGGGATGTGAAGGGGCTGAAGGCTGAAGGCTGAAGGCTGAGCCAAGCTAGCGGCGCGCATCATGGCGAGGAGGCGCCTGTCGGGGCGCCCTGCGGCCCGCCCAAGCACTCGGGCCCGGTTCGTTGCCCCTCAGTCCGCTTCGGACGGCTCAACCCAGCACATCATTACCACCGGCATATCTGTCGACCCTTGGCTCCGGCTACCAATCAGCCGTTCGGAAGAAACGCGGTCGGGAAAGAGCATCAAGCCCGAAAGCGTCCGGACGTCGGCGCGCCGCTGACCCTGGGAAACAGGCCGCTGGCCCTGCCGGGTCGCTGAATGATCAACGAGTCAACGCCTGGCTTCAGAATTAAGTCGCATGTACCAGGGTCGCCCGCGGCGACTTTCAAACGCCGAGCCGCGGCTATTAGCCGCGGATATCCTTCAGCCGTCAGTCCTCACCTCCGGGTACGGCTCCATATGCGCGAAGTCAAACACCCGGCCGATTCTCTCCATGTCACGTACGTTTGGTGAAATGAGCGTCGCACCCGCCTCGCGGCACGAATGCGCGATCAGGATATCGAAGATGAAGCTTCGAGGTACGCGCCGGAGCTCCAGGCCTTCGCGCTGAACCAGAGCGGCGAGGGTCCTGCCCAGCGCATCCCATGAGGCGGCGGACGGCGTGATCAGGCGTCCTCGACGGAGATACGGTCGCAGGACGAGCCTGTCCAGCCGATCGCGACCACGCCGACTGCGGGTTCCTGCACCGAGTTCCGCGGCAACGACTGAACTGAGGAACAAGCCTGGCGCAACGGCCACGCTGAACGCCTCAAGCGCAGCGGCCGCGCCACCATCAAGGGTGGCTTCAATGAAGCAGCTGGTATCGAGCACGAACTTGCGCACGGCAGCCGCCGGTCAGTCAATGCGCCGAAGCTTCATGCCACGAAGTGCTCGCACGCCAGTCACCAACTCTCCCCTGAAGGCCACGAGATCCAAGGCTGCTTCCACGGTTTCCCGCTCTGTGGCCGTGCCCAGGACATCCTGCGCCTCGGCCAGGAGGTCAGGGTCAAGCCAGAATTCCTTGCGGACTTTGCCTTCGCGCGCGGCGCGGCGGCCCTTGGATTGGGCCATGGGACTTCTCCTGTGTACGTACAGTTACGTAGCAACATACGTACAGGTTGCTCTCTGCACAAGCACGCCCAGCGCGGTCACAAGCTCCGCCCTTCGCTTTGCGCCGGTGACAAAGCCGCACCTTTCAGCCTTCAACTCTCAGCTCTCAGCTGGCGGCCGCAGACCGCCGCAGACCCGCCCGTACGGCGCTTCCCGCTGTCGTCAATTTCCGCGAAACGCCTATATGCCAGTGGGGCCTCCTCTGGACGATCCCGGGGCTGCCCGTATGTTCTTGAAGACGGACAGTCGGACAGGACGGATAGCTCATAATGCCTGCGCAATCTGCGAAATCTATGGATCAGCTACATCGAATGGATTCCATCCAAGGAGGGCTTGCAATGGGTACCCGTCACATCCACTCCAGCGCCTGGCTGATCGCGCTTGCCACGTTCACCGCCGCGCCAGGCCTGATGGCTCAGTCCGCGGACCACGCCAATGCCGACCCGGCCAGCCGGGCGGACAAGCTGGCCTGGGCTCCCGCTCCACCCATCTTCCCCTCCGGCGCACAAATTGTGGTGCTGCAGGGCGATCCCGCGGCCAGCGGCGTTCTGACCGTGCGGCTCAAGTTTCCCAACAATTACGTCATCAAGCCGCACTGGCACCCCACCGATGAGCACGTCACCGTCCTGAAGGGCAACCTGCTGGTGGGGCTGGGCGACACGTTTTCCAAGGACGTGATGCTCCCCGTGCTGAAGCCCGGCGACTTCATCACCGCCCCTGCGCATGTGAATCACTTTGTCCAGGCCCAGGGCGAGACGATCGTGCAAGTGCATATGATGGGGCCGTTCCAGCTGACCTACGTGCATCCGGAGGATGATCCGAGTAAGTAGGTCGTCGGTCGTCAGTCGTCAGTCGTCAGTCGTCACTGATGCGTCATCGCGAGGGCGCTAAGCGGCCGAAGCGATCGGGTCGCGTACGCATCGGTCTCAGCCAACCAGATTGCTTCGTCGGAGGCTCGGGGCGAGACCAGCCTCGCCCCTACGCCTCCTCCTCGCAATGACGACCGACGACCAACGACTGACGACTTATATTCCCCGCATGCCTCCCATCATCGTGCTGGTCCTCGCCGTCCTGGTCGCGGGCTGGTTTGCCTGGACGTTCAACCGGCTGGTGGCCCTGCGAAACCGGATGCGCGCCGCCTGGGCCAGCATCGATGCCCTGCTCAAGCGCCGCACCGATCTGATTCCCAATCTGGTCGAGGCGGTTCGTGGCTATATGGGCCACGAACAGCGTACCCTTGCCGCCGTGACCTCCGCCCGGAAGGAAGCGCTCGGCGCCGGCGGCCGGCCCGGCGACACGACCAGCAGGGCCCACGCCGAGAATGTACTGACCGGTGGACTCCGACAGCTCCTCGCCCTGGCGGAAGCGTATCCGGAGCTCAAGGCCAGCGACACGGTGCTCAGCCTGCAGCGCCAGCTCGCCGAGACCGAAAACGACATCGCCAGCGCTCGGCGCTACTACAACGCCGTGGTCCGCGACTTCAATACCCTCCGGGAATCCTTCCCCACTCTCCTCGTTGCCAATGCGCTCGGATTTCAGGCCGGCGCCTACTTCGAGCTGTCGGACATCGCCGAGCGCAACGCGCCGGCGACTAACCTGGGAGCCGCCGAGTGATGCCACGGCCGGTTACGCTGCCGCGGTTCGTCATTGTCACCCTCATTCTCCTTCTGCCCACTTGCCTTTTCGCCCAGGATGTCGGCTGGACGGTCCAGTCATTCGACGCGCGCTACCAGGTGAATGCGGATCGTACCATCGACGTGGCGGAGCGGATCCTCGTTGACTTCGGCGCACTCCAGAAACACGGCATCTACCGCGAAATCCCGGTACGCTACGCCAAGGTGCTCAAGGCCGGCATTCCGCTGCGCGCTGGCACGGTCGAGGTGGGACTTGATGTCCGGGGAGTCTCGGACGCCGAAGGCCACGCCATTCCCTTCACGGTCGACGGCGGCAGGCGCAAGCGGATCCGCATCGGGCGCGCCGATCGGCTGGTGACCGGCGTGCAGACCTACCTCATCCGCTATCACCTGGAGCGCGGCCTCGGCTTCTTTGACGACCACGACGAGCTCTACTGGCAGGTCACCGGCACGGAGTGGCCGGTGCCGATCCTGCACGCCTCAGCCACAGTGGTGCTAGCGGGCCACTTGCCACGCGACACCGCCGGCACGTCGGCGTGGTGTTATGCTGGCTGGGCCGAAAGTTCCAGTAACGAGCAGTGCACCGCCGCGGTGGTCCAGCCCGGGCGCTATCAGTTTGCCGCCGGCCGCCTCGACCCTGGCGAAGGACTGACGCTGGTGGCGGCATTCCCCAAGGGTGTGATTCCCGAGCCTACCGCCGCCGATCGACTGCTCGAACAGGGCAGCCTCTGGTGGCCCGTGGCGCTGCCGGTGCTTGGGTTCCTGCTCATGTTCGGGCGCTGGCAGCGCCGCGGCCGGGAGCCGGACCCGGGCAGCATCATGCCCAACTGGCACCCGCCCGCCGGGCTGCCTCCCGGCGCCGCCGGTGTGCTCACTGACCAGAAAGCCGACATGGATGATGTGGTGGCCACGCTGCTGGATCTGGCAGTGCGTGGCTACATGACCATCAATGAGGTGCCGGCCCACGGACTGGTCGCCGCGCTGGGTGAGAACTCGTTTGCGGCCAAGGCCCTGCGCTCACTCGGTATTTCCAGAACGGATTGGGAACTCGCCCGTACTGACAAGCCCCTGCCAGGCGACCTGGTGCCCTACGAGCTCAGCGTGCTGGACGGCGTGTTCGAGGGATCCACCACCCGCCGGATGACTGACCTGCACAACGAGTTTTACACGCACCTGCCGGGAATCAGAAAAGGCATGTACGACTTCCTGGTGTCGCAGCGCCTCTTCCCCAAGAGTCCCGCATCGGTGCGCAACGGGTACCTCGCGTTGGGGATGCTGCTCACGGTCGGGGCCATTCCGCTCGGTGCCGCCACCGGCAACATCATCCTCGGCGCCGGACTCGCCTCCGTCGGGATCATCGTGCTCGCCTTCAGCGGTGCGATGCCGGCCAAGACGGCCGAAGGGGCGCGCCGGTGGCGCGAGGTCAAGGGACTCGAGGAATACATCAGGCGGGCCGAGAAGTCGGAGATCGAGCTCTCGCAGGCGCCGGAACGGACCACGGAATTGTTCTCGGCATTGCTCCCATATGCCGTGGCACTCGACGTGAGCGATATCTGGGTCAGCCAGTTTGCTGACGTGCTGCGCTCGGCACCGCCCAACTGGTACGTGGGAACTGGCCAGTTCAACGTCGGCAACTTCAGCAGCGGACTCAGCGGTTTTCAGACCGCCGCCACCCGGACGATGGGATCGTCGCCCGGGTCAAGCTCGGGGTCGGGAGGCGGCGGGTCGGTGGGCGGCGGTGGTGGCGGCGGCGGCGGCGGAAGCTGGTAACGGCAGTTGCACGCCCTCCTGATATTCCTCGGCTTTCTTGCCAGCGCCACGGCCGTGGTACTGGCAGGCGTGCAGCTCGCGAGGAACGGCGACATCATCGCGGCCCGCACCCGGCTTGGCGGTCTCTGGGTTGGTGCGCTGTTCCTGGCCGTGGCCACGTCGCTTCCCGAACTGACCACCGACATCGCAGCGGTCCGGCTCGGCGTCCCCGATCTTGCCGCCGGAGACCTCTTCGGCAGCTCCATGGCCAACATGCTGATCCTGGCCCTGGTGAGTCTGATGCCGCGCGCGGAGCTGTTCCGGAAGGCGGCGCTGGACAACGCGCTCGCCGCCGGCTTCGCGATCATTCTCACGGCGACCGCCGCGCTCTTTGTCCTGCTGCGTCTCAACGTGAATCTCGGCGGCGTGGGCCCCGGATCGCTGGTGCTGCTGGTGATGTATGCGCTGGGCATGCGCGCCGTGTTCCGGAACAGCTCCGTGGCCCAGCAGGTCGGCAAGGTGGTCGAGACAACAGGCTACGAGCGCGAGAGCGCCGCAGTACCCGGCACCGACCCGGGCATCCCCTCCCTTCGACGCGCCGTCATCGGCTTTGCCGCCGGATCGCTTTTCATTCTCCTGTTTGCGCCGCTGTTCGCGATCACTGCGAAGGAACTCGCCCGGCTCAGCGGTCTGGGCTCGACCTTCATGGGCACCTGGCTGGTGGGCTTCGCCACCTCGCTCCCGGAGCTGGTGACCTGCATTGCCGCCGTGCGTCTGGGGGCCTACGACCTGGCCGTGGGAAATCTCTATGGCAGCAACGCGGTGAACATGGTGATGTTCCTGGCGCTGGACCTGGCGCATGGCAGCGGCCCCGTCCTCAGTATCATCAGTCCCGTGCATCTCATCACGGCCATGGTCGGCATCGTGCTCATGGGGCTGGGCCTCGCCGCCATTGTCTATCGCTCCAGGCGGCGCTTCGCGTTGCTTGAGCCAGGAAGCCTGCTGATGATCCTCGTCTATCTGGTCGGCATCGGGATGGTCTATCTTCGCAGCGGCGGCGCCTGAGCAGGCGCGTGCCTGCGTTGGCGTTCCCGCCGAGGGCAACAATTCTTCCCTCTCATCCGTAAGCAGTAGATGTCCACTTCTCGGAGTCTCTCATGGGTTTCGTCCCGGCGGAGGGCACGCACCGCCGGGTCCACGCCGATCCCGGGGTGCTGACCCGCCTGGCGCAGGCCTCGTTTGCTTTCCTTATAGCGGGGTGTGTGGGGACTCCGTCGGTAGCTGGAGTGGCCGGGACGGCACCGGGGCCCGCCCAGCCATGGGTACCACCGCTTCAGGTGGCGCAGCGGAATGCTGGCGACACTGCCCGCAGCGCCATCGCGCTACCGCCGGATATCGCCGAGCAGGCCCGCCATCTTACGCTCGCCGATTTGATCGACGTTGGCCTCCGGAATAATACGACCACCCGGCAATCCTGGGCCGAGGCTCGGGCTGCCGCCGCGGCATACGGTTCGGCTCGTGGCGAGTGGCTTCCCACAATCGACGCCCAGGTGAACGCGACCCGCCTGAAGACCACGGCCAGTCAGGGACGTACGGCTGTGCAGCAATCGGTCTTTGCTCCCAGCGCCTCGTTGTCCTGGCTGGTCCTGGACTTTGGTGGCCGCACCGGGCGGATCGCTTCTGCCAGGGAGCAGCTGATTGCCGCCGACTACACTCACAATGCGGTCCTGCAGTCTGCGGTGCTGCAGATCGAGGTGAGCTATTTCCAGTATGTGGCGACCCGCGCCCTGCTGGAGGCACAGCAGACCTCGCTGGAGGAAGCCCGGACCAATCTGTCGGCCGCAGAGGAGCGACGCCGGGTGGGACTGGCCACGATCGCCGATGTCCTGCAGGCCCGGACTGCCCTGAGTCAGGCACAGCTCACGCTGCAGACGACGGAAGGCACCCTGGCGACCACGCGTGGTGGCCTGGCGCTGGCCCTGGGACTTCCGGCCAATGCGCCGTACGACGTGGACACCAGCGCCGCGGATGTCCCGGTGGCCGTGCTCGCCGACAGCGTGCAACAGCTCATTGATGCCGCGGTGGCCGGCCGCCCTGACCTCGCAGCCGCCCGTGCCGATGCCGAAGCCGCCGCCGCGCGAGTGGGCGATGTCCGCTCGGCGTTGCTGCCGGAGCTTCGCCTGAGCGCCAATGGCGGGCGAACCTACGCGACCAGCATCCCTGATGGCTCTGACAACTACAGCATTTCCCTGGGCCTGAACATTCCCATCTTCAGCGGATTGTCTCGCCGGTACGACCTCAAGGGTGCACAATATTCGGCCGACGCCGCGCGCGCCCGGAGCATCAACCTGCGCCAGCAGGTGATCTACGAGGTCTTCAGTTCCTACTACGCGCTCCAGACTGCCACCCGGCGGGTCCGCACCGCTGATGACCTGCTGGCAAGTGCGGACCAGTCCACTGCGGTGGCGCGGGCGCGATACAAGGAAGGCGTCGGTACCGTGCTGGACCTGCTTGCCGCCCAAAGCGCGCTGGCAGATGCTCGGGCGCAGCGCATCCAGGCACGGCTCGAGTGGAATGTTTCGCTGGCACAACTGGCACGGGATGCCGGCCTGCTCGATGCCAGGGGCGGCAGCTCGCTCCACCTGACTCCGGACACAACGACAACGGCTCCCGCTGATGACTGAACCATTCCTGCGCGCCTCATTCGTCGCCAGCCTGGTGTTCCTGATCAGCGGATGCGGCGACGCCAAGGCGCCCGCCGCGCCACCCACCCCCGTGACGATCGGCCCGGTGAAGCGGCAGTCGGTCCCCTATGAGCTGTCGGCCACCGGCACGATTGAGCCGGTGCAGTCGGTGGCCGTCGCACCGCAGGTGAGCGGCCAGATCGTTCGTGTTGCTTTTCACGAAGGCGACAATGTCCGGAAGGGGCAGGTGCTGTTCGAGATCGACCCGCGTCCCTTTCGGGCCTCCCTGCAGCAGGCCCAGGCCAACCTGGCGGGCGCCAAGGCACGCGCCGAACAGACGGAGCAGCAGGCCAAGCGATATGCGACGCTGGCGGAGAAGGAATTCGTGACGGCGCAGCAGAGTGACCAGGCACGGGCCGATGCGCTCGCGGCGGGCGCCACGCTCGCTGCCAGTGAAGCCGCCGTAGAAGAGGCGCGACTCAACCTGCAGTATGCCACCATACGAGCGCCAATCAGTGGCCGGACCGGGAGCCTGCTGGTGCGCGAGGGCAACCTGGTCCGGGCGGCCAGTCCATCACCGCTGGTGACGATCAACCAGATCCGGCCCATTCTCGCTCGATTCGCCGTCCCGGCCGGCAACCTGGCTGAGCTGCAGCGGCGGCGAGACGATCGGCTTCAGGTCCGGGTCGAGCCGACCGCCGGCGGCGAAGCCAGCACCGGCACGTTTGCCTTCATTGACAATGCCGTGGACACGACCACCGGGACCATTCTGCTCAAGGCCAGTTTCCCCAATGAGGATGGCACGCTCTGGCCAGGCGAGTTCGTCAATGTGAAGATCCGGCTGTACGTGCAGGATAGCGCGCTGACCGTGCCGGCACCGGCGGTCGTCTCGGGACAATCGGGCACATTCGTCTTTGCCATCAAGCCGGACAGCACCGCGACGATGGTTCCGGTCACCGTGCAGCGCACCAACGACAGTCTGGCCGTCATTTCCGCCGACCTCGCTCCCGGTACGCAGGTGGTGACCGACGGGCAAATACTGCTGCGCGATGGCGCGAAGGTGCAGGTCAGGAAAGCGGCGCCTTCGCCGCGGGAGGGCGCATGAACATCGCAGCACTCTTCATTCGCCGGCCGGTCATGACCACCCTGGTCATGGCCGGTATCCTCCTGTTTGGCATCGTGGCATACCGGATGCTGCCGGTCAGTGATCTGCCCTCCGTGGATTATCCCACCATCAACGTGAATGCCAGCCTCCCGGGCGCGAGTCCCGAGACAATGGCGTCGGCGGTGGCCACGCCGCTGGAAAAGACCTTCTCGACCATCGCCGGCCTCGACGCCATGACATCGAGCAGCGGCCAGGGCAGCACATCCATCACCCTGCAGTTCACCTTGAGCCGGGATGTGGACGCCGCCGCCCAGGATGTGCAGGCGGCGATCTCGCAGACCCTGCGCCGGCTGCCGCAGGACATCCTTCCACCCAGTTTCCGCAAGGTGGACCCGTCGGCCAGCGCCATCCTGTACCTGGCGCTGCGCACCAGCACGCTTCCGCTGCAGCAGCTCGATGAGTACGCCCAGACGACGCTGGCCCAGCACCTCTCCACCGTCGACGGCGTGGCCCAGGTGCAAGTTTACGGATCGCAGAAGTACGCCGTCCGCATCCAGCTCGATCCGCAGCAGCTGTCGCTCCGGAACATCGGCATCGACGAGGTGTCGCGGGCCGTCCAGAACGGCAATGCCAACCTGCCCACCGGTATTCTCTGGGGCACGGACAAGGCCTACTCGGTGGAGTCGAGCGGATCGCTCGCCAACGCGGCCGATTTCGGGAAGCTGATCGTGGCATACCGGGACGGCGCGCCGGTCCGGCTCCGAGACCTGGGCCGGGTCATTGACAGCGTGGAGAACAACAAGAACGCCAGCTGGTACAATGGTGAGCGCGCCATCGTGCTGGCGATCCAGCGCCAGCCCGGGACCAACACTGTGGCCGTGGCGCAGCGGGTAAAGGACGAAATCGCCCGCATCAAGCCGGAGCTGCCGGCATCGGTGGACATCCAGACGTTGTACGACCGGTCGGTGTCCATCCGGGACTCGGCGACCGACGTAAAGACCACGCTCTTCATCACGCTGTGCCTGGTGGTGATGGTGATTTTCCTGTTTCTCCGGAACATTCGCGCCACCATTATCCCCAGCCTTGCACTACCCATGTCACTGGTGGGCACGTTCGCCGTCATGTACCTGCTCCACTACAGTCTGGACAATCTCTCGCTCATGGCGCTCACGCTGTGCGTGGGATTCGTGGTGGACGATGCCATCGTGATGCTGGAGAACATCGTCCGTCACATCGAGCGGGGCGAAGGGGTGATGGAAGCGGCGCTCAAGGGCAGCCGGGAGATCGGGTTCACGATCGTTTCCATGACGATCTCGCTCGTTGCCGTCTTCATTCCGGTGCTGTTCCTGGGCGGGCTGGTAGGCCGGCTGTTCCACGAATTCGCGGTGACCATCGGCGTGGCCATCCTGGTCTCGGGCTTCGTCTCGCTCACGCTCACGCCGATGCTTTGCAGCCGCTGGCTCAAGCCGCATCCCGAGCAGGAGAAGCACGGCCGCTTCTTCAACACCACCGAGCGCGCCTGGGAGCGCACCGCCACCGCGTATGACCAGAGCCTCGCCTGGGTGATGGACCGGCGGGGGATGGCCATGGTCTTCAGCGCCGTCATCCTGCTCGCGACCTTGTTCCTCGCCAGAATCGTCCCCAAGGGCTTCATCCCGAGCGAGGATCAGGGCCAGCTGTTTGGCACCACCGAGACCGCCGAGGGCACCAGTTTCGACAACATGATGCAGCACCAGCTGGCGGCGGCGGCCCTGGTCCAGGCCGACTCCAATGTTGAAGGGTTCATGTCCTCGGTGGGCGGCGGCCAGGGGTCAACCAACCAGGGGCGGCTCTTCATTCACCTGACCGACCGGTCGAAGCGCGATCTCAGCGCCGACCAGGTGGCGCGCGAGCTCACGCGAAAGATCTCTGCCATCCCAGGCCTGCGGGTTTTCCTCCAGAATCCGCCGGTGATCAACGTGGGCGGCCGTCGGTCCAAGAGCCAGTACCAGTTCACCCTGCAGGGTTCGGACATCGATGAACTCTATGCGGGCTCCCAACGCATGGAGGCTCGCATGCGCCAGCTGCCCGGCCTCACCGATGTCACCAGCGACCTGCAGATCAAGAACCCGCAAGTGCAAGTGGCCATCAATCGCGACCGTGCGGCGTCCCTTGGTATTGATGTCACCCAGATCGAGCAGGCGCTCTACAACGCCTACGGTTCGCGGCAGATCTCCACGATTCTGACGCCCAACAATCAGTACTATGTGATCATGGAGCTGCTGCCGCAGTACCAGAAGGACCTGTCGGCGCTGAACCTGCTGCACATCACCGGCCGATCCGGTACCGCCGTGCCACTCGGCTCGCTTGCGAGCGTGACGCCGGGTACGGGGCCCCTGACCGTCAACCACTCGGGGCAGGTGCCCTCGGTGACGCTGTCGTTCAACCTGGAAGCGGGCGTGTCACTTGGCACCGCGGTCTCGGACGTAGAGGCGGCCGCGCGCGAGGTCCTGCCATCCAGCATCAGCACCGCCTTCTCCGGCACGGCGCAGGCCTTCCAGGAAGCGCAACGCGGCCTGCTGATGCTGCTGATCCTCGCCATCATTGTCATCTACCTGGTCCTCGGTATCCTGTACGAGAGTTTCATTCATCCGCTCACCATCCTGTCCGGGCTGCCGTTCGCCGGGTTCGGAGCGCTGCTGGTGCTGGTGGTGTTCCGAATGGATCTCAGCGTCTATGCCTTCGTCGGCATCATCATGCTGATTGGCCTTGTCAAGAAGAACGCCATCATGATGATCGATTTTGCGGTCGAGGCGGAGCGCAGCCAGGGGCTTACGGCACGCGAGGCAATCCTCGAGGCCGCCCGGGTCCGGTTTCGCCCGATCATGATGACGACGATGGCGGCGCTCATGGGCACCCTGCCCATTGCGCTCGGCGCCGGGGCCGGGGCCGAGTCCCGGAGGCCGCTGGGTGTGGCGGTTGTGGGTGGACTGGCCTTTTCCCAACTCATCACGCTCTACATCACACCGGTGGTCTACACCTACCTTGACGCGTTCCAGCGGCGGCTGGGCCGGCGGCGGGAGGGGGTGAAAGCGATGCCGGAGGGAGCGACGTCCTGACAGGACGGGCGGGACGGGCAGGACGGGCAGGACGGGCAGGAAGCAGCTGATTGCCGTCGCGCACGCTGCGGGCTAGACTCCACCGATATGCCCTGAGAGGTACTCATGCTGACGGTCCTCATTCCTGCCTTCGCCGCGGTGACAATCACATTGATGCAACCTGTGCAATCCGTGGATCAATCTGCGACATCTGCGGATCCGGATTCCCTGCTCACCGAATGGACCGTCCCATGGGATCACAGTCGCCCACGTGATCCGTTCCTGGATGCGCAGGGCCGGGTATGGTTTGTGGGGCAGGTCGGGAATTATGTCGCATATCTCAATCCCGCAACCGGCCAGTTCAAGCGCTACGAGGTTGAGGAAGGCACCCACCCGCACAACCTGGTCGTGAGCCCGAAGGGCGAGGTGTGGTTTACCGGCAACCAGAATGCCAGGCTGGTGCGGCTCGACCCCGCCACCGGCAAGCTCAGCACCTACATGATGCCCGACTCCTCGGTGCGCGATCCGCACACCATGCTGTTCGATGAGGCAGGGAATGCATGGTTCACCGCGCAGCAGTCGCACGCCGTGGGACACCTGGAGACCAGGACCGGAAGAATTCGCCTGTGGCGCACCGCCAATGGCAGCCGACCGTATGGCATCAGCATCGCGCCGGATGGCAAGGTCTGGTTCGACCTCTTCGGCACCAACCAGCTGGGCATGATCGATCCGAAGGTGATG
Organism: uncultured Gemmatimonadales bacterium; assembly: GCA_963798915.1. Lineage (GTDB taxonomy): Bacteria > Gemmatimonadota > Gemmatimonadetes > Gemmatimonadales > GWC2-71-9 > CAMLHP01. Next base: position 549,502 of record CAWCVB010000002.1, on the reverse strand, counting down.
GAGATCCGCACCTTCGACCTGCCGAACCAACGCACCCGGCCACGCCGCATGGCCATCACTGCTGACGGGATGGTCTGGTATGGCGATTATTCCCGGGGTTTTCTCGGCCGGCTGAATCCAGGGAACGGTGAGGTGCGGGAGTATGCGCTCCCGGGGGGCGCCATGTCCCTGCCCTACGGCATGGCGCTCGATGGGCGAGGACGAATCTGGGTGGCCGAGACCGGCCTGCAGCCCAACCGGTTGGTGGCCTTCGACCCGGGCCGGGCCGCCTTTACCGACACCGTCGACGTGGGCGGCGGGCGGGCGCAGAATACCATCCGCAACATGATGTACGATGCGCGGAGCGGCGCGATCTGGTTCGGCACCGACCGGAATACCATCGGGCGGCTGGTGGTGAAAGGACGGGAGACAACGTAGGGGTGCATGACACGCCGAACGCAGGAACGGTCAGGGCGATGCGCCGCCAGTGCTCTCACGTCGCACGCGCAGTACCTGCGTGAAGATCCGCTCCAGCGTTCCCAGTTCAGCGTTGCTCAGCAGCAGCAGTTCATGCGGCGCACGACGAAATTCTGCCAGCAGATTCGCCCGCGTCCTGAGTCCCCTTGGCGTCAGGCGGACAAGCTTGACGCGCCGGTCGTCGCGGTCGGGCCGCCGTGCGGCCAGGCCGGCCCGCTCCAGGCGGCTGATGATGTAGGTGGCGTTGGAGGGATCGCAGCCCCACTCCCGCGCCAGCTCCCCGATGGGGCGGCCACGCCGCGGGGTGAGACTGAACAACCCTCGCGCATCGTTGGGCGTCAATCCTCGCCGCTCCAGCTCCGCATTCCGCTCTGGCGTCGTCGCCATCAGGTAGTCGAACAGGACCTGCCACGCGCGCGCCGCGCACACCGCCCTGCCCTCGCTGGCTCCTTTCATCCCGCGCCTCCACCGGTGGAAGGTTCTGCCTTGACGCTGCCAGAACTACTTGAATAGGTTAAAATAATATGGCATCGCGATGTCCGCGATGCCGTTGTACTGGAGGCCACGTCATGACCATCGAGACGCCCGTGCTCGTGGTGGGCGGCAGCCTGAACGGCCTGTCCACGGCACTCTTACTTTCGCATCATGGAATTCGGCCACTGGTGGTCGAGCGCCACGCCGGCACGACCGTGCAATACAAGTTCCGCGGTATCTCGCCCCGCTGCATGGAGATCTACCGCTCCGTCGGCATCGAGGAGGAGATCCGGGCCAACCAGACGGCCAGCCAGACGGAGGAACTGGCGACCGTGCGCAACCTCAGCGATCCGGAGGTCCGGTGGGGTGGTCCCGCCTGGCCCGACATGAGCGCGCTCTGCGCCCCCGCGCAGGCTACCTGCGACCAGGATCGGCTTGAGCCGATCCTGCGGGCCCACGCGGCGCAACGTGGCGCGGACATTCGTTTCAACACGGAAATGCTGGAATTCGAGCAGGATGACTCGGGTGTGCGAGCCCGCATCAAGGATCATCAGAGCGGCGCCGAGGAGATGGTCGAGGCCCGCTACATGGTGGCGGCCGACGGTCATGGGGGCACCATCCGGCAACAGCTCGGCATCGCGCAGAGCGGCACCGACCGGCTGCAGCATTGGATGAACATCATTTTCGAGACCGATCTCGCACCGCTGCTGCAGGGGCGGCGTTTCACCTCGTGCTTTGTCACCGACCTCAACGCCAGCATCCTCCCGCGGGACAATGGCGGCCGCTGGCTGCTGGCACTGCAGTACGCTCCCGACAAGGGCGAGCGACCGGAAGATTTTGGCGAGTCACGCTGCATCGACCTGGTGCAGAAGGCCGCGGGCCGGTCCGATATCTCGGTCCGGCTGGTCGATGCCAGGCCGTGGGAGGTCGCCGCGCTGGTGGCTGACCGGTTCCGCCAGGGCCGCGTGTTCCTGGTGGGCGATGCGGCGCATGTCATGCCGCCTACAGGGGCGTTCGGCGGCAATACCGGCATCCAGGATGGCGATAACCTGGCCTGGAAACTTGCTGCTGTGCTCAAGGGTCAGGCGGATGCTTCGCTGCTGGACAGCTATGATCGCGAACGTCTCCCTGTCGTCCGGCATACTGTGGCGCAGGCCGTGGCCCGGCTGGCGCAGTGGTTCAAGGATGCATCCGGTCGGCTGCCTGAACCGGCGCCGATCGTCGATTATCCCGACGTGGTCTTTGGCTATCTCTATCCGGACGGCGCACTGGTGCAGGAGCCAACGCTCGAGGACGCCGCTTTCGAGGATCCTTTTCATCCCACCGGACGGCCCGGGAGTCGTGCACCGCACCTGACGCTGGAAATCGCCGGCCAGACGGTGCCAGTGCATGACCTCTTTGGCCGCGGATTCGTTCTGCTGGCCGGCCGCCAAGGTTCCGCCTGGTGTGAGGCGGCCGAGCAGCTGGCCAAGGCCGGTGTACCAATCACATGTCACCAACTCGAGGCGAAGGCTGGCCCCCATGACCCTGCCCGCCGGTGGGCCCCACTCCATGGCGTCTCGGATTCAGGCGCGGTGCTCGTCCGACCGGACGGCATGATCGCCTGGCGCGCGCGTGAGCTGGCGGGTGACGCTGCCAAGGCACTCGGGCACGCAGTCAGCACGATCGGTCTCCGACGCGCCTGAGTCCGCCGCCATGGCGCAAGCCGGGAGGCCGGGAATCCAGCGCCACCGCCTCATCATACCAGCCCTGCTGCTGGTGGTCCTGCTGAGTGCCCTCGACCAGACCATCGTCGTCACGGCGCTTCCCATTATCGCGCGCGATCTCGGGCGGCCCGACCGGCTGCCCTGGATCGTCACCGCGTACGTGCTCACCGCCACCATCGCCCTGCCGGTGCATGGGCGCCTGGGTGATCAGATCGGGCGCCGTCGGGTGTTGCTCGGCGCGATCGCAATCTTCCTGACCGGCTCCGCGCTCTGCGGCACGAGCGGTTCGGTCGGCCAGCTCATTCTCTGGCGTGCGCTGCAGGGCCTCGGTGCCGCGGGGCTCGCGGTGACGGCCATGGCGGTGGTCGCTGACATCGCGCCGCCAAGGGACCGCGGGCGGATCCAGGGATGGTTCGGCGCCGTGGTGGCATTGGCGACCGTTGCCGGCCCGCTGATTGGTGGTCTGCTGGTTGAGCATGCGTCGTGGCATTGGATCTTCTATGTGAACCTGCCCATCGGGTTGGTGGCCGCCAGCGTGGTCGGCGTGGCGCTGCCCCGAACCCCGCCCAGGAAAGCCGGCACGACTGATGTCGCGGGAGCACTGCTGCTGGGTGCCGCGCTTGGTGCGCTGGTGCTCGCGTCCGCCCTTGGCGGCAGCACTCCATGGAAGTCCCGGCTGGTCGTCGGCCTGTTCGCGACGGCGATTATGGCAGGCGCCGCGCTGGTGCCGGTGGAGCGGCGAGCCCGGCGACCCATCCTGCCGACGGCACTGCTGCGCCGTCGCGATGGCATGGCCCTCGTGCTCGTGAGTCTTGCGAGCGGCGTGCCGTTCCTTGGCATCTCGACCTTCGTGCCGCTCTTTCTTCAGGCGGTCCGTGGCTTCAAGCCGTCCACCGCCGGGTTGGGGATGGCACCCTTCTTCGGTGGGCTGCTTCTCTCGTCGGTCGTGAGCGGCCACCTGATCAGCCGGCTTGGCCGTCACCGGATCTTTCCCATCACCGGTTCGGTGTTGAGCTTGGCCGGCCTCGCGGTCCTTGCGCTGGCCGGAAGCGCGGCGGCCTGGATACTGGCGGTGGGCATGTCCGTCGCCGGACTGGGCCTGGGCATGACGGCGCAGCCAACCGTGCTCATGGCACAAGCCAGTGTGGCCCATCGGGATGTGGGAGCGGCGACGGCGGGGATTACCATGTTCCGGGCGCTGGGTGGACTACTGGGGCTCACCCTGCTGGGCAGCCTGTTCGGCTCGGTGGTGCGAAGCCAGGGAACCGCGAGCGCGCTCCATGTGGTGTTCAGCGTGATTGCGTTGGTGGGAGTGCTGCAGTTGGTCGCATCGGGGATGCTGAGCGAGCCGGCCATGAGCGAGTGATCGAGCGGCGTCGCTTGCCAACCCGCCCGTCCTGCCCGTCCCGCCCGTCCTGTCGAGAGGCGCCGATCGGAATCGAACCGATGAATGGAGGTTTTGCAGACCTCTGCCTTACCACTTGGCTACGGCGCCGGATAGCACTCTTTCATGTTATCCAACAACAACTTAGCTGGCACAACCTGTTCCTGTATCTGGGTTGACCGACATGAAATGGGAAGCATGTGGGAATCACCCTGCGGCCAAGTGTGACTCCAGCAACCGTGCAGCCATCGCGGTATCCTTCTCGCCAGCGAACTCTAAGTATCGCATGGTCGTCTTCGGGCTGCTATGCCCCATCAGCGTCCTGATGACCGGCAGTGGGACCCCCGCTCGCACCATCTGGCCGCCGAACGTATGCCTCAGATCGTGCACCCGGGCCGACCCGAGCTTTGCGCGCGCCCGGATTCGAACCCAGGCGGAACGCACCGTCGCGTAGTTTCGCTGCCCAGCATCCCAGACCGGCTCATCGGGGGCCGGGGGCTCGGGCAGCGCATCCCGGCGAGCGCGGAATATAGCCACGGCCGGCTGAGTGAGTGCGACATCCCTGCGGGAGCTCACAGTCTTGAGATGCTCTCCCTCGACTTCGATCTTGGGGTGCGGGCCATCCAAAGTGACCGCTCCCCACAGGAGCCCCTGCATCTCGCCCACTCGCAGGCCGGTCTGGTAGAGCGCTGTGAAGAAGGGCTGCCACCGCGGCCCGGCTGCGGCCTCCATCCGTCGCAGCTCGTCCAGCGAGAGGCATCGAATCCGGTCCCGCTGGCGCAGATCTTCCAGCTCCTTTTCACCCGTCTTCTTGAAGTTCACGGCCGGCATGCCCAGATCCATCCGCTTATCTAGCATCCATCGCCAGAATGCCCGGAGCGCGTCCATGTCCCGATTGAGGGTGGAGCGCTGTGTGTCTCCTCTGACGGCGACGAAGCGGAGGCCGAATCGGAGACAGTCCGGCTCAGGGCTCTCGGGCTGCTTGTCATTCGGTCACTATGGGCTCACGGCTTCCCGGCCGGCCAGAGTGACGACCCCGAGAGCGTCGAACTGGGCCCCTCAGCGAACGACAACTGACTGTCGCAGCTGGCCGCCGCGCGGGACCCCGGCCACGCCGACCAGCTAGTTCACCGCAGCCGCCGTTCACCACTCCATCACTTTGCATCCCAACGAGTCACCCAATGCCCCGCACCTCCCTGGACTGGCTGCTCCGCCAGCCGATCGAACAAGTGAGCGCACGGTCAATGACGGACCGACGCCGCCTTGCCGCCAGCACGCGGACGTCGATCCTCGTGCTCGACCTGCTGTGGCGCGACCCTGATGCTCGAGTCCGGGCGGCGCTAGTCCGGAATGGCCGCCTCGTGAAAATGGCAGTGGAGTTTGCCGCGAATGACCCACACCCGCTTGTCCGGATGGCCGTCGCGCGCCGACGCGGCGTTGAGTCTCACGTCCTGACGCGCCTCTCGGCCGACGCATCGCCCGAAGTTCGCCACGTGCTGGCACGTCGGCGGGGGCTACCATGGGTCGTTCTGGAGCGGCTTGTTGCGGACCCGGAGCCTCGCGTCCGAGTAACCGCGGCGGCCGGCAACCGACTCCCGCTCACGCTGATCGTGCAGTGTGCGCGCAGCCCCGTCATCGCCCAGCGACAGATCGCGGCGGCATCGGCCGACCTGCCCCCAGCGCTCCAGCTGGCCTTGGCGCAGGACCCCCTATGGGCCGTCAGACGTGTGCTCCTGTGCCACCACCGACAGGCTGAGGTACTCGCACTCCTGGCGCCTGAACCACAGGTCGCAGATGACGACTTCGTGTCCCGACGCCTCTTGGCATGCCTTCATGCAGAAGTCGAGCGCTTGGGTGTGGCCGGGCTTCCGAAGGGGCTGATCGTCGCACTCATGCGCAGTGCCTCTCCCTCGCTCAAGGCGGAGGGTCGACGTCTAGCCCTAGCGGCGCACGTTGCGCGCACGGGATGCGCTGCCTCGGGTCCGCCGCCGGCACAGCCTCGCACTTCGGCCCGTGCTTCTCCACAGAGAAATACTTGTCGGATGTGCGACAGGATGCCGACGTGGCCCAGAAGCTCGGACTCAACTCCACCCCTCAGTTCATCATTGGCCGGGCCGTGGCAGTCGACAGCATCCACGGCATGGTACTCAGCGGGGCGCTGCCGTACTCGGCATTTGAAGCAACGATTCACGCAGCGCTCAAGTCCGCGTCCCGGAAGCCACAAGGAAGCGGAGGTTCGTCGCAGTAGACCCTACCCCTGGAGGTCGCAATGCGCTCGAGGCAGAAGTGGTGCTCCGTACTGTTCGTCCTGCTGTCCGTCTCCCTCGCCGCTGCGTGCTCAGATGCGCAAGGGCTCGCCGGCCCCGAGGCGACCGCCCCCGAGACACCCATCCCGGTCTTTCAGAAAGCTCTGAGTGGCTGCGCGGCTTGGAGTTGCTCCATCGCGCAGTGCGGGTGGGACCCTGCAACCGATCCCCGAGGTGCCTGCTGCCTAGCGATAAACGAAGGCGATGGGGAGGGGAGCTGGGCGAAGCCCTCTTGCAGCGAGGGAAGTGGCGGTATTCACGACAGCGGAACCTCGTGCTACCAAGGGAATAACTGCTGTGGCCCGACACTTAGCCCGGACCACAACGACGGATGCTCGCCCGGCACTGGAGAGTGGTACCAGTGCGGATCAATTTCCATCGTGGAGTGCTGACGAGTGGATTCCGGAGCCCTGCGCTAGCATACTACTAACAGGTGTACTAGCGCAGGGTAGTCGGTTGAGGCTAGCGCAAGCATCCCCGGCTGCCTGCACGGGTCTCCGCACCGAATGCGGTCAGGCTTTCAAGAATCGGTACTGCGGCTTGGAATGGTTCGCCATGAGACACGCGACTTGTTGCTTGCTGGCCACAATCGTGGGTATCGGGACGACGACCGGGACGGTCCATGCCCGACAATCCAGCAACGAACTCACACCCGCCCTCGCCTCCCATGAACTGCCTGCCTTTGTCGGCGATCTCGCATCAGTGCGGGCTCGTATTGATAGCGGCGTTGCACAGCGTGACCCTCAGCTCCTGAACAAGGCCCTTGACCTTCTGGTGCCCACACTGCTGAAGCGTGACGCCCTCGCAGAAGCGTGGTATCTGGCAGGCAGAGCGCGGTATCAGCTCGCCATTCTGGGTGTGGTTGCTCACACACGCGATCGCGGGCTTATCGGATGTCCTACGCGCAACGCGCAGCGGTGGCGCTGCGCGAAGCGCTCAAACGCGATCCAAATTACGCTCTCGCCGCAACCCTGCTTGCCGACAGTCGGCTTCGAACTCTCGCCCATATCGGCAGTAACGATGACGCGGCGGCGATTCGAAGCGCTGCATCTCTGACATCCACGAATGCGCAGGCATTGCTCGCCCGCGCTCAGATCGAGCTGGACTGGGGCAATCCAGATAGTGCGATTGCTGCCGCCGCTCGTGTACTTGAGCTTCGGGGCGATTCCGCTCTCGCGCTGTTGTCGTTAGCCCGGGGCCAGCTCATGGCGGTCAACTGGCCACGGGTGAAGCGACGTGGTTCCGGGCATTTGGCGAGGTCCGGAGCGAGGCAGCGCGCAGCGTGTTTCATCAGGATTTTGCGTGGGTCGCCACGGACGCGGAGATGGAGGCCTTCGACTCCCTGAGCGTGACGGAGCGAGCTAGTTGGGCACATGCGTTCTGGGAGCGGCGTGCAGCGGCCGACTTCCGTTCGGTTGGCGAGCGGCTCGCGGAACATGAACGACGCATCCGCTTTGCCCGCGCCGAGTTTGCGCTTCGAGTGCACGACCGCGATTTCAACAAAGCTATGCCGTATCGCAGTGGACAGCGTCTTGTGGATGACCGCGGCGTCATCTTTATTCGCCATGGCCCCCCGACCCGAGTCCTTCGTTCGGGCACCGAGACTGTTCAGGGCTGTCCTGTGTTTTCATGGCTGTACGAAAATGGTCCCGATCGCGGCATGATAGTGAACTTTCGCCTTTACTTCACTCTCATGCGTTCACCTATCGCCTTTTGTGCCTACGCCGATTTCAAGTTGGTGCCGGGGGTCTGGGCGGGGACAACCTCTCGATGCTGGCAGACTACGATTCGGTATACGCGCGCTGGCTGGAGGAATATCGTCCGTTGCGCCGGGCCGCACTACGACGTCAAGTGGCTTCGGCATCCATGGATAACATCACATTGGCCGTGACGACGAACGCGTACCCCCTTCACTTCGACCACTCGCTTAATGCTGTCCTGCGCGCGTACGGCCTGGCCCAGCCCGGGCGGCTGCTCGTGGCGTTTGGCATCCCGCCTCAGAGTCTTGAGCTGATCTCATTAGGAGGCCGACCGGCACTACCGCTCCGACTCCGGATCACAGCCCTTTCCAAAGGGGGAGGATCACCGGTCACATTCGATACCACGCTGCTTTACGATGCGACGCGTCCGGTCCGCCCGAACCAATGGGTCGCGGGAGCCGTAGATTTCCCCGTCGCGACCGGCGAGTACGAAATCAGATGGCTGTTGACTGGTGCGGATCCAGCAGCTGGTTCGTCTGGGCTGCAGCTGGGCGTCGACGTCCCGGCGCCCGTCGGCGGGCGACCGACGGTCTGCGTCTTCCTGCTCGGAACTCCAAACACCGAACTGCGCTGGCCAACACCGGCTGGGGCATTTCCACTCAGCGCCTCTAACGCATACCGCGTGGGTGATGATATGGAAGTGTTGCTGGAGGCTGAGGACCTGCCGAGTGGTGCTCCAATGACGGTGCGCACGCGCATTGAGCCGGCGGATGGCGCGGAGGGAAGAAGCGTCACGACACAGGTGACTGCACACGCCGACGGCACGAGCTTGGCAGTGCGGTTGTCGCTCCACTTGAGCGAGCTCCAGCCCGGGTATTATCGGCTGACTGTGGAGTTGGGGGGCCGCGGCATTCTTTCCGTCTCCCGAAGTCAGCCATTCTGGATAGCGGAATAGATTACTGGTGAAATTCATGGTAAACCAAACGGAGCTGGACCAAGACGCGCACTACGTAGCGTGGAGAGCCGCCGCCTAAAAGCCGAACAAAACGCCAAACACGCGCGCTGACACCCCCTGATATTGCAAGAACTTTCCGAATCCCGTTACTTCATTTTCTCCGCCCCCAGAGGGCCTACGTGTCGGATCGTGCGCCTTGCGAGATCTCCGTCAGTGCGGCATCGTGAACCGTCCCGACGTAGCGGAGCGGGGTTCGCCGCATGACGTCGAAGCGCCACGATCTGGGACTCGGTGAAATTGGACTTCCTCATCAACCCTCCTTGGGGTCACGAGAAAGTCTAACTTACGCTGTATCCAATCGGGGTAAGCTTACGTGCCTACAGCTCGACGATTGGGCGTTCTTCCACGATACGACCCCTGAGATAGCCCTGGCTATTGCTCTGGTGGGTGGGTGGGACTTGGACACGATGGAGCTGTTGTTGGAGACGTGGACCCTCGATGCGCATGACACTTTGCCACACCGCCCCACGCTCCTGCAGAGTGACCTCGGCGAGCAGCCTTCGAATCTCAGTAGCGCAAAAGCCAGAATTCACTACATCGTACACTACACAAAGAGCCTCAAGTGAGACCCGCTGCTGAACCGCAGTAACACACAGCCGAGCGCGAATGGTTCTGGTGGAGAGCGTTCACTCAAAGATGGTGAGCCTGGCAGCTCAAGGAACTGAGCGACCAGCGCGGATCAAGGTTGGCGGCCGGTCGGGTATGAAAGCGACATGATCAAGCCAAGTCGCGCTGAGAGTGCCGTTTACACGAATAGAGGATAGGATACGAACGTCCCGACTTCACAACCCGAACGGAACTGCAATGCCCAATCGCATACTCCGCTTGCGTGATCCTGCCAATCGCCGGCTGCCGTGAGTTCGATATTGAACGGAACAAGCAGAACATACTCTGAGTTCAAGAGTTACCTCACAGAACCATCCCCCCTCTCACCCTCCAGTGACGCGATTCACACTCTTGGCTCACTGAACGATCCTGACGCGCATCCATGTGTTCTGGCCCTCAAAACCCCGACCTGAGAAAGTTCATCGCGCTCGGCATGTACGCCGACACCTTCAAGCGCTGATAGAGTCATCTCGTTCGAGCGCCACACAATCGCCACACTACTTAATTGAAGAAACGTTTCGCTCTTCGACACTTTGGACAGGTTTGCGCGTGCGATTTTCGACCCAACCGAGCTGGCGCGCTGGCAGAGCGACACTGAACGCCTTTACCTCGTTCTGAACAGATTAGATGAGTCTCCAGTAGCTCTGCACCTTATCGCGGCCAGGCTCATAGAGAAGATTTCAAAACTTCCGACCGAGCGGCTCCGGCTTCGCTTGAAGTGCCGACAGCCGTACTGCCACCCCACTTGCCGACCAGTTGACAACCGTGTTTAGCGACGCGTGGCATCAGGCTGGTAATAACGCGTTCCCCAGAGTCACGCAACTAGAGATTCTTCCGCTTCGCCGTCAGAATGTCGCACAGTATGTCGAACGCGAGGCGTCGAAGCGGTTGAAGCTTCAGGCAGCGAGTCCAGTGCAGAAGAAAGTTGAGCAGTTCATGACTGCAGTGAACTGCGCCGGCATCGGCGCATTCGCGGCCCAACCGATCACACTTCGCTCTTTAACACACGTTTCCTCGACGAAATGACCCTTGCCCTTCCGCAGACAGAGCTCTTTGAGTTGTTGACCACCGAGTCCTGCCAGACAGACATGATGCGTGCGCGCCCAGGCTCCGAGCGTCGCCCGCTGCTGCTGAGCACGAGCCAGCGCATAGCTGCAGCGAAGCGCATCTTCGCCCTCCTTTTGCTTAGCAATCGCCGCGTTGTCGATGTCTCGACGCCCCGCAGTCGAGCCAGATTGCGTTGCTCCTGAGTGAAATTGCCGGCACTGAACAATCCAGTGCCGAACTTTCGACTTAAACGAGCGCAGGTCCTTCGAGGCGCTGAACACAGCACTGTTCACCGAGCAGAGTGCGAAGCGCTTAACAGCCGCACACGCCACCTTCGCGGAGTATTTAGCCGCGCGTAGCTACATGCACGATCCTTCAAGCTCAACAATTGACCGACCTCTTCAGCGACCCGGCGATCCGCTGAGCCAATCGTCCCTCAGCTGCGACAGACCGGGCTTGAGTGGCGTCTCTCAACTCCGAGTTCTTCAACTGTGAGTAGAGCGCGATCCCGAGGCCATGCTCAACGACGTCGTCCGCATGAGCGACGCTCGCCGAGCCGCGCTGACCACTGCACTCCTCGAGGCTTCGCAGCGCAACACACTACCGATGCGCAGCTTCGATTCCCATCGCCCGTACGAACAGCTCAAGCATCCAAAATCGCTGCACAATTAACCCCCGTTATCGAGAACGAAGACCCTCCGACCCAACGCGAGAGCTAGCGTTAGAGATCGCTACGTGAAACAAAGTGACCGCACTAGCTGCTCTAGCCGTGCGAGTCGCCCTAACCGACTCCAACCCTCGCCCCCTGCGATCCAGTGCAGCGACCTCGTTCGAGCCGCTAGCGCCGAGACAGACCGTCGCGCTCTGACCCCGCTCTTCGTCTCACCCCCAGTGAAGAACGAAGACGACGATCTCAAGAGCTCCGCGCTTAGCGCGTGTTAACCGACCCTTTCGCCTGCGATGCTCTTCGAGCACCTGACTCGACCCAAGCGCCCGAACCTGTCGAGCGCATATAGCGTCGCACTGAACCGCATTACCGAGACACTGAACAGTGATAGGCTGAAGAAAAGCTATCTCCTCCCCGACCTGCAGTGAGTGAGGCGCCGTCGCGGCGGTAACACACCCAGCGAATCTCGTCTAGCGAACTTGTTGCTCACTCAAGCGCTTATAGAGGTCACGCGCTCAAACAGCGATCCGACCGCGGTGCAAGAGATCACCACCTTTCTGAATCAAGTCGCGAAACACTACGACTCCGTCCCCGGTACAGCTGACTACGAGCCACACTGTTTCCGCGACGCCCTGTCCAGTGAGCCAAAAGCACGACAAACACTGATCCAGACCCTCATAAGCTCCGGCGAAGAGAAAGCGACAAGCTAGCGTTCTATATCGCATACCATAACCAGCCGCTATTCCTGTTGAGTGACCTGCCATAAGCGCTGAAACAGCTGTCGAGTCTCCCGCCTGAGCACCCAAGCCGCAACGCTTAGCGCAGCCTGCTTCAGAGGCACTTTGATCCGAGTGATCTGGAGCAGACAAAGGTAGCGATAGCGCATCTGACCGACCCCGATGTCCGACAGTTGCTCAAAGAACTCGCGAACGTAACCCAGCGCCTTAGCGACGCCGTGCCTTTGTGTACCACGTGCTGCAAGCTCGTGCGATTAAGCAGACCGAAGAGAAACGCAGACAACAACGACAAGAGACCACAGCGAAGCGAGCCGCCCGCCGTCACCTTCAGCTTCTCAAGTACAGAACGCTCTTACCGACCCAACTCCAATGACCTCTGAGCAAAAGTGACCTCAAGTCTGAGTAGAACTCTTTAGTCCTTCTGATGCAGCGAGCGGCTCGTCACATTATGACGATCCAACCCAACCCCGCTCTGGGAGGAGTGTAGTGCCACAATCCAGAGCGAGTCCTTCACCCTGACAGCGGCGTTCTTGAACGACTGCGCTCCCCCAGCCGATCCGTATCCCGATCAGTCGACGACGTTCAGCGCCGCATAGAGATATAGCGCGGCGCAGCTCCTGTTTGCGTCCAAACAAACAGATCTGGTTTCCTCGGCACTATGAGCAGCGTGAGCCCAAGTGATAGTGAAGCGACGTGACTACAAAGACTCAGACGAGAAAGAGCGACACGAGACACTCGTCCGAGTGGTGAGCATGCATGCGCCGCAAAATGTCACCGCTTTGGTCGAAGAACTTGTTGCACAGGCGATCAACCACGAGACAAGCGATCCGTTCCGAGACCTGAGCGAATCACTCCTTGTGAAGTCCTCGAGCCTATCCGACATCGTTGACAAGATCCTCTTTGCTGCTGCAGCGCCGTTCTGTCCGCCCTATGTCTTTGTCAACTTAGTGAAGCCTTTCATCGAGGCGAGCGACAACCGTGCCGCAGAACTCGCCGCGAAAGTGTCTTTCTCCTGTTGCAGGATAGGCGAGAGACAACCCGCCCGCGAGCTTGCAGTCGCAGCGACTGCCGTCCTGATTGCTCAAGCCGCGGATCTCAGCTAGCCACGCATCAGCTCACTCCTGCAAGATCAGCCAGCGTTCGCGCACGACGTCCTCCTCCGAGTCGCCGAGCGTGAAAGCACCATTTCCTTGAGCGAGCTAATACTCAGCTAGCGCCCCTTCCCGAGACAACGCTTGCGGAGTTAGTGAGCCTTCTTATCGAGCACTTCCCGCCTGAGAGCGACCCCTGACACGTAAGTGTCTACTCACCGAGCCCTCGAGATGAGGCTGAGCACTGACAAAGCAATGCCTTCAATGCGCTTGTCGAGCGACGAACGCCGGCGGCGTAGAGTACCTGCGACAGATAGCCGTGACCAGCCCAAAGCGCGAGTAACTCATGCATTACTATCTGATAACCTCAGCGACACTAGTGAGTGATCATTGACGTGAGACGTCACCGAGAATTCTCCTCACACTCGCTGAGCGACCAAAAGCGCGTCAAGTAGAGTCGAGTCAACAGCTGCTAGAGGTGATTGCCGAGAGTCTTCAGCGGCTAAAGCGCGAGCTCCAGAGTGAGCTGCGAGAGATAGACCTACTCTGAGAGCGTGGTGTGGCAGGCAACGGCAACGGCCTCAGGACGAAGAAGCGCTCTCCAATCATGTTGCCCGTCATCTCCGTCGAGACCTCACGCAACGGAATGTGATGATTGAGGAACTGGTTGTGCAGTCCAGAGTGGCAAGAGCCGTTGATGGGGATCGGACCGACCTTGACATGCAGGCCACTGCCGATCGAGGCGCGCACGACACCGCATCTCGGATCCGCGCGATCGTCGAGGTGAAGGAGTCATGGAATCGCGAGCTGGACTCTGCCATGAAGCACCCACTTGTCGCACACTTCCTCGACCCACTCGGTATACGCATGGAATGTGCCTCATCGTCTATTTCACCTGCTCCGCTTGATACCCCATCAATTATCGACACACGTATAGTCGACGGCATGGCCCTATACACTAGGTCCGAGTTCGATTCGAGTCTCAAGCAGCGCAACTCACTTCCGCGGCGCGCAAGGTGCGCGTCGCAATCCTCTATTGCCCCCTTCCAGATTCGTATCCCGCGACAAGGACGCAACGTCGCCAGTTAGCACAGGAGATTCGATAATAAGCCAGCCAAAGCAGTCGCAACAACACAAAGGCGCCCCGGGCGTCAAATGCTACCACCAGCCACCGCTCAGAATCACACCGTAGTCAAGGCAAAAAGAGACCGGTGAGGCGGCGTACGTGAACTGTATGTGCAAGACGCATACTGGGAGATCTGAACGCTTAGATCGACTCGAGCGCGACAGACAGCACGTTCGCAGCGAATACCACTTCACGTCACCGGTGAAGAACAACGCAGAGCAACGACTCTCCGACACTCGGCACCCGATCACGCAGGCATACGCGAGAAGACTCGCGTGAACAAGCGCTTGGCGCCTTCGTATGTGTCGCCTTTCTCGGTCTTCGGCGCTATCGCAGCAGAGAGGTGCTTCGGAAGCAGATCGGAAGCGGTCGATCGAGGTCACCAGGAACCGGCACAGTTCCGCCAGAGCCGCCAACGAGATCCAAGTGGCAACAAGCAAAACGACTTATCGACATTCAGTTGCGCCCGGCGGCTAGGAAGAGCTCTAGCGGCATCCGTGACCACCGGTTCGAATCAATGAGCCCGATTCGAGCGAACTGCGTGAACGCACGAAAAGGCTGAAATTGCTTGAACGCCTTCAATCGCTCGAGCTCAGTCGTCTTGTTGACAGCGCCCTCTATCAATCCGACTGCATCCCCTTCGTTATCGCGTACAACTCCCTCGTCGAACCAGCCGAGATGCTTGCCTTTGAACCCATAGATGGAGAAGGCGTCACCATCATGTTCCAGGTAGGCCACCCGCTTTCCATTCCAAAGATAGATCGCCAACTCTTCGTCCGGTGCGATGTAGGCCACTGGTGCCCCGTTCGCGTCGAAGAGCGTGATCTCGTTGAGATCCAATTCGTTCGAGATGGAACCTGGACCTCTCGCAATCGGAAGCCCCGAGTTCAGGGCGGCAGAGAGCAGTGCGACGCTCCATAACTTCACACGCGCCTCCCCGGAGGACGCTGCCCCTCCCCATTCCTAGGCGCCGTCCGAGCGCTGAAACAACCGAAGGCAGCTGTCCGTGAGCCCCCTGATCGCGGTTCGGGCACTCGCGCTCGCAATGCTAGCTCCTCAAGCACGGCAGGCGTTGCTTCGCCCCTGCCAAGCAATGATCCGATCATCGCCATTCGCAGTGAAGGACGTCTTGCACCAGTAGGTCACCGATCCGGCCGTGACCATGTTCAGATAGCTGTTGTAGTTCGCAGTCACCCGCGTCCCGCCCACGTAGAGCCATGTGTACATTCGATTGCCGTTCGGCAGCGTGAACACGTCGCTTGTGGCGCCCCAGGCCATGATGGTATTCTTTACGTCATTTCCGACCCATGAGTTCATCAGGTTTTGGAACCCGCCTCCGGTCGCGCATCCTGCGATCAGCATGGCCAAGCAAGCAAGGGCTAGTCGAGAGCGCGGCTTCATCGCATTTCTCCCTCTTCCACTCAGGGGCAAAAAGTCGCTCCACCTTCGACGAAGCACTAGGAAGGACCGTGCCGGCGTGTAAGGGGTGTTCTCGCAACGACCTAGCCTCAGGTACATGACCAACCTGTTGCAGATTGCATTGCCTACAGGGAATTGAACCTGCCGACCGGCGCGCGCGAAGGCCAAGTTGGCCTAATAGCTCGACCGATCAAGATGGCCCTCATACATACATGACCGTCGTCGTCAAGCTGCCTTGGTACACACTGGTACATCGAAGACCACCGCTTCCGTGAGCCTGGGGGTCAGCGAATCGCTGATGGGAAGCATATGGGAATCACCACGAGGCGAACGCCGCATGAGATGCATCGGTGAGTTTCTTCGGATCGCTACCGTAAGGCGTTCTGGTGCAGGTAATTATGGCACTGATTTAGAACGAGTCGTCCGGTTGCAAAAGAGGCCTGCTAGCCTCAATGGAGGTTTTGCAGACCTCTGCCTTACCACTTGGCTACGGCGCCGGAGGGAGAAGAATAGTCCCGGAGACCACCGGCGAAAAGACGGGGCCAAGTCGCCAGCCCGCTGGGACTTCCCCGATGGCGGCTCATGGAGAAGGCCACCAGCAGGAGCTCGTCCTGCGCTGATCAGCGGAAGTGGTCGTCGCCCCAGGCGGCTGGGTTCTCCAGAATGTAGCGCCGCACCTGTTTCAGGTGGCGTACGTCTCGCACAATGCGCTCATAGTAATTCCGTTGCCACACCAGGGCACCGGGTGTTCCGCGATGGATGTTGATGGCGCGGGCGGAAAATGATTTGAACGCGCGGACGATTTCGGGTAATGCGTGACGTCGTGGCGGCGACGGGGCACCGCCCGACGTTGGGATGGTTGCCCGGGCACCCGCAGGGGCGGGTCTAAGACCCGCCCCTACCTGTCCCGCGCCACGACCGTCGCCCGATGCCCCGAACCGACCCGCCCCTACCTGTCCCGCGCCACGACCGTCGCCCGATGCCCCGAACCGACCCGCCCCTACCTGTCCCGCGCCACGACCGTCGCCCGATGCCCCGAACCGACCCGCCCCTGCCTGTCCCTCGCCACGACCGTCGCCCGATGCCCCGAACCGACCCGCCCCTACGGTTCCCACGTCCCGATCCATTCCCGCGTCCAACATTACGATCCCGTGCACATGATTGGGCATCACCACGAACGCGTCCAAACGCACGTGGGGATAATGCGCCGGCAGCCCATACCATGCCGCTTCCGCCGCCCGCCCCGCCTCGCTCACCCTCATGACACCACATCGTATGGAGCCCAGGATACGCTTCCTCGCCGCCACGCAGACGGTTACGAAGTACGCACCTGCCCGCGTGTAGTCATATCCCGGCAGCCGAATTGACTGTCTGTCATCCGCCAAAGGCTCGAATCGCCGAGACACGCCCGCACCCCTCCGCACGAAATCCAGAACCTGTCCGAGAACTTACTTGGCGGCGTGAACTGCGCATCAACCGTTGCCCCGGTCATTCCATCCCATGCTGCAACCTTGGCGCGCGCTCCCCTTCCACGGGCCCGCATGTCGCATTTCTGACCCGCATGACGCAGGTACGGTGTAGACCACCGATACCAAGGAGCATGCGTCATGCATGGCAGAGTTCCGTTGTTACGCACATTACGTCTGGTTCCGAGGATCGCCGTCATCGCCGGCGGCGCTCGCTTGCGGCGGCGATAGCACCGATCCGGGCAATCCCGATCCCGTGCAGGCCTCAGCCTGGAGGATGGGGACCTTGCCTTCGAAGGGCCATTCAATGGCGTCGACGAGATGGGCGGCTATATCGAGCAGCAGGGATGCACCGGTACCCTCTGCCCTTGGATGTTGACTCGGACAGGCATCGTCCCGACGCCCATTTCCATCTCCGCCGCCCCCGCACCGTCACGGGAGCGGGCGCCCCGCGCGCCCACGCCGGGATTGCCGTAGCGGCCAGCCCCACAAGTGGAAGGGGCCGTGTCGTAGGGGTAAAGCCATGGCTTTACCCCTACGACACGGCCCCTTCTGTTGGCATCGATCTCGAAACGCGTCGTCTCCACGGCGCATTGCCGATTGGTGCTTAGCGCGTCGCCAGGCGACCGTTTGCCCAATTCGAGCATGCGATGCAACTGTCACTAGACAATGGATCACCTCCTTCACAAAAGGTGGAACATAGGGCAGAAAACTCCCCGCACCCATTTTAGCTGGAGGACCCGGCGCACGGAACCCTCCGGCTCGGCGGATGTCATCCAGTGTCCGCGGGTCATCAGTACCATTGCCGGTGGTTTCAAGGATCTCGAGGATTTGCTGGTCGGGCGACAGAACCATCGTGGAAGCACCTTGGGGACGGTCAGATCGTCAAATTATCGCGCCTGCCGTGGTTTAGCGAGGTGGTGGCACGCCGAGATCCACGCTGATGTTGCGTCCTCCTTTGCGGCAGGATCCGGCGGGCGCAGATACAGAAAGCCCCGGCGCCATGCTTCGTGCGCCGGGGCCCTGCACGTCGCGTGGGAGCTAGAAGGCCGATGCCACGTATGGCGACACGGTCAGGTCGTTCTCGACGCTGCTGACCCCGGGCGCGTTCCATGCGGCGCGCTCGGCATAGCGCAGCTCAGCCAGGGAGCGCACGTTACCCTTCAGGATCACCTTCCCGCCCTTGGTTTCGACCTTGATCTGGTCGGCATCAAGCTCGGCATGGCGCTTGAGCGTGGCATGGATCAGTTGCTTGACGTCGGCCGAAGTCGGCGTGGCCCGCAGCACGATCAGGTTGCTCATGCCCTTCACGCCGGCCAGGTAGCGGACGGCCTTCTCGGCGGCTTGTTTCTGGAAGTAGTAATCCACCGTCCCATCGAGGGTAAGCCAGCCATTGGCCACCTTGACCTGGATCTTGTCGTCCGGCACCTGGATGCTCCACCGCAGCGCATTGACCGCCGCATGCGCCAACTCGGCATCCGAGCGCTCAAACGCTCCCGGGACCTTCACGTTGAGTTCATTGGCGACGGCCTGCACGCCCTTCACACTTGTCACCGCGCGCTCAGCCGCGAAGCGCTGGGCATAGCTGTCCACAACGCCCGCGATCGTCACCACGCCGTCCTTGACGGAAATGGCGATGTCCTCATGACGGATGCTTGGATCCCATTCCAGCTCCTCCATCACGTCGGTGCGCAACTCCTTATCGCTTCTCATGATTCCCACCCTCCCTGCCATCGCTTGGTCTGCGGATGCCGGTCGAGGCAGCTGTGCCCGGCAACTGGAGACAGTATACGCCGGCAGCAATGAACCGAGCGTGAATCCGCCGTGAGATCCTCGTCACACTCTCCAGCAGGGGGGCGGAGCGTACCGGGATCGAGCTATTCCAGGAGTTGCATGAGGATCTTCGAATACGCCATTTCACCCCAGCAGGTAGCTGATGACCTCTTCAGCGCCATAGCTGGTCCGCCCCGCAAGAAAGTCACCGATCACCGCCAACTCATCGCCGCTGGTCAGCAGGGGTGGCTCCTCGCGGCCATCACTCCGCATCTGGCCGTGACCCACGTTCGCCATGAGTGCGTTGCAGAGGCAGCGCCGGTCCACGGTGTCTTCTTCCTTCCCGCCCTTGGCCACGTACTGGTCCACCGGTTCCGCCGGGCATCGGTACCCCAGCCGTCCGTCAGGACGCACATAGGGCACGCGCAGACCGCCAATATCGCACACGCGCGTGCGGGGTTCTGCGCCCAGCGCGGGATCTTCCGGCCAACTCACCAGCTTGAAGGGGTAGCCGGTGGGTGAAGCGCGGGGGTCAGTCCTGATGGTCACATCGCCAGCAGCCGCGTGTGCCAGCACCGAGCGCTTATAGCCGTCGGTGAGTCCCGACTCCTCCGCGTAGGCAAACAGCGTCCCGACCTGGATGCCGGCTGCGCCCTGCTCCAGCGCGCGCCTCAACCCAAGCGGCGATCCCGTCCCACCCGCCAGCCAGAAGGGCAGTCCCAGCTCACGCACTTTCTCCAGGTCGACCTCGTCGCGCTGGCCGTAGATGGGCTCGCCGCGGTCATTGAAGGTCGGCGCGCCGCGAGGCGGGGCATTATGTCCGCCCGCCGTCGGTCCCTCGATGACAAAGCCATCCACCCGGCCGCTGGCCTTCCTGGCCAGCATGGTGGCGAGCGAGTTGCTGGCGATGATGGCGAGAAAGAGCGGGCGTGCCACAGGCGGCGGCGCCCCATCCCAGTAGTCGGCCGGGTCGAGCACCACGTCCTCCCGCCGGTCGGCTGCATCTTCAATGTCGAGTCGCAATGACGCAGGCCGGCCGGCGGCAAAGGCATCGAGCGCCGCCGGGATCTCGCGGGGGATCCCCGCTCCCATCAAGACGACGTCCACGCCTGCCAGCATGGCGCCATAGATCGCGGCGAGATTGGGCAACTGAATTTTGGTGAGGAGATTGATGCCCACCAGGCCGCCGTGTCCCTCCTTGGCGAGCCACGTTTCCGCGAAGCTCCCCAGCATCGTCATCCGCTCCCGCAGCTTGCTGGCGCCGAGGCGGTACACAGGAAGCATCCGGTAGGGTGCGTCGGCCGCCCGGCCCTTCGGCAGAAAGAAGCGCCGCAACGCCTCGGCCGCGATATCAGGCATGGGGAACTGGGCGAGCGCCCGGCGCATGTGGCCTCCCACGTCGCCATCCTGCAGCCGGCGAACCACCACTGACTCGATGGCCGTGCCGGAGACCACGCCCAGCTGACCTGCGCGCGAAACGGTGCGGGCCAGCTTCCAGCTGGAAACGCCGATTCCCATCCCGCCCTGGATAATGGGCGGGATGGCACTTGCCGTCACCATGAATTCCTCTGCAGGGACAGGGGCCGATGATTCCCGTCTGATAAGCTAGCCGGCCCCGGCGGGCGCCGCCGGAAGATTTGATGAAGACGCCCGGAAGAATGTCACAGCCGCCCCCAGAGCGCGGAACGGCACCCGGCCCTACTGCACCACGATCGTGCCCGACATGGCCACCCCATGCACCGCGCAGTCGTAGTGATAGGTGCCGGGGGTGGTGAACATGACCGAATAGGTGCTCCCGTTCCCATTCATGATGGCGCTGCTCGTGAAGCTCGGCGATCCGGTGGACTGGACGCTGTGACTCACCGCGCCGGTGTTGGTCCAAGTCCAGGTGACCGTGGAACCTGCCGTCGTCTGAAGGGTTGCCGGCGCGAAGAAGTCATTGCCCACTGTGACCGCGGTACCCACCGGAACCGCTTCGCCAGTAGCATTGAAGGTGACCGGCGACCCGGTCAGGCCTGTCGCACTTGCCGTGGCGGTGTTTGCCCCGGCCGAGGGGCCAAGGGTGAGGACCGCCGACGCGAGGCCAGCGGCGGAGCTGGTTGCGGTGGGCGGAGCGATGGAGCCATTGCCGGCCGTCACCGCCCAATCCACGGACGTCCCCGCGACCGGATTCCCGAAGGCGTCCGTCACCTTCACGCTGAACGGGTCCGCCAGAGCCTCGCCAACCGTGCCGGTCTGGCCGTTTCCGGTTAAGATCGCCAGCTGGCTGGCCGCGCCGGCGGTGGCCGTGGCACTGAAGGAGACCGGCGACCCGGTGGCGGATCCGACCGTCGCCGTCGCCGTGGCGTTGCCAACGGCGTGGGGAAGGGTCCACGTGGTGGAGGCGAGGCCGGCGCCATCGGTCGTGGACGTGGCCGGGTTCACGGTGGCGCCGGTTCCCGACGCCGCCCACGTAACGGTGACGCCGGCCTTGGGACTTCCGCTCTGGGTGGCACGTATCTGGATTGGCTGGGCGAGCGCCGTGCCCACCAGGCCGGTTTGCGCATCGCCGCTGGCGGTTGGGGCCTTGGCGATGATGATCGCATCCGGCGGCGGCGGGTTGGTGCCGGTGTCCGAGCCCCCGCACGCCACCACACCCAGCAGCAGCAGCGCAAGCTGGCCCGTAGTGTTACGGTATGTCTTCATCACGACCTCCTGGACGCAGGTGAACCGGCGCGCGTCCCCGTCGGTTAAGGATTGTGCAAGGCCTGATGCAGGCGGCGTCAATTTTTGTATTCGAACGTGAGAGCTTCGGAGCATTCATGGCACACGACATGTCCCACCCCGACCAGTACCAGCCATTGCGCCGCCGCACGGTCCCCGGTGCCAGCTTCGTCGAAGGCACCCACCGGGCGGGCGGCGTCATCCCCTGGCACACGCACGAGAATCCGACGATGTGCCTGGTACTCCGCGGACGGTTCTCCGAATACAGCGCCGGCCACGTGGCCGATTGCCATCCGTTTTCGGTCAAGCTGATGCCGGCTGGTGAGCGTCATTGGAACCATTTCGGGGGTACGGACGTCCATGGCTTCATGGGTGAGCTGGAATCCGCCCGGCTTGGCGCCGACCCCCACATCAGCCGTGCACTGTCGCGTCAGGCCCAGTTCCTGACCGGCCCCGAGGTGGTAATCGCCCGACGCCTGCACCTCGAGTTCCAGAGGAGCGACAGCGCCGCGCCGCTTGCCATGGAGGGCCTGCTGCTCGAACTGGTGGCCCAGCTGGCTCGGCGCGATGACTCCGCCGATCACGGCGACTGCCCGACATGGGCGCGCCGCGCGCGCGAGCTGATCCACGAGCACGTGGCCCCGCCGCTTTCGGTGGGCGCGATCGCCGACGAGGTGGGCGTGCATCCGGCGACGCTCGCCCGGGGCTTCCGGCGCGCGTTCGGCTGCTCCATCAGCGACATGCAGCGCCGGCTGCGGCTGGAGCGCGCCCTGAGCGAACTCGCCGATTCCGCCGAACCGCTGGCGCAGGTGGCACAACGAGCCGGGTTCTATGACCAGAGTCATTTCACCAATCATTTCCGGCGCGCCTATGGCATCACGCCGGCACGGTACCGCCGTGAGCTGGCCAGGGCCTGAGGCGACACGGTCAGCGTCCCGGTCATGAAGGGGTGGGGCCGGCAGTGATAGCCATGCTCCCCCACCTCCGGCATGACGGCGAAGCTTTCGCCCGGTGATAGCGTCGGGGAGTCCCACGTATCGCTCGTAGTGGTGTGGCCCGGCGTTCCTTCCACTTCACAATTGATCCAGATGACGGTCGTGCCCTCCGCCACCGTGAGTGTCGCGGGGTGAAAGGCGAAGTCGCGAATGACCACGAACGCGGAATCCGGACCGGGCGCCTGGGCGGCCCGGTCACAGGTGACGCCCGCAACGTCGGTCGATGGCTCGTGCACCGAGAAACAGGCGGCGGCGACGAGCGCCGTCGCCACCGCGAGCGCAGGACCGACCCGCGAGCGAGTCGTCATCGCGCTGGCTCGACTCGCACTTCGCCGTGCATGAAGGGATGCGGCGTGCAGGCATAGGTGGTCGTTCCGGCGGTGGTGAACCGGTGACGCCACCGGGCACCGGGCTTGATCAGGCCCGACGCAAAGGAAGAATCCGAGGCCGTGACCGTGTGGTCCAGCGGGTCATCATTGACCCATTCCACCACGGTCCCTGGACGCACTTGCAGGACCGCCGGCGCGAACTTGAGATCCTTGATGTGGACCTCGACCAGGGAGTCACGGGACACCTGGGCCGGACCACCATTGGCGCGGTGGCCGAAATAGCGGGCCAGTGTCACGGGGATCGTGAACTCGAAACCGAACCGCACATCGCCGCTCCCCCGCGAGCCTGATTGGGCGGTGGTGGTGGCAGTATTCGAAACGTGCAGCGAGAGGGTGTGGGGCGTATTGGGCAATGCCACCTGGAGGCCGGCACTCCAGGCCACGCGCTCGCCGATGTCGCGGTGCACCATGGTCACGGCGTCGCCGGCGATCGCAAGATGCCGGGTCAGCCGCAGCACCAGCCCACCGCCGAACGCCGCGTCGCTCCCACTGCTGTCCGGATCCGCCATCCATCGGCCCAGGGCAATGATCCGCGCCGGCCCAGCGGTGCGGGCCAGCGACAGTTCCCCGCCCGGGCCTCGAGCGGCGAGGTTCCAGGAACCCGTCAGCGCCACATCCACCGGAGCGCCGCCCGCCTCCGTCACCGGCATTACCTGCCCGAAGAATTCCCACTCATTGGGATAGCGCGAGACCAGCGTCGAGTTGGTGCTGTATCGCACCCCGGCCGTGACGCTTCCCGGCAGCCCTGCCGCCAGCAGGAACGTGGGGTAGCCCGTCACCTTGCGTTCCGGTGCCGGGCTCCGGCTGAAGCGGTGGGCAAAGTTGAACTGCAGGACGCCGACCGGAATGGCCCAGGGCCCGCTCACATTGGGACCCCGTTCGAGCAGGCTCTGTGCCGCCGCCGGGCTCGCCAAGGTGAGCAGGGCCACGGCGGCCGCGAGCACGCGCCTAGTACCCGCTGACAGGAGCACCGCCACCGTCGCTGCTGGAGGACGTCGTGGTCACGGCCGGCGAAACGACCTGCACCGTGCCCGTCATGCCTGGATGGATAGTGCAGTGGTAGGTGAACGTCCCGTTGGTAGCGAAGGTGCGCGCGATGCTGGTATTGCTGTTCACTCCGCCGATGTCGGCCGGCGCACCAGCGACGTTGTCGAAGGTGACATTATGACCCAGTGACTGGAACTTCCACGTCACCGCGCCGCCGGTGGCTACCTGGACCGTCTTGGGATCGAACGTCTGTGACGTGGTGGCCGTCACGGTCGCCGCCATGGGCGCCGGGTTGTTGGGGCTGTTCGAGTCGGAGCACGACACCAGCGCCGCCATCACGGCAACGATGGCCGCATTCTGATATTTCAACACGTGAAAACCTCCACGATTTCGTCCCGTCGCAGGGGCGAAACCGAATGATGTGAGTGGCCAAGATATGCGCCGCGAGGCGCCTGATCTTGGAGGCTTGGCGCCATTTGGACAGACCTGACGTGGTCCGCTAGGTTCCGGTCTTCATGACTGTATGGATGATGAGCCTGCTGGTCGGGCTCGGCGCCTTCGCCGCCGGGCTGCTGGGTGCGCTCACCGGCCTGGGCGGCGGCATCGTGATCGTGCCGCTGCTCACGCTCGCCTTCGGGGTGGATCTCAGGTATGCCATCGGCGCGTCTCTCATTTCGGTCATCGCCACATCGTCCGGGGCGGCGGCCGCGTATGTGCGCGAGGGCTACACCAACGTGCGGGTGGGGATGCTGCTGGAGGTCGCCACCACGATCGGTGCCCTGGGCGGTGCCTACCTGGCCGGCTGGATTTCGCCCAACGTGATCGCGGTCATCTTCGCGGTTGTCCTGCTCTTCACCGCTGCGCAGTCGTTCCGCCCGCATGTCGAGCACCTCACCGATGACTCCGATGCCCTGGCCCGCCGCTTTCGCCTCGGCTCCGACTATCCGACCCCCGCGGGCCGGCAGCGCTACGAGGTCCGCAATGTGCCGGCGGGTTTCGGGCTCATGTTCCTGGCTGGCATCCTTTCGGCGCTGCTGGGCATCGGGTCCGGCGTGATCAAGGTGCTGGCCATGGATCGCGCCATGCATCTGCCATTCAAGGTCTCGACGACAACCAGCAATTTCATGATCGGCGTGACCGCGGCCACCAGTGCCGGTGTCTATCTGAGCCGAGGCTACATCGACCCGATGCTGGCCCTGCCGGTCATGCTGGGGGTGCTGGCGGGGGCGCTGGTGGGCGCCCGCGTTCTCACCCGCGTCCCCACCCGCGCACTCCGGTACCTGTTCACTGCGGTCGTGGTCACCCTCGCCGCGGAGATGCTCTACAAGGGCATCATGGGAACCATCTGATGGCGGCCCCGCGCTGGAACAGCGACCAGGTCGAGCTGGCGATGAGCAACCTGCTTCGAATCGGGGTGCTGTCTGCGGCGGGTGTGGCCGCGGCTGGCGGCGCGGTGTGGTTGGCCAGCCATGGCAGCGACATCGCCCGCTACGACCTGTTCAGGGGTGAGCCTGCCACGTTCACCACACTGGGTGGAATTGCGCGCGGGGCCCTGACGCTGGACAGCCGGGCCATAACGCAGCTGGGCATGATCATGCTGATCGCCACGCCGATAGCACGGGTGGTCTTTTCGCTGGTTGCGTTCCTGCTGCAGCGGGACCGACTCTACATCGTGATCACCGGCATCGTCCTGGCTGTGCTGCTCTTCAGTTTTGTCTTCGGCGGCGGTTGACCTCGCACCCGGGAGTTCACATGCCATTCCCGTCTTTGTCGGCACTGACCCGGCGCGCGACGCAGGTGCTGCGCCGCTTTCCGCTCACCCTCGTCCTTGCGGTGGTGGCCACGAGCACAGCCATGGCCGCCGCGGACAGTAGCGGCGATGACCTGTTGTGGCGCATTGCGCTGGTGGCCCTGCTCGGGTTGCCGCTCTCGATCGGTGTTGCGCTGCTCGCCACCTACCGCGGCTGGAGCGTTGTCCGGCAGTCCGTGTGGCAGGCCGCCGGTCTGGTCGTCCTTGGGCTCTTCTTCATCACGTGGCCAGGTCCGGAGCAGCAGCAGCAGATGCTTCGCTTCCTGCAGCTCGCTGCCATCTTCCACCTCGGCGTGTCGGTCCTCCCCTTTATCCGCGGCCGTGAGACGACCGCGTTCTGGCAGTACAACCGCAAGCTCTTCGAGAGCTTCCTCCGCGCGACACTCTTTTCCGCAGTGCTGTTTGCCGGGATGGCCGTAGCGCTGGGTGCGCTCGACCAGCTCTTCGGGATCCATGTGCCGGAGCGTACCTACCTGCGCCTCTGGCTGCTGATGGCGTTCCTGGTTCATCCGTGGATCTTCCTGGCAGGAGTGCCCGACCAGGCGGAGGAACTCAGCTACGCCACCTACCCTCGCGCCCTCAAGCTGTTCACCCAGTATGTGCTGACGCCGCTGGTGGCAGTGTACCTGGTCATCGTGGTCGCCTACCTGGGCAAGATCATCGTCACCGGCGACTGGCCCAGCGGCTGGATCGGCTACCTCGTAGCCAGCGTGTCGGTCGCCGGCATCCTTGGCTTCCTGCTGGTGCACCCGCTTCGAGCCCTGCCGGAGGAAGCCTGGATCCGCACCTATACCCGCGGCCTCTTCCTCGGGCTCATTCCGGCGTCCATCATGCTGCTGCTTGCCCTGTGGCAGCGGGTCCAGCCTTACGGCCTCACTCCGCTCCGCATTCTGGGCCTGGTGCTCGGAATCTGGCTGCTCGCCATTGCGGTGCTCTACACGGTCGCGCGCGGCACCAGCATCCGGACCATTCCTCTCTCCCTGGCCGCCGTGCTGGCCATCTGCTTTGGCGGTCCGCTGGGCGTGCGGACACTCGCAGTGGACAGCCAGGCCGATCGCCTGAAGGCCTTGCTGAACCAGCCGCATGCCACCCGCGAGCGAGCGCGCCAGGCCAGCGCCGCGCTGGGATTCCTGCTCCAGTACAATGCCACTGGGGCCATCCGGGGTGTGTTCGGCGATTCGGCTTTGCAGGGGGTGCAACTCGCCTCCATCACCTGGCCCGCACGCGACAGCGTCGCCAACCGGCTGCTGAAATCCCGGGGAATCCGCTATTCGGCGGCGAGCGCACGATCCCAGCTGGCGCCCCAGCAGGTCGTCAGGCCAGCGTCCGAGGGAGTGCCGGTCTCCGGCTACGACTGGATGATCCGGGTGGGCACCAGCCATGACACGGCCACCATCCACCTGGGCGGCCATGTGGTGCGAATCCGGATCGATTCCACCCGCGCCCGACTTCGGGTGCAGCCGGACAGCATGCCGCAGATGAGCTTCGCGATCGACTCGATCTACGACAACTTCCAGCTGGCTGACAGCGGCGCCAAGGTCAGCGCGCTCAGAGTGGAGCGGTCAGTGCCGACTTGGCGCTTCCTGCTCGCCCTGGATCACATCTACGCGTCCCGCGATGACACTGACTCCCTCCACATCAGCGGCTGGGAGGGTCAGCTGTTCGTGGAGCGCGAATAGTGCGGCGCTCCCCGGCGGAACCGGATAGCTTTCTCGCATGAGCTTGAAGGCGGCACAGCCTGGCCTGGCACTCATGCTGCTTGCCGCGTGCGCCGGGCCGCAAGCGCCTGCAGCGGCACCCGGTCCGGTACCATCCGACACAGTCACCGTCTGGGTGACGGATGCGCGCGACACGCTGGCGCTGTCCACCGACACGCTGGCGCGTATGCTCCACGCAGCGGCGCTGCACTGGCAGCTGGCCGACACCGGTGACGCGGCCACGCTGGTGTCGATGGGCCGGCTTCCGCTGCTGACCCACGGCCCGTTCCATCCATCGCTGCCCGCCGATGTCGTTCATGCAGAGCTCCTGCCGTGGGGCAGACTCTATGCCCTGGTCTCCGACAGCATCGTTCCGGTGCCTGGCTTGGCGGACTCAGGTTCGGCCGCCGCCGTGCGTGACGATCTCGCCCGCTTCGCCGTGACCACCGACGCGCAACCGTCCATCACCCCGCCACCGCTCGCCATCCCGTGCGACAGCACGATTGCCCGTGCCGCGACGGCCCGTCCGCGCATCGTCTATCTCCAATCCGACGTGGTGGCGCGACAAGTCGCCGAGCGGCTGGCAGCACTCGCCAGGCTGACCTCGGCTCCGCTAGCCCAGCGCGAGTTTGCGTGGGCGCTGAGTGACGGCCGGGAGGCCGGTGTCGTGGTCGCCATTCCGCTGCTCAACACCGGACGCGCCCCAGTGCTTTTCTGCGACGCGCGACTCACTGCGCTGCTGGAAACCCGGGCAACGCTCATCACGCGAGCCGGTCCGTGACCTTTCGCGGTCGCCTCGTGCTGGCGCTGCTGGGTGCGGCGCTCATCCCGCTCATCTTCTTTGCCCTGGGCGTCCGCCGCGAGATGACGGATCGGCTGGCCCAGGGCGAAGCGGCCGAGGACCGGCAGGCTTCCTCCGTGGCTTCGGGCGCCCTCGAGATCGAAGGCCGGCGGATTGCGCGCCAGCTTCAGGAAGTCGCTGGCGATCTGGCACGGGATCCCCGCGCCGCCGGAGCACTTCGCGGCGAAGCCGCAGCAAAGCGCTGGCTCATCAATTTTGCGGATGGGGCCATGCGCACCGCCCGGCTCGACGTCCTCCAGGTGCAGGACTCAACCGGGATCGTGCTGAGCGCGGGCCAGTACCGTGCCCTGTATGGACAGCCGGCGCCACTGATGGATGTGGATGCAGACTCGAATCGGGTGCTCCTCGCGCGGCAGCCCAGCGGGTCGGCACCGGTTCTGGCCCGGGCGGCACGCGTCACCGTGTCTGGCAGGACCCTCGTCGTCAGCGGTGGGACAGTGCTTGACTCGTTCTGGCTCGCCAGCCTGGCGCCAGATACGGCGATGGCGGTTTCCCTCGTCCTGCCAGGCGAACAGGCAACGGCGCACCCGGTTGTCGCGCGCTTCATCCTGCCGCTGATCGCCGATTCGGCCGCGACGGATGCCGTTGCGACGATCATGATCTGGCGCCGCAGAAGCGACCTCGCCACCATGCGCGCCGCGCTATCGCACCAGCTTGCCACGGCGCTTGCGCTCAGCGGGATCCTGGCTGTCCTCCTGGCATTGCTGCTGGGCTCGCGCATCAGCCGGCCGTTGCGGGACCTCACCGAGCAGGCTGAAGGCATGGACCTGGAACATCTTGACCAGGATTTTGCCAGCGGACGTCCGGACGAAATCGGCCGGCTGAGCACCGCGCTCGGTGGCATGCAACATCGGCTGCGGCGCAGTCTCGGTCAGCTTCGTGAAGCCGAGCGGCGCGCCGTCACGGGAGACCTGGCACGTCAGGTCAATCACGACATCAAGAATGGGCTCGCCCCGATCCGGAACGTCCTGCGCCATCTTTCGCAGCTCGCCACTGAAGCGGATGCAGCCGAGCTGCAATCGGTGTTTCGCGAGCGCGAATCCACGCTTACCGGCGGGGTAGCCCATCTCGAGGAGATTGCGCGCAGCTACGCCCAGCTCTCGCCCGCGGCCGCGTCTGGGGAGGGTTCCCGTCTGCCGCTGGCCGACACCCTGGCCCACGTGATTCGTGACATTGGCGACGCGCGAGTCACGCTGCACGTTCCGGAAGAGAGCGCCACCGCGAGCGCGGCCGCCGATGGTGCGGCGGTGCGCCGCATCATGCATAATCTGATTGCGAATGCGCTCGAGAGCTTGCCAGCTGGGGAAGGATCCGTGGAGGTCGGCCTGGAGCAGCGGGACGGAATGGTGATGATGTCCGTAGCGGACACCGGACATGGAATGACCGCCGCAGAGCTCGACCGCGCCTTCCGTGATTTCCACACCACCAAGCCCACTGGAACGGGGCTGGGGCTTTCAAGTGTGCGCCGGCTGGTCATGGACCTGGGCGGCGGACTGCGCGCCAAGAGCAGCCCGGGCGTCGGCTCACGGTTCGAGGTTTCGCTGCCTGTTGCGGCCGAGCCGCCGACCGGGGAAGACCGCCCATGAGCCGGATTCTCATTGTGGATGATGTCCAGCCGCTTGCCGAGCAGTACGCATACGATCTCAAGCGGCTGGGTGGCCATGACACCGCGACCGCGAACGGCGGGGAGGCCGGGCTGGCCCGGGTCACTCAGGGCGACATTGACTGCGTGATCCTGGACCTCGAGATGCCGGGCATGGACGGCTTCCAGGTGCTTGATGCGATGCAGCACCGCGGCATCGAGGTGCCCGTCATTGTCTACACCGGCACCGGCAATTTCGATCGCTGCATCCAGGCGGTGCGCCTTGGCGCCTACGGCTTCATCGACAAGGGCGAGCCGATGGAACGGGTGCTTCACGAGGTGGAGTCCGCCCTGGAGCGGCGTCGCCTTCGGCGCGAAGTGATGCAGTTGCAGGAGCGGCTGGGAGAATCGTCGCTTGCCGGCAGCAGCGCGGCGCTCGAGCGTCTTCGGGACGCCGTTCGCCGTCTTGCGCCCATCCCGAGCACCGTGCTGATCCTGGGCGAGAGCGGAACGGGCAAGGAACTGGTGGCGCGCGACCTTCATCGGCTGGGCGCCAATCCGGCGGCGCCGTTCATTGCCATCAATTGTGCCGCACTGCCGGAACATCTGATCGAGAGCGAGCTGTTCGGCCACGAACGCGGCGCGTTTACCGGGGCGACCACTGCCAGGCGCGGCGCCTTCGAGTCGGCCGGACGTGGCACCCTGTTTCTCGACGAAGCCGGTGAGCTGGCGCAGCCGGCCCAGGCCAAGCTGCTCCGGGTGCTGGAGGACCACAGCGTCATGCCGCTCGGCAGCACCAAGGCAGTGGCAGTGCAGGCGCGTGTGGTGGCCGCCACCAACCGCGACCTGGAGGTGGAGGTGCGCGAGGGCCGCTTCCGGGAAGACCTGCTCTATCGGCTCAATGCGCACGTGATCAGGGTGCCGCCCCTGCGCGAACGCACGTCGGATATCGGTCCCATTGCCGACCGTTTCCTGACCGACATCTGCCAGCGCTTCGGAATGCTGAAGAAACGGCTCTCGGGTGAAGCACTGGACCTGCTGATGGCATATGACTGGAAGCGGAACAATGTGCGTGAGCTGCGGAACGTGCTGGAGCGGATGGTCATTGCGGCGGACGGCGAGATACTGCGGGCGGAGCACGTGCCCGATGACGTTCGTGGCGGCACGCAGCCGGCGACGCCTGGCAACTCCTACCAGGAGCAGAAAGTCGAAGCCGAGCGGCGCATCATCATGGCTGCCCTGGAGCAGCATGGCTGGCACATTACCCGCACCGCCGAGGCGCTGGGCCTGGCGGATCATGCCAGCCTGCTGAAGATCATGCGGCGACTGGGCATCAGACGGCTGGAGGGCTAGACGGCAAGGCTAGACGGCTAGACGGCTAGACGGCTAGACGGCTAGACGGCTAGACGGCTAGACGGGAAGCGAAGGTCGCCCAATCGACACCCCCGCGAACGCGGGGGTCCAGGAGGGCCTCGGGCATGGTGATTCACATCGCATGAGCCCTCATGGATTCCCGCTTGCGCGGGAATGACGGTTCGACGAGAACCTGCCCGCCGTGTCCGTCCTGTCCGTGTCAACCCGGACACTTGGTCCTAACCCTTCGCGTGTCCATCGAAACACGAAACGGTTTCCCCAGTTCCCACTCCTCACTTCCAACTTCATTCGTCGCAACGTATTACCGGGCACAACCAAGGCCCGCCCCGTCTGGCCGGCCGCTTGCCTTCTCCATGGGTGTCGTCATCACGCACCGGCGCCCCGGCGCCCAACTGGAGGAGGCTCCCATGTCACACCGTCACGCGTATTCACTCACCGCCCTCGCCGCCCTGTTCTCACTCAGCGTTGCCGCTTGCGGTGACGAGGCCAGGCCCAGCGACACCAGTGCCACCACCGTCACGTCGGTCAGCGCCAGCACGCCATCTGCGCCGGTGCACGCCGCCGCCGTGCCCACCGCGACGGCGACCGTGAACGCCAGCTACGAAGACGGCGAAGCTGCCTATCGCGCCGGCCGATACGACGACGCCGAGACCATCTTCGCCGCCTATACCGAGCAGAAGCCCGACAATCTCTTCGGTCAGTACATGGCCGGGCTCTCGGCCTGGAAGGCCGGCGACCTGGCACGGGCCAGCAGCGCCTTTGATCGGGCACTCGCCATCGATTCGATGCATCTGAAGACGCTGCTCAACTCCGCCCGCGTGTATTTCGAAGCGGGCAAGCCGGAGCTGGCGCGTGAGCGGGTCGAACGCGCCCTGGGCGTCGACTCCGCCAGCATCGATGCGCAGCGCCTCTACGCCCGCGCGCTCTACAATACCGGTGATGTTCCCGGCGCCATCGACGCCTATCGCAATGTGCTGGTGCAGGATGAGCAGGATGTGTGGAGCATGAACAACCTGGGCCTGATCTATATCGAGCAGGGAAACTACGAGGACGCCATCGCACCGCTGGCCCGTGCGGTCGAGCTGCGCGGCAATGCGCCCGTCTTCCTCAACAATCTCGGTATTGCCCTCGAGGGAAGCCGTCACTACGCGGCGGCAAGGGACGTATTCGACCGCACGCTGCAGGTGGACTCGACCTACGGCAAGGCGGCGGTGAGCCTGGAGCGCATGCGCGGCCTGGCCGGCGACGCGGTCTCAGCTGTGGACCTGGACGAAAAGGCCGCGGAGTTCGTGATGTACGTGAGAAGCTGGAAGCAGGAACTGCCGGCTGCACTGCCGGATACGACGGACCAGTAATGTGCGGCGCAGCGAGGGCCCGGAACCGACCGCATGATTCCGGGCCCTCCTGCCCGCCCCTGCCCGTCCTGCCCGTCCCGCCCGTCCTGTCAATGTGCTTCTTCCGCCATCATCCGATCGTAGGCCGCCGTCAGGTCATGCCGTCCCACGACGCCAACCAGCCGGCCGCGGTCTCGCACCGACACCACCGGCAGGTAGTCCACGTCCACCGCGCCGAGGCGCCGCATCGCGGTCAGCAGTGAATCCTCCGGCGTCACCGGCTTGACTGACAGACGGGCCAGGTCCGTGGCCAGCACTGCCCCGGGCGGCGTCTCTTCGTCGAGTTCGCGCAGGGTCTCGCGCGACAGCATGCCCACCAGGCGGCCGTGGACGCTCACCACCGGGAATTCGGTCTGGCGGCTTCCACGGGTGAGCTCGAGAATCGCCGGCACGTCTGCCGAGGCCGGCACCGTGAGCGGATCGCGGTTGTAGCAGTCGGACACGATGGCTCGTGCCAGCACCACCGCGTCGGCGCCCTGGGAGAGCACCACGCCGCGTCGCACCAGCCATTCGGTATAGATGGATTCCGGATGCAGCCGGCGCGAGACCATGTAGGCGAGCACGCTGGTGAGCATCAGCGGGAGGATCAGCGCATAGTCGCCCGTCATCTCGAACACCATGAAAATGGCCGTGAGGGGCGCGTGGGTTGCGCCGGCCACCAGGCCGGCCATCCCCACCAGGGCCATGGCGCCGGGCAGCACGGGCGACGCCGGGAACAGGTGGCGCGCCAGCACACCAAACGCGCCGCCCAGCGTGGCGCCGATGAACAGTGCCGGCGTGAACACGCCGCCCGTGCCGCCGGCGCCAAAGGTGACCGCCGTGGCCAGGAGCTTGGCGGCGCTGAGGCCGAGCAGGAACAGGCCGGAGCGGGAAGCCACAATGCCGAGATTGAGGCTCTGGTGGCCGTGACCCCAGAGATCCTGACGGAACAGGATGTCCAGTGCGCCGATGACCAGGGCGCCGACCACGATCCGGGTCCAGGGTGAACGCAGGCGGGCAAATTGATCCTGGGTCCGCCACACACCGCGGGAATACACCACGGCCACGATGCCGGTGAGCACACCCAGCACCGCGTAGAGCAGCATTTCCCAGGGGCTGTGCACCCCAAAGGCTGCCGGCATCGCCAGCACCGGCCGGTTGCCGAAGATGCTGCGCGACACCGTGGCTGCCAGAATGCTGCCGACCACATAGGGGGCGAGCGCCATTCCGCCGGCGGCGCCGGTAATCTTCTCGATGCCGAAGATCACGCCGGCGATGGGAGCGTTGAACGCCGCCGAGATACCGGCCGCGGCGCCGCAGCCGGCCAGGGTGCGGAGGCGGTTGGGCGAGGCCTTCATCCAGCGGCCGAGCTTGGAGGCCGTACCGGCGCCCAGGACGACCACGGGGCCTTCGGCCCCGACTGATCCGCCGGTCCCGATCACCACGGCCGCCGCCACCGTCTTGGCCAGCACCGGCGTGAGCGGAATCACGCCCCCCTTCACGCCCACCCGGTACATCACATCCGGAATGTTCTCGCCGTTGGAGCCCCGTGCCCCGTAGAGAAAGAGCCAGCGGCAGGCCGCCAAACCGACGGCGACGAAGAGCGGGATCAGGATGAAGTCGGTGATGGGAATGCGGAGCGCCGAGCGGAGCACGACATCCTGGACCAGGTCGATCAGCCGGTAGAACACGCTGACGCCGAACCCGACGGTAGTGCCGATGATGCCGGCCAGGATGACGAGCATGGTCTGCTCATCATGCCGGAGTGCGGCAAGATTGGAGGAGAGAAGCCGGGCGGCGTTGAAAAAAGGTGCGGTTGCGGCGGCGAGCGGGGTCGGTTCGGGACGGGATTTGGAACTGGCCATGGGGGAAGATAGCAGGCTCGGCGGCTCGGCGGCTCGGCGACTCAGCGGCCCAGCGGCTCTGCGCCTCGAATCTCTCACAAGCCGCGATGCCGGTTTGGCACGGCTGAGCGGCTCGGACATCGATGCCCCATTCATGGATCCGCAACTGCTCACCGCAGAGACGCGGAGGCGCGGAGGACGCAGAGGGTTTGGGAGACTGCTGAAGCTCCGGCCTCATCTGGATCTCAGGGGCTGTGATGCACTCGCGATCGCCTGACCGCTTAGCTTTCAGCCATTCAGCTTTCACCCTTCAGCCTTCTGCCTCCAACCACCGGAGCCACCCGTGCGCCCAGACGACCTGCGGGCATTGCAGGCCCCTCTCAAGGAGCTCTACCGCGCCGAGCCGGACCGGGCCGTGGTCACGCTGAGGGCGGAGGCTCGGGTGGATGATCCCGGCATATCGTGCCGAGTGGAGACTGGGCAGGCGCTGGTGGAGGCGGGCCTCCATCCGGCCACGGGCGGAACGGGGCTGCAGGCCTGCTCTGGCGACCTGCTGCTCCAGGCGCTGGTGGCCTGTGCTGGCGTGACGCTGCGTGCCGTAGCCACGGCGCTCGACATTCCGGTCTCCGCGGGCCGCATCCGCGCCGAGGGTGATCTGGATTTCCGGGGTACGCTGGGCGTCAGCAAGGAAGCGCGGGTGGGCTTTGGCACGATCCGGCTGCGCTTCGAGCTCGAGACCAGTGCCAGCGAGGAGCAGCTGGCCACGCTGCTCAAGTTGACGGAGCGCTATTGCGTGGTGTTGCAGACGCTGCGGGTGGGGCCGGAGATCGGGGTGGAGTTGAAGGCTGTGGGCTGAAGGCTGTGCGCTGAGGCTGTGCGCTGTGCGCTGTGCGCTGAGCGCTGAGCGCTGAGTGCATAGCGGATAGCGAATAGCGCATAGCGCATAGCGCAAGGCGCATCGCGGATAGCTTGGCGATGCCAAGCCAGCGAAGGACTGCGAGACATGACCCACTCGGGGGCGCATCGCGTGTTCCGCGGTGCGTGCGACCGGCTGGCCCGCAGTCTTCCCGGATTAGGCTGCGGCCGGTATAGTGCTTATTGGCTTAGGCTGCGGGTTCGCAGTCGAATACTTGTTAGGCTGCCGCACACTCATCAAATGCATATCAGACATTCCTCGTTTGTCTTCGTCGTCGTGGTTGCCGTACTGACGAGCCTGCTCGGCTGTGCAAACCGAGCGCCGAGACAGACCTCCCCGCCTAGGCCGCCGGAGCTGTCAGCAGCTGAAGCCTTTATCGATGCTTTTTATTCCTTCGATTCAGACAAGCTTAAGACCGCCATGGCATCGGCAGCGTCATCGATCCCGCGGGTCGTGTTCTACCAGGGCTGGGCACAAGGCGGCAATTATAAGGTGCTTCAGAGGATGCCCTGCAAATTTGAGTCTGCGGCGGAGATAACATGCGCAATTACCGTAAAAGACGACCTGATCGGCGCACTCGGCATCGACTTTAATGTCACGGACACTTTCCATTTATTTCTGGCAGATGGCAAGATCATTAAGGTTCGGAATACCTCAAACGATCCGAAGGCTTTCAATGACGCGGCCGAATGGGTGGTCAGCAAAACCGCCAGGAATTGATCCGCGAGCCCTGCCGCGGTTTCTTCAATGGCGGCCCGACGCCGAAAGACTGTGTTCGTGCGATGGTGTTGGGGTTCCGGGAGTTTGCCGCGCGGCCGAGATGAGCGGTGTTTGCCGCTTAGAATCTTATATGCGCAAGCGTCAGCCTAACACACGTTGCAGCTGACAAGCACTTTTCGGATGCGGCTTCGCCGCATTGGTGGTAGTGTGCTTGCAGCTGAAAGCTAAGGCGTTAGCAACTGTCTCGAAAGTCAAGCGTGTTCTGCGTTCCACCGGCGGTTGTGCGTGAGCATCGCGTTGAGGATCGTGAGCAGCTTTCGCATGCAGGCTGTGGCGGCGACCTTGAAGGGCTTCCCGGCGGCCCGGAGCCGCGCGTAGAAGGCTCGGAGCACGGGGTTGTGCTTGATGCCAACGAGGGTCGCCATATAGAGCACCGCCCGCACGGGTGCCCGGCCGCCCCAGACCATCCGTTTGCCGCGCATCGTGCCGCTATCCCGATTCATGGGCGCCACGCCGACGAGCGCCGCGATCTGGTGACGTGAGAGCTGACCGAGTTCAGGGAGGGTGGCCAGGAGCGTGAGCGTCGTGACCTGCCCGACGCCGGGTACGCTGGTCAGGAGCTCGGCCTTGGCTCGATACAGCGGACTCGCCGCGACGGCCTCCTGCAGGTCGCCGTTGACGTCGGCCAGCCGCTTCTCGAGCCAGCGAATGTGCTGGCTGATATCGCGCTTGACCGGGCCCCGGGCAAAGCCCAGCCGGTTCTTCTCCGCGGTCAGCATCTCGACGATCTGCCGACGGCGTGTCAGTAGGCTTTCGAGCAGCTGCGCCGCTTCATCCGGCAGCGCGCGGGGCTCCGGGCGAATCCGCTGGGCAAAGTCCGCGAGGATGGCCGCGTCGAGGGCATCGGTCTTGGCGAGGCGCCCCAAGGCTTTGGCGAAATCGCGGACCTGACGGGGATTCACGACAGCCACGGGCAGGCCGGCCTTCGCCAAGGTGATGGCGGCGAGGAACTCAAAGCCCCCGGTGGCCTCCAGGACAATGAGGCTCGGGGCGAGGGCGATGAGGCGTGGGGCAAGCTCGGCCAGGCCGTGCTCGTCATTGGTGACGGTCCAGCGCTCCCCATCGGGGAGGGAGGCGAGGTCGAGCATCGCCTTCGAGACATCAATGCCGATGCAGCAGTCCATGGGTCGCTCCTGACGAGACACGATCGGCGTGGCCCAGCCTTGCGTGATGCGGGGTCAGAGCCCCCGGCAACTGTTCGGGCTCTCGGCGATCAACGACGGGTGGCACCCAGGCTAACGAACGGGCTCGGAGCCCAAAGGCGCAACGGGTTACCACCCTATTCAAAAGCTACAGCGAAACTCAGATTCAGAGATACAAGGCGGCATACGATGCACGAGCAGCAACTGATCACTCGACATCTATTCAAAGCCGATTTCGACGCCGAGCAAGCATGGCAGTTGCTCGACTGGTGCTTCGCGCGCGGCGCAAACGAGTTTTCCGTTGATAGGGTCGCCATCGAGAATGCACCAGCGCTCGCGTGCGATGCGTTCGAAGCTGCGCTGGCACCGTGGTCCCGTGGTGTTCAGCGTCGTCGAGTCGTGGCCAACCCTACTACCTCCGATCGTGGCGACGACGTGCATGTGTGGACATTGACTGCGGAGGCCGTTGCTAGACTTCGCGCCTTCGGCCCCGACCACTTGTTCACCTATGAGCTGGACATGCAGCGTGGATGGCTGGAGGATCCGATTGTATGGCGTGACGGGGAACTCATGCTAGCCATCATCTCGCACGAGCAGGAAGGCGTGCTTCGAGTCACGCCCGAGGAAGCCGTACTCCTGGACACACTCGGCGTTCTCACCCGGGACGTCGGAGAGTGGGTGGGCTACTGATTTGATGCCGCCTAACAGGCAAATGCAGCAGCGGGGCCGGCGGCCTCCGCTGGAGACATCGATGACGCTGCAGCCGCCGCCCCGCAGCTGATTTGCTTTTCGTTAGACGACATTCGAGAGATCAATGAACGGTAAGATCTTGTTCAGCGCCTGTGTCGTCATCGTGGCAGCAATACCACCGTCGGCCGCTCGGACATCGAAAGCCATGCGATGCCTCGCGCTCGGCGTCGGAACTTGGACACCTTCGCCGCCGGGCGACATCTGGCGATCCTCCCGCCGCCTGAATATGACGAGCGCCATCGACTCCTGGCTCTCCACTTTTGCTGGCAGGCACGGCTGGCGGGTCATCCAGTTCGTTCCTGACGAGCCGAAGGCAGAAGCGTCATCGCCGGCCCCAGAATATGACCGTGCGTGGCTTTGGCTTGCCACGACACCGGACTCTTTGCTGCTCTTACGCCCCGCCATGCTCAGCGAGGGAATGGAAGTGCGCGGTGCCTGGACAGGCGACACATTGCGCGGCCGGGCACACGCTTTCTCTGACGCCATCGACATTGTCAATGGGATTGCACGGTCCCCTCGAGCAAATGCGTATGGCGTGCGAGACGCTTGCAAGGAGTCCGAAGCAGCAGCGATCGCTGCTGCCGCAGTAGAGCGGCTCCGTAGTGCCGATCAACCAGACACGGCATTGGCAGCGCACGAAGACAGCATTTGGACCGCTAAAGTGTCGAGGCAACTCGAGCAAGACTAGAATGCCGTCTAACCCGACCTTATGAGAGTGCGGCGCTGCGCGGCCACCGCTCCGCCCCCTCGTGGGCCGGTGATTCGCGTAGCACCTTCCTTGAGTGCCCCTCAAGGAGACAGCGATGATCTGGGTCGGGTTGGATCTGCACAAGCGTTACATCACGGCCTGTGCGCTGGATGCGGGCGGCGCCGTGGTGGCGGAACACCGCCGGTTGCCGGCGGACGCCGCGGAGGTGATCGCCTGGCTCCGCGGACTCGGCGGGCCGGTGACGGTGGCGATGGAGGCGACGCTGTACTGGGCCTGGCTGCATGACCAGCTCAGCGCGACGGGGATGGCCGCGGTGGCCGCGCATCCGTCTCAGGTGAAGGTGATCTGGCAGGCGCGGGCCAAGACCGATCCGATCGATGCCCGCAAGCTGGCGGACCTGCTACGTGCGAACCTGCTCCCGGTGGTGTGGGTGCCGAGTCCCGAGGTGCGGGCGCACCGCAAGTTGTTGCGGGGGCGCGCCTACCTGGTTCGCCTGCGGACCAGCTTGAAGAATCGGATTCACGGGCACCTGACGAGCGAGAACCGTCGGACCGACGTGACGGACCTGTACGGCAAGGCGGGACGGACGTGGCTGGCGACGGTGCCACTTTCGGAGCTGGGGCGGCTCCAGGTGGACCTGCTGCTTGAGCTGGTCGATCAGCTCGATCTTCGCATCAAGCGTCTCG
The DNA here is from genome assembly GCA_963798915.1 of uncultured Gemmatimonadales bacterium. Classification (GTDB taxonomy): domain Bacteria; phylum Gemmatimonadota; class Gemmatimonadetes; order Gemmatimonadales; family GWC2-71-9; genus CAMLHP01. Next base: position 509,930 of record CAWCVB010000002.1, on the reverse strand, counting down.
ATCGGCGCGTGCTGCAGCTGGTGCAGGGCGATCCCGTGGCCCAGTTGCTCCAGACCTGGCCGGGCATCGGCCCCTTCGGCGCGGCGCTGCTGCTGGCGGAGCTGGGCGATATCCGGCGGTTCCGGAGCAGCCACGAGCTGGCGGCCTATGCGGGGCTGGTGCCGAGCACGCAGAGCTCCGGTGGCAAGACGACGCACGGTGGGGTGGGTCGCGTGGGCAGTCCGTGGCTCAAGTGGATTCTGATCGAGATCGTCCAGAGCCTGAAGTTGGCGCCCGGCCCGGTGGGCGAGCAGTATCAACGGCTCCTCCGAGCCAAGGGCAAGGCCAAGGCGACGGTGGCGGCGGCCCGGAAGCTGAGCTGCTACCTGTACTGGTGTTGGCAGGAAGGATGGGGCTACGAGCAGTGGCTCCGTCAGCACGACAAGCTGGAGGTGCGCCCGGCGCATACGCTGGGATCCGCTGCGTAGTCGGCAGTGCCCCCGGTAACCCGAATGGGCCACCTCCTTCGCATGATGCTCCTGGACCATGGCGTCCGTAGAGGCGCGTGAAGCCGGCTTCGTGCCGCGCTTGGATCTGAGGGAGCTGTGGGCATAGTCGGTGGGTGCAGCGCAAGGGCGGCTCGGCCGTCCGAGGGGCACGTACACCCATTGACAGCCGCACTTTCAGAGGCGCGTAGTCGGCAGTGCCCCCGGTAACCCGAATGGGCCACCTCCTTCGCATGATGCTCCTGGACCATGGCGTCCGTAGAGGCGCGTGAAGCCGGCTTCGTGCCGCGCTTGGATCTGAGGGAGCTGTGGGCATATTCGGTGGGTGCAGCGCAAGGGCGGCTCGGCCGTCCGAGGGGCACGTACACCCATTGACAGCCGCACTTTCAGAGGCGCAAATGCAGCCGACAAACGCGGTAGAGGCCTAAGCGCCGCGGCAAGAGACGCTCCCAGTGGCCACAAAGGACCATAAGTTGTCTCAGGTCGTTTGCAGCTGATTTGCAATCCGTTAGGCAGCGGGTCGCGGGCATCGGAGTGAAATTCCGAATGAGCGTCGAATCATGGGCGCAGAGCATCGTCCAAAACGAGTTGCGAGAGTCTGTGGTGGTCCACGACGATAACTCCCAGCCGTCGATGTACGATCTCCGCATCGGCCCGGTTGATTCCCCGGCCATTGCGATAGAATGTGTCGGCGCGGTTGATGGTGTCCGGACCGAGACCTGGAACATCGGACCCGCGCGGGGCCCTCTGACCCTAGCGTTGCGGGGCGATTGGACTGTCATTCTGAAGCCGGGCGCCAAGATGAAGGGGCTTGCTCCAAGTCTCGAGGCGATTCTTCAGGGCTGCGAACATGAAGGCGTGCTGTCAGCGGTCCACGTGGACTGGCGTCTGAATCGGTCCAACCCGGAGCTCTTCTCCGTGCTCGATCGTGATGGCATCACGTTCATCAGCTGCTTCCGGGTAGATGGCGAGGGCAAGGTTCACATGACCTTGGAGGGCATAGGCGGCCCTGTTGATACCGAAGGAGTAGCCATCCCAGAGTGGATCACTGCATTTCTCAGCGCCCCGCAACGGGCTGACGTCATTGCGAAGCTAGCGCGGTCGGGCGCAGCTGATTGCCAGGCTTTCGTGATCGTTGACTATGCTGGAGCGCCGTGGTCGGTCCAATCGTATTTGGACGGCGACCTAGCTGCGTTGCCACCAGCGGCTCCGACGCTACCATCGCCACTCACGGGTGCGTGGCTCGTCTCAACGTCGAATACAACTGGCATCCGCTGGACAGGGACACATTGGAGGCGTTTCAGTGCGGAGCGGTACGGTGCATGATGGCTCCCTTGCTCGTGGCGAGCTAGGTGGCCATGGCGCACTGACACGCTGTCTAACAGGCAAATACAGCAGCCGGGACGGCGGCCTCCGCTGGTAAAGTCGATCCCGCTGCGGCCGCCGCCCCGCAGCCGATTTGCGTTTCGTTATACTGCCGAAGGGTCGCGAGGCCCTCCCATAGCGGCTCGCGGTCACATCACTACTCGAAGAGATAGGTGCTCGCCTGTCGACACTGCTCTTAGACTGGCTTCAAGACCACCGAACCCTACTCTTTGTCCTCGGCGCGGCTATTGCTGGCTTTGGCATCTGGCGCTTTCGTGCACGCCGTAACAGCACGTACCAGAATCGTGGCGAGGCGGTAGTTGCCAGCGTGTTGAAGGCACATTTCAGTCTGCCCGGCTACCACCTGATGAACCACCTCACCCTTCAGTGGGGAAAAGGCACAACCCAGATCGACCACGTCCTCGTGTCGCTATTCGGTGTGTTCGTCATCGAGACCAAGCACTATCGCGGTTGGATCTTTGCCGATGCGAGGGACACGAAATGGACGCAACTGCTGTTTGGGTACAAGTTCAGGTTCCAGAACCCGCTCATTCAGAACAACCGGCATGCTCAGGCGGTACACGCCCGTCTCGACTTCCTACCGCCCGACGCGGTCAGATCAGTCGTCGTTTTTTCTGGAGACGCGGAGTTCAAGACACCGATGCCACAGGGCGTGTTCCACATCTCCGGACTCATAGATTATCTACGCGAACAGACCGTGGCGGTCATGTCGCTCAATCGCATGCAGTTTTGCGTCGGCAGGTTGGAGACAGCTCGCCTCGCCATCAGCAGATTAACTGATGTTGAGCACATAGAGAGCCTCGAGCGCAGGTTCGGTACTGCAAGGTACGAACTGCCGCCTAACCCGCGTATCTGGACTCCGCCCCGCTAAAGCGCAAGGGAGCATCGGGTGTGTACCTGCTCAGCTGCTCACTCGATTGTCGACGGCGCGGGGTCGACTGCAGTCGTATCTCCGGTACTTGCGGTGCGCCCGCCTGGGGCATTGGCCACGATGGAATCGCTTTCAGCTGTCGGCGGCCACGGCCTCTTTGGGTAAACTCAATCACGCTGCAGCCGCCGCCCCGCAGCTGAAGCGCCTGGCGGTAGACCGTTCACATGGGTACTCGATGCCGAGCTATCGTCTCTTTTTGACAGTGGCCTGTACGGTCTACCTGACGCTGAGCAGCGCCCGAGAGTCGGCCGGCGGCATTCAGGTCCCGCGGGCATGCACTCCGGTGGACTCGGAACCAGTAATATCGTGGCACGCCGAGTGGGATACAGCCAACATCGCGCAGCGCGCCTTTGGCGGGGGTGCCTAGTCAGGCGTACTATACATCCCACCCACATCCAGCACTCCTGTACCGGTTGCGCTCGCCACGGGTCAGTTCATGCTGACGGAGGCACAGCTGATGCCAGGCATGGCGGATCGGCTTACACGATATCGGCTGGAGGTACGGCGCGCCACGCCTGCAGAGTCAAGAAGAATGGCCGCTAACGACGGTGTCTTCACGCGCGGTATCGTCATTCGAGGTCGACTCAGCTCCCTGGGCACGTCTGCTCCCGAGACGGCACCGATCACAGGCGTCTTGGGACAGGACGGCGAGTCGTACGATGTGATCGAGGCCACGACTCGCGGCTTTCGCGGCTGGTATACCGGGGCGCTGTTGTGCCGACGACACTGGCCTATTTCTGCGCAGTGCGCATCAAGTGACCGTCTCACCCGCGCTCGCAGCGGACGGGCCACTCGCCGGCCGTGGGTCCCGCCTCTACTGGTGTCCCTGCGGCTGAAGCGGAACATTGTTTGGCGCCGGGTACAGGGCCCGCCGCTGAAGCGCCGGTCATCAGCGGCAACAAGAAAACTCGCCATGGCTCCTTGCGTGCCCATGGCGGGTGGTCTCACACTGGAAAGGCCTGGATCGATGCCCAGATGCCATCCCCGCATGCGCGCACTGCCGCTCGCCATCGCAGTCGCGGTCTCCACAGCCCGCCTGGTCGCCGGACAAGGGGTGCCGACCTTGGACAGCACCGTGCTGACGCCGGTCACTGCCTCGGGGAAGTTCCTCGCATTCTGGGCGGCCGAGGACGGTGCCGGCGGTGAACAGGGCATCTATGTCAAGAACCTATCCCCCGCCCGAAGCATCACGATCACCTCGTGGGAGATCTACGATTGCATCAAGTTGGCCGGGGGGATCTGTGGCAAGCGGGATAAGGGCCCGACGATCAAGCCCGGTAAGACGGTCCGGCTCATCCTGGTCCGGGGGTGGCGCGAGAGCAGCGAAGGCTTCTCGTACCGTTACCGCTTCACACAGCAGTGGACTGACGAGCTCCCACCCGCGCAGTAACGCGGTTTGCCGTCTCACCCGCACAGCTGGACTCCCGTGAGCGGGCGACCTCCAGGACGGCCTTGGCGAGATCGACCCCGATCGGTAGACTGGACATGGGCTCCGCTTCGGAGCATTGGCCGCATAGCGGGTCGTGACGTCAGGCGCACTGAGGACGATAATGCAACATCCGACCCATGACTCCCAGTCGGAGATGTCACGCGCCGGCGGTGCAATGCTCGCTGCCGGCACGCTTTGCTACGCCGTGACGGTCGTTGCCTACGTGGTCCTCTATGGGCAGCCCGACGGCACCGGCGCAGGTGGGGCAGTGACGCTGGCGGACCGCGTATCGCACCTGCAGGCACGCTGGCGTCTGGCCCAGGTTCTGTGGCTCGTGGAGATGGTCGCGGCGCTGCTTATCGCCATCGCTGGGTTCGTCTTGCACAATCGTCAATCGACCGCCCGGTCGTCGCTGTCGCCTGGGCTTGCCTGGACCACCGTCGGCGTCGGCGCCATGCTCCTGTCGCTGATGTACGCGTTCATGCTTGGTGGCTACCGGGGCGCCGCCACGGCGTATGACACCGAGCCGGGCCTGTTTGCGGCGCTGAATGGAATCGCCACGTTCCTCTTCAACGTGGGCAACGCGATCGTATTTCTGGGGTTCGCCGGCGCATTCGCCACGGAGGCGACGTCCACGGGCGTCGTTTCACGCGGGCTCGCATCCGCTGGGGTGGCGTTCTGCCTGCTCAGTGCGCTCGTCGCGCTGGGAATGCTCATGGGGATCGGCGTGTTGTCCGCCGCTGCCCCATTGGGATTGGTGGTGTTCCTGCTCACATCGTACCTGGGCTTCGCCCTGTGGCGGCGCGGCAAGCAGACCGCAGCGAAGCGCACGATGTGATGAGTACGTCAACCGCCGCGCGCCGAGCGCTCAGCGCTCAGCTCCTTCCACATCTCCAGCGCATTCGTGGTTCCGTAATTCCCGTAACAATTATTGAAGATGATGTGCATGCGCCGAGCCTCGCGACCGGCGTCCTCGACGTCGGGCACCAGTGATCGGAGCTCGTCCCGGTCGTAGAGATACCGATATTTCTCTCCCACGCTCGCGCCCCGGCGGGCCCACGTCTCCTCTTTCCGCCCATGCAGCCGCAGGATGGCCAGCGCGGATGACGTCACCGCGACCCGGCGCGGGACGCTGTGCGGAGTACCCTGCGGCTCGTCCACCATCACAAGCGGCACATCGTGCTCGGCGCACCATTCCAGCGTGCGCGGCCCCACCTTCTCGCTGAACCAGCGCGCATTCCTGAGCTCGACCGCAATCGCCAGCGGCGCCAGCCGTTTTTGGGCCTCAAGCACCCGTGCCACGCTCTGCTTGGAGGGCAGGAACCAGGGCGGATACTGCATCAGCACCGATCCCAGCTTGCCCGCCTCATGCAGTGGCCGCAACGCGTCGCGGAAATATTCCCAGACCTGGTCCAGCAGCACGTCCGGCAGGTCCTTGGGATACACCCGGTGCGCATCGGCGCTTCCACCGAGCTGCTCCCGCAGCGCCGCCGGGAGCCGGTGCGGATCGGTGGGATGGCCCGTCATGAGCGCGTGCGCCTTCACGTCGAAGACGAAATCCTCCGGCGTGCGCTCGACCCAGCGCTCGGCCATCTGCGGCACCGGCAAGGCGTAATAGGTGGAGTCCACCTCCACCATCGAGAACCGGCTGGCATAGTAGCGCAGCCGGTCTTCGGCGCTGTCCGCACCCGCCGGATAGAACACGCCACGCCTGGTGAGCGTGGGGTCGGTCCATCCCGCCGTACCGATCCGCACTTCGGCCTTCCCGATGGTCATCGCCGCGGCGTCGACGTCCGCCAGCGTCTCGGCGCGGCGCGTGGCTTCCTCGATGCCCGGATCATGCTGGTCCGGTTCAGTGGAAGTCATGGCTTTTCGCGTGCCGGCCCGCTTTGGCATCAATCGCCTCGCATTCCGCTGCCTTCACGTTGACAACCAGTCCTTCGACCTGCAGCTCCCCCCGCACCATGAGCAGGGGCGTCCTGGCAATCAACAGCCGTTGCCGCTCGAACACCGTGGGCGGGATCACCACGTTGAGCATGCCGGTCTCGTCCTCCAGGGTGACGAACACGAACCCATGGGCGGTGTGGGGCCGCTGGCGGCAGATGACGAGGCCGGCGACGACAATGGACACGGGTCTCGGGTCTCGGGTCGCGGGCTGCGAGACACGAGACACGAGACTCGCGACTCGCGACTCGCGACCCGCGACCTCGAGTACCTCCGCCGCCGAGGGAATCCCATTCCGCCGGAGCCAGTCGCGCAGGTGGCTCATGGGATGACCCGCGAGCGAGAGTCCAGTCATCCGATAGTCGGCTTCCGTGAGTTCCACGCCGGTCATTGCCGGCAATGGCACCGTTGCGGCCGATGCCGCAGGCGGCGCCAGCGGACCCGCCTCGCCACGCTCGGCGGCGAGCACCGCCCAAAGCGCCGTGCGCCGGCGCCGGCGGGCAGGGGTATCGGGAAACATGCCGTCGAAGGCGCCCGCCTCCGCCAGGGCGCGGAGCGTGCGACGGTCAAATCCGGCCTGCACCACATCGTGCACCGTGGCATAGGCATGGTTCGCCGCGCCCGCCTCGAGCACCTCCCGCGCACGCGCACCCAGGCCGCGCACGGTGCGGAGCCCGAGCCGCACCGCCGGCCCCCGATCTCCTGATTCCATGGTGCAGTCCCACACCGAGCACGTCAGATCCACACCGCGCACTTCGACGCCATGCCGCCGGGCATCTTCCGTGAGCGTGCCTGTCGAGTAGAACCCCATGGGCTGGGCATTGAGCATGGCGGCGAGATATTCCGGCGCGTAGTAGTGCCTGAGGTAGGCCGAGGCATAGACCAGGATGGCAAAGCTGGCGGCATGGCTCTCGGGAAAGCCGTAATCGGCAAAGGCATTGATCTGGCTGAAGATCTTCTGCGCCGTCTCTTCTGGAATGCCGTTGCGCTTCATCCCCGCGATCAGCTTTTCGCAGATGGCGGCCATCCGCTCGCGCGAGCGCTTGTGTCCCATGGCACGGCGCAGCGTGTCGGCCTCGCCGGGCGTGAAGCCGGCGGCGGTGATGGCCACCTGCATGCCCTGCTCCTGAAAGAGCGGCACCCCCAGCGTACGCTTGAGGATCGGCTCGAGCGCGGGATGGGGATAGGTCACCGCCTCGGTCCCCGCTCGGCGCCGCAGGTAGGGATGCACCATGTCGCCCTGAATGGGCCCGGGGCGAATCAGCGCCACTTCCACCACGAGATCGTAGAAGCAGCGCGGCTTGAGTCGCGGCAGGGTGTTCATCTGCGCCCGGCTCTCCACCTGGAAGACGCCCACCGTGTCGGCTCGGCACAGGTCGTCATAGACCGCCATGTCGCCATGCGGAATGGTGGCGAGGTCGAGCGAGACGCCGCGGGTGCGCCGGATGGTGTGAAAGCACTCCTGCAGCGCGGTGAGCATGCCGAGGCCCAGCAGGTCGATCTTGACCAGGCCGACCGGATCGAGGTCATCCTTTTCCCACTGGATCACGGTGCGCTCCGGCATGGAGGCGGGCTCGATCGGGACCACGGTGGCCAGCGGCTCGCGAGTGAGCACAAACCCGCCCACATGAATGGAGCGATGGCGGGGCAGGCCGTGGAGGGAGGCCGCGATGGTCGACGCTGAGCGCTGTGCGCTGTGCGCTATGCGTCTCCTGCCCATCCCGCCCATCTTGCCCATCCAGCCCCATCTCCGCCATCGCCTCCCCTTCTTCCGCCGAATACCCCAGCACGCGTGCCGCGTCCCGTATGGCGCTGCGGCCGCGCCAGGTGATCTGCTCGCACACCATGGCGGCGTGGTCCCGGCCATAGCGCTGGTATACGTACTGGATGACGCGCTCGCGTTCCTGATGGGCAAAGTCGAGGTCAATGTCGGGCGCTTCCCGGCGGTCATCGCTCAGGAAGCGCTCGAACAGCAGCTCCATGGCGACGGGATCAATGGCGGTAATGCCGAGGCAGTAGCAGACCGCCGAATTGGCGGCGGAGCCCCGGCCCTGGCAGAGGATTCCCTCTCGCCGTGCAAAGCGCACGATGTCCCAGACGATGAGGAAATAGCCGGCAAAGTCGAGCCGCTTGATCATGGCGAGTTCATGCACCAGCTGGCGACGGTGCGCATCCGTAATGGCATGGCCCCAGCGCTCGCGTGCGCCCTGCGCCACCAGGCGCGCGAGATATTCATCGGCAGTGACACCGGGCGGCAGCGGAAAGTCGGGCATCGCCGGCGTGAGCTGCTCCAGACGGAAGGCGCAGCGCTCGGCAATCTCGACGCTCGCACGCAAGCCATCCATGTCATGCTGCCAGCGCCGGGCCTGCTGGGCCGGATGCTTGAGGTACCACTCGCCGCTGGGCCGCAGCCTGCTCCCCATCTCCTCGAGTGTCTGCCGGTGACGCAGCGCCGTGAGCACATCGTGGGTGCGCCACTCGTCGGGATGGGCATAGTGCACGTCGTTGGTGACCACCCACGGGACATCAAGGGACCGCGCGATGCGGCGGAGCGCGGGAAACACGACGCGCTCCTCTTCCAGGCCGTGGTCCCAGCATTCGATGGCGAGCCGCCGGCCGAACATCTCCATCAGCTGCCCGGCCGCGGCCCGCGCCGCCGCTTCTTCGCCCCGGGCGACCAGCGCCGGCACCCGGCCCCGGAGGCAGCCGGTGAGCGCAAAGATTCCCGGCGCATGCTGTGCCAGATGCTCGAGCGTGACCGCCGGCTCGCCCCTCGGCATCTCCATCCGGCTCTTCGTGATCAGCTGGCAAAGGTTGGCGTAGCCCTCCTGCGACTCGGCGAGCAGGGTGAGATGGGTGAGCTCATCCTTCCACAGCACGGTCAGTTCGGTACCAAGGATGCCGCCAAGACCCGCCTCGCGCGCCGCCTCGGCAAACTGCACCGCCCCGCCCATCTCATTGTGGTCGGTGAGCGCCAGCGCCCGGTATCCCAGCGCCCTGGCAGTCTCCACCAATCGCCCGGGCGTGGACGCGCCATCGAGCAGCGAGAAGCAGGAGTGGGTGTGGAGTTCTGTGTACATAGTCGTCGGTCGTCGGTCATCGGTCGTCAACTGCACTGTCGCTCTGAGGTCGCGGAGCGGCCGAAGAGGCTGGAGCTTGGCTGAGCTTCGGTCCGAGTGGCACACCTCATTGGCCGATGACCGACGACCGACGACCGACGACTCTCCATCAGTCCCCCCACCCCTCCACCCACCACCGCCCTGTCCCGCGGGCGTGATACACGAGCAGCGAGCCACGGGGAGTGTCGCAGTACCAGTATTCGCGCTCATAGGGCTGGCTCCACCACGCACCGGCCAGATGCTCGGGGCCGATGGCATGGGTCACGACCCAGCGACGTCCTTCCCAGCGGATAGCAGCGGGACGCCCGTGCCGGCGCCGCACCGCCACCGGTACGGGCGGCGTCAGCAGCCGGGTGGAAGCGGCGCCAGCTCCTGGTGCCGGGACTTCCACGGTGGCAGGCCGGTCAGCCCACATGGCGCGATCCTCGACGCGATGCCCCCGGTCCATCAACAGGGGTCGCACCACCGCGCCGGCCCCGAGCCCGGCGCGCAGCCGTGCGAAGACGCCTTCCATGGCCGTGGGATCCTTCCACGTGGGACGCAGCAGGTCGCCCTGTTCATCGGGCAGCGGCACTGCCTCGCGCACGGTGATGGCGAGCGCGCGCACCGCGGCGGCGAGGCTGCACGTTTCCAGCGCTGCCCGGCACTGATCGAAGAGTGGTGCGGCCCGCGCCACCGGCCGGGCCAGCGCCACCAGCAGGTCATGCGGCGGTGCCCGGTCGAGCGTCAGCGTCAGGACCACGGCGGCAATCGCCTCGCCCTTCAGGGCGGAGTCGCGCACCAGCCGCTCCAGTGCGGGCGTGAGCAGAAAGAGTACCGGCTCGAGCGTCGTGACCGGATCGGGCAGTTCCACGGTGACGGCCGCGGCCGCCGCGATGGCGGCGAGCACCGGCCGACGCTCGTCCTCGCCGCGCGCAAGCCGCCAGGCGCGAAGACCGTCGTCACCCCAGCGACGTTCGATCTCGCTGACAGGGAGCGCCGCCAGGGCTCCCGCGGTAACGATTCCCAGTGCCGGGAGTGAGGCACGGAGTTCGTCGTCCATGGGGATCAGCGTGAGTGGCGCCCGGCGCAGCAGGCGTGCCGATCCGCCCGGCGGCACCAGGTGCGCCGAGCGACCATTGGGCCAGCGGAGCATCGTGGCCACATGGGCCGCGATGCAGGTATCGGCCGAAGCCACCCGCGAGCGCGGATGGTATTTCTGCGCCAGCGCGAGCAACCGCTTGAGCAGGGCGCGTTCGCCACCCAGCTTCTCGAACCCGCCGGCGCCGATCCACCAGACGCCGGGCGCACCGGTGGCGGCCGTCACCTGCGGGCTCAGGCCCACCAGCTGGGCCGTGACCATGGTGACGGCGCGAGTGATGGCACGGTCGTCCCAAGGGCGGACGTCGAGCGTCTCGACTGCGGCCCGGGCGGCGCTCAGCGTCATGCCGGGTTCGACACCGGCCAGGCGTGCGGCCGAAGAAACCATGCGTACGCGTAGCCCATCGCTCAGGGCCCGGTGCGCATCATCCCACGCGTCCGTACCAGGAAGGTGCGTGACGTCGGCGCTCCACACCGCGCCGATCGGGAACCTCGGGATGCGCACACAGGCGACGCGCCATGACGATCTCACGCTGCACCTCCACGGTGTGGGCCGCCCGCCCGCGCACCGCCACGGTCACGCCCCGGGCGGGACCGTCATTCCTGGCCCGGCTCAGGATGAGCACTGCATCATGCTCGCGCGCAATGCTGGCAAGCCGGACGGTGATGGCATGCGGCAGGACAGGTCCGCCGTCCAGGATCACGATGGGAAAGGCGCCACTTCGGAGCAGCAGTTCGCTGCACCAGGCGGCGCGGGCAGGGTCGGGTGGGCGGATGACCCAGAGGCCATCATCATCCGCCCGGCGGGCCAGGTGCGCCCAGTCCCGCGGGTTGAGGGTGCGCTCAGCGTCGATATAGGCCACCAGCAGTTCCTGGCGGATGGCTCCCTCAACCAAGCGACGCAGCAGCGTGGTGCGGCCGGAACCGGCCGGGCCGGTGATCTCGGTGATCAGCCCCTTGGGCAGGGCGCCACCCAGGGCCCGGTCCAGCAGGGCCAGCCCGGTGGCCACCCCCTCCGGCTTGGCCGGTGGGGGAACGACCTGGGCGAGTTCCTGGCGCAGTTCAGCGAGCGACATGATGACCCCGAAGAAAAACCGAACCTCGGGGACAACATACAGCCCGCCGGGCAGGGACGCCAGCGGGCGTTATTGGTCGTCGGTCGTCAGTCGTCGGTTGTCAGTCGTCGGTCATCAGTCGTCGGTCGTCGGTCGTCGGTCGTCGGCATAGTAGTTCATATTGCGACGAGGGGCCATTGCGGGCCCCGTAGGGGGCCCGATGGCCCCTCCTCGCAATGACGACGACCGACGACCGACGACCGACGACCCGCGACTCGCGACCTCTCGACCCCTACGGCGCCACCACCACGCTATCCACGAAGAAATTGGTGGCCCCGAAGCAGCTGGTCGGCAGGCCTCGATGCTCTTCGTAGAACACCAGCACCCGCTTCCCCACCGCGGGCCGGAGTGCTGCCAGCAGATCCTTGTCGCGCACGCTGAAGCGCCAGGTTTCCGTCGGCACACCGGGCGCCGAGGTGATCAGCAACTCGCCCTCGTGGGTCTTGCAGAGCCAGCCACGGTCCTCGAAGACCTGCAGGTAACCGGCCTTGCTGCCGGTCGAGTAGGCGTAGTTGGCCATGATGGTGGTGTACAGCGCAAAGCCGAGTACCAGGAAGAGCAGCACGCTGAGCCAGCCCAGCTCCAGCTTGCGGCGCAGTCGACGTCGCCGGGTGGCCTTCTCATCGGGGGGCGGTGGCACCGGTTCGCCGGCTGGTTCCGGCGCCGGAGGCGGAATGTCGGGAGGCGGAGTCGTCATCCGACAATCATACTGCTGTTCCCGTCACCTCGGCGACACTCCGCACGATCCGATCCGGCGTGACGCCGCTGCTGGCCAGCGCCTCCCGGTTGAACTTCCCGGTCTCCACCAGCCAGCCGCGCATGCCCGCGGCCTGGGCGCCGGCCACGTCGGAGCGGACATCATCGCCCACCATGGTGACCCGCGCCGCCGGGATGCCGGGGCCGAACGACGCCAGTACCTGGTGATAGAATTCAGCACTGGGCTTGCCGGCCAGCACCGCCTCCTGTCCGGTGGCATACTCGAGCGCCGCCACGTAGCCGCCGCAATCCATGACGAGGCCGGCGCCATCATGCCAGTAGCGGTCACGGGAGAGCGCCACGAAGCGCGCGCCTGCCATGAGGTGGGCAAATGCTTCCTGCACCAGCTCGTGGGTCCACCCGCGGCCCAGGTCGCCCAGGACGATGGCGTCCACCGAGCTGGACGCGGATGCCCCGCTGGTGCCGCCCACGAGGGTGACATCGCCCAGATCTTCCAGCGCCGCCTCCGGCACGAACGGTGCAACCCGGTTGAGGCCGGCCCGGGCCAGCCAGGATGCGCCGGCGCGGGTGGCAGTAAAGATTTCATCCGGAGCGACGTCGAGACCGTAACGGGCCAGCCGCTCCCCCAGGAGCCGGCGCGAGCGGCTGGTGGTATTGGAGACGCAACGGAATGGAACACCGGCGCGTCTCAATGTCGCGAGGAGTCTGGCCGCGCCGGGAATGGCGGCATTACCCTGATAGAGGGTGCCGTCCAGATCGAAACACCACGCCATGGGAGCAGTCACGTGCGGGTTCTTCCAGTCATTGCAGTCATGCTCGCCGGATCGTTGACGCATGCGCGCGCCGACTGGCCCTTCGCGGTCGGCGAGACGCTGCACTACGACGCCAAGGTCGGCTACTTCCCTGCCGGCGTTGCCGATATTCACGTCGCCCGGAACGCGGCCGTCCGGGGCAAGCGGGCGGTCGTCTTTACGCTGAGCGCCAATGGCGGCCCGCCCGGCCTCAAGTCGAGTTGGGACCTGACCTCGTGGGTCGAGTCGGCTGACTTTGCCTCGCTGCAGTTCCACCGCCACATGGATCTTGCGGGTCGGGTGACCGACGAGCAATGGCAGATCCTGCCCGACTCATTGCGCTATCGGCTGGCAGGCAGCAGCCAGGAGTTCGTGGCGCCGGCCCAGCCCATGGATGAACTGGCGCTGCTCTACTACATCCGCACCCTGTCGCTGGCGCCGGGACAGTCCCGCGCGCTCAATGGCTACTTCCGCAGCGGGTTCAATCCCATCACCGTCTCAGCGCTCGGCAGGGAGACGGTCAAGGTCGGCTCCGGCGCATCGGTGCGCTGCCTGCATCTCCGGGTTGCGGCGGCGGGGCGTTCGTCGGAACTCTGGATCACGGATGACGCGAGACGGATTCCCGCCCGCGCCACGGTCCCGCTGCCGATTGGGAATGCGACGCTGGTGTGGGACGGAAGGTAGGCGGGATGGGCGGGATGGGCGGGATGGGCGGGATGGGCGGGATGGGCGGGATGGGCGGGATGGGCGGGCCGAACGTCGCAAGATCGTCACCCCCGCGCAAGCGGGGGTCCATGAGGACCAGGGGCATGCTGATTCACCACGGGTAAGCCCTCATGGATTCCCGCGTTCGCGGGAATGACGGCCCACGAGCACCTGCCCATCCCGCCCATCCTGCCCATCTCGCCCATCTAGTATCGTCCCAAGTACCTCTCCACTTCCCATCCGCTCACGTGCCGCTGGTAGTCCTCCACTTCCTTCCGCTTGGCCTCCAGAAACCGTTCGGTGAGATGCTCACCCAGCGCCGAGGTGACCACCTTGTCCTTCTTGAACTCCTCGAGGGCCTCATGCAGGTCGCGCGGCAGTTCGTCGATCCGGAACTTGCGCCGGTCGCGGTAGCTCATGGTGAAGATGTTGCGGTTGACCGGCGGCCGGGCCTTCAGCTTCCGCTCGACGCCATCCAGCCCCGCGGCCAGCTGCACCGCGAGCGCCAGGTAGGGATTGCAGCTCGGGTCGGGCATGCGCAGCTCGCAGCGGGTGCCGGTACCGCGCCGGTCGGGAATCCGCACCAGGGGCGAGCGATTCCGCATGGACCATGCGACGTTGACCGGCGCTTCGTACCCCGGCACCAGCCGCTTGTATGAGTTCACCAGCGGGTTGGTGATGGCGCAGAAGCCGCGCGCATGCTGCAGCAGGCCCTCGATGTACTGCAGCGCGATGCCGCTCAGCTCGTGCGGCGCCTTGGGATCATGGAAGGCGTTCGCTCCGCTGGTGCGGAAGAGCGACTGGTGGGTATGCATGCCGCTGCCGTTGATGCCCTCGATCGGCTTGGGCATGAAGGACGCCACGTAGCCATAGCGGGAGGCGACGTTCCGCACGATGAACTTGAAGGTGGCCAGGTTGTCAGCGGTGACCAGGGCGTCGGCATAGCGGAAGTCGATCTCGTGCTGACCACGCGCCACTTCGTGGTGCGCCGCCTCCACCTCGAAGCCCATGGTGAGCAGCTGGCCAATGATGACGCGTCGGATCTCCTCGCCCTGGTCCACCGGGCCGAGATCGAAGTAGCTGGCGTCGTCATGGGTCACGGTGGAGGATGCCCCGTCGGCGGCGCGCTCGAAGAGGAAGAACTCCGCCTCGCAGCCCGCCATCATGCTGAAGCCAAGGGCGCGGGCGCGCTCCAGCTGGCGCTTGAGGGTGAGCCGCGGGCAGCCGACAAATGGCGAGTCGTCCGGCATGTGGATATCGCACAGCAGCCGGGCTACCCGGCCACCCTCATCCTCGTAGGGCAGGATCCGGAGGGTGGCGAGGTCCGGCTTCAGGAGCATGTCGCTCTCCTCGATCCGCACGAAACCCTCGATGGACGAGCCATCGAACATGATCTCGCCTTCCAGGGCCTTGTCGAAGCGGCTCCGGGGCACCTCGACATTCTTGTTGACGCCCAGGATGTCGCTGAACTGCAACCGAAGAAAGTCCACCTCGAACCGGGTGATCAGGGCAAGCACGTCGGCCCGGGTGGCGCCGGCGAGCGTGCTGGGGAAGTCGCGAAAGGTCGGACGGAGATCAGTCATCGCTGGCCAGGAAATGGGAG
This sequence comes from uncultured Gemmatimonadales bacterium, assembly GCA_963798915.1. GTDB lineage: Bacteria > Gemmatimonadota > Gemmatimonadetes > Gemmatimonadales > GWC2-71-9 > CAMLHP01. The sequence goes on along the minus strand of CAWCVB010000002.1, from coordinate 494,625 downwards.
CGGGTAATGTCGGCTCGGATCGAGAAGGGTGCAAGGTGGATTTAGGGATTGGGGATTAGGGATTGGGGAATAGGGATTGGGGATTGGGGACTGGGGCGTGCTGCGATCGGATTTTCGCGCGGGCCCGGAGCCGTGCACCCCTAACCCCTATTCCCTGACCCCTCATTACATTCCTCCTCTATGCCAGATCCGATCGCCACCTGCCCTGCCTGCGGCCTGCCGGGCGAGGGCAAGTTCTGCAGCGCCTGCGGAACCGCCCTCGGCCCACGAACCTGTGGCGCCTGCGGCGCCGCTCTTTCAGCCCAGGCCCGATTCTGCCACCGGTGCGGTGCGCCGGCACCCGGCCGGGTGGCGCCGGCCGTGCCGGTGGGCGGCCGCTCGGAACGAGGCGCGTGGCTGGTGGCGGGCGGTGTGGTGGTCGCCCTGTTGGCCATCATTGTCTGGAAGATGCTGGCCGGGCCGGGCGGCGCGGCCGCGCCCGACATGGCCAACGCCGGCAACGCCAGTTCGGCCCAGACGTTTCAGGACCCAGGCGGCACCCTGCCGACCGGGAAGGCGCCCGACATCAGCCAGCTCTCGCCGTCGGAGCGCTTCCTCCGGCTCAACAACCGCATCATGCAGGCCGCAGCCCAGGGCGACAGCAGCACGGTGGTCACCTTCACGCCCATGGCCCTGGGCGCCTATGCCCAGCTCGACACCATCACCCAGGATGAGCGCTACCACGCGGCCATCCTCAACGCCCAGGTCGGCCGGCTGCCCGAGGCCCTGGCGCTGGCGGATACCATGCTCCGTCTCACGCCGGGCTACCTGCTGGCCTATGCTGTCCGGGGCGAAATTGCCGAATTCGAGGGCGACACCGCCGCCCTGCAGCGAGCCCATCGCGAGTTCCTCAAGGCGTGGCCCGCCGAAAGCGCCGCGCACCGGCCGGAGTATGCGGACCACAAGAATGTGATTGATGACTTCAGGAAGCAGGCGGAGGGCAGGTAGGGGCGACGCACGCGTTCCCTCTCCGGTCCCTCGTCCCTCGTCCCTCGACCCTCGTCCCTCGGCCACATGCCCCAGACCATCCACGTCGCCCATAGCCCCGACTCCGATGATGCCTTCATGTTCTACGCGCTGGCCGAGGGCAAGCTGGAGACAGGCGACCTCGATTACGTGCACGAGCTTGCCGACATCGAATCCCTCAACCGGCGCGCCCTGCGAGGGGAACTCGAGGTGTCGGCCGTATCCATTCATGCCTACGCGTACCTGTGGCGGACCTACGCCCTGCTGGCGTCCGGATCGTCCATGGGGGACGGTTATGGCCCGCGACTGGTGGCCACCTCGCCGGCTCCGGCCGATCCGAGGGCGGCGCTGGCCGGGCGGAGGGTGGCGGTCCCCGGCACGCTCACGACCGCGTTTCTCGCTCTCCAGCTCTACCAGCCGGACGTCGAGCATGTGGTCGTGCCCTTTGACCAGATCGAGGCGGCCGTCCTGGCGGGTGAGGTGGAGGTCGGCCTCCTGATCCACGAGGGCCAGCTCACCTTTGCGGACGATGGTCTCCACCTGTGGGAAGACCTCGGCGCCTGGTGGATGCGCGATACCGGCCTGCCGCTCCCGCTGGGTGGCAACGTGGTGCGGCGCGACCTGGGCCAGGCCGTCACCCGGCAGATTGCCCACGACCTGCGCGCCAGCATCGAATACGCCCTTGCCCACCGCGGCCCGGCATTGGAACATGCCATGCAGTTCAACCGCGGCATCGGGAATGAACGGACCGATACCTTCGTGGGCATGTACGTGAACGACTGGACGGTGGATTACGGCGAGCGCGGCCGCCAAGCGGTACGCGAGTTGCTGGATCGCGCCTTCGAAGCGGGACTCATTCCCGAGCGCGTGCAAGTGGATTTTATCGGATGATGCCGTGCCGGCCTCGACTCCCGGCGCGCGCTTCTCTACCTTAGTGCACTGGTTTTCCCTCTCAGGGGAGTTCCCTTGGTCCTGGCCGATGGCCCCGTCGCCGTCCTCGTTGTAGACGATGAGGAATCCATCCGGAATGCCCTGAAACGGTTCCTGACCGGTCGGGGCTACGAAGTCATGACTGCCGGTACCGCGGCGGAAGCCATCAGCGCGCTCCAGCGGAGCAAGGTCACCTGCATCCTGCTGGACGTGAAGCTGCCTGACGGCAGCGGCATGGACCTCGTGCCGCAGATGCTGCGGGCCGAGCCCAATGCCGCCATCCTCATGCTCACCGCAGTGAACGATGCCACGGCCGCCGCGCTCTGCATGCAGCGCGGCGCATTCGACTATCTCACCAAGCCGATCGACCTCGACGTGCTGGGCCGGGCCATCCAGCGCGCCCTGGCCCGGCGCGCCGCCAGGATGGAAGACCAGGAAATCACCCGGTGGCTCAAGGAAGAGGTCGCGGTCCGCGCGGCGGAGGTGCGGGCCGAGCGCGCGAATCTGGAACGCATCTCGGTCGCCACGCTTGAGGCGCTGGTCAACGCGCTGGAAGCCAAGGATCCCTACCTGCGCGGTCACTCGGCCCGGGTGGCCGACATGGCGGCCTCCATCGCGGCCGAGATGGGCTGCGATGACGAGACCATCGAGCGGGTCCGCACGGCGGGACGGCTGCACGACATCGGCAAGATCGGCATCCGCGAGGAAATCCTGAACAAGCAGGGCCCGCTGACCGATGAGGAGTATGATCACGTCAAGCAGCATGTGGTGGTCGGGTCCCAGATCCTGAGCCCGCTGATGCACCTGCACGACGTCATCGTCTTTGTTCGCAGCCACCACGAACGCTACGATGGTTATGGCTATCCCGACCGGCTCGCTGGCGATGCCATCCCCTTCGGCGCCCGCATCATTGGCGCCGTCGAGATTTACGATGCCTTGACCACGTCCCGTCCCTACCAGGAAAAGATGCCGCCCGACATGGCGGTGGAGCGGCTCCGGGATCTGGTCGGCACGGTTATTGATCCCGCGGTCCACAAGGCGCTGGAGACTGTCGTCCATCATCGTCCCACGCTCACCTTCCTCGACGAAGAGAAGAGCTGATCGCCACACCCCCGGGGCGAAGGCTGAGGCCCGGACATGAGCCACCTCGTGCTTGTCATTGATGACGATGTCATCGAACGCGAACTGTTGCAGCGATGCCTCGCCACCGCGGGGTACCGCGTCTTCGCCGCATCCGACGGCGAAGCGGGCGTTTCGCTGGCCTGCGAGCACCATCCCGACCTCATCGTGCTCGATGTGGTCATGCCACGCATGAACGGATACCAGACCTGCCGCCGGTTGCGGGCGCTGCCGGAGACGGCGACGACGCCCGTGCTCATGCTCACGTCCAAGGACCAGGATGCCGACCGGTTCTGGGCTGATGAAGTGGGCGTGAGCGCCTACCTGACCAAGCCGGTGGACGTGACCCAGTTCCTCAAGACCGCCGGCGACCTGCTGACCGGCTGATGACTTTTCTCCAGCTGATTCTCTACGCCGCGCTGGCGATGGCTGTCGTGGGCGCCGCCGCCATTCTCGTCTGGTTCGCCTACACCGCCTATCTCAACCGGCTGGAGCGGCGCCTGGCCGCCCGGAAGGGTCCCTACCGCGAGCTGGTGGCGGGCCTCGCCACTCGCGAGCGCGAGCTCCTCGAACCGGTCATCCATCAGCATGGCGCGCTCCGTGACATGGAAGCGCTCGAAGCGGTCCTCGAGGAACAGGCCCGCTCAGTCGAGGACCGCCCCGCCTGGCTGCTCGACGCCTATGATCGCCTCGGGCTCATCGACAAGTACACCGAACGCCTGCGCACGGCCCGCCGGTGGCGGGAGCGTGCCTTCGCTGCCGAGCTGCTGGGACGGGTAGGCAACGCATCGGCAGTGCCGGCGCTGCTGGAGACGGTGCAGAATACGCGCGCTGAGGACGCCGACGTGCGCGAGATCGCGCTGCGCGCACTGGCGCGGATCGCCGACCCGCGTGCGGTCGGTCCGCTGGTGGACGCGCTCCGGAATGCCGAAGTCTGGCTGGCACCACGCGTGGCGGACATTCTCACCCGGCATGGCGAGCAGGTGGTCGAGCCGATGATCGACTTCCTGGAGCAGGGCGGCCGGCACCACGCGCGGGCCTGGGCGGCCAGTGTCCTCGGAGAGGTGCGTGCTCATCGCGCTTTCCCGGCGCTGATCCGGGCCTTGGGCGACCTCGAGGATGAAGTTCGCGCCAAGGCCGCCTACGCCCTCGGCCGGCTCGGCGACCGCCGTGCGACGCCCTACCTGCTCGAGCATCTGCTTACCGACCCCGCACCCTTTGTCCGTGCCCGCATCGCCGGCGCGCTGGGGCAATTTGATGACCCCGAAGTAATCGAGCGCCTGGTGCGTTCGCTTGGCGATCCGGCGTGGTGGGTCCGGATGCGAAGCGTCGAGGCACTGGAGCAGATCGGCGACCAGGCCGAAGGGCCGCTGCTGGTGGCGCTCGACGATCCCGATCCCGAACTCCGCATCCGGTCCGCGGTCGCCCTGGAGCGCCTGGGCGTCCCGGCACGCACGGTCAAGATGATCGAGGAGAACGATCGGCCCGAGCAGGCACGCGAGATCCTCACCAAGTTTGCGGTGGCCGGCGCTCGCGAGCTCCTCGCCGAGCTGCTGCTCCATCCCTCGCGTGCCGTCAGGCTCGCCGTGGTGGCGGCCATCCGGCGAACCGGCCGGCGCGACCTCGCACGCGAGCTGATCCTCGGTGCACAGGATGCCGATCCCACCGTGCGCGCCGCCGCGTTCGATACGTTGCGCTCCCTGGGCCAGCGCGAAGCGGTGCCCGTCGCGTTGATCGCCATCGGCGACAGCGACGAATCGGTGCGCACCGAGGCAGTGCACCTGCTCGGCGACCTGGGCGGCGCCGCCGTGACGATGGACCTGCGGACCATGGTGTCCGATCCGGAGATCGGCGTGCGGGCCGCGGTGGCCCGCGCGCTCGGGCTCCTCGGCGCCACCGATGCAGCACCGGAGCTCACACGGCTGCTCACTGATCCGGCCGGCTCGGTGCGCCATGCGGCGGCCGAAGCCGCCGCGACGGCTGGGCTCAACAGCCTTTCGCCCGCGCTGGTTGAGCGGCTCACTGATTCCGACGACCGGGTGCGGGCCGCCGCCGCCGAAGCACTGGGACGCATGGGTGACCGCGCCGCCGTGCCATCGCTGCTCAGGGCCTTCTCCGGTGGTTCGGCCGAGGTACGGAGCGCGGTGACGGCGGCCATCGCGGCGCTCGACGCGGGTCGCATTGGCGACCTGCACCAGGCGCTGGTGGCGGAAAAGGCCGGCCCCGGCGTCCGCCTGGCCTTCGCTCGCGCCCTGGCCGATGCTGCCTCCGACGGTGCCGATGATGCGCTGGTGCAGATGGCCCGCGATCCCGATCCGGCGGTGCGGGCAGAGTCCATCGCCAGTCTCGGACGGCACCGGAGCCCCAAGGCGGCGGCGCTGGCCAGCGATGGGCTGGCCGATCCCGACGAGGCGGTCCGGGTGGGGGCGCTGAATGCCACTATCCGGCTCGGTGACACGTCCCAGGCAGAGCGCATCATCGCGCTCCTGGCACATGATCCGTCGGACGGGGTGCGGGCCCGCGCCGCGCTGGCGGCGGGCATCTTGGGCATCGAGTCGGCCCGCAGCCAGCTGCTGCGGGCCTGTGCCCAGGAGGCACCGGTCGAGGTGCGGGCTGCCGCGGTGCTGGCCCTCGGTGCGCTGGGTGACGAGAGCGTCGCGGGCCGGGTGGCGAGCATGCAGGACGACGCGGCGGTGCGCGCATTCCTCCAGGCCCGGCTCCGAAGCGACGCCGAGTTCCGCCTGCTCGGCATGCGGCTGCGGCAGTCGCACAGTCTCGAACTACGCGCGCTGGCTTCGCTGACCCGCACCCAGATGGAAGAGGAACTGACCGAGGGCATGCGCAGCGTGCTGGATCCGGCGGAGCGCCGCCGTGTGGTGGCAGGCCTCCGCGCCTTTCAGGGTGACCGGAGCCGCAGCACGCTGCTGCAGGTGGTACGAGGTGATCCCAGTCCCGATGTCCGCGCCGCCGCGCTCGAGGCAGTGGCCGGGATGCTGGACGCGGAACAGCTGGGCGTGGTGGCGAGGCGCGCGCTGGGCGATCCCAGTCTCGCCGTCCGCCGCACCGCGGTGGCCCTGTTCGAACACCTTCCCGCAAGCGATGCCCTTCCCGCCCTCCTGGCCACCGTGCGGGCCGACGATGATCCGTCAGTGCTGCGTCATGTCGCGGTCCAGGCGCAACAGGGCTGGGATGCGTTCATGGACCTTGCGCTGGGCTCGGGCTCCAGCGGCCGCGAGGCCGTGGTGGTCACCCAGGTGGCCCGCTACATCACGCATCCGGCGCTGGAGCGATTGATCGTGCCGCTGGCGCGAAGCGCTGAGCCTGCCGTGCGGGAGGGGCTGGCCAAGCTGATCGCCGTCCGCACTGAACTCGCCACCGAGTCAGTGCTGCAGGGCCTGGTGGCCGACCCGGTGACCAGCGTGCGGATGGCGGCCGCCCACGCGGCTGCGGCGGGTGGCTTCGAGGTGCCGCTGCACTCGCTGGCCGACGATCCTGACGCCGGCGTGCGCCGGGAACTGGCCATGCTGCTGCGCACCGTCCCGGGCCAGGGCATTCTGCCGCGCCTGCTTGGCGACCCCGAGCCACGAGTTCGCGCCGCTGCCGCCGTCACCGGCATCAGCCGCGGCGAGCTGACGATGCTGCCCAGCGATGTCGCACCCGCGGAAGCAGCCGGTGCGGTGATGGACTCCAATCACCTCGACGAACTCCGGGAAACGGTCCGCACCTCGCCCGATGAGCGGCATCGCCAGGCGGCAGCATTGCTGCTGGTGCTGGTCCGCGACCAGGTGGCCCTGGAAGTCGAGGAGTCCGACCCGGTGCCGGCGGTCCGCGCTGCGGTCCGCGCCATGCGGGAGCGGTGCCGGTGAGGGACGTCCTGGTCAACAGTTTCCTCTTCCTCGCGCTGTTCCTGCAGCCGTTCTTCCTCGCGTACTTTGTGGTCTACAACAGCTACCAGCTGCTCCTGATCGGCCTGTCGGCGCGCGTGGTGCGGCGACGGGTGGCCGGCCATTTCGTGGGTGACCTCGACCTGATCGATGACAGCGTCTACACCAAGCCGCTGACGATGATCATCCCGGCGTTCAACGAAGACGTGACGATCGTGGACAGCGTCATGAGCCTGGTGCAGTGCGACTATCCGCGATTCGAAGTGGTCATCGTCAACGACGGCTCGACCGATGGCACACTCGACCACCTCAAGTCCGCCCTCAAGCTGCGGCGCACCGACCTGCCCTACCGCGAGGCGATCGGCACGGCGCCGGTCCATGCCCTGTATGAAGCCACGATCCCGCTGCCGGCCTCGGTCATGCACGTGATCGTGATCGACAAGACCAATGGCGGCAAGGCCGATGCGCTGAACGCGGGCATCAACGCCTCGACCGCTCCGTACTTCGTCTCGCTCGACGCCGACTCGATCCTGGACCCGCGGGCGCTCAAGGAGCTGATGCGGGTCGTCCAGGAGGACCCGCGCGTGGCCGCCGTCGGGGGCCAGGTCGCGATCGCGAATGGCTGCACCATCGAGCAGAGCCGCGTGGTCCGGGTGGGGCTGCCCACCCACGACCTCGCGCGGTTCCAGATGGTGGAGTACCTCCGCTCCTTCACCACCGGGCGCACCGGGCTCGACCGGATCGACAGCGTGCTGATCCTGTCGGGCGTCTTTGCCGTGTTCGAGAAGGAGATCGTCATCCGGGCCGGCGGCTACCTGACGCCCTTCGTCAACAGCCGGGTGGTGCGTGAATACATCGGCGAGCAGCGCACCGCGGTGTGCGAGGACATGGAGATCATTGTCCGGCTGCACCGATTCCTCCGGGACAAGCTGCAGAACAAGCGGATCGCCTTCCTGCCACATCCGGTCGCGTGGACCGAGGTGCCCGAGTCGCTCGCCTCGTTGCGCAAGCAGCGGGGCCGCTGGCATCGCGGCCTGCGCGAGTCGCTGCTCTACCATCGGGAAATGCTGTTCCGGAAGAAGTACGGCCGGATCGGCTGGTTTGCGCTGCCGAGCTTCTGGTTCTTCGAGTACTGGGGCCCGATCATCGAGTTCTCGGGCTACGTGTTCATTATCCTCTTTCTGCTGGCCGAACAACTGCTGGGCTTCCACGTCATCAACCGGAGCTATGCGTGGGCCTTCCTGCTTGCCTCGCTCGGCTACGGCATCCTGGTGAATATCTTTGCCGTGCTGGTCGGCGCCTGGAAGTTCCGGATCGGGCTGGCGGACCGGCTGCAGCGCGGGCTGCTGCCGTTCGAGCGCCGGCGCGACGTCTTCATCCTGCTCGCCTACGCCATCATGGAAAACCTTGGCTTCCGCCAGCTCACCGTCTACTGGCGGCTGCGGGGCCTCTGGGACGCCTGGCGCGGCAAGACCGGCTGGGAGAAGTTTGCCCGCGTCGGCTTCGGCGCACGGGAGGTGACGACCAGTGGATGAATTGCGGGTCCTGATCGTGGACGACGATCCGGCGATCACCCGGCTGCTGGATGCCGTGCTCCGGAATGCCGGCGTCTCGAGCGTGGCGCATGTAACCACGGCCGACAAGGCACTGGCCCAGGCGGACGCGGCGGATGTGGTGCTGCTGGATCACCAGCTGCCCGATCTGGACGGCGTCAATGTCCTGCGCTCGCTGCGCGACCGGCCGGACGGACCCAGCGTGGTCATGATCACGGCCCATGGCAATGAGGCACTGGCGGCGGAATCGCTGCGGCGCGGCGCCGACGACTACCTGGTCAAGGACGGCACCCTGCCGAACCTGCTGCCCAACGTGCTGGAGCGGGTGCGGCGGGAGCGTGCCCTGAAGCGGGCACTGCGCGTGGCGGAGGAGGAGCGGCTGCAGGCCGAACGCCGGGCAGTCATGGGCGAGATGACGGTCACACTCCACCATGAGATCAACAACCCGCTCATGGCGGCCTCGGCGGAGGTGGATTTGCTGCTCGCCGACGACGACGCATTGAATCCGGCGCAGCGCGAGGGCCTGAACGAAGTCCGCGTGGCGCTCGCGCGCATCCGCGACATCGTCAAGAGGATCGGCTCGCTCAGCGACGCACGCAGCGCGGCCTATGCCGGTGATCTCCGCATGATCGCACTCTCCGGCGGATCCACTCCGCCGCCGGGCGTGCCCGCGCTGGCGCGCGGGGCCGCGCTGCTCTACCTGCCCGATGAGGCCCTGGCCCGCATCGCGTCGCTGCTGGGGCGGCAGGCCGGCTGGAGCGTGCGGCGCTGCCACACGATGTCGGAACTCCCCGGGGCCGCCGCAGGCCACGATATTTCCCTGGTGATGTTCACCGCCACGCGCGAGGCCCCGAACGCCGGGCTGCCCGCCGCCGGCGAGCGTCACTACAGCGTACTGGCCTTTGCGGGCGACGATGTGGCGGAAGAGGAGACCGGCGCGGACCTGGTAGTGCGGGTGCCCTTCGATCCGGCGGCGCTGGGACGGCAGCTGGCGGAGATGGGCTAGACGGCAAGGCGGGCAAGGCGGGCAGGTAGTCGTCGGTCGTCGGTCGTCGGTCGTCGGTCGTCGGTCGTCGGTCGTCGAGAGAGTCTGTCATCCCGAGCAACGCGAGGGATCTGCTCACCAGCGTCGGGATCCGGACCAGTAGATCCTTGGGCGGCTGGACCAAATGCGCGGAAGTATTGCCGTTGCCGACCACTATCCCCTCTACCCCCGCGTCATCAGTGACGGCGGCGAGCGGACCTGGATTCAACGAAGCGCCGTGGCGGACGACCTCCGGCGAAACGGGGTCACGGAGCTGACTGCGAGACATGTGGGATCTCCACGATGGGAGATGTATTCCATTCAGGGCAGGTATGAAGCAACGGTCTTGGCTCCCGCGAGTCTTCTGATCACATGGATTCGCGATGATCTGGTCTACGGAATCGACGAGGCGGAGGATGGAAGCCAAATCGCCGCACTGTATCGGGTCGTGCATGGCGAGTGAACCAGGCAATGGTAAACTTCCAGTGCCATCGTCCGTCTTAGAGGCGGTCGTGAACACGGGTGCCCCACAGCTGATAAGGTCACGAGCCGCGCAAATCGCTTTCGGATGGCTCGATCAGATCGTATTTCTGGGTCAAGTTGTCATCAAAGGGCTCGGTTTGCAGACGCTGACGCGCGCCACTCCACCCGAAGCGGTTTCTCCGTCAGGCGATCGGCTAGCAGTGCTGCCCGGCGCCGTAGGACACTGGCCGCGAACTGAAATCCCCTTGCCGCCGGGTTCGGTCTTCCACGTCGCAGCAGAATCCATGCTTCAGCGAGCGGCGCTTTGGTTTGCTATGGGCACGCTTGATGATGTGGTAGCGTTTCTTCGCGACGCGCTGAGAAACTACGCTGTTGAAGTCCGGGATGTGCGCAGCGGCTCAGTACATGTTTTCTATATCGCACCTTCCGTCCCAACGGAACCCTTGAACGTGCTTACGAGCGTGAACCTTAACCTGAACGATCAGGGAGTCGTGATGTTCAGCGTCCGTCAGGAGCGCAGTCCATCCCGGAGGACTCGGCGAATGGTTCGACGCGCAACGCCTTGGGCGCTTCGCGCTGGCTCAGGCGGTCAGCGGGAGCTGCACAGTGACGGGTGGGACAAACATGTCATCCCGAACCCGAGCGAATAGTGGTTAACTCGGCCAGTATTTAGGTACGGAAAGAGACGCGGGCAATGGAGTGGATGGAAGAGCCCAAGCCGAAAACAAGCCTTGGTGAATGGCGGCCAGCGGATCGAGTTCCAGCTGCGTTTTTGTGCGGTGAAGGGAGAAGGGTTGTGTCCCGCAAGCTGTAGAAATTGGTTCGGGTGATCCGGTCGGTGTTCCCCGGTTACGCCGCGCGCCGCCGCGTCTGGTCCGTCATCGTCCTGTAGCCGTGCAGCTTCCGCAGCCGAATGCCGCCCGTCGCCAGCGTCCCCCACAACACGGTGAGCATCGCCTCCGGGATCGGGAACGCGCCCTGGGTCTTGGTGCGGCGCCGGAACTCACCGAAGATCCGTTCGATCGCGTTGGTGGTGCGCAGGCCGCGCGACTGCGCGGGCGGAAACGCGGTGAAGGCCGTGAGGCCCGTCCCCGCCTCGTCGAGCGACACCACCACGGCATTCCACTTCGGCCCCCACGTCCGGCGAAACGCCGCGAGCGCCGCGTGTACAGCCGCCGCGCTCGTTGCCGTGGTGATCCGCTGGAAGTCCCGCACCACCGCCGCGCGCAGGGACCGCGGGAGATACGCCACCAGGTTCCGCAGCTCGTGCACCAGGCAGCGCGTCGTGAGATCCTCGAACAGCTGCTGCCACGCGGCCGTCTGCTCGCCCCCCCCCGAAGCGGAGCGCCAGCACCACCTTCTCCCCCGTCTCGCGCACGCCCAGCGCCATCAGCACCGCGCACCAGGCCATATGCCCTGCGGCCAGCACCCGGTGCCGCTGGCCATCGAGGTACAGGTACGCGATCGGCTCCGCGGCGAGCGAGCGCCGCGGGTGCTGGCCCCGCTCAGGTACAAGCGCGCCAGCGTGGCATCGAGGGCCGCCGGGCGGCAGCCCAGCTGGGGATCAACCACATGACCGTACATCGCGTCTGGCGGCGTGCCGGCCTCACGCCGCACCGGTCGTCTCTCGTCCCTCTTTCTCCATCGCAAATCCCATCCCCTTCAGCCGTATGATCCGCTGCCTGATCGGCGGGTGCGACGCGAACACATCGCCCACCAGCCCTTCCACATCACTGATGGATCGTTCACCCGGGTCCACGATGCAGAGGTGCGCAGCTCCCCGCCCGATAGAGCGCGTCGCCGGTGTTGCCGATTCCAGCTTCTCCAGCGCCGACGCAAGCGCCAGCGGATTGCGCGTCAACTGCGCGCCGGTGGCATCGGCCAGGTATTCCCGTTTCCGGCTCACCGACATGGCCAGGATCCGGGTGATCAGCGGGGCAACGATGAGGGTCAGGAGCCAGAGCACGAGCAGCACCATCCCGGCTGCTCCGCTCTTGCCACCCCCTCCCTTCCTGCCACCCAGTCGCCCGCCCCGCAACAAGCGGCGGCTCCCGTCGGAGACGAGGAGAATGGCGCCGACCATGCCGGCGAGCAGGGTCATCAGCCGGGTGTCCTCATTCTGGATGTGCGCCATCTCGTGGGCCACGACGCCCTGCAGCTCGTCGCGCGTGAGCAGCTCCAGCAGCCCGTCCGTCGCCGCGATATTGGCATGCGCCTGATCGAGGCCGGTCGCGAAGGCGTTGGGATCCTCGTCCGGCACGATCCAGATCCGGGGCCGGGGAACGCCGGCGGCGATCGCCATTTCCTCGACCACGTTGACATACTGCTTCTGCTCCGGCGTGGCCGGCTCGATGATCTCCCACGCGCCCGCGGCCCACAACACCCGCTCGGCGCCGCCATGCCGGGCATGCCAGCAGACGCCGATGGCGAGCAGCGTGCTGACGATGCCGATGATCGGGATCACGTGATGATAGGCGTCGGGCGGGCCATGCGCGGTGAGCAGGCCGAAGGCGATGTCACCGCCGAAGCCTACCCAGGCAAAAAAGAGTACGAAGCCCGCCACCAGCCACTGCGAGCGGCGGCGGTTCTGGGCTTGCTGCTCGAGGAAGTTGGTGTCGGTCATTGACGCTGTGAGCTATGCGCTGTGCGCTGGGAGCTCATCGCTCGTGCCGCTTAGATCAAAGCTCATAGCGCATAGCTCATAGCGCATAGCTCACAGCGCTCAGCCTTCCGCCTTCAGCCTTCCCGCTCCGCCGAGATCCACCGCCGGCACTTCCCGCTCGGCCGGGTTCTCCAGCTCCCACAGTTCGGCGGGCGAGGCCTTGGCGATGCCGGCGACCAGCATGGTGGGAAAGGTGGACTGCGCCGTGTTGTATGAGGTCGCGACATCATTGTAGTGCTGGCGGGCAAACCCCACCTTGTTCTCGGTGCTGGTGAGTTCTTCCTGCAGCGAGAGGATGTTCTGGTTGGTCTTGAGCTCGGGGTAGGCCTCGCTCAGGGCAAAGAGCCGGCCCAATGCCTGGGTCAGCATTCCTTCTGCCTGCGCCGTTTCCTTGACGCCCGTGGCCGCCACCGCGCGGTTCCGAGCCGAGATCACTGCTTCCAGGGTGCCCCGCTCGAACTCCATGGCGCCCTTCACGGTGTTGACCAGGTTGGGAATGAGGTCATGCCGCCGCTTGAGCTGCACGTCAATCTGCTTCCAGGCATTCAGCACCTGATTCCTGAGCGAGACGAGCCGGTTGTAGGCGCTCACCATCCACAGCACCACCAGCACGACGACGACCAGCAGGATCACAGCGCCCATCAGGTGCGCTCCGGATTGAAGTTCAGAGTGATGGCATCAGTGTCGTGAGCGCCCGGCGCACGGCATCACCGATGGCCTCGCTGCCGCCGTGCAGGCGCGCGACAGGGTGTTCCTCGTCAATCAGCAGCTCGACGCCGGGTGCCACGGCGATCCGCCGGCAGGCGACGCCGCGTGCCGCTTCGCCGCTGGGCGGAGGTGCAATCCAACCCTGTACTGCGCGGCCCACTCGGCCGCGACCGGTGCCCGGCGTCTGCAGCAGGGGCAATCGCGACGGCGGGGGCAGCGCCGTGCCCAGCACCTGCGCCACCCGACGTTCGATCATGTCACCCGTCATGTGGCCCAGCTCGGTCGTGATGGCCTCGAGCGTGGCACCTTCCATCTGGCGGAGCTTGATGGCAAGCACCTGAAGCAGGTGGCGATAGGTGTACACTGCCGCCGTGCCTCGCCCTTCCGGTGGCGCCACCAGCTGCCGCGTGACATAGAAGCGGATGGTGCGCTCGCTCGGCAACGCGCGGGCCGAGGCGTTGATCGGCGTCACGCCCGACACATCGAGGATGGCGCCGGTCACCGCCGCGAGATCCCTCAGGCCCCACGGCGCCAGCGCACGATACTCCCGCAGGGTCGTCAGTGGATCCGACGCTGGTTGCATGGAGGTCGCTGTCACGGCCGGTTCGCCGCCGGCGCAGTGGAGCGCGCAGTACCAACCGCCAGCAGCGCCTGCACGTCTTCGAGCAGCTGGTCCACCCGCAGACCTGCCGGGCGATGCCGTTCAATTGTCACGTTGCGGCATCCATCCAGCGACCCTTCCACCCGCCGGAAGAACCCGGTCCATTCCTCCAGGCCATGGCGATCCGCGACCGCGCGCCCTTCCGCCCAACTGCGGCCGGCGCGGCCCAGTTGCGCAAAGCGGGAGAAGCCGAGGCCGGAGCGGTAGTGAAAATCCGCCTGCATGGCGGCCGGCCATCGCCAGAGCGATCGATCGAGCGCGGCCCGCAGCCGCTCAAACCCGACGCGATTCCCATCGAGCGAGGCGAGTTCCATCAGTTCCAGTTCCGCCGAGCCACGCAGCAAGCGGTCGCTGGCGTGCGCGGCCACATGCTGCAGCAACAACTGGGCGATGTCGCCAGCGCCGATTTCGAGCAGAATGCGGCCGAGCCCGGCGAGTATCTGGAGCCGTTCGGGAACAGTCGCTGCGGCCCGGGCAGCGCAGAGCATGGCGCGCACTGCCTCGGCCGGCCGGCCCAGGCTGCTGAAGAGCGCCCCGATGTCGGCGTGCACCAGCGGCAGCAGCGCTGCCAGCGACTGGTCCAGCTCACATTCCTGCAGGAGCGCATGGAGGGCGTGATCGAGACCCGACATCTCGCCGCGCAGGCGGTGGACCGAGATGGTTCCGAGCCTGGCCCGCAACTGTGCGCTCCGGTCGCCGGTGGCAGCGGCGCCCTCGGCGGCGGCGGCATACGCGTCCTGGGCAAGGTCATGCCGGGCCAGTTGCCGATTGACCCGCCCCACGTCCAGCGCCAGGGCGGTGAAATCTCGCGGCGGAATCTCTCCGCGCCAGGTGCGCGCCGCCAGCCGAAGCGACTCCAGCGCCATGTCGAGCCGGCCTTCCCGTTCGAGCCATCCGGCGTAGCGCCAGAGTGCGTGCCGCAGCTGTCCTCGATCGGGGTCATCCATCAGCGCCGTGAGCAGCAGCCGCAGATGGGCGCACTCCGCCAAGGTAGTTGGAAGGCCATCAACGAAGTGAGTGGTGCTGATGCGCTGCAGCTCCAGCGCGGTGCCATCCGTCTCGCCTTCCGCCAAGGTGCGCGCCACCAGGCGCATGACGAGATAGGCGCCAAGAGCGGTGGAGCGGAGCTGTTCCTCACCGCGGCTCGCGGCGAGCTGCGCGTTGGCGTGGAAGACGGCGTGGAGCGGGCCACCTGCCTGATACATCGCTGAATCGAGACGGCCAATCAGCACGCGGCAGCTTGCTCCGGGAACGGGGACGGTGCAGTGCGGGCTTGCTAGTATGCCGCCACACTCGCATGCGGGCAAGTGGCGCGCGTGGCCGCGCGCCGGCGCGCACGGAAAGAATGACGATGATGCCTCCGGGGCCGCCATGTTGGACGCATGCGCAAGGGCATGTCGCTCATTGAAGTGCTGCTGGTCATCGTGCTGCTTGGCCTGATGGTGCTCATCACTGTGCCGCACCTGGAGCGGCCCCTGGCCACCATCACGGTCGAAAACGAAGTGCAGCGGCTGGCGCGCGCCCACATGCGGGCCCGGATGCTGGCGCTGACCAGCAGCCAGGTCGCTGTACTGCAAATCCGTCCCGACAGCATCACCATCGTGCTGGTAGCGCAGGGAGACACCACGGTGCGCTGGCAGGAAGCCGGTCCCGCAGCGCGGCAGGTGGCCCTCAGCGGGCCCAGCCACGCCATCCTTGTGGCCCCCACGGCCATTGGCCTCGGCGTGTCCAACGGGACCTGGACGGTGGAGTATCACGGCGTCAGGCGCTCCATGGTGCTGTCGCGCCTGGGCCGGCTGCGCATCGTGCACTGACCACTGGTCAGCGGCGGCCGGCGTGCTCAATGCCGTAGCGGCGGATCTTGTTGAGCAGGGTGGATCGGGAGATGCCGAGCAGCAGTGCCGCCTGCCGGCGGTTGCCGGCCGTGTACTCGAGCACCCGCACCAGGTGGCGGCGCTCGGCGCTCTCCAGCGAGTCCGGCGGTGTGGTCACTTCCGGCGCCACCGCGCGCCGCAGGGCGCTGACATCCAGCCCGGGCAGGGCCAGGTCCAGCACCAGGACGTCAAAGCCGGGCGTGGCCGCGTCGGGCCCAGCCACCAGCGCATCCACGGCCGCCGCCCCGGCGCCTTCGGCAATGGTCACGTGCCCTGCGGCGCGGAACATCGCAGCCAAGGCGCGGCGCCGGATGTCGTCGCCGTCGAGCAGGAGCACATGTTGTGCGTCGGTCATGGCCGCAAATTAGCATGGCTGGCGGGCGCGAGCTATCGGTTGTCATGACCGGGCGATAACTTTGCCAATCATGACCATTCGCGACCTGAAACGCCTCGCCATCGGCGAGCGGATTCAACACCCCTTCCTGGTATGGGATGTCCAGGTCCGTTCGTATGGTGGCGACAAGGATTGCACTGTCCTCACCCTCGGCAATGCCACCGGTCAGATCGATTCCGCCCCCTTCTGGGGTCCGGACCAGCAGCGGGTGGCCGGCATCAGCAAGGGACTGGTGACGCAGATCATTGGCGAAGTGGGTGAATACCGGGGCAAGCGCCAGCTCAGCATCAGCTCCATCCGGGTGCTGCCGACAGGTCAGATTGACCTTGCGGACCTCATGCCGTCGGTGGGCAACCCGGAGGTATACTGGCGCAAGCTGGATGAATGGCGCTCAGCGGTGCGAGGCCCACGGTTGCGCCGCACGCTCGACCTCTTCTTCGAAGACCACGACTTCCGCCGTCGTTTTGCGGAATGCCCGGCCAGCCCCAAGGGCCACCACGCCGCCCTGGGCGGGTTGCTCAAGCATGTGCTCGAGGTGGCGGCGATCGGCCGCACCATCGCCAAGGTTTCCGGCGGCGACGAAGACCTCGTGCTGGCCGGCGCACTGCTGCACGATATCGGAAAGCTGGAGTGCTATCGCTGGGATGGGGTCTTCGACTACACCGTGGCGGGCCGGCTGCTGGGACACGTCGTACTGGGCGCACTCATGTTCGACCGCGCCCTGCGCTCGTGCGAGCCGGCGCCCTGCCTCGATGGCGAAGCCGAGCTGATCCAGCACATGATCCTCTCGCACCATGGGCGGCTCGAATTCGGCGCCGCGGTTCCGCCCATGACACTGGAAGCCGAGATCCTGCATTACGCTGACAACGCCAGCGCCAAGTCTGCCAGCATGGCAGACGCGCTCGCTGATCCGGAGAATTTTGTCGAGGATGCGCTGACCAGCACCCGGACCCTCTGGCAGCTGGATCGCCGGCGGGCCTACCGGGGCAGGTTTGATTGGGGTCGGGATGGGCAGGAGCTGCCGAGAGCTGAGGGCTAAATGCTCTCAGCTCTCAGCCTTTCTCAGCTTTCAGCCTTCAGCTCTCAGCTTTCAGCTCCCATCTCCCCAAAACGAAACGGCCACCCAGTCGTGGCTGGATGGCCGCTTCTCGCAGTGACAGGCTGAAGGCGGAGCTTGCGCCGCCGTTCTTCTCCCTGGTGCCGCCGCCGGTTTCCCGATCGGGAGGACACGGATGGGGCTTCAACGTTGATTCCCAGGCCGGATGGCCATCCCACCTGGTTCATCACTGCTGGCGCTGCGAGTCCGACCGAGTCGCGGATCGGCCGTTCACACTGCACCCCGAGGCGCCAGATCGGGGTGGACGAGGCACGCGACTGGCCTCGCCAGCCCGACTGAATGTGATTCGGTCTCAACGACAGACGATACCCTTGGGAAGTTCGCCTGCCTCCACCGCACATCCAGCCGAACCGCTCATCGCTCGCCGCACGAACCCGGAGTCCGCACACGTGACGAATCGCGTGCACTCATAATTGCACTTGCGTCAGAATCGCGCAAGTGCCTGATTTTATTCGGTTTAGCTCACTTTGAATGTGGAAGAAGCCGGGCCCGCAAGTCACTGTCCCGGCATGGGCTGCGCCGGTCTTTCCACATGCTGTGGACATGTGTATCCACATGAACACATGTCCACAAAAGACGGGAGGGCGGCAAACGCCGCCCTCCCTGGCTGCCGGGGACCTGATTTCAGCCGTTGTTGAAAGGGTTGGGCCCGGCGCCCAGCGGCCGGTTGGGAATCCGCAGGGCGCTGAAGAAGTCGTCCGCGGCTCGGCCGTAGCGCTTGAGTTCCACGTTGAGCGACCGGATTCTGGCATTGCCGTAGCCGCGGACTTCTTCGCCGGCGCCGGGCTTCGCCATCGCACCAAAGGTCTTGCTGCAGGCCGTGAGGGCCTGGTCAAGTTCGGTGTAGGCCTTGAGCAATTGGGCCTGCTGCTTCGCTTCCAGTTCGGTCCGCATGGGGTGGGACCGCACCTTGGCCTCAGGGTCAGGAATGTTGCGCGCTGCGGCCTCGCAGCCGAGCTGGACCTGGCGCGCCCGTGAGACCAGGGCGGGTGGAGATGTGCGGGCAAAATCGCGATCCATCCGCGCGGCCGCGCCGGACAGGGTCGCCAGTGAGTCGCGAAGCTGGTACAAGGCCGAGCGCAATTCGGTTTCGGCCGGAGTAAGCCGCCGGTCGGGACGGATGACCGTCGCCTGGGCGACGGCGGTCGTGGCAGCAGAGAAGACAAGCATCACGGCAGCACCTGCTGAGAACAGCAGCTTCATGTTTCTGACCCCACCTCGACATAGCGCCAGGACGGCTCGCCCCCGTTGGCGGTGAACAGGACTCCGGCCGAGCTGACGGCGAACCAGCCGCCAACCATGGCGCAGGGTGGCTCGACATGTTCCAGGATTGCGCCGAGCCAGCGGCGGAGATAACGCACTTCGGGCGCCCGACGGCCGAGCATGGCCACCAGGGCACCTGCGCCGGAGGTTGCTCGCAGGAAGTGCGCCAGGGCGTGGGCCCGCTGGCTGAACTCCACGGCCTTGACACCGGGCTCGTCGAAGAGCACTGCGCCCTCGAACACGTCCATCGGCGGCGCGTCCAGGCGGGGGCCGAGATAGACGTAGCACCGCACACCGTTCTCCGTTTTCCGCTCGATCACGGCGGCGGCGGTCTCGCTGGTGAGACGCGCGGCGTGGAGCATGTCCTCGTCCCGGAGGATGCCGACGGCGCCGGTCCATTCGAGGGCGGACAGCGCGTTGTCGATCGGGCAGCCATAGGCATCGTCAAACGCAAGCAGCCGGGGGGCTTCGCCGGCCCGCATGACGAAGTGGGCCAGCCCTTCCGACCGGTCAGCAAACGTGCGGATGACCAGCGTTGATGGGATTGGCATGGGAGGAAGATAGTCGGACAGGCGGGAAGACGGGCGACGGGTCGACGGTCGAGCGGCCGAGCACCCACCTTGCCCGTCCTGCCCGTCCTGCCCCTCCTGCCTAGCCGTCCAGCCGTCTTGCAGTACACTTCATTCGTGTCTCTTGCTCTTGAAACCGCCACCTACGAGTCGCCGATCGGGCCGTTGAGTCTGGTCGAAGGGCCGGAGGGCCCCCTGGTCGTTGGGTTTCCTGGACGGGCGGGCCGGCTGCACTGGCAGGTCCGGGTCCGAGGCGGTGCGCCCGATATCCGTGCCGCGCCGGGCCCCTGCACCCGGACCGTGGCGCTGCTCGACGCCTACTTCAGCGGCAGCCTCAAGCGCTTCCGCTATCCCGCCTACCTCGAGCGCTGGTTCAGCCTCTCAGTGGCCCAGGCTGCGGTGTACCGGGAACTGTGCCGGATTCCCTTCGGGGACACCTGTTCCTACGGCGATATCGCCCGGGTCACCGGGCTGCATGCCCGCCTGGTCGGGCAGCTGGTGGGCGCCAACCAGCTCGCCGTCCTGATACCCTGCCACCGGGTGGTTGGCGCCCGGGGCGCACTGGTGGGCTACGGGGGCGGACTCCCCCGGAAGCGCTGGCTGCTGGCGCACGAGGTGCGCAATGGCCGGATGGTGCTCCGGCGCCAGCGGTGACCCCAGCCCCACGCGATATTGACAAGTTCCAGATCGGGCGGCAGCTTAGAATATGAAACTGCAGGAGCTCCGTCACACCTGATCGCAGCATGCAAGACGGCCGTTCGGATAGTCGTTCCGATCGGTCTTTTTGTTGCCTGGCCACCCGGGCCAGGAGCCTGACCGGGGCACATGTGCCCCCTACAGCAGAGGTTTTCCGCAATGGCGAAGGGCACGGTAAAGTGGTTCAACGACGCCAAGGGCTTTGGCTTCATCGCGCAGGAAGGCGGCAAGGACGTCTTCGTCCACCACACCGCAATCACCATGGATGGGTTCCGCTCCCTCTCCGAAGGTGACGAGGTCGAATTCGACATCGTCGAAGGCCCCAAGGGACTGCAGGCGGCGAACGTCCGAAAGGCCTGATTCCCGCGCCATTGCGCGCTGCCACCGCGCCGGGCCCCTGGCCCGGCGCGGTGTTGTTCTTGCGGTACCAACCATCGACTCTTGCCCGGATGCCCCGATGCACCTTCGTGCCGTCCTCACCCGACTTGCCCTTGTGCTCAGCGTCGCCACCCTCGCTGTCCTGACAGCTGACATCCGCCCGGCCACTGCGCAAGCCGTTGCACCAGATACCAGTGCCCTGCAGTTCTTCGGCTTCCACGCCGGCGCCTCGCTGGCCGATGTCGCCGCCCGCATGCGAGCGCTCGGAGGTTCGTCGCTCCACTGCGACCGTGCACGTCGTGACCACCGCGTCTCCGAGTGCCGGGGCACCGTTCCCGACCCGGTGCGCGGGAGCAACGTCAAGGTGTGGCTCTCCGCCATCGACTCGGCCACCGCCGTGCTGACCCTGAGCTCGGACGTCGCACCCGATCAGCTGGACGGCTGGCGTGACGCGCTCGAACACGCCTACGGCCGGGTGGGCGCCAAGGTGCAAGGTCCCCAGTGGATGATGCAGTGGGTCCGCCAAGGGCGGATGATGCGCCTGACCTGGCGGGTGGGCGGTGATGAGCGGGTGGCGTCCGTGAGCCTGGTCGATGGCCGGGTACTGGACGCCTGGGGCCGGGGACTACCGCGCGGCACCTGAGCCGAAACCCCTCCGGGAGGCCGCCCAGCGGGCGGCCTCTTTTTTTTTGGCCCCTCCATCCCTAACCTAGTGGGCGTTGACCCCCATTTCATCCACGGCGGCACCCACCTGTCGGTCCGCCTGCGGAGATACCCGGTGCTCCAGCTTCGCCATCTCGTGCTGGCCACGATGCTGCCTGTACTCGCGGCCTGTGGTGGTGCCGCACCCATCCCGGTGGGCCTCGCAGGCGCCTTTGACGATCCGGTCGGTCGCCCGATGCGGCTGGGCGCGGAACTCGCCATCGAAGAGATCAACGCGGCCGGCGGAGTCAACGGCCGGCCGCTCACGCTCCTGGAACAGAACGACTACGGCAGCGCCGATTCAGCGGTGGTGGTGGCCAACACGCTCTACGCCAGCGATGCGGTCGCGGTGATCGGGCACCTCTTCTCCGGCACCACGCTCGCCGCGGCTCCGGTGTACAACGGCGGCGCCAATCCGATCGTCGCGATCTCGCCCTCCTCATCCGCGCCCGAGGTCTCGCGGGCTGGTCCATGGATCTTCCGGGTCTGTCCCAGTGACAACGAACATGGCCAGGCGCTGGCTCGCTGGATCCGGGAGCGGCTCGGCCTGGTGCGGGGCGCCGTCCTGTACCTGAACGACCCCTACGGGCGCGGAGTCCGCCAGCGCTTCGTGGCCGAATTCACCCGTCGCGGCGGCGAACTCATGGGTGAGTCGCCCTACCTGGGCACGGCGCCCGATGTCGGCGTCTACCTCGACCGGATGGCGAAGCTGGGCGGCAGCCAGTTCATCGTGGATGCCGGCAACCGCAGCGAAGCCGAAGCGATCCTGCGGCAGGCGCATGCGCGCGGCATTGACCTGCCGCTCCTGGGCGCCGATGGGCTGGAGGGTATCGAACAGGCGGGCCAGCTGGCTGAAGGCGTCTACGAGACACTCGCCTATCTGCCGCAGCTGGAGACGGCGGCAAACCAGCGCTTCGTCGCCGCGTACAAGGCCAAGTATCCCGGCGAGCCCCTGCCCAATCAGCCCGCGGCGGCATCGTACGACGCGCTCCACATCCTGGCCCGGGTCATGGCCAAGGTGGGCACCAGCCGCACGCGAATTCGTGAGGGCCTCATGGGCGTGGACCTCCAGCATCCCTACGATGGCGTGACCGGGCGGATCGCCTTCGATTCACTGGGTGACGTTCCCACGCGTGAGGTGTACGTCGCGGTGGTCCGCAATGGCGCGCTCCGGCTCGCAGGAGGCCAGTGAGCCATGCTGCAGAGTCTCCGCAGCCGCATCACCGCCACCATGGGTCTGCTGGTCCTGCTGGTGCTGCTCATTGCCGTGATCGGCGTCAATGCGATTGTCTCCCTGGGCCGAACAGCCGACCAGCAACTCGACGCGGTAGTTCGAGGCAGCCAGCTCTCCACCGGCCTGGTGGGCTCGGTCACAGCGGAAGTGCGCGCCGCGGAACAGTACCTGTCCCGTCCCGAGCCTGAGTTCCTGCGGCAGTTCGTCGCAAGCGGCGACTCCGCCTACGATTTTCAGCGCCAGTTCCGCGACCTGGCCGGACTCACGACCGAAGACCAGCTCACGCTCAACCGCATTGAATCGGCCCAGGCCCAGGCGGAGGTGGCCTACGCCACTGCTCATGCGCTGAGCGATCTTGGCCGTGGTGATGAGGCGCGTGCCGCTGCGGCCGAAGCTGCGGCGCCCAGCGGAGAGTTGCTGAGCGACGTCACGTCGCTCTCGGTCTCGCAAGGCGAGCGGGCCCGACTCCAGGCCCAGGCCCTGCGCGACCAGGCCGGGCGGCGGCGCAACGCGCTCTGGCTGCTGTTTGTGGCGGTGCTGCTGATTGGAGTGGGCGCCTCGACTGCGACCATCCGCGCGGTGGACAACCCGCTCCGGCGGCTGATCGGCGCTGCCGACCGCTTCGGCGGCGGCGACCTGCGGCCCCTGGCGCTGGGCGCAATGCCCACCGAGCTGGACCAGCTGGGGCGTGCGATGGACCACATGGGCGGGCGATTGCGCGAGGTGGTGGGCTCGGTCACCCGCGAGGCCAACGCCATATCTTCCAGCGCCACCGACTTCAGCGCCATGAGCGAGGAGCTGGCCGCATCGAGCGGCGAGATTTCCACCGCCATGGTCCGGGTCGCCACCAGCGCCGAACAGCAACGGACGGGCATGGATCAGGCGGGGGCACTGCTCGAGGCCCTGCGCGAAGCGTCAGCCGCCAATGCCCAGGCGGCCAACCGCGTGGTCCAGCTGGGCGATCGTATCCGCAGCCTGGCGGCCGATCATCGCGGCGACGTGGAGAATGCCGGACGCACCCTGCTCGATGTACGCGAAGTGGTCCGGACCTCCGCGGGGCAGGTCCAGGAGCTCGCGCGCGAGAGCGAGGCGATCACCGAGTTCATCGACCTCATCAAGCAGATCTCGTCCCAGACCAACCTGCTCGCCCTGAACGCGGCTATCGAGGCGGCGCGAGCCGGCGAGCATGGCCGCGGCTTTGCCGTGGTGGCCGAAGAAGTGCGCCGACTGGCCGACTCCAGCGCGAATGCGGCGGAGAACGTGACCAAGACGGTCGAGTTCATTCGCCGACAAATTCGCACGGTGTCCGGAACCATGGAAGTGGGATCGGCCAAGGTGGCCGGCGTGGAAGGCGTGGCCCACGCAGCGGCCAATGCCCTCGATGAAATCGCGAGGGCGGTGGAAGAGGTGCACGAGGCGGCACGGGCCGTGTCACACGAAACCCAGCAGAACCGGGAGATCGCCGACGAGCTGGGCACCCGGACCGCACAGGTGGCCCAAAGCGCCAATGACCACGCCGCCGCGAGTGAAGAGGTCACCGCGGCGGCGGAGGAACAGAGCGCCAGTACGGAAGAGATGGCTTCGGCGGCAAGCGAGCTGCTGCAGGGCGCGCAGCGGCTGAGCGAGGCGATCAGGGATTTTCAGACCTGACCCCCTGCGGGTCACGTCACCGCTTGGCCCTCGCCGCCGTTTTCTTCTTCACCGGGTGATGCGCCGTCACCCGCTTCTTGACCACGTTGGCCGGCTTCTTGACCGGGACCGGCTTCTTCCTGGGCTTGGACGACGCCGACTTGGCCTGTGCCTTGTGCGCGGCGTTCCGGTCCAGCCGCTTCTGGTTGGCCGCGCGAACTTCCTCGATCACCTGCTCGGCCTCGCTCTCGCCCAGCAGACTGCGCCGGACGGCGTACTGCAGCAGCTCTTCGGCGTCCGCCACCCGGAATTCGTCCATCCGGGCCGCGGCGCGGGACAGATGCACAATGGCGTCTGCCACCGGATTCCGGAGCACCTGGGCAATGCCGGGCAGAGTCTCCATCAGCGACGAGATCTGCGAACCGCCAAGTTCGGTACCCACCCAGCCTCCTGGACATGGTTCCGGCCGTGGTGGGCCGGGCACTGGAACGCCAGCAACGTATCGGGCGGGCGACGGATGTCAAGAAATGTCGCGTAGTAGTTAGTACTACTACTGCCACGAACTCGCGTGCGTCATGTCCAGATTTACCACTGCGGTTCGGCACTCCGGCTCGCAGCCAGGGCCGTTGGGCCGCTGCAATGCATACTGAGGTACGACGTCGAACGACCTTGAGACGTCTCCGGAGCTTACGAGGACGGTAGCGGTGACCGGGGTCCTGTCGGCAAATAGCACTCCGACCTCCTGACACTGATCGGGCGAGTTGCAGGTCAGGGTGATCGAATTGGCACCCACCTCAATGAGCGTGATCGCGGCACTGTCTCCGGGGAGGGCGCTCACACGCACGATCAGGCCGGAGCGGCAGCCGATGAGCGTGCACGTCTCCGAGACGCCACACCCCGACAGCGGGAGGGCCAGCACAACGCCGAGCAACAGGTGCCGAGCCCGGCAAAATGGCGCCAGTCCTGGCAGAGTCATCGAATGCGCCTTCCACGGTCAGGTTGCTCCGGTCTGTCTATTCCGCCACCCCGGTAGCCTTACTCGCCTGCCGGCTCGAACTCCAGCTGCAGACCGCCGGTCCAGCCGGCTACCAGATTGTACAGCGCTGCCACCAGGGCCCCGAAGACCACACCGAGGACGCCGTACATGATGGGCATGAAGATCACGAAGCTTGCCCCGAACATCGCCATGCCCGGCTCGGTGCGCATGCTGGCCGGGACCATCATGCCAAACAGGCCGAAAATCACCGCAAAGACGATCCCAAGCAGGAGGTAGAGCACGCCGAGGACCTTGGCGGTCTGGCCAACATCGAGACGCCTGATGCGCTGGATCATGGTCTGCTCCGGAGCGAGGAGGAGTGATGGGTGTTCCTCGAAGGTACGGTTCCGGCTTCGGAGCGCCAGAGTCGGGGTCGGCTTACTTCGCGGCCGTGACGGCCACGTCGCCGTCCCGGCGCTGCACGTTGATACCGACGTCATCGCCGTACCGCGTGAGGATGAGGTCGACACTCGCGTCGCCCACCCCGAGTTCCTCGATCCGCACCTCGTCCAGGAAGGGTGGCAGAAACGGCTTGTAGAATGTGACCTGCCGTTCGGCGCCGCGGACCTGGAGTCCCAGGCAGGACCGGAGCAGCATCCATACGGCGCCCGACGCCCACGCCTGCGGGGAACAGGCAACCGGGTAGTGCGTCGGGCTTTCGCCTGGACGCCGGCGAAAACCGCAGAAGAGTTCCGGCATGCGGCGGAGGTCGAAGAAGTGGCTTGCATCGAAGAGGCCGCTCAGGACCGCGGCGGCATGGTCACGCAGCCCGTAGCGCGCGAACCCGGCCGCGATCAGGGAGTTGTCGTGCGGCCAGATGGAGCCGTTATGGTAGGACATCGGATTGTAGCGCGATTCCGTGGCCGAGACGGTACGGATGCCCCACCCGGAAAAGGACCGCTCGCTGGTGAGCGTGGCCGCGGTGCGCTGGGCGTGGTCGAGACTTGCAATGCCCGTAAAGAGGCATTGGCCCGCATTGGAGGTCCGTACCCGGCACGGCCGCTTTCTGCCATCGAGCGCGATGACATAGGTGGAAAGCTCGTCGCACCAGAATGCCGTCTCGAAGCGCTGCCGCAGCGCCTCCGCCTCGCGGGTCAGGGCATCGGCGCGGTCGGGCTGGCCGAGGGCCGTCGCCAGCATGGCCGCGGCACGCTTGGCAGCCCAGACGTAACCTTGCACTTCGCACAGCGCGATCGGTCCCTCGGCCAGCGTACCATCAGCATGGAAGATGGAATCGTATGAATCCTTCCAGCCCTGGTGCACCAGGCCCTGGCGCGCGCGACTGGCATACTCGACAAAGCCGTCACCATCGGCGTCCCCGTACACATCGATCCAGTTGAGGGCGCGCTCCACGTTGGGCCAGAGCTGCTCCGCCAGTGCCCGGTCGCCAGTGCGCGTGAAGTAGGCACCCGCCAGCACCACAAACAGTGGCGTCGCATCCACGGTGCCGTAATAGAGGGAGAACGGCACCTCGCCCAGCTGCGCCATCTCGCCGGCGCGCGTCTCATGCAGGATCTTCCCGGGCTCGGCATCCTGCGCGGGGCTTTCCTTGTCGGCCTGGGTGGCAGCGAGATATGTCAGGACGCCGTGCGCAATGGCCGGATTGAACCAGAGATACTGCAGCGCCGTGATGATGCCATCGCGCCCGAATGGCGTGCTGTACCAGGGCACGCCGGCGTAGGGGTACTCCCCGTAGGCCGTCACCGTCTCCAGCATGTACAAGTCGGCCAGCGAGCGGCTGAGCCACTCATTGAACTGCTCATTCGAGGTCGATACCCTCGGGTCCGCGGCGCCCTCGGCGGCGAGCGCATCGACCGCCTTGCTGGCCGCGTCCTCGTACCAGGCGTGACCCGGCCCGGGCGACCCACCCACGGCAACTTCGTGGGTGGCTTCGGCCCGCGATTCGACTTCGCACGCAATGGCCCACCGGAGGCGGGCTTCGCCGCCGGGCTCGAGATGGACGTCAAAGCTGGCGCCCGTCTGGTCGAGCTGGGCGGGAACCGGGTCGAAACTGATGCGGGTACAGCGCAGCCGATGGTCCCGGCCTTCATAGCCGAGCAGCAGCGCCCCATCGGTCACCTCGGCGGGAAGCCGCCGGCCGCGGTGTTTACGTTCGGCGCCCCTTACCTCGAAGATGTCCACGAAGTCGGCGTCGAACGCGAGTGACAGTGTGAAATCCGCCTCGGTCCGCCCGTAGTTGTGGAGCCGCAGCTGCTCGTGGCAGGCCGATTGCCAAAGCACCTTGGACCGGAAGACATGAAGCGTCCCTCGGGGGATGACCAGCTCGCCATCCTTCCAGAGATCGGGATTCATGAGATCCACGGCCAGGATGGCGTTGTCCACCTTGATGGTGGAGCTGAGGAGCAGGGGGCGATGGGCCGCGATCCGGAGGGAGAGCCGGGAGAGAAACCTGGTGTCCTGGTGGTACAGCCCGAACTCGCCCATGCCGAGCGTCTCGATGTCGCCGTAACGGTCGAAGATGGCGAACGTGTCGCCCTGCTTGAGGACCTGGGTGCGATCGTCGATACGGGCCGAAGTCGAGAGAATGTAGAACGTATCGCTGATGCGAACGACTTCCTCGGTCATCAGCCGGCGGCCTCCAGCATGGGCGAGGGATGCTGGCGGATGAGACGCTCATACACCCGAACGTAGTTCCGGGCCATTTCCTGGGCCGTGAAGCGCTCCTCGAAAGCCTCGCGACAGCCCTGCCGGCTGAGCCGGGACAGCTGGCGAACCGCTTCCACGGCCGCATCCAGGTGGTCCACGATGAAGCCGGTCCGGCCCTGCTCCAGGACTTCGGGCACGGCGCCATGGCGATAGGCGACCACAGGTGTTCCGCACGCCAGCGCCTCGATCATTGCCAGGCCGAATGGTTCCGGCCAGTCGATGGGGAACAACAGCATCGCAGCGTTGCCGAGGAACTCATCCTTCTGGGCATCGCCAATTTCCCCCACGAATTCGATGAGCCGGTGGTCCAGCTGCGGCTCGATGGTCGAGGTGAAGTAGTCCTTGTCGACCGGGTCCACCTTGGCGGCGATGCGCAGCGGCATCCCCACCCGCTTTGCAATCTCGATGGCACGATCGACCCGCTTCTCGGGCGAGATCCGGCCGATGAAGGCCAGATAGCCTTCGGGCTCAGGATGAAACCGGTAGAGGGAGTCCGGCAGGCCGTGGTACACCGTGGCCTGCCAGTTGGCCCATGGAATCGGCGTCCGTTGCGAGGTGGAGATCGACACCACCGGCTCATCGACGAACTCCCGGTAGAGCGGCACCAGATCCGGAATATCAAGTCGCCCGTGCAGGGTGGTCACCCGGGTGAGGCCTTCGCGACGTGAGAAGGGGAAGTGCAGATAGTCGAGATGAAAATGGACCACATCGAACTCGTCCGCCTGCCGGTAGAGCTGCTCCAGCATGACGAGATGGTGGGCCATCTGGTCAATGCAGTCCTTGTCCAGCCGGAGCGATCGCGGGCAGCCACTGACAAGCCGGGCAGTGGTGACCGAATCCCCACTGGCAAACACGGTCACCTCGTGTCCCTGGCGCACCAGTTCTTCGGTGAGGTAAGAGACGATACGTTCGGTGCCGCCGTAATACTTGGGCGGCACGCTTTCATAGAGCGGGGCTACCTGGGCGATACGCATGTATGTATTGCACGTCGTTCGAGTCGAATCTCACAAACGGCACGGTCAAGTGGATGGTAGGCGGAACAGGCAAGGTGGGCAAGATGGGTGGTCGTCGGTCGTCGGTCGTCGGTCGTCGGTCGTCGGTCGTCGGTCGTCGGTCGTCGGTCGTCGGTCGTCGGTCGCGAAAGTTACCATACTCTCAGCGCACAGCGCACAGCGCGCAGCTCACCGCGCGCAGCTCACCGCGCACAGCTCACCGCGCACAGCTCATAGCTCACAGCGTGCCGCCTCCACCAATCCACGGACCACCGCAGGTACTCGACCCTCCAGCGCCGCCCGTTCAGGCTGAAACAGCGTGGCAACGAAGAATGGATGATCAGCCAGTTCGACACCGCGGATGTCGCCGGCGTCGTCCCAGGCCGTGGCGCGTAGCGCGCCGGTATCCAGACGCTGGGCGTGCCATGGATTGAGACCGTAGTTGCAGTGATAGGCCTCAATGGCTTCACCGGCATGATACAGCCGGGCCAGCTGTGAGCCGGGCGCGAAGCGCACTCTGCCCTGCTCTTCCACTAGTGAGCAGGCAAGAGGCGCAATGACCGGGTGCACCGCATCGGGATCGAGTTCGGCGTGAGCCGCCTGGGACCGTCCGAGCTGCCAGACGGCGCCCGCGTACTCCATGATGGCGTGCTGAAAGCCGGCACATGTGCCGAGAAACGGACGTCCGGATTCGCGGGCGAAACGGATGGCCGACAGCGCACCGACCGTGTTGGCGTAGGGACTGTTGGGAACGAGCCATATGGCTTGGTAACCGGCGAGGGAACCTTCTGCGTCCGAGCCGAGTGTGGTGGTGTCAACCCACTCGTAAAGGAGCGGAGTGTCGAGTGCTTCACCGGCGAGACGCAGCGCTACCGGAATGGCGCGGTGGGCGGTGACGGCAGGATCGTAGTCGCCGACCAAGGCGAGGCGGAGTGGGGATGGCATGGAGGAATATAGATGCGGCTCGCGGGTCGCAAATGGTTGCTTCACACGTCAGTGCGAGGCAGCGCAGTGGCCGAAGCAATCCGGTGCCCGATCAGCTTTCGATCTCAGGTATCGCGGCCATCAGGAAATCCAGTGCAGGAATCCATGCCAGACTTTCCACTGGTTGCCTGGCCGGCGAGCAAGCAGCAGCGTGACACCATGACCGCACAGGTACCCGCACCAGAATTGCACGTTGATGGCCGCGACGGTGCTGTCGCGATTGAATCCAGCACGAGAAAACCAGATCCGAGGCTCGTTCGGCTGATCAGGTCGGATGGCGTCAGCCGGAGTGCCCTCTCTCACTGGAATCCTTGCCAGTGCTGCCGCCTGCTCGATGGCTGGATGCGGGGCCAATTGCGCCAGGCTGGAGTCAGCCAGGGCCGTCAGGACTTCCAGCTGCAGCGTATCGGCCCAGTGGCCCGGCACCACGCCGTGACCGGAGCGGAATACCGTGGAGATGTCGGATTGGGGGGGACGGTTTGAGAGCAGCACTTCGGGCAGACCCCAGCTGGCCCGAAAGTAGCGCAGCACCTCCGCGTAGACACCCATTTCGGGTGTCATGCCCTCGACTGCGGGAAGCTCGGAATACCGAACCAGCGCATTCCAGCTCGCAGTGCAGCCGAGGCACAGGAGCACGATCCCAATCGTCGCTGCCAGCCGCAGCCGCCGGAGCTTCGCCGACGACCGCGGCAGCATTGACGCGGCGGTTGCGGTTGAGGAGCCAGCGCCCGAGGCCTGCTCAGGCAATGTCATGGCTCGTGCCATGCCAGATACAAGTTGTGCTTCGTAAACACCTGTGGAAGTGTGAGCCCACCGGACACTCGCATACGGCTTTCCAGGCCGGAGATCGCACCTGCTGTATCCACCTGCATGTGTCCGGATATCAGCCGGATGGATGCAACTCCGCCCGGATCCGTCCCAGCATCATC
Source organism: uncultured Gemmatimonadales bacterium (assembly GCA_963798915.1). GTDB lineage: Bacteria > Gemmatimonadota > Gemmatimonadetes > Gemmatimonadales > GWC2-71-9 > CAMLHP01. The sequence goes on along the minus strand of CAWCVB010000002.1, from coordinate 464,132 downwards.
CCCGTTTGAACAGCCAACCGGGAGGGCACGTACCAGCATCTGAAAAGGATGCAGCATCCGGCGAGGGGGTGCCATGACCATCCGCGTGTATATGGGATGGAACGTGTCTGGCTGTACGAGTCGCAATTTACAACGCGAGCCATCCGTCAGCATCATTCCAGGTACGAGTTGACTGCTCACCGGCGATGCACAGGACATCGCCGGCTCTCCCCTCAGACCTCCATCAGGTCCCGCCCTACGACGATCTTCCCCTTGAAATGCTTTCCTGCCGCATCAGCCCACATCGCGTCGCTGACCGGCGGATCTTCGGCCGGGACAAAATGCGAGAGCACCAGTGTCTTCACCCCCGCCGCTGCCGCGACCCGGCCACAATCCTCGGCCGACGTGTGACTCGCCAGCAGATGCCGCCGGAGTGGTTCGGCATTCAGCCGGCCCTTGACCATCCCCTCGACGGCTGGCGGGTAGAACGCCTCATGCACCAGCACGTCCGCGCCTGCCGCCAGCCTGACCAGCGCATCTGAGCGCGCGGTATCACCGGAAATGACGATGCTTCGATCCGCTGCGTCGAACCGATAGGCGTACGCGTGCTCGACCATGGGATGTTCCACTCGCGCGGCAGTGACACGGAGATTGGCGTCCTGCATTACCAGACCGGCTTCAGACACCTCGTGGACCCGGATCAGAGGCGCCAGCGCCGGGCGGCCCTCATCCACCATGCGCACGTCGATGTCAGGCCGGCTCATCTCCAGGAAGAGCTCGGTGATGCGTGCCAGCGGAGGGGGTCCCCATGTATCCACCGGGCGGACAAGCCCGCTGGCCCACGACAGGAGGAGCAGGTTTCCATAGTCGGCGTTGTGGTCCGAGTGGTGATGCGTGATGAAGACATGCTTGAGGGCCAGGATCGGGACGCCAGCCAGCACCAGCTGCCGGGCGACGCCGCTGCCGCAATCCACCACGTATGCCGAGTCGCCGGCGAGGATCACCTGGGCCGGTGCGGCTCGGCGACGCTTGGGCGTGGGACCGCCGCCAGTGCCAAGCAGGACGAGGCGTGTGGCAGGCAACCCGGGCGCCGGGCCGGGCAACGCGCTCCCGGCCACTGTCACGGCGCCGAGCGCAGCCACGAACTCCCGGCGATTGAGGTCAGGGGTCATGGATCATGGGTCGCGGGTGATGGGTCATGAGTCATGAGTCGCGGGTCGCGGGTCGCGGGTCGCTGGTCGCGGGCTGCGGGGTGATGGGTCATGAGTCGCAGTCACCGGCGTCGCCGAAAGGGCCACACGAGGTAGCGGCCGGTGCGCGCGACCTGCCACCAGATGCCGCCGAAGTAGACCGCCAGCACACCGAGCAGCACACTGCCCCACTCGCGCGCCACTGCGCCAAGCCCGATGGCAGCCAGGCCGGCGGCCATCCAGATGATGCCGATGAGGCCGGCGACGGTGCGAGAGAGTCTGCCGAGCGGCTGGGCCTGCGACATATGTCCGGGGTGGCTGGTAGTGGCTGTGGCCGCAGACGAATGCACGCCTGATGACCGACGACCGACGACCGACGACCGACGACCGTAAACCTACTGCACCACCAGCCAGCCCACTTCGTCATAGGCCCGGTGCGGCAGGCAGAAGAAGCGGTACCGGCCTGCGGGAAGGTTCCTGGGCAGGGTGACCCTGTACTCCTGCCCCTTCGAGAGCAAGGGGCCTGACAAGTCACCCACCCGGTTCGGCATGCCGCGGTTGAGTGCCTCGCGCGCAGCCGCGGGAATGTTCTTTTCAAATGAAATCGCGTGCTTGCCGTCGCCTTCCACCCGGAAGACAATGGCATCACCCGGCTTGGCGGTCACCGTGGCCGGATCATAGCTGTATTCGTCCTGGGCCGCGTCGCCTCGCACATGGACGAGATGGCGCGCCTGCGCCGCCAGCGGGGCTGCACTGAGCAGCGCCGCGGAAGCCAGCAGAATGGAACGCATTGGCAGTGTCCTCCTCAGGGCGATTGTCGGGGGCCGCCCCATGGCCCTAAATTACAGCTGGCGGGTGATGCAGCTTATGGGCCAGTCCGCCCGTCGGAAGGGTTTTGCTGTGGGACGCCGGGGCATCAAGGAGTATCGTGCGCCTGAAGCCCTGATCTTGATCGCGCTCGATCGGGACCGGAAAGCCCTCGTCTGTCCATCCTGTGATTCTCCGGACATCATCCGCACGCCGCCCCGTGACAGCGAGGAAGACCAGGGCGGCCGGATCACGCTCAGCTGCCAGAATTGCAGCCGGAGCGCCGTGTACCTGCGGCGCGGATCCGGCCCGGCCATGAGTCCGGAGTCGCCCAGGAGTCGGGAGTTGTAGCGCGTCAGCGGATCGGCTCGAAGATCCGTCCCCACCTGATATCCGTCAGAAACGGCAGCGGGTCGTAGGCCGACGCATCGTAACTGTAGTACACGATCATGGGCGAACCGCGAAGGTTCTCGCGCGGAAGGAATCCCCAGAAGCGGCTGTCGAGCGAATTCTCCCGGTTGTCTCCCAACACGAATAGCGACCCGGCGGGCACGACCAGCGGGCCCCAGTTCTGGAGGTCGGGCTGGTAGGCCTCGCTGTTTCCGCCCAGGAGATAGTGCACCTGCCACTGGCGCATCTCCGCCCGGTAGGCCTCGGCGGTGAGCGTGGTGTCGGTGTGCACGGCGTACGGCTCCGGTATTCGCTCGCCATTCCGGATCAGGTGACTCGCACGCATCTCCAGCGTGTCGCCCGGCAGCCCGATGAGTCGCTTGACGATCTTCTGGTCGGGGTCACTCTTGGAATCGAACACGACGACATCGCCGCGCCGGGGTTCCCGCACGGCCGGCAGCCGGGCATGAAGCAGTGGGACCTCGGCGCCGTAGAGCGCCTTGTTCACGAAGAGCCAGTCGCCCACCAGCAGGGTCCGCTCCATGCTCCCGGAGGGAATGTGGTAACCCTCGATGACAAAGGCCCGCAGGACGAGGAACACCACGAGGGCGCCACCCACCGAACGGGTCCATTCCCAGAGCAGGCGCAGGAAGCGCCGGGATGCGGTCATTGCGGGCGGTGCAGCAGCCGGCCCCAGCGAATGTCCGTGATGAACGGCAGGGCTTTCCAGCTGTCGGGGTTGTAGCTGTAGTAGATCACGAGCGGGGTGCCGCGGACTTTCTTTTCCGCCAGGAAGCCCCAGTAGCGACTGTCATAGGAATCGTCGCGATTGTCGCCCATCATGAAGAGCGAATCGGGCGGCACCACCACCGGGCCCCAGTCATGCAGATCGGGCTGGTAATCGGCGGCGCTGACGCCCGCGAGATGGCGGATCTGCCAGCTGCGCATCTGGGCCCGCCTGGCCGGCGCTTCGCTCCGGTCGGGGGCGGCGTTGATGGCATAGGGTTCCGGCACCAGCGCACCGTTGCGATACAGCTGACCTGCCCGCATGGCAAGCGTATCGCCCGGGACGCCGATCAGCCGCTTCACGATGGCCATGCCCGGCGTCTCCTTGGAGTCGAAGACGACCACGTCATTGCGCCGAGGCTGGCGAAAGGCGGGCAGGTGGATATCGGTAAATGGCAGCACCGGCCCGTATACCGCCTTGTTGACAAACAGAAAATCACCCTTGAGCAGGGTGTTCTCCATGCTGCTCGACGGAATGCGGAACGCTTCCACCACGAAGGCACGCAGCACCAGCCAGATCACGACGGCAATGAGGATGGACTTGGTCCATTCCCGCAGTGCCGACCGTTCGCGGGCCGGTGGCACCGCGACGTCGCGATCTGGTGCCGCCGTCACTCGACCCAGTCCGCAATGAACAGGTTCGTCTCGCCCGGTTGCTGCTCGTTCCGGTTGGAGGCCCAGACCAGCTGCCTGCCGTCGGGGCTGAACATGGGGAAGGCATCGAACTCGGGCGAGGTGGTGATCTTCTCGAGCCCGGACCCGTCCAGGTTCACCAGGTAGAGATCGAAATTGCGCCCCTTGGGGGTCTCGTAGTTGGAGGCGAAGACGACCCGCTGGCCATCGGGCGTGAAGTACGGCGCGAAGTTGGCGCCGCCCAGATGGGTCAGCTGCTGCGGGTCGCTCCCATCCGCATTCGCGATCCACAGCTCCAGCCTGGTCGGTCGCACCAATCGTTGCTTGAGCAGCGCCCGGTAGTCGGCCGAGTCACTGGCCGTCTCGGGATACTGCGCCCGCCACACGATCTTCGCATTATCGGGCGAGAAGAATGCCCCGCCATCGTAGCCCAGCCGGTGAGTGATCCGGCGCACGTCGGTGCCATCCACGTTCATCGTGTACAACTCGAGATCGCCATCACGGGTGCTGGTGAAGATGATGTGCTTCCCGTCCGGCGACACGGTGGATTCGGCGTTGTACGCGCCGTTGTTGGTGAGCGGCGTCAACTCGCTGCCATCGGCGCGAGCGCTGTAGATCTCGAAATGTCCCAGTGGCCAGACGTACCCGTTGGAATAGTCGGCCGGTGGCGGGCAGGCCGGTGAGTAGGCAAAGGTCGAGCTGTAGAGAATGCGGTGGTCGTTATCGTAGAAGTAGCCGCAGGTGGTGCGGCCCTTGCCGTTGGACACCCGGCGTTCACCGGTGCCATCGGTATTGATGATGTATTCCTGGTCGCAACCGGTGTTGAGCTCCGCCTGCCGCTGGAAGATGAGCTGCTTGCCGTCGCTGGAGAAATACGCTTCCGCGTTATTTCCGCCGAAGGTTAGCTGTCGGACATTGGCGAAGTGCCGCTCGCCGGGAGCGATGAGCGTCGAATCCGACGCCGCGGTAACATCCGCGGCCGCGGGCGCCGACCGGGCCGGCGAGCAGGCGGAGGCCGCGAGACAGGAGAGGCATGAGACCAGCAGGACGCGAACAGTCACGGCAGTATCGAGTCATGGCGCTGAGGTGGATACGGCACCGCCCGGATGAGCGCCTGAGACCCGGGCGAAGCGCACCAAAGATAACGACGGCCGGCCGCGAAGCGATTCGCGTTCGCTGGTCCGTATTCTTACGGGGTGGCCATGTCATGGAGGGCCGCCAGGACCTGAGCGGCATGCCCCGCCGGCTTCACGTTCTCGAACACCTGGGCAATGCGGCCGTCGGCATCGATGAGGAACGTGGTCCGGAGGATACCCGTGTACTTCCTGCCGTACATCGACTTCTCACCCCAGACCCCGTAGGCCTCAGCCACGGCGTGGTCCGCATCGGCCAGCAGCGGGAACGGCAGCTTGAGCTTGGCGCGGAATTTCTCGTGCGACTGGATGCCGTCGGGTGACACGCCGAAGAGCCGGGCCCCGGTGGCCTTGACCTCCGGCCAGGCATCGCGAAACTCGCACGCCTCGGTGGTGCACCCGCTGGTGTCGTCCTTGGGATAGAAGTAGAGCACGACGGGCGAACCGCGCATCGCCTTCAAGGACACGGTAGCGCCCTCGTCGGAAGGCAGCGAGAATTCAGGAGCGGGATGTCCCGATGAGATGGGCATGGTCAGTATCCTTGCTGAGAGTCCGTCATGGTTCGGGGGTTGGCATCGCGTGCCATGGTCATTCCACCAGCACGCGCTCCGCCACGGGATCCGGAAATCCGTCCTCGACCGTAAAAGTGGTCTCCGGAATGAGCGCGCGGCGGCCGGTCCCGCCATAGATCAAGTCAGGAGCCGCGGCGTGGGCATGCCAGGCTTCGACCAGTGTCGCCTCGGAAAGTACACTCGCCGGATCATCGACTGCGCGCAGCAGGAGCTGCCGGCGGCGGGCGGCGTCAGGGACGGCCGCGGCCAGCGCGCGGACCAGCAGATATCCCAGCGCGTGCGGCTCCGTCCCGCTGGCGGACAGCCGGATGCGCTTCTCCGCTTCGCCCATGAGCAGCAGTGGAAACGCCGGCGCCAGCGGACGCAGCAGTTCGTCGGTGCGCCACTCGGCCACCCCTTCGGCCACATATGGATCGCCGCCGTGGAGCGTCACCACTTCCCCGCTCTCGCTGGCATCGCGCCGGCGCCGCTCGCGCTCGAACGCAAGGTGCTGCCACTCATGGACCGCCGCGGCCAGCGCCAGCAATGGCATGTAGCCATCATCCACGACAATGGTTTCGTGCGGCTCCAGGAAGCCGTTGTCCCGTGATTCCGCTTCCCGCCGCACGGTAGTCAGGCGGAACCGTTCGGTCGGCGTGGCCAGTTCCGCGTCAGGCGCAAAGCTGGCCGGGAGGAGCCGGAGCGTCTCCAGCAGCGTCTCCTGGTGATGTCGTGCGAGCCATTGCCGCGCCGACCAGTTGTCGGCCCGGACCAGGCGACCGAAAAGTGGCGCGGGACACACCGTAGCGCGGCACCGCCTGGGGCGACCCGAAGTAACGCGACTCGACCGCCGGGAGCGGCAACGAGTCGCCCCAGCTCGCACGCATTCGCGCGGCGATGGATGACGGCGCGGCGCCGATCCACGGCGCCTCCAGCAGGAAGCGCAGCGCGGAGGCATGCCACTGGTCGGCGGCATCGTAGGCGTGCAGCAGCAGGACGGCGGCGGTGGCGTGCCGGGGATCGGCGCGGCGCATGGCGTCGAGCAGCGGATTGACCTGAGCGCTGTCGGTGCTCATCAGCCCATGCAGACGGTACAGCGCCGACATGACGTCGGCATCAGTCAGGGCGGAATCGGCCTGAAACCATCCGATGGCCGTGAGTGCCGACCGCACGTCGGCCAGTCCCGCGCCAGGCGAAGCCGCCTGCGCAAAGGCCAGCGCCGCGTCGTGCACGTCCACGAGCCAGTGGCCCCTGGGCCGGAAGATGCGGTCAAAGGCGGCCTGTGTTTCCGGACCGGGAATCTGCCGGCGAATCTGCTCCAGCGTGGCGCGGCTCGCCGCCGCCGCCCGGGCCCGGTCAACGAGGCCGAGCGCGCGCTGAGGTCCCAGCTGGGCGAGCTGTGCACCCGCCAGCGGCGTCATCCCGGCCGCGCGCGCCAGCCTCTCGTAGCGGCCGCCAAGGTCTTCTGCCTGGGCGCGCGCCGCCGCCACCCACATGCCCGGCAGGTGTGAGACTGTGTCGCGGCGGCCGCTGATGATCTGGCGCAAGGTGAATCGGGGCAGTGAGGGATAGTACTCCGTGACCTGCTGCAGCCGGGTGGCCGTCCACAGACGGGGTGCGCCCGTGTCCGCACGGGCAGTGCCGTGAAGCACGCTTCCCTGCACCTCGCCGGCAAACGTGATGGGGTCGCGGCCCGGCAGGGCGAAGCGCACCGTAGCGCCGTCGAGATGTACTTCAGTGAGTGGAACAGGTGCGGAGTCGGTCTCGAGCCAGAGCGTACCACGCTGGTCGGCCAGCCGAAGTTCGGCCCGCAGCATGCCGCGCACGCCGCCACCCAGGAGCATGGCCCACCGCCCGGCCGCCTGGCCCCACAGTGGCGACACGGCCGCAGGAATGAGCAGCGCCGTCGAGATGAAGCATCTGACGGCGCCCGGAACACCGATCCGGCTCGGTCTGCGTGTGGGCACTATTCCGCCACGGTCTCCCGCTTGCGCTGCACCACCGTGGCAGCGACGGGCGCGCCTTCCTGGAGGCGCTCCTGCCCGCCGACCACCACCATGTCGCCGCTGTTGATGCCGCTTTGCGCCTCGACGAAGCCGGGCGTGCGCACGCCGAGCTCGACCTGGCGGCGGCTCGCCTTGTTGTCCTTCGCGACCCAGACAAAATTGGTCCCCTGGAGCGGGAGCACCGCATCCTCCGGGATCACCACCGCCGACGGGCGCACCGCGGTGGCCAGCCGCGCCTCGATGAACATGCCGGCCTGCAGCGACCGATCGCCATTGGGCACCAGTGCCTTCACGGTGATGGTGCGACCCGGCATGGCCACGACCGGATCTACGAAATCTACTGTCCCGGTGAACTGCCGCCCCGGCAGCGCCGCCACACGGAAGTTCACCTTCTGGCCGCGCTCGAGCGCGGCCGCATATCGCTCAGGCACAGTCAGGACGGCCCGCTCGGGATGCACCGTCTGCAGCGACGCCAGGCGGGTGGAAGTGGTCACGTAATCGCCCAGACTGACGTAGCGCTGGCCCATGACGCCGGCAAAGGGCGCGCGCACGGTGGACCGGTTGATGCGCACTTCCAGCAACGCCAGCGATGCCGCGGCGCTGCGGAAGGCCGCCTCGGCCCGTTCCAGTTCGGCCTGCGAACTGGCATTCTGCGCCAGCAGCTCCTTGGTGCGGTCGAGGTTCTGCCGCGCCAGGTCCCGGTCGGCGCGGGCCCGATCTGCCTGCGCCCGAAGCTCGGCATCGTCGATGCGGAAGAGCCCGGTACCCTGGCCCACATAACTGCCCTCGCGAACCAGGATGGCGGTGATCCGCCCTTCGACGTCGGGCCGCAGATCGATGGACTGCACCGCCTCGATCTGGCCCGTTGCCGAAATGGCGTCGAGCACCGTGTCGGTGAACGCGGCGGCCACCTCGACCGGCATGGGCGGCGTGGCGCCCGGTGCGCCGGCACCGCGCACCGCAGGGTCCCCGGCCTTGCCGCACGCCGAGAGCGCAAGCGACAGGATGAACAGTTGGCGTGTGGCGATCACTCGATGGTCCCCGTGAAGAGTCTCTGTCCCAGCATGGCTTCCAGCCCGGCCAGCGCCAGGCGGGTACCATAGCGCGCCTGAACCAGGTCCGCGTCCGACTGTGTGAGCCCCACCTGTGCATCGAGCAGATCGAGAATCGTGGCGGCGCCGGCGCGATAGCGGCTTTCCTGCACCCGGTAGTTTTCCTGCGCCACCAGGCGCGCGGTGGTCGAAAGATCCACCGAGGCGCGCGCGGTGTTGAATGCCTCGAAGCTTTCCGTCACGTCCGCCCGCGCTCCCCGTTCCAGGTCGGCCCGGACTGCCTGGGCCACATTACGGCTGGTGCGTGCCTCGGCCATCGCGATCTCGCGCTGTCCGCCATTCCAGAGCGTCCAGCGGACTCCGAGCGTCACGGCGCTGACATTGCGCGCACTGGGAAAGAACTTGGTGTCATAGCGCTGGTGCGAGGCCGTGAGGTTCACGGTCGGGAAGAAATCGCTGGTGCGCTCCCTCAGCACTGCAGCGGCGGCCCGCTCCGAGGCGCGTGCGGCCCGCCATTGCGGTCCCGAACGGAGCGCAAGCGCCACGGCCTGGTCCAGCGAGACCGGCAGCGGAGGCACTGCGGCGGAATCCAGCGGGGCTGCATCCACCGGGCCCTCCCGCCCGATGCGACGCCCCAGTTCCAGGCGAGCGACCGTCAGGGCCGAGCGCTGGCGCAGCAGGTCCACCCGGGCCCGGGTGAGTTCCAGGTACAGTTGCAGCGAGTCGCTCCGGACCGCCGCGCCTGAGCTCACCCGCGCGCGCGCCACCGACAGTCCCTCGTCCGCCCGCTTCACTCGATCTTCCGCGCTGCGCAGCAGCTCGACCGACGCGAGCACGGCGTAGTAATCGCTCTCCGTCACGATGGCGGCGGCAAAGCGGGCCTGCTGCTCCTCCGCGCCGGCCCGCTCTGCAGCGGCGCTCGAGCGGGACAATTCGGCCAGTTTCCGGAGACTCAGCAGTTCGTATTGCGCGTTGACCTGCGCTGTCACCGAGCGGTTCTGCAGCGCGCCGGTCCCGATATTGAAGAACGCCGAGCTGTAGCGGGTGAAGTCGGTGCTGACCGAAATACTGGGCAGCACGAACGCGACGCGTGCGGCGCGCCGTCCCCATTCCGCCGACGAGACGTTACCCAGCGCCCGCACGTAATCGGGGTCAAGGCGGGCCGCCTCTTCGATGGCCTGTGGCAGCGTCACGACCGGCAGGGTATCGGCCGGCCCCTGCCGGACCAGTGACAGCGCGGCCAGCAGCAGCAACCCACCGCTCATTCGGTCACCTCCGCCGCCGGCCGCGGACTGCCGGCGCGGACCCGGCGGCGCTCGCGCAGGCCGTCGAACAACACGTACACCACCGGGATGAGGAACAGCGTCAGTGTGGTGGAGAACAGCAGCCCGCCCACAATGGCGTAGCCCAGCGGCCGCCGGCTGATGGACCCGGCACCGAGACCGTAGGCGATGGGAATGGCGCCCATGATGGTGGCCACGCTGGTCATGAGAATGGGCCGGAGGCGGATCCGGCCTGCCTCACGCACCGCGTCGGCGCCGCTCATGCCCCGATCCTTGAGCTGGTTGGCATACTCCACCAGCAGGATCGAGTTCTTGGTCACCAGGCCGATCAGCAGGATCATGCCGATCTGACTGTAGAGGTTGATCGTCGATCCCGCGATCCACAGCGTGACCAGCGCCCCGGTGACCGCCAGTGGCACTGCAAGGAGTACCGTGAACGGGTGCACCAGCGACTCGAACTGCGACGCGAGCACCATGAAGACGACGACCAGCGCGAGCAGGAACGCGAAGTACAGCGAGGTCCCGCTTTCGTTGAGCTCCCGGCTTTCGCCCGCCAGTGCCACGGAGCTGTTTCGCGGCAGCACTTCGGTGGCGAGCGCATTCAGCGAGTCGAGGGCCTCACCGAGCGTGAAGCCGGGGGCCAGGCTCGCCTGGAGGGTGAAATCGCGCACCCGGTTGAAATGGTTGAGCTGGCGCGGGCCGACGTTCTCGTTGCTGTGGATGAGCGAGGACATCTGCACCAGGCCGCCACGCTCGCCCCGGACGAAGAGCCCGCTCATGTCCGACGGCGTGGCCCGGTCCTCGGCTTCCAGCTGGACGATCACGTCATACAGCTTGTTGTCGCGGGTGAAGGTGCTCACGCGGCGCCCGCCCAGCAGGGTCTGGAAGGTGCTCGCCACCGCGCGAACCGGCACGCCAAGATCCTCGGCACGGTCGCGGTCAAAGGTGACCTCCAGCTGGGGCTTGTTGACCCGGAGGTCGGTGTTGACGTTGAGCAGCCCGGGAATGGCGCGCGCGCGGGTGACCATCGTGTCCATCGCGATCCGGAGCGAATCAAAGTTGGGATTCTGCACCACGAACTGGACCGGATTGCCGAAGCCGAACGCAGGTGGATTCTGGGCGAACGCCATGATGCCCGAGATCCCGAACAATTGAGGCCGCACTTCGTTCAGTACATCGTCCACCCTGCGGTCGCGCACCGACCAGTCGGTGAGGCGGACAAAGATGATGCCGCCCGCCACGTTCCCGCCGAATCCGATAATGCTGAAGTACCCCTCGACGTCCTTGGTTCGCCCCAGGATGGTCTCCACCTGGCGCTGGTACTGGTCGGTGTAGTCGATCGTGCTGCCCTCGGGCGCCTGGGTGAAGATGACGAAGTAGCCCTTGTCCTCGGGCGGGATGAACTCTCGCTTGAGCGACGAGAAGAAGTAGGCGGCCAGCAGCAGGGTGCCGAGGGCGCCGACCACCACCAGGAGCCGGTGCCGCAGCGCGCGATCCAGCAGGCGTCCGTAACCGGAGGCCAAGCGGTCAAAACCGCGTTCGAGCTTCTGGTACATCCAGCCGTGCCGGCTGGGCACCCGCAGGATCCTGGCCGAGAGCATGGGCGTCAGCGTCAAGGCGACGAAGCCGGAGATGACCACCGAGCCCGCCACTGCGATGCCGAACTCGTTGAACAGCCGTCCGGTATTGCCCTTGAGGAAGGCGAGCGGAATGAAGACGGCCACCAGGGAAATGGTGGTGGCGACGACGGCAAACGCGATCTCGCGGGTGCCGTTGATGGCGGCATCCTCAGGAGACTCGCCCAGCTCTTCCTGGTGCCGATAGGCATTTTCCAGGACGATGATGGCATCGTCCACCACGATGCCGATGGCGAGCGTCAGGGCGAGCAGCGTCAGGTTGTTGACGGAGAAGCCCAGGAAATACATCACGGCAAAGGTGGAGATGATGGAGGCGGGGATGGCGAGCCCGGGAATGATCGTGGCGCGCAGGTTCCGGAGGAAGACGAAAATGATCAGGATCACCAGCACCGCCGCGATGATCAGCGTCTCCTGGGCCTCGCTGATGGAGCGGCGGACGAAGGTCGAGCCGTCAAACGCCGGGATGATGTCCACGCCGGGCGGCAATTGCGCCTGGATCTCCGGCAGGGCCGCCCGGATCTCGTCCGCCACCTCGATCAGGTTGGACTTGGACTGCCGCACCACGCCGATGGCGACGGCGGACGTGCCGTTGTAGCGGAGCACACTGCGAATATCCTGCGGCCCGAGTTCGACGTGGCCCAGATCGCGCAGCTTCACCAGCTGGCCACCCTGATTGGCCACGGTGAGCTCGCCGAACTCGTCCGGGTTCTTGAGTTCGCCCAGCGTGCGCACGCTGAACTCGCGTCGCTGGCTCTCGATACGGCCGGCCGGCACTTCCACGTTGCGCGACTGGATGGCGGCCTCGACATCCTGCACCGTCAGTTCATGGGCCGTCAGCGCGGATGGGTCGAGCCAGACCCGCATCGAATAGCGCCGCTCGCCGGCGATCTGGGCCCGACCCACGCCCGGCAGGCTTTGCAGGCGCGCCTTCACCAGGCGGTCGGCAATGTCCGAGAGCTGCAGGAGCGAATAGTTGGCGCCCGAGAGTGCCAGCCAGAAGAAGGGCTGGGCGTCGGCCTCCTGCTTGGCGATGACCGGTTCCTCGATATCCTGCGGCAGGCGCCCGCGCACCCGCGAGACTCGATCGCGGACATCCTGCGCGGCGTCATCCACGTCCCGCTCAAGGTTGAACTCGAGCGTGATATTGCTGACCTGCTCGGCACTGCTGCTCGTCAGGGTGCGCAGGCCAGGCACCGTGCTCAGCTCTTCCTCGAGCGGATCGGTGATGGCGGACTCGATCACCTGCGGATTGGCGCCGGCAAGCACCGTGGAGACCGAGATGATGGGTGGATCGACGTCGGGGTACTCGCGCACTGGCAGCAGCCGGTAGCCGATGACGCCGAAGAGCACCAGCGCCAGGCTCATCATGCTCGCGAAGATGGGCCGCCGGATCGAAATGTCAGACAGTTTCATGCGTATGCCCGCTCAGGGGTGCTTCCCGTGCATCGTCGAATGTGACCCGCCTACGGTCCCTGGGACGGGCCGGTTTCAGCGATGGGACGCCGGTCCGCCCGGGCATGGGCCGGGCCATGCCCTTACATTCCGGCATGGCCCACAAGCTCTCGAACCAACAACAGGCGCGGCTCGAATACTTCAAGACCCTGTCGCCCAAGCTGGACCGGATTCATCGCACCATCGAGTCCATGGCCATCCAGCAGGCCGATGAGGCCGCGGTCCGCTCGCTGGCCCGGATGCTCGACGAAATCAAGGCCAACTGCCAGCTGAAGGGACTGCACCGGCTGGCGGACACGGCCGGCAACATGGCCATGCTGACCCGGCGAGGCGGCGGCCAACAGGTCAAGGTCCGCGGCCTCCGCGAACTGCTCGGCAACTTTCGGATCAATCTTGAAGGAGCGCACCGGGCCGCGCTGGCGCCGGAGGCCAGCACGCTGGACGAGAAGCCGAACGCCTAGCTCTTGCGGCGGGCGAGAAACTTGTCCACGATTGGACCGGCCATGAACGTGATCATGGCGTTCACGAGCCCGCCAATGACCGCGCTCACGAACGGCAGCGCAAAGAGGATGGCGCCGGCGCCAATGATGGCAAAGATCATCCCGAAGTAATACAGCAGCATGGACGGCGCTCCGAACGGTAGGGCGAGGCAGAAGCATACCGCGCCCCGGAGCCGCCTTCAACCCCCTACGGAGACACACCGATGAAGTCGTTGACCCTGATGGCCGCCGCAGCCCTGTTTGCCACCACCCCTGCCCTGGCGCAGCAGCCCACCACCACACCCAAAACCGATTCGGCCCATGCCCAGATGAAGGGCATGGATCACGATATGAAGGGCATGGATCACGATATGAAGGGCATGGATCACGATATGAAGGGCATGGATCACGCCGACCCGGACCACCAGGTCCAGGGAGGCGGCACCCTTCCCGAGGGCTGGGCCGCCCGCACCGACCGGGATGCGCCGCTCGCCAACGTCAAGTTCGTGACCATGGGCGACGGGTTCCATGCCACGATGGGACCCGCTGCCATCCTGTACCGGGCCAGTGACAAGGCCAATGGGCCCTTCCATACCGTGGCCACCTTCACCCAGACGAAGGCGCCAACGCACCCGGAGGGCTACGGCCTCTTCTTCGGCGGCAAGGCGCTGGGCGGTGAGGGCCAGCAATACACCTATTTCCTGGTCCGGGGCGACGGCAAGTTCCTGATCAAGAAGCGGAACGGCGCGGAAACGTCAAACGTCTCCGACGGCTGGGTGGCGAACGCTGCGGTGCAGTCGCAGGATGCCGCGGGCAAGGCGACCAACAAGCTTGAGATCGATGCGACGACGCCCGGCAAGGCGAAGTTCCTGGTCAACGGGACCAGCGTCTACGAAATGGATGCGACTCCCGGCGACCTCAACGGCATCGTCGGACTCCGCATCAATCACAATCTGGACGTGCATGTGGGCGGATTCGCGCTGCACCATCCGTAGGCGGGAAGGCGGGAAGACGGGAAGACGGGAAGACGGGAAGGTCTGGCGGAATAGATCTTCCCGTCTTCCCCGTCTTAACGTCTCACATTCAGCGCGGTATCTGCTGCCCGCTGGACGACGCGGTCCGCCTCGCGCACGATCCGGTCGAGTGCTCGCCTGGCAGTGGGCGTCGCCGCCGCCGCCAGCCCCGCGACCACATCGAGCCGCATCTCAACCGGAAAGCCGCCGCGTAACAGCCGCTTCCGCCCCACCGCGATCCGCACCAGTTCCTCCAGGGCTTCGACGGTCCCCAACCGGGCAGCGGCCGTGGCCAACGCCCGCCGCACGGAACTGTCCGCCTCCTCGCGCAGGACGCCCATTACCGAAGGCGCGAGCGTGAGCATGCCTGCGTTGCCCACCGCCTGTGCCGCCGCGATCCTGGTGCTCGAGCTCTGATGACGGAGCCCCTCCAGCAACGCGGCCCGTGCCGTCGGGTGATCGAACCTGGCCAGCGCGCGCAGCACTTCGGCTCGCACGGCGTCGTCCTGGTGTGACAGCGCGGAGGCAAGGGGTGCAAGGGCGCGCTCATCGGCGAGCCGCGCCAGAATGCCGGCGGCATGCCGGGCCTGCGACGCGGTGCCACGCTCGAGCAGCGGCACCAGCAGCGGGAAGGCCTCGGGCGTCCGGCCCAGCTGGTCGTGCAGGAACCGCCGGGCGGCCAGCGATTCACTTTCGGCCACCGCTTCGACCATGACCTGATGGCCGTCGGGGCCGATGCGCGCCAGGACGTCACCCGTGGCGAGCTGGTCTTCCTGGTGTCGCAGCGCGTGCTCGACCAGCTCGCGGAGCCGGGCCATGGGCAGCGCGCGCCGAGCCTGGATGATCCTGGTGCGCCGTACCGCCGTATCCAGTTCCGCGTAATCCAGCAGCGCCTGGGCATGCTGGAGCACCCCGTGCCAGTCTCGCTGGACCGACGCCGTCCGCACTTCGTCGGTGAGTCGCAGGAGTTCGCTGTCCCCCGCGTCGTCGTCCCCCAGTCCGGCGTCCAGCCCGGCAATCCCTGGTTCCGCCACCCGGACGGGACCGGTCTCCATCGGCCGTGGCAGGGTCACGAGCGCGACCGTCACTCCATCGGCCGCCGGTATTGGAGCGGTGTCGCTGGCCAGCGCGCGGGCAAGGTCGAGCATGGCGCCAGCCGTCGCGCCCGGGCTGATTTCGAGCCAGTCCACGGCGCGCGCCAGCAACCGGCCGCGCAGGGTGACGGTCTCGGCGATACTGGACCCCTCGACACCGGCCTCGATCCGTTCGGAGCGGCGGAGGGCGGCGGCCAGGCGTGCGGCCGCAGCGGCGAGCTCGGCATGCACTTCTGCTGCGCGTGGCGTCTCGCGCAGCACAATCACGAGGCGCTCCAGCGCCTGCGACAGGGGCGAGTCAATCCTGCTGCTGTGGTCGTGAGTCACGGTCGGAGAAAGATAGCAGCGCAATTACCTTTCTTCGATGCTGCAGGTCACCATGCCGCCGCCGGTCAGCGATCCTCTCGAACTCGATGCGGCGCTGCTGCAGGCCGTGATCACGGCAGCGCTGGCGGTACTCTCCGCATTCCTGTACCAGCGTTATCGCAAGGCGTGGTTCGGCTGGTGGACGGTGACCTGGGCCGCCTACATCCTGCGGATCCTCGCCATCCTGCTCTTCCTGCTCACGGCCAACCGTACGCTGCTGTTCGCGCACCAGGTGCTGACCGGCTGGACGGCGCTGGCCCTGCTCTGGTCCGCGCTCTCCTTCTCGCGCGGCGTCAGCCTCAACCCGCGCTGGGCGCTGATGCTCCTCCTGCCGCTGGGCTGGAGCTATTTCGCGATCTACCAGCTCGACAGCTTCCTGCTGGCCGCGCTGCCGATGGTGCTCTTCCTCAGCCTCGCATCCATCTGGACGGGACTGGTCTTCCTCGATTACCGACGCCGGGTTGGTGCCGCGGGCGCGGCCGTCGTGGGTATCGCGCTGCTCCTGTGGGGGCTCCACCACCTGGACTATCCCTTCCTCCGGGCGCAGGGTGCCTGGGCTCCGTGGGGATATTACCTCGACATCATCTTCGAACTCTCGGTTGGTACCGGGTTCCTGATCGTGGTGCTGGACGACCTGCGCCGGGGCATCGAGGCGCTCAGCGCGCTCTCTGCCGATATCCGCCTGGGGGCGGGCAGCAGCGACCTGATCAACATCCTGCTCGAGCGACCGCTCGCCCTGCCCGGCGTGACCGGGACGGCCTTGTACCTGCTCGATGCCGGTCACCAAGGGTATGCGGGAGGCGCCGGCACAGCCGGCAACTGGACCGGCCGCCAGCCGGAGGGAATCCACGCCGAGGCAATCGGCGGGGCGATGGCGCGCGAGATCCCGGCGGCGGTGGGCGACCCGGCGACCCGGCGGTTTGCCTCCGCACTCCCGATCTTTCAGGGCACCGGTGTCTGCGGTGCACTTCTGCTGACCGGCCCGGTGCGCGACCCCTTCACGGCCTTGGACCAGCGGTTCTTGCTGGCCCTCGGCCACCAGGTCGGAGCAGCCCTTGAGCACGCGGCGCTCACCCAGCGCCTGGAGACGCGGCGGCGGGAACTGGAGCGGCTGGGCGCGCGCATGGTGGCGCAGCACGAGGAGGAACGACTTCGGCTGTCCCGTGAGCTGCATGACGAGACCGCCCAGGTCTTCAGCGCCGTCAAGATGGAATTGGGACTCCTGCGCAGCGACGCCGCACCGGCCCAGGCCTCCCGCCTCGATCGCGTCCTGGGCCTGGTGGACACCGGCATTCGCAGCATCCGGAATGTCGTGAACGACCTTCGACCCTCGCTGCTGGACGACCTGGGGCTGCTGCCGGCACTGCGGTCGCTCGCGGGCGAAATGACCCGGCAGCGCGGCATCACGCTTTCCTTCGATGCGCCCGACGAACTTCCCACCCTCGACACGGCCACCGAACTGGCACTGTACCGGGCGCTGCAGGAAGGCCTCAGCAACGTGCTGCGCCATGCCGGCGCCGGCGCCGTGGATGTGACGATCACCCGACGTGAGCATCAGCTGCAGTTATGCCTCAGGGACGACGGCCGTGGGCTGCCGGACGACGCCGATCCCGACCGGTTCGAACTTGAGGGCCACATGGGCCTGGCGGGCATGCGCGAGCGGATCACCGCTCTGGGAGGCTCCGTACAAGTGCGGAGCAGCGCGGAGCCCGGCGTGGTGCTCGATATCATCGTGCCCGTGTGACGGATAGATTGCATCCATGATGAATGCCGACATCCGGGTCCTGGTGGCCGACGACCACACCGTGGTGCGGGAAGGGATCCGCCACGTGCTCGAGGGTGAGCCGGGGTTCAGCATCGTTGCGGAAGCGGCCACGGCGGGCGAGGCCGTCCAGCTGGCCGAGGAACACCAACCTGACATTGTGCTGCTCGACATCTCGATGCCGGGCGAGTCGGGGCTGCAGGCGGCCTCGCGGATCCGCCGGTCGGTGCCCACGGCGCGGATCCTGATCCTGAGCATGCATGACAACCCGGAGTATGTGCTGGAGAGCGTCCGGGCAGGCGCACATGGCTACCTGCTCAAGGATTCGGCCGCGACCGAGCTGCGTCGCGCCATCCGCGCGGTGCAGGACGGCGAGGAATATTTCAGCGCACCCATTGCGCACCGCCTGCGGGCCGCGGTGCGCGGCGAGTCGGGTGAAGTGCCCGGACCGCTCGACGCCCTCACCGGTCGCGAACGAGAGGTGCTGGTGGGGATCGCCCTGGGTCGGACGAACAAGGAAATTGCGGCCGAACTCGGCATCAGTCATCGCACCGTGGAAACCCACCGCGAAAGTCTCATGCGAAAGCTGGGCATCAAGACGGTCGCGGGGCTCACCAAGCTCGCGCTGGACACGGGGCTGGTTTCCCGCTAGGCGGGATCGCCGCTTTAACTCCGTAGTCTCTCGGATGGTGCCCACCAGATCGGCACCGCACATTCCCGCGCATGTCTTCCGCGCCAACCGGCATTGTCCTGCTGAATCTTGGCGGTCCCGCAACCCTCGACGACGTCGAGCCTTTTCTGCTCGAGTTGTTCGCCGACCGCGAGATCATCCAGCTGCCGTTGCAGCGCTGGCTTGGGCCGTTCATTGCGCGCCGGCGGTCGCCCAAGGTGCGCAAGCTCTACGAGGGCATTGGCGGCGGCTCGCCGATCCTCCATTGGACCAGCATACAGGGCAAGGCGATGGTGCGGCGGCTCGACCGCCTCTCGCCCGACACCGCACCGCACCGGTTCTATGTCGCGTTCCGGTACGCCCGTCCGAACAGCGAGGACGCGCTGCGGGCCATGCATCACGATGGCGTGACGCGCGCGGTGGCCTTCACCCAGTACCCTCAGTTTTCCTGCGCGACGACCGGCTCCAGCCTCAATGAACTGTGGCGCGCGGCGGCGCGCGTTGGGGTCGAGCAGGCGGTTCGCTGGAGCGTGATCGACCGCTGGCCAGTGCATGCCGGCTTTCTCGACGCGATGACCGGGAGCGTCCGGGCGGGGCTCGAGCAGATTCCGGCCAGCGAGCGCGACGGCGCCGTGATCCTGTTCAGCGCCCATTCCCTGCCGCTCAGCGTGATCGACCGGGGCGATCCCTACCCGCAGGAGATCGGCGCCAGCGTCAATGGAGTCATGCAGCGGCTCGGATCCCGCAATCGCTACTTGCTGGCCTACCAGAGCGAGGTGGGACCGGTCAGGTGGCTGGGGCCGAGTACCGCATCGGTTATCCGGCGGCTGGGTGCGCGCGGGGAGCGGAACGTGGTGGTGGTGCCAATTGCGTTCACCAGCGACCACATCGAGACGCTGAGCGAGCTGGACATTGAGTATGGCCACCTTGCCAGAAGGGCCGGGATCACGCGGTATGTGCGCGCCCCGGCCCTCAACGACAACCCGATCTTTCTCGATGCCCTGGCCGACATTGTCCGGGCACACCTCGCCAGTGCCACCCTGGCGTCGCGGCAGTACGCGCTGCATTGCCCCGGCTGCACCAACCCGCACTGCCGCCGAATCCTCAATCCCGCCAGCGACGATCAGACCTCGCGAATCAGTCGTGAGGCCGGAAACAGCACCCGTTTCGCCACCCGCTCGGCCAGCTGACGGACCAGCGCTTCACCCGACGGGTCCAGTTGATCCAACTCACGCAGGACCCGCTCGGCTTCTTCGCTGGCGATGCGGGCGCCTTCCTGGTGCAGCGCCGCCAGCCGCGGTGCCCGCGACCTGGCCTTGAGCAGGTCGCCCAGGTGGTCCAGCTCGGCATCCAGGATTTGCCAGGCCTGCTGAAGCAGCTCAGCGCGCGGCTCGCAGCCTTCCAGCCGAAGGTCGTCGAGATCCAGCAGCTCGACGCCGGCCAAGTGCCGGACGGCGGGATCCACATTTCTCGGGACGCCAAGATCGAGCAGCGTGCATCGGCGGCCGTCCAGCAACGTGGGACCGATCACCGGCTGCCGTGCCGCCGTCGCGGCGATGATGATGTCGGCTCGCCGGCATTCCTCGGCCAGTCGGCTCCAGGGGGCCAGCGACCAGCTGGCGCGATCGGCCACGAGAGGAAGCGCCATCTCCGGCCGACGACACACGATCGCGACGTCACGAAGCTTCATGGCGGATAGCTCGCGCAACGTGCTTCGCACCGCCTCGCCGGCACCGAGCACCAGGACCCGAGGTTCCTTACGACCCTGGAGCACGCGCCGGACGCCTGCCTGGGTCACCGACCGCGCATGCCGCCCGACCCAGGTGTCCCGGCGCAGCCGGCGACCAGCGCTCAGTGCCTGGCTGAAGATGAGGTTGACGGGGAGGTTGGTGGCGCCCGCATTGCGGGCTCGGGTCCAGGCCCGGCGCACCTGGCCCAGGATCTCGGATTCGCCGACCAGTTGCGATTCCAGCCCGGCGGAAACAGCGAACAGGTGCCGCACCGCGGCTCGACCGGTGAGGCGCGCGACCGGAGCACGGGTGGAGACGGGCGTGTCCGGCGATTCGGCCGTACCCCAGTGGTACCACTCGATCCTGTTGCAGGTCGAGATCGGCACCAGCACCCGGCCCTGGGCCGCGGCCCGCGCCAGCAACGACGCCTGGTCGTCGTCGTGCAGCACGAAGTCCTCGCGCATGTCGAGGCCGGCAATGCGGTGATTGATGCTGGCAGCGTGAAACGGGATGCGGTCAAGCACGCGCGAAGCTTATGCCGCCTCGCGCGTGCCGGCCATCCGCGCTATTTCGGAGTGGGCTCCGTATCCCTACGGGCCGTGCGGGACTCGAGTGAGGGCTGTTCCTTATTTCGCCCTGTCGCACCCGACTTCACCTGGATCTGCCGGGGCCGGGCCCGCTCGGCTTTCGGCAGCAGCACCGTGAGCACGCCGTCTGACACATCGGCCTCGATCTGGTCGGCATCCACGGTGGTGGGAAGCGAGAAGGTCCGCTCGAAGGTCCCGTAGCTCCGCTCATAGCGATGCACTCGTTCGGCCGTCTCTTCGGCCACCTGGCGCTTCTCGCCCCGGATGCTGAGCATGTTGTTTTCGATCTGCAGCTTCACGTCATCCGGGGCGACGCCCGGCACCTCCATCACGATCTTGACGCTGTCCTTGTCCTCGAATACGTCACAAGCCGGAACCCACGCCGACGTGATCGACCCCTCCAGTGCCTGGCCGATGGGCCAGTTGCCAAAGGCATCATCGAGGGCAGACGTCAGTCGCCGCAGGTTGTTCATGCCGTCGCCACGACGGCGCATGGTGGTGAGATACATGAGGGTCAGTCTCCTTCTTGTCTGAGTGCCTGCCGGCTCCTGCGGTATCGGGCCGGCGCCGCAGTCTTTTCCGCACCTCGCGTGCCCGCGGCATCGGCCGGGATGACCGTACCAGCGTCCGAAAACGGCAGGGTACGGACGCGGTCGGCTGCCAGAAATGCAGGGCATGGTACAACAGAAAGCCCGGCTGTTTGGCCGGGCTTTCTGCACCTGGATTGGCAGGTCAGTGCAGCTGCCAGATCTGCACCTGATCTTCGGTGAGCTGGGGAACCAGCAGCCGATGACGCTTCCGGTCCACCCCGAAATCTGCGGGAGCGGCAACGCCCGTTACCAGTGGTTCAGGAGTCGCGCCGACCACGGCGATGGTGGAGTCGTCCCAGCTGGAGGCAATCACCCGACCGTCATCCAGCACGGCCAGCCCATCCACCGTGCCGCTGGCCTGGCCCACGGTGATCAGGCTGTCTACTCCATCCTGCCACTGCCGCACTGCCGAGTCCGCATAACTGCCGATCAGCAGCGCACCGGCATGCATCACAATGCCGTTGGGCATCGGCACCTTGGCCCGGGTCATGACCGACGCGATGCGGTGGCCGGCACCGATGCGGAAGACATTGTCGAGTCCAGTCGGCGACATTTCTCCCCGGTCGTTGGCCGCCACGCCCATTTCACTGACGTAGAGCTGCCCATCGGGCCCGGCGGCAAGATCGTTGAGGAATCGAGCCCGTGCTCCGAACTCGACGGTGGCGAGGGGAGCGCCGGTGTGCCGGTCAAACCCTCGCACGGCATCGAGGTCGGCGACCCAGAGGGTATCACCGGTTATCGCAGTCCCCTTCGGCGCATTGAGGACCGCGCCATCCCGCCCACCCATGACGAAGTGCAGCGAGTCGATCGAGCCGTCAGGCGTCACACGGCTGATGAACCCGTTGCCATCCTTGGCACCCGGGTTCCCGTTGATGTTGGTGACGAAGTAGACGTCCTGGTCGGTGTCGTGGATGACGGATTCGGGCGCGGACAGCCCGCCGATGGTCGCCACATGGGTGGCGGCGGCTGGCGTGTCCGCCGTCCGGGCTGGCTGGTCCTGCCGGCCGCAGGCCGCGGTCCACCCGAGGCCGAGCGCGAGTGCGATCAGACGCTTCATGCTGGAGCCTCCGTCGAAGGAGCCCGGAAGCTACGATTCCGGCTGCGACCGCGGAAGCGTCAGGCGCGCGGTGCCGGCTCGGTGGTCGGCTCCGAGATCCGCTCCACCACGCGGGCCACCTGCCGTTCGCTGACACCTTCGTCACACAGGGCCAGGTCGGCCTGGCTGATGATGCCCACGATACCACCCTGCCGGTTGATCACCGGGACGCGGCGCACCTGCTCCTCCGCCATGATCCGCTCGACCTCGGCGATATCATCGTCTTCCTGCACGGCGCGCGGCTCTGCCGTCATGACGTCGCCAACCTTGGCATCGAACTTCCCCTCGGCCAGGGCGTTGAGTACCAGGTCGCGGTCAGTCACGATACCGACCAGCCGGCCACCCTCGTTGCTTTCTACGACGGGCAATGAGCCCACGTCGTAGGAGCCGAGCATCTTCGCTGCATCCTGTATCGAATCGGAGGTCGTACAGCAGGCCGGTGCCGGCGTCATCAATTCTCGCGCTCGCATGGGACCCTCCCAGAGTGTGTGGTCCTACAATCACACTCGGGGAGTGTCGAGGTGGTGCGGTGGGTCACAGTGGGGCTGAAGGCTAGGGGCTGAGGCAGGCTGAAGGCCTTCAGCTTTCAGCTTTCACTGTCACGTACAGTTCCCCACCCTGCTCGCGGAACTCCGTGGCTTTCGCCGCCATGCCGGCGGCCTGGTCCCGAATATCCTGGGAAATGCGCATCGAGCAGAACTTGGGGCCGCACATGGAGCAGAAGTGGGCCACCTTGGCGCCATCGGCCGGCAGGGTCTCGTCGTGGTATGCCAGCGCCGTGACCGGATCGAGAGCCAGGTTGAACTGGTCGCGCCAGCGAAACTCGAACCGGGCCTTGGACAGCGCGTCGTCCCATGCTCTCGCTCGCGGGTGGCCCTTGGCCAGGTCCGCGGCGTGCGCCGCGATCTTGTAGGCAATGACACCGGCCTTCACGTCGTCCCGGTCGGGCAGGCCGAGATGTTCCTTGGGCGTCACGTAGCAGAGCATCGCCGTCCCATACCAGCCGATCATCGCGGCGCCGATGGCGCTGGTGATATGGTCGTAGCCGGGTGCGATGTCGGTGGTGAGCGGTCCCAGGGTATAGAACGGCGCTTCCCCGCACCATTCCAGCTGCTTGTCCATGTTTTCCTTGATGAGGTGCATGGGAATGTGGCCAGGCCCCTCGTTCATCACCTGCACGTCGTACTCCCAGGCGATCCGGTTCAGTTCGCCCTGGGTCTTCAATTCAGCAAACTGCGCCTCGTCGTTCGCGTCGGCGATGGCACCGGGCCGGAGCCCGTCGCCCAGTGAAAACGAGACGTCGTACGCCGCCATGATCTCGCAGATCTCGCGGAAGTGCGTATAGAGAAAATTCTCCTGATGATGCGCCAGGCACCACTTGGCAAGAATGGAGCCGCCCCGCGAGACAATGCCGGTGATCCGATTGGCGGTAAGCGGCACGTAGCGCAGCAGCACGCCGGCATGCACCGTGAAGTAATCCACGCCCTGCTCGGCCTGCTCGATCAAGGTGTCGCGATAGACCTCCCAGGAGAGATCCTCCGCCACGCCGCCAACTTTTTCGAGCGCCTGATAGATGGGCACGGTGCCGATTGGCACTGGCGAATTACGGAGGATCCATTCGCGGGTTTCATGGATCTGCTTGCCGGTGGAGAGGTCCATCACCGTGTCGGCGCCCCAGAGGGTGGCCCAGCGGAGCTTCTCCACTTCCTCCTCGATCGAGGAGCTGACGGCCGAGTTGCCGATGTTGGCGTTGATCTTCACCAGGAAGTTGCGCCCGATGATCATCGGCTCGAGTTCGGGGTGATTGATATTGGCGGGAATGATGGCCCGACCCCGTGCTATTTCGCTCCGCACGAATTCCGGCTCGACCCCCTCGCGGATGGCGACGTACTGCATCTCCTCAGTGATCTCGCCTCGGCGGGCGTAGGCGAGCTGCGTCACCGGGCCAGTGCCGCGCAGGATGTCGCGAGTCGCGGGTCGCGGGTCGCGAGCTCCCGAGACCCGTGACTCGTGACTCGTGACCTCCCTCCCGACAATCCAGTGTCCTCGTACAGAGGGAAGCCCATCCCGCACATCATGCCCCTGGGGGCCGCTGGTGTCGTAGACACGGAGGGGCGGTTCGCCGCCGGAGAGGGCGATCTCGCGCATGGGCACGCGGATTCCGGCCGGTCCTTCAACGTGCACCTTGGTCGAGTTGGGAAACGCCTCCGCCAGCGTGGTGGCGGGTGACGGGGCGAGCTGGGTGGCCATGCACGACTCCTCTGCATTGGCCGACGGAAGGAACTGCAACGCGTGCCGCGCTCCCTCCGCCGGTGTAAACCGGATCAGGTTCCAAGGGTTTCGTCTCAATCGGAGGGTGTCCGATGCCCCTGGCGGCAGGAGGAAGTATAGGGAGAGAAGGGGCGGGGAGTCGAGGGTCAGGGCCAGCCTTAGCCTTCAGCCTTCAGCGGGCGGCCGCAAGCCGCCCTTACAGCCTTCAGCTTTCAGCTTTCAGCCTCTCTCTTGCCATCTCCACCTCCGGCTGGAATTCCGGGTCCGCCGCCGCCCACAGGCTGACAAATCGCCGATACTCCCACCGGGCCTCCTCGGGGCGCCCCAGCCGCTCCAGAAGGCGCGCCCGTTCGAGCGCGGCTGGCGCCGTGTAGGCATAGTCGGCGAGCGACACCACGCCGAGCCCCCCGTACCACCGAAGCGCTTCCTGCTGCCGTCCGCTCTGCGCAAGCGCCTGGGCCATGAGCCACCGATCCCAGGGACGCGCGAAAAACACCGACAGGTTCGGTTCGACTGCCCGCGTCCCGTTCCATGAGCCCAGAAGCAGAGTGATCGCATCCGCAGAGTCCCCTGCTCCGGCTGCCGACCATGCCGCGGCGCTTCGTTCAAGAAACGGTTGCACGCGCGCCAGCGAGTCGCTCCACTCCGCGAGGCCGCTGATGGGCAGTCCCGGCGAGGTCGCCTCTCCAAGCTGGGCAGCAAGCAAGTGGTCGAGATACTTGCGCAGCAGCGGCTCGCGAGTGCGGTCGAAATCAAACCAGAAATCGAACGTTCGCCGCACCCGATGGAGCGGCGCGCCGGCCAGCCGCAGGCGCGCCGCGCGCCGACCCGAATCCGGATTCAGTCCGGGCGGGAGGAATGGAGTGGACCAGAAGAGTGCGCGCTCGGTTCCCGCCGAGACCGGCTCCAGCTGTTCCGCACTATCCAGCTGGGCCAGGGCCCGGCGCCATTGTCCTTTCGCCAGGGCAAGATGCGCCAGCAGTTCATGACCAAAAGCGCGAAGCTCGGGATTTCGCGTGGGGAAGGCGAGGCGTGTGGCAGTCGCCTCTGCGAGATCAGGTCTCCCGACAGTTGCGCCGAGCTCCTCCGTGAGGTCCGTCAGCTCCCACGCACTGATGTCGGTGGCTGCATCAAGCTGCCGCATGACCGCCACCGAGTCTGCCTCCAGCCCGGCCAGGACGATCCTGAAAGAGCGGGCCGCTTCTCCTTCGCCCTCCAGCGCAATGAGTCGCCGAAGCTCGACCGCGGCATCGGACACTCGCCCTTGCCGCGCCGCCTGTTGCCAGAGGTGCACGTGGGGCCGCCAGTCATCCGGGTCGGCGTCGCGCGCGGCCTCCCAGTACGGTTGGGACTCGTCCACATCCCGGCCACGTGCCCAGTTGAAATGCAACAGCGTCTCCGCCATCCCGATGCTCGCTTCCGGCGTCCCCGGCGCAAAATCCAGCACCGATTCAAACCGCCGCTCCGCATCGTCCGGCTGCCCGGACGCAAAGAGCTGCCACCCCTCGAGATTCAGCCGGCTGCGTGGGGTGAGCCCGTCCATGTGCCGCACGGCGGAATCTTCCAGTATCTGCGCGCGATTCCCCAGCGCGTACCAGTCGTTCACGCGTGCGAGCTCGTGCCAGGCCGCGGCAAAGTCCGGATCGGCCTGAGCGGCCTGCCAGAACGCATGCGCGGCCGCTTCCATTTCAAGTCGGCGCGCATCCAATTCGCCGAGCAGATACGAATGCAGCGCCGGTAGCGATGTGGTGTGGGCGGCGCTCAGACGAAAGCGCGACAGTCGCAACGTCGGCAGATCCGGCAACAATGCCCGGATGAGATCTCCAGCCACGGCCGGGAGGTCGGCCAGCGCGCCTTCACCCTCGGCGGTTGAGATGATCTGGTCCGGATGCTGCGCGTCACGGAGCGACGCCCGGATCTCCACCCGGGATCCTTTCACGCCCACCGTTCCCTGGAGGCGCAGGTGCCGACCGAGTCGCCGCGCCTCGTCGCTGGCCGATAGTGGAGCGGAATCCCCCGTGAGTTCCTCGACCTCGATCCCTGGCGCACCCATCAAGGCCACGTCGACTAGCTGCGGCATCAGCGCGGCCAGCTCGCCGGCGGCGCTGTCACCAGCGGCAACGAAAGGCATCACGGCAATCCGTCGCGCGTCCGGATGTCGCCTTGGGTGTGCCACCAACGATGCCGCGACGATTCCGATCACCACGGTCAGGCTGGCCGCGGCCACCAGGCCTTGCCTGGATACGGCGCGCCAGCGACCGGCGCGAACACGATGGTACGCCAGCGCTGACTCGCGCGCGGCATCGGCCTCCGCGTGACGAAGGGCCCGATAGGCCCGGCGATGCAACGCCTGCCGCTCAAGCGGCGGCGTGCCCTCGTATACCAGGCGGCGAGTCAGCTCATGGCCAAATTCGAGGCGGGCGGGCGTGTTTGATACCAGCCGAAGCAGCCGGTGTTCCACCAACTCGCCGATCGCGTCCTCAAGCCGTCTGGCATCGAGACTGGAGACGCTCAGGAGCAGGTCGAGCTCCGATTCCCGGCCCAGCACCGCAGCGGCACGAAGGACTCGGATTGCATCTGGCGGCATCCGGCGGAGCCGAGCGCCAATCGCATCCTGCAGCGACGACGGTAATGGCAACGCCGAGTCATGCGATGCCCGCACCGTCCACCGTCCCACCGGCCCCGGTGCGATCCCGCCGTCCTGCGCCAGGCCGGTGACGAATTCCACCACCGCGAGCGGGTTTCCCCCGCTCTCGGCGTGCAGCTGTCGGGCAAGCGCCTCCCGGCCGGCCGGATCGAACTCGCCCATGCTCGCCAGTAGCTGGCCGACCTGCGCCGCCGTGAGTGGTCCAAGCCTCAGGTGACTCAATGCTGCCGCATCGGGCGATCGTCGCGCGAGGTCCACCAGCGAAGGCAAGGTACCGGTCCGGAATGTCGCCAGCAGGAGCATGCCCGGCACCGGTCTCCGGCAGAGTGTTTCGATCAGCTCGGAGCTGTTGGCATCAGCCAGGTCCATGTCGTCCACCGCCATGACCACTGGCACCTCGGCGGCCACTTCAGCCAGTACCCGCGTCACGGCCTCGGCGATGTCATCCGGTTCGGTCGCCGGAAGAGAGGGAAAGCGGGCGATCACGTCCGGCACCAGCGCGGCCAGCGCCCGCAGTGCCGACGCCGGCGCGGCGGCCAGACCCGGTGCGGCGGCCAATGGCGCCAGCAGATGTCGGGCGAGGACCCAGGGCCGATCGCGCTCCGCCTCGAAGGCGCGCGCGCGAAGGAAAAGCGTCTGTGGGTCCTGTTCGCCGAGCGACCGGAGAAACTCGTCCACCAGCCGGCTCTTGCCACTCCCCTCCTCACCCTCAACCATGCCGACCGCGGCTTGGCCTCGCCGAGCCCGGTCCCACAGCGCATTGAGCCGGGTGAGTTCGGGGTGCCCGCCGATGAGGTCGGGTACAGCAGCGCAGTAGAGGCCCCCGGCAATGGAATGCCCGTGGGCGGAGTGGCGAGGACACCGGTATCACGAAGGAACTGTGCGGAGGGCTCGGCATCCAGCTCACGCCGCACCCGTTCGATATAAGCCGCGCGCTGGCGAGCCGATTCATTCCCGCGGCCGGCGCGATGGAGGAGCTGGAGTTGGCGGAAGACCGCTCGCTCGTCCAGGGGAAGCGCCTCGGTCCAGCGAGAGGTGACGGCGAGGGCGCTCTCCCACTCGCTCCTCAGTTCCGCGTCGGATGCCAGCGCCTCCGCGGCCTGGGCAAACTGCAGGCTCAGCGCCTGGCGCTCCGTCTCCAGCCAGATGCGAACATCCTCCCCGCCGACATCCTCCAGTCCGGGCAGAAAATCTCCACCCCAGCGCTCGAATGCCTGCCTCCAGTCGCCGCGTTGCATGGCGGCTTCCAGCAGCGATGCGTCCACCTCCAGGGTGCCTGGCGCCAGCATCACGCCGCCGTCGTCTTCCACCAACGCTGCTGCCCCGCCCAATGCGCGCCGCAGTTCCGCCAGCGCCTGGCGTACCGAGCGGCGGGAGCGAGACTCGTTGTCCCCGGGCCAGAAGAGGTCGGCGAGCCGGGAGCGGCTTACCGGGTGGCGGGAGCGGGCGAGAAAGGCAAGCACGCAGAGAAGCTTGCGGCGTCCCGCCAGAAGCGGCACGCCGTTGATGGTCAGCCGGACGCATCCCAGCGTCTCCAGGGAGTACATGCCAAACGTCCACGAGGCAAGAGGTTGGCACCCGTTTGACGGCGCCTTGGCAGCGGTGCCCTAACATGCAGCGCGTATGGCAAACGCGCAAACCACGCAGGCCGATGCTGCGCCGGTTGTTCCTGACCGGTTGAGCTACTTCATGCTCCGAATCCGCCGGGTGGCGACCGATCCGGCGGCGGATTGTGCCGGCGTGGTCGAACGACTGGGCACCGGAGAAAAACGAACTTTCAAGGGCAGCACAGAGCTGGCCCAATTGATCGAGGAGTGGAGCCGATGACATCGAGACCGCTTGCCCTGTCGGGGCTGGTGCCGTCCCTGCTGTTCCTTGCCCTGACGGGCTGTGGCGGCGGGGACAGCACCGGCCCGGGCCCTGGGCCCGGTCCCGGGCCGGGCACGGCCAGCCGGCTGGAGGTCGTGCCGGGCGCGGTACTGTTTACCCAGGCGGGGGAGAGCCGGGTGCTCACGGTGCGTGCGCTGGATGCGGACGGCCACGAGGTCCTGGCACCCAGCGTCACCTGGCAGTCGTCCAACACCGGCATGGTGAGCGTCACCGCTGACGGCCACGCCACGGCGGTGGGCGCGCTCGGCTCGGCCCAGATCACGGCGACCGGTGGCGGGCTCACCAGTGCGCCCATGCTGGTACTCATCGCCCAGCCCGCCAGTGGCGCCCTGCTGGTGGCCGATTCGCAAGTCATCAGCATCACGCCGGTGGATGCCACCGCCCCGTTCGATCTCGGCTATCAGTACGTAGTGCGCTCCGGGGCGCCTCGCCCGCGGTGGGCCAGCTGGTGCTGGCCTCCGGCGGCGCCACGGTCGGCGGACGGGTGGTGAGTGTGGCCGCCGCGGGCAGCGCCGTGGATGCCACGCTCGAAGTCGTGGCCCTGCCCGACCTCTTCCAGCAGCTCGTGATCAATGAAAGCATATCGCTGGCCAACGTGCCCAAGGTGCTGAGTGCCCAGGCAAGCCGCGCGTTCCATCCCGATGTGACGCCAGACGGCGGGATCAGGCTCCGCGGCCGAGCCAGCTATGTCAGCACGCGAAGCGCGGAGCAGGAGTTCGAGCTGGGCCCCTTCGAGTGCAAGGTCGAGGAGGGCGTGGAGATCACTGCCTCGCTCTTCACGTTGCAGAACTTCAGCTTCGATGTCACCCCGAACCTGAGTCTCGACTTTCAGTATGACGCCAGCCTGGGCGGCCTCCAGCGCCTGGTGCTGACAGGCGGTCTGGATGGAAGTCTCACGGCCGATCCGCGACTGACAGGTGCCTTCAACGGCTCGGTCGAGTGCAGCAAGGCGCTTGGCGTCCTGATTCTGCCGTTCGGCGGGCCGGTGGGTGCCGTACTTTCACCCGCAGTACCGCTCGGCGTCAGCTTCAAGGCTGGCGGCGAGCTCAACCTGGGTGGGTTCGGCTTTGACCTCTTTGTGCAGGCGCACGCCGATGCCTCAGTGGGGGTGGACTGCACCGCAGGTTGCAACCCGGTATTGAATCTGACCAGCAACGCCGATGGCAGCTTCAAGCCCGCCCTGCCCACCCCGTTCGACTCCGCCTTTCGGGCGCAACTGGCGGTCTCAGGTGCCGGCTTTGCCAAGCTGGCGTTGGTGAACCCCTTCCTCAAGGCGCTGCAGGTGAGCGCGCTGGAATTCGACGCATTCAAGTTCCAGGGCGGCCTCACCCAGTCGGTGGACCTCGCCAGCCAGACGGCCCAGGTCGCCGACCCCACCTATGCCTCGGGATTCCAGCTCACACCCTTCCTCAAGGCCGGCACCGGCAGCTCGGTCGAGCTGCTGGCCAAGCTGCTCAAGATCACCCTGCTGAGCGCCAGCTTCGAACCCAGCTTCAGCCCGCTCGCCACCTCACCCAAGGGCACGTTCACTGTCACACCGCCCTCTGTCCGCGCGGGCGACAGTACCCAGCTGGGCGACCAGGCCACGTTTACCGTGACCCTCGATCCCGTGACCTACCTCGGACTGGACGCGGTGGATGGTGTGGAGATCCGGCGGAAAGTGCCGGATGGCAATGGCGGGTTCACCTTGGAGCTGAGCCGGCCGGGCTGCACCGATCTCGCTGCCACATCGGGACAAAAGGTCTTCACCTGCCAGACCGATTTCCTCGCCGCCGATACCGGCCAGCAGGTCTTCTATGCCTTCGTGAAGGCGAGACTCTTCGGGATCCCGATGCCGGTATCATTCGAGATCGCACCGGACGCCCAGGCGATGCTTCAGGTCACTGACTCGAGCCCGGGCTCTGTGGCATTTTTCGGAATCCAGAGCCTTGTCGGTGTCAGCGTCTTCGACTTTCCCGATTCTCCCAACAATTGCCTTATCGAACGCGACGGCACCAGTCTCAGCGATGCCGCGACCTGTGCCAACGTGATCGGAACCGCAAACAGTTCAGGCTCAGGAACAGTCTCGTCCTCTGCCATCTCGCTTTCTGCTGACGGAACAATCACCGGCAGGAGCTCGGTTGCGGAGTTCGGCCTTGCGGTGGGGTTCCAACTGACTGCACCGATGCGGTATACCCTGACCGGTTCACTTGCGGGAACCTGCCCGGCCGCGGGTGGATCAGGTGCCCAGGCAGTTCTGGTGGGTGCCACGACAATCGATACCGTGTTAATACGTCCATGCCTGAATGGCGCCGGAACGTCGGACACGGTGCAGGTTGATCGAACTGGAACGCTGGCGGCAAGCTTCTACGTCTTCTCGACGAAAATTGGGGTGAACGGAGATGGCGGCGGAACCGCGAGCTACCAGCTCACGCTGACTTTGAGTCGCCAATGAGGTGCACGCCCCTGCTCCATCGCTCCTCGAGGACGTGCGTCAGAAGTCCTTGCGCCCGAACCGCCTCCGGGCGGCGAGCAGGGGAATCGTGGCCCAGAGCACCAGGGCGGAGCGCGTGAGGGCGATCCCGCCGGCCTGTCCCAGGGCGCGCCGCATGATGGCGCCAGTGTAGCCCATGAGCGCGGGCGCATCGACCGCCAGCACCAGGCCGACTCGCGCTGCATCGACCGGGTTGAGCAGGCAGAGGGCCAGGAGCGGCACTTCCACCGGCCGGTCGCCGGCGCCGGCGGCCACGAGCAGGATAAGCGCGTCGTAGGCCACGGCCACGAGGATCCAGAGCGCCAGGGCGGCGCCGAGGCCGCGGGCACGGCGACTTGTCAGCTGAACCACGAACCTTGGCGAATTGGCGGCTGACGGCGTCAGGTGCCGGGCTCGAGTCGCCCCCACTCGCGCTCGAGCCCGAGCCGCCCGATCCAGTCCGCCAGCAACGCGCGGTCGATCACGTCGCCGCTCAAGCGCAGCATCGCATTGATGTCGCGGAGGTGGCGGTCGGAGCCGCCGTCGCGATAGTACACCAGCTTCTTGGCGATCACATACTCGGCCGGTGCCACCCAGACGCTCTCGCCGGCGATGGGAATCTGACGGCGGTGCGCCATGCCCCAGGCGCCCAGCGGGTCGTCACCGACCAGATACACGTCGGCCCTGAGCGTCGTTTCGAGATGCAGGAGATTGAAATGCCCTGCTGCGGACCGCGAGGCCTCTTCCTCGATCACCTCGACCGGCGGCACGTAGTACGCCGCCGCCGGGAACGCACGCGCAAGCCGACGCGCTTCTCCCGGCCGCAAGGCCAGCACGAGGTCCACATCGTTGGTCAGCCGAGGCTCGCCGTACATGATGGCCGCGAGCCCGCCGGTCACCATGTAGCGGAAGCCGGTGAGGTTGAGGGGTTGCAGGAAGTGGGAGTAGACCTCAGGTGCCGGCATGGAGAAACAACTGGCGGACCCGCTCCGTCACCTCGCGCGGCGTGAGCTCGGGGTGCTGGTTCCGGATCCAGGCCGCCTTGAGCTCCCAGGCCGCGTGCCGCAGGCCCTCACTGAGCAGCAGCTTCCGCTCGGCACTGAGGCCTGAGAGAAGCTGATCCTGGAGCTGATGGGCCGTTGAGGTCATGACGCCCAAAGCTATCGGTGGCGGCTGATGGGCGCCATGACTGCGGCGGCCAGGAGCACCAGCCCCTGACGGGGAGCTTCGCCGCGCCGGCGAGCTGACGCGGCTGATGGATGACTGGATGCGATGAATCCGGCCGGCGATCACGATCCCAATCCAGGAGTGACAGCATGGACGTGCTGAAGCGTCGCCGCGCCGCCAGCGGGCGTTGGGTACGGATGGTCGAGGGGTTCGCGCTGCTGCTGGCGCTCGGTTGCGGCGGCGGGGACAGCACCGGGCCGGGCCTTGGGCCGGGCCCCGCTCCGGGCGTGGCCAGCCGGCTGGAGATCGTGCCCGGCGCGGTGCTGTTCACCACGGCCGGCGATGTGCGGCCACTCACGGTCCAGGCCTTTGCTGCCGATGGGCAGGAGGTCCAAGCCCCGGCCGTCACCTGGACGTCCTCCAACACCGGCATGGTGAGCGTCACGCCGGACGGCCACGCCACGGCGGTGGGCGCGCTGGGCTCGGCCCAGATCACGGCGACCGGTGGCGGGCTCACCAGCGCGCCCATGCTGGCACTCATCGCCCAGCCCGCCAGTGGCGCCCTGCTGGTGGCCGACTCGCAAGTCATCAGCATCACGCCGGTGGATGCCACGGCGCCCTTCGACCTGGGCTATCAGTACGTGGTGCGGCTCCGGGGCGCCTCGCCCGCGGTGGGCCAGCTGGTGCTGTGTGAGTCCGTGCATCGTGTCGAAGGCTGAAGGCTGAACGAGGATAACGCTTTGGGCCTTCAGCCTTCAGCCCAGCACCTATGCAGAGGGGACGAGCGTGAGCGCATCCACGTGGCGTGGTCGCAGGAGCCCGAAGTGTCTCCGGTCCAGAGTCGCGAGTTTCGGCTCACCCAGTCGCTCCACGATGGCCAGCACCGCGGCGTCGACGAACCCGATATCACTGTCGGCGTAGCGGTCCGAGAGCTGCTGGACGCGACGGTAGTCTTCCGGTAGTAGCGCTTCCACCATGTACGCGCCAGTCACGATGTCATCGAGGAGCGCCACCAGGACCCCGGGATTGAGGCGCAGGTGAATCCAGTAATCCACTTCGACCAGCACAGGCGCAGGGATGACGAGGGGCTCGCCCGCATCTTCGATGAGTCGACGGCAGGCTTCGTGGTCGGCGTCGCTTCGGTCAAGCGATGCGTACAGTGGGCCGGTGTCGAGAATCAGCGCCACGATCGGGGCTCCGGCCGCTCAACGGCGGTGCGCCGGGCGGTGTCGGTGTGGTCTGACGACCCGATGCCGAGACTGCGCGGACGCGGCCGAACCCGCGCGACCATCTCCTCCACCGCCTCGCGCACCAGCGCCGCGATGGATCGCCGCTGTTGAGCAGCGGCGACCCTGAGCCGATCCAGCAACTCTTCGGGGATTGTGATAGTGGTGCGTGTCATGACATCATGATAGCATCACTGATAGCATAGGGCAAGGCTGAAGGCTGAAGGCTGAAGGCTGAAGGCTGAAGGCTGAAGGCTGAAGCGAGGATAACGCCTTGGGCCTTGCGCCTTTGGCCTCGAACTTTGAGCCTTCAGCCTAGAAATCCTTGCGCTGGAAGCGGCGAGCAGCCAGCAGGAGGGGCAACGTCGCCCAGAGCAGCAAGGCACCGACGCTCAATAGCGCGCCGCCATGAGCACCCAGCGCGTGACGCATGACCGCGCCGGTATAGCCCATCAGCGCCGGTGCATCCAGCGTCAGCACCAGGCCCACGCGCGCCGCATCCACCGGATTGGCCATTGAGAGGCCCAGGAGGACGAACTCCAGCGGCCGGTCACCGGCAAGGGCGACCACCAGCAGGACAAGAGCGTCCCAGGCGATGGCGGTGACGGTCCACGCCGCCAGGGCAAGGCCGAGTCCCCGGGCCCTGTCATCGACGCGGATGGCAATCCACATGGACACGGCGCTGAAGGCGGCGGTAAGGAGACTGCCGGAGAGCAGCAGCATACCGAGCGGCAGCATCATCCCGCCCAGTCCACCATGCCAGAGAAAGGGCAATCCGGTTCCCAGCACGAAGGCCAGCACCAGCGGCAGCGTGAGCCCGCCCCACAGTCCGGTGAACAGCGCGCGCCGGCTTACCGGCTGGGCCAGCAGGAGTTCAATGAACTCGCGCGCGCCGTAGAGATAGACGGTCCCGAACACCAGGCTCACCAGCGGCACAAAAATGAGGACCACGTTCAGCAGGCTGAGCAGTGCCCTCGAGCCGCCCCCGCCAAAATGCAGCAGTGAGTGGGTCACCACCAGCAGCAGCAAGGCATAGACCAGCACGGCGCGGCTTCGGCGCACGTTCTCGAGCTGGTAGCGGAAAACCTTGCCCGTCACGTTCATGGCTGACGGCCGGTCGGACGCATCAAGGCCGCGACGGCGCGTTCCAGGCGGGCCTCGCCGGTCTCCCGGCTGATCCTGCCCAGCGGGCCCTGATAGCAGACGGCGCCGTCCAGCAGCAGCACCACGTCATCCGATAATTCCTCGAGTTCAGCGATGACGTGCGAGGTGATGATGATCGTCGCACCGGCATCGCGCGCCTGCGCCACCTTCTCCTTGAGAATCCCGGCCGCGATCGGATCCAGTCCGGCGGTGGGCTCGTCCAGGATCAGCACCTGCGGCCGGAACATGAAGGCCAGTGCCGCGTTGAGCTTCTGCCTGGTGCCGCCCGAGAGGGTGCGCACCGCGCTATCGTGGAATCGGGCCAGCTCGAACCGCTGCAGCAGCTCATTGTCCGGAATGCCTTCGCTCCCGCGCAGGTCACGGATCATGCGGGTCACTTCCCCCACGGTCAGGTGCTCGGGAAAGCTGGCTGACTGCGGCATGTATCCGATCAGCCGGCGATATGCCTCCCCGGCACCGGCCACGTGCTCACCAACCATTATCACGCCCGAATCGGGGCGCACCAGCCCGAGGATGCACTTGAGGAGGGTCGTCTTCCCGGCCGCGTTCGGCCCGATGAGCGCCGTGGTGCGTCCAGGATGGAACGTGACGCTCGCCTGGCGGAGCACCACCAGCGGACCGAACGACTTGTCGAGCGCGCGTGTCTCCACCGGGATGCCGCTGGCGGCCACCAGGGCGAGCCGGCGTCGTTGGCGCGGCGATGTCAGCGCGCTCACGCGTGCCACCGCATCAGTGGCATGGAATCGACCGGCAGTTCGGGCGTGAGCACCGGCGCGACCCGTTCCGCGGTTTCAAGGAGGTCCACAAGCAGACTGTTCAGCAGGATGATCGCTCCGCGATGCTGCTCCACGATGAGGCCGAAGAGCCGCACGGGACGGAACGGGACATCACCCCGGCCGTCCCGATCGAGGTCATAGCCCTCGTAGCGGTCCCAGAAGTTTGCCGAGAAGTGGGTGGCGGCATGACGAGTGCTGGTGACCACATCGAAGGCGTTTCCCACAAACTGGTTGCGCTCGAAGCGGCCACCATCCGCCGCGCCGGAGAGCCGCACCGCCCAGCCATTCCGCTGGAAGCGGTTGCCGCGCGCCACCAGCCGCTCGCTCCCCTCGACGGACAGCGCCACAGTGTTTCCGCTGAAGACGTTGTCCTCCAGTCGGCTCTCGCCGATTTCCTTGAGCAGGAGGCCGTAGCCGCCGGCACCGGTCGCGCCGGAAAAGCTGTTGCCCATCATCAGCACGACGTGGGAATACATCACCGCCACGCCCGCCCGGTTGGCATGAAAGGTGTTCTGGCGGTATTCGCAGGAATCGGAGTACATGAAATGCAGCCCGTAGCGCGTGTTTCCCTCGCTCCGGTTGCTTCGGACCGTCGCCAACCGGCCGAACTCGATGTAGATCCCGTCGCGGTGGCCGCGCAGGTCATTCCGCTCCACCAGGAATCCGCGGGTATTATAGAGGTGAATGGCATTGCCGTTGAACGTCTCGCCCTTCCCGCTCCCGACGACACGGTTTCCGGCGATGATGCAGTTGCTCGACCGGGCCGCATAGATCGCGAAGAAGCTGTCGCGAATGACGTTGCCGCGAATGACGCACCCATCCACTCCGTCCGTCCGGATGGCGGCGCGGTCGTCGGTAAAGCTGGACGCCACGTTCCGGATGAGGAGGCCCTCGACGACGACGCTGTCGGCCTCGATGAAGAGGACTGGCCGGCCGCCCCCATCCAGGACCGGCATGTCCCGCCCCAGGATGACGACCTGCTTCGTCACGTGCAGTTCGGCCTCGTGATACACACCGGGCTGCACCAGAATGGTGTCGCCATCCACGGCCCGGCCAAGTGCGTCCGCCACGGTGGCGATTGACGTACCGGGCGCGACCACGATGGTTCGGGCCGGCACACCCATCAACACCATCAGGAACAGCGCTCCGGTCATGGTACCGGCGCCAGCGCCGCCTCGTCCGCGGCGGCAACCACCTCCGCCCAGCTCAGCAGCTCGCCTCCCAGCAGCGCCCGGACGCTGTCCGCCTCGGCGCCCGGGCGAAGCGCCGCCAGCCCGCTCGCCATCGGCGTGCGGAGGACCGCGCTCCGGAGGTACACCATGCCGGCGGCCTCGAACTGGCTGTCGGTGGCCACGTAGGAGTTGACGAAGATGCCGTGCACCTGGGCGCCCTGCACCGGTCCCGTGGCCGCGAACGCGGCAAGGCAGCCGACATCGTCAAAGGCGTAGACCCGGCCCGTGCTGGCCACGAGCTGTCCGGCAAAGCGCGGGTCGGTGATGACCATGTGGCAGTGATCGCAGGCCTCTTCACCATACAGAATGGCCCGGGGAGCGTGGGCGCACGCGACCAGCGCACCAACAGCCGCGCTTGCGACCGCCGAGCGGCGGCGATCGAGCATCAGGGCGGCCAGCGCGAGCACCAGGGCGGCAACAATGACCCAGCCCCCAAGGTCCGGCCAGGATGTGGCGTGGAAATTCAACAACTGCTTGCCGCCGATCAGGGGCGGCTGGTAGCTCATGCCCGGGATCTTGATGATGGCATGCGGATCCAGCTCATGCCCATAGTCGTAACCCCACTTCCAGAAGTCGGCGAGGCCGATGAGCGCCACCAGCGAGGCGGTCCCCAGCCAGCCCAGCAGCACTTTTCGTCGCCCGAGTAGTGTCACCAGGAGTCCGCTGGCAATGAGGCCAGCAAGGATCCATGGCATGAAGCGCAGCTCCGGAATCGCACCGGGCTCGATCCGCTTCATGCCGATGTAATGATTCAGGTTGTTGATGCTGTTGAGGTCCGGCGGGCTGGCGCCCCGCACCTGGCTTACCCAGATGCGGAGGCCCAACCCCTCCGGATACTGCGGCGCGAGCAGCTGGATGCGCCACAGCGGCGCCACATAGGCCACCAGCATGAGCAGGGCTCCGATGGCCATCACCAGGCGGGCTCGACGGGACATCATGGCCGGCTCAGTCCGCCGCCACGGCGGCGTGCGCCGCGTGACCAGCCGCGACCTGCTTGGCCTTGCCCAGCGAGCCCGACGGCCCGTTCCAGGCGATGGGCACGCTGCTGCCGCGCGGCGACACCCGGGCGTACCCCTGCATCTCCTGATGCAGCGCCGAGCAGAAATCGGTGCAGTAGAACGGGAACACCCCGACCCGCTGCGGGACCCACGTCAGGGTCCGCGTCTGCCCCGGCATGATGAGCAGTTCGGCCGTCCTGGCGCCCATGGCCGCGAAGCCATGCGGCACGTCCCAGTCCTGCTCCAGATTCGTGACGTGGAAGTAGACCGAGTCGCCCACCTGGAAGCCTTCGATGTTGTCGGGCACGAAGTGGCTGCGAATCGCCGTCATGTAGACATCGACACGCGAACCCTTGCGCACCACGTGGGTCTCCTTCTCCGACCTGGTCACGAAGGGATCGGTGTTACCGGCCAGCGAGTAGACCTTCTGCTGGCGATCCTTGATCATGCTGGCCGGCAGGGCCTGAGCGTAGTGCGGCTCGCCGATGGTCGGGAAGTCGAGCAGGAGCTTCATCTTGTCGCCCGAGATGTCGAACAGCTGGGCCGACTGCGCCAGCTCGGGTCCGGTGGGCAGGTACCGGTCCTTGGTGATCTTGTTGAGCGCAAGCACGTACTTGCCGAATGGCTTCCGGCTATCGCCGCCGGGAATCATGAGGTGACCGATCGAGTAGTAGACCGGGACGCGATCGAGCACCTGGCAGTCCTTGACCCGCCACTTGACGATTTCGGAGCTGATGAAGAGCGAGCTGTACGCGTTGCCCCGATCATCGAATTCGTTGTGGAGCGGGCCCAGGCCCGGGTTCTGCACCTCGCAATGCATCACCGACTCGTACTTGAGTATGGGGATGCCATCCACCTCGCCGGCAAACGACTTGGCCTGAATGGCCGCGAGCATCTTGCTGAACGAGTGCACCGGGATCACGGTCGCCAGCTTGCCACCCGAGACGATGTACTCGCCCGTCGGATCCACGTCCACGCCGTGAGGAGACTTGGGTGTGGGCAGGAAATAGACCAGTTCCGGACAGTCGGTGGGCTGGAGCACCTTGACGGAGCTGCCCCACTCGGTGCGCGCAATCCCGTCTGCACCAATCATGTTGTGGG
The DNA here is from genome assembly GCA_963798915.1 of uncultured Gemmatimonadales bacterium. Lineage (GTDB taxonomy): Bacteria > Gemmatimonadota > Gemmatimonadetes > Gemmatimonadales > GWC2-71-9 > CAMLHP01. The sequence goes on along the minus strand of CAWCVB010000002.1, from coordinate 424,922 downwards.
CATACCGGGCCGGCTCACTCTTTGCCTTGCCCTCCGCCACGCACTGCTCGGCCCGCTTCCAGTTCACTGCGGCGATGTAATCCTTGTCGTTCTGGGAGGCGTTGACCTCCTTCAGCTCGTTCGCCTGTTCACTGTTGTACGAGGTGAAGAACGACCAGCCGTCGCTGGGCCCCTTGCCCGAGTGCGACAGGTCATAGTCAAACCCGGGCATCCGGATCTGGAAGGCGATGGCCATGTGCCCGGTGGCGCTGTCCACCCGGGCAAAGGTCAGCAACCCGGCAAAATCGGTCTTGTAATCGGCGATCGGGATGTCGCGCTGCGGCGTGGGCACACTGAACCGGGTGCCCGCGACCACATAGCGATTGTCGGGTGTCACGAAGGGCGAGGCGTGGTTGCCGGCCGAGTTCGGAATCTCCAGAATTTCTTCCGTCTCGAACCGGGTGAGGTCAATCCTGGCGATGCGCGGCGTGTTATTGCCATTGATGAAAAGCCAGCGCCCGTCGGGAACGCCGTCTGTCTGGGAGAGCTGCGGGTGATGGGAATCGTCCCACGGCACGAACCCGAAGCTGGTGTTCATCATGGCCTTGGTCTGCTCGGTGTAGCCCCAGCCATTCTCCGGATTCTGGGAGAAGACCGGGACATGCCGGAGCAGCCGGCCCGACGGCAGGCCGTAGACACCGACCTGCCCGTCAAAGCCGCCGGACAGGAAGGCGTAGAACTCATCATACTGGCCGGGCGCCACATAGACCCGCTGCGCCGCGTCCGCTGCTGTATCTCCCACACGGGCACCCGCAGGGCCACAGGATCCAAGCAGGCACGACGGCGAGCGCCGCGGCGCCCGCGAACGGGATTCCACTCCTGACAGACTTCATGCACGTCCCCCTGCGGCCACGCCGCGGATGTCACTACGTTGGCCGTGGATCACTTTTGCTCCGCGGCTTCTTTCCGGATGTACTCAACGATGGCCCGGGCCTCTTCCACCTTGAGCTGGAGGTTCGGCATCTGGGTGGCATACTGCGCCAGCAGTGCCCGCGCCTCCGGGTGGCGGGTGTACATGGTGTCCGGGTTGAGCATCATGTTCATGGCGTATGCCGGGGTCCGGCGGGTCAGCACGTCACCCAGCGGCGGGCCCACGTAGCGCTCGCCAAGCTTGTGGCACGCGCTGCAGCGAGCCTCGAAGATCTGCTCACCGGTTTCTGCCAGTGCCCGGTCGATCGGACCGAGGGTCACTTCTTCCGTCACCGGACCGATGCCATTCTTCATCTGGAATGCCGTCAATGCCGTGCCGGCCTGACCGTCCGCTGGTTGTCCCGCAGGCGCAGCCTCGCCACCGGCATCCCCCTTTCCACCGCACGCCGCAAGCAGCAGCAACAGCAGGAGTCTGGATCGCACGTGTACGTCCTCACTGTTCGAGTCAATTCCCTGGATAACACAAGATTGCCGCCGCCCCATGGGGCGGCCTTGAAACCTTCATGAACGCTTCTTCAGGTCAGATGGGAACGGTCAGGACCGCAGAATCGCTGGCATGCACCAGTCGGCGACCGACGCTGGCCCCCTCCATCACACCCGCAGGTCCACCGCGATGGAAGCCAATGACGAGCACGTGGCCGTCGTGCGCCGTGCAGGCAGCCAGGATCTCTTCCGCCAGGTGGCCCTGCCGCACCTCGAGTTCCAGCGCCACCTGGTAGCGGGACGCTGCCGCTGCCACGATACTCTCGAGGATCTCGCTTCGGGCGAGTGGTACCGCAATGGCGCCGCCGTAGTGCTCCTCGTAGCGGGCTGATTCCACCGTCACCGCGTGCACCGGCTGCCCGATGGCCGCGGCAAACTGGCAGCCCGCCTCCAGCACCGCCGCCGAGTGCCGGCTGCCATCAACCGCAACAACGACCGGCCCGTAGAGGTCCTGGCCCGGCGGCACCAGCAGGCAGGGCACTCGGCTTCGACGGGTGACTGCATCGGCGGTGTCGCCCACCAGGAGACGGGCCGACTGGGTCCGTGGCGTGTGCCCTACGACAATGAGGTCGGCGCCGTGCTCCTCCGCGTGGCGCGGCACTTCGATTCCGGGCAGGCCACGCACGACGCAGCAAACGGTGGTGGGCTGCGCGCCCGGCGACGCCGGGAGCGAGTCACGGAGTTCGGCGAGCGCGGTGCTTGCGGCGGCCAGGCGCGCAGGACTGAGCGCGGCGCTGGAGGGAATGCTGGTCAGCAGACCGAGGCGCGCCCCGCTGCGACTCGCCAGACCCAATGCGGCCGCGGCGACTTCGCGTCCGGTCGCGCTTTCATCGACCGCAGCGATAATGAACCGGTAGGACATGCTCGGACTTTAGGGCAGGACGCATTAAGCTTTAATGAAGCACGCCACAAGGAACCCCATGGATATCTCGGCCTCATCCCCGCCAGCGGAGCGCCTGGAGCGCCTGGTTACGGCAGGCACGCTGCTGACCTCCGAGCTCTCCCTCGAGGGCGTCTTGCAGCATGTGGCAGAGATCGCGGCCAACATCATCGGAGCGCGCTACGCCGCCATTGGCGTGCTGGGTCCGGACGGCCGGCTGCTCGAGAGCTTCACCACCTACGGCATCTCGACCGAGGAGCGGGCCCGGCTGGGCAATCCGCCCAAAGGGCACGGCATCCTCGGCCTGGTGATCCGCGAAGGACGCGTCATCCGGCTGCCCGATCTCATGAAACACCCGGAGTCTGCCGGCTTTCCGCCCAATCACCCGCCGATGCACTCCTTCCTGGGCGTGCCCGTCGTGGGTCGGCGTGGCACCCTGGGCGACCTGTACCTGACCGAGAAGATCGGCGCGGCCGAGTTCAGCGACATGGATGAGCGGATTGCCAAGCTGCTCGCGGCGCAGACAGCTGCGGCCATCGAGAATGCGTCACTGCACGAGGAAAGCGCCCGTCTCCTGGAAGAAGTGCAGCAGCTGCAGCGGGCCCGCGAGCGATTTTTCGCCACGGTCAATCATGAGCTGCGCAATGCCCTGGCCGCGGTCTTCGGCTGGTCGGAGCTGCTCGTGCGCAAGAAGGATCCCGCCACGGTGCCACCGGCCGCCTACGAGGTGCTCGATTCGGCCCGGCAGGCGGTCAGTCTCATAAATGACTTGCTGGACCTCAGTCGCCTTGACGAAGACCGCCTTCGGGTCACCATCCGGACCGTGGAGCTTGCACCGGTCATTCGCGGTGCCGTGGGCCGGGTGACGCCGACCGCCAGGCAGAAGGGTGTGCGCCTGCACATGGAGCTGACGCCGGGGCTTCCCCCATCGGCCACCGATGCGTCCCGGCTGGAGCAGATCCTCGTCAACCTCCTCGGCAACGCCATTGGCCACGCCCCGGAGAAGGGGCATGTAACGATCCGGAGTGCGCTCGACACCACGGGCAAGCGGATCATTATCCTGGTGGAAGACAACGGGCCCGGCGTCCAGCCCGAAAACGTGGACACTATCTTCGATATCTACGTCACCAGGCCAGGCGAGGAGAGCCAGGGCGTGGGGCTCGGTCTCCCCCTCTCGCGCCGGCTGGCGCGCCTGCTCGGCGGCGACCTCACGGTCGTGGCGCAGCCTGGAAAAGGGGGGAAGTTCGTCCTCGATCTGCCAGTTGGAGAGTCGTGAGCCTTTCTTCATGATCTGTTTGGGCGCCGTTCATCGCTCCGGCGCCAGATTCCCACCACGAAGTCACCCCGGAGAACGGAACGATGAAAATCCTCGTAGTCGAAGATGACCGGAAAGTTGCCGGGTTTGTCGAGCAGGGCCTCAAGGAGGAAGGTCACGTTGTGGACGTGGCGCCCGACGGTGACGAGGCCACCATGCTGGCCCACGTCTACGACTACGACGTCATCCTGCTGGATGTGGTGCTGCCCAAGAAGAACGGTTTCCAGATTGCCACTGAACTCCGGCGCGAGGGGCGCACCACGCCGATCCTGATGCTGACCTCCCGCGATGCAGCGGAGGACGTGGTCCGCGGGCTCGATGCAGGAGCCGATGATTACCTCGCCAAACCGTTCCACTTCGAGGAGCTGCTGGCCCGGATCCGTGCACTCCACCGTCGCGGCGGCACCGCGCGAGCGGAGAACCTCAAGGTCGGTACCCTCGAAGTGGACCGGTTGCGGCACGAGGCCGCCGTGGATGGGCGCAAGCTCCAGCTCACGCCCAAGGAATTCCAGCTGCTTGAATACTTCATGCTGCACCCGGATGAGGTCGTGCGCCGGACCACATTGCTGGAAAAGGTCTGGGACATGCACTTCGACCCGGAGAGCAACGTGGTCGATGTCCACGTCGGCAACCTCAGGCGAAAACTCCATGACGCCGCCGGCAAGTCGCTGATCTCGACGGTGCGCGGCGTTGGCTTCATGTTGCGCCGACCTGAACCAGCTTCTACGGGCTGACCGTGCCCAGCGCCCGGGTCCTGCTCACCGCGGCGCTGCTTCTCCTCGGGGCGCCAATCGCCTGGCGCACCTTCCGCGGCATGCTGCAGGGACGATTCGCCGCCGACGTTGTCGCTACACTTGCCATCATTACCGCCGTCATCCTGGGCCAACCCATTCCGGGGCTGGTTGTGGTCGTCATGCTCACCGGTGGCCAGGCACTCGAGCGCTACGCCGAGGGCCGGGCGTCCCGTGCGGTGCGGGACCTCGAGGCGGCGGCGCCGCGGTGGGCGCATCGGGTCCGCGACTCGGTCGAGGATGTTGCGGTCGGCACGGTGGAGCGCGGGGAGGTGCTGCTGGTCCGGCCCGGCGAAGTCATCCCCTGCGACGGGGTCGTGCGCCAGGGTCGTTCGCACCTCGATACGTCGAGTCTCACCGGCGAAGCGATCCCGGTACTCGCCGAGGAGGGAACCACGGTTCGCAGCGGAATGGTGAACCAGGAAGGTGCCCTCACGATGACCGTGACGGCCCCGGCCGCCGAGAGCCAGTATGCACGGATCGTCGAGCTGGTGCGCACGGCGCAGGCCAGCAAGGCGCCCATCCAGCGGACCGCCGACCGGGCAGCCGTCTGGTTCACGCCGCTCACGCTGGCAGTGTGCGTCGGGGCGTGGTTCATATCACACGATTCCACCCGCATTCTCGCCGTCCTGGTCGTGGCCACGCCCTGCCCGCTCATCCTGGCGACGCCGGTCGCCATCATTGGTGGCATCAACCGGGCGGCACGACGGGGCATCGTGATGCGGAACGGCGGCGCCCTCGAGGCGCTCTCGCGGGTTGACACAGTGGTGTTCGACAAGACCGGTACGCTCACCATTGGCCGCCCCGAAGTGGACGTCATCACCGTTGCGCCAGGTGTGGACCGCATGGAACTGTTGCGGCTGGCTGGCGCGGTCGAGAGCCATAGTGGCCACCTGCTCGCCCGCACCCTGACGGAGGCCGCCCTCCGTGAGGTGGCGGTGCTGCCGCCAGTCTCCGCGGTCACCGAGTCAGCAGGCCGCGGCGTCGCCGGGATGGCGGAAGGCCGCGCGGTTCTGGTGGGCGCGCCCTCATATATCCGCGCCGAGCAGCCGGCGGCCGCTTCCACGCTGGCGGCATTGGGCCACAATGGCGGGCTGCAGGCATGGGTCGCGATCGACGGTCAGGGCGCCGGCATCGTCTCCTATGCCGACCACCTGCGGCCCGAGCTCAAGGACACCATCCGGGGGCTGCGTGCGTCGGGCATCCGGGATACGATTCTGCTGTCGGGCGATGCTCAGGCCAATGCCACCGCCGTCGCCGCGAGTGTCGGGATCGCCGATGCGCGGGGTGACCTGCTGCCCGAGGACAAGGTCCGCGCCGTGCAGGCACTTGCTGCAGCCGGCCGCCGGGTGCTCATGGTCGGTGACGGCACCAATGACGCGCCGGCGCTCTCGGCGGCGTCCGTCGGCATGGCGCTCGCCGCCCATGGGGGCGGGATCAGTGCGGAGGCGGCGGACGTGGTGCTGCTCCACGACGACATCGCCCTGGCAGGACAGGCGCTGGCCATCGGCCGGCGCTCGATGCACATCGCCCGGCAGAGCATCGGCGCGGGACTGGGCCTGAGCATGGCCGCGATGGGTTTTGCGGCCGCCGGGTTCATCGCGCCCACGGTGGGCGCCCTCCTGCAGGAGGCCATCGATGTGGCCGTAATCCTGAATGCGCTCCGATCGAGCATGGAGAAACCATGAGCACCCAAGCCCGTTTCCGCGAGCTGACCGAAGCCGAGTGCCGGGAAGTGCTGGCCCGCAATCACGTCGGCCGGATCGCATACCAGATCCGTGAGCTCGTGAACATCGTGCCGCTGGGCTACGTGTACCATGGTGCGTGGCTGGCCTGCCGCACGCAGGAAGGCAGCAAGGTGGAGGTGCTCCGCCATTCGCCGTACGTGGCCTTCGAGGTGGACGAGACTGAGGGCATCTTCGACTGGACCAGTGTAGTGGTGCAGGGCAGCTGGTATGAAGAAGATCAAGCCGGGCCGGGCCGCGAGCAGACGCTCGAGGCGCTCCGGGCGGTAGCGCCCGACGTGCTCACGCCCCAGGATCCGGCGCCTTTTCGGGACGTCCTGTTCCGCATTCACATTCGCGAGATCACCGGCCGCGCGGCCACCACCAAGCCCTGACGGGAGACGGAAATGAACTGGAGCATGGCCCACCTGCACCTGATGATCAATCACCTGCCGATCTTCGGCGCCATCTTCTCGATGTTGCTGCTCGCGTGGGGACTCATCTGGAAGCGTCGTGACATCGTGACGGTGGGCCTGGCCATCTCGATCCTGACGGGTGCCGGCGCATTCGCGGCGCGCCAGACCGGCCACGAAGCGGAGGAGCAGATCGAGGATGCTACCTGGGCCAACCGCCGCCTGATTCATGAGCACGAGGAAGCCGCCGATACCGCGTTCTTCGTGACTTTGGCTGCCGGCGCGGTGGCACTGCTGGCCCTGGTGCTGCGTCGAGGCGGACGACCGGGTCCCGGCTGGCTCACCTGGCTGGCGCTGGTGGCGATGGTGGTGGCGCTCACTGGTCTTGAGCAACGCCGCCCTCCAGGGCGGATACATTCGGCATCCCGAGGTGCGGCCAGCGGCGCTCGATACCATGCCGGCGCGATCACAGGTTCCACCCGGCGCAGACTGACCAGGCAGGGTGCCCCGCCTGGTCCGGTACCTGATACGCGGCGCACTCACCTGCCTGGTCGCCGCGCTGCTGCTGGGCGTGGTACGCGCACTCTGGCGCGACAACGCATGGGTGGCGGGGGCGTGGCCTACCTATCTGCACCTGCTCGTGCTCGGGTGGCTCTCACAGCTGGTGGCGGGCGTCGCCTACTGGATGTTCCCGCGGGTGGCGCGGGGCGTGGCTCCCACCGACTGGCGCGGCTGGGCGGTGTTCTTCCTGCTCAATGCGGGATTGCTGCTCCGGCTCATTGCCGAGCCCACCTTGATATCCGGACCATGGCTGCCGCTGGCCGCGCTCATGCAGTTCCTGCGCCATGGCCATCATGGCATGGTCGCTCTGGCCGCGCGTGCGCGCCCGCTGACGTGCCGGCGCTGACGATCCTCTTCGTGAGGACCGCGCTGCTCGCGCTGGTGATCGGATCGGCCGGTGGCGCCGTGCTGCTCAGCGCCAAGACGGGCTTCCCGGCACACCTGCCCGCCTGGATCCGGACCTGGCACCAGGAACTGATGCCGCTGGGCTGGTTCGGCAACCTGACACTGGGCGTGGCGTACTGGATCCTGCCAAGGCACGCCCACGCACCTGCACGCGGGTCGCCTGTTCCACCCGCGATCGCCTATGCGGCGCTGAATCTGGGTGTGGTGCTGGCCGCGTCGGGGCAGGTCGCCTCCGGACGCACGCTCGAACTCCTGGCCGCCGTCACATTTGCCGCGCATGCGGCTGGGCGACTGGGCGACTCGGCGGCTCGGCGGCGAGACGGCGAGACGGCGAGATGGCGAGATGGCTAGACGGCTAGACGGCTAGACGGCTAGACGCTCTCGCGCGCTGTCATTACAAGCACGCTTGAGACTCGGCTTGCGTGGTGCATGCATCGCCTCCAACTTCCGACTTCCAGCGTCCAACGTCCAACCTCCCGCCTGGAGCCGCCGTGCAGCAGGTCAAGGGTGCCGTCCTCAAGTCCCGCCTGGCGTTCGCCGAGGAGCATGGCGGCAAGGAAGGACTCGACCGGGTGATTGCCAGCCTTCCGCCGGACGATCAACGCTCACTCCGGATCGTCTTCACGTCCAACTGGTACCCCTTCGACCTGGGCAAGCGGCTGGACGATGCGATCGTGCAGGTGCTCGGCAAGGGCCGCACCGACTTCTTCGAGAAGCTGGGCGAAGCGTCCGCCGTCAAGAATCTGGGCACCTTGCACTCGGGCTACCTCACCCCGGGCGACCCGCACGGCTTTCTCTCCAAGGCGCCGGGCATTTACGACGCGTACTACGAGACCGGCCGCCGAGAATATGAGAAAACCGGCGAGCGCTCCGCCCGCCTCACGACCTATGACGCCGAGACCTTCAGCGCCCCCGACTGCCTCACGGTGATCGGCTGGTACAAGAAGGCGCTGGCCATGTGCGGCGTGGAGAACGCGCGCGTGACGGAAACGGAATGCCGGGCGAAAGGGGGACGGGTGTGTCGGTATGAGATAAACTGGTAGGAGGACGGGGGGGGGCGGCCACGCAAGGCATTTCACTTGGCGATCGCTCACCCCCTTCTTGCATCCTCCAGACTCCCGTATGATTGCCCGCCCTCAGAAGCTGAGAGGGCGAGCCATCACTTCAGCAGACCTGCTATCGGAGGGCAAGCTCCCGTCTGACCTGAGGAAGGTCCGAAATTGCGGCGACTTGAACCGAACTGAGCGGAAGATGAGCCATGATAACATCGGACTTACAGCCGGCTACCTGAACCGCCATACGCTGGGCATTAAATCGCACTTGGTCTGGAAATTCTTGGAATAACTCCCTGACGGCAACTGAATCGCCGCGCAATGCCTTTGAAAGCACATCCTTCAGGGCGCGCTCGGTAGCTACTTCCGCCGCGCCGCAAAGTGGATGTCCACTGCAGGGAGGGAAATCCATGCACCAAGAGTGTGCATTCTTGTTAGCTCCATCGACATCGTAATCAGCCACGTGCCTGATAGTGCTCAACCCACACGTCGAGCACGTAACACAACTCGAAGGCACCATGAAGCTAGCGCCATGGATGCTTCTTACGTAATCCCGTGCAGCGACGTTCGGCCGATGAACAAACGCGGCGAGTGCGACGACAGCAGTCATCAATCCCAGCAACCGGATTGCCGTGGCATTCACGATTCTTTTCATCGCTTCCTCCTAGCGTTGAAGACCAACAGCCCAAACATCCGCGAAGATTCTCCCAGACCCGTCCTCACGAACTCCTGCAACAACGCCTGGTCGTACAACCAGTTCGAGTGTCAATGGCAAGCGAGTATTCGCAAGCAGTGCACCGCTACGGCCGTCGAAGACGCTCAGAATGCTGTCATAGGCACCCTGACGATCTTCGATCGGAAACACTCGAGAGCCCTCCAAGACGCGGGGGGCACCAAGCGCATCCTTCCAACGTGGATCCGCAGCTTGGGCGAGCACCCAGAGTAGGTGCTCTGAAGGATCCTCCCATACACCAAAGAGCGTCGGCTGCGGAGGCCGCGTAGGAGTGGGAGTTTGGAGACTGTCGTAGGGCTCGTACCATGAAAACCGGGGCTCGATAACACGATCAAGCTCAACATCTTTGGTCCAGTGCTCGATGGAGTATCGATACGCCCAAGGCACGGCCCAGAAGCCGCCATCCGAGGCAGAGGCCATCCATCGGATGGTCGCCACAGGTTGAAAAGGCGAGACGCGCTGGCCTGATTTCCCAAACGAGCCGACAAAATCGCCGTTATGGCGGAATTCATGATAGGTGAGGCCAATTCGGTCTGCGTCCGTGACATTCGCGTTCAGGATGAACTTGCCCCCACGCAGTTCAACTGCGGCAGCCGTTCGCCGGGGGATTGTCGTCGTCCTGAGTACCCTAAGATCCGGTCCGAGAACTGTCTGGCGAGCCAGTATGCCGTCGAAGACATGAATGGTGTCTCCGCCGGTGATAACCACCACCCGCGCCCCGCGATATTCGCCAGGCCCCGAGCCGGACCTTCCAATCCGCCGCACAAATTGTCCAGCTCGGTCAAATAGCCATAAGGCTTCACCAGGCGGCTGATGCATTGCCACCACGAAGTCACCCTTGGAATCCTGAGCGATTGAAGTAGGGAAATTTGGAAATGCGCCGTCGCCGTCTTTAGTTCCTAAGCGAGCGATTCGATGGACGGTGATTCGGCAGTTCGAGCAGACCGGTCTGCTCGGGTGAACAACGGTTTGAGCCTCAAGCCGCACGGACGAGAGCAAGATTACGCCGGCTATCGCGACAGCTCCCCCTCGCGAGACTGACTGTAGTATGAGTGCACCTCATCATGGAGTTCGAGCGTGCAAATGCTGACCGCCATTGCCAGCAGCACATGGATCATTGATGTTGGATTGATCGGCTTCAATGCTAGGTAGCATTTTTCCCCCCGAGGCGCAAGGCCTGAATTGGGCATGGCCGAAGGATGACCCGAGCCTTTAGCAGAGCTCGCTAATACAGCTGCCGTCGCGTCAAGGGGCGAGCCGCCTCACCTGCCACTCGTTCGCCTCCCCTTCTTTCACATACTGCAGCCGATCGTGCAGGCGGCTCGGGCGGCCTTGCCAGAATTCGATTGATTCCGGCGTGATACGATAACCACCCCAGTGCGGCGGCGCGGGGATGTCAGCGTTATCGAACTTCTTGGTGACCTTGGCGACGGCATCGTCGAGCGTCGCGCGCTGGGGGATGACGCTGCTCTGGGTCGAGGCCCAGGCGCCGACCTGGCTGCCGCGCGGGCGCGTGGCGAAGTACTGCTCGGTCTCGGCTCGCGAGACCCGTGACGCGCGACCCGTGACTCTCACCTGCCGTTCCAGTTCGGGCCAGTAGAACACCAGCGCCGCCTGCGGATTCGCCTCGAGCTCCGCGGCCTTTCGGCTGCGGTAGTCGGTGAAAAAAACGAAGCCCCGCTCCTCCACGCCCTTGAGCAGGACGATGCGGGCACTGGGCGCGCCCTTGGCATCAGCGGTGGCCAGCGTCATCGCATTGGCATCCCGCACGGACGCCTGCACGGCTTCCGTGAACCAGCGGTCGAAGAGCGCCATCGGCTCCGGCGGCGCGCCAGCTTCTTCGAGCGGTTCGCCCATGTAGTCGCGACGCATGTCCGCCAGCGACATCAGCGCTTCTCCTGCACTCGCTGCAGGTCCAGATCCTGAAAGTCATAGCTGAAATCCACGGCCGGAGATGCGGGGATCATGCGCGCGCTCTCCACCTTCCCTTCCGCGTCCAGGTTGAAGGTGACGAATGCATCGGCCCGGAGCGAGCGATCACGCCAGCGCACCAGGAAAGTTTCATACTGCCAGTGCGCCAGGTCGCCCAGAAGTGACGGGGTGTGGGCGAACTGCATCACCAGCTTGCCATTCTGCACGGCGACATTCACGTCGCCATACCATTTGTCGCGGTAGGTGCCGGCGTAGCGATTGAGCGGCAGCGCGGGGCCCGCCGTCGAATCCCGTGAGGTGGCGGCCTTCTGTTCAGCGGCGGCATTGGCCGAGTCGTTGCGCGCTGCCAGCGTCGCATAGCCGCCCGCCCAGTCAAACCTGGGCGCACCCAGCGCATCATCCAGCGCCTGCCATGCGATGACCTCGAACGCCATGCTCTCGGCGTTGGCCAGCACCGCCACGCCGATGTTCTTCTCCGGGACCATGATGACCCGCGAGAGGTAACCTGGCAGGCCGCCGGTATGGGTCACGATCTTCATCCCGCGATAGTCCTGAATGAAGAATCCCAGCCCGTAGCCGCTGAAGTTGGTGCTGCGTGGAGCGATCGGTGCGGGCGCCGGGCCCGGATTGAGCGGGGTCACCAGTGACCACTGGGCGCGGGTAGTGGCCGGCTTCCACAACACCTTTCCATTCACCTTGCCTGAGTCAAGTTGGGCGATGAGCCAATGCGCCATGTCCTCGGCGCTGGCGTTGATCCCACCTGCCGGGTTGGTATTGTCGCTCAGGAAAGGGGGAATCGGCTGCATCTTTCCATCCACCACGGCATGCGTCGCCGCCTGGTTTGCGGCCGGATCGCCCGCATCGGAATGATGAACGGTAGCGTTCGCCATGCCCACCGGCTTGAGCAGCCGCTCGGTGATGAAGTCCTCCCAGCTCTGACCACTCACGGCTTCGATGATCTGGCCGGCGACGAGATAGAGTACGTTGTCGTACGCATAACCATTCCGGAAGCTCCGGACCGGCGGAATGAAGCGAAGCCGGCGGGCAATCGAATCGCGCGTGTAGGTAGACGCCGGCCACCAGAGCAGGTCCCCCGCACCAAGCCCGAGCCCGCTGCGATGCACCAGGAGATCGCGCACCGTCAGTTCACGCGTTACCCAGGGATCCCACATCTGGAACCAGGGCAGATAGCGGATGACCGGCGCATCCCACTCGACTTTGCCCTCCTCGACCAGCAGGCCCAGCGCCAGGGCTGTGAAGGCCTTGGTGTTGGACGCGATGCCGAAGCGGGTGTGACTGTCGGCCGGGGCGGGATCTCCCATCTTCCTGATCCCATAGCCCTTGGCGACCAGCACCTTGCCGTCCTTCACCACGGCGACGGCCATGGCAGGCGTCTCGAATCTGGTAAGGGTGGTGGTGACGAAGCGATCGAAGTCCCGGGGCATCTGGGCGGCGAGCGGCGTCCCCGCAAGGAACACCCCCGTGCCCACGGCAAGCAGGCAACTGCGGATCACGGCATCGGCTCCGATGAGAGGCGGAGGGGGAAAGGTCGACGGTCGACGGTCAACGGTCAACGGTCAACGGTCAACGGTCAACGGTCAACGGTCGACGGTCGTCGGTCGTCGGTCGCGGGTCGAGAGTCGAAAGTCGAGATTCTCAGAGTCGGAACAGATAACTGACTTTCGCAAAGAAGCTGTCACGCTGGCGCTCGAGCTGGCTGAACCGGAATGCGCGGGGCTCGGTCATGGTGCTGCCATAGCCCGCGAAGACCACGGTGCCGGGTGTCGGTGTGAAGGCCAGGAGCAGGTCGGCTCGCAGATTATTTCGTCGCAAGGCCGAGGCGCGGGTGAAGCCGCCGTTGCCGTCGCCGAAGTAGATGGGTGCCTCAGTCCGGGAATTGTCGCGCAGGCTGTCCTGCTGGCTCATGGCATACTCGCCGACCAGGCGCACGAAGAGCGGCCGGGCGAGCTGGTATTCGAGCTTGAGGCGGGGAATCCGGTTGAGCAGCACCACGCTGCCGTCGGTACGGCGGTTGACCTGCTGGTGGTTGTAGGTGAATGCAAGCCGAAGCTGCTCGGTAGGCCGGGCGTTGATGCCGCCCTGAATCACCAGCAGGTTGGCCGTCGCCCACTCGGGGAAGTTCTCGTCGTGACCGTAGAGCGTGAGCACATTGGCATCGAAGTGCTTCCAGGTGGGCGTCGTCATGGTGACGTAGAACTCGCTATTGGGAATCCTGGGCTGACCCACGTAGGGCTGGTAACGGATGCCGCCGCTGCCGTCGGGCACACCCAGGTAATAGTTGGAGAAGAGCGCCTCGTCATAGCCGAAGGTCTCGACGAACCAGCCGCCTCCGACCGTCCAGCCGCCCCTGAGCGCGGAGTTCAGGTCGAAATGGAGCTTGCGGTCCTGAATGCCGCCAGAATGGATGAACCGCTGATACTGCCAGGTCCCATCCAGCGTCACGGCGGCGGTGACGCGCTGCACCAGCGAACCTTCCTTCGGATAGAAGGAGTAGTTCGGCGCGACGATCGCATGCACGATCCCGTTTCGGTCGATGAAGCCGCTCCGGGTGGTGAATTCGTCCCCGATACCGGAAAATGTGGTGCGCCACCCGAAGTGCTGACCGTTGCGATCGAAGCGCAGGGCCCAGAGCGGATCGGTGGTGGTCACGTCATTCGACCGGGTGCGGCTCGCCGCCAGCTGCGCGATGACGGCATAGACGCCGCCGAAGACGATGCGACCGTCGAGGTCAGCCACCCGGTTATAGTTGGCGCCATCGACGTAATCGGTGTACGCCACGCCGACACGTGACGCGCCGCCGAGTCCCTTCTGCACCCGGAGAATGTTGAATACCGGGTTGCTGCCGGCAGCCGAGGCGTCCCGGCCGTCCACCGCGGAGAGCAGCGCCAGGTCGGCGCCGAGCGTCTTGCCGGTGAGTTTGGCCGCGGCGATCGGCTGCACAATGCGCCGGGTGTAGATGAGGTTGTTCGGTGTGTTGAACTGCTCGATCCCGTCCAGGAAGAACGGCCGCTTCTCCGAGAAGAAGAGCGCCTTGCGGGGATCGAAGTTGAGCTGGCCGGCATCGCTTTCCACCTGACTGAAATCAGGGTTGGCGGCGCCGTTCAGCGTCAGGTTGTTGGTGACGCCCCACCGGAGACTGCCGCCGATGTCAGGCTCCACGTCACCGTACTGGTATGCGCCGCCAGGAAGCCGGGCGCCGGAGTAGGCGGCGGTGACCTCCGGATTGACATCGACCACGAGCCCGCGCCGGAGCCCTTCCAGGTGCTCCAGCTGGCCTGACTGCCCAATGAACGACGCGCTGGCCCGGCGGGCGGGCGCCCAGACGTCCTCGTAGCCGGAGTGCTGTACGTGGCGCACGACCTGAAAGGACCAGGTCTGGGATGCCGCCGGTTGAAACCGAAGACTCTTGAAGGGAATCTCGATCTCGACCTCGAAGCCGCCCGGCACCAGCCGGCCGCGTGAATGCCAGGTGTAGTCGGGACTGAGGTCGGCGCGGTCACGCGCCGCGCCTGCCGAGCCGAAGGTGCTGCTGTTCTGGCCGGTCTCGACCAGGGCGCCATCGGCCTGCACACCGAGCGGGTTCACGCCGAACATCGTGGCGGTGCGGCCGTCGTTGAAGGTGCCGATCAAGAGCTCGATCCAGTCGTCCGAACCGATCCGGTCACGGTCAGCCAGCGTGGCCTGCGGCTGGCCATGCGCCTCGCGGGCACGAATGCCGACATGCAGCGCCGTGGGTGAATACCAGACCAGGACCGTGGTCGAGTCGGCGGCTGGGATGCCGTCGGTCGGGAGGAACTGAGAGAAGTCGGTAAGGACCGCGGCCTGGGCCCAGACCGGCTCATCCAGGCGGCCATCGGTGGTGACAGCGGCCTCGATCCGGGGCGGCACGACATTGACCTGGCCGGCCCGTCCGCCGTGGAGCGCGGGCGCGGTAGCGCTGCCGACGCTCGCCGATGCGGTGGCGCTCTGCAGCAGGAGCAACAGTGACAGATGCATGCATATTCCGGGAAAGAGGTTGCGACCGCCGGCGGGCGGGACCATCTAGTCGCTACGGAGCTTGGCGACGCCGGGTTTCGCGACAGATCAACGTTAGAATAAATAAATGAACCTCACCGGGAGATCCCTGTGCGCCGTTCGTCCCTCGCCCTGTTCCTGCTTGCGACCTTCGCTCCGCTCGTCCCACTCCATGCGCAGCAGCGGCCGCCGCGTCGGGACGCGAAGCTCGAACGGCAACTGGCCGCGCTGGCCGCCGAGGTGGATGGCAAGGTCGGTATCTATGTGCATCACCTCACGCGCGGCATCTCGGCGGCGTTCAATGCCGACAGCGTGTTTCCCACTGCCAGCATGATCAAGGTGCCGATCCTGGTCACCCTGTTTGACGCAGTTGCCCGGGGCCAGGTGGACCTCCACCAGCCGGTGATGTACACGGATTCGCTCCGCTATGCCGGCGCGGACATCCTTGGATCGTTCCGGGACAGCACCACCATTGCGCCGACCGAGCTCGTCATGCTCATGCTCACGATGAGCGACAACACCGCGTCGCTCTGGCTGCAATCCATGGCGGGTACCGGTGTCACCATCAACCAGTGGCTGGAACAGCATGGCTTCGAGCACACCAGGATGAACTCGCGGACGCCAGGCCGGCAGCCCGACTGGGAACAATATGGCTGGGGCCAGACCACGCCCAGGGAGATGGCACGCCTGCTCACCATGATCCGACAGGGCAAGGCCGTGAGCCGGGCGGCGAGTGAGGAGATGTACCGTGCGCTCACGCGGAGCTACTGGAATGGTGAAGCGCTGTCGCAGATTCCGCCTTGGGTGCAGGCGGCGTCCAAGCAGGGCGCGGTGGATCACTCCCGGTCGGAGGTGGTGCTGGTGAACGCACCCTCGGGCGACTACGTCTTCTGCGTGATCACCCGGCAACTGGCCGATTCGAGCTGGGCACCAGACAACCAGGGATACGTGCTGCTCCGAAAGGTATCGGCGCTGTTGTGGAAAACCTTTGAGCCAACGCATCCGTGGCAACCGGCGGAGGGAGCGGCGGCGTTGAAGCCGAGCGAGGAGTAGATCCCATGGAAGGAGACCCATCATGTTCGAAATACATTCATCCGCATTTGCAGAGGGACAGCCGATTCCCTCCCGCTACACCTGCGAAGGCGACGACATTTCACCACCGCTCGAGTGGAGCGACGCTCCTGCGGGGACGACGAGCTTTGCCCTGTTGGTGGACGACCCGGATGCGCCGGATCCGGCGGCGCCCAAGCGCGTGGTGGTCCATTGGATACGCTACAATATCCCGGCAGGTGTGCAGCAACTCGCCGAGGGGGCGGGCAATTCGGCGCCGGAGGGGGAGGCGCGGGACGGAGCGAACTACAAGCGTGAGGGCGGCTGGCATGGCCCCTGTCCGCCGATCGGCAGGCACCGGTACTTCTTTCATCTCTATGCCCTGGATATCATGCTGCCCGACCTTGGCGCGGCGGCAGGCCGGAAGGAGTTCGAGCGAGCCATGGCGGGGCACGAGGTGGGGCGGACGCAACTGATGGGGACCTATCAGAAGCCAGGCTGAACGGCTTACACATCGTCGGACATCGGAGTGGGCATGATCGATTCCCAGAACACCGCGCTGTTGCTGATCGATGTCCAGCAGGGGTTCGATGATCCCTGCTGGGGCGCGCGAAACAATCCGGACGCCGAGCGACATATCGCGGAACTGCTGGACGGATGGCGCTCCAGCGGTCGGCCCGTCATGCACGTCCAGCACATGTCGCGCGAGCCCGGCTCGCCGCTTCGGCCCGGTCAGGCCGGCAACGCCTTCAAGCCGGAGGCAACGCCAGCACCGGGGGAGCCCGTCTTCCAGAAGCAGGTCAACAGCGCCTTCATCGGTACGGCGCTCGAGCAGTATCTCCGCGAGCACCAGATCGAGGCGCTGGTACTTGCCGGCCTCACGACTGACCACTGTGTTTCCACCACGGCGCGCATGGCCGCCAACCTGGGCTTTGCCACGGTCGTCGTTGCGGACGCGACGGCCACCTTCGATCGGGTCGGGCACGACGGTACGCAGTACACCGCCGAGCAGATGCATCGGCTCGGGCTGGCCAGCCTGCATGGCGAGTTCGCTACCATCCGGCAGAGCAACGATCTCCTGGCCGAACTCGGCCTTGGCAGCTCTCTCAAGTAGTGGCGAAGAAGTCGTGAGCGCGCGTAGCGGTGCCACCCTGGCGGAAATAAAAAGGAGAGGACATGGGCAAGGTAATCGTGATGAATTCCATCACGCTTGACGGCGTGATGCAGGGGCCGGGCCGCCCGGACGAGGATACCCGCGATGGCTTTGCGCTGGGCGGCTGGGCGGTCGCGGGCAGCGACCAGGCGATCGGCGCCAAGATGGGCGAACGGATGGGCGCGGAGCACGCGTTCCTGTTCGGGCGGCGCACGTACGAAGACCTGCTGGCCACCTGGAATGCCCGGGGCGGGCCGTTCAAGGACGCGCTCAACAACACCCCGAAGTATGTCGCTTCGCGCAACCCAGCGGCAGAAATTCCGTGGCCGAACTCGACGCTCCTGCACGGTGACGTTCCTGGCGCCGTGGCGGACCTGAAGCGAAGTTCGGACGCGAACCTCGTGATCATGGGCAGCGGCGTGCTGATCGGCTCGCTGATGGTCGCTGATCTGATCGACGAGTACCTGCTGATGATCCATCCCCTGGTGCTGGGCACCGGGAGACGGTTCTTTGCCGGCGGCACGTACGCCGCGCTGAGACTGATTGACAGCAGTACCACGGCCAAGGGCGTGGTACTTGCCACCTATGCGCCCGCACAGGGATAGGCCAAATACGTCCCGCCCGCCTCCAGCTGGTCGGACAGCGCTCGTGCAGCGCAGCCGTCGCCTGAACTATGCTACGCTCGCCTACAATAGCCTGGAAGGGTTCGTGGCGATTGGTGCTGGCGCGCTCGCGGGGAGTATTGCGCTGGTAGGGTTCGGCGTCGACAGCGTGATCGAACTGACAGCCAGCCTGGCCGCGATCTGGCGCCTCAATGCCGACGCCGATGCAGGTCGCCGTGCGGCCGCGGAGCGGAGAGCTCACCGCATCATCGGCGCCTGCTTCATTGGCCTGGCGATCTACGTCGGCGCAGAGGCCGGCAGCGCACTGATCTCGCGTCAGGCGCCGAGCGAGAGCTGGATCGGCATCGCCCTCGCCACCGCCTCCCTTGTCGTCATGCCCTATCTGGCGCACGCCAAGCGCCGCATCGCCCTCAGCCTCGGGAGCGGCGCACTGGCCGCTGAGGCGAAGCAGACCATGATCTGCACCTACCTGTCCGCCATCCTGCTGGCTGGCCTGCTCCTCAATGCCCTGGTTGCATGGTGGTGGGCCGATGCTGCCGCAGCGCTCGCCATGGTGCCCTTGATCGCGTGGGAAGGCGTGGAAGGATTGCGTGGCCGGTCGGCCTGCGCTGATGGCTGTGGCTCCGTATGACGCATGATGCTGAACACGAGATCCACGCCGGACAGCCCGGGGTGGAGGCTGCCAACCTCGGACTTGTCCGCCCGCCCTTTGTCTACCTGGCTTCCATTGCTCTCGGCCTGATCGTTCACCTGTTCTGGCCGGCACGATGGCTGCCCGGTTCGGTCGCCGTTCCGATTGGTGTCTTGGTCGTGCTCGCCGCCGCTGTCCTCTTCATTTCCGCAGTGCGCACCTTCCGAAAGGCGGGCACGCCCGTCCCGGGCAACCGCCCCACCGCCCGGATTGTTCGGGCGGGGCCATATGGGTTCACCCGAAATCCCATCTATCTCGCTTTCACGCTTTTTCAGGTGGGACTCGCTGCATGGCTGGACAGTCTTGCCTTGCTGCTTGCAGTAATCCCGGCGCTCGCCCTCATGGCGATGGTGGTCATTCCGCGGGAAGAGCGCTACCTCGAGACTCGGTTTCCGTCAGAGTACCTCTCGTACCAGCGCGCTGTCCGTCGCTGGCTCTAGGAAGGAGGCCGCCCAGGAACCAGACGCAGCAATCCTGCAAGCGCGCCACCACAAGGAACAATCAGTCCACCGGATTCACGGATGATGAGTGCGCCGCAATGAAGGAACGCGCCCGCGAGACGGCGGGCACCGAGGCACGCATCGTGGCGCTCCTGAAGCAGGCGGTCGGTTGAGCGGATGGGTCCGGGGCTCGATGCCGGGCGCCTCAGCGCACACCGACGCCCCGACGACCGCACTGAGCAACGTGAAGCGCACCGGATTGATGTCGGCCAGACGCCGGCGATCCGGTGGCAAGCGACGGCGCCGGGGCGCCGTCGATCGTCCAGCGACCTTGCCAGATGACCAGATTGGACGGATATCTGGAGTCGACGCGCCCACACCAAGTGTCCCCTTGCCCCCGGAGCTCGACCAATGCGCCTGTCCGCCCTCTTTTCTTCCCTGACCGCCTTTGGCCTCCTCGCCGTTGCCTGCGCGCCGACGCCGGACGCACCGGCCGGCGCCACATCAACCGGCGCATCGTCGGCACTCTCGGCAGCGGCGCTCGATTCGGTCAAGGCAGTTGACGCCGCGTTCGCCGCCGGCGTGAACGCCGGTGACACGGCCGCCGTGCTGGCAGTCTACGCCGCCGACGCCAGGATCCTGCCACCCGACTCCCCGATCCTGGAGGGCAATGCAGGTCACCCGGTCATCGCGGGCCTGATCACCGCCGGCGCACGCGATTTTGTGCTCACGCCGACAATCACATACGGGGCGGGCGACCTGGCCTACCAGGTCGGCACCGCGACCTTTGCAATGGGCGGCGTTTCGGATACGGTGAAATACACCGAGGTCCTGCGCAGGGGTGCCGACGGCCGCTGGCGCTACGTCGTGGACATGTTCAGCGGAGTTTCAGCGCCGACAGCGCCACCCGCCGGGCACTGAGGCACGGGTCGAAGGGCCCAAGCGACCCTGAGTAACTTTAGACTACAAAGTACTTGACAATAATGGCCACTTTGCGGATATTCGGCACCCATGAGCCATATATCCGACGATCAGAGCCCGGTTGCAGGCCCGGTAACCGGTGGACCCGGAACGCTCTGGGTCACCGCCGCAGCAGTGGCAGGGTTGGGGAGCTGGATGCTGTACGATGCCATGCCCGGCATCAACTGGGTCCTGTGGACCGCCGCGGCCACGGCCGGTCTGCTGCTGGTTCTGCGGCGGCATGGCCTCCCTGCACCGTCAGTCCAGCTCCTGGGCGCCGCCGGAGTCGCGATTGCCGGGGCGGCGGCGGTGACTGCCAGCCCGCAGCTGTCGGTGCTGATCTGCCTCGCCATCATCTTCCTCCTGGCGATGCAGATGCTGTTGAGCGCCGGCCTGTCCCTCCGGGCGGTTACAGCCCGCTTTGCCGCCACCGCACCAGTCATGGCGTTCAGGCATGCGGTGCCTCAGGCGATGCGCCGAGCGGTGGAAGCCACCGACCTCATCCGGTCAAGCCGCGCCCGCGCGTGGGTCCGCGGCCTCATCATTACCCTGCCTGTCCTCATCGCCTTTGCGCTTCT
Organism: uncultured Gemmatimonadales bacterium; assembly: GCA_963798915.1. Taxonomy (GTDB): domain Bacteria; phylum Gemmatimonadota; class Gemmatimonadetes; order Gemmatimonadales; family GWC2-71-9; genus CAMLHP01. The sequence goes on along the minus strand of CAWCVB010000002.1, from coordinate 404,134 downwards.
GCTGGCCGGGGCCGACCCACTCTTCGCGGCAGGCCGCGACGCCATCGGAAACCTGTTTGCCAGCTGGGACTTCGTCCCGCGCGTCATCTTCTTCGTCGCCCTGCTCGTGGTCGTGCTCGGCGCGTATGGATATGCGTCGGTACACCGGGCAACTGCTCCGGCAGTGGAAAGCAGGCAACCCGACCGATGGTTCGGATCGACCGAGCGCACTATCCTGCTGGCCGGTGTCGCCGCGCTCTTCTGGCTCTTCCTGACTGTTCAGCTGGGCTATTTCTTTGGCAACCTTCCGCGGATTCCCGCCTCGGGAATGACGTTCGCCGAGTACGTCCACCGTGGTTTTGGCGAGCTGTCGGTGGTCGCGTCGGCGAGCGCACTGCTCATTGTCATCTCCGAACGCTACGGTAACGATGACGGTCGAGCGCGCACTCTCCGCCTGCTGACCTTTGCGGTCATCGCGGCGGTGCTGCTGCTGCTCATCTCTGCCTTCCGCCGGGTATGGCTATACGAGGCGGCGTACGGATTCACCACCGCGCGACTGTATGTCCAGGTGTATCTGTGCGCCGTCGCCGCCGGGCTGGCGTTGCTCTGGCTCGAGGTCGCCAGTGACTTCGATGCGGGCCGCCTGTTCCGCCGAGCCGCGGCGGCGGCCACGCTCCTCTTCATCGCACTCATCTACTGGAACCACGAAGCCTGGATTGCCAGGCGCAACCTGGACCGGTACGCGAGCACCGGGAAGCTCGATGTCGCCTACCTGACACAGGCGCTTTCGCCCGATGCCATCCCGGCTCTCGCGGAACGGCTCCCTGCCCTTCCCGAACCGATCCAGTCCGAGATCCGCCTGGCGGTGCAGAAGCGCTATGCCAAGTCGAGCGGCGGACTCCGACGCCGCTGGTTCGAGTGGAACCTGGCCAGCAGCCGGGCGCAGCGGGCCCTGCAGGCGAGCTTTGCCGTTCAATAGGTTGGCTTGAGGATTACGTCATCCGCTGACGGCACGCGCGCACTGCGGCCCGCGGCACTGGCGCCGGCCGGGCTGGCAATGAACATTGACGTGTGGACATTCACCCGCCCCTGCTGATCTGCTGCCGCCAGGGAGGTTCCCATGCGTTCATGTTCGACAATCCTGCTGGTCGGCCTGCTGGCGGCATGTCACCGTCCAACAGAGGTTCGTGGGCTCTACCTGAGCCAGGACAGCGCCGGCGTATTCTTTCCCTGCGATGACGCCACAATGATCATGCGGGTCCGGGACTCGGCGCTCTCGGCCAGATTCGAGGCGATGGCCGACTCGGCCCGGCAGCCGGTTTTCGTCCGGCTCCGCGCGGTGCAGCGGGATTCCGGCAGCATCTATGGCGGCCGGCATTTCCTGGACGTTCGCGATGTCATCGAGATGCGGCCGAGAGCGCCCGGTGAATGCCCGGGGGTCGCGCCGGCCGCTCCGCCACTCGGAACCGGCTCCTAGCGCACGACTCCGCTGGGCCCTGCTTGCACGAAGGACCTTGCATGGCGCGGTCGCGACTGTTGTTCTCTCGGGCGCACGCATGATCCGCCTTCGGGACCCCGATGGATTCCGCTTCACGATTTCTTCCGACGCGCCGGCAGGACGACGCCATGGGCGAATGCGCGCACGCTCGAGGCCAGCGCTGCGACCTCTCGCAGGTACGCCTGGCGGTTCTCAGGCCGGCAGGTGGCAGGTCGCAGAACGCGCCGACCGCAAGCTCTGGATCCCGGACGATATTGAGCGGACGCCTTCGCTCGCTGCTCATGGTGACGGCTTCGGCGCGGGCTGCCGCTCTGGCGTCCCGATTCGTCCGTCAGTCACCCTTTTCTCTCCTGCTGGAGGCTGGCATGTGGAGACGCATCCATCGTGGTTGCGGCCCATCTGCAGCGACGTTAAACGTTCAAGTGCACTTGAAGGCAAGGGGCGCATGAGAGCGTCGGACTGGTGCCGCCGCCCGAGCGCGTGGGCGGGCAGCGGCGCTATGACCGGACCGTCATCGCCCTGCTCGACCTCATTCGCCTGGCGCAGGATGCCGGATTCACCATCGCCGAAATCCGCCACCTGCTGGCAGGATTCGACGGGGCCACGCCGGCCCAGGAACGGTGGCAGCTCCTGGCCGGGAAGAAACGGGAAGAAGTTGAACGTCGGATGGAGCGGGCCAGTGGGATGCTGGCCGTGCTCGATGCCTTGATGTCGTGCCAGTGCATCGCACTCCCGGAATGCGTGGAGAGATGCGATCCGAGACGCGCCTGCCAGGCCACCGTGGAGTCATCATCAGCTGGCTCGGCCGACTGATGCCGCGTGGGGGCTGACGAAGGGCGGACACGCAAGGGACGCCGGTCAGGAGATGACCATGCCGGGAAGCCGACGCGAATCGTATGGCTGGATGATGCTCGGACTGGTGGCGCTGGTGCCGCTGGCCTTCGGGATCAAGGGCCTCATCAGCGCCGCTCCGGGAAATCTCGCCGTGGTACCACGCCTGACCGGCCTGAATTGGGACCAGCTCCGTAGCGCACAGCCCGGCGTCGGCCGGCTGGTCTCACTGCTGTCCCGGCACGAGGCTATTGCCTTGCTGGCGTGGGGCATCTGGCTCGCCGTGAGCGGCGTGCGAGGCTACCGCACCGGAGACCGCTGGGTCTGGCAGGTCTGGTGGACGACTCCGATGCTCATCCTGGCCGTCGTGCTGAGCGGTGTCGGCGCCCCCGGGCCGATGCGGCCATTGTTCCTGCTGCTCCTGCTGCTGTCGCTGGTTGGACTCATCCTGGCGCGACCCCGCTCCGCCCAGCATGGTGGGTAGTCATGAGTCATCCTGGCTCGCATGGCTCGCCTGCGGCTGGGCACTGCTCTATGCGGCCTATCGCGGTTACTACGCGCTGGGCGGCAGGTTCGGGATCTTCGGCACGCCGGTATCCTGGGAGCAATGGCGCTTCGTCAACGGGGTCGCCGCGGTCCTGCTGGTGCTGGTGGCAGCGCTCGCGGCGGCGCTGCCACTGCTGTGGCGCTGGCCGCGCGCGCGCATGGCGCTGGTCGGCGTCGCGTGGATCATCGCCGTGGGCTGCGTGATGCACGCGCTGGTGGATGAAACAACCCGCATACTCAGCCTTGCCGGGCGGCTGCCCATGGAGTTTCCCTTCTTTACGACAATTGACCGGCGCCGGTCAGGTCTCCAGGACGTCTTCCTGAATGAACCGTGGTTCTTCGTGCAGGGGATGCTGTGGGGCGCAATCGGCTGGCGTGGGCTCGGCTCTGCGACGGCCCGGCGCCGGTTCATCATCAGCGCACTGGCTGCGGTCGGTGTCCTGACCCTCGTCGGCATCCTGAGCGCCATTGGCGTCATTGGCCGGTTCGTGGTCGGCTCGCGCGATGGGAGCGAATTCAGCCGAGTCCTGCAGGGGTAGAATCTTCAGCGAAAAGTTCGCGAGGTGTACATGTCAAGCAGTCCAGCACATATCGTCAGCAATTTCCTGGAGGCGTTCATGTCGGGAGACATGGAGAGGGCTTCCTCCCTGGTGCGTGACGATTTTTCCTTTCGGGCGCCGCTGCAGCAGGGCACGGGCGGCAAGGCAGAATACTTTGGCGGCGCGGAGGAGAAGGCCCGCTTCATTCGCGAGTTCAGGATCCTCCGGCAATGGGCGGACGGGAATCAGGTGTCGACGCTCTATGACATCGAGATCGGGACCGCGGAGGATGCCGCGACCATGGCCATCAGCGAGTGGCATACGGTGCGCGAGGGTCAGATTGCGTCGACCTTCATGGTGTTCGACAGCGATGCCCCTGCCGCTCACCTGATGGCCGACGCGCTCGGCGCGCATCACCACTGATCCCAGCCTGGCGGGCGCGTTGGTGACCGCAGCCATCGCGGTGCTCATGCTCCGGTCGTTGACTGCGCCAGGGATCGAACGGCCCAGCGACGCCGCCCGAGCCGTGCCCGAGTTCCCGGCCGGTGCCTATCTGTTCAAGCCTTGCCTGCCCCGGCTCCCGCGTCGCGAGGGTTGCAGGCCCGAGCGCACGGACCGGAGCGTGGAGTCGAGCAGCGCGCCGGAGAAGCAGCCGAGCGTGTATGGATATTCGCGCGTGACGTGATAGGCGTAGTCGTAGGAGCGCCCGTCGAGGATGACCTGCTCGGGACGACCATGGCAGTCGTCGAGGTCGGCATCGGTGAGCGTGGCGCCATCATGGTCCTTCATGCCCAGGATCGGGAACCCATCGAGCGCCCATCCCACCAGGCCGGCGCCATCGACACCCGGAATGCATGGCGAGGCGTTGTGATAGTGGTACTGCGCATTGGCTTGCGGGTGGCCGTCGCAGGTGTCCTGGATCTCGTGCGCCGCGGCGTCGCGTCCGGCGTCGTCGAGGGCGTTGTAGAAGGCCACGCCGGTGACGCTGAAGCCGATCATCCCCATGGGCAGGCAGGTGGCGTGGGAGCTGACGACGGGTTCGGCTGGGATGCGGAAGTCGAGGCGCTGGGCCCCGATGTGGTTCGGATTGGTGTCGTAGCGATAGACCGGATCAGTGGGTGCGATGGGAAATACCCCGGTGGGCTCGTGCACCGGGAGCCCGTTGCCCTTGAACGTGAGCGCCTCACCATCTGGCGTGAGGCTGAACCTCGCGTCGGGCCACATGACCTGGCCGCTCACGTGCGGCTTTCGGGTGGGATCCCAGCTCTTCCCGTCGAACCAGGGACCGTCGTGACGCGCACCACCGGCCCGAAAGGTGGACCGGCAGGCGTAAACGTTCCCGATTTCAGGATGGTCGGTCACCCGGCCGTCGCCCAGCGGGAGCGCCAGGCTGCTCGCGACCGGATGGCCCTGGGCCATGGCCGGTGCCGGCGCAGTGAGCGCCACGAGCACGAGCGGCAGAAGCAACCGGCGGCGGGACAGACGCCGACGTTCCATGCTCCACGTCCTATGGCAAGAGTGCTGGGCGGCTGCCGGGGCGCGCCAGTCGGACATTGGGTGACAGACGGCCCCGGGTCTTCACGGTATCAGCGCTGAAGATCTGGTGCAACATGAGTGCCGATTCAACGGAGGCTTGCTGGAGCCGCGTCGCCCGGATCGCGGTCGGCGGCCTGGCAGCCGTCCACAAGATCAAGGACCTTGCAATCTTTCGGGACGAGACAGCGGCCCGTATAGTACGGGAGCTGGCTCAGGCTGCGGGTTCGCAGTCGAATACTTGTTAGGCGGCCGAAGATCGTCGCATGCTCCATGTGAAGGCACCATGGCACTCGCCAATACGCACCCGGGCTGGGAGAATGAGCACCTCGCAACGTTCTTGCTCTCCAAAGTCGCCTTTGTCGAGAAGCCCGATAACGGTAGCAGATGACATTGGCACCGATCTGTTCTGCACGCTCTACGCGCATCAATCGCACAATGGAGTTCCGGTATTGGTTCCCGCGCTCGATTCGCCGTTCAAGTCAAGAGTTCGCGGAAGTCCAATAGACATTGTCCCGCAACTGGCATCTCTCGCCCGCCTTGAGATTCCTTACTACGTAGGCGTCGTAGACCAGGCGACGCTCAGCCTGGATCTCTATTCTGCGCGCTTTCTTCCGGCACTCCTATCGAATCGCGGGCGCTACAGAAAGTTGAAGCTCGTCCTGGTCGAGCAATTTGATCGACACTATCGTCCTGGCAACGACGCAGAAGGATACCGCTTGCTCTGCCACAAGGTTGTCTCGCTGCGAGCGCACGATGATAAAGCATCAACAGCGATTGCTGCGCACCTCATTCAGGAAGACGCACTGCCGCGCTAAAGGGAATCGCGTCACGGCTGAACAAGGAGTACGTATTCGACATCCCCGGTGGCGATGTCGAGTTCTTCGCTGGCTCCGACTCAGCGCAGACCTTTCGCGAGGCCTTCTACAAACGCATGGCGGAAGCACTCTTCAATCTTTCCTGGCTGCTCAACAGGAGAGACAGTGACCCGCAGAGCTAGACTTCTATCTTGAAACGTCTGAGGCGCTCGCCAGAGTAACGACTGTTCCCCCTACGTTACCAAAGCTCGCGAGGACTTGCTCGCCAAACGAAGATCCAAAACCGGTTGAACACACGTCTCGCCAAAGCGCCACCTAACAAACGGTTGCAGTCTGACATCCGCGCTATTGATTGCGCGCTGCGCGCGCTCATATTTGATGCGTCTGCAGCTGAACCGTGGCGTTAGACCGCAGCTAGGCAGGTATAGCATATGCCCACGCCCGACCGTTGCCTTCTCGCCGTTCTCATGATCAACGCTGCCTGCGTCGCGCCGGCACCTGTCGCGCCAACACGGACGATCTGCCCGGCGCCTGACATTGCACCCTCAGCATGGCGCGCGTATGTCACCGCAGCGGTCGGGGATTCTGCATTCGGGCAACTCCTCCAAGACTCTGGCCTCGATTCGATCCCCACTTCGATCACGCCAGTGGCAGACTCGAGCCTCTGCGCACGCATCGCCGGCAATGTGCCTCGTGACCCCGGCTGGGCAGTTTCCGGTTTGCAGGCCTTTTTCTTGGTCCATCATACATCGTCTATACTGAAGGTCCGAACCAGCAGCGCGGTGTGATGTTGGTGGATTCGACGTTTCAGGCGCGTGCAGGGATAATGAGCTTTCCTAGTCGACTGGCGCGCTAGGCGAACACGCCACTTCCGGAGCGAGGCAAGACGCTTGAGACCCATCCTCGTGTTCATCGCTGCCTGGGGGTTCGCCGGCCTGGGTGCCGTCATCGGTTCCATTCTTGGGAACGCAGCAGGCAAGCCCGGGCTCTTCGCCGGAGCAATCGTCGGAGGCGCCATCGGAGTTGGCGCCGCCGTGGTCGTCGTCACCAGGCTGCGATGGCTCGCGTCCGAAGATCGCCGCGGGGCGTTGGCTGGCGGCATCATCGGATTCGCAGTGGCCGCTCCGATCGCCGTCATCAACCTGCACACGGCCGTAACGCCGGTGCTGATCTGTTCGCTTGCGGGCGTCGGCATGCTTCTGGGGGTCGGCATGGTGCGTGGTTGGCGAGGCAGACCTTGAGCGTGTGTCGCCTCACCGCAGGCCGGTGTCAAGCGAGCAAAGCAAGCTTCGCGGTGCGGAGGCCCGATGCGGTTCAGCGCCACCGGTTCGGCCTCCTATCTTCCAGCGCCCGCCGTCATGGGCTCGCCGGAAGCGCGCTCCCGCCTTGGCGGCGCCAGCTGCGTCGTCCGCTCATCCAGTGAGAGCGACCCGGCCCCGCTCAATGTCAGCGAGACGAGCATCGCCAGGTACAGCAGGGGAAACTCGAAGCCGGGCATGCCGAAGGTCACGCCGTTGGGTCCCGTACTGGTAATGTTGACGGCGTTGAAGCCGCTGGGTGCGTGCACCTTGATGATGGCGACGAGCATCTCGATGCTGAACAGTATCGCCACGATGCGCACCTGATAGCCAACCAGCAGCAGCAAGCCGCCACCGACCTCGAGCACGGCGATCAGCCATGCGGTGAGTTCGGGTTGCGGGAGCCCCATGCCCTGCAGCGAAGCCAGGAACATCTGGTGCCCCGCGCCGAACTTGGGAAGGCCATGGATGATGAACCCGATCCCCAGCATCAGTCGTAGCGGGAGTGCGCCCGCCCTGTTCATAGTCATGTCACTGCCCCCGAAGGGACCGGTGCGCCCGCTGCACCGACCGGCGCTGGCCGGCCCCGCCAATTCAAGTCTGCAGGAAGGCCCCTGACTGCGGGGCATACAGCAATCGCACGTTATTCGCCGCCTGGCCATTGATCAATGCCAGGATTCGACCTGCGACGGGACATGGGCGGCGCCATCATCGTGGCCACCTTTGCGATACTGGCCATACTGGTGCTCGAGTTCCGCACTTTTCGTTCGACGCTGATCGTGGCCTCGGTGATCCCACTTGGGTTGGCCGGTGGCGTGCTGGCGCTGCTCCTGGCGGGAGAAACCCTCTCCTTTGCGGCAACCAGCGGCAGGACGGGCAGGACGGGCAGGACGGGCAGGACGGGCAGGACGGGCAGGACGGGCAGGACGAACGTAGTGATATGTCATCCCGAGCAAAGCGAGGGATCTACTGGCCAGCGTCGGGACAGGACGAGTAGATCCCTCACTCGCCCTGCTCGCTCGGGATGACACACCTTCTCGACTCTCGACCTAAGACCGACGACCGACGACCGAAGACCGAAGACCGACGACCCTTGCGTGCTCTCGCATGCAGTCGCCGCTGGCACTTTCCGCAAGGCTCTCCGTACGGGTTATGTTGGAACCTCAGCCCCCGTACATCAAGGAACCCGCTGCCATGCGCCGCACTGTGCTCGCCTCGATGCTGGTCCTCGTCGCCGCTCCCGCCGCCTCCGCCCAGTCGCTCTACATGCCCAGGGCGATCAAGCGAACCTATGCCGAGGGCACCCGCTCCCTCGACGGGAAGCCGGGCACTCACTATTGGCAGAACCACGGGAGCTACGTCATCACCATCTCGGCGATGCCCCCGGACCGCCTCATCTCGGGCAGTGAGCGCATCACCTACACCAACAACAGCCCCGATACCCTCACCACGCTCACGATCCGGCTGTTCGGTAATGCCCACAAGCCAGGCGCGCCCCGCACCGGGGGAGCCTCGGACGACTTCCTCACCTCCGGCGTGCACATCCGGTCGTTTGCAGTGAATGGCCACCCACAGAAGTGGCTCGATTCGCCACGGTACTTCACCTGGCAGCCCGTGCGCCTGCCATCCGCGCTCGCGCCGCACGCGTCGGTCGAGCTGGCATTCGACTGGTATTACGACGTTTCCGAGCGCGCGGGACGCGAGGGGGTGATTGACTCCACCACCTATTACCTGGCCTACTTCTATCCCCGCGTGGCGGTGTACGACGACTATAACGGCTGGGACCGGATGGAGCATACCGGCCACGAGTTCTACAGCGACTTCAACGACTACGACGTGACCGTGAACGCCCCGGCCGACTTCGTCGTCTGGGGCACCGGCACGCTGGTCAACGTCGATAGCCTGCTGCAGCCAGCGCCGCTGGCGCGGTTCAAGGCGTCGTTCACCAGCGACACCGCCATCCACGTCGCCACCGGTGCCGACATCGGCGCCGGCAAGATCACCACGCAGGGCATGCGGAACAGCTGGCACTTCACCGCCAGCGACATCCCCGACATGGCCTTTGGGCTGAGCAACCACTACGACTGGGACGCCGCCAGCGTCGTGGTGGAACGTGGTCGCCGAGCCAGCACCCAGGCCGCCTACAACGACAGCGCGAGCGACTTTCACCACATGGTGAAGTACGTCCGCCACTCGCTCGATTTTCTCTCGCACAGATGGCCGGGTGTGCCCTATCCGTATGAGAAGATGACGGCGTTCCAGGGCGGCGCGGGGATGGAATACCCCATGATGGCGAATGACGAGTCGTACGCCGATACGGCGTTCGCGCAGTTCGTGGTCGCGCACGAGATTGCCCACACCTACATGCCGTTCTATATGGGCATCAACGAGACCCGCTACGCGTTCATGGATGAAGGCTGGGCCACCACCTTCGAGTACCTGATCAACCAGCAGGACATGGGCGACAGCGCCGCGACCTCGCTCTACCAGCGATTCCGCATCAACGGATGGGCCCGGAGCACGGCACCCGAACAGGATCTGCCCATCATCACACCGGCCGACGCGCTCACCGGTTCCGCCTACGGTATCAATGCCTACGGCAAGCCGTCCCTCGGCTATCTCGCGATGAAGGACATGCTGGGCGACGACCTCTTCGGGAAGTGCCTGCATGCCTACATGGAGCGCTGGCACGGCAAGCATCCAACACCCTGGGACTTCTTCTACACCTTCGACAACGTCGCAGGCCGCCCGCTCGACTGGTTCTGGACCAACTGGTACTTTGGCAACGGCTACATTGACCTCGCCGTCAAGGGCGTAACGAAGACGCGTGACGGGTATGCCGTTACCGTGGAGAACGTGGGCGGGATGGATGCGCCATTCGACCTGGTCGTGACGCTGGCAGACGGATCGGTTCAGCGGCTGCACCAAACCGCGGCGGTGTGGCAGCAGGAAAGTGGCACGGCAACCATCCCGGTGCGCACATCCAGCGCGGTTCGGGCCGTGAGCATCGATGGCGGGATCTGGGTGGATGCGGGGCCAGGGGACAATTCGTGGAAGGGGAAGTAGGTGGCTATTGACGATGGCCCGTGAGAGGGCACATTTGGTCGACGGTCGACGGTCGTCAGTCCATAGGGAAACGACCAGCCCATGTTGTCATCCTGAGCGAAGCGAAGGATCAGCTCACCCGGTTCCGAAACGTGGCCGGGCAGATTCCTCGCGGCGCTCGGAATGACACCACATCAGACCGTTGACCGTCGACCCGCGACCCGCGACCCGTGACTCCCATGACCCTCTCCCGACGTGACGCGATTGCCCGCCTCGCCGTCCTCACCGCCATGAGCGCAGTCCCTCGTCCTGCCTGGGCACTTGCCGGCAGCGATTCCGATCCGCTGGATGGCACCATCGCCGACTACCTCGCCGGCTTCCATCGCGGGAAGTGGAGCGCCGCCGAGGTCACTGCTCACGCGCAGGAACGCTGCCAAAGCCGGGGCATGGCGCTGCACGCCATCGATGCCCTCTCGGCGACAGCGCTCGACGATGCGAACGCGGCGGATGCGCGCCGCAAGTTGGGCAGGCTGCGCGGCCCGCTCGACGGTGTGCCGGTCTTTGCCAAGGCGATCTACGACATGAACGGGCTGCCGACCACCGGCTCCAGCGCCGAGTGGGCTCGGCTCTTCCCGGATCCTCTCAGACGAGATTCGATCGAGGTCGCGCGGCTTCGTGCGGCTGGCGCCATTGTCCTGGGCAAGACGGCAGCCGATGACTTTGCCTATCGCGGCCAGGGGACCAGCAGTCATACCGGACAGGTGCTCAATCCCCACGACACCACCGGCACGCGCACGCCTGGCGGCTCGAGCGCGGGATCGGCGGTGGCGGTGGCGTGCGGAATGGCGTTCGCTGCGCTGGGCACCGACGATGGTGGGTCGAATCGCATTCCGGCCGTATGCACCGGCGTCGTCGGCATGAAGCCGACCTTCGGACTGGTGCCGAGGAACGGCGTCATCCCGACATGGCCATACCTCGATACGCATGGCCCGCTTGCGCGTCATGTGGCCGATGCGGCCCTGCTGCTCTCAATCATCGCGGGAGCCGATGCGTCCGATCCTCTGGCGCTCAGCGGCAATTGGGATGGGTCTCCACTCGCCCGGCTTCGCGATGACGCGCTGCATGGCGTGCGACTGGGCCTGGTCGAGGCGCATGTGCCGAGGGACCAGATGACGCCCGAAGCGGTGGCGACGTGGGATCGCGCGGTGCGCGACCTCAGGGCCGCCGGCGCCACGGTCGAGCCGTTCGATGCGCCGGTGACGCTGCAGAATTACCGGCAGGCGTTCGCCGAGGCGTCGAGCCGGCGAGCCGACGTGCCACCTGACTCACGCTCCCCTGCCGCGACGGCCAACGCGTACTATCTCTACTTTGCCGGACGCACCGATGACCCGCGCGAGGCGATGCGGCGCGGCTATCCTGCCTATCAGCAGTTCTACGATGTCCTGCCCAAGACCTTCGAGGAATGCGAACCGCTCTTTGAACAGCCCATGGAGAAGGATCCGGCGGGCCAGTCGTTCGCGAAGTCGCGGGCCGAGATGGTAGGTGCGCTGGCGAAGTCCATGCGCGCTGCTGGTGTCTCGGCCATGGTCTATCCCACCATGCCGTTCAATGCCTTCAGCCTGGCCGAGGGGTGGCCCGATGTCCGGACCGCTCTGGGGTACGGCAATTGGCTCGGCTTGCCCGAGGTATCGGTGCCGGCGGGGATCGGCGCGGACGGAATGCCGGCGCTCAATCTTTCGGTGGTAGGTCTTCCGGGCGAGGATGCTCGGGTGTTGGCGCTGGCGCACGCCTACGAGCGGCAGTCGAGGAGGTTTGTGGCGCCGGGGTGACGATCGAGCGTCGTGAAGCTTCCTCATCCTATGGCCGCGCGACGGCAGAAGGATCTACCTGTCCGCGTTGGAATAGACTCAATAGATCCGTCACGACGCCAACGATGAGGAGCCATGAGGCAGAAATCCCACGCCTTCAGCATTCAGCATGTCGGACCGCGCCGGGGAAGTCTCCAAATGACCGACCGTCGTCAGACAGCCGAGGGACGCGCAGCGTTCGGGTCGGCGCTGCTCCGGACAGGCACCGAGCCACATCCGACGCCGCCAGGCGGCTGAAGCAGTGGAGCGGTCTGCCTCGAATGACCCCTCGCATGGATACGACCACGCGGCTGACGGGTTCATGGCGATTCGCTCGGCAACAACAGGCGCAGCAACGGTGCGCGACTGGGCCATGGCGCTGCCGACGGGCGCCACCGTCCTGGAACTGGGGTGTGGCCACGGCGTGCCGATCTCCGAGGTGCTCATCGAGATGGGCGTCACCCTCTACGGAATCGACGCCTCGCCACGCCTGCTGGCCGCATTCCACGACCGATTCCCCGATGTGGCGACGGAGTGCCATGCGGTGGAATCCTCGAAGTTCTTCGATCGCACATTCGATGGCATACTGGCGTGGGGCCTCCTCTTTCTGCTTCCACCGGACGTACAGGCAGACTGTGATTCGCAAGGTGGCGGCGGCACTGGTGCCGGGCGGCCGCTTCCTGTTCACCGCCCCGCGACAGGTCTGCCAATGGCAGGACAGCCTGACCGGGCGGCCGTCATGCTCGCTGGGCTCGGACGTATATCGGCGAATGCTCGAAACAAGTGGCCTCCTGCTGGTTGATGAGACGGACGACGAGGGAGAAAATCATTATTACTTCAGCGAGAAGCCGGGACCAGCTGCGCCCCGGCTTGCTCAGTCGTTCACGCATTGAACCAGGCGGCGTTTCATGTCACGAGCACGGCCACTGTTGTTCCTCCTGCTCAGCCTCGTTGCCAATACCGGGTGCGGCCGGTCGGCGTCCCGGCGCTACGTGATCTACCTGCACGCCCGGATCGTGGAAGACGCGGGGCGTCACCCGACTGACCCCGTGTTCGACGTGTACGAGTACGACGCGATCCTGGACAGCCTCCGGAGCGCCGGCTTTGTTGTCCTGAGCGACCAGCGGGGTCCCAACGCCAATTCTGACTCGTTTGCCTCTCATGTTGCCCAGCAGGTGGACAGCCTTCTGGCCTTGGGCGTCCCGCCCGCCAACATCACCGTCGCCGGATTTTCCAAGGGCGGCTGGATGGCGATCCTCACCTCGGCCAAGCTCCAGAAACCGGCTATTTCGTTTGTCTTCATGGCCGCGTGTGGTCCCTGGGCGTTCGAACCCGACCTGCATGTGGCCGGCCGGCTGCTGTCCCTCTACGAAACCAGCGACACCCTGGGCGTCTCCTGCGCGCCGATGTTCGTGCACCGCAGCCCGGGAACGCAGGTGCAGGAAATCCCGCTCAGTCTTGGCCTCGGCCACGGAACCTTCTTTCAGCCAAGGAAGGCGTGGCTGGATCCGGTGCGAGCGTGGGCCAGCGGACGAGAACCTTAGGACATCATGAAGACGGCTTCATGCACGATTCAGGTCGGGGTCACGGTGCGGCTGGTACATAGAAGGCAGTGATCTCAACCGCGGGAGGCCGCATGCTGGCAACCACTGGAGTGCTGGACCACATCCGGACCGTCTCAGGCTGCTTTGCCGTGGAGCAGGTAACCGAATATCGCGGTCACCGCATCCGCAAGGACGGAGCCCACCAGGAATTTACGATCCGCATCTATGACCTGGGCGTCGAGGAAGAGCATCCCCGGTTCCACGCCGAGGTGGAAGCGGAGGATGGAGTCCACTGCACCGGCACCCCGGCGCACACGCTGGAAGGCGCGCTCAAGAAGGTGCCCTGGAGCGAACTCGACTGAGCGGCAGGCACTGAAGCGATCCCCCGCGCACTTATCCACCGGCCGGCGGCTACCAGCCGCTGGCCTTCTGCTTCCCCTCCCCTGATCGGCCACATCGGGGCACCTTACCTGACATGACGGGCGCACACGCATCGGAGCCGAGTCATGCCAGGAGAGTTCACCAGCATCGTCGCCGGCACGATCGGCCTCGACATCGCCGCCGTGGTTGCGGTGTCGCTCACCGTGGCCCGCGGAGCGGCCGTCGCAGGCAGCGTTGAGCTCTCAGCCACGGCTCGGCTCGCCACGCTCGCACTCACGGCTCAGCTGGCGCACTTCGCGGAGGAGGCCGCTACCGGCTTCTACCAGCGCTTCCCCCAGCTGCTGGGCCTGGCGCCCTGGTCACTCGGCTTCTTTGTCGCGTTCAATCTCCTCTGGATTGCCATCTGGGGAATCAGCATTCGCGGGCTGATCAGGCGGCACCACCTTGCCCTTTTCGCGCTCTGGTTCCTGGCCATCGGCAGCATGGCCAACGGCCTTGCCCACCCGCTGCTGTCGTTGACTGTCGGCGGTTACTTTCCCGGTCTCGTCACGTCGCCGCTGGTGGGCCTGCTCGGTGTGCTGCTCTTCCGTCGGCTGCTCAGCATCACCAAGGTGGCCTCGGTTCCGATCGATACCTGAAGATCGTGCAGTCTGGGACATGAAGGATATTCAGCATGACTCCATCCACAGCGCTGCGTGACCGCGACTTCATCGTCGACACTCTGCAGTTGCATGTCACGGAAGCAACTCGGACTCCGCCGGCTTGTCCTGGTGGGACGTGATGTCGGCGGCGGCTTTCACGCCGTGCCGGCGCGGCCCGAGGCACTCAGGGCGTCCTTTGACTGGTACCGCGCCTTTCCCGAGGATGCGCAGGACAATGCCGGACACGGTGACACCGTCGTGGCGCCGGTGTTGTACATCCGAGGAGGGGCGGAGCACGGCCTTCCGATCGAGGACTATCTCGGCGGACTCAGGGCAGCGGGACTCAGCAACGTGCAGGGTCACGTCATTGCTTCGTCGGGCCACTTCACGCCGGATGAGCAGCCGGATGCGCTTGCCCGGGTGCTGCGAGAATTCCTGGAGAGCCGGGGATGACTGCATGAGCGACCTGCTGCTGGCATGGAGCGGTGGGAAGGACAGCACCCTGGCGCTCGAGGCGCTTCGCGCGGAGGGACGCGACCGGGTGTGCGGGCTGCTCACCACCATGACTACCGGCTACGACCGGATCAGCATCCACGGCGTGCGGCATTCCGTGCTGGAGGCGCAGGTGGCATCGCTGGGACTCCCACTCATCGAGGCGGCGATTGCGCCGGGCTGTACCAACGACGAGTACGAGGCGGCGTTTGCCGCTGCGCTCGAGGCAGCAGGAGAACAGTGGCCGGACGTGAGGGAGATCGCCTTTGGCGACCTCTTTCTTGACGACGTGCGAACCTACCGGGAGGCGCTGCTTTCCCGCCTCGGCTGGCGCGGTGTGTTTCCACTCTGGGGTCGCGATACCACGGCGCTGGCTCGGCACTTTGTGCGCGGCGGGTACGGCGCTGTGCTCACGTGTGTGGACACCACCCAGCTGGACGCTGGGTTTGCCGGGCGGGAGTTCGACGCCACGCTCCTGGATCAGTTACCGGCGACCGTCGATCCCTGTGGCGAACGGGGCGAGTTCCACACCTGCGTCTATCGCGGCCCGGTGTTCGGGACGCCTATCCCGCTGACGACCGGCGAACGGCTGCTGCGGGATGGCCGGTTCCAGTATTGTGACGTGCTGCTGCAGGCAGCCGGAACCGATGCGGCAGGGGCCTGAGACGGGCGCTTTTCCCGGCGTCGCCGTGAACTTGCCTCTCGCTCGCCGAGGCGAAACATTAAACCGCCGCTCTGTGTGGTGCCAAAGAAGCGCCGGGGGCTCGGCGCCAGCTCATGGCCGAGCGTGATTGCCGCCGCTGCAACCCATCAGCGACACCAGCGGCGCGGCGGACGGCGTCCCCACCTCGCTCCTGATCGACGCGGGCCGGTCGCCCGACGAGGCCTACATGTTTGTGCAACAGCAGTTCCGGTGACCGAGGCGGAGGCGTTGCTGCTGATCCGGCGACATTTCGAGGGGCTCTTTCCCAGGAGCTGCTCCGGCTGCGGCAGGACATTCGCCACGCTCCGCGATTACATCCTCACGACGGAGACCGTCGGAGGCGTTAGGTCCTACGACGCCGAGCTGGGCGACTGGGCGCCCGACGAGCCGCTCGGTTCGATGGCGTTGGCCAACTGCCCCTGCGGCAATACCATCTCCCTCGGCACGGACGGGATGGCACTCGAACACCGGCTGGCGCTGCTCAACTTCGTGAAAGAAGCGAGCGAACGACTGGCAGTCGCGCCGGCGGTGGTGCTGGAGCGGTTGCGGGACGAGGTGCGCAATCAGGTGCTGAGCGAGGCGACATCCTGAGCTGCACTGTCCTGTAATCTTCCGATACGCAGTCCGACTATCTCACTGGTGGAGCGAACATTCCATGCGCAGTCTGGTGCTCTTCATGCACGTGTCCCTCGATGGTTTCGTGGCCGGCCCCAAGGGCGAGATGGACTGGATCACCGTCACGGACGATGTTTTTGCCTATGCCGGAGCGCGCACCGACTCGGCCGATACCGCGCTGTACGGCAGGGTGACCTGGGAGATGATGCAGTCTTACTGGCCGACGGCAGCGGAGCAGCCCAACGCCACGGCGCACGACATCCAGCATTCGCAGTGGTACAACAGCGTGACCAAGGTGGTGGTCTCGCGCACGCTGCCCGAGCACCCGGCGCCCGGCACGACGGTCATCGGCACCAACCTGCCCGAGCAGGTCCGCGAACTCAAGCGCGGCACTGGCGGCGACATCCTGATGTTCGGCAGCGTCTCGGTGGCGCATGCGCTCATGGCGGAGAACCTGATCGATCATTACTGGAGTCTTGTCAATCCGGTGCTGCTCGGAGCCGGCCTCCCGCTGTACCACGGCATCCGCGATCGGATCGGACTCACCACCGTCGAAGGAACGACCCTGCCGTCCGGTGTGGTCTGCCTGCACCACGCGCGCGAGGCCCAGCGATGACCGCCGCCGATCTCGACGCCATTCGCTACCCGATCGGAGCGCTGCACGTCGAGGCCGAGGTGTCGCCCCCGATGCGGGAGCGGTGGATCGTGCAGCTCGCCGGGCTGCCCGAAGAGCTGGGATCTGCCGTGGCCGGCCTCGACGATCGGCACCTCGACCATCCGTACCGGGAGGGCGGCTGGTCGCCGAGGCAGATCACGCATCATGTGGCGGACGAGCACCTCAACGCCTTTTCCTACGTCAAAATGGCGCTCACCGAGGACGATCCGGCCATCCGGAAGTACATCGAGCCCCGTTGGGCCGAGACGGGTGACGCACGCAAGGCCCCGCCCGCGCTTTCGCTCCTGCTGCTGGCCGGGCTGCATGCCCGGTGGACCTGGCTGCTCCGATCGCTGGAGCCCGCGGCCTTCCTGCGCTGCTACATTCATCCGAGCCGGGGCAGCGTCTCGATTGACCATGCCCTGCAGCTGTATGCCTGGCACGGTCGGCATCATGCGGCGCAGATCAGGGGCCTGCGGGAGCGTGAAGGCTGGTAAGACGCAGCTTGCCCGCTTTGTGACGGGCATCGCGGGAATACCAGCGCTGACGAGATCGTGAGCAAAGTTCCGGAAGTCACCCTGCTCTTCTGGGCAGCCTTCGTCATCACCCGGCCCCTGGGCGCGGTGGTGGGCGATTTCCTCGACAAGCCACTCAGCGAGGGTGGCCTGGCACTGAGCCGCTACTCGGCCTCCCTGGTCCTGCTGGGATTCATGGTGGCGATGATCGTGATCTTTCCCTCCAGGCCGGCGGCGGCGAGGCATGTGTAGAGCGCGGCCCGCGGGCCGCCCGCGAGCGACCACCGGTCGCATAGCGGTTTTCAGCTGCATGAAAATGGGAGGGCATGTGTCACGATATCCACAGGGCTCCCGGCTGCCAGGGCTCGCGCTGAGCCGGTATGGCCTCATCATTCTGGCGGTGCTCATCAGTGGCGCGCCACTCGCGGCCCAGGACACCGACCAGCTCCGCACCGACTGGGCCAATCTCAAGCGCTATCGCGAGGCCAACGCTGCACTCGGTGCGCCGAAGCCGGGTGAGCAGCGGGTGGTGTTCATGGGGAACTCGATCACCGACGCGTGGGCCAGGTACTTCGACGCCGAGTTCCCCGGGAAGCCGTATGTGGGCCGAGGGATCAGCGGGCAGACCACCCCGCAGATGCTGGTGCGGTTTCGGCAGGATGTGATCGATCTCCATCCAGCCGCGGTGGTGATCCTGGCCGGCACCAACGACATCGCGGGCAACACGGGACCTTCCACCCTGGGCATGATCGAGGACAACCTGGCCTCGATGACCGAGCTGGCCCAGGCCAATGGCATCAAGGTCATCCTCGCCTCGGTGCTGCCGGTGTTCGATTATCCCTGGAAACGGGGACTGGAACCGGCCGGGAAGATCGTGGCGCTCAACGCCTGGATAAGGCAGTACGCCGCCAAGCATGATGCAGTGTATCTCGACTACCACTCGGCGATGGCAAACGAGAAGCAGGGCATGCGGCAGGAACTCTCTTCGGACGGTGTGCACCCGAACGAGGCGGGATACCGCATCATGGCGCCACTGGCGGAGCGGGCGATTGCGACGGCGATGAGGTAGGGGCGAGTTGGCGAGTTGGCGAGTTGGCGAGTTGGCGAGTTGGCGAGGCCGAAGCTCGCCCGCGGTGTCACCCCGGTGCAAACCGGGGTCCATGAGGAACTCGGAGATGGTGACTCGGCCCAGGCGGCCCGCGGGCCGCCCTCTACACGACTCTCGACCCGCGACGCCTGATTCCGAGCATTCCGCGGCCACTCCTTGCGCCCCACCACCCGACATGAAACATTCACACGTGGCAGCCAGCCGGCTGCTGTCCCTGTTCATCAGGCGAGCGGCAGCTTCCGGAGCGTGGTGATGACCACTCTGTCAGAAAAGTGGGCCTACCCCATCGCTGGTGCCTGCCCTCGCTCGCACTCATTGTGGCGGCGCTGGCGTTCTTCAGTCCTGACCGGAACTGGCGCTGGGCCTTCGCGCCGTTCGCGGCGCAGGCGGTGGTGGCGTTCGCCCTGAACCCCAGCGGCAGTCTCATGCCGCTGGGGCTGATCATTTTTGGCATCTACGGCGCCTTCTGCCTCTTGCCGGCGTGGGCCGGTGCGGCGATGCGGCGGCGGGTGGATCCGACCCGGGCGCCCCGGCGCGCGGGGTCGTCGGGGTGAGATGATGTTTTGCGCGACTGCAAGCCACGCGGCTCGGCGTGGGTTTGGCTTTTCGCGCGGCTGAAAGCAGCGCCTCGGTGTGAGTTTGGCCTTTCGCGCGGCTGAAAGCCGCGCCTCGGCGTGTTCGAGTCGCCTGCGGCGACTATGCAAGGGAGTGCCCCGCACCGTCCGGAGCAATGAGGTCAGCCACTTCCGATTTGCAGTGGCCTGCGGCGACTCTGTATCGACAACTCTGCTTCCTCTCCGGCCAACACGCCGCTCTGCCAGCCCGCGATTCGTTCCAGAGGGTGATGCTCCACCTGCCGACCCAGATAGGCCCGTACCGCCTCGAGGCTCCGCTCGCTGAGCGTGTGCATCGAGTAGCCGCGCGCCCAGCGCAGTGGCGGGCCCTCACGAATCTCGCGGTTGGCGACCGTGGCACTGCCGCCCTTGAGCGCCTGCACCACTTCGCAGAGAACGGTCACCGGCTCGAAGCGCATGAGCACGTGCACATGCGTCGAGACCATGCCGATGGCGAGCACGCGCGCCCGGTAATGCCGCGCCGTGGCCTGGAGATACCGCTCCAGAAACCGGGCGCGCTCGCCGGTGATCAGCGGCATCCGATTGCGGGTCGTCCACACTAGATGGACATGGAGTCGATGCATGCATCAATATGGGAGATTCCGTCCCGGTGCCCTTACCTGTTCAATGCGGTACGGAGCCTCCCCCCGCAGAGTCGCCCGCAGGGCGACTCGAATAGCCGAGCCGCGGCTTTCAGCCGTGGGAGCACCTCTGATGCGCGAGCCACGGCTGTCAGCCGTAGGAGCATCCTGACCTAATCCAACCCACCTCTGGCGCTTCGGCCCACTTGGCTGAACATTCCCTGTGGGCCGCCCCCTCGACCCGACAATTCCAATTTTCCGGACCCGAGCTCATGACCGCCACCGCGCCTTCCACCCGCACCTGGCCCTTCCTGCTGAATGGCGAGCTGCGCGAAGGCGACGCATCCACCGAAATCAGGAGCCCCTTTTCCGGGGAGCTGGTGGGCCTCGCCGCCATGGCCAGCCCCAGCGACGTCGCTGCCGCGCTGGATGCCGCCGTGGCCGCCGCCCCCGAGGCCGCCGCACTCCCGTCCCACGCCCGCGCCGCGGCGCTGGACCGGATCCGCACCGCCGTCGCCAGCCGGCGGGACGAGCTGGCCCGGCTGCTCGCGGCCGAAGCCGGCAAACCCGTCGCCCTGGCCCGGGGAGAGATTGACCGGGCCATTTTCGTCTTCCAGCAGGGGGCCGAAGAGGCCAAGCGCATCGGCGGCGAAGTGATCCCCATGGATCTCCTGCCGCATGGGGAGCATCGCTGGGGCCTCACCCGCCGCTTCCCGCTCTCGCCCATCTCGGCCATTATCCCCTTCAACTTTCCCGTGCTCCTGGCGGCGCATAAGCTGGCGCCCGCCATCGCCTGCGGCGCCACCATGGTGCTCAAGCCGCCACCACAGGATCCGCTCTCGACGCTGCTGCTGGGCGAGATGCTGAGTCAGAGCGGCTATCCGGCCGGCGCCATCTCTGTCCTCCCCTGCAGCAACGAAGTGGCGACACCGCTGATCGAGGATCCGCGCGTCCGGATGGTCACCTTCACCGGGTCGGGCCGGGTGGGCTGGGCCATCCGGCAGCGCGCCGGCACCAAGCGCGTCGCGCTCGAGCTGGGTGGCAATGCTGCCGTCATCATCGAACCCGATGCCGACCTGGATCACGCCATCAGCCGCTGCGTGGCAGGGGGCTACATCTACGCGGGACAATCCTGCATCTCGACCCAGCGCATCCTGGTGCACCAGTCGCTCTACGACGACTTCACCAGGCGCTACGCCGCCGCCGTCCAGAAACTCCGCACCGGCGACCCGATGTCAGAGGCCACCGATGTCGGCCCCATGATTGACCAGGCCAGCGCCGAGCGCGCCGAGCAGTGGATCGCAGAAGCGGTGGCAGCGGGCGCGCACGTGGCGGCGGGTGGCCACCGGCATGGCGCTGTGCTCGCGCCCACCGTCCTGCTCGACACCACCGGCACCATGCGGGTCAACTGTGAGGAGATCTTTGCGCCAGTGACCACGGTACGGCGCTACGCCGACTTCGACGATGCCATCGCCGCAGTCAACGATTCGCCTTATGGACTCCAGGCCGGGCTGTTCACCAACAACATGCGGCGCATCCTGCACGCATTCGAGCGGCTGGACGTGGGCGGCGTGGTAGTCAATGACGTGCCCGGCTTCCGGGTGGATCACCTGCCCTACGGCGGTGCCAAGGCATCGGGCCTGGGCCGGGAAGGTGTGCGCTACGCGATCGAGGAGATGACGGAACTGCGGCTGCTCATGCTCGGCAACCCCTGACACCCGAACTTCGGGAGAACGACGATGCGATCCCTGGTCCTGCCCGCATTGCTCTGTGTCGCCTCGGTACTCCACGCCCAGGCGCGACGGTCATCCACGGCCGAATTCCGCGCCAAGCAGATTCCCCACGAGGACGGGTTCCGGGTGTACATCATCCCGGACATGGAAGGCATGGGAAGCGCCGTGGACATCCATGAAGTGATCGCCGGCAACGAGGGCGAGCACTACAAGAATCTCACCAGTCCGGATTACTGGGATCACTTCCGATCGCTGCTCACCCAGGAAGTGAATGCCACCATCAAGGGCGCCCGCGCGGCCGGGGCCCGCAGCTTCGTGGTCAACGAGGGCCACGGCGGCAACCTGTTCGCCAACGTGCTGCCCTGGGATCTCGACAGCGAAGCGATCCTGATCCGCGGTTTCCCCAAGCCGCTGGTGATGATCACCGGCATCGACAGCAGCTTTGGCACGGTGATGTTCACCGGCGCCCACGCCAATGCCGGAAGTCCCGGCGTGATGGCGCACAACTTTGCCTTTGACTCGTTCACCGTGAATGGCAAGAAGCTGAATGAGGTGGGCATCAACGCGCTGATCGCCGGCGAGCTTGGTGTCTCGGTCTCACTGGTGAGCGGCGACGACGTGCTGATCGCCGAGACGCAGAAGATGCTGCCCGAGGGATTTGTCGCGATCGTGACCAAGCGCGCGGTGGGCCGCAGCGCCGCCATCACCTACAGTCCCGCGCACGTCCGGAAGATGCTGGAGGACGGCGCCAAGGAGGCGGTTCGCCGGGAACGCGCCGGCGAGTTCAAGCCCTTCACCATGAGCCGCCCCTACACGGTCGCCTTCAAGCTGCGCCGCAGCTATCCCGACAGCGTAGTGACCGCCGTGGCGGCCCTGCCCGACTTCAAGCTGGAAAAGACCGGCGAGCGCAGTTTCCGCTTCGTGACCAGCAGCGCGCGCGAGATGGGCTATCTGCTCGACGCCATCGAATCGGCGGTGCTCCATTGAGCGCCCGCATCCTTGCCGCCCTGGTCCTGCTGCCGCTGCCGCTCTTGGCGCAGGAACAACCGCGCGACACCACGCCCCCCGAGGCGTATTTCGGCGTGACCGAGTACCAGCTTGCCCGCCAGAAGCTGGAGCAGGACATGCAGAAGGACGGATTCAGCGTCTACATCATCGCCGACATGGAAGGTTTGGGCGGCGTGGTGCGGAACGCGACCGAGATGCGGCCGGTGAGCCGGGGCGGGTCGCCCGAGCACGAGCGCTTCCGCCAGGAGCTGACCGACGAGGTGAACGCGGTCATCGCAGGCGCGCGTGAGGGCGGCGCCACCCAGTTCATCGTGAACGAGGGCCACGGCGGCACCCTGTTCCGCAACATCCTGGTGGACCAGCTCGACCCCGAGGCAATCCTCATCCGTGGCTATCCCAAGCCGATCGTGATGTCCACCGGCCTCAACCCGATGGTGGATGCCATGATGATCGTGGGGGCGCATGCCAACGCGGGGAGTCCTGGCGTCATCTCGCACAGCTTCGCCTTCGACTCGTTCACCGTGAACGGGAAGCAGCTCAACGAAGCGGCCATCGCAGCCTTCATTGGCGGCGAGATGGGCGTGCCCATGGCGCTTGCCGCCGGTGACGACGTGCTGACGGCCGAGACGAGGGAGATGCTGGGGCCCCTGGAGACGGTCACCGTGAAGACCGTCTTCTCCCGTTCGTCGGCTGCCACGCTCCCCCTCCCGACCGTGCACCGGATGCTCCGTGAAGCGGCGGCACGCGCCGTCCGCCGGGTCAAGGCCGGTGAACTGTCGCCCCTCAGGATCGCCAAGCCTTATCACGTGCGGCTCTGCCTGCGCCGCTCGTTCACCCGCGATGACTGGGTGCGGGAGACGGTGGGCCGGCTCGAGGGTGTGAGCGCCGATGGCGGCGCCGGCTGCTTTGCCTACACCAGCGACTCGGCCGAAGCGGTGGGCAACCTGCTGAATGAGATCGAATGGACGGTCTTGAAGCCGTAAACAGGATGGGCAGGATGGGCAGGACGGGCGGGATGGGCGAGCCGACGCTTGCGCCCGACGACCGGTGATCTGCCCACCGACGACCCACGACCTATGACAAGACTCATGCTGGCCGCCATCACGGCGTCCGCCATCATCACCGCCTGTCGCACGGCGCCCCCGGCACTGGATCATCGCGCCATTCTCGCGCGCCAAACCTGGTGGGACAATCAGGACTGGGACTGGTATGAACACAACATTCCCTTCTTCGAGTCGCCCGATTCGGCTATCGACGCCACCTACTATTACCGCTGGGAGCTGGTCACCAAGCACCTGACCTACGGCTCGCCGGAAACCGGCTACACCTTCACCGAATTCATTGACCGGCCCTTCTGGTCGGGCGCGTACGGCTCGATCAGCTGTCCCTTGGGCCACCAGATGTATGAAACCCGGTGGCTCAAGGACCGGCGCTACGTCGAGGACTTCGCGCGCTACTGGTTCGAGACACCCGGTGCGGAACCCCGGAGCTACAGCAACTGGTATGGCGATGCGGTCTGGGCCGCATATCTCGTCACCGGCGACTCCGCCTTTCTTCACCGGATGCTGCCGCACATGCTCACTCAATATCAGGGCTGGCTGACCGAGCACTGGGACTCGGCCCACGCGATGTTCCGGTGGGACGGCATGCACGACGGCATGGAAACCAATATCAACAGCCGCCAGACGGCGGACTCCTTTGCCGGCGCCGAGGGATACCGGCCCACGCTCAACAGCTATCTGTTCGCCGATGCACGGGCTATCGCCTCGGCTGCTCAGCTGTTCGGCGACTCCGCGCTGTCGCGCGATTACGCCAGCCGGGCGACGCGCCTCAAGACACGGGTGCAGGATGAACTCTGGGATTCCACCCGGCAATTCTTCTTTCACCAGTTTGCACACGACGAAAAAGGAGGGATCCGCGCCGGCAGCCGCACCTACGAGACCGGACCGTATGCGGGGAACTCCCATGGGCGTGAGCTGATCGGTTACGTACCCTGGCAGTTCAGCCTGCCGGACTCGGGCTACGAGGGCGCCTGGCGGTTCCTGATGGACAGCAGCTACTTCATGGCGCCGCACGGTCCCACCACGGTCGAGCAGCACGATCCACAGTTCCTGATCTCTCCCACCTGCTGCGTCTGGAGCGGCAACGAGTGGCCCTACGCTACCAGCCAGACGCTGACGGCCATGGCGAACCTGCTGAACGATTACCGGCAGACGGTGGTGACACCGGGAGACTATTTCCGGCTGCTCAAGGTCTTCACGCTGGACCAGCGCAAGGACGGCCGGCCCTACATCGCCGAAGCCGCCAATCCGCTTACCGGGTCCTGGCGCGGCCACGATTCCTATAATCACAGCGAGCACTATTTCCATTCGAGCTACGTGGACCTGATCATCACCGGCCTCGCCGGCCTCCGGCCCCGGGGCGATGATTCGCTGGAAGTCCACCCGCTCATTCCCGACACCTGGGACTGGTTTGCGCTGGACGGTGTAGCGTACCGGGGCCGCCAGGTCTCGATCTTCTGGGACCGGGACGGCTCCCACTATGGGCGCGGCGCGGGGCTGGCACTCTATGTGGATGGCCATCGCGTGGGACGGGCAGCGCAACTCACCCGGCTGGTCGCGGACATGGGCTCGCCACCGGCGCTCGCGCCGGTGGACCGGCCGGTAAACTTTGCGGTCAACAACGACTCAGGGGCGTTCCCTGCCATCCGTGCCTCGTACAGCGCGCCGAAATCACCGCCCCACGTTCTGATTGACGGCAACCGTTGGTATCACGCTTCGCCGCCCAACCGCTGGACCGCCCTCGGCTCGGGCAACGCCGCAGACACGGTACAGCTCGACTTCGGGGTCAGCCGACCGGTCGAATGGGTCATGCTCTATTTCCTGGATGACGGCGACAGCATTCGCGCGCCGGCAGGTTACAAGCTGGCGGCATGGCGCAATGGAGCATGGCAGGAGATACCCGACCAGCGGCGCTCACCGGAACAGCCCCAGGGCCATCGCGCCAATCGGGTGAGCTTCGCCCCGATCGAGACGTCGAGACTTCGGCTGGTGCTGACCCATCAGCCGGGCGCTTCGAGCGGGCTCACCGAGATCGAGGCGTGGGCTCGGCGGCTCGGCGGCTCGGCGCGTGTCACGCCGCTGAAAGCCGCTGCTCGGTAGTCACGGGGCTGGAAGCCCCTGCTCGGCAGATGTCACAGCAGGTGTCATCCAGAGGCCGCGCAGCGGCCGAAGGATCTGCTGGTCCGGGCCCCGACGCCGGTGAGCAGATCCTTCGCTTCGCTCAGGATGACAGATCTCGCCGACCGACGACCATTTCCAAGGATCTGCTGGTCCGGGCCCCGACGCCGGTGAGCAGATCCTTCGCTTCGCTCAGGATGACAGATCTCGCCGACCGACGACCGACGACCATTTCCAAGGACTCCGAATGCGGTGCGAATCACCTGCCCGGCGGGCGAGCCGACGCTCCAGCCGCCGCAGCCGGTTGACAGGCCCGGGGTGACCCCGTAAAACCGAAGGACACCCCGCCACCGGAGCTGCCATCATGCCATGCCGCCGCACCACGCTCGCCGCCACCCTCCTCGCCCTCCCGCTGCTCGGCTGTGCTGACAGAAGTGCCGCCGAGCGGACCGACCAGCCCGGCACGATGAACGTAGTGGCCACCGGGCTGTCGTTCGAGGCGCCCGACACCGTGCCGGCGGGCTGGGTCACCATTCGCTTCCACAACACCTCGCCCGTCACCCACTTCGCGGTGGTGGAACGCCTGCCCGAGGGCGTGGACGCAGCTCGGCAGCAGAAGGAAGTGGCGCCGGTGTTCCAAGCCGGCATGGACCGGCTCATCGCCGGACAGCCCGACTCGGCCATGGCCGCATTCGGCAGGCTGCCCACCTGGTTCCAGCAGGTCGTCTTCATGGGCGGGCCGGGGCTCACCGGTCCCGGGCAGACATCGCAGTCCACCATCAGGCTCAGCCCGGGGACCTATCTCCTCGAGTGCTACGTCAAGTCCGGCGGCACGTTCCATTCATTCAATCGCGACACCTCGGCCTGGGGCATGGTCCACCAGTTCACGGTGACTGCGCCCGCGTCAGGCGCCGCCGAACCCCGGGCGGATGTAAGCCTCACCATCTCTGCCGATAGCGGAATCCGGGTTGAGGGGAAGCCGGTAGCGGGCATCCAGACCGTCGCCGTGCACTTTGCCGACCAGCGGGCTCATGAAAATTTCGTGGGACACGACGTCCACCTGCTCAAGCTTCAGCCCAATGCCAACCTGGATTCGCTCGCGGCGTGGATGGACTGGAGCAGTCCGGCAGGCCTGCAGGTCCCGGCACCGGCTACTTTTCTTGGCGGCGTCAACGAGATGCCAGCCGGCTCGGTGGGCTACCTCACGGCGACATTCGAGCCCGGCGAGTACGCCTGGATCGCCGAAGTGCCCCATACCCGGACCAAGCACATGCTGGTGCCCTTCACCGTCGAGCCGGAATGACCAGAATCATGAAGCAGCCGCTTCGCCGCTCCTGCCTGGCCTTGCTCGCCGGCCTGGCCGCTTGCTCCACCAGGAAACCGGACGCGCCCAGAGCCCAGGAGGAACCAGTGACACGCGCCCCGTTCGGCACCACGCCTGGCGGCGAAGCGGTCGAGCTGTTCACGCTCACGAATTCGCATGGCATGGAAGTGCGGATCATGACCTACGGCGGCATCATCGTCTCCCTCAAGGTACCCGACCTCAACGGAACACTGGGCGACGTGGTGCTGGGATATGACAGTCTGGCGGGATACCTGAAGGATTCGCCCTACTTCGGCGCCATCGTCGGCCGCTACGGCAACAGGATCGCCAAGGGTCGCTTCACGCTCAATGGCACCACCTACCATCTGGCGACCAACAACGGTCCCAATGCACTGCACGGCGGCGTCCGTGGCTTCGACAAGGTGGTATGGCAGGCGCAACCCTTCGAGGACGCGCGCCGGCGGGGCGTCGTGTTGCGGCATACCAGTGCGGACGGCGACGAGGGCTACCCCGGAACGCTGCAGGCCACGGTCACCTACACCCTGACTGACGGCAATCAGTTCATCATCGACTACGAGGCCAAGACCGACAAGGCAACGCCCGTCAACCTGACCCAGCATTCCTATTTCAACCTTGCCGGCTCGGGCGATATCCTGGGCCACGAGCTGATGATCGCCGCGGACTCCTTCACGCCAGTGGACAGCACGCTGATTCCCACCGGCGACATCGTGCCGGTGGCGGGCACGCCATTCGATTTCCGAAGCCCGCACCCCATCGGGGAGCGGATCAATGCCGACAACCAGCAGCTGCGCTTCGGCGGTGGCTACGACCACAACTTCGTGCTCACCCACGCCCACGATGGCATTTGGCTGGCGGCCCGGGTCACCGACCCGACCAGCGGCAGGGTGCTGGAGATTCGCACCACCGAACCCGGGGTGCAGTTCTACTCCGGCAACTTCCTGGACGGGTCGATTACCGGAAAAGGCGGCACGGTGTATCGGCATCGCACCGGACTCGCGCTCGAGACGCAGCACTTTCCTGATTCTCCCAACCATCCTGGCTTTCCCTCCACCATCCTGGAGCCGGACCAGCACTACCGCTCGGAAACGGTGTGGACCTTCAGCGTCGAGCCAGTGAGGTAGCATGCGCCCGATCCTGGTCGCTGCGATGCTGGGGCTGGGCGCGGCGTCGGCGGCGGCCCAGGCGCCCACCGGCATCCCCAGATTTCCGCTGCCCGAGTCGCCGCTCGATATGGAGGGGCCGGCACGGCCTGGCGTCTACCTCGGAGACGAAGGGCGCCGAGCCGCGCTCTTTGGCGATGAGACCGGCGGCTTCGAAGCCTGGACCTGGCCCATCAAACTGGTCCGCGATCTGTCGTTTGCATTCAAGATCCCCGATTACGATGACCCGATCGAGGCAAGCACGGTCGCCCGACGGGTCATCGTTCATCCGGGCTACAAGACCATCGTCTATTCGCATCCGTCCTTCACCGTCAAGGCCCATGTGCTAGCCGCTCTGGACGAGCCAGGTGCGCTGATCCTGCTCGATGTGGAGTCGGTGCACCCACTGGAGGTGATCGTGCACCTCCACGCCGACTTCAATCTGGCCTGGCCCGGCGGCTTTGGCGGCCAGCATATCGGGTGGGATGCTGCGCATCGCGGCTTCCTGTTGACCCAGGGCGGGGTGTGGGCCATCAACGGCGTGGTCGCGTCACCGGCGGCCACGTCGGGGACGCTGCATGCCGCGCATGACGCCCCCGCGTTCGGTTCACAGTTCCGGATGGCCATCGACACCGCGATGGCGCGGACGCATTTCCTGCCGATCGTGATTGCCGGTGGCGTGATGTCGCAGGATTCGGTCTGGGCCGTGGCCAACCGGCTGCTGGCAACGGCTCGTGAGCAGGTGGATCGCAAGGTGGCACATTTCCGCGAGGTCGCCGACTCGCTGGTCTCGATCGAATCGCCGGATGCCGGCTTCAATCGCGCTTTCGAATGGGCCAAGCTGAGCCTCGATCGCCAACTGGTGTGCAATCCCGACCTGGGCTGCGGGCTGGTGGCCGGCTACGGCAAGGCCGGCCCGGGAAATTTCCGTCCCGGATTCGGCTGGTATTTCGG
The DNA here is from genome assembly GCA_963798915.1 of uncultured Gemmatimonadales bacterium. Taxonomy (GTDB): domain Bacteria; phylum Gemmatimonadota; class Gemmatimonadetes; order Gemmatimonadales; family GWC2-71-9; genus CAMLHP01. The sequence goes on along the minus strand of CAWCVB010000002.1, from coordinate 374,993 downwards.
TGGCGACGCCGCCATCAACTCCTTCGCCATGGACGCGCTCGGGCAATTCGGCCTGGTGCGCCAGGGGCTCTCCTTCCTTGGCAAGTACCAGCGCGCCGACGGCAAGATTCCCCACGAGATTTCCCACTCCGCCGCGCGTCTGCCGTGGTGGACTGACTATCCCTATACCTGGTACCATGGTGATACGACTCCATACTGGATCCTGGCGTGCGCTGAGTACTGGCGCGCCTCAGGTGACCAGGCATGGATCGACGCGACGTGGGACAAGCTGCTGCTCGCCTATCGCTGGTCCCGGAAGAGCGATACTGACGGCGATGGACTGATGGAGAACCCTGGCTCCGGAGTCGGCGCCATTGAAGTGGGCAACCTCGGTGACCGGCTGCACACTGACATCTACCTGGCCGGTGTCTGGGTCGCGGCGCTCGAGGGACTGCGTGACATGGCGCGCGCCCGCGGCGACTCGGCGCTGGCGACCGAGCTGGACGCGTTGCACGACAAGGCGGCCGCGAGTCTTGAACAGCGCTTCTGGATGGCGCGGAGCGGCCGCTATGCTTTCGCGCTGCTGGAGGACGACCACGGGAAGACCAGCCTGAACGATGCGCTCACGGTGTGGCCCGCGACGGCCATCGCCTTTGGCCAGCTCGACGCCGGCCACGCGCGGCAGATGATGACCCAGGTGGCCAGCGACCGGGTCACCACTGACTGGGGCGTCCGGACGCTCGACCGGATGCATCCGCTCTATGAGCCGCTGCACTACAACAACGGCGCCGTCTGGCCCTTCGTCACCGGCTTTGCCGCGTGGGCCGATTATCAGACCCGCAGGGGTTGGGCAGGCTATGACCTCATCCGCGACATTGCCCGCACAGGCGATGACTTTGCACTCGGCGTTCAGCCGGAGCTGATGTCCGCAGCATTCTATGACCCGCTGGACACCGCGATGCCGGACCAGTTCTTCTCGACCTCCATGCTCATCACGCCACTGCTGCGCGGGTTGGCGGGCTTCCGGGCAGATGCGCCGCACTGCCGCGTGATGCTCTCACCCCAGCTGCCGGCTGACTGGGACCGACTCACGCTGCGGCGGCTCGACAGCGGCTGCGGCAAGCTGGACGTCACGATCCGGCGTGAGCCGGGACGGCTGCAGCTTGCGCTGCACCGCCTGCAGGGCACCAGGCCGCTCAATATCCAACTGCAGCCCTCGCTTCCCCTCGGTGCCACCATCACACATGTCAGCGTCAATGGAAAGGCCGTGGAATATCGCGCGGTCGCAACCCCGCACGACATTTCTCCGGCCTTCGAGACGTCGCTCGCCGACTCCGCGGCTGTCGACATTCAGTTTTCGGGCGGCGCCGAACTGGTGCCGCAACAGACCCGCCCGGAACCGGGAGACCCGTCGCGCGGGCTCCGGCTGCTCGACTGGCGCCAGGAGCATGGTCGCTACATTGCGACGGTAGAGGGACGAGGCGAGCAGCAATTCAGAATCCGGACGCCTCTGGACCTTCGGGTGGTGGAAGGGGGACGGCTGCAAGGTCACACCGGGATGTTCATGACCGTAGGTGTGTCGCTGGGAACCGACGTCGAGCGGCGCGTGGTGCAGCTGGCGCCCTGACACCAGGTGAGAGATTCGTCTCGATTCAGGCGGCCCGCACGGCCAGGAGTGTGGCTGCACTGAGCACGGAGAAGTCATGAAAGTATTCATCGCGGGAAGCACGGGGGCGGTAGGCAAGAGCCTCGTACCGCTGCTGGTCCAGCAGGGCCACGAGGTGACCGCGCTGGTGCGGAGCAGGGAGAAGGCGCAGGAGGTGGAAGCACAGGGCGCCCGGCCGGCCATCGCCGACGCACTCGATCGTGAGGCGCTGACCGCGGCCGTCGTAGAAAGCGGGCCCGAGGTCGTGATGCACGAACTCACGGCACTCGCACATCTGAGCGGAAACTTCAGGAAGTTCGACCAGGAGTTTGCCCTCACCAATCGCTTCCGCACCGAGGTCACCGATACCCTGTTCGCCGCGGCCCGCCAGGCTGGTGCCCGGCGATTCATTGCGCAGAGCTACTGCGGCTGGCCCTTCGCGCGGGAGGGGGGACCGGTCAAGGACGAAGACGCGCCCCTGGATCCCCACCCGCCCGCGAGCTTCAGGCGAACCCTCGCGGCCATCCGCTACCTTGAAGATCGCGTTCGCACTGCGACCGATCTCGAGGCCCTGGCGCTTCGCTACGGCTCGCTTTACGGGCCGGGCACCGGCATTGCCCGCGGAGCCCTGCTGCCAGAGCTGATTCTTCAGCGCAAGTTTCCCGTCGTGGGCAATGGAGCAGGCATCTGGTCCTTCATTCATATAGCAGACGTTGCCACGGCCACGGCGGCGGCGATGTCCCGGGGCGATCCGGGCATTTACAATGTGGTAGACGACGAACCGGCGCCGGTCTCGAGTTGGCTGCCGTTCCTGGCCGAGGTCCTGGGCGCCAAGCCGCCACGCCACGTGCCGGCCTGGCTTGCACGGCTGCTGATCGGTGAAGGAGGCGTGTCCATGATGACGCTGAGCCGCGGTGGTTCCAACGCCAAGGCCAGGAAGGCAACTGGGCTGGCAGCCCGCCTACGCCAGCTGGCGTCGCGGGTTCGTGGAAGGACTTGGTTGACCATGGATTTCGACAGCGAAACCAGACTGGCGGTGTACCGCCACTTCGCCGAGACAGGCAACCGCCCTTCGGTCGAGGACGTGGCAGCGCGGGTAAGGGCCGACGTGCCTGCAGTGCTCGCCGCCTATGCGCGACTCGCGGCGCGGCGGGTGCTCGTACTCGAGCCCGACGGAAGCTCCATCCGGATGGCACCGCCTTTCTCGGGTGTGCCAACCCACCACGCGGTTGTCTGCAACGGCACGCAATACTTCGCCAACTGCGCCTGGGATGCCCTGGGTGTCCCGGCCGCCCTGCGGCAGCCGGCCGAGGTGCGTTCCCGGTGCGAACAGTCAGGCGAACCGCTGCGCCTGCAGGTGGGACCAGACGGACCGGAGCCGTCAAGCTGGCTCTTTCATTGCCTCCTCCCCGCATCACAATGGTGGGACGATATCGGATTCACCTGAAGCCGCATGCTATTCTTCCGGTCGGAAGAAATGGTGCGCGAATGGTGCGCGCAGCAGGGCACGCCGATGCGGCCGCTGGTCACAATTCCCCAGCTCTGGGGGCTGGCCCGCGCCTGGTATTCGACCCGATTGGAAGCGAACGCGCGCCGCCCGGGCCCCGAAGAAATGAAGGCGATCTTTGACCATCTGGGCCTGACGGGAGAATTCTGGAATCCGGCGGCAGATCAATTCAGGTGAGCAATCAATCGCCGTGGCATCTCCTGGCGCTGGTTCGGCACCTGGCCGTGCGGGTCGAGGCGCGTGGCGCGAGCGGCCGGGACGAGGTGCACACCGCGACCGGCAGCATTCGTGTCAAAGAGAATGCGGCCGATCCATCGGCCGTGACCTGGCATGAAGAGGGAGAGTGGGCCACCGGACCGCTCACGGGACTTCGATTCCACAACACCACATGCTGGCGGACCATGCCGGACGGCGTGGGGCTGGAGTTGAGCCACCTGCGCCGAGGCGCTGGCAGCCCAACCCAGCTGGTCCAGCTGTATCCGGATACGGCAGGGCGCTGGATCGCGACCGGTCCGCATCAGTGCGGCCAGGACCGCTACCATGCCTGTATCGAATGGGGCGAGACGTCGCTGCGGTTGCAGTGGGATGTCGAGAGCCCGTCAGACCCCTATCGCATGATTATCGAGGCAAGCGCGAGCCGGCCGGTCACGGCGCCCGACCGGTAGCTTCCGCATTTGCCTGGCGATTCGCCCGGGTCCTATGGGCTCCCTGCCCCGCGTCGGCGAGCCCGGGCCAGACGGCCGCGTCGCTCCAGCAGCCAGAACGCGGCCCCTGCCGCAATCCAGAGCAACGCCCGAAACCACTGCCCGTCCCGCAATGCATCCAGCAGCGCCAGGCCGAAGAAGAGGATGAAAACCGTCACGCCAGCATAGGGCATCGCCTGCTCCCGGACCGAGTCAGGCTCAATCTGGGACGCTTCAGGTGAACGCACGATGAAAGGAAAGTGAAGGCGGTGCCGCCGGGCAGGGTTGCCGGCCGCACCCGGCTCCGGCAGCTTGATGGCACCGGCCAATGCCTGATGTCCGGCCGACCGCTCAAGGAGGGCACACCATGAGCCATGCCTCACGACGGGTGGCGGGTATCATCCTGATCGTATGGCCAACGGTTATCTATGGCGGGGTAAACCTGCTCCGCCTCCTGATCGGGGACCCGGCTTACATGGACAACCCGCTCCGCCAGAATCTGTGGCGTGCCGGCCAACTGGTGCGCAGCTTCATCCCGTCCGCCGCCATCCTGTTGCCCGCCGCCGTCTTTCTCTCCGTGCTCCACGCCGATGCACGTGAGCCCAACGGCTTCATCTACCTGGCCTATCTCGGCGCCCTGCTGCTCGCCATTGGCGTCGTGGCGCTGGGCGTAGGGTTGCTGAGGGCACCAGGGTCACCGGAGCAATCATGAAGCGCGCTTCCGCCCGTATCATCCGCCTCGTCGGTGCACTCTTCGTCCTGCTCGCTACTCCGCTCACGGCGCAGCAACTGGTGCTGGGCCTGGACACCGCAGGCATGGATCGCTCCGTGCGGCCGGGCGACGACTTCTTCACGTATGCCAACGGCACCTGGGTGCGCCAGACCGAGATTCCCGCCGACCGAAGTTCGGTCGGCGCGTTCTCGGTCGCAGCACGAACGGCGGGAAAGCAACTGGAGCAGGTGGTGCGGGATGCGGCGGCGAGCAAGGCGGCTCAAGGCTCCGACCGCCGGCGCATCGGCGACTTCTACACTGCCTATCTCGACACCGCTGCCATCGAGGCTCGACGGCTGGCATCGCTCAAGCCCGAGCTGGCCCGGATCGCTGCGATCCATGACCGCACCGGACTGGCGCGCTTCATCGGCGCCACCATGCGGGCCGACGTAGACGTGATCAATGATGGCGCGCTCCATACTGAGAACCTGTTCGGCCTGTGGGTGGATCAGGATTTCGACGATCCCTCCCGCAATTCGGCGGCGCTGCTGCAGGGCGGCCTCGCCATGCCGGATCGGAGTTACTATCTCGACGACTCGCCCGCGATGGATTCCACCAGGACGGCATACCGGACCCACGTAGCCAGGATGCTCGGCCTCGCCGGGTTTGCCGACACGGCCAGGATGGCGGACGCGGTCGTGGCGCTGGAGACCCGGATCGCAGCCACGCACTGGAAGCCCGAGGATACCTGGGATGTGGTGAAAGGGGACAATCACTGGGCCCGAGCGGATTTCTCATCGAAGGCGCCGGGGTTGGAATGGGAGAGCTTCTTTACGGCCGCCGGCCTGGGTGACCAGGCCACGTTGGTGGCCTGGCAACCAAGCGCCATCACCGGCCTGTCGGCGCTGGCGGCCAGCGAGCCGCTCGAATCGTGGAAGGCACTGCTGGCCTACCATGCCATCGAGCATCGGGCCGACGTGCTGCCATCGGCGTTTGATCATGAGCACTTTGCCTTCTTTGGCCAGGTGCTGAGCGGTGCACCGGAGCAGGCCGCGCGAGACCAGCGCGCCATCCAGGCCACCAGCAGCGCGCTGGGGTTTGCGGTAGGGCGCCAGTATGTTGAGCGGTTCTTCCCGGCGAGCGCCAAGGCGCGGGCCGAGGCGATGGTGGCTGGGATCATTCACGCATTCGATGTGCGCATCGGGCGACTCGACTGGATGGCGCCAGCCACGCGGGCGGAAGCCCGGCGGAAGCTGAAGACGCTGCGGGTGAGCGTCGGCTACCCGGATCGCTGGCCCACGTACGACGGCCTGGAGATTCGCGCCGGCGACGCCTATGGCAACGCCGAGCGACTGGAGCGATATCAGTACCGGCAGAATCTCGCCAAGCTGCACCGGCCGGTAGACCGGACGGAATGGTCCCTGACACCGCAGGAGGTAAACGCGGTCAACATGCCGGCCATGAACGCCATGAACTTCCCCGCCGCCATTCTGCAGCCGCCCTTCTTTGATCCGGCTCGCACTGATGCGATGAATTATGCCGGCATCGGCGCCGTGATCGGGCACGAGATCAGCCACAGCTTTGACAACCTCGGCGCCAACTTTGACGCGGACGGACGGCTGCGGAACTGGTGGACGCCAGAGGACCTGGCACACTTCAACGCCGCCACCGAGCAGCTGGTCCAGCAGTACAACGGGTACCACCCGTTCCGCGACCTGGCCGTCAATGGCAAGCTCACCCTCACGGAGAACATTGCCGACCTGGCCGGGCTTACCGCGGCCTATGATGCGTGGCATGCCTCGCTTGGCGGCAAGGAGGCACCGATCGTGGGTGGGCTCACCGGCGAGCAGCAGTTCTTCCTCAGCTTCGGCCAGGTCTGGCGCAGCAAGTCCCGCGAGCCGCTGCTGCGCCAGCGACTGCTGACGGATGGGCACGCGCCAGGAGAGTATCGCGCGCTCACGGTGCGCAACCTCGATCCCTGGTACCAGGCATTCAACGTCACGCCGGACGAGCGCGAATACCTGCCACCCGCCGACCGGGTACGGATATGGTGAGCCTGCTGTTTGGCTTGCTCGCGCTAATGCTCATCGGGCTCGGCCTGCCGCTCGCCCGGCGGCGAGTGGCCCCCAACCTCTGGTACGGTTTCCGGGTCAAGGCCACGCTCGAGGACGAACACGTCTGGTACGAGGTGAACGAGGTGGCCGGTCGGGACCTGATCGCTACCGGCGCGTTGCTCCTCGTGCTCGTGCTGGTCGTCCCGGCGGTTGCCGCGATCGGGCCCGACGCCACGGTCCTGATCTACAGTGTCGCGCTGATTACGGGCGCGATGGGCGGCACCGTGCGAGGTTGGCGGCTGGCCAACCGGCTGCGCCGGGTTCCGCCCCGCTCCGCATGATATGGGACCAGCAATGAAGATTGCGCTGGCATCACCCCGCATTGCATCGTCGCTGGATGACGGCCTCGCACGGGTCGATGGCTTGATGGGCCGTGCCGCCGACGCTGGCGCCGACCTGGTCTGCTTCCCGGAAGCCTACCTGCCAGGGCTGCGCGGACTGGACTTTGACGTGCCGGCCTTTGATGCAACACAGCAGGCGCTGGCGCTCAGCGTCATCAGCGCCTCGGCCCGCAAGCATCGGATCGCCACGATTGTCGGCATGGAATGGGTCACCGCGGCGGGGTCGCAGATTGTCGCGGCAGTGGTCGATGCACACGGAGAACTGCTGGGCTATCAGACCAAGAACCAGTTGGACCCGACCGAGGAAGCGCACTACATCCCCGGTACCACCCGTCGCCTCTTCGAGGTTCGCGGCGTCAGGTTCGGGATCGCCATCAGGACGTCATGACACCTTCAGAGTAATCGGTTGGACGGAAGCTGCCATACAGAGGGCGGCCTGGGTTCCAGGAACGCAAGCCTGAAAGGAAGACGAGCTCCATGAGCGATCGCGTGACGGCAAATCTGCCGAGCGGGAATTTTGACAAAACGGCTGCGTTTTACGAAGCACTCGGCTTCCACGTCGGCTTCAAGGATGAGGGCTGGATGATTCTGTCCCGCGGCCCCTTGGAGATTGAATTCTTCCCACTCAATGGCAATCCACGACGAAGCTTCTCCAGCGCCTGCATTCGTGTGGATGATCTGGACAGTTTGTATGCCTCCTTTCAAGAGGCCGGCTTGCCGAGCGATTGCCGGTCGATTCCCCGCCTCACTCCGCCCGATGTGCAGCATGGGCTTCGCATGTTCGCGCTTGTCGACCCCGACGGCAATCTGCTTCGTTGCATCGACAATCAGTGGACATAGTGATTGCGGGTGAAATCGCAACCGCTCCCATGAACCCCGCGGGGTCAGGACGGGCAGCGGTGCGCGGTCACCAAGGTCGAGGAGGTCACGGTCACCGGTGACCAGCACGTCCGCCGCGGGCGCTTCTTTCTGACAAGCTGCCCGCCACAATGCGTCAGCCTGCGTGGTGAGGCGGGATGACCCGGAGCGCGTAGTGTCCCGATCCGACCTCCAGCACGAGATCCTTTCCTTGCTGCCGTACTGATCGAATTCCCTCGGCCCCTTGGAGCGGACCGTCCCCTTCAAGCACCTGGGCAGCCGCTGCATCCCACAACGTCACCGTCGCCGATGTGTTGGCGGGAACGTCTATATCCAGCGAGAACCCGGCGCTGTCCTGGCGCCATGCGGTCGCCAGAGTACCGTACAGCGTTTCGATCGCGGCGCTGGCGCTGGTGAGCCCGCCACCCGGCCGTGGCGCGATGCGTGCGTGCTTGTACCCTGGCGCCGCCGGATCGAGGTTGATGCCGCCGATCACCCGGTACATCCAGTCCCCCACCGCGCCGAAGGCGTAGTGGTTGAACGAATTCATGCTCGGCTCCTCGAACGAGCTGTCGGGACGGATGCCGTCCCAGCGCTCCCACATCGTCGTGGCGCCCCGGGTGATCGGATACAGCCAGGATGGATACCCGCGCTGCAGCAGCAGCCGATATGCGTCGTCGAGATGTCCGTTACGAGAGAGCGCCTGAGTCAGCTCGGGCGTGCCCAGAAATCCGGTGGACAGGTGGCCGCCGTGCGCGCGAATGTTGTCCGCCAGCCGTTGGGCATCCCCCGCGACGTCGCTCGGCGCCACCAGCCCGAAATTGAGTGACATCGCGTAGGCGGTCTGGGTATTCTCGGCCACCCGCCCGCCTGGCGACACGAACTCCCGTCGGAACGCGGCGCGGAGCGCGGCGAACCTCGCGGTGTACTTCCGCGCATCAGCGGTGCGCCCGAGCACCGCGGCGGCCCGTGCGACCAGATCGGTCGAGTGCGCGAGGTACGCGGTTGCGATGAAATCCTTGCCGGTCGTGGCGCCGGGGTATGATGCATCATCGCTGTGCCAGGCGAGCCAGTCGCCGAAGTGGCGACCGGAACGCCAGATCAGGTCGGGCCCTGTCTGGCGATGGGCATATTCGACCCAGGCTCGCATGCTGGGATACTGGCGCTCCAGCAGGCGGCGGTCGCCATACACGAGGTACATCGTCCAAGGCACCACCACGGCGGCGTCAGCCCATCCAGCCGCGCCGGCATAGGTCGTCGAGTCGCCGCCCATCGGGTTGGGAATCACCCAGGGGACACTGCCGCCCGGATGCTGGTCCGCCGTGAGATCGGCCAGCCACTTCGCGAAGAAGCCAGGCACGAACATGTTGAACGCTGCCGTGCGGGCAAAAACCTGGGCGTCGCCGGTCCAGCCGAGCCGCTCGTCGCGCTGAGGACAGTCGGTCGGTACATCGAGGAAATTGCCGCGCTGCCCCCAGACGATATTGTGCTGCAGCCGATTCAGCATCGTATCGGAGGTCGCGAAGCGACCGGTCTCCCGGAGATCCGAATGGACCACGATTCCGGTGATCGTCTCGAGCGTCGGCGGCGCCGGCAGCCCTTCGACGGTGACGTAGCGGAACCCGTGATAGGTGAAGTGCGGCTCGTACACCTCCTCGGCGCCACCCTTCAGCGTGTATCGATCGGTCTGCGCGGCATTCCTGAGATTGTCGAAGTAAGCGTTGCCGTTCTTGTCGAGCACTTCCGCATGGCGCAGGACGACCGTGGTGCCCGCCGCCCCGGTCACCCGAAGCCGGACCCACCCCGTGATGTTCTGCCCCAGATCGAACACCGTCTGGCCGGCCGGTGTGCGCAGGATGGCGACCGGCCTGATCTCCTCGATGCGGCGAACCGGCTCGGAGACCGGTGCGACCAGCGTGACGGCCGGTGTAGTCGCCATGGCGACCGGACGCCAGTCACCATCGTCATATGTCGCGGTGGTCCAGCCGCGGCGCTCCCGCCGCGCGTCATATGTCTCGCCGCCGTAGATGTCAGACATCAGGATCGGGCCGGTGGCCGCTTTCCAGTCGGCGTCGGATACGATCCGCACACTGTGTCCGTCGGCATAGCGCACGTCGAGCTGAAGCAGCAGCGCGACCTGCCTGCCGTACCGGTTCTGCCGGTCCTCGAAGCCGAGGTGGCCACGGTACCATCCGTCGCCGAGCGTGGCGCCGAGCGCATTGCCTCCCGCGGTAAGCAGCTCGGTAACGTCGTAGGTCTGGTACTGGAGCCGCTTGCCGTAGCTGGTCCAGCCGGGAGTGAAGACATCGGCACCGACCCGGTGCCCGTTGAGCTGCAACTGGTACAGTCCGAGACTGGTCACGTAGAGCCGGGCCGAGCGCACTGGCCCGGCAAGGGTGAAGACGCGGCGGAGCATCGGTGCGGGGCCGCCGGCCGAATCGTGGTTGGCGTCGGGCGGACGGATCCAGCGCGCGGTCCAGTCGCTTCGATCCAGCAGCCCGGTCTCCCACCAGGACGGAGCGCTCCATTCGGAGGCATGGCCTGCGGCATCCCAGACCCGCACCCTCCAGTAGTAGCGCGTAGCCGATTGCAGCGCAGGGCCACCGTACTCGACGAAGACTGACGCATTCGACGCGACCCGGCCGGAGCTCCAGACCAGCGACCCGCCAGTGCGGAGCTTGGCCGAGTCGGTCGAGACGGCGATCTGATACGCCGTCTGCAGCGTATTACGGCTGGTGCTCACCAGACGCCAGCTCAGCCGGGGGCGGAGCACGTCCATGCCAAGCGGCTCGCTGAGATACTCGGTGCGAAGATCAGTGACGCCGAGCGGCGCCGCGACAGGCGGGAGCTGCGGGGTGGCTGCGAGCGCAGCCGCAAAAACGACCAGCGTGACGGACATGACGCCCCCGAACACCTGAACCGTAAGGGCGGGTCTCTGACCCGCCCCTCCCTCATCCATGCCGGGATGCCCGGGCGGGTCTCTGACCCGCCCCTCCCTTCATCCATGCCGGGATGCCCGGGCGGGTCTCTGACCCGCCCCTCCCTCATCCATGCCGGGATGCCCGGGCGGATCGCTGACCCGCCCCTCCCTCATCCATGCCGGGATGCCCGGGCGGGTCTCTGACCCGCCCCTCCCTCATCCATGCCGGGATGCCCGGGCGGGTCTCTGACCCGCCCCTCCCTCATCCATGCCGGGACGCCCGGGCAGAGCTCCGACCCAGCCCGCCCTGGCATCGAGCGGCCCCGCAACAGCGCACACGAAAGCACGAAAGCACGAAAGCACGAAAGCACGAAAGCACGAAAGCACGAAAGCACGAAAGTAAGGAGACCGGAACGTATCCACAAACCATCCCGATGACGCAGATGTCGTTGTGAGCCGGATGCTGGCGGCACGCAGGAGACAATTGCCGTGCATGCGGAACGCGCGCATGTTGGAGGCGGTATTCGACGCTTCGCGAGGACCAGCAATGCAGCAACCGAGCTCAAACTGCCCCGATCCTGCGACCCGGATCCGCCCGGCACGCGTTGCCGACGCCGAGCGGATGGCGTCGCTCTGTGGGCAACTGGGCTACCCGCTCACTCCCGAGCTCGCCCGGGAGCGGATTGAGCGGCTGGGCGCCAGCGAGCGCGACGCGCTGCTGGTGGCGGAACGGATGGGAGCGGCTGCGGGCTGGGTCCACGCCGCCGAGCAGGATCTTTTTGAAATTGGGCGGCGCTGCGAAATTCTCGGGCTGGTCGTTGACGCGTCCTGCCGCCGGCTGGGCGTGGGCGCTCAGCTGCTGCAGGCGGTCGAGGCGTGGGCCCGCCAGCGAGGGCTGACCGCCATCTCGGTACGCAGCGCGGTACCACGGGCGGAGTCACACCCCTTCTATGCCAAGTACGGTTACGCCCGCATCAAGAGCCAGCATGTCTATCGCAAGGCGCTGGATTGACGACGGGAGGCCCTTCCTTCACCCACAGGACCTCAGACTGATGCTCTCAGCCCGCGACGCACTCGCCCGCCTGCAGGATGGCAACCGCCGCTTCGTGGCCAGCGTGCGCGGCACGCACGGCCGGTCAGTCGCCGGCACGCACCTGTCGCTTCCCCAGGTCCAGGAGCCGATCGCCATCATCCTGGGCTGCTCCGATGCGCGGGTGCCGGCGGAACTGGTCTTTGACCAGGGGTTGGGTGACCTGTTCGTCATCCGGGTCGCGGGCAACATCGTGGCGCCGTCCCTGGTCGGCAGCGTCGAATTTGCCGCTGACACCTTTGGCACTCGCCTGGTGGTCGTCCTGGGCCACTCGGAGTGCGGCGCCATCGCCGCGACCCTGGAGGACCTCCGGAATCCGTCCGGCAGCCACTCCCGCAATGTCCGAGCGATCGTGGACCGGATCCGCCCGTCGGTGGAACCGTTGCTGCATACCGAGTTGGCCCGGGACCCAGTAGCGCTCTCAGCCGAGGCCGTCCGCGCCAATATCCTGGCCTCGGTCAATCATCTGCGCCATGGGTCGGAAATCCTGGAGGAGCTGATCCAGGCCGACGGGCTGCTGGTGGTGGGGGCGGAGTATTCGCTGGAGACGGGCGAAGTGGATTTCTTCGACACCACTGTGCATACATAAGACGTGGTATTAATATTGTCACACGTGATTACTCCTGGTCTTACTTTGGCTTCCCCGCTTCCGATCGCCTCCATGATCCGCTTCCGGCTGGCCGAGGCCCTGAAACGCAAGGGATGGACGCCCTACCGCCTGTCGCAGGCCACCGGCCTGACCCCGCCAACAGCGTATCGCCTGGCCGATCCGGACCTGCAGTTCGGCCGGTTCACCGCCGATACGCTCGACCGGCTGTGTGCGGCGCTCGAGGTGCAACCCGGCGACCTGCTGCAGTGGGTGCCGGACAAGAAACGCCGGCGCGGTTGACGCGGCCTATCGCCCGCATCGCCTTCCTGGGGACCCATCTCCCGCGCCAGTGCGGGATCGCCACCTTCACGACCGACCTGAGCGCGGCCATCGGGGCCGAGTTCCCCGGAATTGATCGTATCGTGCTGGCGATGAACGACCCGGGGCGGCGGCATGCCTACCCGGCAGAGGTCCGTTTCGAGCTGTCTGAAACGGACAGCGACGCGTATCTCCGCGCAGCGGACTTTCTGAACATCAATGCCGTGGATGTGCTGTCGGTGCAGCACGAATTCGGCATCTTCGGCGGCAAGGCGGGCAGCCACCTCCTCAGCATGCTCCGTGCGCTGCAGACGCCCATCGTCAGCACCCTGCACACGGTGCTGGGCGAGCCCAACGACAACCAGCGGGCGGTCATGGGCGAACTCGCCGCCCTGTCGGACCGCCTGGTGGTGATGAGCGAACATGGCGCCACCCTGCTGCGCGACCGATACGGCGTGCCGGAGTCCAGGATCGACCTGATCCCCCACGGCAGCCCGCAAGTGCCTCCCGCGACTGAGGCCAAGGAACGGCTCGGCGTGGACGCGCGACCGGTGCTGTTCACCTTCGGGCTGCTCTCGCCCGACAAGGGCATCGAGTACGTGCTCGATGCCCTGCCGGCCATTCTCTCTCGCTTTCCCGACGCGGTCTACATTGTGCTCGGTGCCACACACCCGCACGTGAAGGAACGCCATGGCGAGGCCTACCGGCTGTCGCTGGAGGCCCGCTCCCGCGAACTTGGCGTGGAGGCCAACGTCATTTTCCACAATCGGTTCGCCAGTGCGGAAGAGCTGGCCGATTTTCTGGCCGCAGCCGATATCTGCATCACGCCCTATCTGCAGCCGGAGCAGATCACCTCCGGTGCGCTGGCCTATGCCGTGGGCGCTGGCAAGGCGGTCATTTCCACGCCCTATCGCTACGCCAGTGAGCTGCTTGCTGACGGACGCGGCGTGCTGGTTCCCTGGCGCGATGCACCGGCGCTGGCCGATGCGGTGAGCCGGCTTCTCGAAGACGAACCGGCGCGCCGGGCCCTGGGCCGGCGCGCGGCCGCCTTCGGACATGGCATGCACTGGCCGTCGGTGGCCCGGGCATACCTCACGAGTTTTGAGCACGCACGCGAGGGCCATGCGCACCAGAAGCGCACCCGGCTCATCGCCCATACGCTGGCGGCCAGGCCCGCCGGACTGCCCGAGCTGAACCTGTCGCATCTCCGGCGCCTGACCGACGATACCGGCGTGCTGCAGCACGCGCGGTACAGCGTACCGCGCTATGAAGACGGGTATTGCCTGGACGACAATGCCCGCGCGCTGCTGCTGACGGCGTCGATCGAGGAATCGGGAACCGATGAGCGGGCCGCGATCAGCGCGCTCACCGGGCGATACCTGGCGTTCGTCAGCCATGCGTTCAAGCGGGACACCGGGCGCTTTCGCAATTTCATGTCGTTCGCGCGCGAGTGGACCGAAGCTTCGGGGTCGGAGGACAGCCACGGCCGCGCCCTCTGGGCGCTCGGCGCGGTGGTCGGACGCTCGGACACGCCCGGCACGCGAAGCCTGGCAGGCGATCTCTTTCATCTGGCACTTCCGGCCGTCCTCGATTTTGGCAGTCCGAGGGCGTGGGCCTATGCGCTCATCGGCGTGGATCACTACCTCGATGCGTTCAAGGGAGACCGGGCCGTGGAAGCGATCCGCTCCGTGCTGGCCGAGCGCCTGCTGGCCCTGCATCAGGCCACCAGCGGCCCCGACTGGTGCTGGTTCGAGGATCGCGTGACCTACTGCAATGCCCGGCTGTGTGAGGCTCTGATCGCTTCGGGAACGCAAATGCAGCACCAGCCGATGCTCCAGGCCGGGCTCGCGTCGCTGACCTGGCTCCTGTCCGTGCAGCGCTCACCGGAAGGCCATTTTACGCCCATCGGGTCCAACGGCTTTCTCCAGCGCGGCGCCGCCACCGCCCAATTTGACCAGCAACCGGTGGAAGCTGCCGGCATGGTATCGGCATGCCTGGCCGCCCATCGTGCCGCTGGAGGCACAGTCTGGCTGGACCGTGCGCGCTGGGCTTTCGACTGGTTCGTCGGACGGAACGACCTGCAGCTGTCGCTGTACGATCCGTCTTCCGGTGGGTGCCGGGATGGATTGCATGCCGACCGGGCCAACGAGAACCAGGGCGCCGAGTCCACGATCTCCTTTCTGCAGGCACTCCTCGACATGCGCGCAGCCCAGTTGGCCGCGGTCGCCACCCACCTGCCACAAGGCACGCCCGCATGACCGCTTCATCCCGTTATCCCACGCTCCTTCACCGTCACGACAGCAACCCTATCCTGACGGCCGCGGACTGGCCCTATCCCGCGCACACCGTGTTCAATCCCGCGGCCACGCGGCTGGAGGACGGCACCACGCTGCTGCTCTGCCGAGTGGAAGATCGGCGTGGTCATTCGCATCTATGTGCCGCGCGCTCGGCGAATGGCATCGATGGATGGCAGATCGACGCTGCGCCCACCCTGCCTCCGGAGCCGGACCAGCACCCGGAAGAGCTCTGGGGCATCGAAGACCCGCGCATCACGTATATGGAAGAGCTGGGAAAGTTCGCGGTCGTCTACACGGCGTTCAGCAAGAGCGGCCCCGGCGTGGCCCTGGCGCTCACGAACGACTTCGTGAGCTTCGAGCGGCTGGGACTCATCATGCAGCCGGAGGACAAGGATGCGGCGCTGCTGCCCCGACGGGTAGACGGAAGTTTCGCGCTGCTGCACCGCCCGATGGCCGTCACCGGGGCGCACATCTGGATGTCATTCTCGCCCGATCTCCGCAACTGGGGCAATCACAAGCCGGTGTTGCAGGCCCGGAAGGGCGCGTGGTGGGACGCCAACAAGATCGGGCTCTCGCCCCCGCTGATCGAGACCTCGCGCGGATGGCTGATGCTCTACCATGGCGTCCGCCATACAGCCTCGGGAGCGCTGTACCGGCTAGGCCTGGCGCTGTTTGATGCGACCCACCCGGATCAGTGCCTGCTCCGCGGCGATGAATGGATTTTTGGCCCCGAAACCGGATATGAATGCGTGGGCGACGTGGGCCACGTCGCCTTCCCGTGCGGTACCACGCTCGACACCGATGGGGATACACTGAATATCTATTACGGTGCGGCGGACACCAGCATCGCACTCGCCACCGCCAGCACAGGCGAACTGCTGCGTTGGCTTGATCACCATGGCAGCCCCCCCTGATGATCCATTGCACCAGCCGCTGCTCGTGGGGGCGGAGGATTCATTCAGTATCGGCCAGATAGAGGCCTGCGAGACATGATCACGCTGCTCGGCATTGCCCTGATCCTCTGCTCCGTGCTCGGTGGGGCTTTCTTTCATCTGTTCATCTGGCGTGTGCGGCGGCCCGACCGGGTCTGGCCCTGGCGCGCGTGGGCGTCCTTTGGAGGCCCGGCCCTGGCCGGTGCCGGGCTCCTGACCGGACGGTGGACTGTCTTTGCGATGGGCGCCGGCCTCTGGCTCCTCGCACGGATAGTACGCGATGGTTCGCTGGAGCACCTCGATCACTGACAGACCGCACACCTGATGGACGCCGGACAATGGGACGCAAGGGCTGGTCACAACGGGTCACTGAACATGGCGACGCACTGGATCTCGATCCCGGCGTCTTCACACAGACTGACCCACGCCGTATTGCACGGTCACTCAAGCGCTCGGCGGAACGCAGCACACGCCGCAAGTCGGATCCCTATCGCTCAGCGATGTCCATGCTCACTTTCTATATCAATCGTGCCGGCAAGGGGCTGTCCAAGGCCCAGTTGGGCCGGCTCGAAAAAGCCAAGGACGAGCTGCGGGAGCTGTACGGAAGGTGAACGCTGTGCGCTGTGAGCTGTGCGCTGTGAGCTGTGAGCTGTGAGCTGTGAGCTGTGCGCTGTGAGCTGTGCGCTGTGAGCTGTGAGCTGTGCGCTGTGCAGCTGTGAGCTGTCACACCAGGAGAGACGGACTGTGGGCGGCGGTCGGCCTGGTCGCAGCGCCGGAGCGATCGGGATGTCAGGGGGCGGCCGCAGGCCGCAGGCAGCGCCGGACGCGATCGGGATGTCAGGGGGCGGCCGCAGGCCGCAGGAGCCGGCAGCGATCGGGATGTCAGGGGGCGGCCGCAGGCCGCAGGAGCCGGCAGCGATCGGGATGTCAGGGGGCGGCCGCAGGCCGCCCTTACGCGAGACTCAGCGCTCCGGTCCCTGTTCGTTGTTGCCCCTCTCCACGTCCGGCAGCACGCCCTCCGGATCGATCTCCGCCTTCACGACCCGCTTCTTCCCACTCACTCGATAGACATACGTCGGTCCCAGGTTCCACATCTCCACCGGCAGGGTCACCGATGCACTGGACCCGTCGGCGTAGGTCAGTTTGAGGAAGACGGGCAGCTGCATGGTGCCCTTGTTCTCGAGCGTCACGGTGGCGCCCGAGTCGGCGTTGCTGATGGCGGTCACCGCCTGGTCCGGCCGGCTGGTCGTGTAGATCCAGTCCTGCCAGTACCAGTCGAGGTCGCGCCCGCTCCGGTCCCGCATGAGCCGGAAGAAATCGTCGGGCGTGGGGTGCTTGAACGCCCACGCCTTCAGGTACGCGCGGAAGGCGTCGTCGAAGCGTTCCTTCCCCAGCACATGGTAGCGCAGCGTCTGCATCATGAGGGCCGGCTTCTGGTATCCGGTCCAGAAGAGATCATGGCTCTCGATCGGATTGGTGATGAGCGGCTGCTCCTGCCCGGCGACGGCGTGCTGCTCATACAGGTGCAGCGGATGCACTTCGATCGAGTCGCCATAGGGCGTGCCCTTGAAGTAGGCGGCCGCATTGCCGAGATCAATGAAGGTGTTGAACCCCTCATCCATCCAGGGGTAGAGCCGCTCGTTGCTGCCCACGATCATGGGGGTCCACTGGTGCCCCAGCTCGTGCGCCACGGTCCAGGCGAAGTTGAGCCGGTCCGGTCCGGTCGGGTCGAACGTCATCATGGGATACTCCATCCCCTCGATGGGTCCCTCGATGGATGACGCGTGAGGATAGGGATACTTGAGCCACTGTTCGCTGAAGTACTTCACCGCATGGCGCGCGATCCGGTTGGCCTCGGTCCAGAGCGTCGCCGAGGGACGGTAATAGGTATGGATCAGGATGCCATCGTAACCGCTCGCGTCCCAGCGGAAGTTGGGCGCGGCGGCAAAGGCGAAGTCGCGGACCGAATCGGCGGTGAAGCGCCAGGTCAGCGTGCCGGTCGAAGTGGGGCGAGCCGAGGGTTTCCCCGCTTCCGCGGCCGTAATGATGGCGACGGTGGTATCGCTGGTGGCCGCTCGCGCCAGCCGCGCGCGCTCGGTGGCCGTGAGCGTCTCTTCCGGGTTGAGGAGGCGGCCGGTCGCTGCAACCACGTAGCTGGAAGGGAGCGTGATCTTGACGTCGAACTTGCCGTATTCCAGGTAGAACTCGCCGGCGCCGATGTAGGGCTCGTGGTTCCAGCCCTTCACATCGTCATAAACGGCGACGCGTGGATACCACTGGCCCAGTTCGTACAACGTTCCGTCGTGGCCCATGCGGCCCGCGCCGTAGGGCGGGACGCTGAAGTGCCAGGCAATCGCCAGCTCCGCCACCGCTCCGGGTGCGAGCGGCCGGGCCAGGTCCACCCGCATGATGGTGCCGTAGGCGGTACGGGTCGCGCTGTCGCCATTGACCGTGAGCGACTCCATGGTGCCGCCACCGGAAAACCCCTGGCAGGAGAAGTCGAAGGTGGCGTCCTGGAAGACCAGCGGCGGCTGGTGCAGCTGGTTGGTCAGGCTCTGGGGGGCGCAGATGTTCTGCTCCACATGCAGCCATATATAGAAGAGCGAGTCAGGGGAGTTGTTGTGATAGCTGATCGTCTCGCGGCCGGTAAGGCGGCTGGTGGCGGGATCCAGCGTGGCCGTGATCTGGTAGTCGGCACGCTGCTGCCAATAGCCCGCGCCGGGGCGGCCCGCCGCCGTACGCACGCTGGACGGCGCCACATGGCCAGCCGTCAATTGGCGGTCGGGGCTGGTCGCCTGGCCGGCGAGGCCGCCGGCGCTCAGGATGCTCAGCGTCAGGACGATCGCGACCGGGCCAGCGACAACACTGCGCATGACGGCCTCCAGCACTGGGTATGGGGTCAGGGGAAAGGTAAAGTCACTGGCCGCCGGACGCTCGCGCGGGATATACGCCCGATGAAGATCGGGTGAAACTCGGTTCATGACGCTTCCGCGGCGCCGGCGAACCGGACAGCTTCCGATGGCAGCCACCGGGCTTCGGGAGCGTGCCTCATGCAACTGCCATTCAGTCACACCCAGTTCCTCGATCTCTTTGGCAGGTATAACGCGACCTTCTGGCCGGCGCTTGGCCTGCTCTGGCTTGGTTCCCTCCTCCTGACCTGGCGTGTCATCAAGGATGGCACTGGAATGCGGGCCGTACTCTGGGTGCTGGTGCTGCAGTGGGCCTGGTCGGCCGTTGCTTATCACCTGCTCTACTTCCGCACCATCAATCCGGCCGCGGTGCTGTTCGGCGGCATATTCCTGCTGGAGGCGGTGCTGCTCTGGTGGCGAGCCGCTCGTCATCAAGTTCCGACCGTGCGCGTCGAGGCCGGATGGCGCCTGGCCGGTCTCGTGCTCGTGGGATACTCTTTCGTGTATCCCGCGGCAGGGCTGCTCACGGGGCTGCACTATCCTCGCATGCCGGTCTACGGGGTTCCCTGTCCCACTACCATCCTCACCATGGGCATCTTGCTGCTCCTGCCCCGGCGCGAGGCGCGCATTCTCGGACCGATTCCCCTCCTGTGGGCGGCGGTCGGAGGATCGGCGGCCATGACACTGGGCGTGAGGGCGGACCTCGCGCTGCCGGCCGGGGGAATAGTGCTGCTCGCCTATCTCGTCACCCGCTCACGTGCCGCGATGACCTCGGGCAATCAGCCCGGCCCACCACCGCGCGTGGAGCACTCGCCGGCCAGCACGTAACGGTACCTTCAGCTAGGTTACAGGGAAGACGGTTGTCGTGGCGGTTGCTGTTTCCGCAGGCGAATCCCCGCTCCGCACCGCGTTCCTCGTCCCAGGAGTGTCAGTGTCCTCATTCAAGCCGGACCAGCGTCACCTCACTATCCGTGGCCGCCATTTTCATTTTGTCTCCTACGAAGCTCGCGCCGCCAATGAGCGCAGTGGCGAACCCGCCGTGCCGCCGACCTGGCACCTGATGCTTGAAGGCCGGCGCTGCCTGGTCTTCCCCTGTGACCCGGATCTGTCCAAGGAAGACCTGGACCTTGCGCTCGCCAAGTGGGTGGCGGAAAACGTTCCGCCGCCGACCGAGACAGCGGCGGCACCCGCGCGCACGGTGGTCCGGCGTCCCGGCCTGTGGCGCGAACTGGAGTAACCAGCCCGCGAACCACCCGCATGCTCTCGTGCTTCCCCCAATCCAGCCGCCTCGGCTTTCGCGCGTGGACGCCCGACGACCTTCCACTCGCTCGCGCGTTGTGGGGCGACCCGCAGGTCACCCGCTTCATCGGCGGGCCCTTTGGTGAAGAATGGATAGTGGAACGCCTGGCCGTCGAGATGACGACGCAGCGGGAACACGGCATGCAGTACTGGCCCATCTTCCTGCTGGACACTGGCGCTCACGTGGGGTGCTGCGGCCTCACGTCCTGGCCCTACTCCAGGGTCGAGGGCGCGCTGCAACTGGGCGTGCACCTGAGACCGGAGCACTGGAACAAGGGCCTGGCGAGGGAAGCCTCCGAGGCGGCCATGCGCTACGCGTTCGACCTGCTACACGTTGCGGTACTCATGGCCGGACACCATCCCGAGAATCAGGCCTCGCACCATCTGCTTCGGCGCCTTGGCTTCAGCTACGATCAGGATGTCTTCTATCCCCCGACCGGCTTACAACACCCGTCATATCGCCTCACCGCAGCAGACTACCTGGTGTCCGGTCAGGGCAATCCGGCCGAACGCACCACTCGCTAGTGCGCATCAGCGCGTGAGGCCAGCATGTCCTCCAGCGCCGAGAGCCGGAGCTGAATCTCCAGCAGACTCGCGGTGCGGAGGCGCAGGAAAATTCCCACCGTGCTGAGCGTGGCGCCCCAGGACGCCTTTGGGCATGCACTCGATGCGGCAAAGGCCATGGGATGGGCCATCGCCGCCGCGGATTCCGCGGCAGGCCGCATCGAGGCCACGGCCACCACACCATGGTTTGGCTTCAAGGATGACATCGTGATCCTGGTCACGCCCGCCGGTGAGGGGAGCCGGGTTGATGTGCGATCGGTGTCGCGGGTGGGCAAGAGTGACGTGGGCACCAACGCCGCGCGCATACGCGCTTTTCTGGCCAAGCTCCGGAGCTGAGTAGCAGATGAACATCGCCATCGGCTCGGACCACGCGGGGTTCCGATACAAGGAACTGATCAGGGCGCACCTGACCGACGCTGGGCACCAGGTAGCTGACTTCGGCACCCACTCGTCCGACCCGGTGGACTATCCGCTCTACATCCGGCCCGTGGCCGAGGCAGTGGCGGCGGGGCGTTTCGACCGCGGCATCGTATTGGGCGGGTCCGGCAACGGTGAGGCCATCGTGGCCAACCGGGTGCGTGGTGTACGGTGCTCGCTCTGCTGGAACGTCGAATCGGCCCGGCTCGGCCGCGCGCACAACGATGCCAATGTCCTCGCGTTGGGTGAGCGGCTCATCGCAGAGGCGGACCTGATGCCGATCGTTGAAACGTGGCTGGCCACCGCGTTTGACGGCGGGCGCCACGCGCGCAGGATCGCGCTCATAGACGGGTGAGCGGGCCGTGCCCGAGGCGCCCGGGAGCCGCGACACGGCCGAGCGCCCTGCCGGTCAGGGCGCGTCGGGACGAGCAGGCTCAGCACCCCCACTACGATCAGGAGCGTCAGCCGGACGCCCCTGCCGTTGGTGCCGTGAGGGTCCCCGGAGAAAAGGCCGTGGCGAAGGATGTGCGCGCCCTCGCCACGGCCCACCACCGCCCGCCACCGCCCGAATTGCTCGGCTAGAACGCCAGCCAGGCAAAGAGGAAGAATGTGTTATTGCCCGATGCGTTCCGGCCAAAGCCGTCGTAGTCGGTCTTGCCGCCGTTGAAGTTGCCATAGCCGGTATACAGCAGGCCGATTCGCGTGTTCTCCCAAGGATTGACGTCCAGCTCGCCGGTGAACCCTGTGGTCTTCGGGTTGCCGCTGGCGCTGCCCTCCACCGGATCGGCCGGGTAGAGACCGGCATCGGTCGAACCCGTCGTGGAGAAGTAGCCGCCGGTCACTCCAAGCCACTGGGACGGGTAATAACTGGTGTTGAACCGGAATGTGGAGAGGTGGTTGTCCGCGTTGTCCGCGTCCCCTGCCAGGAAGGCCGCGTTGAGGGTCTGGTTCTCGTGAATCCAGGTGCCCCTGGCCACCACATTGCCATGGCCCACGCCGGTCTCGAACTGAGCATCGATACCGACGTCGGTGAAGCTGTTGGTGGGACCGGTAAGCACGTCAGGAAAAACGCTGGCGTGCATCCCATAGGTGCCGACCATCAGGTATTGCTGGCCCAAGGCTTTCTGCAAGGCCAGGCGCCAGTAGGGCGCAACCCCGTCGATCGCCCCGCTCGACACATCGGGAACGGCCTGCCCCTGGATGGCGGAGCGGTAGGCGGACACCTCGGCGTACACCAGTCCGCCGATCATGGTGTAGGCACCCAGGCCGAGCACGTTCTGGGCAAAGGCGCCGTCAATCACGGGACTCGCCGTCGCGCCTGGTGCGGCATCCGACCCTATGAAGGGGTAGCCCCACGCGGGCGTCGTATTCCAGAGGTCCTGCACCGTCGGATTGTTGTTCAGCGTGAGACCGTACACGGCATCGATCCTGCCGCTGGTGTGGTTGGCATAGCGCAAATCGATGTTGTCCATGCCGAATGATCCGTCGGCGCCAGCGTACGTGAACTGGGAGAAGAGCCCGATCTTCGAGGTGATCTGGCCACCCAGGAAGACGCTCAGCTCCTGCGGCATCGCGGCAGCATCATTCTGCGTGTCGGTCGGGGTGTCCTTGACGTGCGTCACTCCCGCCGTGGCCATGGCGGAAAGCAGGGAGGCAGGACTCAGGCCGAGTCTCCCGCCGTTGGTGCTGTCCCTTTCAGTGATGAGCTGGCGAGTGGTGAGCGTGTAGCCGTTCAGCTTGAACCGGCGGCCGAAGGGTGTCAGGGCCAGGAACTGGTAGTGGCAGGCACTGCAGGCCAGTCCGGTCTGCCGGGCATAACTGGGGATGGAAATCCGTTCCGACCTGGCCGAGCGTCCCGAGGCATAGACGCGCAGATACGCGCGAGCCAGGTCCTTGAGCGAGTCAGCGTGGGCGGGAATGGGCACTCCGAACATCGCGACAATCACGACCAGCCAGGTGCGCGCGCGAGACATGCAACCTCCGTGGTGGATTGGGGCGGGTGCCCCGATGTCCTGGGGAAAGCATGAGGATATGCGCAGGGGGGAGCGACGGGCTGTATCGTGTCGAGCGATGGATGCAGCCGAGGAATGGAGGCGCCTTTGCCCGGCGCGGACTGCGGCCTTACTGTTGGAGCGTGGACCCCCGTATACATGAGGCGCCGCAGCATGAAAACCAGGGATGCCGGTCTCGCCGTTCTTCTGCTCGCCGGGATGGCGGGCGCCGCTCAGGCCCAGGTGACCGACACCACGGGCCGGCCCCACTCGGTGCCGCATACCGCCGTCCTGACTCCGGCGATCATCAACGAGGGACGGAAAGTCTTCCACGGAGCCGGCAATTGCTACGCCTGCCATGGTGACAATCTCCAGGGTGGACCCATTGCCCCGTCACTGCGGGGTCCCACATGGCGACACATTGACGGCAGTTACGATGCCATCATCAACCGGATCAAAGAGGGGATGCCCGGGACGGCCATGGTTTCGCATCCCGGTGGAATCAGCGACGCACAGATCCTCATGGTGGCCACCTATATTTATGCCGTGAGCCACGGAACAGTCAAACGGTAGGCTGGCGTCCTCGTCCGTAATACCACCCAACAACCGCTCCGTACACGAGGTGTCCCGCCAGGCTTCCGGCCAGGCGGGACGGATCGCCGCCCGAGAAGGCGCCCGCTCCCACCAGTGGCATGACGACCAGCTGTGCCACGAGGAAGACCAGTGCCCCATACAGCGCACCGCGCACCGCCGGCGCACCTGGCATCCGGGTGACCGCAGTCGCCGCATAGACGACTGCCAGCAGGATCCCGACTCCGAAATGCACGACCCAGCCCCCGACGAACCCCACCGGAAGATGGGCTACCGTCGCTGACATGACGGTGCTGAGAATGCCACCTTCGGCCATCCGTGGGAAGCCGATAAGCGGCTCGACGAAGAACAGCACGGTCATGGCTACCGTGCCGATCACGCCGGCAACTGTCGCGCGTCCGATGTTCATGGCTGCTCCAAGTGTACGCTCAATGTTCCACTTCGGACTCGCAGCCGCAAGGACTTCGGACGGCCGGACCCGACAGGGCGGAGCTTCATCGTGACGCTGGGGGGAAAGCCCTGGGCAGCGACCAGGGCGCGCGTCGGCGCGTCAGCGCACGTCGCCCCGGGCTGTCAGGATCTCTTCCAGCGCCGCCAGCCGGAGCTGGATCTCCAGCAGGCTCGCGGTGCGCAAGCGCAGGAAGATGCCCACGGTGCTGAGCGTAGCGATGAGCAGGCTCAGCACGCCCACTACGATCAGGAGCGGCAGCGCGGTCGAGAACACCGTCGCGCCGGTGGAAATGCCGACCGCCTGCAGCCGCGCAACATGCGCAATCTGGACGCCGGTGATCACGGCGTAGACCAGGACTACCGTGATGGTGGCAACCCACGCCACCCTACTTACGCGCCGCAGGACCCGGTCCCGCCGCTTCTCGTCTTCCACCAGGGCCCACGGTCCGCTAGATCCGCTCATCTGATGACTCATCGTGCTCTCCTACGTGTGTGGGCGCCGTTCCGCGGCGCGTCATTCCTGTTCCAGCAATTCCTTCAGCCGCTTGTGCGCGTGGTGCAGCCGTGAGCGCACCGTGCCCACCGGGCATCCCGTCACCAGCGCTATCTCGCCGTAACTCAGCCCGTCCCGGTAGCGGAGCAGCATGGCCTCACGCTGCAGGACGGGCAGTCGAGCCAGCGCATCGCTCATCTCAGCCGAGACCACCAGGGGCGCATCATCCACCTCGATCGCGCCAGACGCCTCATCATCCAGCTCGGCGAACAGCTCCTGCTCCCGGCGCGTGCGTCGCAGGTGATCGATTGCCCGGTGCCGAGTGGTGCGGAAGAGCCAGGTGCGGAAGGCGCCCGGATTGGCCAGGTGGCGGATATTCCGCAAGACCGCGAGCCACACCTCCTGCTGAAGGTCGTCAGCTGCGTCTCCCACCAGCCCCCGCAGGTATCCCAGCGTGCGGGCGCCAAACTGCTCCATCAGCACCGCGAACGCTCGATCATCCCCCACCTGGCAGCGCAGCACCAGCAGGCGAAGCCGCAGTGCATCGGGTGCGAGGTCAGGCATTGGTGCTCCCGGGGCCGGGCATGAGTGATCCGTTCATAGGGACGATCAGCCTGCCCGGAAAGTTCATTCCGGGATTGCGCGAGGGCGACGGTGTTGCCATATTGGTAACCGTATGGTTACCATTTCACGTGCCGCCCGGCTTGACCTCATCTTCCAGGCCCTGGCCGACAGCACCCGGCGCGCCATGCTTGCCCGGCTGTCCAGGGGCGAAGCCACGGTGGGTGAGTTGGCCGAGCCGTTCAGCATCTCCCGGCCTGCCGTCTCCAAGCACCTCGATGTGCTGGAGCGCGCCGGGCTGGTGCACCGGATGCCGGACGGCCGGGTCAACCGCTGCCGCTTCGACGGCGCGCCGCTCAAGCAGGCAGCCACCTGGGTGGATCGGTATCACCGATACTGGGAATCACAGCTGGACGCATTGCAGGCGTATCTGGAAGCGCCGCACGGAAAGGAAGTGGAGGCATGACCGCCCACACCGAACAGTTCAGCCTGCGGCTGGAGCGCCTGATCGCAGCGCCGCGGCAGCAGGTCTTTGACGCATGGACCCGGCCCGAGCTGCTCGCCCGATGGTCCGCGCCGGAAGGCATGACACTGCCCGAGGGTTCCATCGATTTCCGGGTGGGCGGCCGCTTCCGCGCCGTCATGCAGGAACCCGATGGCACCCGGCACGTGGCCGTGGGCCAGTATCGCGAGATCACGCCGCCCGAACGGTTGGTGTACACCCATATGTGGCAGCAGGAGGGCGAATCCGAGGCCGACGCCCGGGCTCGGGAGACAGTGCTCACCGTGGAATTTCACGAACAGGGCGAGCGGACGCTCGTGGTGCTGCGGCAGGACGGGTTCCTGAGTGCCGCGGCCCGCGACGGACACCGAGTCGGATGGACCAGCGCCCTCAAGAACCTTGAACAGTTGTTTTCGCACGGCAATCACCAGGAGAATCAGATCATGCGCACACAGGACCTTCTGACCCGGCAGTACGAAATGCTGTACGGGACCAGCCTGCCCAATCTCGAGGGGATGTCGTCAGAGGATGCCCAGGTTCAAGCCCAGGGCGGTGCCAATTCGGCCAGCTGGGTGCTGGGGCACCTGATTACCGTGCACAACGGCGCCATGCACTTGATGGGAGAAGAACCGGTGGTGCCGGATGACGAACTGGCGGGTGCAGCCCCGGAGCCGGCCGACCGCCCTGATGCTCCAATGGACTGGTCACGGTTGACCAGCCGGTTTGTGGAGTCACGGGAGCGGTGCCTTGCCGGCATTGCGGCGCTGAGCGACGCGCAGCTGGCGGAGCCGGTACCGCATCCCTTTGGCGGGGAGTGCTCGCGTGCCGAACTCCTGCAGCTCATCGCCATGCACGGGACCTATCATGCCGGCCAGCTGGCGATGTGCCGGCGTGCTGCCGGCCGTGCGGGCGTGATCAAGGGGCCAAGCCAGGTGGCCAAGTCGCGCCGGTAGCCTGCGGCATGCCTAGCCGCCCACGATGGCGCCGAGGATAATGAACGGCTCGGCGCCATCGATCACGGCCGGCGGCAGGGGCGTATCGGGTGACTCGTGCGAGAGATCCTGCTCGCAGGCATAGAAGCGGATGAAGGCCCGGCGCTTGAGGGTCGCGTGGTCGCGGAGCGTCCCCCGGAGCATGGGGAAGCGCGTCTCCACCGCATCGAGTACGGTTCGCTGGGTCACCGGCGCCGGCACGTCGAGCAGCAGTTCGTTGCTCTCGGTCCGCGCGATGACGCAGAGCGGGTTGGGCAGCACCACCCGGATCATGCGAGCGTCTGCACCTCGACCGAGAGGACCGCCGGCAGGTCCCGCACGATGGGGGCCCAGCGGTCGCCGCTGTCGGCCGAGACATAGACCTGGCCACCGGTGGTGCCGAAATACACTCCGCACTCGTCGCATGCATCCACCGCCATCGCGTCGCGCAGCACATTGACGTAGCAGTTGCGGTCCGGCAGGCCCTTGCCCAGCTCCTCCCACGCGTTGCCGCCGCTGCGGCTCCGGTAGACACGCAGCTTGCCGTCCATCGGGTAATGTTCCGAATCGCTCTTGATCGGGACGACGTAGATGGTCTCGGGCTCGTGGGCGTGGACATCGATCACGAAGCCGAAGTCGGTGGGCAGGTTCCCGCTCACCTCCTGCCAGCTGTCGCCGCCGTTGTCGCTTCGCATCACGTCCCAATGCTTCTGCATATAGAGCACGTCAGGCCGCGAAGGATGCATGGCAATCCGGTGCACGCAGTGTCCCACTTCGGCGGTGGGATCGGGAATGTACTGTGAGTGGAGCCCCTTGTTGATCGGCTCCCAGGTCCCGCCGCCGTCCAGCGTGCGAAAGGCGCCGGCCGCCGAAATCGCGATAAACATTCGCTGCGGATTGGCGGGATCGATCAGGATGGTATGGAGGCACATGCCGCCGGCGCCCGGCGTCCAGTGCGGACCGGATCCATGGCCCCGTAGTCCTGACAGTTCCTGCCAGCACTTGCCGCCATCGGTGGACTGGAACAGCGCGGCGTCCTCGATGCCGGCATAGACCGTGTCAGGCTCGGTGAGCGAGGGCTCGAGGTGCCAGACCCGCTTGAATTCCCAGGGATGGGGCGTACCATCGTACCATTGGTGCGTGCCGGGCACACCAGCATAGGCAAACTCGTTCCCCACCGGCTCCCAGGTCCTGCCGCCATCGTCCGAGCGCTGGATCATCTGGCCAAACCAGCCGCTCGACTGCGAGGCGTAGATCCGGTCGGGATTAAGCCGGCGAACCCTTGACGTGATACAGCTCCCAGCCGGCAAAATGGGGCCCGCTCACGTCCCATTGCTTTCGCCCCTGGTCGGATGTCAGGACAAAAGCCCCCTTCCGGGTGCCAACCAGCACGCGCACTCCGCTCATGCCTCACCTCGCGTTGCTCGAAGTGTCAGTTGACGCCGGCCTCACTTACCGGCGAGCGTTATAGAGTATCAGCCGGTTGGACACGGCGGGCAAGGCGGGCAAGGCGGACAAGACGGGAAGACGGGAAGTATTGCAGCAGCGGCACCTGTATTGGAATCTGGTGAGGACTCATGAAACGTTCCTTCCTGTTCTGCGTCATAGTGACAGTGGCCTTGGCTAGCTGTGGCAGCGGAACCGAACCCTCGCCACTGGTGGGTGGCTACTACTTGACCGAGGAAAACGGCCAGGCCTTGCCATCCGACCCAGGCGCGCCTGATGGCTGCTGCCTGACCCTGGCCGGATCGCTGACGCTGACGGCCAGGACCTACGACCTGCATACGATGCATCGCAACAAGAACAACGGGATCGAATTCGAGAACTCTGAGCAGGGCACCTGGACTCGAAGCGGCAACACGCTCACCTTCACCCGTACCGGCGGAGGCGGCGAGGGCTTTCCCTACCTGCTGGGCCCTGGCACCGTGTCGGACAGCGAGACGGTCGTGACGCTGCTCTATGGTGATGAGGGACCGGGCTCCAACCAGATCGAGGCCAGGTTCCAGCGAGTCATCGAGTGAGCCGAGCGCTGCCACTTCGGACGGCCGCCATGCGCACGCTGCTGCCGTTGGCGGCATGGGCCTGCCAAACCGGTTCTTCCACTGCGGACGCGGACAGAGCCCGCGATCCATTCGCTGTGGTTGCGTTGGCGGATTCACTGGCGCACCGGGAACTCTGGCCCGGATTCGACCCGCGCACGACGCCGGTTGCCGTCTTCGATGGCGCCCGTACCCTGCTCTTCCGCCATCCTGCGCCGCCCGCCACGTTCATTCCGCTGCCTGATCATCCGGGTGTCCTGGTCCACGATGGGCGTGATTCCAGCGTGAGCGCCAACACCAATGCAGAGCTGGGCGGCATTCCCACTGCCACCCTCATGCCGCCCGGAGATTCCACCACCGGTCTCGCCCGCGCAGGGATCCTGCTTCATGAGACGTTTCATGTCTTCCAACGCGCGCATCACCCCGACTGGTCCGCCAACGAAGCCGATCTCTTCACCTATCCGGTGAGCGATGCCGGCCTGCTGGGGTTGCGGCGCCTGGAGTCGGAGGCGTTGCGTCGCGCGCTTGCCGCCGAGTCGCCCGGGTGCTGGACTGGCCGAGCGATACGGCTTCGTAAGCAGCGTTTTGCCCAGCTTGGCGGAGACGGGGCGACGTACGAGCGCCAGACCGAACTGAATGAAGGCCTGGCGACCTACGTGGAGCGGCGCGCCACTGGCGCCGCCGACAGCAGCATCATGCCGGCGGCCGGATTTCCGGCTGAAGCCGTGCGGCAGCGCGCGTATCGGAGCGGCGTGGCGATGGCGCGATTGCTCGACCGGCTCTCGCCGGGCTGGCGCACAGCCCTCGAGCAGCGGGATTCCATCCCGCTGGACTCGATGCTCAGTGTGGTCGTCTCCAGTGCGGATACATCGGCCTGTGCATTCCGGGCTGACGAGCGCAATCGCATCACCCGGACGGCCAGGCAGGACCAGCAGGAACTGGTCCACGAGCTCCAGGACAGACGGCGTACATTTCTGGAGCAGCCGGGATGGCGGCTGACCATCGAGGCGGGGAGTCCGCTCTTTCCCCAAGGATTCGACCCGCTCAATGTCCAGGTCGTGGCGCCGGGTGAGGTGCTCCACACCCGCTTCCTGAGACTGGGCAACAGCAGCGGCAGCATCGAGATCATGGGACGGCCGGCGCTGACCGCGTCTGCCGGCGCGCATCCGCTCTTCACCGGTGTGCGGACGCTCACCCTCACCGGCCTGAAGGCGCCGCCCACCGTCGTGGCTTCTGACAGTGGCCTTACCGTCTCGGCGGACGGCATCGCCGCAACGTGGCACAGCGCCGATGTGGATACCGCCGGCATGGCCGTCACCGTGCGGCTGCCGGGAATGCGCTGAGTGCGTCAAGACGAGGAGAGGACCCACAGACCTTCCCAGGGA
Organism: uncultured Gemmatimonadales bacterium; assembly: GCA_963798915.1. Taxonomy (GTDB): domain Bacteria; phylum Gemmatimonadota; class Gemmatimonadetes; order Gemmatimonadales; family GWC2-71-9; genus CAMLHP01. The sequence continues at coordinate 344,836 of CAWCVB010000002.1, read as the reverse complement.
GACTCGCGATGAACAGGCCATCCTCAAACCGGACATCCTCGAGTGCGGCGATGGATTTCCTGGCTGCCCTGCCGGCAGATCGGCGCGCCGCGATGGAGACGGTGCGCGATACCATTCTCCGGAACCTTCCGGCCGGATACGAAGAAGCCATGGCAGGCGACGTTCTCGCCTACCAGGTGCCGCTCGCGATTTATCCGGATACGTACAACGGGCACCCGCTCTGGTACGTTGCGCTCGCGTCGCAGAAGCACCATCTCTCGCTCTACCTGATGAGCGCGTATGGCGACGCCCGGCATCTCCGGCGGCTCCAAGAGGGCTCCAAGGCGGCCGGCAAGAAGCTGGACATGGGCAAGGCCTGTATCCGCTTCCGCCAGGCGGACGACCTGGCCCTGGAGTTGATCGGCGAGCTCGTGGCCAGCATTCCCATGGACCAGTGGGTGGCGATGGCCAGGTCCGTCCGGGCCCGGGCGCGCTGATCGGTGGCTCAGCACAGGACCGGATGCGAATGACCGAAACTCCCGAGCACTTCGAACTCCGCCCCATCGGATGGGTGCAGTCATCGCTGACGCAACGGAAGGACGCGCCGCGCCAGCCGTCCCAGGGCGCGCCCGAAGCATGGATCGAGATCGAGCCGGTGTACCTGGCGGCGCTCCATCTGCTCGCGGTCGGCGACGAGATCATCATCCTCACGTGGCTGCATGAGGGCCGGCGCGATACGCTGCAGGTGCATCCCGGCCGGGATCCCGAGACACCGCTCACAGGCGTCTTCGCCACTCGATCGCCCGACCGGCCCAATCCGATCGGGATCCATCGCACTCGGCTCCTCCGCATCGAGAACGGCAACCGCCTGCATGTGGAGGCACTCGAGGCCATTGATGGCACGCCGGTGGTGGATATCAAGCCGGTGCTGGAAGTGGGAAGTTGAACGCAAGAAGTGGGAAGGCGCGAGACGGCGAGACGGCGAGACGGCGAGACGGCGAGACGGCGAGACGGCGAGACGGCGAGACGGCTGGGCCGAAGGTCGCCACTTATTGTTATTGCGAGACACGCGTCCGCCTTCAGCCTTCAGCCTTCAGCCTTCAGCCTTCGGCTTTCAGCCGTCAGCTCTCAGCATCACACCCTGGAGACCCCATGCTCAAAGACATTCGACGTTTCGTTCGTGAGCACCTGGGCACGAACACGAACCCGCGTCCGCCGGGTCCCGCCAAGCCTGCCGAGTCCGCGAATCCGGTGCAGCTGGCGGCGTGCGCGCTGCTGCTGGAGCTGGCGCATGCCGATGGCGAATTCAGCCCGGAGGAGCGAGAGCACATCGAGCGGACGCTGGTGCGACACTTCGGGCTCGATGAAGCGGCAGGGGTGGAACTCATGCGGTTGGCCGAGGCCGAGCGGGCGGAGTCCATCGACCACTTCCAGTTCACCCGATTGATTACTGCGAACTATGACCTGGGCCAGAAGATGGTGCTCGCGGAGGTGATGTGGGGAGTCATCCTGGCTGACGGGAAGCTCAGCGAGCGGGAAGCCTACCTGGTGCGGAAAATGGCCAGTCTGATGGAGCTGGAACCGGCCTACCTGTCGCAGGCGCGCCACGCGGCGGCGAACGCCGGAAGACCCAATGGGGAGTGACCGGGGCCTGGTGATCCTGCGCCTGGTGGCGGCGATGTTCACCACCATTGCGCTGGGTGCCGGCCTGGCGCACCTGTTCGCCTTGCCCAACAAGATTTCGCTGCCGCGGAACGACTACCTGACGGTGCAGCAGATCTATTCCGGCTGGGCATTCCTCGGCGTTGCGGTGATCGGCGCACTGCTCCTCAATGCCATGGTGGCGTACCGGGTGCGCCACCAGCCCACCGAATTTCACCTCACGCTGGCCGCAACGACCTGCGTGGCGCTGGGCCTGGTGATCTTCTTCCTGTTCACCTTCCCTGCCAATCAGGCCACCCGCAACTGGACCTTCCTCCCGGACAACTGGGAAGGGCTGCGAAGGCAGTGGGAGTACTCGCACGCGGTGGGCGCGGGGCTCAATTTCATCGCCCTGGCGGCGCTGATCCTGTCGTTTCTGGTACCGCGACGCTGAGTCCCGTTGCAGAGCGGATTGCCCTTCGGAGACCCGCTTCTGAAGCGGGGACATGTTCCGGCTCCGACGCGGAGGCACCAGGCTACCACCTGTCTCCTGCCAGGCGACAGCCGGATTGGTCTTGATATACGCTCGCACCCGCCGGAAACGCCGATCGCTGCGAATGATCGAATCGTAGAAGCTCCGCTGCCAGATGGCATGCGGCTGGGCCGGGCCCAGTTGGCGCACCCGGCGCGTCACTGCCCCCTTGAACTGACCGACGATCTGAGACAGGGGGGATTGTGCGTTCGACGAGTGGGTCGCATGCAGACCGATCAAGGCGTGAAAGTGATCGGGCATGACGATGAACTCGTCGAGCTACACATCATCGCGGAGCCCTGCGCTGCGACGCCATTCCTCCTGCACGATCTCACCCACGTCTGACAGCGCAACGCCTGCCGGACCCAGCACCCCGAACAGGGGCCGCCGGTGGAGGGTGCAGGCAGTGACGAAATACCATCGGCGCCGCGCATAGTCGTATTGCTGGAGCCGAGTCGTATTGCTGGAGCCGAGGGCTCTTCCGGCGCTTCGAGGAAATTGCGCGGTCCATGATGCGACAGGATGCGGCGGCGGGCGCCGCGGACCATCACCGGATAATTGCGGATATGATCATTGGGTGGCGGGGATTCCGGATGAGGCACGGATGGTGCCCGGCCATCGTAGGGGCGGCCCGCGGGGATCACCGGATGAGGCACGGATGGTGCCCGGCCATCGTAGGGGCGGCCCGCGAACCGCCCCTACCAATCCCGCCCGGCATCGGGATCCCGGCGAATATCGCGACCCGCGCCACTCGTCCCCTCACTGCACCTTGGCGATGATCTTCTCGAGGATCTGCCTGGCGAGGTCCTTGTCCCAGGTCACCGCTGATTTCCGCGCCACGACATCGACATGCGCGCCGGCATTTTCGGACTTGATCGTCACGGTGATGTCGCGATCGGTGGTGCTGCCCTGGAGCTCCCGCGTCTCGACGTCGCCGTCCTGTTCGGTGGTGCTCTTGCCTTCAGTAATGCTCATCTCCTGGAAGACTTCGCGGGTGGCCGTGTAGCTTCGGTCCACCGAGGCGGTGACCACCGACTCGGCTCCCCGGTCGCTCAGATGAATGGCCGCTCCTGCGCCGGCACCCGCCGCGGCCACCAGACAGCCGCTCAGGAGAACCGGAAGTATTGCAAGGGTGAGCGCGAGTGGCGCCCAGAAGCCGGGCCGTTGCCGGCTGCATCGTGATATTGGCACGGGAGTCTCCTCCGAGGTGGACTGAATCAGTACCGGAACGTACCTGACGCGGAGCACGGGGAGCAACGGGGCGGGGCCGAGGGCGCAGCAGGTCCCCGGATGCGGCCTGAACGAGATCGCCTTGCAAGCACCTCCTGCTTGACTCATGATCATGAGTATGATAGACTCACTGATATGAGTAAGCGACTTCAGGTGCTCCTCGACGAGGCCGAGTTCCGCGAGATCAGGCGCTCGGCCCGCGCCCAGCGGCTCACCGTGGCCGAGTGGGTGCGGCAGGCCCTGCGCCGGGCCCGGCAGGTCGAGCCCGCCTATCCGGCCGAGCAGAAGCTTCGGGCCGTCCGGGAAGCGGTCCGGCATCACTACCCTGCTGGCGACATCGAACAGATGCTCGGCGATATCGGACGCGGCTACCTCGAGGAGTCCACGTGATCTTCGTGGACTCCAACATTCCCATGTATCTCGTGGGCGCCTCGGCGTCGCACCAGGCAATTGCCCGGATGCTGATCGAAGAAGCCGTGGCACGCGAGGAGCGACTGGTCACCAGTGCCGAAGTGCTGCAGGAGATTCTCCATCGCTACGTAGCCATCAGTCGCCGGGACGCCATCCAGCCCGCGTTTGACGCCATCACGCGCATCGTAGACGCTGTCCTCCCGGTGGACGCGGCGGACATCGAGCGCGCCAAGACGATCGTCCTGAGCCGCGGCGCCATGTCCGCGCGAGACGCACTCCATGTCGCCATCATGGAACGGCACGGCGTCTCGCGTGTCATGAGCTTCGACCGCCATTTCGATGGTGTGCCCGGAATCGAACGAATCGCCGGTGACGCATGACCATCCGCGTGGTGTAGACCCGTTGCACTTCGCCCCATCTGATCCCCGTCACACACTCCGCCCGTCCCGGTTGTCGATTCCCTCCCGGCTCGTTCGACGTATTGTTGGAAACCCGGGAAGCACCCGGGTCGAAAACGGCAAATCAGGGGGTCCACAATGCGGGTCTTGGTGATGGTCAAGGCGACCGATGAATCCGAATCCGGCGCGATGCCGAGCACGGAGCTGCTGACCGCGATGGGCAACTACAACGAGCAACTGGTCAAGGCCGGGATCATGCTGGCCGCCGAGGGGCTGCATCCCAGCTCCAGGGGCAAGCGGGTGCAGTTCTCCGGCGACAAGCGGACCGTGACCGACGGGCCCTTTGCCGAGACCAAGGAACTGGTGGCCGGCTTCTGGCTCTGGCAGGTCAAGTCCATGGAGGAGGCGGTGGAGTGGGTTCGCCGTTGCCCCAATCCGATGAGCGGGCCAAGCGAAATCGAGATCCGGCAGGTGTTCGAAATGGAAGAGTTCGGTGAGGAGTTCACCCCCGAGCTGCGGGAACAGGAAGAGCGTCTCCGGACGGAGGCCGCGGCGCAGAAGGGCTGAGGGGTCGGGTCAAGGGCGGCCCGCGGGCCGCCCGTACGAGGGTCGCGCCGTTAGGCCCTGGCCGTCCTGACGAGCCGTTGACTGTCGGCCGGCGTCTGACGACCGTTGACCCTCATGGCCACCGACACCCATCGCGCCATCGATGCAGTCTGGCGCATCGAGTCCGCCAAGCTGATTGCCAGCCTGACCCGCCTGGTCGGCGATATCGGTCAGGCCGAAGACCTGGCCCAGGATGCCCTCGTGGCTGCGCTGGAACGCTGGCCCGAATCGGGGATCCCGGACAATCCCGGAGCCTGGCTCATGGCCACCGCCAAGCACCGCGCCATTGACGGCTTCCGTCGCAATAAGCTCCTGGACCGGAAGCACGAGGAGCTGGCCTACGATGCAGATGCCATCCAGCGCACCGTGCCGGATTACGATACCGCAATCGACGACGATATCGGCGACGACCTGCTGCGGCTGGTCTTCACCGCCTGTCATCCGGTGCTCGCCACCGAGGCACGGGTGGCGCTCACCCTGCGTCTGCTCGGCGGCCTCACCACCGAAGAAATCGCCCGCGCATTCCTGGTGCCGGTGCCCACGATGGCGCAGCGAATCGTCCGGGCCAAGCGCACTCTGGCCGACGCACAGGTACCCTTCGAGGTGCCGCGCGGCGCCGAGCTCGCTCCTCGCCTCTCCTCGGTGCTGGAGGTGCTGTATCTCATCTTCAATGAAGGGTATGCGGCGAGCGCCGGCGATGACTGGATCCGCCCGCAACTCTCGGATGAAGCGCTGCGACTGGGGCGCATTCTCGCCGAACTCGCGCCCGATGAGCCGGAAGTGCATGGATTAGTGGCTTTAATGGAAATCCAGGCATCGCGCTTCAAGGCGCGGGTCGGCCCGGACGGGGAACCGATCCTCCTGCTGGACCAGAATCGGAGCCGCTGGGACCAGTTGCTGATCCGCCGAGGGCTGTCGGGCCTGGCACGCGCCGAGTCGCTGACCGACGAGCCAGGTCCCTATGTGCTGCAGGCCGCCATCGCCGCGTCCCACGCACGAGCCCGGACCGCGGACGATACCGACTGGCGTGCAATTGCCTCGCTCTACGGCCGGCTCGCCCGGCTCACCGGATCCCCGGTGGTGGCACTGAACCGCGCCGTGGCGGTGGGCATGGCATCGGGACCCGAGGCCGGCCTGGCCCTTACGGAGGCCCTGGTGGATGAAAAAGCACTCAAGGGGTATCATCTGCTCCCCAGCGTTCGTGGAGACCTGCTGATGAAGCTGGAACGGTATGACGAAGCAGCGGCCGAGCTTCGGCGGGCAGCGGAACTCGCCGGCAACGCGCGCGACCGCGCCCTGTTGCTCGACCGGGTCGCCACCTGCGAGCGGCTCGCGGGCGCCGAGCAATGAAGCCGGGCCGCATGCGGGCTCGGCGGCGCCTGGTCTATCTCCTGTTTGCCGCCGTGGTGCTGGTGTCGCTCTGGGTGCCGCTCTACAACCGCGCTGGACCCGGCCATCGCCGGCATTCCCTTTTTCTACTGGTTCCAGATTGCCTGGATCGGTGCGAGCGCGGTGGCCGTGGCAATTGCGTATCGGCTGGATGTCTAGGGAGTCGTGGGTCGTGAGTCATGAGCCCTGTGCCGTGAATGCGTCACTCATGACCCATGACCCACGACCCACGACTCTTTCGTGCTTTCGTATTTTCGTGCTTTCGTGACCCCATGAACTGGCCCGCCACGACGGTCTTCCTCCTGCTCTTCGGGCTCGTCACCGTGCTCGGCTTCGTCGCGTCCCGGTGGCGGCGGGGCGACCTCGCCCGGCTCGACGAATGGGGCCTGGCCGGCCGTCGCTTTGGCACGGTGGTGACCTGGTTCCTGCTGGGCGGCGATCTTTATACGGCTTACACGCTGGTGGCGGTGCCGGCGCTGGTCTACGGCGCCGGCGCCATCGGCTTCTTTGCAGTGCCCTACACCCTGCTGGTCTATCCCTTCGTCTTTCTGGTCTTTCCCCGGCTCTGGTCGGTGTCGCACCGGCGCGGCTACATCACGGTGGCCGACTTCGTGGCCGCCCGATTCGGCAGCCCGACGCTGGCACTGGCGGTGGCCATCACCGGCATCATTGCCACCATGCCGTACATCGCGCTGCAACTGGTGGGCATCGAAGTGGTGATCGCGGGGCTGGGCTTCCACGGCACCGGCCTGATGCGCGACCTGCCGCTGATCATCGCCTTCGGCGTGCTGGCGGCCTACACCTACAGCTCCGGGCTTCGTGCGCCGGCACTGATCGCCCTGGTCAAGGACCTGCTCATCTATGTCACGGTGATTGCCGCCGTGGTGATCATCCCCGCGCGCCTGGGTGGCTTTGGCGCCATCTTCGGCGCAGTGCCGCGCGAGAAACTGCTGCTCACGATGCCGTCCGCGAGCGGCCCCGGCAATGCCAGCGCCTACATCACCCTTGCCCTCGGCTCGGCGGTGGCGCTCTTCCTGTATCCGCACGCTGTCACGGGACTGCTCAGCGCCAGGAGCCGGAGCGTCGTGCGGCACAACATGGCGCTGCTGCCCGCCTATTCCGTGGTGCTGGCGCTGATTGCGCTGCTGGGATACATGGCGGTCGCGGCGCAGGTGCAGGCCAACCCCGCCTATGCCGGGTGGTTCGATCGGTACGGAGCCAACTTTGCCGTACCAGCGCTCTTTCTCGATCAGTTTCCCAGCTGGTTCGTGGGTGTGGCGTTCGCGGCCATCGCAATCGGCGCGCTGGTGCCGGCGGCCATCATGTCCATCGCCGCCGCCAACCTCTTCACCCGCAACATCTGGCGCGGCTGGTTTCGCCGTTCGCTGAGCGGGCCGGGCGAGGCGCAGACAGCCAAGCTGGTCTCACTGGTGGTAAAAGTGGGTGCGCTTGCGTTCATCCTCTTCCTGCCCACCGAATACGCCATCCAGCTGCAGCTGCTGGGCGGCATCTGGATCATCCAGACGCTGCCAGCCATTGTGGTGGGACTGTTCACCCGCTGGTTCCACGGTCGGGCGCTGGTGGCGGGCTGGATCGCGGGGATGGCGGTCGGCACCGCCATGGCGGCCGCGCAGCATTTTCAGAGTTCAGTCTTCCCTCTTCATCTGGGTGGCATCATCGTGCCGGGCTACGCAGCACTCTACGCCGTGATCGTCAATCTTGCCGTGGCGAGCGCCGGCACCGCACTCATGCAGTTCGCCGGCACCCCGCGGGGGCACGACGCAACTGAACCCGGGGACTACCTGGTGGAACGCGACATGAGCCCGGCAGTTGCCGCATGAGCCAGGAACCCGCCTCCGAAGCTGCGGACGAAGCCGCTGCGGATCCCGCGGCCGAAAGCGCCGCGCCCGCCCAGGCCGTCGGCGCGCCGCAGCCAATGCCGGTCCGGACCGGGCGACGCTTTGACCGGTCCATTATTGACGGTCCCCTGTCATCGGCCGTCTGGCGGCTTGCCTGGCCCACCATGCTGGTCAACATCGTGGGCGGACTTCAGGGCCTGGTGGACCAGATCATGGTGGGGCACATCGTGGGCTTCGAGGGCAACGCCGCCATCGGCGTCTCATCCCAGCTCATGATCGTCGTCATCATCTTCATTGCCTCGATCTTCACCGGCATGAGCGTGCTGGTGGCGCGCTTTGCCGGCGAGGGCAATGAGGACAAGGTGAACCGCACCGTCTACCAGGCGTTCCTGACCGCCGCGGCCATGGCGCTGCTCATCATGGCGCCGGTCGGCTACTTCCTCGCGCCCTCGCTGCTCAACTTCGTCAATGCCGCACCCAACGTGCAGGTCGAAGCGCTGCCGTACCTCCGCATCATGTTCGTGTTCAGCTTCGGGATGCTGGTCTTCTTCATGCTGGGCGGTGCACTGCGCTCGGCCGGCGACGCCCGGACTCCGATGGTGCTCGGCATCGTGATGACGGCGCTCAACATCCTCTTCAACGTGGTCCTGATCCGGGGACTGGGACCGATCCCGGCCTTTCGCACGGCGGGTGCCGCCATGGGCACGGTCGCCGCTACCGGCCTCATCTCCATCTACGCCATGGTAAAGCTCTGGCGGGGCGACTGGGTCGTCGCCTTCCCGCGGGGACATGGATACCGGCCTGACTGGGCCATCATCCGCGAACTGTTCCGCTTCGGCCTGCCGACCGGCGTTCAGGGCATTGCCATGAACGTGGGTGGCGTGCTCATGCTGTCATTTATCGGCTCGCTGGCCCAGAGCGCCGCGGCGCAGGCGGCGTTCTCCGTGTCCTATTCGCAGTTGTTCTCCTTCATCACCTGGACGTCGGTCGGGCTCATGGGCGCCGCCGCTGCCGTCGCCGGCCAGAACCTTGGCGCGCGCCAGCCGGAGCGGGCCAGCGAAGGCGTGCATGTTGCCGCTCGGCTGGGCATGACGCTGGCGGCCTTCGTCGGCTTCTTCTTCTTCTTCTTTCCTCGGCAGCTGCTGGCGGTCTTCGGCATGGATGAACCCGCCGTGGTCGAGATCGGCGTGCAACTGCTCCGGGTGCTGAGTCTCTCAGGCTTCTTCATCTCGGTGGCGCTTACCTACACCGGCGGCCTGCAGGGCACCGGCGACACCAAGAGCCCGCTCTGGATCTCGATCATTTCGCAGGTCGTGGTCCCGCTCAGCATCTGCTTCGTGATCCAGCAGACCGGCACGCTCCGGCCGCTCCACATCTGGCTCGCGATCCTGGCCGGCCACATGACCCGCTGCCTGCTGAGCGTGCTGCGATTCAACCAGGGGAAGTGGAAGGGGATTCAAGTCAGGGTGTGACAGCGGGATGGGCGGGATGGGCGGGATGGGCGGGATGGGCGGGATGGGCGGGCCGAAGCTCGCACAATCGTCACCCCCGCGAAAGCGGGGGTCCATGAGGACCACGGGCATGCTGATCCACCACGCGTGAGCCCCTATGGATTCCCGCGTTCGCGGGAATGACGGCCTACGCCAACCTGCCCATCTTGCCCATCCCGCCCATCCCGCCCATCCTATTTCGGCGTCGCCACAAACATCACCGTTTCACCGCTCACATGATCGAGCAGGCGTCCGGTGATCTGGCCGGCGTCATTGATATCCTGCGCCGAGAGCAGGACGTCATCCGAGTCCACCAGGTCATTCAGGTTGTGCATGACGCCGTCCTCGAACAGAAATGCACGGGCGCCGGCGGCGCCGCCGAACGACACACCCACGACCTGGCCGCGGGCGTTGACCGCGAATGCCTCGCTGTAGCCGTCGCCTTCGAGCGTGCCGAGATCCTCTGCCGTGTCGCCGCCGGTCCAGCGGAAGGCATGGGCAATGAACTCGCCCTCGGGATCGCCTGCGCCCACCGGATTGGAAAACCCGACCACTACGCCCGAGTCGTTGATGTCCATCGGCGTGTGCCAGGTGGTGCCGCCCAGGTTGGGAACCTCCTGCACCTGGCCGTGATCCCACAATACCGCGTGCTTTGCACTGAACCGGCCCACGGCGATGTCGCAATCACCGGAGATGCCCACCGCCTGACCCTGCTGGTTGATGGCGGTGGCGGCCGAGGTCGAGTCGCCCGGATAGGGCGGCAGCTCGGTGATGGCGCCTGACCTGGGCGTCCACATCGCCGCCCGGAACTGCAGCACCTGCGGCGCCAGGCAGGTCGGATCGTGTACCGTGTTCTCCGCCCAGCCCACCACCTTACCCTGGTTGTTGACCGCGGTGGCAAACCCGTGGGTGCCGCCGAAGGTGGGCAAGGCCTGCATCACGCCATCCTGCCACACGAATCCTCGGCACACCAGGTTGGTGCCGCCGTTGGGAAAGAAGCCGCCTTCCTCGCAGCTCCAGCTCTCGTCCAGCGGATCGATGTCATCCGTCTGCGAGATGCCGACCACCATCCCATTGTTGTTGAGCCCGGGCCAGGGTACGGTGCTGCTCAGGCCGCTGCCGGTGCCGAGCGTGCCGAGATCAGTGAGCACGCCGTCACGCCATATGACCGCGTGACGGGCGCCGCCGCCAAAGAGATTGGACCAGCCGGCCACCAGTCCCTGATTGCTGATGGCCATGCCCCGGCTCTGGGTGCCGCCAAGTGATGCCGGGTACTTCACGACCTGATACTGCAGTGTGCTGAGCTTGGCACTGGCGTCCAGTGGGCGGGTCAGATCGGTGCCGCGACCGCAGGCGCTCACGCCGGCAATCAGGGCTGCGAATACGAGGGTGCGCATTGCTTCCTCCAGAAAGTGAAAGGGGAGCGCGCGGATCGTCACGCATACGCTCCGTCGCCTGGCACACCCTAGCACTCGCGTCCCCCCGCAGCACGCCGCATCCGGACGTCAAATCAGGAGCATGCACGTCGATGATTCGAGGTCCGCATGCGGCCAGCGGATGTCCACTGATGCCGTATAATTTTCATGGTTCATGCCTGGCATCCTCGGCGTCTACCTGAGCGGAGATCCTGATCGTGCGCTTTCCCCGAGTGGTCGTTGTGACACTGCTTGCGTCATGCATGACGGCCCACGGCCAGTCGCAGCGCGAGTCCGCGCCCGCATGCCGGGCGCCGGAATACCACCAGTTCGACTTCTTCGCTGGAGACTGGGATACCTACGACGTAGCCGAGCCCGACTCGGTGGTGGCACGGAACCATGTCACCCCGATGGTGGACGGCTGTGCCCTGCGCGAAGTCTATGAGCAGCGCGACGGCCTGCGGGGAGAGAGCTTCAGCACTTTTGACGCGAGCCGGAACGTGTGGCACCAGAGCTGGGTCACCAACCGGGGCTCACTGCTGCTACTGGAAGGCGGCCTGAAGGATGGCCGAATGGTGCTGACTGCACCGGAACACCGGCCCGACGGTTCCACCACTTTGATTCGGGCGGTCTGGTGGAAGGATGGTGCCGCGGTCAGGGAGAAAGCCGAGCGGTCGGCTGACGACGGGAAGACCTGGAGCACGGTGTTCGACATCGTGTTCCGGCGCCATGTCGATTCCGCTCCGGCTCCTTCGACGTACAGGTAGAGCCGGCAATGCGCCGGGCGGCCGTCGCCCGACATGCGGCTCCCAACCTGTCCTCCGAAGGAGACGTCGCCATGTCAAATCCCGCTCGGCCGACCGGCCGCAAGTCCGCTGTCGCACTGTGGACCATTCAGGGCCTGCTGGCCGCCCTCTTTCTCTTTGCCGGCGGGATGAAGCTCGTGATGCCGATCGCCGCCATCACCCAGCAGATCCCGATGCCGGGCGGCTTCCTCCGCTTCATCGGTGTGGTCGAGGTACTCGGCGCCCTTGGGCTCATCCTTCCGGGGCTGCTGCGCATCCGCCAGGAGCTGACGCCGCTTGCCGCCGCCGGGCTGGTGATCATCATGAGTGGAGCCGTCGGTGTCACGCTGGCCATCGGTGGTGGAATTCAGGCGCTGACGCCCGGCGTCGTCGGCATCGCTTCCGCAGCTGTGGCCGTCGCCCGGTGGCGGCGGCTTCCGGCTCGCAGCTGGTCAGGCGAGTCCGCGCTGCGGCTGGCGGCGTAATGCCGGCCCATCGGCTGAGCGGCGCAGCCGGCGCCGCTCGCCTCGGGCCAGCCACAGGTGGGTCGCACCATACGCCCGCCACGGACGCCAGGGCTCGGTGCGCGCAAGCAGCGCGGGGTTGCTGGCGGGAAAGGCGTCAGGCCAGTAGAGGGCCCGCATGACGATCCGGGTCGCCGTCTCATCGCTCGCACCCGCATCAGTGAGCCCGGCCTGTGCCGCAACCGGATCAGCGCCGGCATCCAGCAACAGGGACCCCTCCGCCATTCGTTGAGCCACGCGCAGCAGGGTCCTGCCGGCCGCATCGTCAAGCCCGGCACTCGTGAGTCCCGCCAACGACGTTCGGGCCACCACCGCCGCGCTCGGCGCCAGCCATTGCAAGTCGGGTGCTCCCGCCGAAAAAGAATCACCCAGCGTCTCCATCATTCTCTGCAGCAGGGCCAAGCGCTTCCCCGGGGCACTGCCCTCTCTCGAGATCACGCCCAACGCCACCTCGAATGGATCGATGGTTCCGGGCAGCCGCACGCCTGGCCGCTGCTGCACCAGCGGCGCGAGATCGGTGCGCGCCAGGTGGTCGTCGATGACCAGCGGTTCGGCGTCAAGATCGAACAGACGCCGGAGCCCGGGCAGGAGCGGCATCAGCACCGGAACCAGCGAGGCGGAGATGTGGACGATGAGATGGCCATCGCCGTCGCGCGCCGTCAGGAAACCGGTGTGTCCATCCAGCCGAACGGTCCGGCTGTATGAATCGCCTGACACCGATTCGACGCCAGGAATCGCATCGCGCGCCAGCACCGCCAGCAGGCCGCGCCAGTCGAAGGGCGACCGATAGGCCAGCGTCAGGTGCAGCGCATCATCGAGCAGTTGAGCGTCGCTGCCTTCCTGCCGACCGTTCGGATGGGGTGCGCGACGAAGCGAACTGGGCGACATCCGGTATTGTTCCCGGAACGCGGCATTGAACCGGCGAAGACTCTGGAACCCGCTGGCAAAGGCGATTCTTGTGACCGGGAGCGCGGTGTCGGCCAGCAGCCGCTTGGCCAGCAGCAGGCGGTAGGTCTGTGCCAGTTCGCTGGGAGACACGCCGTACTCGCGATCGAGCGCGCGCCGCAGATGCCGGGCGCTGACGCCGAGCGTTTTGGCGAGTTCAGTGACGCTGTGCCCGTTGAGTGCGCCTGATTCGATGCGGCGGGCTGCCGCCGCGCCCAGCCGGGACACCGCATCCACCGGGGCTCGGCCGGGCGCCAGTTCGGGCCGGCACCGGAGGCATGGGCGGTAACCGGCCTGTTCCGCCGCGGCCGGCGACTGGAAGAACCGCCGGCGATCGGTGTGCGAAACTCGCGCCGGACACACGGGCCGGCAGTAGATCCGGGTGGACGTGATGCCCACGAAGAAGAGCCCGTCAAAGCGGGGATCCCGAGCGGCCAGCGCGCGCACGCAGGCGTCGGGCGTGAGCCCCGATAGCGGGAACGGAATGTCAGTCGGCATGCTGGTCACCCGGATAATCTGGTCGGGCGGCCGCCCATCCGCTCGCCGGATCCGGACCCGGCATCGGCCACCGCTGGACGCGGCGCCTTGACGCCAGAGGATCAGCGGCAGAATGTGCGGGGCGGCGGAATGGGCAGGCCGAAGCTCGCCAAGCCGCCGAGCCGTCCCCAGAACCCGAGGCAGGCATGCAGGAAGAGCGACTCCAAATCACATCGAACAAGCTGGCGGTCTTCCGCGCCCTGCACCAGGCCGGCTGCTTCGTCATGCCCAATCCGTGGGATGTGGGCAGCGCCCGGATGCTCGAGCGGTTGGGGTTTGCCGCGCTGGCGACCACCAGTTCGGGGTTCGCGTGGTCTGCCGGGCGGGCCGACAATCGCATGTCGCTCGACGAAGTCCTGGCACATCTCAGGGCCATCGCATCGGCGGTGTCGGTGCCGGTCAACGCGGATTTTGAAGGCGGCTTTGCAGTGGAGCCGATGGATGTCGCCAAGCATGTGCTGCTGGCCTCGGACACCGGCATTGCCGGGCTGTCGATCGAGGATTCCACTGGCGACATCGCCAATCCCCTGTTCGACTTCGAGCTGGCCGTGGCACGGGTCCGCGCCGCTCGGCGCGCGCTGGACGAGAGCGATACCGGCGTGCTGCTGACTGCGCGTACCGAGGGCTTCATCGTCGGCCGGCCCGACCTGGACGAGACCATTCGCCGGCTCACCGCCTTCGCCGAGGCCGGTGCCGATTGCCTGTACGCACCGGGCATCAGGGGGCTGGAGCAGATTACCGAGGTGGTCCGGGCAGTGGCTCCCAAACCGGTAAACGTGCTGGTGAGCACCGACTTTGCGAGCGTCAGCCAACTGGCTGAGCTGGGTGTGCGCCGGATCAGCGTGGGTGGCGCGCTGGCCCGCACCGCCTGGGCGGCCTTCATGGATGCCGCCACCGAAATCGCCACGCACGGCCGCTTCACGCATCTGGCGGGCGTGATTTCGGGTGCGGCGCTGAATGATGCCTTTGAATCGGGTCGTGAGTCATGAGTCATGAGTCATGAGTCACGGGTCACGGGTCACGGGTCGCGGGTCGCGGGTCACGGGTCACGGGTCACGGGTCACGGGTCACGGGTCACGGGTCACGAGTCTTGACCATTCGTCATTCCAGCGCAAGCTGGAATCCATGGGTTAGGGTCGAGTGACGAGCGTCAGTGTTCCGCCCTGACCCCCATTCCCTAACCCCTATTCCCCATTCCCTATTCCCCACTAGCCGAAACCCCCAACCGGAAGCAACATCATTGCAACCTCAACGTGGGATAGTGCCATGCGAGTATCCATCTGTACGGCGGGACTGCTGGTCGGCATCCTGGCGGCGCAGCCGCTGTCGGCCCAGTCGAAGAATCCGGTCGCGGAGGCGTTCAGGTCCGACGCCGCCCGGGCGGGGAAGAACCTCGTCGCCGCGCTCGAGGCGATGCCGGCCGACAAGTTCGGCTACAAGCCGACACCGGCCCAGATGAGCGTGGGCCAGATCGCCAATCATCTGGCCGAGGGAAACGACTTCCTCTGCGGCACGATCGGGGGCATGAAGGCGCCCAAGCGGACGGAAGTGGCCGACACGGCGGCCAAGGCCGAGCTGGTCTCGCTGGTGAAGGAGACATTTGCCTTCTGTGACCAGGCGCTGGCCAAGCTGGACGACTCGAACCTGGCGGAAGAGCTGCCGTTCTTTGGAGGGCGGAAGTCGAGCCGCGCCACCGTCATGGTAGTCACAGTGGCGGACTGGGCCGACCACTACAGCCAGCTCGCCATCTATCTCCGGTTCAACGGGCTGCTGCCGCCGACGGCGAATCAGAAGGAAGAGTAGGCAAGGGTCGCGGGAAAGTGTGTCATTCCGAGCGGAGCGAGGAATCTTGCCAGTCTGGCTCCGAAAGCGGGCGAGCAGATCCTTCGCTTCGCTCAGGATGACATGAATCGCAATGACATGGCCCGCGACCCGTGACTCATGACCACCCTCCGATCCCCCAGCCGTACCGCCTGGCTTGTGGCAGCACGCCGGGCTGCGCACCAGCTCCTTGACCAGCCGCCGGTTTTCGTCGATCCGCTGGGTTTGCGGATCCTGGGTCCCGACATGGCGAGGGCCCTGGAACGGAATCCCAATTTCCGAGCGCATCGCGTTTCGGACCGCTTCCTTCGCGCTTTTCTGGCGGCGCGGAGCCGGATCGCGGAGGACACACTCGCCGAACTCGTGAGCCAGGGACTCCGACAGTATGTAGTACTTGGTGCCGGACTCGACACCTTTGCCTACCGGAATCCCTGGCCCGGGCTGCGTGTCTGGGAAGTGGACCATCCGGCGACCCAGGGCTGGAAGCGCGAGCGCCTGACGCAGGGACATATTGCGGTTCCCTCACCCGAGCCGTTCGTGCCGGTGGACTTTGCGCGCCATGGCCTGGAAGACGCGCTCGTTGCCGCCGGCCTGAACCTGGCCGCGCCCACATTCTTTTCCTGGCTCGGTGTCACACCGTATCTCGAACGTCCCGCCATTGACGCAACCTTTGCATTCGTGGCCCAAGCGGCGGCCACCGGTGGCGGCATCGTATTCGATTACTTTGTCCCACCCCAGACCCAGCCCATCATGGTGCGGTTGCTTCTCGCGCTCCGGCGGCGCCGGCTCAAGGCAATCGGCGAACCGTGGCGGACCTATTTCGATCCCGCGGCGCTGATCACCGAGCTGCAGGAGCTCGGTTTTCAGGAGGTCACCGATTTCTCGCAGGCGATGATCAACGAAGGATTTTTTGCCGGTCGAGAAGACGGACTCAAAGTGGGCACCGTGGGGCGAATCATGCGGGCGGTGAACGGGATGGGGGGTCAGGGGTTGGGGGTCGGGGGTTGGGGGTTGGGGATTGAGAAGAGGGAGGTTCCGTCATGATCGGACGGCGATTCGGTAGGCTCGCGGCCGCGCTGCTACTCGCTGGCGTCTCGCCCTGTGAGGCGCAGACCTGGCACGCCGACTCCAGCCTGCGACAATTTTCGTGGGGGCCGGTGAATGTGCTGGTCCGGGCCGACACTGCGTACGGGCTGCAGCTCTGGGCCGGTACGGCGTCGGTCGGCTACAACGGTACACGTCACGCATTCCACGCCGACTTTGACCCCGACACATTGACCAACTGGATCAATCTGGCCCATGCGGTGGTGAGCTACCGCCAGCGCGTCGAGGGCGACTCAGTGCCCGATCTGCGCACGCCGCCGATGTACAGCACCGACAGCAGTTGGCTCATCGTGCTGCGCAAGCGGAAGGGATCGGGCTGGTCAGAGCGCCCGCAGCTGGTATTTCTCGATACGGACGACACGACGCCGTGGGCGGTTGATGCCAGTGCCAGCGAAGCCAACGCGCTGATAGAAGCGCTCTTTGTGACGGCGGCGTCGAGCCGCCTTTCGCCTGTGCCAGTTATCCCCTCGGTGCCCGCCCGGGATCCGCTGGATGCCAGCCGCGTCACGGCGGAGCCCCGGTTGCTCAAGGCCGGCAAGATGGATATCCCGCGGCCCTTTTCTTCACTGATTCAACCTTCGCGAATGTCGCATACCACGGCCTGATGCGCAGCCGGTACATGCCCGGAATCCTGGACGGCGTCCCCGTGCGGGTCCGGGTCTTCCAGCGCGTCACGTTCAGCGTGAGATCAAAGCGGTAGCCACGCTTCGGGCCCTTCGCTCGCTCAGGGTGACACATCGTAGGGACACGGCATGCCGTGCTCCTACCGGTGCCATGCGGGATCGGGTTCCACCGCGGGTGACCATTGGGCAAGCGTCGACCCGCCCACCCGTTCGTCGAATCATGCCGGCATAGGGACGTGTGCCAATGGTGGGGCGGGTCTGAGACCCGCCCCTACGGGCTTCGCCCTTTCCTCCCGCCCGTCCTGCCCGTCCTGCCCGTCCTGAAAAAACGCCGGCGAATGCATCGCTGCACTCACCGGCGTCGCGTCCAACAGGCGGCCGCAGGCCGCCCCCGCAGCTTACATCCCGGCCAGGTCCTTCACTGCACCGGACAGCTTCTTGACCTTGGCGGCATCACTGGAGCCGCCGGCATCCTTCTGCAGTGAGCTGGCCAGCGCGTTGAGCGCATCGCTGCGGCTCGATCCGGTGGCCTTCTCCGCTCCGTCCAGCGCCTGGCGCACCGCCGCAATGCGGCTCGTGCTCAGCCCCTTGGACCGCTCCAGCTGATCCACATACGACCGCGCAAGCGCAAAGGAAGCGGGCCACACGAACTGGGGCTGGCCCTGGGTGTTCATGTAGTCGAGATGCACCGAGCGCGCGGCCTCGATCTCATTGCGGGACAGAAACGCGCTGGGCGTGAGCTCGAAGATGTCGAGCCCGCGGGCGATCTCGGAACTGACGATCACGCCGTTGTACCAGTACGCCGACCACGAGCCGCCGCTGACCATGTGGGTCGAGTCGATCGGGCCGCGGTCAAAGAAGGCGATTTCCGTCGGATGCGAGGCATCGGTCCAGTCGAAGACCGAGATGCCGCCCTGGTACCAGGCCTGCACCATCACGTCCCGGCCCGGGATCGGGATGAGCGAGCCATTGTGGGCCACACAGTTTTCCTCGCTCGTCTGCGGCGCGGGGAGCTTGTAGTAGCTCTGGAAATGCATCTTGCGGTTGGCCAGCGTGAAGATGGCGTCACCGCCCCACTCGTGCGGATCGGTGGCGCGGCACTTGGGCTGGCCGCCGCCGCCCCACTCGTCCGAGAAGAGGACCTTGGTGCCGTCGTTGTTGAACGTGGCCGAGTGCCAGTAGGAGAAGTTGGAATCGGCCGCGGCATCGATGCGCACCGGGTGCGCCGGGTCGCTGATGTCGAGCAGCAGGCCATAGCCGCCGCAGGCGCCGCCCGCGAGCCCGATGGCCGGATATACCGTAATGTCATGACACTGGTCGGGACCGCTCGGCTTCCGGCCGGGACGCTGGCCGATCATCTTCGCGATCAGGTCGGGGAGTGCCGCACGCAGCGTGGCGCTGTCGGCGGCCGTCGCCGCACCGCTGCCGCCCCGCGCCTTGACCAGGCTGTCCAGCATGTTGTTGGCAAAGCGGTCAGGCAGCACCTGTTCCTGGCCCATGATGTCGACCACAAAGGCGCCGTTGGCCTTGGCCTCTTCGATCCTGGCCTTGTCCGCCGGCGACTCGCCATGCTGGGGCGGCGCGGCCAGGTCATTGAAGATCCGGGGCGAGCTCACGATGGCCGCCTGCTCGGGATGCGCCACCGGCACCTTGATGACCTCGATGCGGAAGTGGGCCGAGTTGGGATCCTCCTCTGGCGACTCGTTGCTGCAGCCCGGCAGCTCGCTGGGCGAACGCACCCGCGACGAGCCCGAGATGTACACGTACACATTCTCGGTATCCTTGGGATCGACCACCACGGTATGGGTGTGCGAGCCACGGCAGGTCTGCACATTACCGACGTTCCGCGGATGGGCGATGTCGCTGATATCGAAGATGCGGAGGCCGCGAAGCCGCTCGCTGCTCACCGTATCCTGCACGCCCTCGGTGCCGCAGTCGATCCGGCCACCCAGGCCCTCACCGGAAATGAACAGCAGGTTCCGGTAGACCGAGACATCGCTCTGCGAGGCCGGACAGATGTAGCCGGTCTCAAGCCGTGGCTGCTTGGGATTGGAAATGTCCCAGATCTGCCAGCCGTTGTAATTGCCCTGGATGGCATACTTGCCCAGGAAGGCGAGGTCGGAATTGGTGTTGTCAAAGCCGTCGGGCTTGGGCGTCTGGGAGACCACAGTGAGGTTCCAGGACGCTTCTTCCGCATCCTGCAGGCCGGCCTTCAGCCCTACCCGCGGATCGGGGCTGGGCGCCGACATGGCCATGTTGCTCGAAGCCGATGAGGACGAGGGGGCCGGCGAGGTGCTGTACGACGAGGAGGTGGACTGCGAGCAGGCCGACGCGAGCAGCAGCCCGGTGGCCAGCGACGCGGCGAGCATCGCATGCCTGCTGAATCGGCCCCTCGACGGGCGGGCCTCGAACACGGATACCATGGCAGATTCCTCTGGAGGGTCGGAGTGGGGACTATGGATTGGAGGACGCCGGTGAAGTGCCGAACGTCACGGCGACCAGCATCTTCTGCATCCGTTCGATCTCGGTCGTCTGGTCGGCGCTGATATCGTTCGCCAGCTTGAAGGTGAGCTGGTCCTGCGCCGCACCGTAGCTGCCGAAGAGGTCATCCACCATGGTAACAGCGCCTTGGTGGTGGCTGATCATGCCCTGCAGGAACAGCTTGTCAAACTGCTCGCCCCGCGCCTGGTCGAGCGCATGCAGCTGCTCGGCGCTGAGCATGCCCGGCATCATCATGTGATGCACGGTGCCATTCATGATCATGCCCATGCCGGTGGTGGTGTCAGGTACCGGGACGGGCAACTGGCGGTCACGCAGCCAGCCCTGCATGGTCCGGATCTCGTCGCGCTGGGCATTGGCGATCCGGGCGCAAAGCCGCTGGACGGCCGGGCTCGCACCGTGGGTGGGGGCCCACTTGGCCATCACCACGGCCTGGGCATGATGGGCGATCATGCCGTTCATGAAGTCGATATCCGCCTTGGTATAGGGGCGGAGGGCGCTGTCAGCCCGGGCCCGGGCGATGGCGGCGGCCTCACCCTGGGCCGGCGCGGCGGACACGGTGGTAACAGCCGGGTTCTGGGCGCGACCGGTGGCGCTGCTGCAGGCCGTCAGCACGGCGGCGGCAGCCATCGCGCCGGCCAGACGCCGGGCAAATGGATGGATCATACCTGGCATTCTCCTGGGTGCGGCCGGGCCAAGACGGTGGGCGCCGGCTGAACACTGGATGGTAGCACCCTGCCGGGAAGGTGCAAGCGCAGGGGGCAATACGGGGGAGGCCGGGCGGGGGTTTCAGGGGCGGGATGGATGCTCCGCGTGCGCGGGGAATGCCAGCCCGACTGCCCGCCCTGCCCGCCCTGCCCGCCCTGAATTCTGCCCGCCTTGCCCGTCCTGCCGAGCGTCCGTATCGTAGCCTATCACCCCGCACCCGAGGCGCACATCATGCGACGACTGATCGCGACCACCGGCGTGGCGCTCCTCCTCATGGGCCGAAGCGCCAGAGCCCAGGCACCAGAACAGGAGCTGAGGCCGGTGCTGGACGAGCAGATGGCTGCCGCCAATGCCCACGACACCGACGGTTTTCTTGCGTCATACCTGCGGAGTCCCGACCTGATCTTCGTGTTCAATGGCGAGATCATCCGCGGTTTCGACGCCCTTCGGGAACAACAGCTCAAGTGGTGGCAGAATGGTGCCTCGGATGTGGTCTATGCCGAGCGGGGCGACCCGATCTTTACGGTGCTCGACTCCTCGTCGGTGATTGTCACCAGTGCGCTCTCATCGAAGCGCACCGCCGCCGATGGGTCTGTCAGCACCGGCGAGTTCGTCGCGACCACGGTCTGGCGGAAACGCCCCGAAGGCTGGCGCGTCATTGCCGCGCATGAGTCGACTCAACGATGAGACAGCCATGATGCGATTCTTGCTGGGCGCTCTTGCACTGCTGATAGCCTGCTCGGCAACCGGTGGCGAGACCTCAACTCCGGTCACGGTGCGCGACAGCGCGGGCGTCGCAATCGTCACCAATGATCTTGCCCGCCTGCCGGCGATCTGCCCGGTGGACACCACGCCATCAGTTCTCATCGGCGTAGCCGAAGGACCGGAAGAGTACATGCTTCACCGCGTCTTCGGCGCAACCCAGCTGAGTGACGGCCGGATCGTGCTGGTAAATCAGGGCACTGAGGAAATCCGCTACTACGGTCCGGACGGGAAGTTCCTGATGCGCTCGGGGCGCCGTGGCCGAGGACCGGGCGAATTCAGCGATGCCTTCTACATCTGGCTGACTCGAGGCGACACGATATACGTAGGCGACTACCGGCCTTGGCAGTTCCTCGTATTTGACCAGAACGGAACATGGGTCAGGACCATTCGGCCAGAACCGCCCTTCGTCAACCCGCCTGCAGTGATTGAGGTACTTGCCGATGGGTGGATGGTGCTTGCCAATGACGAATGGCCTGAACTGACCGGTCCAGGCTTCAAGATGCGAGAGATCACGACCGCGCTCTACTCACCCGATGGGGCGGCGGCGGACACGCTGGAGACCCTCCCCAATGGCCGACTTGGCGTCCTTCCCGGTGCCTCCAAATCCTTCCTGCTGGCCCCCTGGTTTGAGTCTCATGCCCAGGTCGCCGGAGGTGGCACGCGCATCGCCTCCGGCCATGGCGCGCGTCCGGAACTCAGGATGCGCGATGCTCGTGGCAGCCATGCTATTCGACGTATTGTCCGCTGGACCGGCCAGGATCAGACCATCACGTCTGATCTGCTCGCCGCAGCGCGGCGAGCGGAGGAAGCTGAGTTCGTCGATGCGTCGCCAGAAGTGCGGAAGCGTTTCCTCGAGCCATCGCTGCGCGACGATCGCCCCGTCGCAGATGAGTTGCCGGCGTTCACGGGAGTCCGAATTGGCCGGGACGGACGGCTTTGGGTACGAGTATTCAGTCGGCCGGGGTCAACCGAGATTGAGCACTGGGTCGGTTTCGATTCCACCGGCCGCTACACCTGCCGGTTCTCGATGCCCTCCAACCAGGAGTTGCTCGAAGTCGGGAGCGATTATCTGTTGACCAAGGATCCTGACGCGGACGGCGTCGAGCGGGTCGCACGGTTCGGTCTCGGCCAACCCGCGGAGAAGTGATAACATCACTTGTGGGCCGGGTTTGGCTAAGTTGTCACCATGGAGCTTCCCTCTGATTCCGTCGTTCCCAGGATCGGAGATCCTGTGACTCACCTCATCGCCATGTCATTTGGCTCGACCGCATTACTCCTGGGCAGCATGACTTCCATTCTCCCCGCCCAGGCGCCATCCGGTCGCATCGAAGTACGCGCGCTTGCCGCCACTGCCGTCCCGCTGAACCCCACAGAATTCAGCAGCCGCTGGAATCCAGGGCCGGGCGGTGCGGTCGCTATCGGTTACGACCTGCGCGCAGGAACAGCCCTCAGTGCGGAAATTGAATATGGGCGCTTCCCCGAGCGAGAACTCGCACTCCCCGTAATACTCGAAGCGGGCATTCCGAGCGGTACGACACGAACCAACGCCCCGACCGCTTCACTCTGGGCTGCCTGGCTCGATATTTCACAGCGACTGCGCGATGGCGCGGTACAACCCCGCATTCATGGCGGGCTCGGCGTCGTCAGCTTCGGCGCCTCGCGCACCGGACTCGGGTTGCGGGCCGGTGCCGGCATCGATGTGCCGGTCTCAGGCCGCATGGACCTGATCTTGGACCTCACCTTTGCCCATGCGTTTACCCAGGCGGAGGCGGGTACTTACGCGCTCTCCACTCCATTCTCGTACCTTCCGCTGCGAGCGGGGGTACGTTGGAAGTAGCCTCGGGCGCTCAACTCACAGCTCCAGCCCCCAGTCCCTAACCCCTGACCCCTACCTCCATGGATCTCTCCAATTCGCCGCTCCCCGACTTCGACGAAGAAATGCGCACCACGCGCCGGGTGCTGGAACGCGTCCCCGCCGACAAGGCCCAGTGGAAACCGCATCCCAAGTCCTTTGCGCTGGGACATCTGGCCCAGCTGGTCTCCTGGATACCTGGATGGATTGCCAATACGCTGACCGAACCTGCGCTGGATCTGGCCAGGGCCGGCGGCTATTCGTACCAGAGCACCGAGGACCTGCTCGTCGGGTTCGACCAGAACGTTGAAGCAGCGCGGGAGGCCTTGCAGGAATCCAGCGAGGAGGATTTCGATCGGCCCTGGTCCCTCAAGCGTGGCGAGCGTGTGATCTTCACCGCCCCACGCCGGTCGGTCATCCGGCAGCACATCAGCCACCTGAGTCACCATCGCGGTCAGCTGACGGTGTATCTCAGGTTGCTCGATGTGCCGGTGCCCATGGTGTACGGGCCCACAGCGGACGAGAAGATGCCGGGATTTTAAAGGCGGACATGCGGACCGAAGCTCGTGGATGGCAGCCGTTAAGGGCACGGCATGCCGTGCCCTCTTGTCATCCCGAGCAACGCGAGGGATCTGCTGACCAGCGTCGGGACCCGGGCAGGTAGATCCTTCGCTCGCCCTGCTTGCTCAGGATGACATGATCGCGCGACCGCCTGCCTCTGCCCATCCGGCCCTCCATGCCCCGGGGGAGCCCTCATGGATTCCCGCTTGCGCGGGAATGACGGTTCGACTCGAACCCGTCCGTCCTGCCCGCCTTGCCCGCCTTGCCCGACCTGTCGAGCCAGACATGCATCACCGCATAGCTGCGCCAGGGCCGCCACGCCTCCGACATCGTTTCCGCTTCCTTCGCGCCAACACCCAGCCGGTTGAGCAACGCGATGTCACCGGCGGGAAAGGCGTCCGGCCAGCGCAGCGCCCGCATCGCGATGTACTGCGCGGTCCAGTCCCCGATTCCCGGAAGCCCCTTGAGCGCCGCAATGATCGCCTCAGGATCAGCTCCCGCGTCCAGCCGGAGCCGGCCTGAGGCCATGGCGTCCGCAACGGCAATGATGCAACGGGCACGGGCACCGGTAATACCAAGCGACCCGAGCGCTGCTGCATCGAGCGCCCGAACCCGCTCGGCTGTGGGCGTGAGGCGAGCGAGTTCGGGATGCGGTGTCGTGATCGCGTCTCCGAAGGCCTCGGCGACGCGTCCTGCCAGCGTCGTGGCGCCCTTGACGGTCACCTGCTGGCCCAGGATGGCGCGCATCGCCAGCTCAAAGCTGTCGAAGGCGCCGGGCACCCGAAGCCCGGGAGCTTCAGCGACCAGGTCGCGCAAGCGAGGGTCCTGTGCCAGATGGGCCTCGATCAGGTCGGGCCTGGCGGTGAGGTCAAAGAGATTCCGGATCCGGGCCAGGAGGGCAGGCAGCACTGGCACAAGTGAGTGGGAAAATTCCACTCGCAGACTGCGCCTGGCCGGCGCATGCGTTACCGCCACCCAGCCGACCTGCTGACCCAGGCGCACTGTGCGTAACCAAGCATCACTCCGTACTGCTTCAACGCCCGGAATCGCGCGCGCGGCCAGAAACGCGAGCAGGCCCTTCCAGTCAAACGGTGGCCGGTAACTGAGTTGCAGCGTGAGCGTCTCACTGGAACCGACGTCCGACTTGCCGGTGCGCGCCGCCTTACGCAATTGCGTTGGAGGCATGCCATACCGTCGGCTGAAGGCATCATTGAACCGGCGAAGACTGGCAAAACCGCTGGCAAATGCCACTTCGATCACCGGTAACGTCGTCTCGGTGAGCAGCTGCTTGGCCAGGAGGAGGCGACGGGTCATCACCAGGTCCATGGGCGAAACGCCAAGTTCGTTGTGCACCAGCCGGCGAATCTGCCGTGAACTCCAACCGAAAGTGCGGGCGATGTCTTCCAGGCCGCCCCCGTTGTCCAAGGCACCTTGTTCGATCCGCTGCGCCACCAGCTCGGCGATCCGATGCGCATCGTCCACCGGCGCGTTACCCGGAGCCAGCTCCGGCCGGCATCTGAGGCAGGGCCGGAAGGCCGCCTTTTCTGCCGCTTCCGCGCTCTGGAAAAACCGGCAATTGGCTTGCTTGGGCGTCCGCGCAGTGCACACCGGCCGACAGTAGATCCCGGTCGATGTCACTCCAATGAAGAAAACCCCGTCGAAGCGCGGGTCGCGCGAGGTATAGGCCTGATAGAGCGCCGTGGCGTCGTCCGTCATGCCATCATGATAATGCCATGGAGGATTCTGGACTAGCCATTTCCGGACAGGTAATTCTCTGATTCAACTCGTGCCTTGACAACGCTTTATGTGCCAACACCGAGCAGAATATTGTTGTCCGAAAATGGCGAGATCATACGCCTGCCCTGCCCTACCTTCTTGTCGTGACGCACACACCACACTGGCGGGAGGACGGACACAATGCAGAAGATCATGGCGGACCCACGCTGGGAAGCGATTCTCGAGCGGGACACGGAAGCGGACGGCACCTTCTATTACTCCGTGCGGACCACGGGCGTCTACTG
This sequence comes from uncultured Gemmatimonadales bacterium, assembly GCA_963798915.1. Taxonomy (GTDB): domain Bacteria; phylum Gemmatimonadota; class Gemmatimonadetes; order Gemmatimonadales; family GWC2-71-9; genus CAMLHP01. The sequence goes on along the minus strand of CAWCVB010000002.1, from coordinate 319,141 downwards.
CCGCCCCTCGTGCTCGGCTCGGCTGGCCCGCCCGGAGAACGTGCAATTCCATCCCACCCGGGCTGACGCCGAGCGAGCCGGCTTCCGCCCGTGCAAGCGCTGCAAGCCGGACAAGGATGTTGCTGGCGGCGTTCATCAGCCGAGCAGGATCTGGTTCACCTTCAAGCCCTCGTCGCTCGGCCTGATCCTGGTCGCCCAGAGCACCCTCGGCGTTTGCGCCGTCATGCTGGGCGACGACCACGACGCCTTGATGATCGACCTGCATCAACGCTTTCCGCGGGCCGAGCTCATTCATGGCGATGCCAAGCTCGCCTCACAGGTGGTGGGTGCGGTGGAGCGGCCCGGAACGGGAGGCGACCTGCCGCTCGACATGCAGGGCACCGCGTTCCAGCAGAGTGTCTGGCAGGAGCTGCGCCGGATTCCGGCCGGAAGCACCCGGTCCTACAGTGAGATTGCGCGTCGTATCGGTCGGCCATCCGCCGTGCGGGCCGTGGCGCACGCCTGCGCCAGCAACCCGCTTGCGGTGCTGGTGCCCTGCCACCGCGCCGTGCGGCAGGACGGCAGCCTGGCCGGGTATCGCTGGGGCATTGAGCGGAAGCAGGCGTTGCTGGAGCGGGAAGAGGGATTAGGGACTGAGCGCTGGAGCGGAAGCTAATGCCCTTGGCTCTCAGTCTCTTAGCTCTCAGCTTCTCCCACAGAAACCGGTACGTCAGCGCCCGGCGGAAGGCCAGTTGGCTGTTGTCGGATGACCCAGCGTGGCCACCCTCGGTGTTTTCGTGCAGCCAGACGTTGCCATAGCCCATGGATTGCAGTTTTGCCGTCATCTTCCGCGCCTGCACCGGGCCCACCCGGTCGTCGCTGGTTGCGGTGTAGAAAAGGATGGGCGGGTAGTCCATGCCGGCCCGCACGTTCTGGTAGGGCGAGAATGTCCGGATGAACGTCCAGTCGGCCGGCTTGTCGGGATCGCCATACTCGGCGATCCACGATGCACCCGCGGAGAGATGCGTGTAGCGCTTCATGTCGAGCAGCGGCACGCCACAGACGATCGCGCCGAAGAGCTGGGGCCAGCGGGTGTACATGTTGCCCATCAGCAGGCCGCCGTTGCTGCGTCCTTCCGCACCGAGGTGGGTCGGCGTGGTGACGCCGCGATCGACCAGGTCCTGCGCCACGGCGGCAAAATCCTCGTACGCGCGCGAGCGGTGCTCACGCAGCGCAGCGTTGTGCCAGTCAGGGCCGTACTCGCCGCCACCCCGGATGTTGGCCACCACATAGACGCCGCCTCGATCGAGCCAGGCGGGGCCAAGCACGCCATCGTACGCCGGCACTTCGGAAATTTCAAAGCCGCCATAGCCAAACAGCAGCGTGGGATGACTCCCGTCGAGCGGCATGCCCTTGCCTGACACCTGAAAGTACGGCACCTGGGTCCCGTCCTTCGAGCTGACGAAATGTTGGGTGACCTCGTAGGGCGTCGCGTCGAAGAAGGCCGGCCCCTGCTTGATGGTTTCGATTTCGACGCTGTCGAGGACGCCCCGTTCGAGTGCCGCCGGAGCCAGGAACCCTTCCACGCTGAGCCAGTACTCGTCGGTCGAGTCCGGATCGGTGTCCACCACGCCGACCGTGCTCAACGCCGGCGCGCCGGCCAGCGGGGCGCGGGCCCACTCACCTGGCCCGGGGGTGAGGACTTCCAGGCGGCTCTTGACGTCGTCGAGCAAGCCGAGAATCAGGTGATGCCGGGTCCAGCGATGGGACGCGAGCGACGTGTGCCGGGTTGGCAGGAAGAGTGCCTGGAACTCGCGCGCGCCACCCAGGAAGGCATCCGCCTTGATCGCCAGCAACGCCCCGGCCGGCCAGGTGCGGCCGCCCGTGGTCCAGGATGATCGCAGTTCGAGCAGCAGCCATTCCCGATGAAAATCCACGCCGGCATCCTCGGGCACGTCCACCTTGATGCGCTTGCCGTCCTGCAGCAGATAGCGTGTATCGTGGTAGAAATCGCGTGCCACCGAGATGAAATCTCGCTGGTAGCCGGGCGTGCGATCGCGGTATGCGCTGACTGACATGTCGGTCGGCTTTCCCTCATACACCACCGTGGCGGAGGCGAGCGGCGTGCCCCGGCGCCACCGCTTGGCGATGCGCGGATAGCTGGACGTCGTCATTGACCCGGGGCCGAAGTCGGTGCCGATGTAGATGTGATCCTGGTCGATCCAGCTCACCCGGGACTTGGCGGCCGACAGGGTGAAACCGTTCTCCACGAAACGCCGCGTGGTCAGGTCGAATTCGCGCACCGCCGAGGCATCGCCGCCGTTGGGCGAGAGCGAGACGAGGCAGCGGGTGTACGCCGGCTCCAGGCATTGCGCGCCGTGGTAGACCCAGCCGGTACCTTCAGCCCGGCCCAGTGAGTCCACGTCGAGCAACACGTCCCAGCGGGGCTCCGGCTTCCGGTATTCCTCCAACGTGGTGCGGCGCCAGATGCCCCGGGGATGTGCCTGGTCACGCCAGAAATTGTAGAGGTACGAACCCATGCGGTTGACGTAGGGAATCCGCGCGTCGGAGTCGAGCACGTGCCGGATCGTCTCGCGGAGGCTGTCGAACGCTGGCGACTGAGCGTACTTGGCGAGCGTCACTGCATTCTCCGCATGCACCCATTGCATCGCGCTGTCGGAGCGGACCGGTTCCAGCCAGAGCCAGGGATCGTCCGCTCTGGCTGATGCAGCCGGCGCAACGCCCTGTCCGTGCAATGCACCGGCCAGTGTGGAGGCGAGCAGCAGGGACAGCAGTGAAATTCTCATGATGTGATCCAGAGAGGGCGGGTGGCGAGGGTGTGGCGGAAGTTCACGCCCAACGGGGAAAGCGTCAAGCGCTTCGGCTCACGCACTGGTATTCGTGAAAGTGATCGGCCAAGATTGAGTTGACCACGCATCGGCGCATGATACTCGCGCCGGGACCGGCTGTCCCGGCACCGTCCACGCACAGGAGTTCCCATCCGCATGACCGCTCGCCCCTATGTCGTCGCGGAAGCCTGCTGGGAAGACCTCCGCAGGGCGCCATTCGATGTCGCCGTGCTCCCGTGGGGCGCCACTGAAGCGCATAACCGTCACCTGCCCTATGGAACCGACACCATCCAGGTCGAGGCTGTGGCGCTGCGCGCCGCGGCGGATGCGTGGAGCAAGGGTGCGCGTGTCGTGGTGCTGCCGACCATACCGTTCGGCGTGCAGACCGGGCAACGCGAGATTCCGCTTTGCCTCAACATGAATCCGTCCACCCAGCTGGCGGTCATCCGGGACCTGCTCCCCTCCCTCGGCGCGCACGGCATCCGCAAGCTGGTGATCCTCAACGGGCACGGCGGCAATGATTTCCGGCAGATCATCCGGGAGCTTGGGCCGGAAACCGATATGCTGCTCTGCCAGGCCAACTGGTACAATGCCATCAACCCGGCCGACTACTTCACTGACGCGGGCGACCACGCCGGCGAACTCGAGACCAGCGTCATGCAGCACCTGGCGCCCATGCTGGTGCGACCGCTCTCGAGCGCCGGCCCCGGCACGGCCCGCGCGTTCACCATCCGAGCCTTCCGCGACGGCTCGGCCTGGACACCGCGGCATTGGGTCGAGGTCACCGACGATACCGGCGTCGGCAACCCGCTGGCGGCCTCGTCGGAGAAGGGTGAGCGCTTCCTCCGTGACGTAGTCGCCTGGCTCAGCAGCTTTCTGGTGGAGCTGGCGGGGCTGGAGCCAGGGAAGTTATATGGAGAGGCGTAAGGCGTGAGCGGGCTGAAAGCTGAAAGCGAGCGAAGATACCGTGCGCGAGGCGGGTTCGCAGCTGGCCTTTCACGATGATCACGTCTGCGCGGTGGGAGAGGACTCGCTCGGCTTGCCAGTAGTGTACCGATTCAAGGTGAGGCTGCCATGAGTATTCGAGTGGTGGGCATCGGCGGGATTTTCTTCAAAGCCCGGGATCCAGAGGCGCTGCGCGAGTGGTACCGCGCGCACCTCGGACTCGAGATCGGCACGTGGGGCGGCGTGTCCTTCGATGGCGCACCGTCCAGTCCGGCCGGCCGCCAGACCGGGACAGCCTGGAGCATTTTCCCGGCCGATACCGGCTATTTCGACCCCGGCAGCGCGCCCTTCATGATCAACTACCGGGTGGAAGACCTGGATGAGGCGCTGGCAGCGCTGCGGGCCGGTGGCTGCGACGTTGACAGCCGCACTGACGCGTCGGAGTTCGGCCGGTTCGGCTGGGTCATGGACCCGGAAGGCAACCGGATCGAACTCTGGGAGCCGCCCTTGGCCAACTGACAGGGCGGCTTACCTAGCGGAAACAGGTCCTCAGCCCCACCTTCAAGCATCCCAATCCGGACCCTGGACTGACCGACCTCCTGGCACGTCACCCCGACGCGCTCGCCGATGGCTATGTAATCGGCCTCGCGGCTTCAGCGACGCGCTTGTCTACCCCATGACTGACGCGCTCAGCCGCCTTTCCAGCGCCCTCGCCAACCGGTACGCCATCGAGCGCGAGTTGGGCGCGGGCGGCATGGCGACGGTCTATCTCGCCGAAGACCTGAAGCACCACCGCAAGGTGGCCATCAAGGTCCTGCGACCCGAGCTGGCCGCGGTCATCGGCGCCGAGCGGTTTCTGGCCGAGATCCGGACCACCGCCAACCTGCAGCACCCGCATATCCTGGCGCTGATCGATTCGGGTGTGGCAGCGGTCGAGGGTCCACGGTCAACAGTCGACAGTCGACCGTCGACCGTCGACTTCCTATACTACGTGATGCCGTACGTCGAGGGCGAATCGCTGCGCGAGCGGATCACCCGGGAGAAACAGTTGCCGATCGGTGACGCGGTGCGGATCGCCACCGAAGTGGCGAGCGCGCTGGATTACGCCCATCGGCACAGTGTGATCCATCGCGACATCAAGCCCGAGAATATCCTGCTGCATGACGGCAGCGCACTGGTGGCCGATTTTGGCATTGCGCTCGCCGCCAGCAGTGGCGCCGGTACCCGGATGACCGAGACCGGCATGAGTCTCGGCACCCCGCACTACATGAGCCCTGAGCAGGCCATGGGTGAGCGGGAAATCACCGCCCGCAGCGACGTGTATGCCCTGGGCTGCATCACCTACGAGATGCTGGTGGGTGAGCCGCCATTCAATGGTCCCACCGCCCAGGCGATCATTGCGCGGGTGATGACGGAGGAGCCGCGCCCGCTCACGCTCCAGCGCAAGAGCGTGCCGCCCGGGGTTGAGGCGGCGGTGTTTACGGCGCTCGAGAAGCTGCCGGCCGACCGCTATTCCTCAGCGGCGGAGTTCGCCGCAGCGCTCAGCGATAGCGGCACCACCAGCCGCCGGACGATGCCGCGGCCGATGCCGCCGCCGCCAACCAGTCGGCGCATGCAGTATGTGTTTCCAGTGCTGGCCCTCCTGCTCGGCGCCGCAGCCCTCTGGGGCTGGTTGCGTCCGGGCGCCGTGATGCTGCCCAGCCGCCAGCGGGTGTTGCTCTGGAATACCCCGTATCCTGACTTCCTGCTCCCCAGTTCAGTGCGGACCGAGACCCGGGTCGCCATCTCACCCGATGGGGAAAATATCGTCTTCTCGGATTCGATCGGCGACGAGACACGGCTGTTCCTCAAGAGACGCAACGAAGCCCGGCCCACGGCGATCGACGGAACGGAGGGTGCGTCGGGACCCTTCTTCTCGCCCGATGGCAACTGGATCGGATACTTCGTCCATGGCGGCATCCTCCGGAAGGTTCGTGTCTCTGGTGGGGGATCGATTCAGCTCGCCAGTTCGGCGAACGAGACCTATCCGGTCGGCGCCTGGCTCGACGACGGGACCGTCGCCTTCATTGATGTCGCCAACGCCCTGGCGCGTGTCCCCGGCGATGGGGGACCGGTCACGACATTGCGCCCCGCGACTGTTGGGCACCGTGATGATCCATCGGTGCTGACCGCGCTTCCGGGAAGCCGCGGCTTGCTGTTCACCGGTTGCCCAGGCAACTGCGCCAGCGGCTCGGCGGTCTACGTCTTTGATATTGCGCGCGACACGACCCGGCTCCTGGTGCCCAATGCCACGGGCGGCTGGTACTCCCCCACCGGACACCTGCTCTACACCAGTCGGGATGGCGGCCTCTATGCGGTTGGGTTCGATCTGAAGCGCATGACCGTTACCTCGGGCGCGATCTCGATCGCCGATGGCGTGGCGCCGAATGGCCTGGCCCTGTCGGCATCGGGCACGGCGCTCCTGTCGTTTGGTACCCAGGATCTCCGGAAGTCGACCCTCGTCCGGGTCTCGCGCGACGGCACCGAGCAACCCTTCGCGCCGGACTGGACGGGAAACTTCGAGTATCCCGCGCTCTCCCCCGATGGCAAGGCCCTCGCCGTCAGCGTGCGCGAGGGCGTGACCCAGCTCTGGGTCCGCCGCCAAGATGGGTCCCGCCTGCGGATTTCCCGTGGTGACCTCGGAAGCTGGCGCCCGAGCTGGTCTGCGGATGGGCGCAGCTTTGCCTTCACGACCACCAACGGCCTCTCGTCGAACGCGGGCGCAAACGAAGTCTACCAGGCCCCGCTCGATGGCAGCGCGCCCCCCCGGCTCCTGCTCCACATCGACGCCGGCATCTGGGAGGCGGAATTCAGTCGCGATGGGGAATGGCTGGTAGTGCGGGCCGATGATCAGGCCTCGTTCGGCGTCATTCACGCTCGGCGCCTGAGGGGCGACACTACCCTCCACATGATCTACTCCGACAGCAGCTTCAACACCCAGATCGCCCTCTCGCCCGACAGCCGATGGCTGGCCTTCACCTCGGATCACTCGGGCTCCTCGGAGGTCTATGTCGCCTCATTTCCCGACATGCAGGTGAAGTATCCCATCTCGCAGGGTGGCGGCAGCGAGCCCCGATGGGCCCACAACGGACGCGAGCTCTTCTTTCGGAGCCACGGCCGCTTGATGAGCCTTCCGGTGGCGCCCGGCGCCGGATTCTCCCCCGGCAGTGCCCGCGCGCTCTTCCCGGTGACGGCGTATGCCAACGCGGTCAACCGCCCGCAGTATGACGTCGCGCCGGACGACAGCCACTTTGTGATGATCCGTCGGCCCGACCGCGAGCGGGGCCAGGACCTGGTGCTGGTCGAGCACTTCTTTGCCGACCTCACGGCAAAGGTGAAGCAATGAGCGACGCCCCGGAACGACTCGCCGCGGCCCTGGCCGACCGCTACCGCATCGAGCGCGAGTTGGGCCAGGGCGGGATGGCCACGGTATACCTGGCCCAGGACCTCAAGCACCGCCGGCGTGTCGCGATCAAGGTCCTCCACCCGGAGCTCTCGGCGATGTTGGGGCCGGAGCGTTTCCTCAGGGAGATCGAGCTGACCGCGTCGCTGCAGCACCCGCACATCCTGCCGCTGTTCGACAGCGGCTCGGCCGATGGTTTCCTCTACTACGTGATGCCGTTGGTAGAGGGGGAGACGCTCCGCGCCCGCCTCGAGCGCGAGCAGCAGCTTCCCGTGAGCGACGCGGTGCGCATCGCCACCGAAGTCGCGGACGCACTGCAGTACGCACATGAGCGGGGCGTGGTGCACCGCGACGTGAAGCCCGAGAACATCCTCCTCCAGAACGGGCATGCCCTGGTAGCGGACTTCGGGATAGCGCTCGCCGTGCAGCAGGCCGGTGGGCAGCGCATGACCCAGACCGGCCTCTCGCTCGGCACGCCGCAGTACATGAGCCCCGAGCAGGCCATGGGCGAGCGGGGGATCGGGCCGCGCTCCGACATCTATGCGCTCGGCGCGGTCACCTACGAGATGCTCGCCGGCGAGCCGCCATTCACCGGCCCCACCGCCCAGGCGATCGTGGCGCAGGTGATCACGGAGAAGCCGAAGCCGCTGGCGACGCGGCGCCGCAGCGTGCCGGCGTACGTAGAAGCGGCGGTCCATACCGCGCTGGAGAAGCTGCCGGCCGACCGCTTCGGCGCCGCGGCGGAGTTCGCCGGTGCGCTGACGACCCATTCCTTCCGGGCCCGCGCTACCGGTCCAGGGCGTCCGGATGGTTGGCGGCGGCACCGGGCGACGAGCGCCTCGGCCGTGATCGCTCTGATTGCCCTGGCCGCGGCGGCGTGGGGCTGGAGGCGGGGAGCCGGCGGCGTGGGGCGTACCAATCCGCTGTCGGCGGCGGCCGGCGACCACCCCTGGCTCGCGACGCTCTCGTTTCCCGACAGCGCACTTCCCGAGGGCTCCTTCGCGCTCTCGCCGGACGGATCGAGGCTGGTCTACGTAGCGCGCGCCTCGGCAGGAACCGGGCTCTGGGTCCGGGACGCGGACGCGCTGGATCCGCGGCCGCTGCCTGGCACCGACAGCGCGAGCTATCCGGCGGTCTCGCCGGATGGGCGCCGGGTGGCGTTTCTCGAGGGTCATGCGCTGCGCCTGGTGTCGCCCACCGGCGGACCCGTCACGACGGTGACCGATACGCTGCCCAGCTTTTCGGTCATCGAGTGGGCGGATAACGACCACCTGCTCGTCAGCGGCCACGCCGGAATCCTGCGGGTGCCCGTGCGCGGTGTCGCGTGGGAGCAGGTCACCCGCCTGGATGCCGCAGCCGGCGAGGTCTTCCACACGGGCGGCAGCCCGCTCCCGGGCGGAAAGGCTGTCCTGTTCGTGGTGATACCGCGCAACTACGGCGACAACTCGCGTTTCCGGATCGCCGTGTCCGACCCCGCCACGGGACGCCACCGACTGCTCACGCCCGGCTTCTGGGCCCGCTACCTGAATCCGGGATATCTCCTGGTCGTGCGGCCGGACAGCACGCTGGTGGCCGTGCCCTTCGACGCGGCGAAGCGCCGCATCACGGGCGCGCCCGTGCCCCTTACGGTGGGGACCATGATCGGCACCGACGCGTTCCCGCAGATCGCCGTCGCGCGGAGCGGGCAGCTCGTGTTCGCGACGGGCGGCTCGCACACGCCCCGGCTGAGCTTCGCGCGCGTCCGCCGCGACGGTGCCGTGGCGCTCCTCGACTCCACGTGGGTGGGGTACGCCCGCGACGTCGCGGCCTCGCGCGATGGCACTCGCGCAGCAGCCTCGGTCGAGCTTGGAACCTGGGACATCCTGGTGCGCGATCTGCGCAGCGGCGCCGCCAGCCGGATCACGGTCCCCGCGACCGTGACGAGCGCTCCGGCCTTCAGCGCCGACGGGCGCAACTCTGTTCTTCGCCGCCAACGATGCCCAGGTGGGCGAGATCTTCCAGGCGACGGTGGGCAGCGCATCGCCTCCGCGCAGCGTCGTGCGTGATACGGCGATGAACGTCGGAGCCCGGCACCCTCGGCGGACGGCCGCACGCTCTATTACCTGAGATTCCAGCCCGGCCGGAGCGCCATCTACGCCCACTCCCTCGACCAGCCCACCGCCGCCGACCGGGCCTGATCGTCGGTCTTGCCGGCGCGCGTACACTCCCCCCGTCCCTCGCCCGACGGGCGCTGGCTGGCGTACGCATCCGAGGGCGAAATGTACGTCCGGTCCACCGACCCCTCGCGCGCCGACCTCTGGCAGGTCTCTGCCGGCGGTGGAAGGACGCCCCGCTGGTCCCGCGACGGCCGCGAGCTGTTCTACATCGGCGGCGACAGCCTCATGGCCTCCGAGGTGACGACCGGCGCCGGGTTCACCGTGCGCTCCCGGCGCGCCCTCTTCTCCATGGACCGCTTCGAACAGGGCCTCGGCGCCGTCGCGTACGACGTGCTGCCCGGAGGCGACTTCCTGATGCTGGAGAAGCGCGACGCCGGGTCGGCGAGGGCGCGCGTCGTCTACGTCGACCAGTGGCGGGCGCTGCTCGCGGCGGCGAAGGCGCACCAGTGACGGCCCCCCGCGCGCGCCCGCTCGTCTCGGCCCTCGCCGACCGCTACCGCATCGAGCGCGAGCTCGGCCAGGCGGCATGGCCACCGTCTATCTCGCCGAGACCTGAAGCACGATCGCCAGGTCGCGCTCAAGGTGCTAAGCCCGAGCTCGCCGCCGTGCTCGGCGCCGAGCGGTTCGTGCTGGAGATCAAGACCACCGCGGCGCTGCAGCATCCGCACATCCTGCCGCTCTTCGATTCAGCGGCGACGGCGCGACGGGCTTCCTCTACTACGTGATGCCGTTCATCGACGGCGAGACGCTCCGCGAGCAAGCTCGACCGCGAGACCGCAGCTCGGCATCGATGAGGCGGTGCGGCATCACGACCGAGGTGGCCGACGCGCTGCGACTACGCGCACCGGCACGGGCGTGATCCACCGCGACATCAAGCCGGAGAACATCCTGCTGCACGACGGCCGGCCGATGGTGGCCGACTTCGGCATCGCGCTCGCGGTGAGCGCCGCGGCGGGCGGCCGCATGACCGAGACCGGGCTGCTCGCTCGGCACGCCGCACTACATGAGCCCCGAGCAGGCCACGGCCGAGAAGGAGATCACGGCCGCAGCGACTCTACTCGCTCGGCGAGCGTGCTGTACGAGATGCTCGCCGGGCCAGCCGCCGCACGTCGGGCGGCTCGGCGCAGCAGATCATCATGAAGATCATGACCGAGCACGCGCGCGCCGGTGACCGAGCTCCGCAAGTCGGTGCCGCCGAACGTGGCGGCGGCGCGTCGCGAAGGCGCTGGAGAAGCTGCCGGCGGATCGCTTCGACAGCGCGAAGGCGTTCGCCGACGCGCTCGAGAACCCGTCGTTCGCCGGAACCACGGCCAGCCCGTTCTCCGCGGCGTCGACCGGCCAGCGCGGCGCGCGGTGGTGGCGGTACGCCGCCGTGGCCGCGATGCTGGTGGCGGCGGGCGCGGTGGGATACGCGCTCCATCGGCCCTCGCCGGCGCTGCGCGTCGTGCGCTTTTCCCTGTCGGGTGCATCCACGGTGGTGGGATCGACCACGCAGCCGGCTGTGTCGCCTGACGGCCGGGCATTGGCTTATTCCGACTTTGGCGGGGCCAGCCCGGGTATCCGGGTGCGTTGGATGGACCGCGACACCTCGGAATTGCTGCCGGGAACGGCCTCGGCAGGTGACGTGACCTTTTCACCTGACGGCAGAAGCATCGCGTACACCACACGGTCCAAGGAGTTCCACACCATTGGCGTGGACGGACGCGCACCGGCGCTGTTGACGAGGGACGCGTCCGGCAAATGCGGCGTGTCGTGGGCAACGGACGGCTACATCTATTATTGCCACGGTGACGCCGGCACTGCGATCGCGCGCATTCCGGCCACCGGCGGACCGACCGAGGACGTCGCGACCATTTCCGCCGACAGCGTGTCGGCTACGGGGAGCGGCGGTCTGCAGTATCCACTCATGCTCGACGATGGCCGAACACTGCTGGCGGCGACCCGTGGGGTCGGCTCCCTCGCGAACGGCTGGATCGTGGCGTTCGACCTGCGGGCTGGCACGCGGACCAAGCTCGTGGCCGGCCTGCTGCCGCTGGCAGTTCGCGATGGCTGGCTGCTCTACGCAACCGCTGATGGATCGGTGCAGGCCCAACCGTTCGATGGCCATCGCGTGAGCGGCACGTCCGTCCCCGTGCTGACGGGGGTGTACACCGCGGACGGAGGCATGGCCGCGGCGGTGGGCCGCGACGGGACATTATTCTACCAGCCGGCGACCAGCGCGGTCTCGCTGCTCACATGGGTGTCCCGCGAGGGCGTCGAGACCATCGTGGACTCGACGCTCGCCCGACCCTATCTCGGCGTGGCGCTCTCGCCCAGCGGCGAGCAGATCGCCGCTGCGGTCGGAGACCCGTCCGGTACGACGTCCACTATCTGGGTGTACGACCTGCGGCGGCGCACGTTCTCACGACTCACCTCCACCGGCGATTACTCGTTCCGCCCGGCGTGGACGCCGGACGGACGCCGCCTGTTCTTCTCCAGTGACCATGGGAGCAGCAGCGGCTTGCGCCAGCTATTCTCGGTCCCCGTTGACGGCAGCGACACGCTCCGCCTGGTCCTGGCGCGCGCGAGGCACGTGCAAGAGGTCAGTTGGCCGGCCGCCGGCCACGACTTCGCGTTCCGCGAGGGCTATGACGATGGTCGCACGCGGCGCGACATCTTCGCGGCGGCCAAAGGCGATACCAGCGCGCGTCCATTGGTCACGACCCGTGCCGACGAACGCAATCCCGCCGTTTCACCGGACGGGCACTGGCTGGCGTACACCTCGGACGCGTCGGGACGCGACGAGGTGTATCTCACGCCGTTCCCGGACGGCGGTGCGCGGATCCAGGTGTCGAACGCCGGCGGCACGAGCCCGATCTGGGCGCGCGATGGCCGGCAGCTTTTCTATCTGGACGGCCAGTCCATAGTCATGGCCACCCCAATGGACGAGCGCAAGCCGAACCCGGCCGGGTCGTCGCAGCGGCTGTTCGACGCCAGCCGGTATTTCCGTGACTCCCAAGCGGATGCCTTTGACGTCTCTCCGGACGGCCTGCACTTCCTGTTCATCAAGGCCCCGCCGCGGGCGAGGGTTGACGTGGTGCTCGGGTGGTGGACGGAAACGGCCGCCAAGCTCGCCCGGGTAAGGCAGTAGATGCCAACCGCGTCAATCGATCGGCTCGCGGCTGCAAGCCGCGGCTCGGGCGGTGAACTGAGGGTGCAACATGCCTGATACCCTCACGCGACTTTCTGCCGCCCTCGCCAGCCGGTATCGCATCGAGCGCGAGCTTGGTGCGGGCGGCATGGCCACGGTCTATCTCGCCGAAGACATCAGGCATCGCCGCCAGGTGGCCATCAAGGTGCTGCGGCCGGACCTGACCGCCGCGCTCGGTCCCGATCGCTTCACGCAGGAGATCGAGATCGCCGCGCGGCTCCAGCACCCCCACATCCTCGGCGTGTTCGATTCCGGCAGCGCCGACGGCTTCCTCTACTACGTCATGCCCTACGTGGAAGGCGAGTCGCTCCGCGAGCGTCTGACGCGCCAGGGGGAGCTCCCGGTCCACGAGGCGGTGCGACTGCTCTCCGAGATCGCCGATGCGCTGGGCCACGCCCACAGCCGGGGCGTGGTGCACCGCGACATCAAGCCCGAGAACGTGATGCTCTCCGGCCGTCACGCGCTGGTGATGGATTTCGGCGTCGCCAAGGCGGTGAACGAGGCGAGCGGGCAGAACCGCCTTACCACCCTTGGCGTGGCCCTCGGCACCCCGGCATACATGGCGCCGGAACAGGCGAGTGCGGATCCGCATCTCGACCACCGCGTCGACATCTATGCGCTGGGCGTCATGGGCTACGAGCTGCTGGCCGGACGTCCGCCCTTCACCGGCGCCTCACCGCAGCAGGTTCTCGCCGCGCACGTGATGCAGGCACCCGAGCTCCTGAGCAGCCACCGGCCGTCGCTTTCGCCGGCGCTGACGAATGTCATCATGAAGGCCCTGGAGAAGCGGCCGGCAGACCGGTGGCAGTCCGCCGAAGAGATGCTGGCGCAGCTCGAGCCGCTGGCCACGCCGAGCGGAGGATTGACGCCAACGGCCACGATGCCAGTTGCCGCGGCCCGTCCGGCCAGGGCGCTGTTCAGCCGCGTACCGCGCTGGGCCATGGCCGCGATCGGACTGCTAGTGCTGGCGGCCGGCGGCTATGCGCTCACGCGAGCCACAGGACGTGGCGCCGGCGCTACCCGTGGCGCCACGGGCCCGCGGTCGGTGGCGGTGCTGCCGTTTGAGAACGTCGGCGGCGACAGCAGTAATGCGGCGTTCACCGACGGCATGCAGAGCGAAATCCTGACTGACCTGACCCGTCTTGGCGCGCTGCAGGTGACGTCGCGGAACTCGGTGCAGGAATACCGGCACACCACCAAGGGGACCCGACAGATCGGGTCGGAACTGGGCGTGCAGAGCCTGCTGCAGGGCCAGGTCCAGCGGGCCGGCAACCAGGTGCGCGTGACGGTGCAGCTGGTGGATGCGCCGAGCGATCGCCAGATCTGGGCCGACTCCTACGATCGCGAGCTGTCGGCGCAGAACATCTTCACCATCCAGGGTGACATCGCGAGCAACGTGGCGCAGGCACTCCGGGCGAGCTTCACCAGTTCGGAGATCGCGGCGGCGCGGAAGGCGCCGACCCAAAACCTCGAGGCGATCGACTGGTACCATCGCGGGCAGGCGATGTTCGCCAATCGCGGCACGTTCATCACCGACACCGGGGCCACGCGCGCCTTCGAGCGCGCGGTCGCGCTCGATTCGAATTTCGCCGAGGCATGGGCCGGCCTCGCGGCGGCGCGGAGCTGGCTGGTGCGCGAAGGTACGACGAGCGATACGTTGCCGGCCCGGGCTGCCCTGAATCGCGCCGTAGCGCTGGCGCCGGCGTCATCCGAGACGAAGATCGCCCAGGCGTACTATCGCGTACTACGCGCGAGCCGACTTCGACGCCGCGCTCGCTCTCTTCCGGGCCGTGGCCGCGGCCCGGCCCAGCGACGCCGACGCGGTCGCGGGGGTCGGGTTCATCGCGCGCCGACGGGGCCATTGGGACGAGGCGCTCGCCGCGGAACGGAAGCTGATCGCGCTTGATCCGAGAAACGCTGGCGCGCTGAGTGACATGGGATGGACCTACCTGGTGACGCGGCGACTACCCGAGGCTGAGCAGATGCTGCGCCGGGCCCAGATTGTCGACCCAGCGAGCGAAGTCAATACCGGGCGGTTGTTCTGGGCGATCGTGTTCGGCCGAGGAGATACTGCGGCGGCCCGAACGTTCGTTGCGTCGCTTCCGACAGGAGTCTCGCCCGAGCTGCGCGCGGGGATGACGGCCATGCTGGCGCGCATTGCCCGCCAGTTCGACGCCGCCGCCGTGGCATTGAACCAGACCGAGAACGCCCGACCACTCGATCGGCCGCAGCAGTTGATATATCTGGCTCTCGATGACGTGGCGTCGGGTTCACTCGCCCGGGCCCGGGCGCGCGCCGATTCGGCCGCACGGCTCGCCAGCGCCTTCCTCGACCGCTTGGGTGGAGCCGGCGTCTTCGGAACTGCCGCCGACTTCCACACGATCCTGGGCATCTCCCGCGCGATCCAGGGGCGCGCCGTTGACGCCGTTGAAGAGGGCCAGCGCGCGATCGTGTTGAATCCGGCGGCGCGTGATGCCGCCGAGGGCCCGCGAAGCGTCGACGGCCTGATAGCAATTCACCTGCTGCTGGGACATCGCGACGAGGCCATCCGGCTGATCACGGCACGGGCTCGCACGCCGGTCACCTGGGCGTCAGTGCTGGAAATCACCCCGGCCTCCATCCGTCTCGACCCCCTCTTCGACGGAATCCGTGATGATCCCCGCATCCAGGCGTTGCTGAAGAATGACGCGGCATGGGTGGTCCGGTGAGCGATCAGCTCGCCGCGGCCCTGGCCGACCGATATGTGATTGAGCGCGAACTCGGCGCCGGCGGCATGGCCACGGTGTATCTCGCCCAGGATCTCAAGCACGGCCGTCAGGTGGCAATCAAGGTCCTGCGGCCCGAGCTGGCCGTGGCGCTGGGCGCCGAGCGCTTCCTTGCTGAAGTGAAGATCACCGCTCGGCTCGACCACCCTCACATCCTGACGCTGATCGAGTCCGGCGCCGTGGACGGCACCCTGTTCTACGTCATGCCCTTCGTGCGCGGCGAATCGCTGCGCAGCAAGCTCACGCGGGAAGGCCAGCTCGGAATCGACGAAGCGCTCGCCATCGCGCGGCAGGTTGCCGCGGCGCTCGACTACGCCCACCGCCAGGGCGTGATCCATCGCGACATCAAGCCAGAAAACATCCTGCTCCATGAGGGCGAGGCGATTCTCACCGACTTCGGCATTGCGCTGGCCATCAGCGAGGCCGGAGGCGACCGCCTCACCGGGACCGGTTTGTCCCTGGGCACGCCGAGCTACATGAGCCCGGAACAGGCCGCGGGCGATCGCCACCTCGATGCCCGCAGCGACATCTATTCCCTCGGGGCGGTGACATACGAGATGCTCGCGGGTGAGCCGCCCGTGACCGGGGGGTCGGTCCAGGCGGTGGTGGCGAAGCTGATGACCGAGCGCCCGACGTCACTGCGAGTGCTGCGACAGACCGTTCCGGCAGCGATTGACGCGGCGGTGATGCGCGCGCTCGCCAAGGCGCCGATCGACCGCTTTGCCAGCGCGCGCGATTTTGCCGGGGCGCTCTCGAGCCCTCCGGCCCTGACGCCGCGCCGCGCCTGGCTGGCGTGGCCAGGAGGGTGGCGGGGAGCCGGGCTGGCCATCGGCCTCCTTCTCGTCCTCATCGTCGGCGTGGTCCTCTACCGCCAGCGTGGTGGTGTGGCCCCAGCGGAACCCGGCGGCGCCATTCGCTCGATCGCCGTCCTGCCGCTCGACAACTATTCTGCCGACTCCACCCAGGAGTATTTCGCCGAGGGAATGACCGATGAGCTGACCAGCGACCTGGCGACGATCAGCCAGCTGCGGGTCACCTCGCGCGGGTCGGCAATGCAGTTCAAGGGACGCGGCCGCCTCTCCACTCCGGAGATTGCCAAGGCGCTCGGTGTAGATGCGATCGTGGAGGGATCCGTGACCCGCTCCGGCGATCGGGTCCGGATCAACGCCCAGCTGATCGACGCCCGGATTGACAAGCATCTCTGGGCGCAGACGTTCGAGCGCCGGTCGAGTGACGTGCTGACACTTCAGGCGGAGCTGGCCTCGGCCATCGCCAGCGCCATCAACGTTCGGCTGACGCCGGGCGAGCAGTCCCGCCTCGCCGCGGCGCCAACCGTCAATCCCGAGGCCCACGATGCGTACCTCAAGGGCCGCTTCTTCTTCAATCGCCCCACTGATGAGAACCTGCAGAAGGCCATTGCCCAGTTCAACGAGGCGGTGAAGCTCAGCCCGGACTTCGCCCCTGCCTGGTCGGGACTGTCCGATGCGTACACCTGGGCCGGATTCAACGAGGGATTCATCAGCGCGACCGACGCGGGGCGCCCCGCGCGGGACGCTGCGGAGCGTGCCGTGGCGCTCGATAGCACGTCGGCCGAGGCGCACACGTCGCTGGCCGTGTTCAAGGCCTGGTACGAGCATGACTGGACCGGAAGCGAGCGCGAGTTCCGGCGCGCGATCGCTCTCAATCCCAATTACGCTTTTGCCCACGACCAGTTCGGCCTGGTGCTCTCGATTGTGGGAAGACTGGAGGAGGCGAAGGTCGAGGGAGCAGTGGCGGCGAAACTCGATCCGCTCTCCCCGTCGATCCTGATCGACAACATGATGCCGTTCATGTTCGATCGAAAAGCAGCCCCGGTGTTGGAACTCTCCCGGCGAGCCGCCGAGCTCGATCCAACCTTCTTCTTCCCGCCGCTGGAGGAAGGGCAGCTGGCACTGCAGACCGGCAACTACCGGGCGGCGATCCCCAAGCTTGAGCGCTCCCAGTCCCTTGGGGCGCCGTCATTCGCCACTGCGTACCTGGCGTACGCATATGGCAAGTCCGGTGACCGCGCCCGCGCGATGGCGAGCATCGACCGGCTCAAGCGGATGTCGCCAAGCGGGGAGGGAAACCCGTTCGACCTCGCCCTGGTCTACCTTGGCCTGGGCGACCACCCCCGCGTCCTCGATTATCTCGAGCAGGCCTACGCCGCCGATTCGCAGTCCCTGGTGTGGCTCAAGATGGACCACATCTTCGATCCCCTGCGGTCGGAACCGCGTTTCGTGGAGCTGATGAAGCGGCTCAATTTTCTATGAGGCATGACCATGAGTGTTGATCGCCTCACGGCCGCCTTGGCCGACCGCTACCGCATCGAGCGGGCCGCGACTGTCGTCACGCCTGAGCCTGTCCTGAGCGCCGCGAAGGGGCAGACGATCGCTCCGCGATTGGTTGGCGAAGGTGGTCTTGGCACTCGGACGGCCCCGCGAATCAATTCGCTGCTCGGCAGAGCGTGGCTTCGCCACGCCGAGATACCGGCGACGCGACTGTCGCACCGCGACATCTTGCCGAGCCGCGGCGTTCAGCCGCGTGAAGGGCGGGGGGCATGACGGAAGCGTCTTCTCGTCTCGCCGCGGCCTTGGCTGACCGCTACCGCATCGACCGGGAGCTCGGCGCGGGCGGCATGGCCACGGTCTATCTCGCCGAGGATCTCAAGCATCATCGCAAGGTCGCCGTGAAGGTGCTGCGCCCAGAGCTGGCCGCCGTTATCGGAGCCGAACGCTTCCTGGGCGAGATCCGGACTACCGCCAACCTCCAGCATCCCCACATCCTCCCGCTCCACGACTCGGGGGAAGCCGATTCCTTCCTTTACTATGTGATGCCCTACGTGGAGGGCGAATCGCTCCGCGACCGGCTCAACCGGGAGGCCCAGCTTCCGGTGGCTGACGCGGTGCGGATCGCGACCGAGGTGGCCGGTGCGCTCGACTATGCCCACCGCCACGGCGTCATCCACCGTGACATCAAGCCGGGGAATATCCTGCTCCACGAAGGCGAGGCGATGCTGGCGGATTTCGGCATCGCCCTGGCGGTTCAGGAGGCGGGAGGCAACCGACTCACCGAGACCGGCCTCTCTCTCGGCACGCCGCAGTACATGAGCCCCGAGCAGGCGACCGGCGACCGGGACCTCGACGCGCGGAGCGATGTCTACAGTCTCGGCGCCGTACTGTACGAGATGCTGGCGGGCGAGCCGCCGGTCACCGGACCCAATGCGCGCGCGATCATCGCCAAACTGATGACCGAACGGCCGACCCGGCTCCGGGTGGTGCGGGACTCGGTATCCGATGAAGTCGACGCTGCCGTGGCCAAAGCCCTGAGCAAAGTTCCCGCCGATCGATTCGCGTCCATGGCGGAGTTTGCCCGAGCCCTTGACCCGTCTACCGGTGCTGGTATGCGTGCTGGCGCTTCGATTCCAGCGCCGGCGCCGGGCAAGAAGGGTCGCCCCCTTGTCTTCCTGATGCTCGTGGTACTGGCGGGGTTCGTGCTCATCCTGTGGAGGCCGTGGTCTCGCTCCGCCGGGCATCTTCTGGACCCCAATGTCATTGCGGTCATGCCCTTTCGGGTGGCCGGTGCCGATCAGAGTGTCCAGTACCTGCGGCAGGGGATGCTCGACTTGCTGCAGACCAAGCTGACCGGTGAGGGCGGCGTTCGCGCGGCGGACGCCCGGTCAGTGTTGGCCGCTGTCCGCGACGCCGGCGGAACTGAATCCGACGACCTTTCCGCAGCGGCAATGGCCGGAGTGGCTCGAAAAGTCGGCGCAGGCAGAGTCCTTGAAGGCAGCATTGTGGGTCCACCGGAACACCTCGTGCTCAGCGGAACTCTGGTTGAAATGCCGGGTGGTCGCACGGTGGCTGAGACCAGCGTCGAAGGCCCGAAGGATAGCCTCTTCATCTTGGTCGATCGTTTCACTGCCCGACTTCTGGCGCTCGATGCCGGTGCCAGCTCCACGCAACTCAGTGCTCTCACGACCACCAGTCTCGACGCGCTCCGAGCTTATCTCGACGGGCGAGCGGCCTATCGTCGCGGTGCTTTTGAGGACGCGACCCCGCTCCTGGAACGCGCGGCGCGTCTCGATTCGACATTTGCGCTCGCCCTCTCTGCTCTCATCGAGGCGGATGGGTGGCACCGCGCGACGGGCGATATGGACCGCGTCCGGCGCCTGGCATGGCAGTACCGCGACCGATTGAACCAGTATGATCAGCTCTTCCTTTCCATTCGTCTCGGTTCCCGCTATCCACGCGCGACCCCCTGGACCGAACAGATCGCCGACCGAGAACGGGCGACCGAGCTTATGCCCGAGAGCGCCGAGGCCTGGTACTACCTGGGTGATGCGCTGTATCACTGGGGTCAGCTTTCGGATGTGCAGAATCCACAGATGCGATCGCGCCAGGCCTTCGAGCGGGCCTTTCAAGAGGACTCGCTCTTCGGTGGCCCGGTCGATCACCTGGCCCGCCTTGCCTTTGTCTCGTCTGATACCACGGCCCAGCGTCTCTGGACCACGCGGCAACTCGCGCTCGATTCAACAGGAGAGTTGGCCAACCGGGCGCGCTGGGACTGGTTGGCGGCCACCGGCGACACTGCGGGTATCCGGCTGTTTCTGGCCGCGCTGGATTCGCTGCCCGCCAACGTGCCTGCGATAATCCTTCAAGATGATCCGTTGGACAGCGTCACGATCGCCCACCAGTCGGCGCTGCTCGCCGCCATCCATCGGCGGGCCACCACGACGGATCAGCGGGTGCAGGTCGCCCTGACCATGGCGGAGACGTTATGGAATGAAGGCCGGCCATTGGAGGCGGCACGGTGGATGGATACACTGCGAAGCTTGACTCCCGATATGGGCCCGACCGCCATCGTTACCGGCGCCATTTGGTTCGGTGGCGAACCGCCGGACAGCATGGCGTTGGCCACTGACATGGGGGACGTGTGGAGGCTTTCACGGGGAGACCTGACGGCGGGCGCCCGGGCCACGGCCGGTGCTCGCACGGCGGCCGGCATGGATACGCTGCAAGGCGACTGGTCGCGTATCGTTGTCCTGAGTGACGCATGGCTGGCGGTTCAGGATAACAGGCCGACGGCCCCACATCTGGTGGACCTGGCCGACTCCTTGTGGCGGGGTTTCCAGCAAAATATGAATTGGGGTTCGATCGAGTTAGCCCGGCTTTACGAGATCGAGGGTCGGACGGATCGCGCGCTCCGGGCAGTGCGCCGCCGCTGGTCCATCCAGGGACAACCCGAGGCTGCCGGTCTCGCCGAATCGTTCCGGCTTGAGGGACGGCTCGCGGCACAAAACGGAGACCAGGCAGGAGCCATCCGTGCCTATCGAAACTACCTTCATCTCCGGGTCAACCCGGAACCGTCGCGCATTCCCCAGAGGGACAGCGTGCGGGCGGAGTTAGCTGCGCTGGGAGATCAAGGAGTGCCGCGATGATGGAAGCCGCTGCCCGCCTCGCCGCCGCCCTGGCCGACCGCTACCGCATCGAGCGGGAGCTGGGCGCCGGCGGCATGGCCACGGTGTACCTGGCCGAGGATCTCCGGCACGAGCGCCCGGTGGCCATCAAGGTCCTGCGGCCGGAACTCGCCGCCGTCATCGGCGCCGATCGCTTCGTGCGCGAGATCAAGACCATCGCCAATCTGCAGCATCCCCACATCCTGGGACTGATCGACTCGGGCGAGGTGAACGGCACCGCCTATTACGTCATGCCGTTCGTGGAGGGGGAATCGCTGCGCGACCGGTTGCTGCGGGAGAAGCAGCTGCCGGTGGCCGACGCGGTGCGGATTGCCACCGAGGTCGCCGGCGCGCTCGGCTACGCCCACCGCCACGGGGTGATCCACCGCGACATCAAGCCGGAGAACGTACTGCTCCACGACGGTGCGGCCCTGGTCGCCGATTTCGGCATCGCGCTGGCCGTGAGCAGCGCCGGCGGCAGCACCCGGATGACCGAAACCGGCATGAGTCTCGGCACGCCCACCTACATGAGCCCCGAACAGGCCATGGGCGAGCGGGAGATCGGCCCTGCCAGCGATGTCTATGCCCTCGGCTGCATCACCTACGAAATGCTTACCGGCGACCCGCCCTTCACCGGCAGCACGGCCCAGGCCATCGTGGCCCGGGTCGTCACCGAGGCGCCACGGCCGATCAGCCCGCAGCGGCGCACGGTGCCGCCGCATGTGGAGGCCGCGGTCCTCACGGCGCTCGAAAAGCTCCCCGCCGACCGGTTTGCCACCGCCGCCGAGTTCAGTGAAGCCCTGCAGGGACGCGGAGGGACCGCAACAAGCGCGACGTACCTCAGTGCCCGCAGCAGCGCGCGCGGCTCGCGGAACCCGCTGGTCCTCACCCTCGGCCTCGCACTGCTGGCTGCGGCGGTCCTTGCCGTGATCGAATGGCGGGCCGCCCACCGGGAGCGCACGCCCGCGGTGGTCCGGTTCCCGATCGAGCTGCGGTCCACCATGCTGGTCACCAACGCGGCGCAAGGCACCAACGTCGCCTTGTCTCCCGACGGCAGAACCATCGCCTACGCACTGGCGGGCGACAACGGTACCGCTCGCCTCTACGTCCGCCGGCTGGACGAGGCGCAGGCGACGTTCCTCGCCGGCACCGACGGTGCCCAGCAACCGGTCTTCGGACCCGAAGGAAAATGGATCGCGTTCCTGGTTGGCAACGTGATCTGGAAGGTGCAGGTGACCGGCGGCACGCCCGTCGTCGTCGGTCCGACCGGCGTGGGACAGGTGGGACTGGCCTGGAGTGCCGACGGGACCATCCTGGTCGGCAGTGCTGGCGGCCTGCTCGGCCTGCCGGCGAGCGGCGGAGAACCGCGGGTCATCGCCAAGCCGGACGCGGCGGCGGGCGAGCTCTACTTCCAGCAGCCCCGGGTGCTGCCGGGCGGGAAGCAGGCCTTGTTCTCCATCACGTTGACCGGCGGACTGGCGCGGACGCACCTGGCTGCGGTGTCGCTCGAGACCGGCAAGATCACCCGGTTCGCGCTCAGCGCCCTGGATCCACTGGCCCTCATCAACGGGACGCTGGTGTACGTCGCCCCGACCGGCGCACTGATGGCGGCTCGGATCGACCTCGCTCGCGGACGCACCGTGGGCAACCCGGTCGTGCTCGGCCCCACGGTCGCCACCACCGTCGCCGGTTCCAGCGAGGCCGCGCTGTCGCCCACCGGCACGCTGGTCTATCAGCCGTCCAACAGCGCGGGAACGATCGGGTGGGTGGACCTGCAAGGCCGCTTCCAACCGGTGCTGGACGATCCGCAGCCGTACGCCTATCCGCGTCTCTCGCCCGACGGAAAGCGATTCGCCATGGCGGTCGGCACGGGAGGACGGTCCGATATCTGGATCTATGATATCGGCTCCGGCACTCCCTCACGCCTCACCAATTCGGGCTCGCTGAATGATCGGCCCGAGTGGACGCCCGACGGGACCCGGATCCTCTACCGTGCCGACCGCGGAAGCCGCACTGCCATCTGGTGGCAGCCGGCCGACCTCAGCATGCCGCCAGCGCCGCTCCTGGCCAGCGACGCGCATGACTACTATGAGGCGGTGGTCTCGCACGATGGGACGTCGCTGGTGTATCAGCAGGATGACGCCGGTTCAACGCAGGCTGACGTGATGGCGCGGGCGATGACCGGCGATACCACCCAACGCCCAATAGCGGCGAGCGACTTCGTCGAGGCGCAGCCTCGGGTCTCACCCGACGGGAAGTGGGTCGCCTATGCGACCGATGCCTCGGGAAAATCCGAAGTGGTGGTACAGCCCTTCCCCGGGCCGGGCGGCCGAGTCCAGGTCTCGGTGGGCGGCGGGTCCGAGCCAGTGTGGGCGCCCGATGGCCGAAGGATTTTCTATCGTGATGGGCGCCATCTCGTCGCCGCGTCTGTCTCGACGACGCCTGCGTTCGCGGTGACAGGTCGCACCGACTTGTTCGCCGATGATTACATGTTCGCGCAGGCACCCCACGCCAACTATGACGTGTCGGCCGATGGCACCCGGTTTCTCATGATCCGCAGCGCGCAGCGCCCCGAACTGCTGGTGGCATACGGTTGGTTGACCGAGCTGAACGCGCGGCTGAACGGCGCCGGCGCTCGTTAGCTCATGTCACGCATCTCGTCAGCGGCCCACGACGTTCAGAAGATGATGGCATGACCGCCCTCCCCCGGCGCGACTTCCTTCGGCTCGGCGCCTCGGCGGCGGGCGTCATTGCTCTTGGCGAGCCTCGGCGATGGCCCGGAATCCTCCGCACCGTGCCGCCCGACTCCCGCCTCGACTGGTGGCGGGATGCCCGGTTCGGCATGTTCATCCACTGGGGACTTTACTCGATTCTCCAGGGCGCGTGGGGCGGGCGGACCGACTACGCGGAGTGGATCCGCAACAATGCCCATATTCCTCTCGCCGAGTACGACAAACTGGTCGGCCGCTTCAACCCGGTGAAGTTCGACGCCGAACGCTGGATCGCCGCTGCCAGGGATGCCGGCGCCCGCTACGTCACCATCACCACCAAGCACCACGACGGCTTCTGCCTCTTCGATTCCCGCCAGACGGACTTCTGCATCCGCTCTACGCCGTTCAAGCGCGACATCATGCGGGAGATCGCCCGCGCCTGCCGTGCAGAGGGCATCGTTCCCTGCTGGTATCACTCGATCATGGACTGGCATCACGCCGACTACCTTCCGCGGCGGGACTGGGAGGCGGAGACCAGGCCGGTGGACGGTGCCCGCTTCAGCCGCTACGTGGATTACCTGCACCGGCAGGTGGGCGAGCTGCTCAATAATTATGGCGACATCGGAGTCATGTGGTTCGACGGAAACTGGGAAGGCACCTGGACGCACGAGATGGGCAAGGCACTCTACGATCGCTGCCGGTCGGTCCAATCTTCGGTCATCGTCAACAACCGGGTGGAGGGATGGTCGGCCGCGCCGATCACGGATCACCTGGGCGACTTCGGCACCCCCGAGCAGCAGGTGCCCGTCACCGGCCTGCCCGGCGTGGACTGGGAATCCTGCATCACCATGAACAACAACTGGGGATTCAACCGGGAAGATCATCACTTCAAGACCGTGCCGCAGTTGATCGGCCTCCTCACCGAGACGGCGTCGAAGGGCGGCAACCTGCTGCTCAACGTCGGCCCCAAGCCGGACGGTACCCTCCCGGAGGAGAGCGTCGAGGCACTGAAGGGAATCGGGCGCTGGATGCGGGTGAACGGTGAGGCGATCTACGGGACCACCGCTTCAGCGTTTGCCGGGACATCGTTTCGGTCCACCACGAAGGGAAACCGGCGCTACCTGCTCCTGGCCGATTGGCCCACCGCGCCGGTCATGCTGCCCGGAGTCCGCAGCATGCGCGCCGCCCGGCTCCTGGCCGATCCGGGCCGGTCCATCACCAGCGAATCCACGACGGCAGGCATTCGTCTCACCATTCCTGGTGCTGCGCCCGATCCGATCTGTTCCGTCGTGGCGGTGGACCTCGACAGCTCCGAGCGCAGCGATGGAATCAGCGACGATGGCTGAGCATCATCGCTGTTCCATACGATAACTATCTCAATCGCGAGGCCTTGGCCCACAGCAGGTCGCGCTCCCCACGGATCTCGAATCCGCGCGCCTCGGTCCCCACGACATCGAACTCGAGCACCCATTCTGTGAACACGTCCACCAGCTTCCCATCCCGCCGGAACCCCGGGCTGAACCAGTTCCGTGCCAGGCGAATGAGCCAGGTCTGGTCATCCGGGCCCCAGAGCTTCGGCGCCCAGCGCGCGAGCAGCGCGCCATTCTCGTAGGTAATCTCCACGATCTGCCGCCCACTGTCGGAGCCCGCGCTGCCGCCGTCTTCGATCCAGGTCATGCGATAGCGGCCCACCAGCGGAGCGGCCTCGGTACGATCGGTGGTCAGCGGATGACTCGGCGGCACGGTGAACGGGAGCGACACGGCGCGGTCGGCCCACTGCATGCGGATCATGCCACCGGTCGAGGTGATCTCGGGAAAACTCCAGGTGAGCACCTCTGTCGCGGGGCCGACTTCCGGCGTCACCGCCCACCGGATCTGTCCGCCCCGCGCAGGGGGCCGGTCCTCATGGTACTGCTCCCACACAGTGTCGAGCACCATCGTCCACTGCGGCCCGCTGTCCACCACCATCCATACCGAATACTTGCCTTTCGGCACCGGCCGGCTGTCGAGCAGGATATCGTGATCGGTTTCCAGGGTTGTCGCCATGTTGGCGCCGGGGGTCCATACCTCTCCCCACCACACTGCCCCGCCAAAAATGGGTGCCCGGCCGCGCACCCGCGGGCGCGCGTAATCAATCGTGATCGTTGTGCCGTCCACCACCTGCCGGACTCGTGCGCGCTCGCTCGCGCGGATTTGCGCGCTGGCCGGTGCAGCCGTGACCAGGATCATGAGCAGGACGAGAGAGGCCGTTCTCATCCGAACCTCGCGTCGATCGCGTCACGGATATCGTCGAGCGTTCGCCCCGACGTGAACAGGCGTTCCGCCAGCCGTGCCTGGCCCTGGCATACTACGCACATCCGCGCCATGCCGTCGCCCTCGTAGCAGCTGAGCAGGGAGTAGAATCCCTCAAGATCGGCGCAGCCGCAGTGGCAGCGGATGCCATCAAGGATCTGGGGGATTTTCCTGGCGGCCTCGAAGGCGGGCAATGCCTCCGGCGCGTCGCTCAGCTGATCTGGCCTGAGCACCTTCGACGCGTTGATGCCGACGCGCGGCGTCGGGTGCGGGCCGCGGCGCCGGGAGGTGGGCTGGCCGCAGCGCATGGCCGCACCGAGGCGGGGGGCGTGGGCGCCGAGCAGGACGGTGGTGCATCCCGCCACGAAACCGCGGCGTGAAAGCAGCACGATAGGCATGAGCAGCTCCAAGGTGTCCGGAGTCGAGTGTCCGAAGGCTACCGCTGGTCAGTCACGGCCGCCAGAGCCTACGACCCACAATCGTTTTGGTCAGTTCAGCAACGAGCGACGAGCTCCAGCCCCTATCGCCTCGAGCGTGAGCTCGGCTATCGGCACCAACGCCGCCACGACTACTGGCGCACGTCGTGGCGTGGAATATCAGGTGTCGGGGCGGCGTGGAAGCGGCCACGCCCGGGCGAGGTGACATGGCTCGACCGTGAGCTTCCGCATCGCGGCGCGGAAGCGCGCATCGGCCCAGAGCGGATCGAATAGTGGATCGCAGCCGAACGCGCCGCCGGAGCGGATGTAGCGATCCTGCCCCGCCTCGCTGGTCAAGAGGCGCACGAGCGGCTCACGGTCACCGAAGACCAGATCCGCAAGTGCCCCTTCGATGCCACTGGCGGGCTCTCTCCCCAGGGCGTGGAGCCGCCCGCGTACCCGCGCGGCCTCGGCCCAGCGGCCCGCCGCGGCGTACGCCAAGACCAGCCCCGAGGACATTCTGCTGTCCTCCGGGTGCACCCGCATCCCGCGTTCCAGGGTCTGCACGGCGCTGTCCGGCTGCCCCCCGAACACCTGCGCCATTCCCAGCGTCCAGATGGCGAACGCGAAGGTGGAATCGATGGCCAGTGCCCGGCGGGCGGCGGTGGCGGACTCGGGGAACCTCCGGGCGAACAGCAGCGCGGTCGAGAGCGCGCTCGCCGGCGTGGTGGACAGCGGGTCGAGTTCAGTGGCATGACGCAACTCGACCAATGCCTCGTCGCTGCGCCCCAGATTGAGCAGAGCAAACCCGAGCCAGTGGTGTCCGGTGACCGAGGACGGGTCGAGGACCACCGCCGCGCGATACCGGGCGAGAGCGGCGCGGAACTCCAGCCGCATGTCGACCGCCATTCCCATCGCAAGCTGCGCGTCGGCGAGGGTAGAGTCGAGTGCCACTGCGCGTTCGGCGCTGCCAAGGACCAGCGCCTCGATCGAATCGCTCGGGTCGGGGCCGTACATCGGCAGGACTGCGTAGGCCATCGCCAGGCCGGCATGCGCCCGGGCAAATGTCGGGTCGCGCTCGATCGCCTGACGGAAGTTGGCGATGGAGCGGCTGACGTTCTCGCCGCCACGGAGGCCCCAGTAGTACCGGCCCCTCAGGTACGAATCGTACGCCTCCTGGTCCGCTGTACCGCGCCGGAGGTCGATCGTCGAAGCACCACCGCCACGCTGCGCCAGTGCCGGAGCGAGGGCCGAGACGATGGCGCGGGTGAACTGGTCCTGCATCGAAAAGAGATCGCCGGACCGGTTTTCGAAGGTGCTGTCCCAGAGCACCTTCCCGTCTCCCGTGCTCACGAGTTGCGCGCTCACCCGCAGCCGATTTCCCGTGCGCCGGACCGTGCCGCCGACCAGGGCACTGACGTCGAGCTCCCGCCCGATCTCCTGGACCGCCACGGCCTTTCCCTTGAAGGCGTAGCTCGAGGTCCGGCCCGCGACCCGCAGCTCCGGCAGCTGCGCGAGCGCGTGCGCCACCTCGTCCCTGATCCCGTCGCTGAAGTATTCGTCGGCCGCGGAGCCGCCCGCATTCACGAACGGAAGCACGGCGACCGTGCGAATCGCGCGTCCCGAGCGTGCGTCGCGCACCGCTGCGGCTCCGCCCCAGATGGAGTACCCGCCCAGGGCGGCGATGACGAGCAACGCTGCCGCAGCCGCCAGCAGTGTCCCGCCGCTTGCAAACCGTCCTCCCGACGGCAGGGCCGCCGCAGCATCCAGAGCGGGCAGCACGTCGGCGGCGCTCTGCGGGCGCGCGGCCGGGTCCTTGGCGAGCAACTGCATCACCAGCGCGGCGAGCGCGGTCGGCACCTCCGGACACCGGATCCCGAGTGGCGGCGGCGCCTCCGTCCGGTGCGCGAGGATGAGCGCCTCCCGCGGACGTCCGCGGAACGGGTGCTCTCCGGCGAGCACCTCGTAGGCGAGTACGCCGAGTGCGTACAGGTCTGCCCGATGGTCGGTGGCCTCGTCGCCGCGCGCCTGCTCGGGAGCCATGTAGGCCGCAGTGCCAAGCACTCCGCCAGGCGACGGCGGTCCCGTGCCTGCATCGGTGCCTGCCCCGGTGGCGGCCGCCAGTGCCTTCGCGATCCCGAAGTCGGCGACGACGGCGTGCCCACCTGAGAGGAGCACGTTCTCGGGTTTGAGGTCGCAGTGCGCAATGCCGCGCGCATGAGCATATGACAGCGCATCGGCAAGCTCGCGCAGCAGGCGCAGAGCGTCCGTGAGTGGAAGTGCGCCTTCGCGCTCCAGGCGCGCCCGCAGGGTCTCGCCATCGACGTACGGCATCACATAGTAGAGCAGCCCGTCCGACTCACCCGAGTCGTGGACGCCAAGTATGTGCGGGTGCGTGAGACGAGCGGCGGTGCGGATCTCGTGAAGAAAGCGCTCGGCGGCCGCTGGCGCGACGCTCCGCTCGACGACCTTGACGGCGACGGCGCGGTCGTGGCGGAGGTCCGTTGCCAGATAGACCGTGGCCATTCCGCCACGCCCGGCTTCGTGCTCGACGGCGTAACGTCCCGAGAGTGCGGTCCGCAGCGCGCCGAGAACCGCGGCGCGGCGCTGGTCCGCGCGTTCGGCGTCCCGCGCGGCGAGATCGGCAAGCAAGGGAGCCGCGAAGGCAGCGGCCGGCGTGGCGAGGAGGCCGCCTGAGCTCCCTGCACGCTCGCAGGCGTCCACCAGGCGCGCGGCGCTTTCGCGCAGCGCGGAATCCGTGCCGCAGATCGCATCGAGGTACGCCGCACGCGCGGCGGACGGGAGATCGAGCGCGCCGTCCATGACGCGGTCGAGCTCCCGCCAGCGCTCTGGGGAGAGGTCACGATCCCGATGCCGCTCAGGAAAGATCATCGCACAGCATTCGGGATAGCCACCCGCGCGCCTTGACCCAATCGCGCGCCACCGTGCGCGGGGTGACGTTAAGCGCTGCGGCCGTATCCTCCTCTGTCAGTCCCCCAAAGAACCGGCACTCCACCACCCTCGCCTGACGCTCGTCCAGCTGGGCGAGCCGTTCGAGCGCATCATCCATCTCGAGCAGGACGTCGGCGCGCTGGTCGGTAGTGAGGCTCGCGATGTCCGCGGACTCCAGTACCTCGATCGAAACAACACGCCGCTTCGGCCCACCGCGTCGTTCCGCCCGGTGCCGCCTTGCGTGGTCCACGAGCACGCGCCGCATCACATGCGCGGCCACGGCAAAGAAATGCGCCCGATCGGCCCACTGGGTGCGTGTCTGGTCCACGAGCCGGATATAGGCCTCGTGGATGAGATCGGTCGTGGAGAGGGTATGTCCGGCTGCTTCGAGCCCAAGCTGGCGGTGCGCAAGGCGAGCGAGGTCGGCGTACACCAGCTCGACGAGGCGGTCCATCGCGCCCGGCACCCCGTCGCGCACCTGACCCAGCACTTCGGTTATGGCGGACTGCGGCGTGGCCATTGTCATACCCCTGCGGCATTTCCGGTCGTTTGGCCGCCCACTCCGGGAAAAGCGCGGGGGCATGTCAGGATCTGGAGAGGTTCTGCGCGTATACCTGAGCGAGATGATATGGCCCCTGCACGCCGAAGACCAGAGGCGGGCAGCACACCCGTTCCGGAGAACACCCATGCGCGCTTCACTGACAGCCGCGATCCACCCGCGGACCCTCGCGGCCATCATATCGCCCGATTCCAGGTTGTGGAGGCCACCGACACGAGCCTGGCGGCTGCCGCTCGCCCTGGCCGTGGCGGGCCTCCTGGCAGCGTGCTCGGAGCCGCCGACCCTGCCTTCCGCGACTGCGGCGACCGCCGCGTCGGCGCGCGCCCAGCCGCTCTACGACATCGTCGATCTCGGCACGCTCGGCGGGTCGTTCAGCATCGCCTTCGATGTCAGCGATGCAGGGGAGGTGACCGGGGCCGCCAACGTAACCGGGGAATTTCAGCACGGCTTCCGCTGGGTTCGCGGACAGATGATGGACGTCGGCACCCTTGAAGGGCTCGGCACGGGGCTCAACGCCCAGGCGGCTGGAAGAGCGGGAAGCGAGGTGGTCTCGATTCTCTCCGAAGTCTCCACACCCGATCCACTGGGCGAGAACTTCTGCGGATTCGGCACCGGTCTCCTCTGCCGTGCGGGTGTCTGGCGGAAGGGCGTCATGACACCGCTCCCGGGACTCGGCGGAAACAACGCCGCGGCCCTGACGATGAACAGTCAGGGGCAGATCGTCGGTCTGGCGGAAGATGGCGTGCTCGACGGCACCTGCATGGCGCCTCAGCAGAGCCATTTTCAGGCGGTGACCTGGGAGCACGGCCACATCCGGGTTCTGCCGCCGCTCCCCGGAGACGAAGTAGCAATGGCGGTCCGGAACAACGACAACGGCCAGGTGGTCGGTACATCCGGCCTGTGCTCGAACACGACGTTCGGCGGGACCGGGTTGGGCGCGCACGCGGTGCTCTGGGACCACGGCACGCCCATCGATCTGGGCAATCTTGGCGACCCCAACAGCGGGTTTGCGGCCGTCGTCAACAACAAGGGTGAAGTCTTCGGGGCGGCCGGGCTCCTCGACGGGACGCTCCACCCGTTCCGTTGGACGAAGCAGACCGGCATCCAGGACCTCGGGCTGATGAGCCCGGATGCCCTGGACCGCCAGAACACCCCGTTCAACGCGAACGACCGGGGACAGATGGTCGGCGCCTCGTGCGACGTCGCCTTTGAACTCTGCCGAGGCTACATCTGGCAGGACGATGTCTTCACCGACATCAACTCGCTCCTGCCGCCCGACGGGATGCTCTACGTCATCGCTCCGCTGGCCATCAATCAGGAAGGACAGATCGCGGGGTTGGCGCTGGACCTGAACACGTTCGAGGCCCATGCCTTCCTGGCGACGCCGAGGCCCGGCACGTCCAGCTCGAACACCCCGCAGGCGGCGCGCCGAGCGATCCCGCCAAGACTCTCCGCGAGCGTCCGGCAACTGGTCCGGCACCGTGGAGTGGGAAACGCGCGGTAGAGTTCATCGCCTGACAATGGGGAGCCGATGGCGAGTGGCAGAACGCGCCTGCCGCCATCGACTCCCTTTTGCGCCTCTTTATCGCAACCGCTCCACCACAACAACCGCGCGCCGCCGAGCCGCCAGCGACCGCCTTACGGGCTCGGCACCGCAATCTCCGGCTGCCCCGCCGCCTTCCTCCGCGCATTGAGCTGCCGGAGACGATCCCCCACCAAAGCGTTCCACTTCCGCAGCACCGACCCGGCATGGGTGCGGGCCCGCGCGCACGCCGCGACTTCTTCCGCTGTCGGCGCCACGTCCGCGTCCTGCATCGCCATGGCCGCGTCGAGCATTTCGGCGCTCACGGCATCGAGGGTGGGCGCGGGCTGCTCGCTGCCCGGGCGGCCCCGGCCGCGAACCCGGCCGCCGGTGCCGGCCACCGGCGCGGGCGCCAACGATTCAACCTGCGCCCGGAAACGGGCCACGTCCTTACCGTCCATCTTGCGGAGCACGGCTGCCAGCGCCCGCGCTCGCAATGCAGCGGCATGCGCCGTACTGGCGCCGACGTACATCTCCCGCGATAACGCAGCGAGCCGAGCGAGCGCCGGCGCCGGTGTGGTAACTCGCGGGTCGAGATGCAGTTTGAGGGGTTGAGTGTAGCGCGTCCCACCCACGGTGAGCCGCACGGTGTACGCGCCGGGCGGCGCCCAGGGCGCGTATGCCGCGGGATAGGTCCGGTGCGGCACGGCGGCCCCGTTGTCTCGACCTGGACCCCGCTCTCCGATCGGATCGAAGCGAAGGTCCCAACCGAAGCGATGCATACCGGCCTTGGTGGAGAGGCGCATCTGCGGCGCCGCCCAGTAGAGCGGCACATTGCAGTCGGGCGCGCGGAAGTCTCGCTGACAGATTTTTTCGTAACCCGCCGGATCGAGCGCAGGATCGGGCACCAGCACCGAGTCTTCGCTGGAGTATGAGCGGACCACCACACCCGCCGAATCGAGAATCTCGAGCGCGACCGGGCCCGATACATCGGCGGCCAGGTAGTAGTCGATGATCCCGCCCGGCGGCGGGTTCTCGCCGGCCGGCACCTCCGGCGGCCAGGGCGTGGGATCGTTGGTACCGAAGCGCACCCGCACCGCCGGTGCGGGTTTGAAGAGGTAGGCGGCTTTCGCGGCCCAGGCTGCGGCCGCCTGGCGGAGGGGCGTCACGTCGTCGAGGATCCAGAACCCTCGCCCGTGAGTAGCGGCCACCAGGTCGGCGCAGAGACAGCTCGTGTCGTCCTTCACCTGGAGATCGCGCACCGATACCGCCGGCATGTTCTGCCGGAGTGACTGCCAGTGATCGCCATCATCGAACGAGACCCAGACCTGCGTCTCGGTCGAGGCGTAGAGCAGACCCGGCACCCTGGGATCCTCCCGGATCGCGTTCGCGACGGCACCCGGTGCCAGGCCGGTGTCGATCTCGCTCCAGGTCTTCCCGCCATCGTGCGTGCGCCAGAAGTGCGGGTCCGGGTCATCGATCCGCATCGTGTTGGCGGCGGCGTAAGCGGTGGAGGCATCGAAATGCCCGGCATCGAGGTTGAAGATGCGAGTCCACGGCTTGATGGCGGCGGGCGTCACGTTGCGCCAGGTGGCGCCACCATCACTGGTTATCTGAATGGCACCGTCGTCGGTCCCGGCCCACAGCACCTGCACGTCGCGCGGCGAGGGGGCCAACGCGGTAATCGCCCCCTTGGCCTCGGCGTGGACGCCCTCGGCGTACTTCCCGGCGCTGGCCGGCACAGTCCACGTCCGCCGCGCAAGGTCGGGGCTTATCCGGCTCCAGCTCCGGCCGTGATCAGTGCTCTTCCACACGACGTTCGAGGCGTAGAAGAGCACATCGGGAGCGACCGGCGACCAGTGAAGCGGCATCGTTCGCACATTGCGGCCATACTCCTCGCCCCGCTCCACCTCGTCGGGACCGAGGTGAGTGGTCTGGCCGGTTTGCCGATTGTACAGCGAGATGTTGGTGCGGCCGCTCCCGTAGACCAGGTCGGGATCGCGGGGATCGGGCGCAGCGATGCCGTATTCCTGGATGTTGACCGGATGCCAGTCGTGGAATGTGATCTCGCCGTCCATCGACCTGCTGTCGACACATCCCGAGCCGGAATCCTGTTGGCCGCCGCAGACGCGATAGGGAAAGGCGTTGTCGGTGGTGACGTGATACATCGCGGCGGTCGGCTGGGTATACCAGTTGCTCCACGATTCGCCGTGGTTGGCCGAGATCACCGCCCCCTGGTCGGAGACCGCGAAGAGGATATCGGGGTTGTTCGGGTTGACCCACGTGTTCTGGTAATCGTCCCCGCCCGGAGAGCCGCGCACTGCGGACCAGGTATGCCCGCCATCACTGGTGCGCCAGAGCACAATGGTCGAGCTGTAGACCACGCTCGGGCGCTTCGGGTCGACGGTGATCGTGGGGAGATCGCCCCCGCCAATGCGCGCGAGCGGACGCGGATCGGCGGGGCCCGAAGTGTCCGCCGGAATGCCCGGTGCATCGACTGCAGTCCAGTGCTCGCCACGGTCGGCGGAGGTGTAGAAACCGACGACGCCGGTGGTCGGACCTCCTTTGTTCCTGGCACCGGCTGGCGCCACGCCGGCCACCATTGCGTAAAGCCGGCTGGGATCGCTCGGCGCCACGGCCAGGTTTGCCTCGATGGCATCGGGAAGGCCCTCGGTCAGGTGCTTCCAGGTCGTGCCGCCGTCGGTGGACTTGAAGATGCCGTTGCCGGCCCCACCGAATTCATCCCCCTCCCGGAAACTCTGCTGCTGCTGCCAGAGCGCGGCGTAGACGATGCTCGGATCGGCGGGATCAATGATGACGCTGTTCCCGCTGGTGTACTCATCATGGTACAGCACCTTTTCCCAGGTGGTTCCCCCGTCGGTAGAACGGAAGATTCCTCGCTCGGCGTTGGGTCCGTAGGGGTGGCCGAGAGCCGCGACGAAGAGCCGATTGGGGTCGGTCGGATCGATCGCGATCCAGGCGATCATCTGTGTCTCGTCGAGGCCCAGGTGGGTCCAGGTCTTTCCGGCGTCGGTGGACTTGTAGAGACCGTTGCCGGTCGAGAGGTCGGGGCGGATGATGCCGGCGCCGGTGCCGACGTAGATGATGCTCGGGTCGGATGCGGCCACGGCGATCGCGCCGATCGAACCGGTCGGCTCCTGATCGAAAATCGGCTGCCAGGTGGAGCCGTAGTCGGTGGATCGCCAGACGCCGCCGTTATCGAACCCGGCATAGAAAACGTTCGGCTGGCTGGGCACGCCGGCGAGGGCACGGGTGCGCCCCGCCCGGGGCGGGCCGATCGAGCGCCAGCGCATTTCGGCGTAGGTGTCAGGTGACTGGGCTTCGGCCACGGCGGCCGAAGCCGAAAGGAAGGAAGCAGCGAGGATGACTCGGAGCGCAGCACGCACGGAAACCGCCTGTTGAAGGAAGCGCAGACGCGAGCGTACTCAGTATGGGGCGGCAGGGCGGGTTCTGCCACACCCTGGTCCGGGACGACGAGGGGAAGCGCCGGGGGCCGAACCGCCCTCTAACCGTCCCGCGATTCCCGCATTAGACTCTGGGAGTGGATTCCCCCGACATTGCCGCTCCCGACGGACAGAGCTTCTACTTCCAGATTCCCCGCCACGCCAGCGCAGCGGGTCGATCAACCCGATCCAAGGTGGTAACCGATGTCGATCCCGCGTGCCGAGCGGCCGTGGCTCTCTGCATGGCGGAGTGGTTCGCTCTGCCTGCTTTCCGTTGTCTGGTTCACGGCTGCTGCCGCCGCCCAGCAGACCCGCGCGGCAGCGCCAACGCTCGTCGTACGCGGCGGAACGCTGATCGACGGCACGGGTGCCGCGCCGATCCAGGATGGGGCGGTGCTTATCCAGGACGGCCGGATCGTCGCGGTGGGAAGGTCGAGTGCAATACCGGTCCCGTCCGGCGCGACGATCGTGGATGCGCGCGGCAAGTGGATCATTCCTGGACTGGTGGATGCCCACGTCCACTACGGCCAGACCGGCTGGTTCGATGCCCGGCCCGACGCGGCGGACGTCCGCGCCAGCCACCAGTACCCGGCGGTGGTCGCGTCGATGCGCGATCACCCGGAGCGGTTCTTCCGGGCGGATCTCTGCGCCGGCGTCACCGCCACCTTCGACGTGGGCGGCTATCCCTGGACCCGCGGGTTCCAGGCCCGGGGCGAGCGCGATCCGCATGTGCCGCATGTGGCCGCGGCCGGCGCGCTGCTCAGCACCATTGACGTAGACGTCAATCTCCCCGATGAGCGGCAGTTCGTCTTCATGGCGTCGGACACCGCGGTTCGCGCCGCCGTCCGCTCGCACGCGGCGATGGGATCGGCCGCGATCAAGGTCTGGTACATCGTGCCGGGGAACTGGACATCTGCCGACAGCGCGCACTTCAGCGCGCTGGTGCATGTCGCCGGTGCCGAAGCGGACAGCGTCCATCTGCCACTGATCGTCCACGCCACCGGGCTCTGGGAAGCGAAGGACGCGATTCGCGCGGGCGCGCGGGTCCTGGTGCACAGCGTCTTTTCGGGGCCGGTGGATGACGAGTTCCTGACCCTCGCGCGGGAGCATCACGTCATCTATACCCCGACGCTGACTGTCCTCGAGGGCTATCCCAACGCGTACATGGCGACCAGCCCAGACGCTCTCCCGTACCCGACGGCCTGCGTGGATTCCGCGTCGAAGGCGCAATTCAGCCGCGGTATCCCGGACTCGCTCCGGCCGGTCTGGGCGCGAGGACCCCAGCCCCACGCGCCGCCGAACCCGTCACTGCAGAATGGGCTCGCCAATCTCAAGCGCGTGCACGACGCCGGCATCGTGGTCGCGATGGGCACCGATGCCGGCAACCCAGGCACCTTCCACGGTCCGTCCGTCTACCGCGAAATGGACCTGATGCAGCAGGCCGGGCTTGCCCCGATGGAGGTCCTGGTGGACGCGACCCGCAATGGCGCCCGCGCCATGAATCGGGAGCGTGACTTCGGCACGCTCGAGCCCGGCAAGTCGGGTGATCTGGTGATGCTCGACGCCGATCCCGCCCGGGACATCGCCAACGTGCGGCGGGTGTACCGAGTCATCAAACAGGGGGAGGTCGTGTGGCCATCCAGCAGTGCCGGCCGGTGACAGGAGCATGAACCAAGATCGGCTGGCACCCGCTGTCGCCGACGGCCACCGCTCGAGCGGGAGTGCACCATGACTGACGCTCTCACCCGTCTTTCCAGCGCATTATCCGACCGCTACCGCATCGAGCGTGAGCTGGGCCAGGGCGGCATGGCCACGGTCTATCTTGCCGAGGACCTCAAGCACGATCGCAAGGTCGCGCTCAAGGTCCTCAAGCCCGAGCTCGCCGCCGTAATCGGCGCCGAGCGCTTCGTGGTCGAGATCAAGACCACCGCGGCACTCTCGCATCCGCACATTCTCCCGCTGTTTGATTCGGGAATAGCCAGGGTCGACAGTCAACGGTCGACGGTCGACGGTCGACAGTCGACCGTAGACCTCCTGTACTACGTCATGCCGTTCATCGACGGCGAGACCCTCCGCAGCAAGCTCGACCGCGAGACCCAGCTGGGCATTGAGGAGTCGGTGCGCATCGCCACCAGCGTGGCCGATGCCCTGGACTACGCCCACCGCCACGGGGTGATCCACCGCGACATCAAGCCGGAGAACATTCTCCTCCACGACGGCCGGCCCATGGTGGCCGACTTCGGCATTGCGCTGGCCTTGAGTGCCGCCGCGGGCGGCCGGATGACCGAGACCGGGATGTCGCTTGGCACCCCGCACTACATGAGCCCCGAGCAGGCCACCGCCGACAAGGAGATCACCG
This sequence comes from uncultured Gemmatimonadales bacterium, assembly GCA_963798915.1. Taxonomy (GTDB): domain Bacteria; phylum Gemmatimonadota; class Gemmatimonadetes; order Gemmatimonadales; family GWC2-71-9; genus CAMLHP01. The sequence continues at coordinate 282,064 of CAWCVB010000002.1, read as the reverse complement.
GCCGGAGCGATATCTATTCGCTCGGCAGCGTGCTCTATGAAATGCTGACCGGCGAGCCGCCTCACATGGGCACCTCGGCGCAGCAGATCATCATGAAGATCGTGACCGAGGAAGCGGCCCCGGTCACCCGGCTCCGGAAGTCCGTGCCACCCAACGTCGCGGCGGCGGTAGCCAAGGCCGTCGAACGCCTGCCCGCTGATCGGTTCGCCACCGCCAGGGAATTTGCCGAGGCGCTCAACGATCCGGGCTACACCATGGCGGGAATGGATGCGCATGCCGCTGGCCCCGCGCGCGTCTGGATCCGCGACCGCCGCAGCCTTGCGCTGATCGGCGTTGCGGTGGCGGCGGTCCTGGCACTCGCGGCAAGTCTCATGCTGCGAGGAAAGGGAGCCGACCCCGGCAGCGTCGGGCCGGATGAGGTGGTGCACGCGACCATCACCCTGGGCGACAGCGTCCGGGTTCGCGCCATCGCCAATATCAGGCTCGCCATTGCCCCCTCCGGGCGGCGCGTTGTGTTTGTCGGGCCCAACGGGGCAGACAACGCACTCTGGGTCCGTGAACTGGACCAGCCCGCCGCCCGCCCGCTCCCTGACACCAAGGGCGCGTTCGCGCCGTTCTTCTCTCCTGACGGGCAATCGGTGGGATTCGTCACCGCTGACGGAGGCCGTCTCGCGCTCAAGGTGATCGCGCTCACCGGCGGAGTCGCTCGCACGCTGGTCGCTGATTCCGTGGCGCAGTTCGGCGGAGCCGACTGGGCCGATGACGGCCAGATCTACTTCACCGACGCCAGCCGCAACCTGGCGCGCGTATCATCCTCCGGTGGCGCCGTCACGCGGATCGCCCGGCCGGACTCGACCCAGGCCATCCAGGAACTCGACTTTCCCGACGTGCTGCCTGGCAGCCGGCAGGCGCTGGTCATGGTCTGGAAAGGCTCGATCACCTCCAACCATATCGGCCTCGTCGACGTCGCCTCGGGCGCCGTCACCGATCTTGCCCCGGGCTCCTATGTCCGCTACATCGGCGGCGGCATGATCGTGATCGGCACCGCCGAGGGCAATCTTCTGGAGGCGCCGCTTGATGCGAGGGGCGGTCGCCTCGCGGGAACTCCCGTGCTGGTCCGTCGCAACGTGCAGACCGACGGAAGCAACGGCACCGTGCAATTCGCGGTGTCGTCGAACGGCACCCTGGTGTACCAGCCCACATCCGGCGACCGGGCCGGGCTGGTCTGGGTGGACCGCGATGGCCAGCGGACCGCGGTTCCGTCCGATCCGGCGCTGGTCGTTTCCGCACTTGCTCTTTCCCCGGATGCCAGCCAGATCGCGGTAACGCGAAGTGAATTGGGAGATGACCAGATCTGGATCGAACAACTCGCCACCGGCGCGCTCAGCCGACTTTCTTTTGACGTCGTCAGCGCTAACCGCCCTGTCTGGACGCCCGACGGCAAGCGGGTCGCCTATCTCGCGAGCCGGGATGGCCGGCGCACGGCCTGGATGCGCCGGGCCGACGGGAGCGATGCCGCCGAACCGGCTTCGCCCCCGGACGTCGGACTTGACGAGATCCTCTTCGATCCCCAGGGACGCTTCACCCTCTTCCGATCGGAAGGCTCGGGGCCCGGGTCGCGTCACCTGATGCAGATCAGGAACGGCGTTGACAGCACGCCGCGTTCCATCCTCCCGTCGCGCTACGACAATTATGCCATCGCACTTTCGCCCGATGGCCAATGGCTGGCCTATGTCTCCGCGGAAGCCGGCACCCCACAGGTTCATGTTCGTCCATTTCCCAACGTGGACTCGGCGCGCTACGTGGTATCGGTCGGCGGAGGTGTCGAGCCGCTCTGGCGGCGAGACGGGAAGGAGCTCTTCTTCCGAAGTCAGCGGGGTGACATGTACGCGGTCCCCGTCACCACCGGACGCTCGTTCACCCATGGTGTCCCGCACTTGCTGTTTGATGGCACCGGGCTGGGGATGCAGGAGTACTACCGCGGGTACGACGTGCATCCCGATGGCCGCCGGTTCCTGATGGTGACCGCCGGCGGCAGTGACGCGACGTCCCTCAACGTGATCTTCAACTGGCGTGCCGAACTGAAGCAGTTGAAGCTCGCCTCGCCATGACAATTACCGGCAGCGAATTCACCGCCCCGGTCTTGCCAGCCTCGACTCCGCCGACGCTACCAGCGGCAGAGTCGGTGCTGGTCCGCGCCATCGGCCCATGGGCTTTGGGCGCCAATGCCATCAACCTGACGATTGGCGCCGGCATCTTCGCGCTGCCCGCCGTGGTGGCCGCCATTCTGGGACCCGCCGCGATCCTGGCCTATCTCGTCTGCGGCGCCCTGATCATCCTGGTACTGACCTGCTTTGCCGAGGTGGGCAGCCAAGTCACCCGATCCGGCGGGTCCGTGGCCTACATCGAGGAGGCGTTCGGGCCGCTGTCGGGTTTCCTGGCGTGGGTGGTCTTTGCGATCATCTGGTCGGCGGCGTCCGACGCCGCCATTGCCCACGTGCTGCTGGATGCGGTGGCAACGGTCCTTCCACCTCTTGCCGGCGGTGTGCCCCGCATGTTCGGTCTGGTTCTGCTCTTTGGCAGCCTCGCCGTCATCAACATCAGGGGCGTGCGCCAGGGTACCCGGCTCGCGGTTGCCACCACAGTGGCCAAGCTGGCGCCGCTGCTGCTGCTGGCCGTGGTTGGTCTGCTGGCGGTCCAATGGTCCAACCTGACATGGAATGGGTGGCCCTCGGTGTCGCAGCTGGGCGCCGGCACGCTGGTGCTCTTCTTCGCCTTTGGTGGGATGGAGAGCGCGCTCACGCCCAGCGGCGAGATTCGCGATCCCACCCGGACCGTGCCACGGGGAATTCTTGGCGCCGCGGGTGCGCTGGTGCTGCTGTACGTTGTGCTCCAGCTGGTGGCGCAGGGGGTGCTGGGCAGCGAGTTGGCCCATGGCAGCGCGACGCCGCTCGCGGACCTGGCCCAGCGGCTGGCCGCCGGTCCGGGGCGCAGCATCGTGGTGGCCTGCACCGCTGTCGCCGTCTTCGGCGCACTGGCGGCCGACATGATCGGCACGCCGCGCGCCTTTCTGGCCGCGTCGGAAAGCGGCATGCTGCCTCAGGCGTTGGCACGGGTGCATCCGCGCTTCCATACGCCGTGGATTTCGATCATCGCCTTCGCGGCCGTCACCCTGCTGCTCAGCCTGAGCGGCGGCTTCCAGGTGCTGGCCGTGCTGGCGAGCATGGCGCTGCTGCTGATCTATCTGGCTGTCTGCCTGGCCGCGCTGCGCTTGCGGTACACGCGCCCGCGGCCCGCCGGCAGCTTCCGCGCACCCGGCGGACCCACGGTGGCCCTGCTCGCATCGGCCGTGGTGCTCTGGGTGCTGGCGCATTCCACCCTGCATGAGGTGCTGTACATGTCCGCTGTACTGGCTGGGTCGGTGCTCTATTATCTGGTTCGCGTGCGTGCATTGCGGGCCCGTCGCTGAAAGCGTGCGAGCTCGCCTCTTGACTGCCCGGTCACGCCTCGGGATCACCCTCGCTGGTGTCCTCGGTGTGCTGCTCCTCTCGGTTCCCGCTCGCTCGGTAAGGGTGCCGCCCGCGCCGCCACGCGGTGTTCCCTTTGCCTGGAACCAGGACTCGCTCTGGCGCGCGCTCGAGGGCCGCTTCGTCGCTGCGCGAGCGGCCGGCTGCAGCGGAGCCACCAATACATCCGCCCTCAGGATCGCTGACGTGGCGGCAGACCTCGACAGTCTCGCCGGCACCCCGGTGAGGCCGACAGATCCCCGCCTCCAGGCCCTGGAAGATGACTTCTTCGCCACCGGCCCCGTCGTCGCGGCCTGTCCCTCGCAGCTCCGGGGCTACGTCGCGCTTGCCGGCCGGCTCCGCGAGGTTATCAAGGACCAGTCGCGTCACTGGGATCCCGACCAGCTCGAGGCAAGGCAACGCCTCTATCGCCTGCTCTATGGCGCCCGGGCCGCGGTGGAGGAGGCGATGCTGCAGCACCCCGACAGCAGTCCCGCGCTTCTTCTCGGACGCGACGAACCGTCCGCCACGCCGTCCGCCCTGGTGCATGGCGTTCGCATTCATTCGGGTGACATGCTGGTCTCCCGCGGCGGCTATCCCACGTCAGCGCTCATCGCCCGCGGCAATGACTACCCGGGAAATTTTTCGCACGTCGGCCTGGTCTACATCGATTCGGCCACGCGCCAGGTGTCGGTCATCGAAGCGCACATCGAGATCGGCGTCGCCGTGTCCAGCGCCGAGCAGTACCTGGCCGACAAGAAGCTGCGCGTGATGGTGCTGCGTCCGAGGGCGGACCTGCCCGCTCTTGAAGCCGACCCCATGCTGCCGCATCGTGCCGCGTCGCGCATGCTGGCACGCGCGCGGGCCGGTCACATCCCGTACGACTTCACGATGGACTACAGTGATCCCTCGCACCTCTTCTGTTCGGAGGTGGCCTCGTCCGCCTACCACGACGAGGGCATCACGCTGTGGATGGGACGCTCCACCATCTCCCGCCCCGGCATCCGACGCTGGCTCTCCGAGCTCGGCGTCCGGCACTTCGAGACGCAGGAACCATCAGATCTGGAGTACGATCCTCAACTGGTGGTCGTCGCCGAGTGGCGGGACAGCGCGGCGCTCTGGCAGGATCACCTGGATAACGCGGTACTTGATGCCATGCTCGACCAGGCGGATGAGGGCCGAGCCCTGGATCATGCATGGTATCGGCTGCCGCTCGTGCGGCTGGCCAAGGGATACAGCTGGGTGCTGGTCAGCCCTGGGCGGCCACGGGCCTGTTCCGGAAGGGATGTCGGCATCATCAGCACTGGCACACGAGGCGTTCGTGACGCGCCAGCGCGCGCTGGCGGCGGACCTGCGTGGGGCGGCTGCCGAAGCCCGGGCGCGCGACGGATATCCCCCGCCCTACTGGTCGCTGGTGACACTGGCACACCAGGCCGTCGAGCAACATCCATGAATGACTCCGTCGAGCAGCTGGCTGCCGCCCTCGCCGACCGCTACCGCATCGAGCGCGAACTTGGCCAAGGCGGCATGGCCACCGTCTATCTCGCCGAAGACCTCAAGCACCACCGCAAGGTGGCGATCAAGGTGCTCCGCCCCGAGCTTGCCGCCGTGATCGGCGCCGAGCGCTTCCTCTCCGAAATTCGCACTACCGCCAACCTGCAGCACCCGCACATCCTGCCGCTCTTCGACTCGGGTGAGGCCGGCAGCTTCCTCTTCTATGTGATGCCGTATGTGGAGGGCGAGTCACTGCGCGACCGGCTCGCCCGCGAGAAGCAGCTGCCCATCGGGGATGCCGTCCGCATCGCCGGCGAGGTGGCCAGCGCCCTCGACTATGCCCACCGCCACGGCGTGATCCACCGCGACATCAAGCCCGAGAACGTGATGCTGCACGATGGCCAGGCCCTGGTGGCCGACTTCGGCATCGCACTCGCGGTGAGCAAGACCGCCGGGACCCGCATGACGGAAACCGGGATGTCGCTCGGCACGCCGCACTACATGAGCCCCGAGCAGGCCATGGGTGAGCGGGAGATCACCGCTCAGAGCGACGTGTACGCGCTCGGTGCGATGACCTACGAGATGCTCGCGGGCGAGCCGCCCTTCACCGGTCCCACGGCACAGGCGATCGTGGCCAAGGTGGTCACGGCGGAGCCGGTGCCACTGCGCGACGTGCGGAAGACGGTGCCGGAGCACGTGGATGCGGCGGTGCTCACCGCGTTACAGAAATTGCCCGCAGACCGGTTCGCCAGCACAGCAGCATTTGCCAGTGCGCTCTCCGGTGCCACGACCATCGCCTCTTCCACCTCCGGAACACGGGAGCGCACGGGAAGTCGCCATCGCCCACTCTCCCGTCTGATGAACTTGGCGGGCTGGATCGTCGCAGTGCTCGCGGTCGCGCTCTGGCTCTGGGGACGACTCCGATCGGAGCCGTCGCTCCCGTCGCAGTTCGCCGTGGGATTTCCTCCGGATCAGGCACCGAGCCTTTCCATGCTGGGGACCCATATGGCCGTCTCCCGGGATGGATCCATCCTGGTGTACACCGGTGGGGATTCGGTTGGCGGACGGTTGTGGCTGAAGCACAGCAATACCCTGAACGCGACTCCGATTCCCGGGACGGAAGGCGCCTACGACCCGTTCATCTCTCCCGACGGCCGGCAGGTCGGCTTCGTCACCGATCGCGATGGTCGCATCATGAAGGTGGTGCAGCTTGGTGGAGGGATGCCGCGGACCGTGGTCGGGGCGCCCCTGGGCACGAGCGGCGCCTACTGGGCCAGCGACGGATACATCTATTTCGACGCGGATGTCGGAGGCCTGCAGCGGGTACGGCCCGATGGCAGTGATCGCGGGACGGTGGCGCCGCTCGATACGCTCCAGCATGAGACCGGCATCGCCTGGCCGCAGATCCTCCCCGGGAACCGAGTGGCGCTCTTCCGGCTTCGCCATGCCAATGATGCCCCGGGAGATTTCTCCATCATGGCCTGGCGGCTTGGTACCGGCGAGCACCGCGTGGTTACCCAGGCGGTGAGCGCCCGGTATGCCGCCGGATACCTGCTCTTCGTGACGGTTGATGGGACATTGCAGGCAGCCCCCTTCGACGAGGGCCGCCTCGCGCTCACTGCCCCGCCGAGGGCGGTGGCGTCCGGTACTCGCATAAGCGGCACCTACGCCGGGGTGGACCTGGCAGCGAGCGATGACGGAGCGCTCTACTATGTCGCGGGCTCCCCGGGTGCCACCTCGCGGCTGGACTGGGTGGCAGGCGACGGCACGGCGCACCCGGTGGACCGGGACTGGCGGGAGGGCGGTGAGATCCGTGGAGTAGCGCTGTCACCGGATGGCCAGCGGGTGGCCGTCGAACTCTCGCGCGCCGGCACCACCGGCACGGATATCTGGATCAAGCAACTGCCGTCAGGGCCGCTCACCCGCTTCACCCTGGATCCGGCTCCCGATGTGCGCCCGAGCTGGGCCGGGGACGGACGCTCCATCCTCTTCATTTCCGAGCGCGTGCACCCGCAGGCGGTCTTCCGGAAACAGGCCGACGGGACAGGTGGTGTCACGCTGGTCGTCCGGAGTGACCGTGACATCACCGAGGTCGGCGAATCACCGGACGGGCAGTGGCTGGTCGTACGGACCTCTGGCGCCCAGGCCGGATCCGGTGACATCCTGGGCATGCGGCTCGGCTCCGATACGACGCTCCAGCCGCTCATCACCGGACCGGCGGCCGAAACCAACCCGGTGATCTCGCCGGACGGCCACCGGATTGCCTACGTATCCACTGCCTCCGGCCGGCGCGAGGTGTACGTGCGGCCCTTTCCGGACGTGAACCGCGGGGTGTGGCAGGTGTCAACGGACGGAGGCGTGGAACCACGCTGGGCGCATTCCGGAAAGGAACTGTTCTTCCGGGCCATCAGCACGCTCGACCTGATGGCCGTGGAGGTCGACACCAATCCCGTGTTCCGGTCCGGCGCGCCGCACGCCTTGTTCCACAGCGACGCCGCGACCGGGCTGGACTATGCGCGCTATGCCGTGGCCCCGGACGACCGGCACTTTCTGATGGTGGGACAGGGCACCGACGCGCCACCCCAGCTCGTCAGGATCGAGCATTTCACGCCGAGTCTCAAGTGGGGGCCCGCGCCATGAGCGTTGACCAGTCGGGCTCGCGGCTGGAAGCCGCGGCTCGGCACGTGTCACTCGAGTGACGACGGGTCGGTCAGGCCTCGAACGCATCGGTCGCTTCAGCGACACCTGCCGAGCCGTCGCTTCAGCGACGAGCTCGGGCCGCACGTCGAGCGTGCATCATGACTGACGCTCAAGCTGGTCGCTCCTAGCGATACCGCCCCATCAGCTCGTCGAGCGCTGTGCTCCCGGGACAGAGCGTCTCGTAAGGAAGGTCGTGCAGTGGCGCGGCCGGCAGGTGGAGCCCGTCACACATTTCCCGGCCGCTCGACTCATCCACGAACAACAGGCCCGTGGCGATCTCGCCCCGGGCCTGGCAGGCGCGCACGTGGGCGTAGGCGGAGGTGCGGTCGGTGGGATCGTAGTCGTCGGTGGTGGGGCGGAGTCGCACCCGGGTGCCGTCGTGCATGGGCACCTCGAACACCTTCGCGTCGCCGGGAGCCACGGTGATTTCCTGCTGCAGCGGAACAAAGTCGGTCGCCACCGCCTCGATCTCGTGGGTGCGGGTGTACGCGTAGCTCTTGGTGCTCCCCTCGTGATCGTTGAAGGTCACGCAGGGCGAGATCACGTCCACCAGCGCCAGGCCGCGATGGGCGATTCCCGCCTTGAGGATCGGCACCAGCTGCCGCTTGTCGCCCGAAAACGATCGCGCCACGAAGGTCGCGCCCAGGGACAGCCCCAGCAGCACCGGGTCAATCGGCGCCTGCAGGTTGGCCTCGCCCTTCTTCGACTTGGATCCCACGTCGGCCGACGCGGAGAACTGCCCCTTGGTGAGGCCGTAGACGCCGTTGTTGTCGAGCACATAAAGCATGTTCACGTTGCGGCGGATTGCGTGGCACATCTGTCCCAGGCCGATCGACAGCGAGTCGCCGTCACCCGAGACACCGATGCACACCAGCTGGCGGTTGGCCGCCGCCGCGCCGGTGGTGACGGCCGGCATCCGGCCGTGCACGCTGTTGAAGCCGTGCGACTGCTTCATGAAGTAGGCGGTGGTCTTGGCCGAGCAGCCGATGCCGCTCATCTTGGCGGCCATCTGGGGCGGGATCGCCAGCTCCCACGCCGCCTGGATCAGCGCTGCCGTCACCGAGTCATGCCCGCACCCGGCACAGAGGGTCGACATCCCCCCCTCGTAGTCGCGCAGTTGGAGGCCAAGCGCGTTGGTGCGCGCGCTGGGATGGAAGACGGGGGGCTTCGCGATCGAGCTCATGCCGCCACCTCCGTCACGGTGCGGGAGAGCGCGTCGATCACCACCTGCGCAGGGAGCGGCAGGCCGCCGTAGTCGAGCACCGGTGTCATCCGGTCGCGCGGGATCCCGAGCTCGATCGCGAGCAGCGACCGCAACTGCGCGTCGCGGTTCTGCTCGATCACGAAGAGCTGGTCGTGCTCGGCCAGGAACGCCGCCACCTCGCCGCTGAACGGGAAGCCGCGGATCCGCATCAGGTCGAGCCGGAGCCCCTGCAAGCGGAGCGTCGCCACCGCCTCGCGCACCGCCGCATCACAACCGCCGATCGTCACCAGGCCGATGGTGGCGCCCGGTTCCCGGTCGAACACCGGTGCCGGCACCGCCGCCGCCGCGCCGTCGACCTTGCGCTTGAGCCGGTCGACCACTTCCTGGTACGCGTCGGCGTCCTCGGTGTACCCGGCGTGCTTGTCATGACCCGAGCCGCGCACGAAGTAGGCCCCCTTGGCCCCGACTCCAGGCAGGGTCCGGGCCGCAATCCCGTCACCATCAACATCCAGGTAGCGGGAAAAGCGGGGCAGCGCCTCGAGCGCGGCAGCATCGAGCACCTTGCCCCGATCCGGGCGATAGTCGTCGTTCCAGCCCAGCCGCGGCGTCATCCAGTCGTTCATCCCGATGTCGAGGTCGGAGGCGACGAACACCGGCGTCTGGAAGCGCTCGGCGATATCGAACGCCTTGACGCTCATCTCGAAGCACTCTGCCGGGTTGGCCGGGTAGAGCACCGGGTGCCTGGTGTCGCCGTGCGAGGCATAGGCCAGCATCAGCAGGTCGCCCTGCTGCGTCCGCGTCGGCATCCCGGTTGACGGACCGCAGCGCTGGATGTCAAAGAAGACCGCCGGAATTTCGGTATAGTAGGCGAGCCCGATGAACTCCTGCATCAGCGAGATCCCGGGCCCGGAGGTGTTGGTGAACGCCCTGGCGCCGGCCCACCCCGCCCCGATCGCGATCCCGGCGGCCGCCAGCTCGTCCTCGGCCTGCACGATCGCGTAGCGGTGCTCGCCGGTGACCGGGTCGGTCCGGAACTCCCGGCAGAATGCGGTGAACGCCTCCATCAGCGATGTCGACGGGGTGATCGGATACCAGGCCCCGACCGTCGCGCCGGCATAGACCGCACCGAGGGCGCAGGCGGTGTTGCCGTCCAGCAGCACGTGGTCGCTGGTCCCGTTCATTCGCTGCAGGTGGAACGGCAGCGGGCAGTCGCAATGCTCGCGGGTGTAGTCGTATCCCATCCGGATCGCCTGGTGGTTGGCGTCGAGGAGCCGCTGCTTCTTCGCGAACTTCTCATCCAGCATCCCGGCCACGACCTCCATGTCGATGTCGAGCAGCGCCGCCAGCGCGCCGGCGTACACGATGTTGCGCATCAGGGTGCGGTCCCGGTCGCGCTCGAATGCCTCCACGCACATCCGCCCGAACGGCACGCCGAGGATCGTGACATGTTCGCGCACCAGGCCGGGATCGAGCGGCCAGCTCGAGTCGTAGAGAAAGAAGCCGCCCGGCCGCACCGCTGCGATGTCCCGGTCGTACGTCGCCGGGTTGAGCGCCACCATCAGGTCGAGTGCCGACGGCCGCGCGGTCCAGCCGTCGCCGCTGACCCGCATTTCATACCAGGTGGGCAGCCCCTGGATGTTGCTCGGGAAGACATTCTTGCCCGTCACCGGGATTCCCATCCGGAAGATGGCCTGCATCAGCAGGGAATTGGCGCTGGCGGAGCCGGTGCCGTTGACGGTGCCGATCTTGAACGCGAAGTCGTTGATGCCGCTCATCGTGCCATTGCCTCGTGCCCCGCGTAGGGCAGCTGCAGGTCGAACGTTCGCATGTCCCACGCCGCGGTGGGGCACCGCTCGGCGCAGAGGCCGCAGTGCACACACACGTCCTCGTCCTTGACCATCACCCGGCGGGTCTGTGGCAGCGCGCCGGAGACGTAGATCTCCTGGGCCAGGTTCAGCGCCGGTGCCGAGAGCCGCTGGCGCAACTCGTCGATGGGTGAGTCGTTGGTCGTGATGGTGAGGCAGCGGGTGGGGCAGACATCGACACAGGCGTCGCACTCGATGCAGAGCGGTGCCGTGAAGTGGGTCTGGATGTCGCAGTTGAGGCAGCGCTGCACTTCGATCGCCGCCTGCTCGGGGGTGAAGCCCAGCTCCACCTCGATGCCGATGTCGCGGAACCGGGTCGAGAGGTCCTCATGGGTCATCCGCTGGCGCTTGTCGGGATCGTAATCGTTGTCGTATGACCAGCTCTGCATCCCCACCTTGGCGCTTGCCAGCGTCATCCCCTGCGGCGGCCGGTCGGGCAGGTTGCGGCCCTCGCAGTGCGCGTGAATCGAGATCGCCGCTTCGTGCCCGTGGGCCACGGCCCAGATGATGTTCTCCGGGCCCCATGCCGCGTCACCGCCGAAGAAGATGCCGGGCCGCGTGGACTGGAAGGTGGTGCGGTCCACCACCGGCATCTCCCACTCGCCAAACTCGATCCCGACGTCACGCTCGATCCACGGAAAGGCGTTGTCCTGGCCGATCGCGAGCACCACCGCGTCGCAGGGAATGACTTCCTGCCGGAGCACCCTGCTCCGCTGCCGGCCGGTCTCGTCCTCGGCCCACTCGAGCACGTCGAATTCCAGCCCGGTGAGCCGGCCGTCCTCGACCACGAACCGGCTTGGCTGGTGGTTCTCGATGATCTCGACCAGCTCCTCCTCGGCATCCTCCAGCTCCCAGGGCGACGCCTTGAAGTGCTTGCGGCCGCGCCGCGCGATCACCTTCACGTCGGTGGCGCCGAGGCGCTTGGCACTGCGGCAGCAGTCCATGGCGGTGTTGCCGACACCGATGATCAGCACCCGCGGCTCGATTGCGGTCACGTGACCGAAGTGGATGTTGGCGAGCCACTCGATCCCGATGTGGACCTGGTCGGGCGCGTCCCAGCGGCCGGGAAGGTCGAGTTCTTTCCCCTTGGGCGCCCCGCTCCCCACAAACACCGCGTCGTAGCCCTCCTCGAGCAGCGCCTTCATGCTGGTGATCGGGGTGTCGTAGCGCATCCCGGCGCCCATCCGGATCACGTAGTCACATTCCTCATCCAGCACCTGATGGGGGAGGCGGAATGCGGGAATGTTGATCCGCATCAGGCCGCCGGGCGTCGGGTTCTGCTCGAAGATGGTGACCTCGTAGCCCAGCGGGAGGAGGTCGTTGGCCACCGTAAGCGAGGCCGGGCCGGCACCCACACAGGCGATCCGCTTGCCGTTCTTCTCGCTGGCGCCGGTCGGGAGGCGATCGGTGATGTCGCCGCGGCGGTCGGCAGCGACCCGCTTGAGGCGGCAAATCGCGACCGGCTTGTCGTCGATCCGGCCCCGGCGGCAGGCCGGCTCGCAGGGGCGGTCGCAGGTGCGGCCCAGGATTCCCGGGAAGACGTTCGACTCCCGGTTGAGCATGTAGGCGTCGTCGTAGCGGCCCAGCGCGATCAGCCGGAGGTAGCCGGGGACGTTGGTGTGGGCCGGACAGGCCCACTGGCAGTCAACCACCTTGTGGTAGTAGTCGGGATGTGAAACGTCGGTTGCAGCCATGCCTACCGCCTTGGAACAGGAGTCAGCGACGCACTTCCCCGGGACCGGGCGGGCGGGGATGGTGACGAATGGAAATTCGAAGCGGCTGTCTGATGGTGTCTTCCATCAGTCTCAATAATAAGCCTTTGACACCCGTCGAGGATGGCCAGCGTCCGGAAACACCGCCGAATGCTCACTCGCCAGGTTCGAGGGACGGAAGGGCGCTGTGGGCCAGGAGTGGTAGCCGCTCCGGCCAGACGGACGTATTGTTCCAGATCACCGATCAGGAGTACACCTGAGGGACCCCTTGGCACGGCTCGCCGCCGCGCTGTCGGACCGTTATGGCGTCGAGCGCGAACTCGGGGCCGGCGGGATGGCCACGGTATATCTGGCAGAGGATCTGAGGCATCGGCGGCAGGTGGCCATCAAGGTGCTGCGGCCGGAACTCGCGGCGGTGATCGGGGCCGATCGCTTCGTGCGGGAAATTCAGACCATCGCCGCCCTGCAGCACCCCCACATTCTCGGCTTGATCGATTCGGGCGAGGTGGACGGAACGGCGTACTACGTCATGCCCTACGTCGAAGGGGAAAGTCTCCGCGACCGGCTCACCCGCGAAAAGCAGCTCGCGGTCGCCGAGGCCGTGCGAATTGCCACCGAGGTGGCCGCCGCCCTCGACTACGCGCACCGCCACGGCGTCATCCACCGCGACATCAAGCCGGAAAATATCCTCCTGCACGACGGCAACGCGCTGGTGGCCGATTTCGGAATCGCGCTGGCCGTGAGCAGTGCCGGCGGTGGCACCCGCATGACCGAGACGGGGATGTCGCTCGGCACGCCGACGTACATGTCGCCCGAGCAGGCGATGGGCGAACGTGAGATCGGCCCCCGCTCGGACGTCTACGCGCTCGGTGCGGTCACCTATGAAATGCTGGTGGGCGAGCCCCCGTTCACCGGCCCCACCGCGCAGGCCATCGTCGCCCGGGTCATGACCGAGGAGCCCCGCTCGCTCACGTTGCAGCGGAAGTCGGTCCCGCCCCGCGTCGAGTGGGCCACCAATAAAGCGCTGGAGAAGTTGCCGGCCGACCGGTTCGCCAGCGCGGCGGAGTTCGCCGATGCGCTGAACGGCCGGGGGGCGGAGCCGGACGCCTGGGCGACCGGCGCGGCGCGGCCGCGTTCGGCGCGCTCACGCTGGATCTCGGCCGCACCGTGGGCCGTCGTTGTGCTGGCCGCCGTGGTGGCGGCGTGGGGCTGGCTCGGCCGCCCGCAACCGGCCGCACCGGCCTGGAACTACATCACCCTGGGCGATTCGCTGGGGCTCGGCAGCACGATCCTATCGATGGCCTTCTCGCCCGACGGCCGCCTCATGGCGTTCAAGGACGACCGGCAGGACGGTCTGATCTGGATCAAGTCCCAGGACGAGCTCGATCCGGTCTCGGTCCCGGGGACCCAGCGCGGGAACGGCGTGACATTCTCGCCCGATGGGAAATGGCTCGCGTTCCTGGCCGACGGACAGCTCAGGAAGATTCGGCTCACCGGTGGCACGCCGATCACCGTTGCCGATTCGGCGCCATCGCAGCAGTTCAAGGTCGCCTGGCTGAGTGACGGGACGCTGGTCTACACCGGTGGAAGCGGCAACGAACTGCGCCGAGTCAGCGCCGACGGCGGCGCGTCGTCGCTGGTGATGGCCGACTCCGCCCTGGCCGGATACGGGCTGTACAACATCGAGCCCCTCCCCCGCGCGCGCGGCGTGCTCTTCGGCGCTTGCAGCTCGGGGTGCCTCACCACCAGCGTGCATGCTCTCGATTTCCGAACCGGCCGGCAGAAGCTTGTGGTGGACGGCGCCTTTGGCGGCTGGTACCTGCCCGACGGCCGGCTGCTGTACGTTCGCCGCGACGGCGTCGCGCTCGCCGCACCGTTCGACCTCGGCAAGCTCGAGGTCACCGGAACGGCTGTACGGGTGCTGCAAAACGTCCTGATCATGGGACCGGTACCGATGCTGGCCTGGTCTCCGGCGGGAGCCATGATGTACCGCCGCGGCACCGGCAGTACCGAGATGCAGCTGATGCGGGTGAATCGTGAGGGAATTGCGACGCCGGTCGATTCCGGCTGGAGCGCCGCAATCAACTCGATGGCCCTCTCGCCGGACGGGCGGCGGCTCGCGATGGGTGCAGGTCCCGGCAGCGGCGCGCTGAGCATCTGGGTCAAGCAGCTCGACCGCGGCCCCTTGACGCGGCTCACCTTCGGCGCGCAGGACCGGCGCCCAACCTGGTCGCCCGACGGCCGCGCCATCGCCTTCATCCGCGACAGCGGCAACGGCGGAAATGTCTACGCCCGTGCCGCCGACGGCACCGGCACCGACCGGCTCCTGGCCAAACTCGACCGCCCCGTGCAGGAGGCGGAGTGGTCTGCCGATGGCCGCTGGCTGCTGCTGCGGACCGACAACGGCAGCGCGGGCGCGGGAGACCTGGTCGGGGTTCGCCTGGGCGGCGACTCCACGCCCGCCCCGCTGGTGGCGACCCCGTTCACCGAACTCAATCCCGCACTGTCGCCCGATTCGAAATGGCTGGCGTACGCCTCCAATGAATCAGGAAGGAACGAGGTGTACATCCGTCCCTTTCCCAATACCGGTGATGGCCGCTGGCAGGTGTCGAACGGGGGCGGGTACCAGCCCGAATGGTCGTCCGACGGAACGGAGCTGTTCTATGTCGACCCCACCGGCAGCCGGCTCATGGTGGCGCAGATCCAGGCCAGGCCGACGCTTGAGGTTGCCGGCGTGCACCCGCTCTTCGGAACCGGCGGGTTCACGATCGATCCGTTCCACCAGGCGTATGTCGTCGAGCCGGGGGAACGCACGTTCCTGTTTCAGCAGCAGAAGGGGAGAACGGGACTGGCCGGGCAGAGCGTGGTCCTGGTGGAGCACTGGTTCGCCGCTCTGGCGGCGACGGTGAAGGAATGAGCGGGTTCAGCCGGCTCGCCGCCGCGCTGTCGGACCGTTATCGCCTCGAGCGCGAGCTCGGGGCCGGCGGGATGGCCACGGTCTACTTGGCCCACGACCTCAAGCACGACCGCGAGGTCGCCATCAAGGTGCTGAAGCCCGAGCTCGCCGCGGTGCTCGGCGCCGAGCGCTTCGTGGTCGAGATCAAGACCACCGCAGCACTCCAGCATCCCAATATTCTGCCTCTCTTCGATTCCGGAACGGCCACGATGGACTCGTCGACCGACGACCGTCGACCGACGACCGTGCTCTACTATGTCATGCCGTTCATCGACGGCGAGACCCTCCGCAGCAGGCTCGATCGCGAGACGCAACTCGGAATCGATGAGGCCGTGCGAATCGCGCGCGAAGTGCTCGACGCACTCCAGTACGCCCACGAGCACGGGATCGTCCACCGCGACGTCAAGCCGGAGAACATCCTGTTGCATGGCGGCCATGCGATGGTGGCGGACTTCGGGATCGCCCTGGCCGTGAGTGCCGCCGCTGGCGGGCGAATGACCGAGACCGGGCTGAGTCTCGGCACGCCCCACTACATGAGCCCCGAGCAGGCCACCGCGGACAAGGAGATCGGTCCCCGGAGCGACGTCTACTCGCTGGCCTCCGTTCTCTTCGAGATGCTGACCGGCAATCCGCCCCATACCGGCGCATCGGCGCAGCAGATCATCATGAAGATCGTGGCGGAGGACGCCGCACCGGTCACGACGCTGCGGAAGCATGTGCCGCCCAACGTGGCGGCCGCCCTCGACAAGGCGCTGGAGAAACTGCCCGCCGATCGCTTCGACTCCGCCAGGGCCTTCGCCGAGGCGCTGGTCGATCTCCACTTCAGCACAACCGAATCCGCGGCCGGACTGAGCGCCGCAGGTGCCAGTCTCCGCACCTTCCGGAGCTGGGTTCGGAGCCCCTGGTCGTGGGCCGCCGCCGCCATTGTGGTGGCGGCCGTTACGCTGGCCGTGATCGCAAACCACTCGAGAACGTCAGTGCCGGTGCCGAGCTTCACGCCGTGGACGTTCGAGTCACAATCGATCTTCAATGCGCGGTTTGCCCCCGATGGCCAGACGATGGTGTACGACGCCATGCCGGCGGTGGGCCAGACCCCTCGGCTCCTCGTGATCCGTTCCGATCATCCCGATCCCGTCGCGGTCGGGCCGGACTCGACGCACCTGCTGAGCGTGTCGAGGAGTGGAAAGCTGGCGATACTCACCCACGCGAAATACCTCGCCCACCGGCTGTTCCTCGGCACGCTTGCGACCATGTCACTGGGAGGCGAGGCGCCGCGCGAGCTGGCGGCCGGTGTGCGGGAAGCCGACTGGGCGCCCGATGACACGAGCATGGCAGTTGTCCGGGACAGCCTCGGCACCGACCTGCTCGAGTATCCCGTGCATACGGTGCTCGCCCGGTCGGTCGGGTACCTCTCGGACCCGGCCGTGTCGCCGTCGGGCGATGCGGTGGCGTACTTCTATCACCCGGGCAGGTATGACGACCGTGGAACCGCTGTCATCGTCGACCGCGCAGGCCGTACCGTGGCGCAATCCCCCGAACACTGGGGCCTCGAGGGCATCGCCTGGCAGCCCGACGGCAGCGGCATCTTCTATTCCGGCGCCGGTACCGGCCAAGGAAGCCAATACCAGGTCCGTGCATTGAGCCGCTCCGGGCGAGACCGGCTGGTGCTGTCCGGCGCCGGCAACCTGATCGTGCAGGATGTCTCGCCGACGGGCCGCCTGCTGGTGAGCGAGGACAAGACGCCGTTTGTGCTGGTTGGCCGAGGACGGGGGGACTCGGAAGAGACGACCTTGGGTGTCCGTGACCTGTCCACCGTGGGGAACATGAGCCGGGACGGCCGGTACCTGGCGTTTGCGGACGAGGGCGCGTTCGGCGGCCCCAATTACACGGTGCTGTGGCGCGGAACCGACGGCTCACCTCCCATCCCGCTTGGTGAAGGTGAGCCGGCCGCCGTTTCCGCCGACAACGGCCTCGTCCTGGCACTGGTGTTCTCCACTCCGCCCAAGCTCATGCTCTACCCGACGGGCCCCGGCAGCGCACAGCGGCTCGACTCGGGTCAGTTCCAGTCACTCGCGTATGCCGGTTACATCACGGTCACTGCGCGAGACTCCACGGTCTTCTTCTGCGCTGCGGAGCGAGACCAGGCATCACGCTGCTACATCAAGACCCTCCCCGCCGGCACCATCACTCCGGTCACCCCTCCGGGGACGACTCGCGGGTGGCTGTCACCCGACGGGAGCCGGGTGCTGGCCATCGCGGACAGCTTCAGGATCTACCTGACTGACGGCGGCCCGTCAGAGCCTGCTCTCGGTTTCCGCGCCGAGGATTTTCCGATCCGGTGGAACCCGGATGGGAACGAGGTCTGGGTCTGGGCCAATCCCTACGCGATCTCGCCGCTGCACGTTGATCGGGTCAATCCCGTCACCGGCGCTCGCAAGTCGCTCGTGGACATTATCCCGCGCGACCTGACCGACGTGCGGGCCGTTGCCTTCCTCAGCCTGGCCGACGACCCGCACAGCTATGTGTTCGACGAGTACCCTTACATGTCTCGGCTGTTCACCGTGGACGGTATCCGGTGAGCACGATGCCTGAGCGCCTCGCCGCCGCACTGAACGACCGCTACACCATCGTGCGCGAACTGGGCGCTGGCGGCATGGCCACGGTCTATCTCGCTCGTGACCTCAGGCACGAGCGAGATGTCGCCATCAAGGTGCTGCGCCCCGAGCTCTCGGCCGTGATCGGCGCCGAGCGATTCCTGCGCGAGATCAAGACCATCGCCAACCTGCAGCACCCGCACATCCTGGGGCTCATCGACTCGGGTGATCTCGACGGGACCGCCTACTACGTGATGCCGTTCGTGGAAGGCGAATCGCTGCGTGACCGGCTGACCCGCGAGAAGCAACTCCCCATTCCCGAGGCCGTCCGCATCGCGAGCGAAGTGGCGAGCGCCCTGGACTACGCCCACCGACACGGGGTGATCCACCGCGACATCAAGCCCGAGAACATCCTGCTGCATGACGGGCAGGCGCTGGTGGCGGACTTTGGCATCGCGCTCGCCGTGAGCCGTTCCGATGGCGGCACCCGCATGACCGAAACAGGGATGTCGCTCGGCACGCCGCACTACATGAGCCCCGAGCAAGCCATGGGCGAGCGGGACCTCGACGCCCGCACCGACATCTATGCCCTCGGCTGCGTGCTCTACGAGATGCTCGCCGGCGAGCCGCCGTTCTCGGGTCCCACGGCGCAGTCAATCATCGCCAAGGTGATGACCGCGACGCCCGAGCCGGTCACCACCTACCGGAAGACGGTGCCGCCGGGAGTCGAGGATGCGGTGCACACCGCGATCCAGCGCCTGCCGGCCGATCGCTTCGCCTCGGCCAGGGAGTTCGCCGAGGCACTCTCGGGGAACGGCACGGGGACGCGCCGCACCAGCGGGATCGTGCGGGACCGGCCAGCCACCACGGGGCGCTGGCTCCGCGATTGGCGCAGCATCGCGGCACTGGCGGCGGTGACGGTCCTCGCGGGCTGGGGGGTGATCGCTGGCGGTGTTGCGTCATCGACAACCGACGAGAGTCACAAGGAGTACCTGAGCTTCCCGGACTCCCTCGCACCGGCCTCGATCGTCGGACGCACCTTCGCCATCTCCCCTGATGGCCGCGATGTCGTGTTCCCCACTGCCGGTGCAGCGGGCAGCGGATCGACGACCCACCTGCTGCTCAAGCGGCTCAACCAGCTCGACCCCGTCGAGATTCCGGGCACAACCGATGCCCGGTGGCCCGAGTTCTCGCCGGACGGCTCCCAGCTGACCTACGTGCGATCGGTGTTCTCCCAGGGTGCGCTCCAGACCATTCCACTCTCGGGCGGGACACCCCGCACACTGGTGGCCGACTCGGTGTTCATCGGCGCCTCCTGGGGTGATGATGGCTACATCTACTACTCCAGGCTGGGGGGCATTTTCCGGATACCGGGTGCAGGCGGGCGCATCGACACCCTGACGAGCCCCGAGGCCAGCCGGGCCACCGCCGACCGGTGGCCAGTGGCTGTACCGGGCGGTCGAGGGGTGGTGTTCACCCGGCAGCGGGGCTCCGGCCCGCTCGAGTTGCTCGCACTCCCCGCGGGGAGCTCCGAGCCGCGACACCTGACTGAGGGCATCCCCGTCGCCATCCTCCCCACCGGCGCATTCATCTTCTCAACCGACGGCCGACAGGTGTACGGGGTGGCCTTCGATCTCGAGCGGCTCGAGCTCCGCGGCAATCCGGTGTTGCTCGCCTCCGACTTGCGGAACAATGGCGTCACCATTGCCGATGCCGCCTTCTCGGCGAGCGGCTCGATGCTTTACTGGCGCGACGGCGGCGCCGCGCGGAGGGCCTACTGGGTCGATCGGAGCGGTGTTGCCCGGCAAATCGACCCCGCCTGGCGGACGCCCGTTGCCGAGTCCCCGGCCCTTTCTCCCGACGGTCGCCGGCTCGCCATGTCGGTGGGGCATGCGCTCGAGGTAAAGCAGTTGGACGAGGGGCCCGCCACGCAGGTGGTCCGCCCGATCGGTGGACGGAACAACCTCAGGCCGGCATGGCACCCGAACGGGCGCTCGCTGCTGTTCTACCGCAGTGGCGGCAAGGACTCGGTGCTGCAGGTGCGCGACGACGGAGTCGGTGATCCGACCCCGACGGTGGATGAGCCCCGGGGGGTCGCCGATGCGATCTGGTCGCCCGATGGCCGATGGATGGTCTTCCGAACCTCGGTGGAGGCGGAGAACGGGTCGGACATCTACGCCAAGCTGATGGGCAGTGACGAGCCGGCAATCCCGGTCGTCACCTCTCCCTCATCCGATGTCACGCCGGAGTTCTCGCCGGATGGGAAGTGGTTGGCCTATGCCTCGAGCGAGTCGGGAATCTTCGAGGTGTACATCCGGCCGTTCCCCAATGTCGAGGACCGCCGGATTCAGGTCTCGGCACGAGGCGGACGGCAGCCGCGCTGGTCGCGTCGGAGTGGCGAACTCTTCTTCGTGGGGCCGGAGGAGATGCTGATGTCGGTGCGCATCCGGACCACCCCAACCCTCGAGGTCGGGGCTCCGGTGCCGCTGTTCCAGACCACACCGTACTACATCAGCACCGCGTTCCACAAGAACTACGACGTGGATGCCGACGGACAGCGTTTCGTGATGGTCGGGACCGGCGGCATCCCGCAGGTGATCCGGATCGACAACTGGCTGGCCGACTATCCGGAGCTCCGCCAATGAGCCTCGAGTTGCTCCGCGCATCGCTCGCGGACCGCTACCGCATCGAGCGTGAGCTCGGGCAGGGCGGCATGGCCACGGTCTATCTTGCCGAGGACCTCAAGCACGATCGCAAGGTCGCGCATCAAGGTCCTCAAGCCCGAGCTCGCCGCCGTAATCGGGGCCGAGCGCTTCGTGGTCGAGATCAAGACCACCGCGGCACTCTCGCATCCGCACATTCTCCCGCTGTTTGATTCGGGAATAGCCAGGGTCGACAGTCAACGGTCGACGGTCGACGGTCGACAGTCGACCGTAGACCTCCTGTACTACGTCATGCCCTACGTCGAGGGCGAGACCCTGCGGGACAAGCTCAACCGGGAGACCCAGCTCAGTGTGGACGAAGCAGTCCGGATCACCACGGAGGTGGCGGATGCGCTGGATTATGCCCACCGGCACGGGGTGATTCACCGCGACATCAAACCCGAGAACATCCTGCTGCACGACGGCCGGCCGATGGTGGCGGATTTCGGGATCGCCCTGGCGGTGAGTGCCGCGGCGGGCGGCCGGATGACCGAGACGGGCCTGTCCCTGGGCACACCGCACTACATGTCGCCCGAACAGGCGACGGCCGAGAAAGAGCTCACCAGCCGCTCGGACATCTACTCGCTCGGCGCGGTGCTGTACGAGATGCTGACCGGGGACCCGCCACACACTGGGGCCACGGTGCAGCAGATCATCATGAAGATCGTGACCGGGGACCCCGCCCCGGTGACCAAGGCGCGCCGGTCGGTTCCGCCCAATGTGGCGGCGGCGGTGAACCACGCGCTGGAGAAGGTGCCGGCCGACCGGTTTGCAACGGCGAAGGAGTTCGCCGCGGCGCTGGCGGATCCCCACTTCAGGCCCGCGCGCCCGGGCGCGGGTGGCGCGTTGTCGCCCACCGCGCCGGGCTTCCGGCCCTTGCTGCGCAGTCCCTGGTGGTGGGGCACGGTCGCGGTGGCCGCGGGAGCGGTACTGCTGGCCGTCGCCCTGCCCCGCCATGGGGCACCGGCCTCGGCGCCGTGGTTCACGGCCCAGACGTTCGATGCGCGTACGATCTTCAATGCGCGCTTCATGCCCGATGGGAAGACGATGGTGTTCAGCGGCACGCCCGACGTTGGAACGGAGTCGCACCTGTACGTCATCCGGCCCGATCATCCGGACCCCGCCCCGTTCGGACCGGATTCGACACACCTGCTGAACGTCTCACAGGCCGGTGAGCTCGCCGTCCTCACGCATGCACGCTACGTCGGACGGCACCGGCTCTTTACCGGCACGCTGGCGACCCTGTCGCTTGGGGGCGAGGCGCCCCACGAGGTGACGACCGGCGTGCGCGAGGCCGACTGGGGCCCGGACGGGAAGAGCATGGCGGTGATTCGGGACAGCAGCGGCACCGACCTGCTGGAGTACCCGGTGGGGACGGTCCTGGTCCGGTCCCAGGGCTATCTGTCCGACCCCAGGATCTCGCCCTCGGGAGACGCGATCGCGTATCTCCAGCACCCCGCCAGGTTCGACGACCGCGGGTATGCCGTCATCGCCGACCGTGCGGGGCAACAGCTGGTACGGTCGGGAGACTACCCCAGCATCGAAGGGATCGCGTGGCGGCCGGACGGGAAGACCATCCTCTACTCGGCCGCGGGCGACGCAAGTGCCGGCGTTGCCGGCTACGCGCTGCGTGAGCTCGCCCGGTCGGGGCAGGACCGCTGGGCCCTCTCCGGCACCGGCGGCCTGACGGTACAGGACGTCTCCCCGCAGGGCCGGGTGCTGCTTACCGATGACCGGCAAATGTACCGCGTCGTCGGGCGGGGGCCGGGCGCCACCGAGGAGACGAACCTCGGGCTGCGTAACCTTTCGGCCCGGCCGGTCCTCAGCCGGGACGGACGGTATCTCATGTTCAGCGACATGAGCGGCATGGGAGGTTCCCACTATTCGGTGCTGCGCCGGGGCACGAACGGCTCGCCGCCGGGCCGCCTCGGCGAGGGAACGCCGCTGGCGGTGTCCCCGGACGGCGGGCTCGTTCTGGCCGGGGTGATCACGACGCCCCCCAGGCTCATGCTCTACCCGACGGGGCCGGGCACGGCGCGGCGCATCGATGCCGGACAGTTGCAGGCATTCGACGCGTCCGCCGGTGACGTTCGCCTCGCCGGGAGCGACACCATCGCGTTCTTCTGCGGCACGGAGTCGGGGCAGGCCGGGCGTTGTTACGTGGACTCGCTGCCGCGGGGAATCCTCACCCCGGTCACGCCGCTCGGAACGTCGCAGGGGATCGTCTCGCCGGACGGCCGCAGTGTGCTGGCCCAGGTCGGCGACAGTGTGGCGCTCTATCCGCTGGGGGGAGGGGCGCCACGCCGGGCGCTCGGCGTCCGTCCCGGAGACTATCTGGTGCGCTGGAGCCCGGATGGACGGGAGGTCTGGGTATGGGCCAATTCCGGGTCGGTCGCGCCCCCGCAATTCGACCGCATCGACCCCCTGACCGGTGAGCGTGGCCCGCTGTTCACTGCCGCCTCCCGCGATCTCGGCGGGGTGCGCGGCATGTTCTGGCCGACCCTGGCCGACGATCCGCAGGTGTACGCGTACGACCAGCTGGTCTACACATCGCTGCTCTACACCGTGGACAGTCTGCGATGAGCGGCATCATGAGCCTCGACACGCTCCGGGCCGCCCTCGCCGACCGCTACACGATCGAGCGGGAGCTGGGTCAGGGCGGCATGGCCACGGTGTATCTGGCGGAGGACCTGAAGCACGGCCGCCAGGTGGCGATCAAGGTGCTCAAACCGGAACTGGCCGCCGTGCTGGGCGCCGAGCGGTTCCTGCGCGAGATCCGGATTGCCGCCCACCTGCAGTCCCCGCACATCCTTCCGCTGCTGGACTCGGGCGATGCCGACGGCCTTCTCTATTACGTGATGCCGTTCGTGCGCGGCGAATCGCTGCGCGACCGGCTCGCGCGCGACGGCGCGATGTCGCCGGCCGGGGCCACGCGCCTGCTGCGGGAGGTCACCGACGGCCTGGCGCACGCCCACCGCCATGGTGTGGTCCATCGCGACATCAAGCCCGACAACGTCATGCTCGCCGAGGGGCATGCACTGTTGATGGACTTCGGCGTGGCCAAGGCGCTCGCGGCCGGCCACAGCGACGCGTCCGGCAGCGCTTCAGCGACCCTCACCGAGATCGGCATCTCGGTGGGTACACCGGCATACATGGCGCCGGAACAGGCCGCGGCCGATCCATCGATCGACGCCCGCGCCGATATCTACAGCCTGGGCGCCATGGCGTACGAGCTCCTCTCCGGTGCACCACCGTTCACGGGCACGCCGCAGGCAGTCATGACGGCGCACGTCCTCACGCCCCCCGCTCCACTGTCGGACTCCGTTCCGCCAGCCATCGCGGCCATCGTGATGCGGTGCCTGACGAAGGATCCCGACCGCCGGTACCAGAATGCGGACGAGCTGCTCGCCGCCTTCGATGCGCTGGTGACACCCGGCGGGACCGCGATGGTCCCGGGTGTCAGCCGTGCGGCTCGGCGGCGGAAGATCGCGCTGGCGGTCATCGCCGTGGCCGGGGTGGCTGCCGTGGCGCTCCTGGGCGTCCGGAAGATGCAGCGTCACGCCTGGGTGAGCGAGACGGCGATCCCCGAGATGGGGCGGATGATCGACGACGGCCAGATGGACAGCGCCTGGTACGTGGGCCTCCGTGCCAAGGCGATCGCGCCTCGCGACACGATTCTTGCGAAACGATTCACCCAGTTGAGTCACGGTCGCCGGCCCACGATCATTACCCGCCCGGCCGGTGCCATGGTGTACCGGGCATCTCTCAGGGACACCAGCATCTGGCACTACATCGGGACGACACCGGTCGATTCGACGGAACTCCCGTTCCAGACCGGCCTCTATCGTTTCGAGGAGCCGGGGTACCGGACCTTGTACACGACCGGCCTTTACCACGCCTATCCGCTGATGCTTCAGACCGTCGCCGATCCGGATTCGGCGATGATCGCCGTCGCCGGCGGGCCCCGGTACAACACCTTTCTCGTCGGCACGGAAGGCTCACCCGAGCTCTCGCTCCGCGACTGGAAGATCGATCGATACGAGACGACCAATCGCCAGTACAAGGCGTTCGTGGAGGCAGGCGGGTATCGCGACAGCACCTGGTGGGACTTTCCGTTCAGGGAGGGCAACCGCACACTCACCTGGCAGCAGGCGATGGCCCGCCTGGTCGACCAGACGGGACGCCCGGGACCCTCGACGTGGGTTGGCGGGGACTATCCGTCCGGACAGGCGGACATGCCGGTCGGCGGCGTGAGCTGGTACGAGGCCGCCGCGTATGCCAAGTGGAAGGGGAAGTCGCTTCCCACCGTGTACCATTGGGCCCGCGCCGCGGGCATCTGGCTCTCGTCCGCCATCGTGCCGCTGAGCAACCTGCAGGGCACCGGGCCGTGGCGCGTCGGGACGCCGCGCGCCGTGAGCTTCGTCGGTGCCTCCGACATGGCGGGCAATGTGCGCGAGTGGTGCTACAACGAGGAGGCGGCCAGCGGCGAGCGCTACATCGAGGGAGGCGGTTGGAGCGACCCCACCTACGCGTTCGTCGACGCCTATGCGCAGCCGCCGATGGATCGCTCGGCGATCAACGGCATCCGGCTCGCGCGATACGACTCCGCGGACAGCAATCTCGCGCTCGCGCGGCGACCGCTGGTGCGGTCGTTTACCGATTACACGAAGGTCGCGTCGGTCCCGGATGCGGTGGTCGAGGGCTACCGCCACCAGTTCGATTACGATCCGCTCCCGCTCCAGCCCCGGGTCGAGCGCGTGGACTCGAGCAGTGACGAGTGGATTGCCCAATTCGTGAGCTTCAACGCCGCGTACGGCGGAGAGCGGATGCAAGCATGGGTCTTCCTCCCCAGGAGCGGCACGCCACCGTACCAGCCCATCGTGTTCTTCCCCGGCTCCGGCGCGATCAACACCCGCACCAGCGCCGCGCGGCGCGACATGACGCCAAGCTTCGTGGTGAAGAGCGGACGTGCGTTCGTGCTGCCGATCTACAGGAGCACCTACGAACGGTCCGACAGCCTCACGAGCGACATCCCCGACAAGTCCATCTTCTGGCGGGATCACGTCATCATGTGGGGGAAGGACTTCCGGCGGACCCTCGACTACCTCGGCAGCCGGCCAGACATGGACAGCACCCGGTTTGCCTACTTCGGCTACAGCTGGGGCGCCAACATGGGCGGGATCATTCCGGCGGTCGAACCGCGGGTCAAGGCGGCGGTCCTGTATGTCGCCGGCCTCACCATGGAGCGGCCGAGACCGGAGGTCGACCCGATCAACTACCTGCCGCACATCCACATTCCGGTGCTGATGCTGAACGGCAAGTATGACTTCTTCTTCCCGACGGAGACTGCGCAGCGTCCCTTCTACGAGCGACTGGGTACTGCACCCGCCGACAAGAAGTGGGTGGTGTACGAGGGGGGTCACGATGTACCACGCCCACGCCTCATCGGCGAGACGCTCGCCTGGCTTGACAAGTACCTGGGTCCGGTGAATCCCCGATGACGCCGGATCGTCTCACTGCCGCCCTCGCCGACCGCTACCGCATCGAGCGTGAACTCGGGCAGGGCGGCATGGCCACGGTGTACCTGGCGC
Organism: uncultured Gemmatimonadales bacterium; assembly: GCA_963798915.1. Classification (GTDB taxonomy): domain Bacteria; phylum Gemmatimonadota; class Gemmatimonadetes; order Gemmatimonadales; family GWC2-71-9; genus CAMLHP01. Next base: position 255,740 of record CAWCVB010000002.1, on the reverse strand, counting down.
GCGATCTCAAGCACGATCGTGATGTCGCCATCAAGGTGCTGCGCCCCGAACTCTCGGCGGTGATCGGCGCCGAGCGATTCCTGCGCGAGATCAAGACCATCGCCAACCTGCAGCACCCGCACATCCTGGGGCTGATCGACTCGGGTGATCTCGACGGCACGGCCTACTATGTGATGCCGTTCGTGGAAGGTGAGTCGCTGCGCGACCGGCTGAGCCGCGAGAAGCAGCTGCCGATCGCCGAGGCCCTGAGGCTGGCCATCGAGGTGGCCGGCGCGCTCGACTACGCCCATCGCCACGGCGTGATCCATCGGGACATCAAGCCCGAGAACATCATGCTGCATGATGGCCAGGCGCTGGTGACTGATTTCGGCATCGCGCTCGCCGTGAGTCGGTCAGACGGCAGCACCCGGATGACCGAGACCGGCATGAGTCTCGGCACGCCGCACTACATGAGCCCCGAGCAGGCCATGGGCGAGCGCGACCTCGACGCCCGCACCGATGTCTATGCGCTGGGCTGCGTGCTCTATGAGATGCTCGCCGGCGAGCCGCCCTTCACCGGGCCCACGGCGCAGGCCATCGTCGCCAAGGTGATGACGGCGACTCCCGAGCCGCTCACCACCTATCGCAAGACGGTGCCGCCGGCCCTCGAGGATGCGGTCCATGCCGCCCTGCAGAAACTTCCCGCCGATCGCTTCGGCTCGGCCCGGGAATTCATCGATGCCCTGCAGGGCAAGTCGACAGCCACCCCGTCCGGCTTCCGCGCCGCACGCCAGCGCACTCCCGAAGGCGCGCTGCAGGCCTCGGCGCGCCATCCAGTCGTCTGGGCGCTGGCGGCGCTGCTGCTGGCTGCACTGGCGTTCGGGTACCGCGAATGGTCGGCGCTCCGGCATGCGCCACCTGACAATGTGGTGCGGTTCTCAGTGGATCTTGCCGACGGCAACCAGGCCGCCCTCTGGGACTCGCAAAGTCCCGATCTCGCCATCTCGCCCGACGGATCCACGCTCGCCTTCTGCGTGATCAACGCCAAGGGCATGCGCCAGATCTATGTCCGGCGCATGGACGAAGCGCTCGGCCGGGTTATCCCGGGTACGGATGGCGGCTTCGTACCCACGTTCTCACCCGACGGCGCGTTCATCGTCTTCTGGGTCGCCGGCCGATTCATGAAGGTGGCCCTGAGCGGCGGTGCACCCCAGCTGGTCGGCGAGTCCAGCACTGGGGTGTGGGACGCCTGGAGTCCTGATGGAACGCTGGTCTACTCGCAAACCTCCTCCCCAGTGCTCATGCGCATGCCGGTGGCGGGAGGCGCGGCGGCGGCTGGCACCCTTGATACCGCCAGGGGCGAGGTGGGGCAGTACTATCCGCACGCGCTGCCCGATGGGCGGCATGTGCTCTATGCCAGCTGGGGAACCGGTGCGGTCGAGGATGTCCGCATCGGATTGCTCGACCTGACCTCGGGCCATGCCCGGCGCCTCGACGTGCGCGGCACCTTTCCGCTCGGCATGATCGACGGCAGGCTGGTCTTCACCGATCAGTTCGGAACGATCCTGGCCGTGCCGCTCGACCTCAAGACGGGCGAGGTAGGTGGCCAGCCGGTCACGCTCGACAGCGGCGTGACCACTGCCGCCAGGGGCTCGGCCGTCGCGGCCCTCTCGGCGAGTGGTTCGCTGGCCTACTCGGGCATGGGCCAGCTGTCCAGGCTGGTCCTCGCCGCCCCGGGGAGCGAGGTCCCCCTGCTGACAGACGCACACGCCTACTCCGATCCCCGCTATTCCCCGGACGGGCGGCGAGTCGCCGTCAGCATCGCGGGCGGCAACAGCTCGGACATCTGGGTGACTGACGTGGCAACCGGCAGCCTCACGCGAGTCACCTCTGGCGACGCCATCAACGACCGGCCGGAGTGGTCACCGGACGGCCGGCGCGTTGTCTTCCGCAGGGTCAGCAGCCGACGCTCGGGCATCTGGTGGCAGCCCGCCGATGCCAGTGCGCCGGCTTCCCCGCTGGTGGCGAGCGACAGCGCCGACTACTTCGAGGGCGTCATCACGCCCGACGGGCAATCGGTGGTCTATCAGGTCGACACATCGGTTTCCGACGTCATGATGCAGCGAATTGACGGCAAAGGCGCGGTGCATCCGATCGCGAACACGCCGGCCATCGAAGAGCAGGCCCGGGTGTCGCCGGACGGCAGGTGGGTGGCCTACGTCACCACCGGGAGCGGCAACCCCCAGGTCATGGTGCAACCGCTGCCGGGCCCCGGTCCCCGAGTGCAGGTGTCCGTCCGCAGCGGCAGCGAGCCGGTCTGGACGCGTGACGGTCGCCATATCTTCTATCGCGCGGACGACAAGTTCTGGATCGCGGATGTCTCCGAGAGCCCGGTGTTTCATGCAAGCGGACAACGGGTGTTCATGGACGACGTCTACCTTCCGCATGTATCGCCGCATGCCAACTATGACGTCTCCCCGGATGGCACGAGACTGCTGGTCCTGAAGGGCGACCGCCAGCGCCTGCTCGTGGTGCACAACTGGGCCACCGAAGCGCGCGCGACGCTGGCCGGCAGGGGCACCCGATGAGCGTGGAGGGATTGAAGTCGGCGTTGGCCGATCGCTACCGCATCGAGCGGGAGCTGGGCCAGGGCGGGATGGCCACGGTGTACCTGGCCCGTGACCTCCGCCATGACCGGGACGTGGCCATCAAGGTGCTGCGCCCCGAGCTCTCGGCGGTGATCGGCGCCGAGCGGTTCCTGCGCGAGATCAAGACCATCGCCAATCTGCAGCACCCGCACATCCTCGGGCTCATCGACTCGGGGGATGTCGACGGGACCGCCTACTACGTGATGCCGTTCGTGGAAGGCGAGTCGCTGCGCGACCGGCTCAGCCGCGAGAAACAGCTGCCGATCGCCGAGTCGCTGCGGCTGGCCGCGGAGGTGGCCGGTGCGCTCGACTATGCCCATCGCCACGGCGTGATCCATCGCGACATCAAGCCCGAGAACATCATGCTGCATGATGGCCAGGCGCTGGTGACCGATTTCGGCATCGCGCTCGCGGTCTCGAACACCGGGGGCACCCGGATGACCGAGACCGGCATGTCGCTCGGCACGCCCTACTACATGAGTCCCGAACAGGCCATGGGCGAGCGCGACCTCGACGCCCGCACCGACGTCTACGCCCTCGGCTGCGTGCTCTACGAGATGCTCACCGGCGAGCCGCCGTTCAGCGGGGCGTCGGCCCAGGCGATCGTCGCCAAGGTGATGACTGAAAAGCCGACGGCGCCCTCGGCCACTCGCGACACCGTCCCGGAGGCGGTTGAGGATGCGGTGCTCACCGCACTCGCCAAGCTGCCGGTGGACCGCTTCGCGAGCGCGGCGGAGTTCGCCGCGGCCCTCGCAGGCCAGGCAACCGGCATGCGGACCACTGCCCGTCGCACCGCGGCCGCAGCGGCGCCGGGACCGTATCGGCGCGTCAGCATGATCCTCGGCGCCGCCACGCTCGCGCTCGCGGCAGTCGCCGCCTGGGCGCTGCTTCGACGCCCCATGGTGTCCGGGCCGACGGTCTACGATGTTGGTCTCCCCGACACCGCCAAGATGAACCTCGTCAGCAGCCGCTCCCGCATCGGGCCGTACGGCGCGCAGGTGCGCAATCTCTCGGTGGACCCTGCGGGCAACTTTGTCGTCTACGCCGCGAGCCGCGGCGATTCGACGTCGCTCTGGATCCGCAGCCTTGAGACCGCCGAGGTGCGCGAGTTGCCGGGGACCGAGGGTGGCACCGGGCCACGGATCTCCCCCGATGGGACGCAGGTCGCGTACTTCAATGACGACCGGATGATGGCCATCCCGATCGATGGCTCGGAGTCGCGCCTGCTGATGATGGCCAACAGTGGCGCTATGATCGACTGGACGGCCACCAGCCAGTTCGTTGCCGTCGACAACGACGGCTATCGCTTCAACCGCTTCGATCCGAGCACCGGTTCCACCCGGTCGACGATCATCGACCGCTGCGTCTTCGGGGTGTGGGTGACCGAATCCCGTGAGCTGCTCTGCTCGTTCAACGGCATCGCCCAGACCATCGAACCGGAATCGAACACCGTCACGACCCTCCGCATCGCCAATCTCGACGGCTCACCCGGCACGCCCGCGGCTGGCAGCGCCTTCCGGATCATCGAGGGGCGCTATCTTCTCTGGCTGGCCACCGACGGCAACCTCGTCGGGGCCACCTACGACCCGAAGCGGCACCTGGCGGGAGCGCCGACCCGCCTGATCGCCGGGATCCGGCGCGAGGCGCTCGGCGAGGGGCAATACGACGTCGCGGCGGATGGGACGCTCGTCTACGCCCCGGGGCTCGACGCGACCATCGGTCGTCTTGTCCGGTTCCACCCCGATCGGGGTATCGAACCGTTGCCGATCGACCCCGCCAACTTCGAGCGCTACGACCTCAGCGGCGACGGCCGCTGGCTCGCTGCCGTGGTCCCGGCAGGCGATGCCAACGAGCTCCGGATCTACGACCTGCAGAACGGGCAGCGCTCGACGTGGCTCCACGCCGAGACGATTCGGCACGCCATGTGGAACCCCGATGGTGACCGGCTCCTGATCGGGGCCCGGCACGATTCGATCTGGGGCCTGCTCCGTGGGGCTCCGGGATCGGGACAACCCGTCGACACCCTGGCCACATGGGGTCCGGGAGAAGGCTCCCTCGACCCGATCGGCTACCCCTCCGATTCCCTCGCCATCGCACTCGACTGGGGCTCGGGCGTCGTGGCGGCCTTCGACCCGCGACTGAAGGCACCGGTCTTCGACACCGTCCTGACCGGCGCGCGCTTCCCGAGCGTCGCGCCGGGCGGTCACCTGATCACCTATCAGACCGTGGACGAGAGCCGCATCGTCGTCACCACCTTCCCCGAGACCGGCCGGCGCTGGCAGGTCGCGACACTTGGCGTCGAACCGATCTGGCTCTCCGACACCGAGCTGGTCTACCGCTTCGGCGCGAGCTGGTACCTGGTGCGGGTGAACCCCGCCACCGGCGAGCCACAGGGGGCCGCCACGCTCTGGGGCCGGGATCCCAGGTTCTCGGACACCTCCGGCTGGTCGAATCGTCCCGACCATGCCGGCGGGGTGATCTATGTGGAGAGCCCCGAGCAGCCCGATCCCGGCTACCTGCGCGTGATCCCCGGCTGGGTCGACCAGATGAAGCACGCGGTGGCGAAGGCAAGAGGAGTGGCCCGATGACGCTGGAGCGCCTTCGGGCCGCCCTCGCCGAGCGCTACCGCATCGAGCGGGAGCTGGGCCAGGGTGGCATGGCCACGGTCTACCTCGCCCACGATCTCAAGCACGATCGTCAGGTCGCCATCAAGGTGCTCAAGCCCGAGCTCGCCGTGGCGCTGGGTGGCGAGCGGTTCCTGTCGGAGATCCGGGTGATGGCGACCCTGCAACATCCCAACCTGCTCCCCCTGTTCGACTCGGGGGCGGCGGATGGTCTGCTGTACTACGTGATGCCATTCGTCGAGGGCGAGACCCTGCGCAGCCGCCTCGAGGCGGAGCGGCAGCTCCCGGTGGAGGAGGTCGTTCGCCTGGTCGGGCTGCTGGCGGGGGCGCTCGACTTCGCCCACGCCCGCGGGGTGATTCATCGCGACCTCAAGCCGGAGAACATCCTGCTCCAGGCCGGCCAGCCGGTGATCGCCGACTTCGGCATCGCGCTGGCGGTGGCCCACGCGGGTGGCGAGCGGATCACCGAGACCGGGCTCTCCCTCGGTACCCCGAGCTACATGAGCCCGGAGCAGGCGTCGGGCACCGAGCTCGTGGATGCCCGCTCCGATCAGTTCGCGCTCGCGGCGGTGGCGTATGAGATGCTGGTGGGCGAGCCGCCACACACTGGCGCCAGCACCCAGGCGATCATCGCCCGACTGATGACGGAGGTGCCGCGCAGCATTCGGGCGGTGCGGCCGGCGGTGCCGGCGGAGGTGGAGTCGGCCGTGCAGCGCGCGCTGGCCAAGGCGCCCGCCGATCGATTCGCCAGCTGCGGCGCCTTTGCGGCGGCCCTCACGGCGGGCACCCACGACGCCCCTCGCGTGTCGCCGGTGCGGCGATTCGTCGTGGTCGGCGCGGCCGTGGCGCTGGTGGCGGCGCTCGGCTACGCGGTCCAGTCCCGTCGGTCGGCAGACGGCGGCCCGGCCCCCGTGGAAGCGGAGCGCTCGCTCGCCGTGCTGCCGTTCACCTCGGTCGGTGGCGACACGGCCAACGCCTACTTCGCGGCCGGCATCGCCGATGAGCTGGGCAGCGCGCTGACGCGCATCCCGGGGCTCCGCCTGGCCGGCCACGCATCAGCGGCTCGGGTCAAGGAGCGCGGAGACGCGGCCGTCGAGATCGGCGCCGCGCTCAATGTGGGCGCCGTGCTCGACGGATCGGTGCGACGTGCCGGCAACCGGATCCGGGTCACCGCCGAGCTGACGAGCACCACCGACGGCCGGGTGATCTGGAACGACACCTACGAACGAGCCCTGGAGGACGTCTTCGCCGTGCAGGACGAGATCACCCGGGCGATCGTCGCCGCCCTGCAGGTCCGTCTGGCGAGCGGCGTGGACGAACCGGGGAGGGCACGCGGCGGGACCACCAACCTGGCGGCCTACGACCTGTACCTGCGGGGCCTGCAGGCGTATCGCGGGCGGAATCAGGGCGTGCGCGACGCGGAGCGCTATCTGCGCGAGGCAATCGCGCGCGACCCGGGGTATGCCGCAGCCCACGCGCTGCTCGCGTCGGTGCTGCTCGTGCAGCCATTCTATGTCGCGGTGCGCCCCGAGGAGGTCCAGCAGTCGGCGCGGGCGGCCGCAATGCGGGCCGTCGCCCTCGATGACTCGATGGCCTCCGGCCACGTCGCCCTCGGCTTCGCGCAGATGCGCGCGGCGGAATGGGCGGATGCCGAGCGCGAGTTCCGGCGCGCCCTCGCCCTCGATCCGCAGGTTGAGGACGGACATTTCCGCTTCGGTGACCTGTTCCTGCAGACCGGCCGCGTCCGGGACGCGGTCGAGCAATTCGCGGAGGGGGCACGCCTCGATCCGTTGTACACGATCCAGCTGTCCTACCAGGGCTGGGCCCTGGCGCTCCTCGGCCGGGCGGAGGAAGCCCGCGCCACGATGCAGCAGGCCATGGCGCTTGATCCCGAGAGCGTCGTGCCCCACTTCACCAACCAATGGGTGCTCGACCTTGCCGGGGCATCGGACGAAGCCGCGGCCGAGGCGCGCGCCAGCCTGTCGATCAACCTCATTCCCCTGCGGCAAGGCATCGCGGCGTGGTCCTTGGCGCGTGCCGGCGCGCGCGCGGAAGCCACGGCCATCCTGCGCCAGTTGGAGGCCCTGCCGACCGAGACGCCCGGCCGTGCGACGGGCCTGACCTTCGCCAGGCTCGGACTGGAAGACGTGCCGGGAGCATTGAACGCCCTTGAGGACGCCGCGGTTCGGGAGCCGCAGATGCTGCTCGCCTTGAACATGGTGAACCAGGCGTTCGATCCGATTCGGTCGGACCCACGGTTCGCATCGGTGCTCCGGACGTTCCATCTCGAGGTGGCCCGGTTCACGTTGCCGGATGGAGGGCGAACCACGCCATGACCATCACCGAACGCCTCACGGCGGCCCTCGCCGACCGCTACCGCATCGAGCGGGAGCTGGGCCAGGGTGGCATGGCCACGGTCTACCTCGCCCACGATCTCAAGCACGATCGCCAGGTCGCCATCAAGGTGATGCACGAGGAGCTCTCCGCCGCGATCGGGGGCGAGCGGTTCGTCCGGGAGATCACCACGATTGCCAGGCTGCAGCATCCGCACATCCTGCCGCTGATCGACTCCGACAGCGCCGGCGGCATGCTCTACTACGTGGCCCCATACGTCCGCGGCGAGACCTTGCGGGAGCTGCTGGCCAGGGAGGGCCGGCTCGCCCCGGACCGCGCCGCGACGCTGGCCCTCGAGATCGCCGATGCCCTCGCCTATTCGCATCGCGAGGGCGTGGTGCATCGCGACATCAAGCCGGAGAACATCCTGCTCCAGGAAGGGCACGCCGTCCTCGCCGACTTCGGCGTGGCCCGCGCCCTGACCGCGGCCGGTGGCACCACCATGACGCAGGCGGGGTTTGCCGTGGGCACGCCGGCGTACATGAGCCCCGAACAGGCGACGGCGTCCTCGGTGATCGACGGGAAGGCGGACATCTACGCCCTGGGCTGCGTGCTGTTCGAGATGCTGGCCGGTCAGCCGCCGTTCACCGGCAGCAACCTCCAGCAGGTTGTCGCCGCCCATGTCACCACCCCCGCGCCGGCGATCGCCAGCATCCGGGACGACACTCCGCGCGCCCTCGCCGACCTGGTGACCGCCTGCCTCGCCAAGGATCCGACCGCCCGGCCCTCCGCCGCCGTGGTCGCCGAGCGGCTCAAGACCGCCACAACGTCCAGCGGCCCGGCTGCATCCCGCGCCGGTGGTCGGGGGCGCCTGATCGCTTTCACGGGCGCCGCGGTGGCGCTCCTGGCCGCCGGCGCCTGGTGGGTCCTGGGGCGCAAGGACACCTCAGCGACATCCATCAGCGGCGACGCTTCCGCGATCGCGGTCATGCCGCTCTCGGCGATCTCCGACAGTTCGCTGGCGCGGCTCGGCCAGGACCTCGTGGTGACCCTCAGCACCACCCTCGACGGCGTCGGCGAATTGCACACCGTCGATGCGCCGACCCTGCTGCTCAATACCCGGAATGCCCCCTCGCCGCTCCCTCTCGACCGGGCACGCGCGATCGCGACACGTCTCGGCGCCGGCAGTGTCCTCACGGGAACGTTGATTCACGAATCGGGACAGGTGCGGGCGGCGGTAGCGCTCTATCGAGTCGGAGACGACACCGCGATCGCCCGGGCCAGCACCCTGGCACCGGCGGAGGATATCTCAGCGCTCACGGACTCCCTCACGTGGCAGGTCCTGCGGCAGGTGTGGCGTGGCGGGGCACCCCCGTCGCCAGTCCTCACCGGTCTCACCACTTCATCGTTTGCGGCGCTCAGGCACTTCCTCGACGGGGAGCGACACTTCCAGGAACTCGACGTGGACGCGGCGATGGCCGAGTATCGCCGCGCGTTCGAGCTCGACTCAACGTTTGTGCAGGCTTATCTGCGCTACGATGCCGCGCGGACCTGGAGTCTCCAGGAACCCGACTCTGCTGCCCATGCCCGCCTGCTGGCACTCGCCAGCCGGTTGCCGGACCGCGAGCGGCTCTGGCTGGAGGCGACCCAGCAGACCGGGCCGCTGCCCGAGCAGGTGGCCCGCTGGCAGGAGCTGATCCGGCGCTACCCCGACTATCCGCCCATCCTGATGTCCGGCGTGGACGGCATCGTGCACTCCGGCCCGGTCTATGGGATCGACCTGGCCGGGGCGCTCCCGGTGCTCACCCGGCTGGCCCGACTCACGCCGGACAATGCCGACGTCTGGATGCACGAGGGCGCTGTGGAGGAAGCACTCGGGAAGTCGGCAGAGGCGGCGCAGTCCTTCCAGCGGGGAGCGAGCTGCCTCACACGGGTTCTTCGGAGAGTTGCTGGCGATCACGGCCGCGATCAGCCGCTCGCTCGTCACGCCCGGCCAGCCGATGCCCGATGGTTGGGGTGACGCGGCGGTCCGAACCTATGCCGACCTGCCTGCCGGAGGCCGCCAGCCGGTGCTCAGCGGCCTGTTGACCTTCATCGATGGGCGGATTCCCGAGCGACTGGCGCTGGTCGAGGAAGCCCAGCGCGACGGACGCTACCAGGGAGAGGTCCTGACCAGTTCACGGTTTGGCGAGGGAGTGCTGCGCATCGCCCGGGGAGACTGGACCGGCGGGTTGGCGGCACTGCGCCAGTACGAGGCCTCCAGCGGTTCGGTCAGCGACCGACTCAGCACCGCGCGCCTCGCGACCGTCGGAGCCTGGCTCGGGATGGTCGATCCCGCCATGGCCGCTGAGGCTCTTGATCGGGCCCGGGCCATGCCAGACGTCGACAAGCAGGCCACCGACCGAATTGAACTGCAGTGGCTCGAGGGACTGCTGGCGGTCGTGACCGCCGATGCGTCGGGCGTCGACCGCGCGCGGGGGGCCCTGCGCAAGGAATCCAGTCCGGTCGCGGCCCATGCAGCAGCATCCCTCCGGGCCGAGTGGCTCGTCAAGGAGGGCGCCGAGGGCGCGGCCGACTCCGTTCGCGCGATCAGCGATGCCATGATGCGAGAGGGGAAGTATCTCCTCGCAGCGGAGATCGTCAATCGTTTCGTGATTGCCCGTGCCCTTCGCAATCGTGGGCAGCCCGCCGAGGTCGAGCGGTACCTGATGTGGATCGACGCGCAGTTCAACACGCCCAGGACCTGGGGCCTCCGGTTCGCGCTCGGCCCGCTGGTGCAATTCGAGCGCGGCATGGCACTGGAGGAGGCCGGCAATCACGCGGACGCTGTGTTGCAGCTCTCCCGCTTCCTGGCCACGGTTGACCCGTCAACGACCGGGCAGCAGGCGATCATCGCCGAGGCCAGGCGTGTGGTGTCGGAGCAGGTCGGCGCCGACAGTGCCCCGAAAAAAGGACTCGCCCCGTGACCCTCGACACGCTCAAGTCTGCCCTGGGTGACCGCTATACCATCGAGCACGAACTCGGTGCGGGCGGGATGGCCACGGTCTACCTGGCCGAGGACCTGAAGCACGCCCGCAAGGTGGCCATCAAGGTGCTGCGGCCGGAGCTGGCGGCGGTGATCGGGGCGGAGCGGTTCGTGCGGGAGATCCGCACCATCGCGGCGCTGCAGCATCCCCATATCCTGGGGCTGATTGACTCGGGCGAGGTGCAGGGGACGGCGTACTACGTGATGCCGTTCGTCGAGGGGGAGTCATTGCGCGACCGGCTGCTGCGGGAGAAGCAGCTGCCGATCGCCGACGCGGTGCGGATCGCGACCGAGGTTGCCTCGGCGCTGGACTATGCTCACCGGCACGGTGTGATCCACCGCGACATCAAACCCGAGAACGTGATGCTGCACGACGGCAGCGCGCTGGTGGCCGATTTCGGCATCGCGCTGGCGGTGAGCAGCGGCGGCGGAACCCGGATGACCGAGACGGGGATGAGCCTGGGGACGCCGCACTACATGAGCCCCGAGCAGGCGATGGGGGAGCGGGAGATCACGGCGCGGAGCGACGTGTACGCGCTGGGGGCGATGACCTACGAGATGCTGGTGGGCGATCCGCCCTTCACCGGGAGCACGGCGCAGGCCATCGTGGCGAAGGTGGTGACGGAGACGCCCCGGCCGATGCTGCCGCAGCGGCATACGATTCCCCCGCACGTGGAAGCCGCGGTACTCACGGCGCTGGAGAAGCTGCCGGCGGATCGCTTTGCCAGCGCGGCGGAATTCGCGGCGGCGCTGAGCGAGTCCAGCTACCGCTTGCCCACAGCCACGGGAGCGATGCCGGGCTCCGTGGCGGGAAAGGGGCGGCCCATTCCTGCTCAGGTGTTCCGCAGCCTGCCCTGGCTTCTCGCCGGCCTTGCCCTGGTAATCGCGGCGGCATCCTGGATCTTGCACCCGCGCGAGAGCAGGGCGACGGTATTCCAAGTCGAGCTGGAACCGCCGCGAGGTGTGGAGTTCGCGGAGTTCCACTTTGCCGCCCTGTCTCCCGATGGCACCCGGCTCGCTTTCGTCGGCCTGGGTGCGGCCGGGGAGCGGAAGCTCTGGCTGCGCGATCTGCGGTCCGGGCAGGTGGACTCCCTCTCCGGCACCGCCGGCGCCGAGGCGCCCTTCTGGGCACCCGATGGCCGGGCGATCGGATTCTTTGCCCGGGGGTCGCTCATGCGTTTCGATCTCGGCGGCCGCGTGTCCCGGGTCCTCTGCCCGGCGGCCGACCTGGGAGGGTCCTGGAGCAGCCAGGGTACGATCATTTTCACCCACCTCGGTCATCCCATGCTCGTGCCCGTCTCCGGCGGGGACTGTATTCCTGTCGGTGGCGCATGGCAGGATTCCTCCCGGACCCTCTCCTGGCCGGCCTGGTTTCCCGACGGGCGCCGGTTCGCGGGGAACACCTCGGGCGATCTGGTGTGGAGCGATGCCAAGGGGGCCACTCCGCGCACCTTTCTCACCGGGGCGCAATTCGTCCAATTGCTCTCCCCGGGGGTGGCAGTGTACAGCCGCCAGGGCCGCACAGGGGCTGATATCGTCGCGCAGCACATCGACCTGAAACACGCGGTTCCGCGAGGAGAAGAAGCGGTCACTCTGGCGAGAGGAATCCGGACCGCCGGCCTGGTCCCATCGTATGCCGTGGCCCGGACCGGGCTGGTCTATCTCCAGACGGCACGGCTGGATGAGGGGCCGCTGATCGTCGATTCCAGGGGTGCCATTCGAGACAGCATCTCCCTGCAAGGAACCTGGACCCTGCGGGAGGCATGGAGCAGACCCGCCATCGCGCTCGCCGGTTTCGGTCTCTGGGTCTATGATCTCGGCCGTCATACGACCATTCCGGTGCGGCCGAACGGCAGCTTCTGGTTTCCGGTCTGGGCGCCTGGCGATTCCCTGATCGCCACGATTGACGGGAAGACCGGGAAGACGATCCTGGTGAACCTCGAAACCGGAAAGGATAGTACGCTCGTGGACCAGACCGGCGAAGGGAACCTGTTTGTGCCCACCGATTGGACCTCCGATGGCCGGTATCTCATCCTGCTGGCGGCCCCGAGCAACGCACCGCATGGCGCTCTCTGGACCTTGAACACCGCAACCGGCAAACTGGAACCGCTGGTGTCCGTGAGCGGAACCGCATCGGCAGGCGCTGTATCCCCTGACGGGAAATGGTTGGCCTACGTCTCCGATGAAACCGGCGAGCTGGAGGTCTACCTACGCCCGTTCCGGCGGACCGGCGCCGTCACCAGAGTCTCGGTTGCGGGAGGAGGGCTGCCGCGCTGGCGTCGCGACGGGCGCGCGTTGTTCTTTCAGGGGCCGGACGGTTCGATCATGCAAGTGCCGGTGAGGGCCGATCCTGGCCTTCAGGTCGGAAACCCGGAGGCGCTCTTCCGCTCACCGCGCTGGAGTGCGCGCCTCTTCGCGGACCAACGCGGAGGCGCCCAGGCCACCACCACGTACGATGCGGGCGCGGACGGCCGGCAATTTCTGGTGCGGCAGCGGGTGGAAGGCAGCTCGTCGGCAACCCTGCTGCTCAACTGGCAGCAGCTGCTGGGAAGGCAGTCTCAGCCAACGCCGTAGACTCCACGGCGGCTGGCGCCGCCTCGCAATGACGTCATCTTCGGGCCGTACCGCCGTACCGCCGTACCGCCAGGCAAGGAGCACGATATGGCCGAGCTGTCTCGTCTGGAAGCCGCTCTTACAGATCGCTACCGCATCGAGCGCGAGCTGGGCCAGGGTGGCATGGCCACGGTCTACCTCGCCCAGGACCTGCGACACAACCGGAAGGTGGCGATCAAGGTCCTCAAGCCCGAGCTCGCCGCGGTGCTTGGCGCCGAGCGGTTCCTGCGGGAAATCGAAGTGACTGCCCGGCTGCAGCACCCGCATATTCTGCCGCTGTTTGATTCGGGAAGCGTCGAGGGTCAAGGGTCGATGGTCGAGGGTCACGCGCTCGACGCTCGACCCTCGACCGTTCTCTACTACGTTATGCCCTACATCGCTGGCGAGTCGCTCCGTGACAAGCTGGCGAGGGAAGGTGCACTCCCGATCGACGTGGCAGTCCGGCTCCTGCGTGAAGTCGCCGATGCGCTGGCCAAGGCGCACCAGAGCGGCATTGTTCATCGCGATATCAAGCCTGAAAACATCCTCATCAGCGACGGCCATGCGATGGTGATGGACTTCGGGATCGCGCAGGCGGCGAGTGGTGCCGCGAGTGCGACGGGAGCCGGAACGGCGCTGACCCAGCTGGAGTGTCCCTCGGCACCCCGGCCTACATGGCGCCAGAGCAGGCCGCCGCCGACCCTCAGGTTGATGCGCGCGCCGACATCTATTCGTTCGGGGTCGTCGGGTATGAAATGCTGACCGGCCGGCCACCGTTTACCGGGCTGACTGCGCAGCGGCTGATCGCCGCGCAGCTGACGACCCCGCCGGAATCGGTCACCCGTGCCCGCGCCGCCATTCCGGCCGGCCTCGCCGCGCTGGTGATGCGCTGCCTCGCCAAGCCTCCGGCGGACCGTCCGCAATCAGCGGCTGAGCTGGTCGCGGCGCTGGATCAACTGCCGCGCGACCATGGTCGCCGCCGCCCGACCTGGCGGCTGGCGGTCGGGGCTGCGGCCCTGGTGGCACTGGGGCTCCTTGCCTGGCGGCTGCTCCCCCTGGGCCGCACCCCGGGCGACACACTGACCTCATCGTCTGGCGCGACTCGTCATCTCGCGGTGCTGCCCTTCGAATCGCTTGGCGGCGACAGCGCCAACGCTTACCTCGCCGACGGCATGGCGACCGATCTCACCTCCGCGCTTGCCCGCATTCCGGGACTCGCGGTGGTGCCTCGCTCCTCGGCGTTCGCCTTGCGCGGCAGGACGGCGCGCGACGCGGCGAAGCTGCTCGGCGTGTCGGGTATCGTCGAGGGCACCATCGGGCGAGCCAATGGCCGGCTACGAATTACGGTCGCGCTGGACGATCCAGCGCATGACGCAGTGCTCTGGTCGGCGAGCTACGACCAGGACGAATCCAGCATCTTCTCGCTCCACGATTCGATCGCGACCGGTATTACCAAGGCGCTCGATATCGCGCTCTCCCCCGCCACCGTCAAGCAGCTGGCCACACCGGGCACGCGCAGCGTGCCGGCGCACGATCTCGTGCTGCGCTCACTCTATCTCAGCGATCGGGCGGGGAGCGAGAGCGCCGTGCGCCATGCTGTGGCGCTCGCGGAGCAGGCGATCGCCCTCGATTCCAGCTACGCCGGCGCATGGAATGCACTGGCCCGGGCATGGTATGCGCTGGCGGACGACTATGTGGCGCCCCACGAGGCGCTGCAGCACATGCTGCCAGCGGCGCGGCGCGCCGCGGCACTCGATCCGCAGTCGGCGGAATCATATGGCCTGATCGGGACCTTCTTGAGTTCGTATCAGAATGACTGTGTGGCAGGGGAGCGCGAATTCCGCATCGCGCTCTCTCTCGACTCGACCAACGCGGAGGCGAACATTGGCTATGCCTGGCAGCTGTGGGGCCTGGGACAACCCGACTCCGCCCGCGCGCATGTTGCCCGCGCAGTACGCTTCGATCCGCTCTCCCCGCTGGTGCTGGAACACGCGACGCAGATCGCGCTTGGTGCCGGCGGCGCCGATGAGGCCGAAACATATTGCCGTCGGCGCCGCGAACTGGGCGCCGGGTCGCGGTGTTACGCCGATCTCCTGCTGGCGCGCGGGGACTACGGGGAGGCGGTGCGCGAGCAGCGCGCACTGGTGCAAGCGTTGCCCGGCAGGATGCGCGATCGCATGGTCCTGGCGCAGGCGCTCGCGCTCGCAGGTGACACCGCCGAGGCCAGCCACGAACTGGCTACCGTGATTGCCTACGGCAGGACGCATTACGTGGACGAGTACCGGCTGGCGTCCGCCTTTCTCGCCCTGGGCGAACGCTCCAAGGCACTGGACTGGCTCGAACGCGGCTATGCCTCCGGCAATGTGTGGATGTGCTTGGTGAGTGTGGATCCCAGGTTCCGGCCCCTCCACGGCGAGCCGCGGTACCAGGCGCTGGTGCGGCGGCTGGGACTCAAGCCGGGCGCGTCAATTTCCCGATCGGGCGCGTAGGGTGTCGGAGCCGACGACTCGTTTGACGACCGCCCTCGCCGACCGCTACACCATCGAGCGCGAACTCGGCGCGGGCGGCATGGCGACGGTGTACCTGGCCCACGATCGCAAGCATCATCGCAAGGTGGCGATCAAGGTCCTGCGCCCCGAAGTGAGCGCCGAGCTTGCGGCCGACCGCTTCCTGAGGGAGATCCGCACGACGGCGAATCTGCAGCACCCGCACATCGTGCCAGTGTTCGACTCGGGATCGGTCGGCGGGCTGGATGCAGCCGGCCCCTGCCTGTACTTCGTCATGCCGCTCATCGAGGGCGAGACCTTGCGCCAGCGACTCGAGCGTGAGGGACCGCTCCCGGTCGACGAAGCGATCCGGCTGGTGAAGGAACTTGCCGATGCGCTCCAGTACGCCCACGAAGCTGGGATCCTGCACCGCGACCTCAAGCCCGAGAACGTGATGCTCTCGCGCGGCCACGCGATGCTCGCCGACTTCGGCATCGCACAGTCGGCGGAGACTCCGGGCGACGATCGACTTACTCGCACCGGCTCGTCGGTGGGCACGCCCGCGTACATGAGTCCCGAGCAGGCAACCGGCGAACGCGAGCTCACGCCTGCGTCCGACGTCTACGGCCTCGGTGCCATCCTCTTCGAGCTGCTGACCGGCGCGCCGCCATTCACCGGACCCACCGCCCAGGCCGTCCTCGTCAAGCGCTTCACCTCCGAGCCTCCGCCCCTGCGGACGCTCCGGGGCGATGCGCCGGCCAGTTGCGAGACGGCGGTGGCCAGGTCGCTCGCCAGCGACCCCGACCATCGCTTCACCACCGCCGCCGCGTTCGCCGCCGCGCTCTCGGCCGAACCCGGATCGGGCCCACCGCCGGGACTCGAGGCGGACGCGCATTCGCTCGTGGTCCTGCCCTTCCGCAACCAGGGCATCGACCCCCAGGACGAGCAGTTCAGCGACGGCCTCACCGAGGAAATCCTCACCGATCTGGCTCGCGTGAAGGCACTGCGGGTGCTGTCACGCACCTCATCCATGCAACTCAAGGGGACAACCAAGCCAATCCCGGCCCTCGGCCGCGAGCTTCGAGTGCGCTACGCCCTCTCCGGCAGCGTGCGTCGCGCCGGCAACTCGCTCCGGATCACCGCCGAGCTGATCGACGCCGCCACCGACAGCCCGGTCTGGGCCGAGCGGTTCAGCGGCACGATGGACGACGTCTTCGACGTGCAGGAGCGGGTGGCCCGCGAGATTGTCGCCGCGCTGGGCATCACCCTGACTTCCGAAGAGGACCGCCACCTGGCCCACCGCCCCATCGAGGACCCGCGCGCGTTCGAGTTGTTCCTTCGGGCACGGCAGGAGATGCGTCGCTACGACAGCGCCTCGATCGAGCGCGGAGAGGAAATGGTCCGGCAGGCGATGGCGATCGAGGGGGAGGCGGCACCACTGCAGGCCTTGCTGGCGTGGGCAAAGGTCGCCCGGGTCCGGGCCGGTCTGGCCACCGACAAGCATGGACTCGACGAAGCCACCATCGTGGCGGAAGAGCTGGTCCGGACGGCGCCCGACGCTCCGTTCGGGCACGCGTTGCTGGGGTTCATCGGGTATGAGCGCGGGGCGATGCCCGAGGCCATTGGGCATCTGCGCGCCGCCCTGGAACGCGAGCCCAACGACGCCGATGCGATCTTCTATCTCGGTATCTGTCTGGTTGCCTGTGGGCATATCGAAGCGGGTGAACGCACGGCGCAGCGCTTGATGGCCTCCGATCCGCTGTCACCGCTGGCCTGGCTCCTGGCAGGCCTCATGCCGTGGTGGACGGGGCAGGTGGCCGCAGGCCTTCCGAGCATGGAACGGGCGCTGGCATTGGATCCCGCCAACGGGATCATCCGGTGGAGCCTGGGCTATGGCCGCGCGCTGGTGGGAGACGTCGCCGGTGCCGCAGCAGATGCTGCGGTCCTCCTGGAGCAGGCCCCGGCCATGCCATACGCCGCGCAACTCCGGGCGCTCGTGCATGCCATGGAGGGGCGCCAGGCGGAGGCACTGGCGACGCTGGGCGATGTCCAGGGCCTCGACTCCCACCACAAGTTCCACCTCGCCGAGTCCTTCGCGATGGCCGGCGACACCGATCGGGCATTCGCCCTCCTGGAGGAAGCCGTCGACACCGGGTTCCATCCGGGCGACTTCATTGCCACCCACTGCCCCTTCCTCCAACCGCTCCGGGGCACGCCGCGCTTCGAGGCCATCGCGGCCAAGGCAGTCCGGCTCACGCGGGAGTTCGCGGCAAGCGGAGTGGCGCCGTGACGGTCGAGCGTCTCCGCACCGCCCTGGCTGACCGCTACCGCATCGAGCGGGAGCTCGGGCAGGGCGGCATGGCCACCGTCTACCTGGCCGAGGACCTGAAGCATGGCCGCAACGTGGCCATCAAGGTGCTGCGGCCGGAGCTGGCGGCGGTGATTGGGGCCGAGCGGTTCGTGCGGGAGATTCGCACCATCGCGGCGCTGCAGCATCCGCACATACTGGGGCTGATTGACTCGGGCGAGGTCACCGGCACCGCCTTCTTCGTCATGCCCTACGTCGAGGGCGAGTCGCTGCGCGACCGGCTCAACCGGGAGAAGCAGTTGCCGGTGGCCGACGCGGTGCGGATCGCGACGGAAGTGGCGGGGGCGCTGGACTATGCCCACCGGCACGGGATCATCCACCGGGACATCAAGCCCGAGAACGTGATGCTGCATGACGGCAGCGCGCTGGTGGCCGATTTCGGGATCGCGCTGGCGGTGAGCAGTGCGGGCGGGACCCGGATGACGGAGACGGGGATGAGCCTGGGGACGCCGCATTACATGAGCCCGGAGCAGGCGATGGGGGAGCGGGAGATCACGGCGCGCTCGGACGTCTACGCCCTGGGGGCGATGACCTACGAGATGCTGGTGGGGGATCCGCCGTTCACCGGAAGCACGGCGCAGGCGATCGTGGCCAAGGTGGTGACGGAGTCGCCCCGGCCGATGCTGCCGCAGCGGCACACCATCCCCGCGCATGTGGAGACGGCGGTGCTGACGGCGCTTGAGAAGCTGCCGGCCGACCGTTTCGCCAGCGCGGCGGAGTTCAGCGATGCGCTGAACCGGCCGGAGCTGGCACCTGCCGCGAGCAGAGCAATGCCGGCCGGTGGGCTTGCAGCTCCCACCGGGCGCTCGCGCCTGCGGGACCCGCTGTTCATCGGGGTGGCGGCGATCGCGGTGCTGGCGCTCGGTGGTGTGGCGATGCTGCTCCGGCCGCGGCCGGTCCCCCTGGTGGTCCCACCCATCAAGTACGTGCTGACCACCACCGACAGCACCAGGCCGGTTCGCAGCTACCCATGGCCCGCCGCCACCTCGCCCGACGGCGGCACCGTGGTCTACAGCGTCTCCCCCGTCAACTCCGGCGGCGCCTCCCTTACGACCCGGCTGTACTTCTTGCGCACCAACCAACTGGAGGCGCGTGAGATTCCCGGTACCATCGGGGCGGCCCAGCCGTACTTCTCGCCCGACGGGCAGTGGGTGGGGTTCGAAGTGCAGGGCAAGGAGCGCAAGGTCAGGCTCGACGGCAGCGCGCCGGTGACAATCGCGGATGCCGGCGCGTACAACGGTGCCGACTGGACCGTCAACAACGAGATTCTGTTGGGAACATGGGGGTCATATGCCGGGCTATCCCGGGTGAGTGCTGCCGGCGGAACGCCGGCCGCCCTGACGCAGGTGGACACCACCACGGGAGAGCGGAATCATCTCTGGCCGCTCAGTACCCCGGACGGCAGCTACGCGGTCTTTACCGTCTGGTTCGGTGGCCTCGCCTCGGCCCAGCTGGCAGTCGCCTCCCTCAAGGACGGGGCGGTCACCCGGCTTGGCATCAAGGCAATCCGGCCCCTGGCAATCCTCGACGGGTGGCTGGTGTACCTCAAGGCCGACGGCGCCGTCATGTCGGTCCGGTTGGACGCCGGGGCCGGAAAGGTGGTCGGATCACCGATTCCGGTGCACGACCCCGTTCCGGTTGTGCCCGGTCTGAACGGGAATTCGGAGATCTACATTTCCCGCGGTGGCGCGCTGATAACCTCGATCGGGAGCGCGACCGGCAGGATCTCGTGGGTGGCCCCGGGCGGTCCGCCCCGTGCCGTGGGGCCGTCGGCCGGCCAGTACCAAGCCCTGCGGCTTTCCCCCGATGAACGCCGCATCGCCGTGGTGACTGGCGACCATGGTCAGAGCGATATCTGGATCGAAGACCTGTCACTGGGCACCTTTTCCCGGCTGACGACGGTCAATACCGTCACCTCCGTTTCGTGGACTCCGGACGGATCCGACGTTCTCTATTTCTCGACCGGCGAAACCGGGAACACGCTGTGGCGACAGCGGGCATCCGGCGGGGTTGCGCCGGAGAAGCTCGTCGACCTGCCCTTCGCTGCCGGGGGGGCAGTCATGTCGCCGGACGGCCGCTCGGTGCTGCTCTCGGTGATTCCCGGGGACGTATGGAGCCTGCAGCGCCTGATACTGGACTCGACCCCGGCGGTGCACGACTACCTTGTGTCCCACGCCAGCTTCCACGCGCCGGAGTTCTCTCCCGACGGAAAATGGGTTGCCCTGGTGGATGACGAGTCGGGGCAGGACGAGATCTATCTCCGGTCCTATCCCGATCCTTCCACCAAGCTCCAGGTTTCCGTCGGCGGTGGCGTGGCCCCGATGTGGTCGGCCGATGGCACCCGGCTCTACTATCTGAGCGGTTCGGCGCTCGTCGAGGCGCGCCTGGCGACCAGGCCCGTCATCACATTGCTCGGCCGCGACACGCTCATGGCCTCCTTTCCCAGCGCCGGGCTCGATGCACAGTTCTTTTCGGCCCTCTATCAGCCGACCCGCGATGGCCGGCGCTTCCTGACGGCGATTCCCGAGCAGAACGACTACCAGCTGGTAGTTTCGCCCAACTGGATCACGGAGTTCCGGCGCCGGGTGGCCGAAAGCGGCGGAGCCAGATGAGGCTCGACCGTCTTGCCGCCGCCCCTTCGGCACACGCGTCTCGGAGATTGACCTGATGACCCTGGACCGCCTCAGGGCAAGCCTGGCTGACCGCTACCGCATCGAGCGGGAACTGGGTGCGGGCGGGATGGCGACGGTGTACCTGGCGCACGACATCAAGCACGACCGCCAGGTGGCCGTCAAGGTGCTGCATCCCGATCTCGGCGCCGCACTTGGTGGCGAGCGCTTCCTGACCGAGATCAGGACGACCGCGAAGCTGCAGCATCCGCACATCCTGCCGCTGCTGGACTCGGGCGAGGCCAACGGGCTGCTCTACTATGTCATGCCGTACGTTACCGGCGAGACGCTTCGCACCCGTCTCGAGCGCGAGCGTCAGTTGCCGATTGGCGATGCAGTGCTCATCGCCCGCGAAGTCGCCGATGCCCTGGGAAGCGCCCATTCCATCGGCATTGTCCATCGCGACATCAAGCCCGAGAACATCTTGCTGCAGGGCGGCCATGCGCTGGTCGCCGACTTCGGTATCGCGCTCGCCGTGGCAACCGCCGGCGGCCAGCGGATGACGCAGACCGGCCTGTCCCTTGGCACCCCGCAATACATGTCGCCCGAACAGGCGATGGGTGAACGCGCTATCGACGCGCGGAGCGACATCTACGCGCTGGGCGCCGTCACCTATGAAATGCTCGCCGGCGATCCGCCGTTCAGCGGATCCAGCGTGCAGGCGATCGTGGCGAAGGTGCTGACCGAGAAGCCTTCTCCCATCAGCACGGTGCGCGACACCGTTCCATCTCACATTGAAGCGGCGGTGCTCACGGCGCTCGCCAAGTTGCCGGCCGACCGGTTTGCCAGTGCCGCGAAGTTTGCGGAGGCGCTGCAACAGGAAGGGAGAGAGGCGAGACCCGAGACGCGAGACGCGAGGCGCCGCTTCTCGATTCCCGTCGCTGGAATCGCGATGGTCGCAGCACTCGCCGCCATCGGCGGCTGGTGGCTCGGTCACCTGACTCGCACGCCGGAAGCGCGATGGTCGGCCTTTACGCAACTCACCGACGCCTCGGGCGTGGAAACCAGTCCCAGTCTCTCCCCGGATGGCGAATCGTTCGCGTACGCAAGCAATGCGCGTGGCACCTGGGACATCTTCGTGCAGCGGGTCGGCGGGCGCAATCCGGTGCTGGTGGCGGGTGATTCGACGCACGACGAGGTCTGGCCCGCGTACTCGCCCGACGGAAAGCAGATCGCCTACAATCAGCAGGGCGGCGGCATCTTCGTGGTGGGCGCCACGGGCGAGTCGGCTCGGCGGCTGACCACGTTCGGCGCCAATCCGGCGTGGTCGCCCGACGGCCGGCGCATCGTGTTCGGCTCCGAAGAAGTAAACTCGCCGTACAGTACGTCGAATTCGGGGGGCTTGTGGACGGTCGACGTGTCTGGCGGCGCGCCGCAGCAACTGGATTCCCTGGGGGCCGGCGACGCGTATCAGCCCGCGTGGTCGCCATCGGGAGCGCGGATTGCCTTCTGGACGAGCAGCAACGGGCAACGCGATCTTCAGACAATTCCCGCGGCCGGCGGCGCACGCGTCAAGGTGACGAATGATGTAGCGGTCGACTGGGCACCGGTCTGGTCACCGGACGGGAAGTATCTCTATTTCGGGAGCGATCGCGGCGGCGCCATGGGCATCTGGCGGATTCCCATGAACGAAGCGTCGGGGCGCGCCACCGGCAATCCCGAACCCGTCGTGTCCGGAGTCGATGTTGCCATGGACCTGCCGCATCTGTCGACGGACGGCATGTCACTCGTGTTTCGCGCCAAGATCGAATCGGTGAACCCGGCCGCCATCGCATTCGACCCGGTCACGGGCAAGGCCGGGGCCGTGACGCTGCTTCAGCATCGCACCGGCATTCTCACCCCGACCGACGTGTCACCGGACGGAAAGTGGATCGCGCTGTTCAACTCACCGGACCGGCAGCAGGACATCTTCATCATGCATCCCGACGGGAGTGGCCTGACGCGCCTCACCGACGATGATGCGCGCGACTGGTTTCCGCGCTTCACCCCGGACAACGAGGCGGTCACGTTCTTTTCCAATTCCGGCGGGAAGTACGACGGCTGGTCGATTCGGCTCGACGGCAGCGGCCGGACGCGCCTCACCGATATCCCCACTGGGGGCTACTTCCCGATGTTCGCCCCGGACGGCCAGCGCCTGGTGATTGGCCATGTCCAGCGAGGTGCCACAATCGGATCAGCACCATGGCCGATCACCGAGAGGACTGGCACGGAGATCAAGGATCTCAACATCGGGGGCGGGAGCCTCCAGCCCAGCTACTGGTCGCACGATGGACGCTGGTTGACTGGCGCCATCGTGATGCCGTCGGGCGAATTGCGGGGCAGCGCCCTGTTTGAAGTGGCGACCGGTCACCTGCGCCAGCTGAGCACCGACGCACGGGGCTACGACCTCGCGTGGCTGCCAGGCTTTCGGCGGGTGGTGTACTTCACCAAGAGCGGAGCGCTGATGATCCAGGACATCATGACGCTCGAGCGGCACGAAATCGCCGTGACACTTCCCCATCCGCCCGACCAGTACGGCGACATCGCGGCGGCGCCCGATGGTCGCACGATCTACTATGGCGCCCAGCAGATCGAGGCGAATATCTGGCTGGTGACACGCGCCGCACCGCACGGGGAAAAGCGGTGAACGACTCTTCCGCTGCGCTCACGGCAGTCGCGCTCGACCGCCGCAACACCGCCCCTTCGGCTTTTCCGCGCGACAGGCATTCGCGATGAGCCTGGAACGGCTCAGGACAAGCCCTTCGACTCGGTTTCCCGACGGGGTCGGCGCATGAGCATCGATTCGCTCAGGGGAGCCCTCGCCGACCGCTACCGCATCGAGCGCGAACTCGGGCAGGGCGGCATGGCCACCGTCTACCTGGCGGAGGACCTCAAGCACCATCGCAAAGTGGCGATCAAGGTCCTGCGTGAAGACCTCGCCGCGTCGATGGGATCGACCCGGTTCCTGCGCGAGATCGAGATCGCCGCCCAGCTCCAACATCCCCATATCCTGCCACTGCTCGATTCCGGCGCCGCCGACGGCTTCCTCTACTACGTCATGCCCTACGTGCCGGGGCAATCGCTCCGTGAGCGGCTGGCGCGCGAGGGGGAGTTGCCGGTGCACGAGGCCGTGCGACTCCTGGTGGAGGTGGCCGATGCGCTGGCCCACGCCCATCAGATGGGGGTGGTCCATCGCGACGTGAAGCCGGACAACATCATGATGTCGGGGCGCCACGCGCTGGTCACCGACTTCGGGGTGGCCAAGGCCATCTCCGAAGCCACCGGCCGGAACACCATCACGACACTCGGCGTGGCGGTCGGCACGCCCACCTACATGTCGCCCGAACAGGCCTCCGCCGATCCGCACGTAGATCATCGGTCCGACATCTATTCGCTTGGCGTGGTGGCGTACGAGATGCTCACCGGACGCCCGCCGTTCGTGGCCGCCACGCCACAGCAGGTACTCGCCGCGCAGGTCACCGAGGCGCCGGAGCCGGTTGCCCGACGCCGAAGCGCCATCGCGCCGCCACTCGAACAGATCGTGATGCGCTGTCTCGCGAAGCGTCCTGCCGATCGGTACCAGCACGCCGAGGAACTCCTCCACCTGCTCGAGGGGCAGGCCACGCCAAGCACGGGCATCACGCCGACGGCCACCCGGCCGATCGCGGGCTGGCGGGCGGCGCCCGGCCGGCGGCGGTGGCTGGTGCCAGCTCTCGCCGGTGTCGCCGTGGTCGCCGTGGCCGCGATCGGTTGGCGTGTGCTGCGGCCGTCGAGCGCGCCGGTGATCCTCAATGCACCTCGCCGACAGGTGACCGTCTCGGGGACCGCCGAGGGTGCCGTGGCGCTCTCGCCCGACGGCCAGCGCGTGGCCTACGCCAACCGGGAGTGTGGTGCGAACGGCCGCTGTACCTATGCCCTGGTGGTGCAGGACGTCGTCGGCTCGGGCACCCTGCGGACGGTGGGCAACCTCGCGGCAGTCTATGACGTTGCCTGGACCGTCGACGGTCGCAATCTGCTGTTCGTCGGCCTGCCCGAGCACGGCTCGATCGGGTACTACCTGGTGCCTGCCCTGGGCGGCGCGAGCCCGCGCCTCATTCCCGGCAGCGCCGTGAGTTCGATCGCGGGCGGCGACTCCCTGCTGATCGCCGATGAGCTGGCGCCGGGGCGGCTCGCGTTTCGTGCCACGACGTCGATCGATCCGAGCCGGGGTGATTCCCTCATCATCGAGCGTCAGGGTGCGTCGGCGTTCGCCTGGAGGTCCTCGCCGGATGGTCGCTGGATCGTGATCGGTGCCAGCGGGTCGCCGGGCCAGCTCATCGTCTTCGATCGCCGCGGCGTGGCCAGGGATTCGATGTCACTCCCGCGCGTGCGATCCGCGGGATTCCGGCGCCCCGATGAATTCGTGGTGGCCACGGCCGATTCCGGCGGCAGCGGGCTGCTCACGATCGCTGCCTACCGGCTCGACGATGCCGGCCGGTTCAGCCGCGAACGGCAAGTGGTCCTCTCGTCGATCCCCATGGAGCTCCTGACCATCTCCGCGGGCGGCATCGCCTACCTCGCGGGGACCTACCAAGCGAGCGCGGTTGCGGTTTCCCGGCGGACGATCGCCGACGCCGGGGTGGTAGCCCGGCAGGTGGCCGCCGCGACCGGACAGCTCTCGGTCCTGATGGGCAGCGACGGGGAATCGGTGATCCTGATTCGCACATCGGCCTCGGGCCAGGGGATGCCGGTGGTGCAGTTCGCCGTGCAGCCGTTCGCCGGCGGCCCGGAGCGGAATCTTGGCGCACCCGTTCCCGACGTGGTCGATCGTTCGCGCACGGTCGACGGATCTGCGATGGTCCTGCTGCACCGTGACGGAGCGAATATCAGGATTTCCTCGCTGGAACTGACCGACGGCAGCCGGCGTGCCCAGGGGACATTTCCCGACAGCGCCCCCATCACCGGGCTCGAGGTGATGGCCGATGGTGGACTCGCCTGGCAATTCGCCGACGCTCCGGCCTCACTCGCGATTCGTCCACCATCCGGGGAGATCCGGACCGTGCGCATTCCGCCGCTCCGGGTCATCGAAGTCGAGGACTCCCCGTGGGGCTTCGGCCTCATCGGCTGGGGATTCAACTATCCGGTCGGCGACTCGGTGGTGGTCTTCCGCGTCCCGCCCGGCGCCGCCGAAGGCACGGCCGTCCTCCGCGCCGTGTTCGACTTCGTTCCCGGATTGCACTGGATGCCCGACGGCTCGGTCGAGCTGGTCATCTCCGAGACCGTCGCCTCGGCGGGATTCTATCGACTCGACCCGGCCACCGGTGCCTTGCGGCGGGGGAGCGACTTCCCGATCCCGTTTGCCGCGGGGGTGTCATTCTCCAACGACGGCCTTCGCATGGCCGTGCGCACCAACGTGCCGACCCTCGATGTGTGGGTCGCCCAGTGGTAGGGCACCACAAGGAGAAGTCCGCATGAGTCCCGGCATGTTCCTTCCAGCTCACCCTGCCCGCCTCCCCGTGGAGGTGAGCACGTGAGTATCGACTCGCTCCGGGCCGCACTCGCTGACCGCTACACCATCGAGCGCGAGCTCGGCGCCGGCGGCATGGCCACGGTCTACCTCGCCCACGACCTCAAGCATGATCGCCAAGTCGCCATCAAAGTCCTCCGCCCCGAGCTCGCCGCCGTGATCGGCGCCGACCGGTTCCTCTCGGAGATCAAGACCACCGCGAACCTGCAGCATCCGCACATCCTGGGGCTGATCGACTCGGGCGATGCCGGCGGACTGCTCTGGTATGCGATGCCGTTCATCGAGGGCGAATCACTCCGCGACCGGCTCACCCGCGAAAAGCAGCTCGCCGTCGCCGAGGCCGTGCGGATTGCCACCGAGGTGGCCGCCGCCCTCGACTACGCGCACCGCCACGGCGTCATCCACCGCGACATCAAGCCGGAAAATATCCTCCTGCACGACGGCAACGCGCTGGTGGCCGATTTCGGAATCGCGCTAGCCGCCTCGAGCGCGGGGACGCGGATGACCGAGACCGGGATGTCGCTCGGCACGCCGACCTACATGAGTCCCGAGCAGGCGATGGGAGAGCGGACCCTCGACGCCCGGAGCGACGTCTACGCGCTGGGCGCGGTGCTCTACGAGATGCTCACGGGGGAGCCGCCATTCACCGGCCCTACGGCGCAGGCGATCGTGGCGAAGGTGATGACTGCCGAGCCGGTGCCGCCGCATCAGCTCCGGAAGACGGTGCCGGCGGGAATCGAGATGGCGACGCTCTACGCGCTCCAGAAGCTTCCGGCCGACCGCTTCGCGACGGCGGCCGAATTCGCGGCGGCGCTCGCCAACCCGACGCCGACCCTGTCCCTGCAGACGGCGCGCGCATCCCGTTCGCACCGGCTGCTCGTTCCGATGGCGGCCGGCTGGGTCCTCGCGCTGGTCGCGTTGCCGATCCTGGTCTGGCGCTGGCGGCACCCACCGGCTCCCGCGCTCACCGCCACCTGGCAGGTTGTCACGCTCCCGAAGATGCAGCGTCGGGTGGCGCGTTCGAGGTCCCCCCTCCTCGCGCTCTCGCCGGACGGCTCAATCGTCGCGTACCAGGAGGACTCACCCGCGGCACGCCTGGTGCTCAAGCGCCGCTCCGCGCTCTCTGCGATCGTGCTTCCCGGCACCGAGCGCGCGCTCATGCCGGTATTTTCGCCCGACGGTCAGTGGATCGCCTTCGTGGCCGACGGGCAGCTCAGGAAGATCCGCGTGACGGGCGGGCCGGTGAGCACCATCGGTGACAGCGCGGCCACCGAGCCGGGCGGCCCCGCGTGGCTGGACGACGGCACCATCATCTACGTGTCCTCGACCACCCAGTCGCTGCGCCGGGTCAGCGACGCTGGCGGCCGGGCGGAGGTGGTGCTGCCCCACACACCGAATCCGGGCGCCGGCATGCGCTTTCCCCAGCCGCTTCCCGGCGGGCGCGGCATTCTCTTCCAGGCCTGCGCCCGACGGTGCAGCTCCCTCGCGATCTACGCGCTCGACCTGCGCACCCACCGCGTGAACCGGCTGCTGGAGAACGTGGAGCAGGCGTGGTATCTGCCTGGGGGGCGACTGCTCTACGTGCGGCCCGATGGCGTCGCGATGATCGTGCCGTTCGACCTGGCGCATCTCACCATCGGCGGCGCGGCGGTGCCGGCGTTCGACGGTGTGTTCGTGAGCCCCGGCTTTGCCGAGCTCACCGTATCGCCGTCGGGGACGATCGTCTATGTCCGTGACCCCGGTGCCCATCCCGACCTCGAGCTGGTGCGGGTCAACCGGGACGGCGCGGCCTACCCGGCGGATACGGCCTGGCACGGTCCCGCCTATTCGTTCGCCCTGTCCCCCACTGGCGGCCGCCTCGCGATCTGGTCCGGCCAGGATGCCGTCGACGGCGGGATGTGGATCGCCCCGCTCGATGGCGCCCCGCCGACCCGGGTCAGCTTCGGGGGGTCGGACAAGCGGCCGACGTGGTCCGGCGACGGGCGGTCGGTCTTCTGGCTCCGCGACAGCGCCAACGCGACCAGTGTCATGAGCCGCCCGGCGGACGGCAGCAGTCCCGAACACGTCGTCGCCGGCTCGGACCTGCTGCTGCAGGAGCTGGAGCTCTCCCGGGACGGCGAGTGGCTGGTGGTGCGGACCGACAACGGCACGCCCGGCGCGGGGGACATCCTGGCTCGGCGCCTGACGAGCGATACCGCCATGAGACGGGTCGTGGCCACAGCGGCCACCGAAGCGCACCCGGCGCTTTCCCCCGACGGCCGATGGCTGGCGTACACGTCGAACACCTCGGGCCGGAACGAGGTGTACGTGCAGCCGTTTCCAGAGGCCAGCGGGGGGCCCTGGCAGATCTCGAGCCGCGGCGGCACTTCGCCGGTGTGGTCTCCCAATGGGCGCGAGCTGTACTTCCTCGATGCCGACACGCGCCTGGAGGCCGCGCAGATCGCCACGAAGCCCACGTTTTCGGCGCTGTCGGTGCGTCCGCTGTTCGACGCATCGGCGTTCTCGGTCGATCCCTGGCATCAGGGGTATGCCGCGCTGGCCGACGGCGCGTTTCTCTTCACGCGGGAGCGTCGGGCGGCCGGTGGTGCGGCGCCCGACGTGGTCTGGGTCGACAACTGGTTCGCCAAGCTCGCGCCGAAGGCGGCACCATGAGCGAGGGTCCGTCGGCCGGGCTTCGGACCGGCCTCGCCGACCGCTACCGCATCGAGCGCGAGCTGGGGCAGGGCGGAATGGCCACGGTCTATCTCGCCGAGGACCTGAAACACCACCGCAGGGTGGCGATCAAGGTCCTGCGTCCGGAACTCGCCGCGGTGATCGGCGCCGAGCGGTTCCTGTCGGAGATCCAGACCACCGCGAACCTGCAGCACCCCCACATCCTCCCGCTGTTCGATTCGGGACAGGTGGAGTACGCAGACGACTCTCGCGACCCGCGACCCACGACTCACGTCTACTACGTCATGCCCTACGTCGAAGGCGAGTCGCTGCGCGACAGGCTGACGCGCGAGAAGCAGCTCCCCATCCCTGACGCGATCCGCATCGCCACCGAAGTCGCCGGCGCGCTCGACTACGCCCATCGCCACGGCGTGATCCATCGCGACATCAAGCCCGAGAACATCCTCCTGCACGATGGCCGCGCTCTGGTCGCCGACTTCGGGATCGCACTCGCCGCCACCAGTGGTGGCTCCCGCATGACCGAGACCGGCATGAGTCTCGGCACCCCGCACTACATGTCGCCGGAACAGGCGATGGGCGAGCGCACCCTCGACGCCCGCAGCGACATCTACGCCCTCGGTGCGATGACCTACGAGATGCTGGTGGGCGATCCGCCGTTCACCGGCAGCACCGCGCAGGCGATCGTCGCCAAGGTGATGACCGAAAAGCCGGTGCCACCGACCCGCATGCGCGACACCGTGCCCGAATCCGTCGAGGATGCGGTGCTGACGGCGCTGGCCAAGCTCCCGGCCGACCGCTTCACCAGCGCCGCGGAGTTCGCGGCGGCGCTCGGCGATGTCTCCGCCTCGCGGCCGCGGCGCACCGCCGGGTTGAGAACGCGCAATGCCGCCGCCACGGGAAGACGTGCGGGCGCGGTCCGGATCGTCGCCTTCTCCGTCCTCGCGGTCGCGGCGCTGTGGGGTTGGCTGCGCCCGGCGAGGTCCTCCCCGGGAATCGTGTCGTGGGGTGCGAGCGTCACGCTGCCGGACTCACTCGCCCTCGATCCGTTCTCCAACAATCCGGAGGGAATGCCGACGATCGCACTCTCGCCGGATGGGTCGAAGCTGGTGTTCGTGGCCCGGCACGGAAACCGCACCCAACTGTACCTGCGTCAGCTTGCCGATTTCTCCGTGCGGGCTCTCGACGGGACCGAGGGCGCCATCGCGCCCTTCTTCTCGCCGGCCAGTGACGCCGTCGCCTTCTTCGCGGCGAACAACCTCAAGCGGGTCACGTTCGCCGACGGCCAGGTGCGCAGACTGTCTTCCACCTTGAGCGATCCATTCGGCGGCGCCTGGTTGCCGGATGGTCGGCTCCTCGTGTCAAACCGCCGCGCCACGCAGCTGATGGTGCTCGGAGCCAACGGAGACTCGCTGGCTGCGTTCACTTGCGACTTGTGCAGCCTGCCGGAGCCGCTCCCCGACGGCCGCCGAGCCATCGTCACCAGTCGGTCCGGCCTGAGCGTGATGAACCTGACGACCGGCGCGAGGGCGGCGCTGCGGCGTTGGCAATCTACCACCTCCGCCGACGCGATCCGCGGGACGATGGCCCGACTCGATGGCGACGGGCATCTCCTGTACGTCGGGCCGGGCGGGCAGCTGTACGCCGCACCGTTCGATGCGAAGCAAGGAATGGTCACCGGCGCATCGGTCAGCGTGACGGAAGGTGTCCGCGTGGAAAGCGGCCGTGGGGCCGCCCAATTCGGGGTGTCCCGAAGCGGGGTCGTCGCGTGGGCGCAGGGCGGCGTTCCGGGGGAAGGAGTGCTCGTGGCGGCCGACCGCACCGGAAAGCTCGACACGATTCCGGCGCCGGCGGCAAACTACAATTCGATCGACATGACGCCTGACGGCCGGCGCCTCGTCGTGAGTGTCGGGATGGCGACGGGCGCCAGGGCACTGCAGGTCATCGACATCGCCTCGGGTCGGGTGACGCCATGGTTCAGCGCGCCCACCATCGCCGGAGTGAAGTGGATGCCCGACGGTCGACACGTCCTGTACACGCTCGACAGCGGAACATTCATCGCCGATCCGGAGAGCAGTGCGCCGCCGCGGGCCCTCGCGCTGCCCGAGGGAGCGAGGGAGGTGAGCGCCCTGGCAGACACCGCGAGCTACCGTGCCTGGCTGGACGACAAGCTGGTGATCCTCCACACCGACGGCCGCCCGATGGAGCCGTTCATCGGCCAGAACACACTTGGTGGCTACACGCCGGACGAGCAGTGGCGCGTCTCCGAGGAGGTCGGGGCGTCGGAGACGGCGATTGTCGCGCGGAGCCTGGATGGTCGTGGCCGCCGCCTGGTCATCGCGGGAGGCTCGCGCTTTTCCCAGGCCGCCTGGGCCACCGGCGGTGAGGAATTCATCGTGGTGGATGTCAGGAACGCGTTCGTGAAGACGGCGGGAGACCGTGACCGAAGTGACCTGGCGCGCGGCCGGGTGGTTCAGGGCTTCTATGCCGTCCGTTACGACCCGGCGAACGCGGACAGCCCGTTCGGAGAGCCGCAGTGGCTCTTCAGCGCTGCCGTCGCCGACTTCCCCGGGCGCAACTATGCCGTGGCTCTGGGCGGCAATCGCTTCGTTTTCAAGCAGCGCTCCACCGAACCTCCGCTGCGCGAGGTGCGTCTGCTCGGCAACTGGGACACGCGAATCGCCACGGTGACCCGATGAGCGCCGATCTCGACCGCCTCACCACCGCGCTGGCCGGCCGCTACCGCATTGAGCATGAACTGGGTCACGGCGGCATGGCCACCGTCTACCTCGCCCACGACCTGAAACACGACCGCCAAGTCGCCATCAAAGTCCTCCGCCCCGAGCTCGCCGCCGTGATCGGCGCCGATCGCTTCCTCAAGGAGATCAAGACCACCGCGAACCTGCAGCATCCGCACATCCTGGGGCTGATCGACTCGGGTGATGCCGGCGGACTGCTCTGGTATGCGATGCCGTTCATCGAGGGCGAATCACTCCGCGACCGGCTGACGCGCGAGAAGCAGCTGCCGATCCCGGACGCGCTGCGTATCACCGGCGAGGTGGCGAGTGCGCTCGACTATGCCCACCGCCACGGGGTGATCCATCGCGACATCAAACCGGAGAACATCCTGCTGCACGACGGCAGCGCGCTCGTGGCCGATTTCGGCATCGCGCTGGCCGCCAGCACCGCCGGCACCCGGATGACCGAGACGGGCATGAGTCTCGGCACGCCGCACTACATGAGCCCGGAGCAGGCGATGGGCGAGCGCGAGATCACCGCCCGGAGCGACGTCTATGCGCTGGGCTGCGTGCTCTACGAGATGCTGACCGGCGATCCGCCGTTCACCGGCAGCACCGCGCAGGCGATCGTCGCCAAGGTGGTGACCGAGAAGCCGGCTCCGCCGTCCAACGTCCGCGACACGGTGCCCCAGGCGGTCGAGGACGCGGTGCTCACGGCCCTCGCCAAGCTCCCCGCCGACCGCTTCGCCACCGCCGCCGAGTTTGCGGCCGCGCTGGAGGGGAGCGGCACCGCGACGCGGCACACCACTGGAACCCGGCGTGCCGCCCGACCGACGGCCCTGCGTCTGGTCTGGCCTGCCGCCGCTCTGCTGGCCCTCGCTCTCGCCGCCTGGGGCTGGCTGCGGCCCCGGGAGATCACCGGAACCTCAGGCACGACCAGGGCCGACATCGTGCTCCCGGATTCAGCGCCGGTCGAGTTCATCGGAGAAGCGACGATCGGAGTGGGACAGACCGCGATTGCGCTCTCCAATGATGGGAAGACACTCGCCTACGTCGGCGGAGGCGGCAGCCGTCCCCGGATCTACGTCCGACCGCTCGATCGTTTCGAGGCGACGCCGCTCGCTGGCACCGAGGGCGCCTTCCATCCCTTCTTCTCCCCGGACGGGGCCTGGATCGGGTTCTTCGCCGACAACCAGTTGCGCAAGGTGGCGACGACCGGAGGCCCGGTCACCACCCTGGCCGAGGCAAGCCAGACGACCGGCGGCGTCTGGACCCGGACTGGCGACATCCTCTTCACTTCCGATCTCTCGCAGTCGGCCCTGTTGCGCGTGTCGGCCTCGGGAGGGCAGGCGGTCCGCCTGAATGGCGACGCCCGTCAGGAATGCACCAAGACGATGAGTCTCCTGCCCGACGACGGCAGGATCCTGTGCACCGGCGTCTCGGACCAGGGATTCACCTTCCTGCTCGCCTACGAGCTGGCGACCGGGGAGCATCGGGTGCTGGTCCGGTCCGGCGAGGCCCGGGTGTGGCAGGTTGGTCATCCGATCCCGGACGATGCGCTGATCGGCAACACACCCTTGTATCGCGACGATGGACACCTCATCTACACCAGCCCCGACGGCACCCTGCTGTCGATCCGCTTCGACCCCGATCGCCTGGCGACGTCGGGTGAACCCGTCCTCGTCGCCACCGGCGTCAGGCAGGAGTCGTGGACCCAGCAGTCCCAGGTCGCCTCTGCGGCCAACGGGACGATCGCCTATATCGCCGGGACCGATGCGCATCTCGGCGTGCTGGCCTGGCTCGATCGCCGTGGCCGAGTGGACACGCTGCCCTTCCCCGCCGCCAACTCGATGGGGACCGACGTCTCCCCGGACGGCACGCGCGTGGTCGTCGCGATCCCTGCGGTGTCCGGGGCGCTCGAACTCTGGCTCTACGATCTCCGAAGCGGGAATCGAACCCGGCTCCTCACCCATCTCAGGGCCTCGCAGAGTCGCTGGACCCGCGACGGCAGGTATGTCATTGCCGGGCTCCCCGGAGGAGTGCTGGTCCGAATGGATCCCCGTCGCCCGGGGCAAGTGGATACGCTGGCCCGGTCGAGCATCTACCCATTCGGCCTCACGCACGACGATCGCTTCCTGCTCGGCTCGCCGGCGGATCAGTCGCTGGCAGGCGAAGACCAGCTCAGCAACTATCGGGTTGCCCTCGATGGCAGTTCCCCGCCGGAGGTTGTCGCGCTGGGTGGGCAGGCCGGGGGCGCCTATGGTCCGACGTTCTCCCCCGACGACCGGTGGGTGGCGTACCTGGGCCGGGCTGGGGGTGTCCTTGTCGAACCGTATCCTCCCACCGGCGAGATCTACCGGATCTCCGGCCAGCCTCGACGGGGATGTTCCGTACTGGTCCGCGAAGGGCGACGAGATCTTCTTCCCGTCCAATTCCCAGATGTATATGGTCCGGGTTCACCCCGGTTCACCGCCGCGCTTCGAGCCGCCGCAGCTGATCGCGACCCAGCGCTTCGCGAATTATTCCGGGCGGCCCTACGCGGTCTCGCCGGATGAACAGCGGTTCCTCATCAAGATCCCCTCATCGGAACACTCGGCGCGATCGATCCGGCTGATTCTCGATGGTGCATCGGGACGCGGAGCACCTCGATGAGGTCACGTTACGACTCTCTTCCTGGAGGAGGAGCGTCATGAGCATCGAGTCGCTCAGGGCATCACTCGCCGACCGCTACCGGATCGAGCGCGAGCTCGGCGCCGGTGGCATGGCCACGGTGTACCTGGCCGAAGACCTCAAGCACCAGCGCAAGGTGGCGATCAAGGTCCTGAAGCCCGAGCTCGCCGCCGTGATTGGCGCCGAGCGCTTCCTCGCCGAGATCCGCACCACCGCCAACCTGCAGCACCCGCACATCCTGGCCCTGATCGACTCGGGGGACAGCGGCGGCATGCTCTGGTACGTCATGCCCTACGTCGAGGGCGAGTCGCTCCGCGACCGGCTGGTGCGGGAGAAGCAGCTGCCGGTGGGCGACGCGGTGCGGATCGCCACCGAGGTGGCCGGCGCGCTCGACTATGCCCACCGCCACGACGTGATCCACCGCGACATCAAGCCCGAGAACATCCTGCTGCACGACGGCAGTGCCCTCGTGGCCGACTTCGGTATTGCCCTGGCCGCGAGCAGCGGGGCCGGCACCCGGATGACCGAAACGGGGATGTCGCTGGGTACGCCCCACTACATGAGCCCCGAGCAGGCGATGGGCGAGCGGGAGATCACGGCGCGGAGCGATGTCTATGCGCTGGGCTGTGTGACCTATGAGATGCTGGTGGGCGAGCCGCCCTTCAGCGGGCCCACGGCACAGGCGATCATCGCCCGGGTGATGACCGAGGAGCCGCGGCCACTCACCATCCAGCGGAAGAGCGTACCGCCCCACGTCGAGGCCGCGGTCTTCACGGCACTGGAGAAGCTCCCCGCCGACCGCTTCGCGTCGGCCGCCGAGTTTGCCGCAGCACTGAATGGCAGGACGGAGGGAATCAGCAGCCCGACGCGGACACGGGCCGTCCGGAACCCTCCATTCGGGTCGCGCCGTACCGCCGTGCTCGCTGCCGCCGCGCTGGGGATCCTGGCGGTGGCCGCGGGCTGGCTGATGCGAGGCGTCACCACGAAGCCGGCCACCACGATGCCGGTGGAGTTCGCACTGCGACTCGGGGATGGCGGGCGGGACCGCGCGTTTGTCGACATCTCCCCTGATGGCCGGTGGATCCTTCAGGAGGTGGAAGATTCTTTAGGTGTCAGTCGCCTGGCCCGTCGGGACCTCGGATCAACGACCATCACGCAGATTCCGGGCGCGGACGATATCGAGGACCCCACGATTTCTCACGACGGCAAGTGGATCGCCTTCACGCGACGTGGGAACATGTACAAGATTCCTGCTGAGGGAGGCCCGGCGACCGAACTCTCTGATTCGAACAGCGCGGGCGGCTCCGGCTGGAGCATGGATGACGGTTTCGTGTTCTATGCCAAGTCGAATGGCGGGCTCTGGCGGGTTTCGTCCTCGGGCGGCACAGCTGTCCGGGTGACCTCCCTCGACACCGCGCGCCGGGAATTCAACCACTGGTGGCCCCAGGTCCTGCCCGGCGACAAGGCCGCCATCTTCACGAGCTATGCGACGCCCCTCGATCGTGCACGAGTCGAGGCAGTCGATCTTGCCACCGGCCGGCGCACCACCCTGGTCCAGGGCGCCGTCTTCGGCCGCTACGTGACCGGCGGCTACCTCCTGTACGCGCGCAGCGGGGCAGTGTTTGCCGTGCGGTTCGATCCGGCAACGCTCAAGGTGAGCGGCACGGCGACGCCGGTGATCGAGGATCTCGCCTGGCAGCCGCAGGATGGCCTGGCAGGATTTGCGGTGTCCGACAATGGCACCCTCGTCTACCTGAAGGGTTCGGAGTGGAAGGTCGATCGCCGCGTTATCTGGTCGGATCGCGCCGGGAATGAGCAGGCGGCCCTGCCGCAGGCGGGATCCTGGGCAGAACCGAGGCTGTCACCTGATGGCCGGTGGATCGCACTGAGCCAGACGGAACCGAAGCGTGATGTCTGGCTCTTCGATCGCACGCGAGGGGTCCTGTCGCAGCTCACGCATGCGCAGGGCGCTGCCTTCAACGCGGTCTGGATGCCCGACAGCCGCTCGATCATCTACACATTCGAAGACCCGGTGTACGACCTGCACCGGATGGCCATCGACGCCTCCGCTCCCGACACCGCTGTCGTGGCCACGCCGTACGACAAGCGTGCCCAGGCGATTTCCCCGGACGGCCGGACACTGGCCTATTCGGAGGTGGTGGACCGCGACCGGATCATGCTGCTCGATCTTGCGGGGGGCACGCCCCGGGTCTTCGATGATCAGCCGGGACCTCAGCGCGATGCCGCGATCTCGCCGGATGGACGCTGGCTGGCCTACGACCAGTCGGACCAGAACGGCAATGCGCAGGTGTACGTCCGGGCCCTGGACGGTCATGCCGGCCGCCTCCTGGTCTCCGCGGATGGTGGCAACCAGCCGCGCTGGACCAGGGGCGGCCGCGAGATCGTCTATCGGCAGGGGAGCGCGATGCTGGCCGTGCCCTTCGACCCGGCCACTCCCAAGGTCGGGTCGCCGGCTGTTCTGTTCCAGAAGCCCGATGCAGGCCAGCTCGATCATCGCACGGCCGGGTACGACGTTACCCCGGATGGCTCCCGATTCCTGCTGGTGACTCCCATTGCCAGGCCGGAGGCACTCCCGATGCACGTGATCATCAACTGGACGTCCACGCTCCGGCGGAAGGTAGCCCAGTGAGCATGGATCGACTCACGGCGGCGTTGTCCGACCGCTACCGCATCGAGCGCGAGCTCGGGCAGGGCGGCATGGCCACGGTCTACCTGGCCGAGGACCTCAAGCACAAGCGGCAGGTGGCGATCAAGGTCCTCAAGCCCGAACTCGCCGCCGTCCTCGGCGCCGAGCGATTCGTCCAGGAGATCACCACCACCGCCCAGCTCCAGCACCCGCACATCCTGCCGCTCTTTGACAGCGGCGAGTCCGGCGGATTGCTGTGGTATGCCATGCCGTACATCGAAGGGGAAACCCTTCGCGACAAGCTGAACCGCGAGACCCAGCTGGGCGTGGACGAGGCGGTCCGGATCACCCGCGAGGTCGCCGACGCCCTCGACTACGCCCACCGCCACGGCGTGGTCCACCGTGACATCAAGCCAGAGAACATCCTGCTGCATGATGGTCGGCCGATGGTCGCCGACTTCGGCATCGCCCTGGCGGTCTCAGCCGCCGCGGGCGGCCGGATGACCGAAACCGGGCTCTCGCTCGGTACCCCGCATTACATGAGCCCCGAGCAGGCCACGGCGGACAAGGAGATCACCGGCCGGAGCGACATCTACTCGATCGCGAGCGTCTGCTACGAGATGCTCACCGGCAATCCGCCCCACACCGGAAGCTCGGCGCAGCAGATCATCATGAAGATCGTGGCCGAGGAGGCCCAGCCGGTCACCAGGTATCGCAAGAGCGTGCCGGCCAATGTCGCGGCTGCGCTCGCCAAGGGGCTGGAGAAGCTGCCCGCCGATCGCTTCGCCACCGCGAAGGAGTTTGCCGACGCGCTGGCCGATCCGGGGTTCACCACCGGGACCACCAGCGCGACGGGCTTCGGTGCCATCGCTCGCGGGACGAGCCAGCGCGCGATGGCGGTCATGGGCCTCGCGCTCGTGGCCGCACTCGCCCTCGCCGCTGTGCAGTGGCGGGCCGCGCATCGCGACCGGCCGGAGCCGATGATCCGGTTTGCCATCCCCCGCTCCGCCTCCATCCTGGTCAACAACGCGGCGGCGGGAACCAACGTGGCCGTCTCTCCCGACGGCGGGACCATCGCCTACTCGGTGGTCGATCGCGATGGCACGGTGCGTCTCGCCATCCGTCCGATCGGTGAGGCCGAAGCCCGGATCATGGCCGGCACGGATGGCGCCCAGCAACCGGGCTTCTCGCCCGACGGGAAGTCGGTGGCGTACCTCGTCCGCAACGTGGTCTGGAGAGTGGAGCTGAGCGGCGGCACACCGATCATGGTCGGCACCGTCGGCCCCGGTTCGATCGGCCTCAGCTGGGCTTCCAACGGCAGCATCGTGACCGCCTCGACTCCCGGCGTGATGACGCTGCCCGCGGCAGGCGGCACCGCCCGGCTGATCGCGGTGCCCGATACGGCCAGGGGAGATGTCTACTTCGAGCAACCGCGCGCCCTCCCCGATGGGGAACACGTCCTTTTCGGGATCCAGCCAGTGGGCGGTGTGACCCAGGTGACCCTCGGCATCCTCTCGCTCAAGACCAACGAGGTGCAGCGGGTCGATCTCCTCATTCGCGACGTACTCGGGATGATTGACGACGTCCTGGTCTACGTGAACCCGGCCGGCGCCCTCTCGGCGGTCCGGCTCGACGTGGCCGGCGGCAATCTGACCTCCAGTCCGGTGCCCCTCGGCGCCGACGTGCTGACCAGCGTCGCCGGGGCAAGTGAGGCGGCGCTCTCGCCAGGTGGAACACTGGTCTTCCAGAAGGCACACACCGCCGCCTGGGTCGGGTGGGTCGACCTGGAGGGAAGGTTCGCGCCGATCCTCCCCGATTCGCAGGTCTACGCCTTCCCGCGGCTCTCACCCGACGGGCGCCGCTTCGCCATGGCGATCGGTGGAGGCGGCCGTTCCGACATCTGGCTCTACGACATCGCCTCAGCCACGCAGACACGCCTCACCAACACCGATGCACTCAACGACCGTCCCGAGTGGACTCCCGATGGGCAGCGGGTCCTGTTCCGGTCGACGCGAGGGTCCCGTACCAGCATCTGGTGGCAGCCGGTGGACATGAGCAGTGCGGCGACGCCACTCCAGACCGATAGTCGACACCAGTACTACGAGGGCGTCATCGCGCCCGATGGGAAGGCGCTTGCCTATCAGGTTGACGATGGCGGGGAGCATCAGGCTGACATCATGGTCCGGGGGCTGGTGGGCGACACGACCTCCCGGCCGTTCGCCGCGTCCGGGTTCATCGAGGCCCAGCCGCGCTTCTCTCCCGACGGCAAGTGGATCGCCTTCGTCAGTGATGCCTCGGGCTTCGATCAGGTGTTCGTGCAACCCTTCCCTGGCCCCGGGCCACTTGTGCAGATCTCGTCGGGTCGCGGCGCCGAACCGGTCTGGTCCCGCGATGGCCGACGGATCTTCTACCGCGACGGGCGCAATCTCATGGCAGCCACCGTGACGACCAGTGCGGGTATCGCCGTCACAAGCCGCTCGCCACTCTTCACGGACGAGTACATGTTTGCCCAGGCCCCGCATGCCAATTACGACGTCTCTCTCGACGGAAGCCGGTTCCTGATGGTCAAGAGCGCCGAGGCCCCGCAATTGCAGGTGTTCTACGGATTCGCGAATGAGGTTCGGGCGCGGATCCGCCGCGAGGGAGCTGCCCAATGAGCGAGGTGGGCATGGACGCACTCAGGGCCAGCCTGCGCGAGCGGTATGTCATCGAGCGCGAGCTCGGCGCCGGCGGCATGGCCACGGTCTACCTCGCCGAGGACCTCAAGCACGAGCGCCGGGTCGCCATCAAGGTGCTGCGGCCGGAGCTCGCCGCCGTCCTCGGCGCCGAACGCTTCGTCCAGGAAATCAAGACCACCGCGGCGCTCAGTCATCCGCATATCCTGCCCCTCTTCGACTCTGGCGAAGCCGGCGGCCAGCTGTACTACGTCATGCCCTACATCGAGGGCGAAACCATCCGGGGGAAGCTCAACCGCGAGACCCAGCTCGGCATCGAGGAGGCGGTCAAGATCACCACCGAGGTGGCGGACGCGCTCGACTACGCCCATCGCCACGGCGTGATCCATCGGGACATCAAGCCCGAGAACATCCTGCTGCACGACGGCCGGCCGATGGTAATGGACTTCGGGATTGCGCTGGCCGTCTCGGCCGCCGCCGGCGGGCGGATGACCGAGACCGGCCTCTCGCTCGGCACGCCGCATTACATGAGTCCCGAGCAGGCGACCGCCGACAAGGAGATCACCGGCCGGAGCGACATCTACTCGCTCGGCAGCGTGCTCTACGAGATGCTCGCTGGCGAGCCACCGCACATCGGGCACTCGGCGCAGCAGATCATTATGAAGATCATCGCCGAGCCGGCCGAGCCGGTGACAAAGTACCGGAAGTCGGTGCCGCCGAACGTGGCGGCCGCGCTGGCGAAGTCGCTGGAGAAGTTGCCCGCCGACCGCTTCGGGAGCGCCAAGGCGTTCGCCGAGGCACTGGCCAACCCGGCGTTCACGACGGTGGACAGCACGGCTGCCACCGCTGGGACGGCGGGCCGCGGTGGCCTGTCCCGTCGAACCTGGTGGGCGACCGTGGCATTCGCGGCGGTGGCCATGGTCGCCGCGGCGGTGGGCTGGCTCCGACCGGCACCGAAAGTGGCGCTCAGTCGCCAGCGGGTCTCGCTCTGGCAAAACCCGCTTGCCCCCCTGCTCGGGGCTGGTGGTACCTACTCGGCCACCCAGGCGGCGATCGCACCGGACGGTTCGAGTATCGTCTATTCCGATTCCAGCCGCGGCGCATTTCACCTCATGCGCAAGCTCCGGAGCGAGGCAGCGCCGATGCCCATCGCCGGGACCGACGGCGCGTTGTCGCCGTTCTTTTCCCCGGACGGGCGCTGGGTCGGCTATCGCACCGCCGATGGAAAGCTCAAGAAGGTACCGATCGACGGCGGCGGCTCAGTCACGCTCGCCGACAACGGCGACCTGCAGTACACTGCGGCCGCCTGGCTCGACAACGGCACCATCATCTACTCGATCCAGGGCGCATGGCTCGGCCAGATCGCCGATGCTGGCGGGGTCGCCAGACCGATCACGCCCAGCGAGATGTCGGCGGGCCGCTCGATCGTGACCATCGCTCCACTCCCGGACAGCCGGGGATTCCTGTTCACCGACTGCCCCGGCAATCCCGCCATCGAATCGACCGTCCGGGTCTTCGATCTTCGGACGATGAGTGAGCGGACGCTGGTGCGACAGGCCGTCGGCGCATGGTATTCCCCCACCGGCCATCTCCTCTACACCGATCGGGCGGGCGGCCTCTACGCCATGGGGTTCGACCTCGACAAGCTTACCCCCACGACCGGTCCGACTCCCGTGATTGCGGACGTCGTTCCCGGCGACTTCGCGACGTCACGCACGGGGACGATCCTCTATACCACCTCACCGGAGGGTAGCGAGCACTCGGAACTGACGTGGGTCAGCCGGAGTGGAAGTGCAGTGCCGATCGATTCAACGTGGCACAGCGATTTTCAGTATCCGGCGCTCTCCCCAGACGGTACCATGCTGGCCGTCAGCGTGACCGACGCGACGACGCAACTCTGGATCCGGCATGCCGACGGCACCCGCCAGAAGCTGACCGACGCGGGCACCGTCAACTGGCGGCCGGCGTGGACGCCCGACGGGAAGTCCGTGATCTTTTCCACCAATCGGCAGGGCGGTCAGAGCCAGGATGATTTCGACCTCTACCAGGTCCCCGTCAACGGGAGCGCCGAGCCGCATCTCGTGATGCACCACACCTGGGGCATCTGGGAGGCGGAGTATTCCCACGATGGCAGGTGGCTCATCGTGCGATCGGACGAGAACGGCAACGATGACTCGAACATCCGCGCGCGCCGCCTCGACGGCGACACGGCGCTGGTGCCGATCCTGGTGGATCCGAGCCTCACGACGGAGATCGCGCTCTCTCCGGACGGACGCTGGATCGCCTACACCGGCGACGCGACCGGTCGGGATGAGATCTACGTGTCGCCCTTTCCCCAGGCGACATCACGGCAGCTTGTTTCCCGCAACGGCGGTGCCGAGCCGCGATGGGCACACAGCGGCCGCGAGCTCTTCTACAAGAGCGGTGACCAGATGATGGTCGCGGCGTTCGCACCGGGCGCCGGGCTCGTCGCGGCGGACCCGCGTCCGCTCTTCCGCCTGAATTCGTATCGCGTCGCCTCGAACCGGCAGGAATATGACGTGACCCCAGATGATCAGCGTTTCGTGATGATCCGTGAGTTGTCCGGAGTGCACGGCGACCTGACGTACGCAGAGAACTGGTTTCCCGAATTGGTGGCGAAGGTGAAGCCATGACCGCCCCATTCGCGCGCCTCACCGCCGCCCTTGCCGACCGCTACACCATCGAGCGCGAGCTCGGCGCGGGCGGGATGGCCACGGTGTACCTCGCCGAAGACCTCAAGCACGATCGCCAGGTTGCCATCAAGGTGCTGCGGCCGGAACTCGCCGCCGTGATCGGTGCCGAGCGGTTCCTCTCGGAGATCAAGACCACGGCCAACCTGCAGCACCCGCACATCCTGCCGCTGCATGATTCCGGCACCGTCAACGGTACCGTGTTCTACGTGATGCCGTTCATCGAGGGCGAATCGCTCCGCGACCGCCTCGACCGCGAGACGCAGCTGCCGATCAGCGACGCGGTGCGGATCGCCACCGAGATCGCCGGCGCGCTCGACTACGCCCACCGCCACGGCGTGATCCATCGCGACATCAAGCCCGAGAACATCCTGCTGCACGACGGCCGTGCCCTGGTCGCCGACTTCGGGATCGCCCTCGCGGCCAGCCGCTCCGACGGCGGCACCCGGATGACCGAGACCGGCATGTCACTCGGCACGCCGCACTACATGAGCCCCGAGCAGGCCATGGGCGAGCGCAACCTCGATGCGCGGACCGACATCTATGCCCTCGGATGCGTGCTCTACGAGATGCTCACCGGCGACCCCCCGTTCAATGCCTCCTCCGCGCAGGCGATCGTCGCCAAGGTGATGACCGAGAAGCCGGCGCCCCCGTCGAACATCCGTGACACGGTCCCGGAGACGGTCGAGGATGCGGTGCTCACGGCCCTCGCCAAGCTGCCCGCCGACCGCTTCGCCACCGCCGCCGAGTTCGCGGCGGCGCTCGAGGGAACCGGCACGGTGACCCGACGCACCACCGGTACCCGGCGCGCCGTCCGCACCGACCGCCGTGCCCTCCTGGCGCTCGGCGTCCTCGCCGCCGTGCTGGCGGTGGTCGCGATCGTGGGCTGGACCCGCAAGGGCGCTGGCGATGCCGGCGGTGGCAGCCCGCTCACCTACCAGATCCACCTCACCCCGTCGGAATCGGACGTCGGGTTCGTCGCGAACCAGCTGGCCGTGAGCGCCGACGGCGAGCTGATCGTCTACAGCGACACCGTGGGCGGCACCCGGCAGCTCTGGCTCAAGGCGCGCGGTGACGCCGAGGCACGCCCGATTCCCGGCACGCAGGGAGGGTCGGGCCCGGGGATCTCGCCCGATGGACGCTCCGTCGCATTCACGGTCGGCCACCAGCTGCGCCGGATCCCCCTCGCCGGTGGCGCCTCCAGGCTCCTCTCGGATTCGGCCGTACTCGGTCCAGTCTCCATCCGGAGCGCCTGGCTCGAGAACGGCACCATCGTCTTTCTGGGCGGATCGAGCAGCATCCTCTACACGGTGCCGGACACCGGCGGGGTGGTGCGCCGCGTCGCCACGGCGGACCAGCTACTCGGCTGGGCCGCCTCCGTCGCTCCCGTGCCGGGCCAGAACGCCGTCGTCATCTCGGCCTGTGACATCGGCGGCTGTGCCACCCCGGTCATCTCCCTGGTCCGGCTCGACTCGCTCTCCAGACGCCGGATCATCCCCGGCTCGGCTGGCGCGTGGCCGCTGCGAGGCAATCGCATCCTCAACCTCCTCCCCGATGGCACCCTCTTCCTCGCCAGCTTCGACGCGACCGCGGGGACGATCGGCGAAGGCACGCTCGTCGCCCGCGGCATCGCGGTGACGGCCCTCGGCCCGGAAGTGAGCATCGGCGTCGACGGGGTGATGGTCACGGGAGTCGGCGGTGGGGAGACCTTCACCAGCAGGACGCAACTCGTGGCGGCCGGGTTCGATGGGAGCACCCGCGTGGTGGATTCCGCCTGGACCGGCGCCTTCGCCAACAACAGCCGAATCGAACTTTCCCCGGATGGACATCGCCTGCTCCTCTCCCAGGTCGAGGGTGACGGCATCTCCTACGGCCTGTACACCAAGCCGTATCCCGACGGACCGGCGACCCTGTTCAACATGATGGGGACGCAGAGTTCCCGCGCTGTGTGGTCGCCCGATGGCCGGCGGCTCGCCTGGGTCTCGGTCGACTCGGCCAGCCATGCCGCCGTCTGGCAGCAGGCCGCCGATGGCTCCGGCAGCCCGTCGATCCTCGTCGACGAGCCGCGCGGCGTCTACGAGATCAGCTTCAGTCCCGACGGACAGTGGCTGCTGTACCGCACCGACGACGTGGCCATCGGCAACGGTGACATCTACGCCCGCCGCACCGGCGGCGACACCACGACGATCCCGATCGCGACCACCGAGGCCGAGGAAACGTCGCCGGCGGTGTCACCGGATGGACACTGGGTGGCCTATGCCGAGAAGATCGGCTCAGCCAAGGAGATCATCGTGCGGCCGTTCCCGAAAGTCGGTGATGGCCGGGTGCAGGTCTCCAACGGCGGGGGCCAGGAACCGCTCTGGAGCCGTGACGGCCGGACGCTCTACTATCGTCAGGCCGGCCAGGGAGCGATCATCGGCGCCACGATGGACACCGGCGGCTCCTTCCCGGCCAGTGGCCGATCGGTTGTCTGGCGGGGGGCGCCCGACGAGTACTGGCAGAACGATGACACCCGCCAGT
Source organism: uncultured Gemmatimonadales bacterium (assembly GCA_963798915.1). GTDB lineage: Bacteria > Gemmatimonadota > Gemmatimonadetes > Gemmatimonadales > GWC2-71-9 > CAMLHP01. Next base: position 210,899 of record CAWCVB010000002.1, on the reverse strand, counting down.
ACGCCCTCACCCCCGACGGCAAGGGCTTCCTGCTGATGCGGCGCATCCGCGCAGCGGCGAGGGGAGACGCCGATGCACCTCGTCCTCAGGGAGCACATCGTTCCCGGCAGGGCCCCGAACGAAGGACTGAGTCAGCGCAGGATGCCGTACGGACTGGAGGATGCGACCATGTCATCTGAGTTGCAGTGGGTTCGGCCGAAGGATGTGGAGCTGGACCTGTTCGGCATTACGCACGTCGGTCTGGTCCGCAAGGCCAACCACGACCACTTCATGGTGTGCACCGTCCATCCCCAGGTGGTGGTGCACGGCACCAGCCTGCCGGATGCAGATGCCCTCCCGCTCCGCGGCGAACGCATCGCCACTTACATGCTGGTGGCTGATGGTGTTGGCAGCGGCGCAGGAGGCGGCGAGGCCAGCCGGCTCGCCCTGGCTACCGTCACGCATTATGTCGCTTCGTCGCTGCGATCCTACCACGCCGCCGGCGCCGCGTCCGACACGGAGTTCTACGAGGCGTTGACAGCTGCGGCGCTGGAGGCGCATGCGGCGGTGCGGGAGAAGCAGGCGGGGGACCCCGGTGCCAGAATGGCCACGACGTTGACGCTCGCCGTCGCGGTCTTCCCGTGGATGTATGTCACCCAGGTGGGCGACAGCCGCTGCTACCGGTACTGGGATGGCGAGCTCACCCAGATGACCCGCGATCAGACCATTGCCCAGGGGCTGGTGGACCAGGGCGTCATGCCGGCCGACCGTCTCGAGAAGTCACCCTTCAGCCATATCCTCGCGAGCGCCATCGGCGGGGACGAGGCGGTGCCGGTGGTGAGCCGGATCGAGATTCCCCGCGGCTGCGTCATCCTGCTGGCCACCGATGGCCTCACCAAGCATGTGAGTAACGCCGAGATCAAGCAGCAGATCGAGCAGATGACCTCGTCCGAGCAGCTCTGCCGGTCGCTGCTCGAGCTGGCGCTTCAGCGCGGAGCGGCACCGACAACGTCACCCTGATTGCGGCACGCGCGCCGCTGCCGGCCGGGTGACGATGGGTCCGGCGAGTCGAGAGGGCGGCAGAACATCACGCAGGCTCCCCGCCAGCATGGAGGTAGCATGACCCGCAACCACGACTTCTCCCGACGCCAGTTTGTCGAAACCGGCGCCTCCATCGTCGCCACGGGTCTCGTCATGGGGCCCCTTCATCGTGTCCTGCCCGCCCCGCCCGCCTTGCCCGCCCTGCCCGTCCTGGAGTGGTCTGTTCCCCAATTTCAGGCGGCCATGGCAAGCGGCCGCTACACCTCGCTGCAAATCTGCCGGTTCTATCTGGATCGCATCGCGTCGCTCGACCGGAAGGGGCCGGCGCTCCGGTCGGTCATCGAAATCAATCCCGAGGCCGAAGCGCTGGCCCGCGCGGCTGATGCAGCACGCAAAGCCGGCAAGGTGCGCGGCCCGTTGCATGGGATTCCCATCGTGATCAAGGACAACATCGCCACCCGGGACCGGATGCAGACGACGGCGGGCTCGCTCGCACTGGTAGGCGCCGTCCCACCAGCCGACGCATTCATCGTTCGCCGCCTCCGTGCGGCCGGCGCCATCATCCTGGGGAAGACCAACCTCTCCGAGTGGGCCAACTTCCGCTCCTCGCATTCCACCAGCGGCTGGAGCGGGCGCGGCGGACAGACCCGGAGTCCCTACGCGCTCGACCGCAACCCCTGTGGTTCCAGTTCCGGTACTGGCGTCGCTGTCGCCGCCAACCTGAGTGCCATCGGCATCGGTACGGAGACGGATGGATCCATCGTCTGCCCCTCCAGCCACAATGCACTGGTCGGCATCAAGCCGACCGTCGGGCTGGTCTCACGAAGCGGCATCATCCCCATCTCCGAGACGCAGGACACGGCCGGTCCCATGTGCCGCAGCGTGACGGATGCGGCGATCCTGCTCGGCGTCATGGCCGGCGCGGATGCGGCCGACGCCGCCACCAGCCGCTCGGCCGGCCATATCGAAGCCGACTACACCCGCTTCCTCAACGCCGATGCGCTCAAGGGCGCCCGGATCGGCGTGGCCCGCGAGGGATTCTTTGGCTACAGCGCCGAGACGGACAAGCTGGCTGAGGAGGCGATCGCGCTGCTCAAGTCCAGCGGCGCGGAAGTGGTGGACCCCGCTGACATTCCCCATGCCGACGACTACGGCAGCGCGGAATTCACCGTCCTGCTCTATGAGTTCAAGGCCGGCATCAACCGGTACCTGGCCGGTCTGGGCGCCGGCGCTCCCCGGTCACTCGCCGACCTCATCGCCTTCAACGTGGCGCATGCCGATCAGGAGATGCCCTACTTTGGCCAGGAGACGTTCGCGCAGGCGGAGGCGGCGGGATCCCTGACGGACGACAAGTATATCGAGGCGCTGGCCCACTGCCGGCGGCTGGCCCGCACCGAAGGACTCGATGCCGTCATCGCGAAGCACCGGCTCGATGCCCTGGTCGCACCGACTGGCGGTCCGCCCTGGACCACCGACCTGGTCAATGGCGATCATTTTGCCGGCAGCTCATCGACCCCGGCGGCGGTCTCCGGCTATCCCAGCATCACCGTCCCGATGGGTCAGGTCTTCGGGCTTCCCGTGGGCCTCAGCTTTATCGGAGCGGCATGGACGGAGGGACAGCTCATCAGTCTGGCCTATGCGTACGAGCAGGCCTCGAAGGCGCGAAAGCCACCGACCTTGCTCCGACGGCTGACCTCACGCCGGGCTGACCACCCGGGGCGCCGGTGCCGTGGCGCCGCCCCAACGAACGGGCGAGTCGTGGCGCCTTGACCACAGCACCACCGCCTCGGGCGGCGGGCCCAGTGACCTCCGCGGCCACGGCGCAAGATGGCCCGGTGCCGTTGCTTGACTCGCTCCGCCCATATCCGCCAGGCGCACGCCCCTCGTTGGCACATCGCATGCACTTCATGACAGCCTCACGCCGTACCACGAACGACCGACTTCCCGTCCAGTAAGCCCCGGGCCGCGCTGCGACATGCGTGGCGACCGACATCAGCATTCACGTGACCCCGTCAATGCCGGGGGCGCGCCGGTACGCGCATTGCCGGCCATCTGAAGGTGGAGAGTCCAGTCATGTCCAGGTCCACGGTGTTGCTCTCGCTGGCGACGCTCGCCATGCTGTCGGCGTGCGCCGACAGCACGAACAGTCCCGACATGCTCTCGGGCGAATTGGTGATTACGGAAGGTGCGGCGGCGCCGGTCAGCGCGCCGCATATCAAGCCCAGCTTCTCGACGGCGGCAGCGGCGGCGAACCTCGGTGGTTCGGTATCGACACCGCTGAGCCTGCAGCCGCAGACGTGCAGTGCGGGACGGCAAGTCACAATCACGTACACAGTTACTGGTGCGCAGGTGAACCCAGCGAGTTTTCAGGTAAAAACTCATTGGGAGTACGATGGGTCCAGCTGGACAGGTTCGCTACCGGTTACGGTCAATGTGGCGGCAAGGGCTCCAGCACAGCCGGGCTCCGACACTTACCAAGTGAACGTCACGGTCGTCAACGCGAGCACGGTCGGATCCGGAAGCTCCACTTTTTCGATCGCGCCCTACAACCTGAGTACGACAGGTCAGGGGGGAAAGCTCACAGTCAGCGGTGCCGACGTGACGATCTATGTTGCCTTTGCTCCCTGTGAGTCGTCGAACACCGCGCCCACGCTGATCGTCCCGAACGACTACTCCGTCGAGGCCACCAGCAGCGCCGGCGCCACGGTGGACTACTCCGCACTGGTGACGGCGAATGACCTCGAGGACGGCGACCTGACCAGCTCGGTCTCCTGCGCCCCGGCCAGCGGCACCGTCTTTCCGCTCGGTCCCACCACGGTGCACTGCTCCGTGACCGACTCCGACGGCGAGACGGTCACGGCTGACTTCACGGTTACCGTGGTGGACACTACCCCGCCGATCTTTACCTCGTTCCCGTCGGGCACGGTCAATCTCATCGCCGCCAACATCAACGGCGCCGTGCTGGATGTCGATGCCCTGGGCATCACCGTGGCCGATGTGGGTGGCGTCTCCGAACTATCCACCTTCAACTGTGACTATGTGACGGGCACCGTGCTGGCCATCGGCAGCACCACCGAGGTGGACTGCACCGCCACCGACGCCGTCGGCAACACGAGTGGAATCAGCTCCTTCGATGTGTTCGTGGGACTGAACATCGGGGCCAGCGGTTTCCTGCCGCCACTCCGGACGGAGGCGCCCTACAGCGCCCACAAGCGCGGCAGCACCATTCCGCACAAGTTCCTGCCGCCGACCTACGCCGACGGCACCCTGGCGACGGACCTGGCGGCGGACCTTCGCCTGGTGGTGAAGCAGATTACCTCCGATCCTGGCGCGGACGCCATCGAGGCGAACGACTTCTCGGCCGGGTCCACTACTTGGCGCTACGATACCGATGGGGGTCAATACATCTTTAACCTGAAGACCGGCACCGCCAGCCCCTGGAACGAGGGCAGCTGGCAGACCACCGTATCGTTCAAGGGCATTGTGCTCGCGACGACCCAGTTCACCCTGCGGCGCTGACCTCGTCCTCCCAGCGCAGTTCGGGCCGGGCCCTGGCGATACTGCCGGGGCCCGGCCTTCGTTTCTGCCCCTTCGGCTTTCGCTCCGGCGCGCGGGATGTACCGTTAAGGTCGCTGCCGGTGGCCCTGGACCTGGAGACTCCCTGACCGACGCGCTCGCTACCCTCGCTGACAGTCTTGCCACCCGCTATCGCCTGGAGCACGCCATTGGCCAGGGCGGCATGGCCACCGTCTACCGGGCGCATGACGTTCGTCATGACCGGACCGTGGCCATCAAGATCCTGCGCCCCGAGATGCTTCGCTCCGGCAGTGAGTTCGCGCGCTTCCTTCGTGAAATCCACATCGCGGCTCAGCTCAGCCACCCCGCCATCCTGCCATTGCACGACTCCGGTGAGGCGGCCGGTCTTCTCTGGTTCGTGATGCCGTTCGTGCGCGGTGAGTCGCTGCGCCAGCGCCTGACGCGGGAAGGCCGGCTGCCGCTGGAGGAAGCAATCGACATCGCGCGCTCGGTGGCGCTGGCGCTTGATTATGCCCACCGGCAGAACGTGGTCCACCGCGACATCAAGCCAGAGAACATCCTGCTGTATGAGGGACAGGCGGTGGTGGCGGACTTCGGGATTGCCCGGGCCATCACCGCGGCGGCCGAAGAGAACGTGACCGAACGCGGGCTCGCCATCGGCACTCCGTCCTACATGAGCCCGGAACAGATCGGGGCTGATCGCAGCCTGGATGGCCGAACCGACATCTACGCCCTCGGCTGCGTGACGTATGAGATGCTGGCCGGCGGGCCGCCCTTCACCGGCCCCGGCACGCGCCCGGTCCTGCTGCGTCATCTCTCGGACCCTGTCCCCGCGCTTCATGCCAGTCACCCCACGGTGCCCGCGGTGGTCGAGCAGGCGGTGATGCGGGCGCTTGCCAAGGATCCGGACGCCCGGTTCCGTGCTGCCGCGGAATTCGCCGCCGCCCTCTCGTCGCGCATGTCGGTCTCTGTGACCATGGACCGTGGCGAGCGGCGCCTGGCCGTGCTTCCCTTCACCAACACCAGCGGTGATGCGGGCATGGAATACCTGAGCGACGGCATCACGGAGGAGCTGATCAACGCCCTGGCCCAGCTCGAGGAGCTACGGGTGCCCTCGCGAAGTGATGTCTTCCGCTTCAAGGGATCCCACGAGAGCGCCCGCGACCTGGGAGATCAGCTGGGGGTGTCGACCGTACTCGAAGGCACCGTACGGAGTGCCGGCGACCGCATCCGGATCACGGTGCAGCTCATGGACGTGGCGGAGGGGCGCCTGCTCTGGTCGGAGCGATTTGACCGGAAGGCCGGTGACATCTTCGCCCTCGAGGAGGAACTGGCGCGCACCATCGTGTCGGTCCTCCGGACTCGGTTCCTCGGAGACATCGCCGAGCCGGTGGCGCGACGCTATACCGAGAACGTGGAGGCTTACAACCTCTACCTGAAAGGGCGGCACGCCTGGAATCAGCGAGGCCAGGCCGCGGTGCGGGAAGCGATTCGCTATTTCGAGGCCGCGATCGCCGAAGATCCGGGTTACGCGTTGGCCTATACCGGGCTCTCCGATGCCCATGCCCTGCAGGTCGACTATCGCGGCGCGCCGGTGGGAAAGGGCCTGCGCCGAGCCCGCGAGGAGGCCCAGCGTGCCCTCGCCCTGGACGAGTCACTTGCCGAGGCTCACACGTCGCTGGCCTGGGTGCTATTCATCCACGACTGGAGGTGGGATGAGGCGGCCCGCCACTTCGGGCGGGCCATCGAGCTCAATCCGCGCTACGCCACGGCCCGCCAGTGGCATTCCTGGTTCCTGATGGCGATGGGGCGAGCAGACGAGGCGCTGGCGGAAGGACGCCTGGCGGAGCAGCTGGATCCCGCCAGTCTGCCCATCCATGGTTCGCTGGGCTGGCTGTACCAGTATGCCCGGTTCTGGGAGGAGTCGGCGCTCCGCCTCCGGCGGGCAGTGACGCGCAATCCCGGCAACGACGAGAACGTCTGGGCGCTAGGCGTGTCCCTCATGGAACTGGGCGACCTCGACGAAGCCGAGCGGGTGCTGCGCGATGCCGAGGCCATGGCGACGGCCAACTTCCACGCCTTTGCCACCCTGGGCCGCCTCGCGGTCCGGCGTGGGAGGCGTCACGAGGCCGAAGCCCGCCTCCACCAGTTGGAGCAGATCGCGCGGGAGCAGTACGTCTCGCCCGTGGATTTCGTCCGCCTGCATATCGGGTTGGGCAACGCGGACGCCGCGTTCGCGTGGATGGAGGAGGCGTACGCCGAGCGCCGCGGCTGGCTGGCCTACCTCCGGGTGGACCCGCTGCTCGATCCGTTGCGGAGTGATCCCCGATTTGACGGCTGGCTGCAGCGGATGCTGCTGGACTAACTTCGCGGCGACCGCCGGCTTCGCGCCGAACCAATCACATTACTGAAGGGAGCGTGTCGTCCATGCGCAAGGCCGTCACCGGTTGGCTGGTCATCGCCGCCTGCCTCGTTCTGCTGGGAGCCGGCACCGTCATCGGCGGGCGGCTGGCCCGCCGTGATGCACTCGACGCCAGCACCATTGCCAAGTGGCGCCAATATGCAACCGAGGTGGAAGCAGGCACCCGCACGCCGTCGGCCATGCAGGTGACGACGCTGACGGAACTGGCCATCTCGCAGAACGGCTACGCTGCCTCCGCCATGGAGCTGCTTCAGTTCCTGGGAGGTGGCGTCACGGTGCTGGGCCTGATACTGGGTGCGGACCTGCTCCGCCACCGCCAGCGTACCTGACCAGCCCGACGTTGCAGAGTGCCCGACCCGCCGATGATCACGCGGGAGGGTTCCGGATCATTCACATCGGGCGCAATGCCATCCCGTTTGACGGCGGTCGCGCCGGCCTCTACGTTCAAGATGGCGTTGTACTCCCTTCCGGGAATGACCATGACTTTGCGTCCGTTCACGGACGTTGATGCAGTGATATGCTGCCCGGCCCTCAGACAGGGCCGGATCCATGCCCAGGATTCCACTTCGCAGCGGCCCGCGCCTGCGCGTTCGGCGCGTGCGTGCATCGCCTGGCCTCATGTCGGCTAAGGCGCGGCCTGCGCAGACGCTACACCCGACGCGTGTGGTCGGAATCGGCGCGTCCGCCGGCGGGCTTGATGCGTTCTCCGCGCTGCTCGGCGCGCTCCCCACCGACACCGGCTGCGCCTTCCTCCTGATTCCGCACCTTTCGCCCACCCATCCCAGCCGGCTGACCGACCTGATGATGCGGGTCACCGAGATGCCCGTGGTGGAGGCACGCGACGAAATGCCGTTGCTTCCCGACCGCGTACACGTGCTGCCACCTGACCGGCGCATGCTGATTCATGATGGTACAGTGCGGCTCGAGCCCCGACCCGAGCGTGACGGCATGCCCACGGTCATCGACGAGTGCTTCAAGTCGCTGGCAGACCAATGGGGCGCCGCGGCCGTGGGGATCGTGCTCTCTGGCACCGGGTCGGATGGGGCGGCGGGCCTCAAGGCCATCAAGGAACATGGCGGAGTGACGTATGCGCAGGACTTCGGCTCCGCCACCTACGACGGCATGCCTCGCGCGGCGGTCGAGGCCGGAGGTGTGGACCACACCCTGCCGCCCGTGGCCATCGCGCACCATGTCGCCGGGCTGGCCCGCACCTCGCCGGACGATCGGCCGGCACCGGCCGCGGAGGCCGCGCTGGCCACGCCCGAGCCCGCACTGGAGATGACCAGCGACGACACCGACGCGCTTACAACCATCGTGGCCAGGCTCCAGGAAGCCGAAGGCACCAACTTTCAGCACTACAAGCGGGCAACCATGGCCCGCCGGGTGGTGCGCCGTGCGTCGGAGCTGGGGCTGCCCAATCTCACGACCTACCTCTCATACCTGCAGAAGACACCCTCGGAAACCAAGGCGCTGTTCAAGAAGGTATTGATTCACGTGACCGACTTCTTCCGGGAGCCGGCCACGTTCGACGTCCTGCGCCAGACGGTGCTGCCAGCCTTGATTGCACACCGACCGGCCGGCGTCCCGCTGCGCATCTGGGTGGTCGGGTGCGCCACCGGTGAGGAGGTATACTCCACCGCGATCGTTTTCGCCGAGGGCCTCGAGGAGCTGACGTCCAATATTCAAGTCAAGATCTTCGCCAGCGACCTGAGCGAAACGGCTATCCTCGCCGCGCGGAAGGGGCGCTACAGTCGCGACATCACCACGCACGTTTCCGCCGAGCGGCTCCAGCGCTACTTCGTGCCGGTGGAAAACGGCTACCAGATCATCCAGCAGCTGCGTGACACGTGCATCTTTGCCCGCCAGGACGTGACCCAGGATCCGCCATTTGCGCAGCTGGATCTGGTCATTTGCCGGAATCTGCTGATCTATCTCGAGCCGGTGCTGCAGCAGCGGGTGCTGCACACCCTGCACTACGCCCTCAAGCCGGGCGGGTTCCTGGCCGTGGGCTCGGCCGAGTCGGTGGCGGGCCTGGGCCAGCTGTTCTCGCCCCTGGACCGGAAGCACAAGGTGTTCCTGCGGCGCACGGTGCCCAGTCACCTGGAACTGAGCCGCAGCTGGAGTGGCGGACGTCCGGTCCCGGGCCGCGCCCAGGCAACCGCGGATGCGACCCGGACGGACGCGGAGCTCCGGCGCATCGCCGAGCACACCCTGTTCTCCCAGCTCCCGACCGGCAGCGTGATCGTAAACTCGGCGATGGAAATCCGTCACTTTCAAGGTTCGACACGGGGATTGCTGGAGGCGCCTGTCGGCGGGCCGACCACCAATCTCCTGAAGCTGTCTCATCCCGATCTGCAAGTGGCGCTGGGCCGGCTGGTGCGAAAGGCCCGGAAGGAAAAGCGCGAAGCCAGTCGCTATGACCTGCCGGTCCATGTCGGGAAGCGAGTCATCTTTGTCTCGGTGCGGGTCTTCCCTCTGCCGGCGGATGACGGAGAGGATGACTACGTCCTGGTCACCTTCCAGGTAGCCCCGCCTGACCGGAAGCCGGCGCGCAGGAATTCGGCGGCCCCATCCGAAGACCAGCACACCGTGGAGCTGGAACAGGAGCTGGCGGACACCAAGGAGTACCTGCAGTCTGTCATCGACCAGCAGGACGAGATCCATGCCGAGCTGCAGGCGGCCTATGAAGCCAGCCTCTCGGCCAACGAAGAGTTCCAGAGCACCAACGAAGAGCTGGAGTCAACCAAGGAAGAACTGAGCACCGTCAACGAGCAGATCCAGGAGAACAACACGGAGCTGCTCACCCGCAATGCGGAAATTACCAGCCTGCTGGAAGCGATGGATTTCCCGATCCTGTTGCTGGGCCAGAATCAGCAGCTGCAGGCGGTCAATACCGCCGCGGTCGCAGCCTTCAGGCTGAAGCGTCCGATCCTGGGCCAGAGCCTGAACGAGATGAAGTTGCCGGTGCCGGTCGGAAACCTTTCGCTCGCTCGCGGAACGCGCCCTGGCCGAAGGAAACCTGCAGACCCAGGACGTGCAGTACCCCGATGGTGGCTGGCATTCGCTGCGGGTCTGGCCCATTGCCCATGCCGGGAAACCGAACAGCGTCCTCGCAGTCATCCTGGACATCAACTGGCTCAAGCAGGAGGTGGACCAGGCCAAGGAGGAGCGCCGACTGAGCGACGCCATCCTCGCGACGGTCCGCGAGCCATTGCTGGTGCTCGACGGCAACATGCGCGTCGTCACCACCAACGAGGCATTCCGGCGGTCATTCGTCCCAAGTGGGACGCAGCCAGACGGACAGCCGCTCTGGGAACTGGGCGCAGGCGAGTGGGGTAGCAACGAACTCGCCCGCCTGCTGACGGCGGTCTCCCGCAGCAATGCCAGCATCGAGAGCCACGAGATCACCACCATCCCGGTCGCGGGGGAGCGGCGAACCTTCCTCATCAATGCCCGCCGGATCCAGCGCGCCGGGATTCCCGAGGGAAGCATCCTGGTTGCATTTGAGGATGTGACACACCACCAGCGTCTGCAGCAGCAGCTGGTGGAGGCGGGACGGATCCAGGCCACCGCCAAGCTGGCCGGTGGCGTCGCCCATGAGATCAATAACCAGATGACGGCGGTGCTCGGCTTTGCCAATTTCCTGGCGCAGTCGAAGCAGCTCTCCGAGAGCGACCGGTCCGACGTTACCCAGATCATCTCCGCCGCCGAACGCTCAGCGGTCATTACCCGCCAGCTGCTGGCCTTCAGCCGGCGGGCGCCGGCCACCTTCTCCGTGATCGAACTCAACGCGTTGGTGGGCAGCCGGGAACGGACCCTGCGGCGGCTGCTGCCCGCTGACATCTCCCTGGACATTCACCTGGGACAGGATGTTGGCGCGGTGCGGGTGGACGAAGCCCAGTTCGAGCAGGTCCTGATCAACCTGGTGCTCAATGCCCGCGATGCGATGACGGTGGGCGACCACCTCGAGATCGAGACCGCCAGAGTTCATGTCACCGACCCGATGGCACCGCCGGCTCCGGCGGTGCATGTCCCGGCCGGCACCTACAGCAGGCTGATCGTGCGCGACACCGGCAGCGGCATGGACTCGCCGACACTCGAGCGGATCTTCGAGCCATTCTTCACCACCAAGGCAAGCGGCCAGGGCACCGGGCTCGGGCTCGCCAGCGTCTACGGCACGGTGAAGCAGGGCGGCGGCTTCATCTGGGTGGACAGCGAGCCTGGCAAGGGGACCACGTTTAGGATCGACCTCCCTCAAGTGGCCGAGCGCGCGGCGATCCAGCATCCCGCGCCTGCGCTGGAGCCGCCCCACGGATCGGAAACCATCCTGGTGGCCGAGGACGAGGAACCGGTGCGCCGCTGGATGGCGCGCTCGCTCCGAGGGCTGGGCTACACGGTGCTGGAAGCCGAGGACGGCGCGCATGCACTGGAGCTGGCTCGTGACAGGGGCACTGGTATCGGGCTGCTGCTGAGCGACATCACCATGCCGCGGCTGGATGGCGTGAGTCTGCGCGCCCGCCTCCGGGGCGACCGGCCGTCGCTGCCGGTGGTCCTGGTGAGTGGCTACGCCTTTGACGACCTCGTGGCCCGCGGGATCGTGGACCCCGACACTGACGTGCTGGCCAAGCCATTTGAGCTCGGGACCCTGGCGGTGAAGATTCGCGAAGCGCTGGACGCCAAGCCCGCCGCCAAGCAACATTCCTGACCTGTCAGTCCCGTCTCTGCCCTTCCGTTCCTTGAACAGGAGAATGCCCGTGTCCGTGGGTGCCAGCTTCCTCGAGCAGGTCAACCGCGCCTTCGATCATGCCGCCAGCTTCACCTCGCACGATCCGACGCTGCTGGCCAACATCAAGGCCTGCAAGAACCTGTTCTACTCCAGCTTCCCCATCAAGCGCGATGACGGCCGGATCGAGGTGATGCACGCGTGGCGCGCCGAGCATAGCCACCACAAGCTTCCCTGCAAGGGCGGCATCCGGTATGCGGAGAGCGTGGACGCCGACGAGGTCCAGGCGCTGGCCGCGCTCATGACCTACAAGTGCGCCCTCGTGGACGTCCCCTTTGGCGGCGCCAAGGGTGGCATCCGGCTCAAGCCCAAGACCTACTCCGAAGGCGAGCTCGAGCGCATCACCCGGCGCTATGTCTTCGAGCTGGTGCGCAAGAACTTCATGGGTCCCGGTCTGGATGTGCCGGCGCCCGATGTGGGCACCGGCGCACGGGAAATGGCCTGGATTGCCGACACCTACAGCCAGCTCAAGAGCGGCGAACTCGATGCGCTGGCGTGCGTCACCGCCAAGCCGGTCAGCTCCGGTGGCATCCGCGGCCGAACCGAAGCCACGGGACGCGGCGTGTTCTTCGGTACCCGGGAACTCTGCCGGATCACCGAGGACATGAAGCCCCTCGGCCTCAGCACCGGGCTCGAGGGCAAGCGGATCGTGGTGCAGGGCTTGGGCAACGTCGGCTACTACGCGGCCAAATTCTTCCAGGAAGGCGGGGCCATCATCGTCGGGGTCGCCGAGTCGGAGGGCGCGATCAGCAACCCGAAAGGGTTCGACATCGACAAGGTCATGGAACATCGCCGCGCCACCGGCGGCGTGAGCAACTTCCCTGGTGCCACCAACCTGGCCCGGCGCGAGGACGCGCTGGAACTCGATTGCGACATCCTCATTCCGGCAGCGCTCGAGCGGCAGATCACCGAAGAGAATGCGCCCCGGGTCAAGGCCAGGATCGTCATCGAGGCGGCCAACGGTCCAACCACATCGGAGGCGGCTGATATCCTGTACCAGCGCGGCGTCATGGTCGTGCCGGATACCTATATCAATGCAGGCGGCGTGACCGTCTCCTACTTCGAGTGGGTCAAGAACCTGGGGCACGTCCGCTTCGGTCGCATGCAGAAGCGGTTCGAGGAGGGAGCGTTCGAACGACTGCTTTCCGCCGTGGAAAACGTCGCCGGCCGGGAATTTACCGATGAGGAGAGCGCCCGGCTCACCCACGGCGCCAGCGAGGAAGATCTGGTTAATTCCGGTCTGGAAGAAACCATGATCGGTGCCTACCACCCCATCCGCGAGCTGTGGAAGCAGCACGGCAACATCAACCAGCGCACCGCGGCCATGATCGTGGCGATCAACAAGGTGGCCATGAGTTACGAGCAGCTCGGCATCTTTCCGTGAGCAGCCTCAGCCGCTCCGACCGCGCCATCATGGCCGGCGGAGCGGTGGCGGTGGTCCTGGCGGGCATTACCCGCGTTGGGCTCGGCGGGTCGGTGCTGGCGCTGGCCTGTTCCGCCGTCGCCATTGCCATGCTGGCCATGCTGGTGGGCCGAGCGGTGGAGCAGCTGGGCGAGCGCTTCGGGCCGGGGGCCACCAGCATCCTGCAGACCGCGCTCGGTAACCTGCCGGAACTCTTTATCGCGATCTTTGCCCTGCGCGCCGGCCTGGTGGCCGTGGTGCAGGCCGCCCTGATCGGCTCCATCCTCGCCAACCTGCTCTTCATCCTGGGCATCTGCTTCCTGGTCGGTGGCCTGCGGCACGGTCGCCAGCAACTCGGATCGGAGCGCGCCCGCCACATCACCGTGCTGATGGTACTGTCCGTGGCCGGGCTGGTGCTGCCCTCGCTGGCGCACTACACCCACACCCCCGCCGCCGAACATGAAAAGGCGCTTTCGCTGGTGGTTTCGTGCATCCTGCTCACCCTCTTCCTGCTGATCCTGCCGCATTCGCTGCGGAAGAAGCAGTCCGGCGGTCCCCAGCCGCCCAAGGGAAGAACTCCGCGCTGGAGCACCGCGTCGGCACTCATCGTCCTGGGCATGGCCGGCACGTTGGCGGGTTTCGTCTCCAACTGGTTTGTCCACGCGCTCGAACCGTCCATGCATGCCCTGGGCATTTCCGAGGCATTTGCCGGGCTGGTCATCGTGGCCATCGCGGGCAACGCCGTGGAGAATTTCGTGGGCATCCAGCTCGCGGCCAGAAACCAGGCGGAATTTGCCTTTGCCGTGGTCATCAACTCGCCGCTGCAGATTGCACTGGTGCTCGCGCCCCTGCTGGTGATCATCTCCCAGCTCTTTGGCCTCGCGCCGCTCACGCTGGTGTTTTCCCCGATGCTGATCCTCTCCGTCTCGCTGGCGGTGATCCTCTCGGCGTTCATCACCTTTGATGGCGAATCCGACTGGCTCGAGGGCGCCACGCTCATCGCGGTCTACGCCATCATCGCCACGGCGTTCTGGTGGGGATAGGGATTCGGGATTAGGGATTCGGGATTGGGAATGAAGGCCGGAGTCGCACCTCTATTCCCTATCGCCTATGCCCCATCCCCTAACCCCTATTCCCTATCCCCTCAATCCCTAGTCCCCAGTAATCCTTGAGCGTCCGAATGATGACGGGCAGGCCGCGGAAGACGCAGAAGAAAACCGCGACCCAGCTGACCGCCTGAAATATTTTCAGCAGCGTGGGGACCGCCGCTGGCGCGCCGGTCTCCAGCCCGAAGCCAGCCAGCGCATGCGTGAGTGCCAGCCCGCAGAACGCCACGACCTTGGTCACGGCGTAGCCCGTCCGCATGAAAGACGATCCTACGAGGAAGCGGCCCAGCCTGGTGCGGTGCTGCGCAAAGGGCGCGATTCCCTGCCCCACGCCAATGCTGCGGAACGCATCGGTAAGCGTGGTGCGGGCAATTACGATCAGCGGCACCGCCGCGGCGATCATGCCCAGCTCGGCGAACACCACCCAGAGCACCAGCTCGTAGGTTCGGTCGGCGGCGATGTCGAGGACGCTGCCAAAGAGACTGGTCTCCTGCCGGCGTCGAGCGACCAGCCCGTCCACGGTATCAAGCATGAGGCCGACAAAGAGCAGCACCACGCCGGCAAGCTGGAGACCGGGCGGCCCAAGATAGATGATCAGCACAATCACCAGCAGCAGCGGCAGGCGGGAAAGGGTGATCCAGTTGGCGAGCACAATCTTCTCCGATGGAAAGCGCGGTCAGCCCTATTGTTTTTCCACTCGTGCCTGCTCGTCCCTGAAGCGGGCCGCCTCGCTGAGCTGACCGAGGGCCTCGTGCTCGGCCGCCAGGTCCAGGCGGGCCGCCCGCAGGAAACTGGTGTTGGCCTCCGTCTGCGGCGTCAGGACGTCATAGCCGGTTCGCGTCTCGACGACGGCCTCCCGCACACGCCCCTGGCGCAGCAATGCCCGGCCCAGCTTGACATGCGCAATGCCCGTATTGGTGTGGGTCGGCCCCTGGCTCGCGGAGAACTCTGCCAGTGCCTCACGATACAGCGTCTCGGCGCCGGGGAGGTCGCCCTGGACTGCAAGCGAGCTGGCCAGGTTCGATTGCGCCGTGCCGATGAGCCAGTGCCTGCCCTGGTAGGTCTTCTGATAGATGGCAACGATGCGCCTGAAGTAACCCTCCGCCTCGCGCGGCCGCTCCTCCTGCAAGGCGGCGGCACCCAGGTCGTTCAGTGTGGAGGCCACCTGGGGGTGCCGCGGACCGAATACCCGTTCTCGAATTGCGAGCGCGCGCTGCAGCAACGGGACGGCTTCCGCCGTGCGTTGCTGATACACGAGCGCGCGCGCCAGCATGGTGAGCTGCGCTGCCGTCCGGGGATGCTCCGGACCAGACCACCCCTCGGTGATAGCCAGTGCCTCGCGATAGTACCGCTCCGCCGCGGCATAGTTCCCCCGCTCGAACTGGGTCGCACCCAGGTTGACCAGGTCTTCCGCAACCGCCGGGTGCCTCGCCCCGTAGAGACGCCGCCGCATTGCCAGCACCAGGAGGTTGAGCGAGTCCGCCTCGGCATAGTGTCCCGCATAGAAGTGCGCGCTGGCAAGCGCGCTCAATGAGGCAGCGTAGCTGGCCGCCTCGCTCCCAGCCGAGTCGAGCGTTGCCACCTCTTTCAGGACAGCAATGGCGGCCTCGTAGTCGCCCTTGTCCTGCAGCACCCGGCCCAGCGCCGCCGCCGTCCGGATCCGGGCCGGATCGCCAAGCTTCGTGTACCGCTCCGTCAGGCGCTGGCCAGCCCGCACGAGCGATTCCGCCTCGACCAGCCGCGCCTGGTCGGCCCGCAGCAGGCCAAGCGTCACGAGACTCCGGGCCGCATCGGCTTCACTGCCAGGCAGCGATTGCCTCCGCGACAGCGCAAGGCTCAGCAGCGAGTCCGCGCGCGGCAGATCACCCAGCTGCTGGTACAGACCGCCCAGCGTCTGGAACAGCTCGGCCTGAACGGCGGGTTCTCCGTCCAGCATCCGGGCTTCCTCGAGGCCCCGATCCACCAGCGTCACCACCCGCAGGCTTTCTGCCGGCTCGGTCGCATCATCGCCTCCCCGGAAAAGACTCAGTGTGAATTGCTGGATCCGCTGGGTTCTCCTTGCCTCGCTCACCGCAGTATCGCGGGCCCGTGCCAGGCCTGTGGTGTAGACTGCGGAGAGCGCGGACAGGGCGGCGACGGCAAGCGAAGCCGCAGTCACGACTCCGCGATGGCGACCGATGAACTTCCCGGCCCGGTAACCGAACGAATCGGGCCGCGCCTCCAGCGGCTCCCCGGCCAGATAGTGATCCACATCCCGGATCAGCGCCTCGGCCGACGGGTAGCGGCGTTCGGGATCACGGTGCATTGCGGTGAGACAGAGTACGTCCAGATCAGCCCACGCCGCCCGGCTGGCGCCGGCCGTCCGGTTCCCCGCCCGGGAGGCCACGGCACGCGCAACCGCCGAGGGTCGCACTGCCTCATGCTCGGCGACGATCCGCACCGCCTCTGACGGGGTGCGGCCAGCCAGTTCAAACGGGAGCCGCCCGGTGAGCAACTCGTACAGCATGACGCCGAGCGAATAGACGTCCGTGTGCAGCCCGACCTGACGGCCGGTGACCTGCTCCGGGGCCGCGTACGCCGGGGTCATCGCCCGGAGGCCGGTTCGGGTGCGTTCGGCCGCGTCGCCGCTTTCTTCGATATGCTTGGCGATACCAAAATCGAGCAGCTTGATGCCACCGTCCTGGGTGACCAGCACGTTGGACGGCTTCAGGTCGCGATGGATGATGGCGTGGCGATGCGCATCCTGGACCGCCTCGCAGATCGATCGGAACAAACGGAGGCGATCGGCGAGGGAGGGCTGCCGTCGGCGGCACCATTCGGCAATCGTCTCACCCTCCACATGCTCCATCGCGAACCAGGGCGTGCCGTCCGCCAGCACGCCTGCGTCATAGAGCCTGGCGATGCCGGGGTGAGTCAGCTGCGCCAGGGTCCGCTGCTCCTCGGCAAACCGCTCCCGGCGAGCCGGCGAAAGCCAGGCATCTCGCAGGATCTTGATCGCCGCCCGCCCGCCGATGTCCGCCCTCGTCGCGAGATAGACCACGCCCATGCCGCCCTCGCCAAGAACGCTCTCCAGCCGGTAGGGACCAAAGGCGTCTCCGGGAATACCATCGTCGCGCGGAGCCAGGAACTGGCCCGCGACCGCACCGAGGCCGGCATCCAGCAGCGAATGGTCGCCGTCGGCATCGAGCATGGTCCGCAGCTCGCCGGCCAGCTCGGGATCATTGCCGACCATGCGGGCAATGAAGGGCTCGCGCTGCTCCGCCGGCAGGTGCAGAGCTTCGTGGAACAGTGCCTGGACCCGTGCCCATTGCGCCGGGTTCATGGCTGGCAGCCTTGGCCATCGCGTCCCAGTTCCCGGCTGAGCCAGGCACGCGCAGCCCGCCATTCGCGAAACGCCGTCGCGACCGAGATTTCCAGAGATTGGGCGACCTCATCCATCTCGAACCCCCCGAAAAACCGCCGCTCGACCAGCGCCGCCTGCCTGGGGCTCAGGGCCGAGAGCCGGCACAGCGCCTCATCCAGCGCCAGCAGGTCGATGCTGGCGGGGGCGCTGCCATCGAGCGACTCCTCAAGCGTCACGGCCGCCTCGCCGCCGCCGCGCTTCGCCGCGTTGCGGCGCCGCGCTGCCTCGACCAGCACCTGGCGCATGGCCCGGGCTGCAATGCGCCGAAAATGAAGCGGTGAGGTGTCGGCGGCGGCGGGAGTAGCGGAGAGCTTGAGCCATGCCTCATTGACGAGCGCGGTCGGCGTCAGCGTCGCCGACGGGTCGTCACGCCGCACGGCCGACGCGAGGCGGCGCAGTTCCTCGTAGGCAGCGCTGAACACCCGGTCCAGCTCCGCCCGGCGTACCTCATCAGGGGGCGTGTCCACAACTCCTGATAGCTCCGGGTCGCTTTTCGCGCAAGGCGGATGACACCTTCCTGGTCGACAGCTGGCCAGGCCACCCGCCTTCCGGAGGTCCCATGTACTCGCAGCCCCGCTTCAGCCTGATCACGCCCGAGCAGGTCCGCGGCCACCTCAAGGCAAGCGGCTCGACCGACCCGGACGTGCTGCTCGCGGCCAGGGACCAGCTGTCCGCGCCGTACAAGCCACTCAAGTGGTTCGGCATCTGGGGTATCGTGACCGGGTCCCTCTGCTGCCTGCTCATCATCATGGCGTTCATCGGCATTCCGCTGCTTGTCTTCGGGATCTGGGCGCTCAAGCGCTCGCGGAAGAACGCGGCCACCATCGAGACCACCTTCAATCAGTATGTCGCATCGCTTGGCGGCCGGCCCACGACTGGCGAAGTCGGCCACGGAGCGCTGGGGGTTCGGTCGGTGGGTCTGGGCATCGTGGTGCTGCTGGTCGCGAGCCAGGCGCGGGCGCAGGGCAAGCAGGTGGAGGCCGAATGGCGCGGAGATTATGTGGTGGCCGCGGCTGCCTGCACCTCGCCGGTGCGGCTTCGCCTCGGCGTGGACCGGATGACGCTGATCAACGGTCGCGACTCCGCGGTCTTCCGCGACCTCGACTTCACCCATTCGTATTACGGGCAGGATTACGACGGCATCCAGTTCGTCTCGATGCCGGAGTACACCCGAAGTTCAAATTCCGCTCAGGGATACCCATTCCTGGTGCAGTTCAATGACGGCGAGAAGCGTGGGGCACTGAGGATTCTCGACGACATGCAGCCATCGCTCAAGCAGCGCTTCCCGATCGCAGATGTTCCTCTCAGACGCTGCGCTGGCACGGGCACTGGCACTGGCACCGTGCGGGCAAGTGCGGCGCCACGTCAGGCGCCGGGCTGCCAAGGCACCCCCATGTGTGACGAGGGTACCACGTTTGCTGCCACCATCAGCGACGTCCGGACCAGCGTAAGCGGCCGCGACCGCCTGGTAGCGGTCACGCTACGTATTCGAAACCGGCTGGACCAGCCGCTCACGCTGGCGTACGTCCAGAACTCCGGCGTCGTTACCGACGACCGGGGCAATCGCTACGTCGTCTACGGAGCGGGGGCCGTGCGCGGAATCGGCGAGATCACGGGCAATCGGGTGGATCCGAAGTTCACCCTGCCAGCCGGAGAATCGGCGGATGCTCGGCTCGAGTTCCTCTGGCGCCCCACTTCCGGCGCAATCTACGGAACGATCTATGACCTGGACCTGGCGCTGCGCGAACTGGAAACGCTGCCGGGAACCCAGTGGCAGCTCGGCCGCGAGTACACCCTGCAGTACCGCGGGTTCACCCCAAGCGGCGCACAGGCCGTCGCGGCGAGCAGTGCAGCGCCCACGTCGCCGGGCGATCCAGCCGGCGAGCCTGGTGCCTCCTGTGCCGAGCGAGTCCACTGCGTCGCCTCCGGGCCCTTCACCGCCGAAGTGGTGAATCTCGTGCCCAGCCGGGCTGGACGTCACCATGTACTTCAGCTCACGATGAAGATCACCAACGCATCCTCCGTGCCCCTGCACCTGGGTTACACTTCCGCCTCCAGCGGCGCGGTGGATAACCTCGGCAACCGCTACTACTTCGGGCGCGCCGGCACCCATGATGTCAGCTTTCGCGGCATCGGACTCGTGACGTCGTCCGCGGCGGATCCACAATTTGTGGTGGCACCGGGCGGAAGCCGCACCGCCACCTTCACCGTCACCCGATTCGAGGTCGGCAAGACGGCACTTGGGACTTCATGGACCTGGGACCTGGCACTCGAAGAATTGGAGATTCTCCCGAGTCGCCAGGTGCGCTCGCTGCGGCAGCATGCCGTGTCGTTTCCGGACCTCACGGCGGGGGGAACCGCCGCCGCCGGTAATGCGGCCCACAGTCTCGTCAAGGGCGTGAAGGCGCTCTTCGGAAGCAAGAAGAACTGAAAACCGAAGCCAGGAGCTAAGAGTCAAGTGCTGCACTCGCTCAGCTCTCAGCTCCGGCTTTCAGCTTTCAGCTTTCAGGTTTCGGCCTCCAGTCCTTACTCTTTAGCGCATGAACACCACCCGCCTCGAAGCCTTCAGCGACGGCGTCCTCGCCATCATCATCACGATCATGGTGCTGGAGCTGCGCGCACCGCACGGGACGACCCTGCCGGATCTGGCGCCCCTGGTGCCCACGTTCCTCAGCTATGTGCTGAGTTTCATCTACCTCGGCATTTACTGGAACAATCACCACCACATGCTCCATGTCACCCGCGAGGTCACCGGAAGCATCCTCTGGGCCAACCTCCACCTGCTGTTCTGGCTCTCGCTGATTCCGTTCGTGACTGCGTGGATGGGGGAAAATCATTTTGCCGCGCTACCGACCGCGCTGTACGGCGTCGTGCTGCTGATGGCAGGTATCGCCTACTGGATCCTCCAGCATCGCATCGTGGTGCACGAAGGGCCGGACTCCCTCCTTGCCGCTGCTGTGGGTCGCGACCTCAAGGGCAAGCTTTCGCCGTTCATTTACCTGGTCGCGATCGCCGCAGCATTTATCCATCAATGGATTGCCGATGCCCTCTACGTGGCCGTGGCGCTCGTGTGGCTGCTGCCGGATCGGCGGATCGAGCGAATCCTGAGCCTGAAACGGTGACAAGATGGGCGGGATGGGCGGGATGGGCGGGCCGAAGCTTGCCCGTACGTCACCCCGGTGCAAACCGCTGGGGTGGCGATAGGGCTCCCTCCTCGTACGGGCGGCCCGCGGGCCGCCCTCTACGCGACCCTTGACCCACGACCCACGACCCACGACCCACGACCCACGACCCGCGACCCCTACTGCTTCACCAGTGTCGGCCGGAAGTCCCGCGTCACATTGGCCACGAGCTGATCCACCACCTGGCCGTACGCCTCATCCTCGCTGCGCATGGAAATCGACGGTCTCCGCCCGATCAGGCTGGCCCGTCCCACTGTGCCGTCCGCCCGGGCGCTGGAGCGCCACATGGTGCCGCCGGTGCTGGTCGAGAGCAGCTGCACGCTCAGTTCCGCCGAGACGGTGGTGCGCACGTTCAGTCCGGTGGTGCTGATGTGACCGCTGGGCTTGGCATCGGTCACGGTCAGCGTGCCAAGAAAGACGGCGGGAATCTCCTTGTCGCGTCCGAGCGCCTGCGCCACCGCCGCTGCATCACCACGAGTGAGCATGGCTCGCAGCGCCGTGTCCGCTCCATTCAACTCCAGGACCTCGATGCCACCCTGGCCATCGAGCACCGCCTCGGCAAACCGGCGCGTCGCCAGGGTGGCGATGCTCGAGTCCGCGTCGCCGGTGCGAAACGTCACCAGTGCAATCCGGCCATAGGGTCCGAGGTCCATGCGCGGCGCCACCTGGACATAGTGCGCGGCACAGGCGGACAGGACCAGGACAGCGCAAAGTGCGGCATACACGGGGAGGCTCGCACGGGAGCCCGGGTTACGGCTTGGCATTGAGCAACCTTTCCAGGGTCGTGCGGCTCAAAGGCAAGAGACACGCCAAGGCGGCTGGCGCTGGCCGGCCGCCCGCCAAGGGCGTACAATCCTGTCCTATGACCTCCCGTTGGCACCGGCTTCCCAATGCGCTGAGCCTGCTCAGGATCGCGCTGGCCGCCGCGCTTCTGCCCGCGGCGCTGCTGCATCGCCGCGGCCTGTTTCTCGTACTGCTGGCTGGCGCCCTGCTCACCGACGCCCTGGATGGGTTCCTTGCCCGGCACTTCGGCGTCACGTCCGACCTGGGCCGCCTCCTGGACAGCCTTGGTGACTACGTCCTGGTCCTGACCCTGATCCCAGGATTGGTCATGCTCTGGCCGGCACTCATGCGGCGCGAGGCGGCCTGGCTGGCACTCGCCGCAGCGGCGTACTTCGCTCCCGTCGCCTGGTCCCTGCTGCGCTACCGGCGGATCCCCGGCTTCCACACCTGGGCATCCAAGGCACTCGCGGTCGCGATGAGCCTGGCCCTGCCGGTGACGTTGCTGGGCGGCAGCGCGGTGCCGCTCCGCATTCTCTGCGCCTTGCAGCTACTCGCGGGGGCGGAAGAAATCGCCATCCTGCGACGGCTGCCCGGTTACTCCGGGCCCATGCCAAGTTACCGGCACGCGCGCCGGACGGTGCCGCAATAGCAAGCCAAGCCGTGTCCCCGTTATTGTAGAGAGCGCGGTTTCCCCGGAGGCCGCGGACACCCACCTGAGGAGGCTCGATGTACCGGTCGCTCGTTGTAGTGGCACTGTTCGGTGCCGTGTCGGTGGCGCAGGCGCAGGACCCCGGGATGACCGTCCCGCGCTTCGACCAGAAGCAGGGTGGCAGCAAGAGCGTGACCATGCTCAGCCATGTCGTCACCCATCCGGGTGCCTGGAAGGCTTCCGACATCGAGATGGAGCAGGACGCCAACCGCCCCTACGTCTATGTGTCTGGCTTCACCAATTTCGACGCTCAGATCTACGATGTGCGCGACATGGCGCATCCGAAGAAAGTGTTCGACTGGACCATCGAGAATCCCGAGCTGCACCGCGGCATCGGCGCGATGGACGGCAAGTACTTCAAGATCGGGCCGAAGTACTACTACGTGCAGTCCTTTCAATTCAGCCAGGGCGGGCCCGACACCGACCTGGGTGCCATCATTTTCGACGTGACCGGCCTGCCCGATTCGAGCAAGGTCAAGGTGGTGGCGCGCATCCGCTATCCGGCGGCGCCAGGCGGGTTCCACAACATCTTCACCTACAAGCATTCCGACGGCCGGGCACTGCTCTTCGCGACGGTGGGCGAGACCCATGCCCTGGTCTATGACCTCGGCAAGGTGGTCAGCGACACCAATTCCGCCGGGTGGCTGGTCGGCAACGTCCCCAACCCGACGCCCTTCCGCCAGATCGGGGCAGGCGGCTACCACGACTTCTACGTGGGCTACGATCCGGGCACCCATCAGGACAAGTTCTATGGCGCGGGCCTCGGCGGTTACTCGGTGTGGGACGTGACCCATCCCGAAGCGCCCACTCAGCTCTTCACCGTCACCGGTCTCGGCTTCGACATCGCACATACCTTCACGCCCTCA
Organism: uncultured Gemmatimonadales bacterium; assembly: GCA_963798915.1. Classification (GTDB taxonomy): domain Bacteria; phylum Gemmatimonadota; class Gemmatimonadetes; order Gemmatimonadales; family GWC2-71-9; genus CAMLHP01. The sequence goes on along the minus strand of CAWCVB010000002.1, from coordinate 187,686 downwards.
CCCGATGGGCACTACGCCGTCACCGAGACGGAATACCAGTACACGCCGCTGCGCATCTGGGACCTTTCACCGGCCCAGGCGGACTCGACCCAGAACCTCGATACCCCCATCAGTGGCTGGACCGCCGACTGGCGCGACCTCTCGCATAACCACGAGGTGCGCTGGCCCTACGTCTTCGTCTCGGCGTACGAAGACGGCTTCCAGGTGTTCGACTTGAAAGATCCCAAGAACCCGAAGACCGATGGCTGGTATTACACCTGCGGCTGCACCCATGAGCATGGCTTCGGCGGTGGCCCCAACGTCGGCTGGGAGAGCACCCACAGTGTGGAGCAGGGCGCGTTCGGCGTGGACGTGCGCAACCGCGACGGGCTGATCGTGCTGTCCGACATGCGCAGCGGGCTCTGGCTCTTCAAACTCGCCGGCTTCGATGGATGGAATGGCAAGGATTACGGCATGCCCAACATCTCGAGCGTGCAGGACTGGGACCACGGTCCCGTGGCTGCGGCCGGAGGTGCGGCGGGCCAGTGAGTGGAATGCGATTGACCCTGCTGGTGGCCGGCGCGCTGCTGGCCGTGCCACCATCGGGGCCCTATGACATCAAGCTGTTTTCCACCGCCAGGGCCCCGGCGGTGGAGGGAGAGGCCCGGCTGGTCTATGCAGCTTCTCCCTTCGGCGTGGCCGTGACCGCCGACGGCCACGCACGCTACGATATCCAGGTCACCGCCAGCAAGCTCCCCGCCCCGTCCAGTCTGGGCAACTACACCGCCTACGTCGCGTGGGAAGTGGCGACCGACCTCTCAGTCTGGAAGCGGCTTGGCACCATCACCAATGGCCGCGCGACGGTGGGCCCGGCCGAAATGAACAAGTTCCTGTTCGTTATCACGGCGGAGGCCGACTCGGCCGACACCGTGCACGCCGGACCGACCATCCTGCACGGGCATTCACCCAGCGGCTGGCTGCAATCGTTCCTGACCCATCCGCTCTTCCGCGGCATCTCGCAGTGAAGCCGGCGCTCGCGCTCGCCGCGATCACGTGGCTCGTGCCCACCGGCGCCCTGCTCGCCCAGCAGCCCACGTCGCACATGGAACACATGGCGATGGACTCGATGGCGATGCCCATCCCCATGCCGGCCGGCATGAAGATGATGCCGGGCCTGGTCGGCCTGCTGCCGCCGGTTTCCGAATTCCTGCCGGGCGCAGGCGTGGATCCCGGCACCCTGCCGGAAGCCACTCCGGCCCGGATTACGCCGCTTCGCGACGGCGACACGCTGGACCTCACGTCCGCGCTGGTGCGACACACGATCAAGGGTCATGCCTACGCCATGTACGGTTTCAACGGACAGCTGCCCGGCCCGCTGATCCGCGTACCCCAGAATGCCACCATCACTGTGCGGTTCCACAATCGCATCGACCTGCCGAGCAGCGTCCACTGGCACGGCGTCCGGCTGGACAACGCATCGGATGGCGCCGTGGGGATCACCCAGGAACCCGTCGCCGCCGGCGGCGACTTTACCTACACCGTACACTTTCCCGACGCAGGCATCTACTGGTACCACCCGCACGTGCGCGAGGATATCGAGCAGGCGATGGGACTCTTCGGCAACATGCTGGTCGACGCGCCGGAGCGGAACTACTACTCGCCCGCCAACCAGGAGCAGGTGCTGACGCTGGGCGACCTGCTGATGCAGGCCGACACCCTGATCCCGTTCGGCAAGGAGATGGCAGATTTCACGCTGATGGGCCGGGTGGGGAATCTCCTGCTGGTCAATGGCGAGCCCGAGTATCGCCTGCAGGTGCACCGGGGCGAGGTGGTGCGCTTCTATCTCACCAACGTCGCGAGCTCGCGCACCTGGAACGTCTCGTTCAGCGGCGCCCGCATCAAGGTGCTGGCCTCCGACGTGAGCCGCTTCGAGCACGAGGAATTCGTGCCCAGCGTGGTGCTGGCGCCGGCCGAGCGCTATATCGTGGAAGTCCACTTCGACTCGGCGGGGCAGTATGCCATGGTCAACAAGGTGCAGGCCATCAATCATTTTCGCGGTGAGTTTGAGCCTGAAGTCGATACCCTCGGCATCGTCACCGTGGATCCGGCCGCGGCCAGGCCGGACCTCGGAACCCAGTTCGCCACGTTGCGCCGCTACGACGGCGTCTCACGTGACATCGACCGCTACCGGCCGTATTTCGACAAGCCGCCCGACAAGACCCTCACGCTCACGGTCCGGACCAGTAGCCTCCCGCTTGCCACCGTGCAGTTCATGACCATCGACACCGCCTACTATGCGCCGGTCGAGTGGGTGGACGGCATGCCGGACATGAACTGGCTTGCGACCACCGGACAGGTCCGATGGATCCTGCGCGACAACGCCAGCGGCAAGGAAAACGGCGACATCGACTGGCAGGTGAAGCGGGGTGCCGTGGTGAAGCTGCGGATCTTCAACGATCCGAAGTCGTTTCATCCGATGCAGCACCCGATACACCTGCACGGCCAGCGCATGCTGGTCATCGCGCGTGACGGCGTGCCCACGCGCAACCTGGTCTGGAAGGACACCGCCCTGATTCCGGTGGGCGCGACGGTGGATCTCCTGATCGACGCGTCCAATCCCGGCGACTGGATGCTGCATTGCCACATCGCCGAGCATCTTGGTGCCGGCATGATGACGGTGATGCACGTGCGATGACAGGGCGGGCAGGACGGAACGACAGGTAGGGGCGACGCTTGCGTCGCCCTGAGAGTAGGGCGGACGCAAGCGTCGCCCTGAAGCAAGCGTCGCCCTGAAGCTGTCCAGGCAATCGAGCGGCACGGCAACGAGGACCAGAAGGCATGAGCGTCAACCCGAGAGTCTCCACCGGTTCCTGCTACGGCATTCCGGTCATAGTCCACAATACCGAACCCGGTATCGCCACCGACGATGTCTTTGCCAGGCTGAACGAGGCGCTCGGGCTCATCGCCCGGCACGCACCGCGCCGGCTCCGCCGCATGCGGCAGGATTTCAGCCAGATCGTGGTGCGTCGCTTCCCCTGCCGGGGCGCCTACTTCCCGGGCGAGCGAGCCTGCCTCAGCGAACTCACCTTCGTGGTCAATCGCGACTTCACGCCGGCCGAAGTGGCTGCGTCCATCGTGCATGAGGCCACCCATGCACGGGTGGCGGCCCGGCTCAGAACGAACGTCGCCGACCGCCGCCCGCGGGAGGAGCGCCTCTGCCGCCAGGCGGAGCTGGATTTTGGGCGGTCGCTGCCTGATGGTGACGCGGTGATCCAGCGCGCACGCGCCAGTCTTGCTTCCGCCGACGACGACGTGGCGCCCGTCATTGACTGGTCAGAGGCATGGCGCCGCGTGGAGTCGGTAGACCGCCAGCGCGAGCGCTGAGACGAAGTCACGCACTGCGCCTTCGGCATCACCCGCCCAGCACACCGCCAGTGCCCGGACTCCCCGCTTGATCTCCGTCGGATCCACCGCAGCAGAACCCTGTCGCAGCCCCGACAACGTAGATCGGCGGGCATTAAGTGGTCCAGTCAAGATACCATAAATGGCTCTATGTGACGGGTCCACTATATCCCAGATTGTGGACGGTGGCGACACGTCCTTGACTGGGAGAGGGCAATGAACGCGGAACCGATGGAGAGCACGGCTTTGTTGTCCTCTGTCGGGGCTCGCCTGTTGCGATTGCTCCGCCGTCTGCTGCGGCGCTTGTGCTCGCAGGCCGTTCCTGGCGATGGTGCCTGGAGTCCACCGATGGCGCAGATTACACCGATGCCCTGCGACCGCAGAACCGCCACTCACCCTGACCCGTGATCGGAATGCACCATGACACCAGGACTGACAGCCGAAACCATGACTGAACGCCTTCACTACAGCAAGACCTCCCCGGGCGGCTATCACGCCATCCTCGGGCTTGAGACCTACCTGCAGCGCTGCGGCCTGGAGGAATCGTTGCTGAACCTGATCCGGCTGCGCGCCTCCCAGGTGAATGGCTGCGCCTATTGCATCGACATGCACTGGAAGGATCTCAAGGTGGCAGGCGAGACCGAGCAGCGGCTCTACTCGCTGGACGCCTGGCGCGAATGCCCCTGGTACTCCGACCGCGAGCGGGCGGCACTGGCGTGGACCGAGGCGGTGACCTTGGTGGCGGATGGGCATGTGCCGGACGAGGTCTACGAACAGGCGCGCCAGCAGTTCGACGAAAAGGAGCTGGCTGATCTGACGGTCGCCGTGGCCACGATCAATCTGTGGAATCGCCTGTCCATTGCCGGCCGCACCACACCAGGAACGTATGAGCCGGAGGGACAACAGGACGGGCAGGACGGGTAGGAGGTCAGGAAACTCGTTATTTGCGCGTCATTGCGAGCATGCCATCGGCGTGCGCTGACTCGCAATGACGTGGATAAGATGCCTCCAACCGTTTCACGACCCGCGACCCGCGACTCTCGACTCCAGCCCGGCCTTCACCCCGGACCATTCGCTGTCCAGAATACTGAAGTAGACCGTGTCCCGCCGGCGCCCGTTCCGCACGATCATCTTCGAGCGCAGGATCCCCTCCTCCACCGCGCCCAGCCGCAAGATGGCCGCGCGTGAGCGCTGGTTCATGGCATCAGTCTTCAACTCGACGCGGATGGCGCCGAGGGTCTCGAAGGCGTGGCGAAGCAGTAGCAGCTTGCACTCAGTGTTGACGGCGGTGCGCCAGTGCGAGGGATGGTACCAGGTCCAGCCGATCTCCAGCCCGCCGTGCTCCACCGCGATATTGGCAAAGCGCGTCGAACCGATGACCTGATTGTCGGCGAGGTGACGGACCACGAAGGGCAGCGCGCTGCCGGCGGCCTGGTCATCCAGTGCGGTGCGGACATACTCGGCCATGACACCGGGCAGATGTCCATCCGGCAGGGTCCATTCCCAGACGCGCGGATCGGCGCCGGCAGCGGCAAGCGCCGGGATGTGCTCGAGCGTCAACGGTTCGAGTTGCACCACCCGGCCCGTAAGCGTAACCGGGACCGGCCGGGCCATCGGGGTTGCCGTATCATTCATGTCGCGAATCTACGATGGACCGACCGCCTCGTCATCGCACGTGTCTCCCGGAGCTGTTCCATGGCCAAGGCCGCACCACTCAAGGCAGCACAAAAGCGGAAGGCAGAGCACGAGACGGCCATCACGGCCGGTGTCACTTACGAGGTCGTGCGGCGACAGGGCGAGGAAGAACTTCGCCGACCCACACGCGCCCTCCTCTGGTCCGGGCTCGCCGCCGGCCTGTCGATGGGCTTTTCGCTCATGGGCGACGGCCTGCTCACCGCGCACCTGCCGGATGCACCCTGGCGGCCGCTGATCAGCAAGCTGGGCTACACCATCGGCTTCCTGGTCGTGATCCTCGGCAGCCAGCAATTGTTTACCGAAAACACCCTCACGGTCGTGGTGCCGGTGCTGGCCAAGCGATCGCCGCACGCCCTGCGCTCGGTGCTTCGTCTGTGGGGCACGGTGCTGGCCGCCAACATTGTCGGCGTGCACATCTTTGCCTTTGCACTCGTCCATGCGCCGGTATTCGGGCCGGAGGTCCATGCGGCTTTCCAGCTGATTGGCCGCCAGACGGCAGAGCCCGGGTTCTGGGCGATCTTTACCCGCGCCATCTTCGCGGGCTGGCTCATCGCGCTCATGGTGTGGATGCTCCCGGGTGCCTCGCATGCCCGGTTCGCCACCATCGTGACCATGACCTGGCTGGTAGGTGTCGGCGGCCTGGCGCACGTGATTGCCGGCTCCGCCGACGTGCTCTACCTGGTCTTCCGGGGCGGCCTTTCCTGGTGGAGCTACGCCGGCGGTTACTTCCTGCCCGCTCTCCTCGGCAACACCATTGGCGGGGTGATGCTGGTGACCAGCCTCAACCACGCCCAGGTGGTGGCCGGCCGGGCGGACGACGGGCAGCCCCGGCAATCGTGAATTTTTTCACTGCGCTGTGCGTTATGCGCTAAGCGCGAAGAAAGTGCCTTCGCATAGCTCAATAGCGCATAGCTCATAGCGCACAGCGCACCGCACCTCACTTCAAGAACAGCAACTCCCGGTAGGTCGGCAGCGGCCAGAGCTCCGCAGCCACATTGGCCTCGAGCTGGTCGGCAATGGCACGGAGCTCGTCCATCGCCGGCTTCACCTTGCGCGCCATGTGCGTGGCATGCGCCACCGGATCCTCGCCATTGTGCACCAGGGTTTTTTCCAGCTTGACGATGGCGGCTCGCAATGTGGCCACCTGGCCAACGAACACCTCAAGTGCCTTCCGCTCGCCGTCGCACGCCACATCGGCCGCCACGGTCGCGCCGACCGCTTCGGCCATCAGGGTCTGGTGCTGGAGCGCCGCGGGAAGGATCATCGAGCGCGCCAGCGAGACCATGGTCTCCCCCTCGATGGTCAACTGCTTCACATACTTCTCGACCGCAATGTGCCAGCGGCTATCGACTTCCGGCTTGGAGAGCACTTCGTACTTCCGAAACAGCGCCACGGTCTTGGGTGCCTTGAGCACCGGCAGCGCCGCAATCGAGTCCTTCAGGATCGGCAGGCCCCGCTTTTCGGCCTCCTTGTGCCAAGCGTCCGAATAGCCGTCGCCATCGAAGATGACCCGCTGGTGCTTCTTGAGCACCTTCTTGATCACGGCGATCACGGCTTCCTGCTGCCGCGCGGCGCTGGGACGCTTGCCGGCAGTCTCCTCCAGTTCGGTGGCCATCATGTCGAGTGACTCGGCCACGATGGTGTTGAGCACGGTGGCGGGCCAGGCAATGCTCTGCGACGAGCCCACGGCGCGGAACTCGAACTTGTTGCCGGTAAACGCAAAGGGCGAGGTACGGTTGCGGTCGCCGGAGTGACGCGGCAGCTGGGGCAGCGTCCGGGCGCCGAGCTGGAGCGTGCCACCCTGGATGGTGCGCTTGGGCGAGCCCTTGGCTACCTGCGCCAGGATGTCGCGCAGCATGTCGCCGAGAAAGATCGAGATGATGGCCGGCGGCGCTTCGTTGGCGCCGAGCCGGTGGTCGTTGGCGGCCGACGCAATGGTGGCGCGCAGCAGGTCGGCGTGCAGGTCCACGGCGCGGATCACGGCGCAGAGGAATACCAGGAACTGCATGTTGGTGTGGGCCGCATCCTGCGGGTCGAGCAGGTTGACGCCGGTGTCGGTGGATATGGACCAGTTCACGTGCTTACCGGAGCCGTTCACGCCCGCAAACGGCTTTTCGTGCAGCAGCGCCTTGAGCCCGTGACGCGGTGCCACGCGCTTGATGGTCTCCATCAGGATCATCTGGTGATCGGACGCGATGTGCGCGGTCTCGAAGAGCGGCGCGATCTCGTACTGGCCCGGCGCCACTTCGTTGTGCCGGGTCTTGACCGGTACGCCCACGCGATAGAGTTCCGTCTCCACGTCCGCCATGAAGGCGAGCACTCGCTGGGGAATCGTGCCGAAGTAATGATCCTCAAGCTGCTGTCCCTTGGGCGGCTTGGCTCCGAACAGGGTCCGCTCGCAGGTCACCAGATCGGGGCGCTCAAAATAGAGATCCCGGTCCACCAGGAAGTATTCCTGCTCCGGACCCACGGTGGTCAGCACCCGCTTGACCCCGGCGTCCGTGCCGAAGAACTGCAGGATCCGCATGGCCTGGCGTGAGAGTGCCTCCATGGAGCGGTGCAGCGGCAGCTTGGTGTCCAGGGCTTCGCCATTCCAGCTGACGAAGGCGGTGGGAATGCAGAGCGTTACCGTCTTTTCGCCCCGCATGAGGAAGGCGGGGCTGGTCGGGTCCCAGGCGGTGTAGCCGCGGGCCTCGAAGGTGGCCCGCAGCCCGCCGCTCGGAAAACTCGACGCGTCCGGTTCGCCCTGCACCAGGTCACTGCCCGAAAAATTGAACACGATGCCGCCGCTGCCATCCGGCGCCACCAGCGAATCGTGCTTCTCTGCAGTGAGCCCGGTGAGCGGCTGGAACCAGTGGGTGTAGTGGGTGGCACCGTTCTCGATGGCCCAATCCTTCATGCTCGCGGCCACCACGCCCGCCACCTGGGGATCGAGCGGCTCCCCGTGCTCGATGGTCTGCATCATGATGCGATACACCTCCTTGGGGAGGCGCTTGCGCATCATGCGGGCGGAAAAGACGTCGGCACCGAAGAGATCGTCGAGTTGGGCGGCAAAGTCGGTCGAGGCGAGGTTGGCGGCGGACACGGGCGCTCCTGACAGGGCTGGGCGGTTTACCATCCAGAAATCAAGCGGAAAATGTAGAACTGCACACGGTTTTGTGCAAGATTTGCACGATCTCCTGAGCACCGGTGCATTTTGTAGGCCAGCTCGGGTGGGGCTGGATGGGCGGATGAATGCGGATTAGCTCTCACCTGCCCATCCTGCCCATCTTGCCCATCTTGCCCATCCCGCCCATCCTGCCCATCCTCCACCTATGCCAGCCGTTTCGCGATTCCTCGGCGCCCATACCCCCGCCAACGGCGGCATCGACATGGCCGCCCGGCGGGCCGGCAACGCCGGCATGACCGCGCTCCAGATCTTCACCACCATCCCCAAGTTCTACGGCGACAAGGCCGGGATTAAGCCGGAACGGGTGGAGCGGTTCAGGACAGCGCTCGATGAGGTGAAGATTGCGCCGCAGCATGTCGTGGCGCATGCTGCATACGTGCTCAATACGGCCACCCATGAAGAAGAAAAATGGGTGCGTGCCGCTGCCGGCCTCGCCAAGGAACTCGAGCGCTCGACGGCGCTGGGCATCGGCGCCTGCTGCTTCCATCCTGGCGCCGCACGGGACGGCAACAAGGAGGAGGCGCTCGGCCGAGTCGCCAGGGCCATCACCCAGGCGCTCGAAGCGGTGCAGGGAAACACCAGGGTCCTCATCGAGAATACCGCCGGGGCGGGCCTCACCATCGGGAAGACCCCGGAGGAAATCGGCGGGATTCTCGAGCGGGTGCCCACGGCGCTGCGCCGGCGCACCGGCTACGGGCTCGATACCTGTCACCTCTTTGCCGCCGGCCACGACATCCATACCTCCCGGGAAACCCTGACGCTGGTGCTCGACGCCTTTGAGGAAGCTACCGGCGAGACGCCTGGCTTCTTCCACTTGAACGACAGTGAATATCCCTTCGACTCCAACCGTGATCGTCACGTGCTCATCGGCGAGGGCGGGATCGGGGTGGAGCCCTTTCGCTGGCTGCTCAACGACAAGCGCAGCGCCAATATTCCGCTCATTCTCGAAACGCCGCAGGCGGACACGGAGCCCGCCGTCAACGACGACTCGCCCGATCCACTTGACCTGAAGATGATGAAGCTGCTGCGCTCCCTGCTCTCCTGAAACATCGCCGCCGCGAGCCGCGTCCGTACCATGTCCCGTTCCCAGATGGAGTTTCCATGATTCGATCCGGCTGGTCCCTGACCGGAACCATCCTGCTGGCCGCATGCGCCGGCGGCACACCATCCACCCAGCCAGGTCCTGCAACCGGCCTCGCCACGGCGCTCGCCTCGGCCCGTCCCCGGCCATACCCGGTCTTCGAGACCAAGGGGTTCAGCGACGCTGTGGCGGCCGGCACGCGCAGCCACACTGGCGCGCCCGGCCCGAACTACTGGCAGCAGTGGGCCCGCTATCGCCTGGCAGCGGATTACGATCCCGCCACCGGCAAGCTGGATGGCACCGGCAGCGTGGTCTACGTGAACCACTCGCCCGATACCCTGTCAATTGTCGTGATGCACATCCGGGACAACGCTTTTGCACCCGATGCCCAGCGCAACCGCACCGTGCCGATCACCGATGGCGTCACCATGACCAGCGTCTCGGTCAACGGCACCGTGCTTCCTCCGTTTGACCGGACCAGCAACCGCAACGGTTACCGCAGCTCGGGTACCCTGCTGGGCATCCCGATGGCATCCCCGCTGCTTCCTGGAGACAGCGTCACCATCGGCACCGCCTGGACGCTCACCGTACCGCCCGACGGTGCGCCGCGTGGCGGGCGTAATGATGATGTGTCGTACGTGTCCTATTGGTATCCGCAGGTCGCAGTCTATGACGACGTGAACGGCTGGACCGCCGATCTGTATCGCACCAACGCCGAGTTCTACATGGGTTACGGCGACTACGACGTGAGCATCACCGTGCCGGAGAAGTATCTCGTAGCCTCCACCGGCGTCCTTGAGAACGCTGACGCAGTGCTGCAGCCGGAGCCGCGCCAACGGCTGGCGCTTGCCGCCACGGCCGATACCACGGTCCATGTGGTTTCGGCAACGGATCTCGCGGCAGGACGGGCCACGGCGCCGGGCAACAATGGCAAGCTGACCTGGCATTTTGTGGCGAAGAACGTCCGGGATGTTTCCTGGGGAACGTCTGCCAGGTTCAACTGGGACGCCACCCATGCCTCCACCGGCGCCGGCACCGCCGCCATCAATGCGTTCTGGCTGGACGGCGATGACGCTGCGGTGTGGGGCAACGAGGCCCGCTACGTCAAGGCCTCGATCGAACTTCTCTCGAAGTTTCTCTGGCCCTATCCCTATCCGCACATGACGGCGGTGCATGGCCCATCCAGCTGTGGCGGCATGGAATATCCGATGATGACCTGCCTCGGCGGATCGCGGGACACCACCGGCCTCTTTGGTGTCACGGTGCACGAGACCGGCCACATGTGGTTCCCGATGCAGGTGGGATCCAACGAAAAACGCTACAGCTGGCAGGATGAAGGGCTCACCCAGTTCGACGAGGGCAATGCCGAGGCGGCCTTCTTCAATACGACCGACTCCTCGACGATCAAGGAAGCTCGTCAAGGTTACCTGAACGTCGCACACTCGGGCCAGGAAGTGGAGATCATGCGCTGGGGCGACCTCTATCCCGATCGCCAGGTGTACAGCATCGCCACCTACCTCAAGACCGCGACAGTCCTGGACATGGCTCGCGCACTGCTGGGCCAGGACACCTTCATGAAGGCGTACCGGGAGTACGGCCGGCGGTGGCAGTACAAGCACCCCACACCGTACGATCTCTGGAACACGTTCAATGATGTGTCGGGACAGAATCTCTGGTGGTTCTGGCGCAGCTGGTTCTTCGAGACCTGGCAGCTGGACCAGGCGGTGGGCAGCGTGACACCCGGCGCCGACGCTACCACCATCGTGATCGAGGACAAGGGGCTGGTGCCCATGCCGTCAAACGTCACCGTCACCTATGCCGGCGGCAAGTCGGAGATCCTCACCGTGCCGGTGGAGACCTGGCTCCGCGGCGCCACCAGTGCCACGCTCACGGCCAGGGGCGGCACCGTCACCAGAGTGGAGATCGACGCCGTGCACGCGTTTGCGGATGTGGATGAGGCCAACAATCTCTGGAAGAAATGAATCTCACCAGCCCCCTGTAAGGGCGGCCTGCGGCCGCCCCATCACACACCAATCTCCGCTGGTGTGCGCATGCGGCCTGCGGCCGCCCCATCACACACCAATCTCCGCTGGTGTGCGCATGCGGCCGCCCGGATGTGCGATGGGCGGGGGAATTGGGCTGGCCGGGCTGGCAGGGGTTCGAATGATGGGCCAGGCGATTTCTCGATGCGCTCTCGGCTAGCGCAGTATCCCAATATGAGGGATGCCGATTCGCACACTCGTTCGTCGAGGCCGCACCAGCCCTCGCCTCGAAGGTTTCGACTACTCCACCAGGCGCTGGTACTTCGTCACGATCAATGCGAAGGACCGTCAGCCATTGTTCGGCCAGCTAGTGCAGGATGGCGTGAGGTTATCAAATGTGGGCTCCATCGTTGCCGCGGAATGGCAGCGAACCGCCGAACTTCGTCGCGATGTGGCGCTGGATGCCTTCATCGTCATGCCCAATCACTTTCATGGACTGGCCTGCCTGCGCGACGATGACTGCCAGTACTGCGCCACTTCGCTCTTGGCCATGATCAATGGATTCAAGGCTGCGGTCACGAGCCGCGTCCGCCGCCTGCCTTCGCCTCCGGCTTTCGACATCTGGCATCGCAGCTTTCATGACGCGATCATACGCAGTCAACGGCATTTTGATCGAGTTCGCCGATACATCCAGGCCAATCCAAGCGTCGCCTGGCATGCGCAGCGCTGGCCCGGATCACCAACCCAGCCTGGCTAGCCGATCTCTGCACACCCCCTCTGTACGGGCGGCCTGCGGCCGCCCCCTGACCTGCCGATCTTCCCCGGCATCCTCGGGCGACCGCAGACATCGGGACGCGAGGGGGCGGCCGATCTTCCCCGGCATCCTCGGGCGACCGCAGACATCGGGACGCGAGGGGGCGGCCGATCTTCCCCGGCATCCTCGGGCGACCGCAGACATCGGGATGCGAGGGGGCGGCCGATCTTCCCCGGCATCCTCGGGCGACCGCAGACATCGGGATGCGAGGGGGCGGCCGATCTTCCCCGGCATCCTCGGGCGACCGCAGACATCGGGACGCGATGGGGCGACCGCAGGCCGCCCTTACTGCCGGCTTTTCCTCACAGCATGGCCGCTGAGATGCCGGGCTACCCCTTGGGCCGCAGCAGCTCCCGAAACGTGGTGTCTCCTCGAACGGGGTCGAAGCAGGGGTCTGAGTGCATGGAGATGATGAATTCTCTCCCTTCGCCCAGCGCCTTTCGAAGCAGCGTCACGGTCTCGGATGCCTGGCCCAATTGGGCCGTGATGCAGGCCTGCATGTAGTGCTGCAACCCGCGGACATAGGGTTGGTTCTGGGCCCCCAGCCACGAACCGATTCGGAGGGCTTCCGTGCGGTCTCCGCGCCGGGCAGCGAGGGCACCCAGAGCGCCCTGATATTCGATGTCGTCCGGCGCCTCCGCCGCCAACTCTTCGAACAATGGTCGCGCCTCACGATCACGGCCTGCATTCAGGTACAGCTCGGCAAGATCACGGCGGTGAAGCGCCTGCTCCTCGGGCGAACGGGATCGGTACCAGTCAACCGCGCGGCGCAGCAGCCGCCGGGCAGCGGCGTCGTGGCCGTGGGCGCGCAGCTCGTCGCCAACAAATGTCAGGAAATCAAGACTTCCCGGTACCGGGTCCCCGAAAGCCAGCCGCTGGTTGACGACCTTTTCCACTTCGTCGATGCGTCCAAGTGCCGCCAGCGCCAGGGCTTCCGGCAAGAAATAGAACGGCTGATCGGGAAACAGATCCCGGGCTCGCCGCGCCTCCTTCAGCTCCCGCTCGTGGTTGCCCAGCATATGATAGGCCTCCGTCAGCACGGCCCAGTACAGCTTCCATCCGCGCACTTCGCCCCGGGTGGGATCGATTCCCTGAAGGATCTCAATTCCTTCCCTGGGATGGTTCAGGTAGACGGCCTCGGCTCCCCACTGCACGTTGGGCAGAGATCCGGGAGCTATGGCAGCCGCACGCTTCGCCGCCACATAGGTGGCCACAGGATCGCCGTCCAGCCACGCCATCATCAGGTCCAGCAGGGCGCGATCGTAGCGCCCCAGACGATCGCGGGAATGGTTGAGGACCTGGCCAATCGAGTCCGCCCGGGCTGACTCGCCGAGGTTGGAGTAGGAGATAGCCGTCAACAGGGCAGGAAGCAGGTAGGTGGAGTCCAGCGCCGTGGCGCGCTGAAAGCGCGCGATCGCCCCCTGCCAGTCCCCGGCAATGAAGGGTTCCATCCCTTCGGCGTAGGCCCGGTAGGCCTGGTAACTGGGCGGCTGGCTGGCCATCCTGGCGTGCGCGGCGAGCCGGGTGTCCAGGAGCGGGGCGAGCGCCGCCAGCATGCGCTGGCGCAGCACTTCGATGGCATCCAGCGGAGCCGCCACCGTCCCGATGATCGGCTTCAGGGTGCGCACCAGCGTTCGGCGGCGCGCATCGGTGATGTGGGCCTGAAACAGGAGCGAGTCGCCCTGTTGATAGTACGCCCCGGTCACCACCAGCCCGGACCCGGTTTCCTCTGCCAGGGCGCGAATCGGATCAACCTTCGGGTGGGCGGTCGTGATGGCGTGCACATGTTGCGAGGAGGCGAGGGTGGCGCTCGCGGTGGTCACATCCACCAACTCCGTCTGCGAGAGGCCTTGAATGATCCAGTCGGCCGCCATGGCGCCGGCCGGATCGAGCGCCGGATCTCCGGTGCGGTTTTCAAAGGGGGCGATCACCACTCGCTGCGGGTCAAGCACTGGCGCGTGCGACTGGCGCGGCCACGATATCGCCACGATGCTCACCAGCCCCAGCAGCCCGAGCGCGGCAATCCGCGCCAGCCCCGGACGGCTCGTCCGGCGGCTGGGCTGGGCGGCGGCCGCCGCGGTGGCGGGGAGCTCATCGCTTCCCCTTGTACCGTGTGTCGCTGCGTTTGGCCCGCTGATGCGCACTCCGGCGGCGGATGGCTCGGTCCGCAACCGCTCGGCCAGCGCGAGCACCTCGGCGTCAGGCTCAGCTCCAAACTCCTGCTGCAGCCGTTGCGCATGCTGGCGGGCCTGCTGCAGCGCGCCTGCCCGGTCGCCCGCCGCCTCCAGCGCTTCCATCAGCCGCAGGGTCAGCCGGCCGCTGTACGGCTCCCGTTCCACCACCCGGCGCCACCACTCCACGGCGCCGGTCCAATCGTCCTCTCGGCCCGCCTGCTCCGCCAGCCGCTCCAGCGCAGCGTGAAAGGCCCGGCGCAGGCGCTGCCGCTCGGCCTCCACCCATTCTTCGAACTCCCCCGCGTCCGGGAGAAAGAAGCCGGCCAGGAAGTCGCCCTGGTACAATGCGACCGCCTGCTCGACCTGATCCGCAGCCAGCGCCTGTTCGAACGCGTCCGCATCACACGTAAGCACCCCGTCGGGGATGCCGACCTCCTCGTTGCCGGCGGAGGTGATCAGATCGGTGCTGAGGGTCGTCCGGAGTGAATGCAAAGTGTTGCGCAGGGCATGCCGGGCTCGGGACTGATCCAGCTCGGGCCAGAACAGGGCGAGCAGCGTGTCGCGCCGCTTCAGACCCGATGGTTGCGCGCGGGCGAGGTAAACCAGCAATCCGGCGCGTTTGGGTCCCTGAAGCGCGGTCTGGGCGGCTGGATAAGGACCACCCTCCAACTCCAGCCGTCCCAGCGTGCGAAGACGGAACATCACTGACCTCATCGGGAGTGCAGATCGGCCGTACCCGGCACAATTGACGCCCAACGGACAGCCAGCGGACGGTCAGCGGACGAACCGATTGCATTGTGAACGTACGACTGGCGGCAATGAACGTCAAACCTCAACCCGGATGCGCCTGAGACAGCGCGCAGCCGGGGCTATCCGCAGTTCGTCCCCTGAACCCGAAGGAGAAGCACAATGTACATCACGAAGAGGCTGGCCAGCGCAGCGCTGACATCCGCTGCGCTGGTTCTGCTGGCCGCGTGCGATGGTAACTCCGCGCTGCCGACCGAGAACCAGGCCGCACTTCCATCCGGCGTGGAGCTGAGCTCCGCGCTGGCGGGCGCCAATCCCGAGCTGGCGCAGCAACTCAGTGAGCTGACGCAGTTCTCTGCGAAGTACCACAACTTCAAAGTGGCGCAGGAAGATTATCCGGTCCTGGTCAGCAACGAGCTCACGGCGCCGGATGGATGTGTCTCCGACATGACTCAGGGCGGAATGGGCTACCATTATGCCGGACGGTTCGGTATTGATGACGATGTCAATTATCTCGAACCCGAGCTCCTCGTCTATGCCCCGACCAACGGCGCACAGACCACTCCAGAGGGCGAACCCCGATTCCGGCTTGCTGCATTCGACTATTTCATTCCCTATAGCGAGGCATGGCCCGAGGCCGGTGCGGCACCCACGTCCGCGGACCTGGGCCTGGCGATCAATCCCGCGATCGCATTCGCTCCGTCCCGCTTCGGTGGCTGGATGTTCCACATCTGGCTCTGGGAGAACAATCCGGCAGGCATGTTCGCGAACTGGAACCCCTCTGTTCCGCTGTGTACCGGTTCCGCGTTCTAGGGTTCGGAAGAGCACTATCGCTGCGTGAGGGCCACGAGGGGACGGCGGAAGACGCCGTCCCTTCAGCTCTTCCGGTCGTTGCTCAACGGGCGAAAACTGCAGATGGCCGAAGCAGTGTTGCTGGGTGAGACGTCGTCTTTCCCGGTCCGATTGCGATTCTATGAATATGAGGCAGAGGTCGTTGGCCGCCCGGGGAAGTGGCTGGGATTCCCGTCACTGAACTGGCATGAGCCCGACGCCCGGCTGTTTCGGCCTTTTTCTTACATAAGGCGAAGGTCGAGGTCGGGCCATCCGCCTTCGGATCAGTTCTTCCCTGTCAGGAGATTGCGGTATGACACGGAACCCTCTTCGGGGTCTGTTGACGGCAGCAGTGACGCTGGCGGGCCTGGCCGGTTGCGGCGCAGACGCCACCGACCCCAGCTCGGACCTGGCGCTCAAGCAGGGGGTGACCGGCAGCCCCGACAACGCGCTGATCATGGAAGTCCGCCAGCTCACCGCTGCCCGAGGGATCACGGCACTCGAGGCGCCACCGCAGGTCCGTCAGCCCCTCGTGAAACTCGGCCAGGCGCTCGCGTTCGACAAGATTCTGGGTGGCAATCGCAATATCTCCTGCATGAGCTGCCATCTGCCGCAGTTCGCCACCGGCGACGGGCTCAGTCTTTCCATCGGTGCGGACGGAGTCGGCCTGGGACCCGGTCGGACCGGCACCTTCATCCCGCGGAATGCTCCCGCAGCATTCAACCTCCATGCAGTCGGACCGATGTTCTGGGATGGACGGGTGCAGCGCGACGACGCCGGTCTGGTCCATACGCCGGCCGGCGCCGCCCTGACGCCGGCGATGACGCAGGTGTTCGAATTCGGCGCCCTCTCGGCCCAGCCGATGTTCCCGGTGCTCTCCCGCGAAGAGATGAGGGGCCAGGCAGGCAACGAACTCGCCGCCATCCCCGACGACCAGCCGGCCGCTATCTGGCAGGGGCTCATGGCCCGCCTCGGCGCGATTCCCGCCTATCGCCGCATGTTCGAAGCTGCCTATCCGGGAACCCGTTTCGAGAACATGGATTTTGCATACGCAAGCAACGCCATCGCCGGGTTCCTCGTCGCCAAGCTGGCCTTCCGCAATTCTCCTTGGGATCGCTTTCTCGCCGGCGACAACGGCGCGCTGAGCCTGGTACAGCTTCAGGGTGCCCGGAACTTCATGGCGGCGCGGTGCTCCATCTGCCACAACGGACCGGCGTTCACCGACAACAAGTTTCATGACGTTGCCGTGGCGCAGATCGGGCCCGGCGAGGGTGATGGTGCGGATGGCCACGATGACTTCGGCCGCATGCGGGTGACGAACGACCCGGCCGACAAGTACGCCTTTCGTACCACGCCGCTCCGGAATGTGGAACTCACCGCTCCCTACGGACACGACGGCGCCTACCTCACGCTCCGGGACTTCGTGGACCACTACAGCGAATCCGACCTGAAGCTGCATGTCTTCAATCCCGGCAATCTCGAGCCCGCGCTCCAGGGCACCCTGGTCAGCAACGCCGACGAGATCCTTGCCACCCGGGACACGCTGCTGGATGGCGTGGTGTTCCCGGCGGAGACCATTGATCAGGTTACCGAGTTCCTGAAGGCGCTGACCGACCCGGCCGCCCGACACTTGCGGAACGTGGTACCGGGCCAGGTGCCCAGCGGGCTGCCTATCGACTGACGCCAGGAAGATCCTTCCGACGCTCCGCCCTCCGAACACCAGACCAAGCCCCGGCTACCCCGGGCATGGACACGATCGGCCTCCACTTATATATTTGTCAATCCGGCTAAACGGATTGATATGACCGAGGTTCTTGACCAGCTCGCCACGCTCTCCGACCAGACCCGGGCCCGCTTGCTCCTGCTACTGGAGCAGCACGAACTCGCGGTCTCGGAACTCTGTGCCGTGCTTCAGCTTCCGCAGAGTACCGTGAGCCGGCACCTGCGGATCCTGGCCGACGATGGCTGGGTGGTGGCCCGCTCCGAGGGAACCAGCCGGCAGTATCGGATGACCTCACCGCTGGCCGCCGAGCAGCGCCGGCTCTGGCAACTCGTGAGCGAGGGGCTGGCCGAGGCGCCGCAGGTGGTCCACGATGCAGAGCGGCTCAAGGGCGTCCTTGCCGAGCGGCGCGCGCGGAGCCGTGCGTTCTTCGCGACCAGTGCCGGCCAGTGGGACGCAATGCGCACCGAGTTGTTCGGCGACACCGCCGACCTGCAGGCGCTTCCCGCTCTGCTGGACGAGCGCTGGGTAGTGGGCGACCTCGGCTGTGGCACCGGCCAGCTCACGGCGACATTGGCGCCCTTTGTGGCTCGCGTCATCGCGGTGGACGAGAGCCGGGCCATGCTGCACGCGGCCCGGCGGCGGCTGGACGGCCTCGACAATGTGGAGCTTCGTCTTGGGGACCTTGGGTCGCTGCCTCTCGAGCCGGCGGAACTCGATGCCGCGCTCCTGATGCTGGTGCTCCATCATGCCGTGGATCCCGAGCGCGTCCTCTCCGAGGCCGCGCGTACACTCAAGCCGGGCGGCAAGGTCCTGGTGGTGGACATGGTGCCGCATGAGCGGGATGAATATCGTCAGCAGATGGGCCACGTATGGCAGGGTTTTTCCGACGGACAGATCGGCGCATGGATGGATACCGCGGGATTTGACCGCGTGCGCGTGCGGCGCCTCCCCGCCAGTCCGGCGGCCAGGGGCCCGCTGCTCTTTGCGGCCACCGGCACGCGTCGTGATACCTGAACCAGAGTGATGAGGACATCATGGGAATTGCAGTATTGACTGAATCGGAAGTGAAGAGCGGCAGCCGGCCCGCCTTCAAGGTGCGCGACCTTGGCCTGGCCGAATTCGGCCGCAAGGAAATTCGCCTGGCCGAGCATGAGATGCCGGGCCTGATGGCGCTGCGCGCCGAATACCGGGGCAAGAAGCCGCTGGCCGGCGCCAGGATCATGGGATCGCTCCACATGACGGTGCAGACGGCAGTGCTGATCGAGACCCTGGTGGAGCTTGGCGCCGAGGTGCGCTGGGTGTCCTGCAACATCTTCTCGACCCAGGATCACGCTGCAGCGGCCGTGGCAGTGGGCCCGGCAGGCACGGTCGACAAGCCAGCCGGCATCGCCGTCTTTGCCTGGAAGGGCGAGACCCTGGAGGAATACTGGTGGTGCACCGATCAGGCACTCCAGTGGCCCGACGGTGGGGGTCCCAACCTGTTGCTGGACGACGGTGGCGACGCCACGCTCCTGGTGCACAAGGGCGCCGAGTTCGAGAAGGCCGGTCGCGTGCCGGACTTTGATCCGGAAAAGGATCCCGAGGAGTGGGGCGTCATCCTGGACCTGCTGCGCCGCACCAGTGCCGCGACACCGGGTCGCTGGACCCGGACCGGCGCCGACATCCGCGGCGTCTCGGAAGAGACCACCACGGGCGTCCACCGGCTCTACGAAATGATGAAGGCCGGGACGCTGCTCTTTCCCGCCATCAACGTCAACGACTCGGTGACCAAGTCGAAGTTCGACAACCTGTACGGCTGTCGGCATTCACTCACCGACGGCATCCTCCGCGCCAGCGACGTGATGCTGGCGGGCAAGGTGGCAGTGATCTGCGGCTATGGCGACGTGGGCAAGGGGTGTGCGCAGGCGCTCGAGGGCCAGGGGGCGCGGGTGATCATCACCGAGATCGATCCGATCTGCGCGCTGCAGGCCGCCATGGAGGGCTATCAGGTCACCACGCTGGATGATGTGGTGGAGACGGCCGACGTCTTCATCACGGCCACCGGCAACCGCGACATCATCACGGTGGACCACATGGCCCGGATGAAGGACAAGGCCATTGTGGGCAACATCGGCCACTTCGACAACGAGATCGACATGGCCGGGCTCAAGAAGCGCGGCATCAAGCGGATCAACATCAAGCCGCAGTACGACGAATTTGTCTTTCCGGACGGCCACAGCGTGATGATTTTGGCCGAGGGACGGCTGCTCAACCTGGGCTGCGCCACGGGCCATCCCAGCTTTGTCATGAGCGCCAGTTTCACCAACCAGGTGATGGCCCAGATCGAGCTGCACCGGAATGCTGGCGAGTACGAACGGAAGGTCTATGTGCTGCCCAAGGCGCTGGACGAAAAGGTGGCCCGGCTGCATCTCGACAAGCTCGGCGTCAAGCTGACCAGGCTCACCCCTGGCCAGGCCGAATACATCGGCGTGCCGGTGGACGGGCCGTACAAGCCGGAGCATTATCGGTATTAGGGCGTAGGGTACAGGAGGGTCGTAGGGGCGGGTCGTCGTAGGGGCGGGTCGTCGTAGGGGCGGGTCGTCGTAGGGGCGGGTCTTAGACCCGCCCCTACGACCCTCCTAATTCCTTCTCCATCGCCGCGCGTTTGGCATTGATTTCCGCCTGATGCTGCTGCAGGAACGTCACGTTGTCCTTGCTGGCGTTCATCACCTGGATCAGCGAGTCCTGATTGGCATTCGGGTGCATCTGGAGCATGGAAGCCGCCATGGCCGAATGCAGCAGGCTCATGGTCAGGGTGACATACTCGCGCGGCGCCAGCCCGGCGTCCCGGATGGCCGCAGCCCACTCCGGGCTGGATTCGATCCGCTTGGCCATGCCCGCCATCCCCCCGCTGCCATCGAGACTGAGCGCTTCCTGCTGGGCGGGAGTCATCTTCTTCATCTTGAGTGCCATGTTGCGCTGGGCTTGGAAGAACTTGTCCACTTTATCCATCGACAGCTTGTAGCTGGTCACGTCGGCCATGTCGTCACCGGTAGCCTGACTGGCCGGGGCCCGGTCTGCCGGCGCCGCGTCATGAGAGGAACAGGCGGTGCCAGCGAGGGCGATCGGGACGACGAGAGCAGTGATCCAGCGGTTCATCTGGTGAGCCTCTGACGGGAGGACGGGAGCAGGGAGGCTGAAATATAGGGCGGGAGGACGGCGGGACGGGCAAATGGCCGTCAGTCGTCGGTCGTCGGTCGTCGGTCGTCGGTCGTCGGTCGTCAGTCGTCGGTCGTCGGTCCGCGAGATCTGTCATCCTGAGCGAAGCGAAGGATCTACTCACCGGCGTCGGGACCCGGACCAGTAGATCCTTCGGCCGCGGTGCGGCCTCTGGATGACACCTGCTGTGAGATCCGTCTCAGGCAGTGTCGCCGCAGGCGACATGGGCCGAGCAGCGGCTTTCGGCCGCGCGACACGAGCCGAGCAGGGACTTTCAGTCCCGTGAGGAGGCCGCCCCCGCCCGTCCAGCCGGCTTGCCAAAAATACCACACCCCGGTATCCTATGGTCATGAATGTCGCCGACTGGACGGTGCTCCTGCTGGGGCTCGCCGCCATCGCCTGGGTCAACTGGTATTTCTTCGTCGCGCCGCGGCGGCAGGCTGGCCAGGCTGTCACCGGCGGAGACGCCGGTGCCACGCAGGAAGCCACCATCGTGGTGCGGGGTGGCTACGAGCCCTCCACCATCCGGGTCCGGAGTGGCGCCCCGGTGCGGCTCACCTTTGACCGCCAGGAAAGCGCCAGCTGTTCGGAGGAGGTCGTCTTTCCCGACTTCAACATCCGCCGATTCCTGCCGGCCCATGAGCGCACCGTCATCGACCTGCCAGCGCCCGAGCCGGGAGAGCATTCGTTCATGTGCGGCATGAGCATGCTGCACGGCCGGCTGATTGCGGAGTAACTGATGACTGCCACCGATACCACCAGGATCGAGCTCTCAGTCTCCGGCATGCATTGCGCCGCCTGCCAGGCGCGGGTGCAGCGCGCCCTCGAGAAGACGCCGGGCGTCGCCAGCGCCTCGGTCAACCTGATGACCGGCAGCGCGACGGTTGCCTTCGATCCCGAAGCCACCAGCACCGACGCGCTCATCGCTACGGTCCACGACACCGGCTACGCCGCCGAACTCCCCGACACCGCTCGCTCGGCACAGGAAGAACAGGAAGCACACGACGCTGCCCGAGCGGCCGAGTTCCGCGAACTGAAGCGCAAGGCCATCGTGGCGGGAATCGCTGGCGCCATCGCCATGGTCGCTTCCATGCCGCTCATGGCCCGTCATGCCGGCGCCGCTGCGGACCCGTTCATGGCCTGGGTGGCCAGGCACGTCACCCCGCCCATCGAAGCTGCCATTCCCTGGCTCCATGACGCACCGTCCGCCGTTCTCCTCGGCCTTCTCCTTGCCCTCACTCTGCTCACGATGCTGTGGGCCGGCCGCCATTTCTACGTGGGCGCCTGGACCTCGTTCCGCCATCATTCCGCGGACATGAATACGCTGATCGCCACCGGCACTGGCGCCGCCTTTCTCTACTCGGTCGTGGCCACCGTCGCGCCTGGCATCTTCACGTCGCACGGCCTCGCTCCCGATGTGTATTACGAAGCCGTGATCCTGATCATCGCCCTGATCCTGGTGGGCAACGCGCTGGAGGCGCGCGCCAAATACCGCACCGCCTCCGCCCTGCGCGGGCTGGCCGGCCTGCAGCCATCAACCGCGCGCGTCATCCGGAACGGCCAGGAGCAGGACATCCCCGTCGCCGAGCTGGCCCACAGTGACGTGGTCGTGGTGCGGCCGGGCGAGCGGATTCCGGTGGACGGTGAGGTCGTGAGCGGAAGCAGCGCCGTGGATGAAAGCATGCTCACCGGCGAGTCCATGCCGGTGGAGAAGGTCGTGGGGAGCAGCGTGATTGGTGGCACGGTCAACCGCACCGGAAGCTTCCGGCTTCGCTCCACGACGTTGGGACGCGACAGCGTGCTGGCGCGCATCGTCACCCTGATGCGCGAGGCGCAGGGTTCGCGCGCCCCGATTCAGCGGCTGGCGGACCGCATCAGCGGAATCTTCGTGCCGACGGTCATCTCGATTGCCATTGCCACCTTCGTGATCTGGTTCATGGCCAGCGGGTCAGGGGGTCTGGTTCGCGCCTTTGCCGCCGGCGTGGCGGTGCTGATCATCGCGTGCCCCTGCGCCATGGGGCTCGCCGTGCCGACCGCGGTCATGGTGGCAACCGGCCGGGGAGCCGAGCGGGGCGTGCTGATCAAGGGCGGCGAAATCCTGGAGCGCGCCGGCATGGTGGACACGGTGGTGCTGGACAAGACAGGCACCGTCACCGAGGGTCGCCCGTCGGTGCAGGAGATCGTCACCACCGGCTCGCTGGACGCCGCCGCGCTGCTCCGGCTCGCCGCATCCCTTGAGCGCGTCTCGGAGCACCCGTTGGCAGACGCCATTGTGGAGGCCGCCCGGAGTCGCGGCATTGCTCTCGCGGAGGCATCCGACTTTGTCTCGTTTACCGGCAAGGGTGTGCAGGGCGTTGTGGACGGCAGGCAGGTGATGGTCGGAGGCGGCCGACTCCTCAGCGAGCATGGCGTTCCGTTCACGACTGTCGCAGCAGACCAGGAGCGTCTTGCGGGCGCCGGCCGCACCGTGGTGGCGGTGGCGGTGGATGGAGCGGCCGCGGGCCTCGTCGCCATTGCCGACCCGGTGAAGGAGACGAGTCGCCGGGCGCTGCAGCAGCTGCGCGATCTGGGACTCGACCTGGTCCTGCTCACGGGCGACAACGAGCAGACCGGCCATGCCATCGCGCAGGACGTGGGGATTTCGCGGGTCGTGGCCAATGTCCTGCCGGAAGGCAAGGTGGCCGAAGTCAAGCGCCTGCAGGCCGAGGGGCACGTCGTGGCCATGGTGGGCGACGGCATCAATGACGCGCCGGCGCTGGCTCAGGCTGACATCGGCATCGCGATGGGCACCGGCACCGATATCGCAATGGACGCCGGCGACGTGACGCTCATGCGAGGCGACCTCACCGGCGTCGCTGATGCGATCCGGCTCTCCCGGCGCACCATGCGCACCATGAAGCAGAATCTGTTCTGGGCTTTCATCTACAACGTGGTGGGGATTCCGGTGGCCGCCGGCGTGCTCTACCCCGCCTTTGGCATCATGCTGAGCCCGGTGATTGCCAGCGCCGCGATGGCGATGAGCTCGGTGAGCGTGGTGACCAACAGTCTGCGTTTGCGGCGGGCCTAGGCGGGTGCACGGTCGAAGAGAGTCGTCAGTCTTCGGTCATCTGTCGTCAACAGCCCGTGATGACCGACGACCGACGACCTGAACCGGCATGAATCCGAGAAGGAGCGAAGATGCCCGTGAAGCAGTCCCGCCATGCCGTCGCCGTGGATCCGGCCCTCAAGGACAAGAACATCCGCCGGCTCCGCCGCATCGAGGGCCAAGTGCGCGGGCTGCAGAAGATGGTGGAGGAGGACCGCTATTGCGCCGATGTCATGACCCAGATCGCGTCAGTGCACGAGGCCCTGCGCGCGGTCAGCCGGGAGCTGATGCGCAATCACCTGAAGCACTGCGCCACCTCGGCCATCCGCTCCGATGATCCGGTCAAGGCCGACGCCACATATGACGAACTGATCGAGTTGATGTTCCGGCATGTGAGATAACAGGACGGGCGAGACGGGCCGTAGGGGCCCGGCTTGCCGGGCCCGGCAGGCCGGGCCCCTACTCCCCCGCTACCGCAAACAGCTGGGCCTGGTCGTGCGCGGTTTCCAGCAGGGCGAGCGCACGATGCAACTGGGCGTCGTCGTCGATCCGGCGGCGGAACGCCGCCGAGTCGCCGAAGGCAATGACCGCGGCCTGCTGGCTGATGAGCCGGTCCACCAGGCCGGTAGCGCTGTCAAACTGTGCCCGCGTCACCGGGACCGCGTCCCGGGTCATGCGGCCGAACACGCTGTCGCGCCACGCCGGCGTCACGCGGAAGCCGGGACGCACCTTTGGCCGCATCTGCAGCGCCACCTCATAGAATGCCCGGTACGCCTTCTGCGATTCGGGAGCGATGGCCTTCAGGAAATTCTGTTCCGGCGTGGAGATGGTGTCGGCCGGGATCACCACGTCCGGGGTGATGCCGCCGCCGCCATATACCACCCGGCCCTTGTCCGACTTGAAGGCCGGGCGTGACCGCCTGACCGAGTCGGTCTCCAGCGAATCCGGTGTCACCAGCGTGTAGCGGCCGTTGATGACCTGGCGATCCCGCTGGATGCTGCGCCCGCTGGGCGTATACCACCGGGCCGTGGTGAGCTTGAGCGCCCACCCGTCGCGCAGCGGGTACAGACTCTGCACCACGCCCTTCCCGTATGATGTCGTTCCCACCACCAGGGCGCGATCATGGTCCTGCAGGGCGCCGGCGACGATCTCGGCTGCGCTGGCCGCGCTGCCGTCCACCAGCACGATGACCGGCTCACCAGCACGCAACGCCCCGGCACCGGCGAACGATCCGGCGAGGCCAATCTCGGGCTCACGATCACGATAGCGCACCGCGACGACCTGCTGTCCTGGTGCAAGAAACCGCTCGCTGACCGAGACGGCCTGCGTCAGGCTTCCCCCCGGATTGCCCCGGAGATCGAGCACGAATCCTTTCGCCCCCTGCTGCCGGAGCCGGGAGATGGATTCACCGACTTCAACGCCAGCCGAGTCGCTGAAGCGCTGCAGCGGGACATAGCCCACCTTGCCATCGAGCATCATGGCGTAGGGCACCGCTGGAACGTGGATGCGTGCCCGGACAAAACGCATGCGGATTGGCTGGGACACGCCTGGCCGTCCAAAGATCACGTCCACCGAGGTGCCGGGCTTGCCGATGAGTCGGTCCGACACCTGATCGAGCTTGAGCCCGTGCGTGAGCGTGCTGTCCACCTGCACAATGCGATCGCCCGGCTGCACCCCGCCCTCGCGGGCCGGCGACCCCGGGAAGGTGGCCGTCACGACCACGGTTCCGAGCTGGTCCTGGATGCTCATCCCCACGCCAGCATAGTCATTCCTCAGCGTATTCCGGCTGAAGCTCGCAATCTGTTCCGGCGAGTAGAGGTCCGCATACGGGTCGTCGAGCTGACTCACCAGCCCTCGGGCGGCACGGATCCACAGCTCATCGGCGGAAAGCGAATCGACTGCGCCGGTTTCAACCCGAAACCGGACATCATCAAACACGCCCTTGCCATCCGTCCGGCTCTTGGCGACAAGGGGGATCAGCGCACCGGCGGCAAGCGCGGCGGGAACAGCCATCCAGGGAAGCAGGCGTCGCATGATATCTGTTACCGACAATGAGGTTGGGGAGCTGGTGTGAGCGCGGGTGCGGGTTTCAATCCTTACGCGCGCCGTCGGGTGAGGTTTCGGGTGGCTACGCCGCCGTCGCGTCGAGGCAGCGGGCGACTTCGGCGAGGAGATCCGAGGCGAGGAAGGGTTTGCTCAGGAGCGCGCATGGTACCGCGATTCCCTTGGCCATCAACTCGGCCGGCCCATAACCGGACATGAGGATGATCGGAAGCTCGGGCCAGCTCACCGACAGCCGCTCGGCCAATTCCACGCCATTGAGCTTGGGCATGACAATGTCCGACAGGACCAGGTCAACCTCTGCGGCAGCGGCGCTGATGCACGAGAGCGCCTGGTGACCATCCGCCGCTTCCACCGTGGCATGGCCCCGTCCGCGCAACACGCGAACGGCAAAGCGACGCACAAGCTCTTCGTCATCAACGACCAGGATACGAGCCATCGCTCCGTCCGCCTCTGAATTCCTTGATGCCAGTTACAGGAGACTACGCCACGGCGCGGCAAAGGTCAATTCGGGTCCGTGCCGGCGGGCAGGCCGCCCCGGCGTACGGTGCGGAAACTGCCGGATCTGGCTACCGTATAGGCTGAATACCTCTTCCGGAGCACTGCATGCGGACATCCCTTCTCTGCCTTCTGCTGGCCATGGGTCCCTCATCACTGGCAGCGCAGGCGGTCCCATCCGACACGGCGGCCGTCCTGGCGACGGTCCATCAGGTCTTCGACGCCATGCGGACGCGCGACAGCGCTTCCCTGCGCGCGGCGTTTGCGCCCGACACACGCATGATCAGCGCCCGCGTGCGCAACGGAACGCCGCTGATCGAGAATGACACTCCGGAGGAATTCATCCAGGCCGTTGGCAAGCCCAGCCCCGCCATGTGGGATGAACGCATCTACCATCCCGAAGTCCGGATTGACGGTCGGCTCGCCACGGTCTGGGCTGAGTATGACTTCTTCCTGGGCGACAAGTTCAGCCACTGCGGCGTGGACACCTTCATTCTTGCCAACGGCGCAGATGGCTGGAAAGTCGTCTCGCTGGCCGACACTCGCCGGCAGGAAGGATGCCCGGAAGGGAGACGCTAGGGCGAGACGGCGAGACGGCGAGACGGCGAGTCTCTACCACCCTCGACCCTTGACCCTCGACCTATCGCGGCTGCTCCCTCACGACGGCGGTCGCCTTCTTGTCCTCCCGGATGCCGAGGTAGCGAGGGTGGCGCAGGATGCCGGCGGGGGTCCACTCGCTGAACCCGACCTGCACCACCAGCGACGGCTTGATCCAGTGGACGTCGTCGGTCTTGATGGCTGAGATGTCGCTCAGCGCTGGGCGCTCAGCGCTGAGCGGCGCCAGCAGCGCCTTGAGCCGGTGCAACGCCTCGGCGTCGAATCCGGTACCGACACGGCCGGCGTACTGCAGCTCGCCTTCATTGAAGTAGCCCAGCAGCAGCGCCCCGAATTCCTCGCGGGTTCCCTTAGGATCGGTCCATCCCAGCACCACGAATTCCTGCTCATTGAGGCACTTGAGCTTGACCCATTCTCTCGAGCGGCCCGTCACGTACCTGCTGCTCGCGTGCTTGCCGATCAGTCCTTCCGAGCCGCGCTTGCAGGCTGCCCGGTACAGGGTCTTGAACGTTCCCTCCAGGACGGGGGTGAGGCGGACGATCGTGCTGGGCTTGACCAGCCGCTCGAGCCGCTTCCGCCGCTCACGCCAGGGCCGGCCGCGCATGTCCTCCTCGCCCGCGCGCAGGCAATCGAAGAGCCAGAGCTGAACCGGAACCGCCCGGATCAGTGCCGCATTCGGCCGGAGCACATGGATGCGGGACTGCAGCCGGTTGAAACCGGAGAGCCCCGTTTCGGGATCAATCGCCACCAGCTCGCCATCGAGCAGCGCATCGGACCGGAGTACCGTGCCGAGGGCCTCCACCACGTCAGGATAGCTGCCATCCATCCGCCTGCCCGAGCGGGAGAGAAGCTGGATGCGCGTGCCGTTCCGCTTCACCAGGGCCCGCACCCCATCGAGCTTCGGCTCATAGATCCAGTCGCGCGGCAGGGCACGCGGCTTGATCAGGGTCGCCAGCATTGGTTGAATGGCGGGCATCGGTCAGCGCGACGGCGCGTCGGCACTCACGCCGAGCGCGCCTGCCAGGTCATGCTTGGCGCCGAGGATTCGCTCCCAGGGATCGCCGATGGTGGCCAGCCGATCTGGCACGGTGTGCACGGTGAAGTCGGTGGGATAGATGTCCGGCAGTTCCTCCCACGTCACCGGGGTCGAGACCGTGGCGGCCGGCTGCCGCCGCACCGAGTAGGCAGCGGCCAGTGACTTGCCCCGCACATTCTGGTTGAAGTCGAAGAAGACCTTGCCGGTGCGGTCCTCGACACTCCAGGCCAGCGTCACCTTCCTGGGAAGCCGCCGCACCACGAACTCGCCAAGAGTCGCCGCCATGGCGCGGACTTCGTCAAACGTGAAGTCGCGCACAATCGGGATGTAGAGGTGCAAGCCGGTCTTGCCAGAGGTCTTGACGAAGGGCTCGAGCCCGAGTGGAAGAATCACGTCCCGCACTTCCAGCGCCACGTCTCGCACCGCGTTAAATCCCTTGCGGTGCAGCTCCGGCTCGGCGCCGGACTTTTCCTTGCCCGAATAGACGTAGGAATCGAGGTCAATCACCAGAAAATCGGGAAAGTTGAGCCGCGATGCCTCGAGCCGCGCCGCCGACGAGGCATACCTGGTGCCCAGCGAGCGCCCGTCGGTACCGCGCGCCACGCTCGAGTACCAGACGTGGACTTCCACGGCGGCGCGCTGCCCCAGCCAGAGCAGCGTGGCCAGATTGGAGGGCACCAGATAGCGGGTGGGCTTGCCCTCATCCTCGGTCCAGATGGAAAGCGTGCGCACAAAGCCGGCGGCATCCGGGAAGTGTTTCTGGAAGAACTGGGTTCCATCGATGCCGTCAGGGGCGCGCACCACGAAGACCGGCCGGTCCTTGACGTGCCGGAGCAGTGCGTCCGACACCCGGGCGAGGTACCGCAGGTAACCCCGCTTGGTCACGCCCGGCCGGGCGCGGGGCCAGAGTTTCTTGTCCAGACTGGTGACGTCCACCCGGTGCTTGCCGACGCGCAGGGTCGCGTCGGTATCGGCCTGCTCGAGCGCCGCCAGCACTGCCTCCGCCTGAACCGACCTGGCCATGGCCTAGCTTGCCTTGCTGGTGCGCGTCTTCCGGCGGCGTGACCGCGCTGGAGCATTCCGGTTTTTCCCGCCCCGCTTCCTGCGCTCCGCCAGGCTGCGGGAGAGCGCTTCGCGCAGGTCGATCACCGTTGCCTCCTGTTCCGGCGGGGTCTCGATTTCCTTGCCCTCCAGCTTGGCGTCCACCATCTGGAGCACCGCCTTCCGGTATTCGTCTTCATATTCCGCGGCGTCAAAGGGCCGCGTGAGGGTCTCGACCAGCTGGGTGGCGAGAGTCATGTCGGTCTTGGCCACCGAGGTGTCGGACAGGTCCACGCCATGCTCGAGGTCCACTTCATCCGGATAGAACAAGGTTTCCAGGAGCAGCGCACCCGCATGCGGTCGTACGGCGCAGAGCTGTTGCTTCTTTCGAATGGTAATCGTGGCGATGCCGAGCAGCTTCTCCTGCTCCAGCACGCGCATGAGGAGGGCGTACGGCTTGTCGCCCCTGGTGTCGGGAGCGAGATAGTAGGTGCGTTCGAAATACAGCGGATCGACATCGGCCTCGGGCACGAATGCCGAGATGTCGATTGTGTGCTTGCTGCGAACAGGAAGGTTCTCGAGCTCCTCATCAGTGAAGAGCACGAACTTTCCCTTCATGTACTGGTAGCCGCGTATCAGCGAGCTGTACTCGACCTCTTCTTCATCATATGGACACCACCAGCGGCGCTCCACGGGCGTACCGCAGTCGGCGTGAATCAGGCGAAACGACACATCCTCGGACCGGGTGGCTCCGAAGAGCTTCACCGGAATCGTGACCAGGCCGAACGAGATCGCGCCTGACCACGTGGCACGGCTTGCCATCATATCCCCCTTTCTTCCCAAGGGGTTACGGGAAAGATAGGGGCAATGGAACAGGGTAACCGTGCGGCGCGTCACGAGAGGCAGGAGGGGCCAGGCGGGCAGGGCGGGCAGGGGTCGACGGTCAACAGTCAACGGTCGACAGTCAACGGTCGACAGACAACGGTCGACGCGAGGCACGCGTCATTGCGAGGGTGCGAAGCAGCCGAAGCAATCGGGTCGCCTGACGTCCGACGACCGTAGCCTGTCTGCCCTTGCCTCACGTCCTGCCGCCGAGCGGTAATCGTCGCGGAATTCCTGCTCGCCAAATGATTTCTTGAGCGAACCGATCAGGTCCCGCGCCAGCCTCACGTCCGACCTGTCCGCCAGTCCTTCCTGTCCGCCCCGTCCGTCTCAGTTCACCATCTTCCCGAATCTCGCATTCCCCTTCAGCGGCGCGAACATCGGATCGAGCTTCATCCAGCCCGGCGTGACCGGAGTCGGCTGCTTCCGGAGCTCTTCCAGGGCGTCGAGAGCCTCGTTCAGCCGCCCGGCTGCGAGATAAATGCGGACCAGCTGCAGCCGGTCATAGGCCAGGGAGGCGGAGGCATCGGAGCGATACATGGCAATGGCTCGGCGGCCCGTAGCCACGGCGGAGTCAGCCTTTCCCGCATGTGCGAGTGCCACGCCATACAGGACTAGCAGCGATGGGTCATTCGGCGCCTGCTGTACCTGTGCCAGTCCCGTCTCGAGGGAGGAGTCAGCATAGGCCTTCGCCAACTCGCGCTGACCTTCATCCCAATAGTAGGTGGCCAGTGACTGGCCCCACCAGGCGCGATCTCCGTCGAATGCCGACGGTGTGAGCCGGCCGACCAGCACCTGCGTGGAAGGATCGAGTACAAATGTGAGTTCTTCAAAGCCGGCAAGGTAGGCCGCGACCACGGGTGGTGAGACACGGGCCGTGGCACGCGTGGCAGCGGCCCGTGCGCCGTCGAGGTCACCCTGCGCGAGCTTGATCTTGACCAGGAGCTGGTAATGGCCGAGGTTCTCCGGTTCGAGCGCAATCACGGCGTTGCCGACCTCTTCCGCTTCCTGCAGGCGTCCGATAAAGAGATAGTCGGTGCTAAGCGCATTGAGTACGGCCGCATTCCGGGGATCGAGCTCCCGTGCCCGCTCGAGACGTCCGGTCGCCCTCTCATAGTTGCCATCGTTGACATCAGTCCGAGCTGCGGCCCGCAGGATTTCGGGATCGTTCGGCGCCAGCTGCATGGCGCGTTCGATGGAGGCCGCGCTCTTCGCGGGATCGCGCCCAATACCGTTGTAGTACAGTGCCGCCGCCGCCGCCGCGGCGGCATTCTCGGGCCCAAGACGGAGCGCGTGGTCGACAGACTCTCTGGCTCGCCGTGCCACGGCGGGGTCCCGGGCGCCATTCGAATAGAGCCGGGTCGCGGCGGTCGCGAGGCCCGCCCAGGCGTCGACAAACCCGGAGTCCAGGGCCACCGACTGCTCGAAGTTGTCCAGCGCCTGTCGAAGCGTGACGGGATCTCCACCGGTGAATGACCGGCCCTTGAGGTACGCATCCCACGCTGCAGGGTTCTCGGTTGGACGCTTGCCGAGGTCGGCCGTCTCGCGCGCGCCAAGCTGGGCGCCCAGCGCGCCCGCCACCCGGGTAGCCACCTGTCCCTGCACGGCGAAGACGTCGGTCAGGTCGGCATCGAAGGTCTGCTGCCAGTCGGTCGCACCGGTGGTCCCATTGACCAGTTCGGCCACCAGTTGCAGCCGGCTCGAGGCGGACGCCGCGCCCCCGGCCCAGCGCACCCGGCCCATCAGCAGGTACTGCGCACCGAGTTCACCGGCGATCTGCGCCGGCGGCACGCGCGAACCGCGGTACTGCGACGAACTGGCATTGGCAATGACCGTGAGCCCGTTCACCTGCGACAGCTTGCCGCGCACTTCGTCGGTGATGCCGTCCACGATGTAGTTGTTGGCCGAGTCGCCCTGGTTCTGGAAGGGCAGGACGGCCACATGCGTCATGGACGGGCCCGTTGCAAGCGGCTTCACGCGGCCGGCAGAGGCGATGCCCGCCATCAGCGCCCAGGCGATGACGGCAGCGATGCCGCCGATGCCTGCGTTGCGCCAAGTGAGGTAGGCACCAGGTCCCCTGGGCGGCGTGCCGGCCCGGCGGCGCTTCTCGGCGGCCGCCGTCAGGATCAGCATGGCGCCACCCGCTGCGCCC
Source organism: uncultured Gemmatimonadales bacterium (assembly GCA_963798915.1). GTDB lineage: Bacteria > Gemmatimonadota > Gemmatimonadetes > Gemmatimonadales > GWC2-71-9 > CAMLHP01. Next base: position 155,521 of record CAWCVB010000002.1, on the reverse strand, counting down.
AGGGCGATGGCTGCGCCCAGCGCCCAGCTTGGGAGGCCCCAGCGACCGGCCATGAACGTGACGGCACCGAGTGCAAGCATAGCCGCCACGCCAAGGGTGATCCACAACCTGGGCGACGAAGCCGGCTCGACAGATCCCGCTGGCAGGACGCGGGCTCCCGTCACCAGTGAGGAGAGCGAGTCGGCAAATGCCGATGCCGTCGGAAAACGATCGGCCGCACTCCGGGCCAGTGACCTGGCAACGACTTCCTCGATGCCGGGCTGGAGTCCTTCCCGGGTGGCGGCAATCGGTCTCGGGCGCTCGGTCAGGCTGCGAGCCACCACGGCCTGCGGGCTTCGCCCGGTGAAGGGTGGCTCGCCGGTCAGCATCTCGTAGAGCACCGCACCCAGCGCGTAGATGTCAGTCCGCGCATCCACGGTCTTGTCGCCGGTGGACTGCTCCGGGCTCATGTACTGCGGGGTACCGATGGCAAGTCCGGTCCGGGTGATCGCCTCGCCTTCGGCGTCGAGCGCGCGCGCAATGCCGAAATCCGCCACGAGTGCATGACCTTCATGCAGCAGAATGTTGGCTGGCTTGATGTCGCGGTGGATGATGCCGCGCTTATGGGCGTAGCCCAGCGCCTCGGCCACTTCCCGCGCCAGCTGCAGCGCCACCGGCACCGGCAGCTCGCCTTCCCGGCTGAGGCGGCTCGCGAGCGACTCGCCCTCGACAAAGGGCATCACGTAATAGAGGATAGTCGACGGCCGACTGTCGACGGTCGACTGTTGACTGTCGACCACCGTGCCGGAATCAAACATCGGCAGGATATTCGGATGATTGAGCTGGGCCGCGATCTCCACCTCGCGCAGGAAGCGCTCGGAGCCCAGCGTCGCCGCCAGCTCCGGTCGCATCACCTTCACCGCCACCTGGCGCTTGTGCTTGAGGTCCTCGGCGAGGTACACCGTGGCCATCCCGCCCTCGCCGATCACCCGATCGACCCGATACCGGTCGGCCAGCACCCGGCGCACCTTGGCAACTTCGAACTCGCCGGTGGGCATGGTGCGTTGTGGCACGCCCGGCTCGGTGGGCGTGGCCTTGCCACACTGCATGCAGAACTGCGCCTCGTCGGGCAAGGACGTATGGCACGACGGGCAGGTACGGGCCGCGATCGACATGGTTGTCCGGGTTGTCGGGGTGAAGCATGGAATATGACGGGAAGACGGGAAGACGGGAAGAGCGGCGAAGACGGGAGACGGCGAGACGGCGAGACGGCGAGACGGCGAGACGGCTGGACAAAAGCTCGCCGATTCCTCATCCCGAGCAAGATGACACGCTTAATCGTTGACGACCGATGACCCGCGACCGCTTACCCGCCCGCCAGTTCCCTGCCAATCCGCACCGTTTCCGCCGCCAGGAGGTCAAAGTCCTCACGCCGGCTGCGGTAGTTGGTGTTGGCCACTCGGATGGCATAGCGGCCATTCAGCATGCCATTAGACGGGACGGCGACGCCGCTTTCCTGCAGTCGAATCAGCAGCTCGGCATTGAGCGCATTGAGCTGTTCGTCGCTCCAGCCCGGTACCACATACCGAAGGCAGACAATGTTGAGCGGCACGGGCGCGAGGAGTTCCAGCTCGGGATGCGCGTCCACCAACGAGCCGAGGTAGCGCGCCTGTTCGATATTCTCTCGGATCAGCGTCGCGAAGGTATCGAGCCCATAGGCCTTGATGTTCATCCACACCTTGAGTGCCCGGAACCCCCGGCTCAGCTGGGGACCAAGCTCAGAAAACCAGACGTCGCCCGCCGCGGTACCGCGGGTGGCATGGGTGAGATAGCCGGGTGTGAGCGAGAACGTATCGCGGTGTGCATCGGGATGTCGCACCAGAACGCAGCCCACTTCGTACGGCATGTACATCCACTTGTGCAGATCGAATGCCAGCGAATCGGCCTGGTCCATCCCGCGAAGCCGCTCGTGGTATTCCGGTACCAGCGCGCCAAGCGCGCCGAAGGCGCCATCCACGTGGAACCACAGCTGTTCGCGCTTGCAGAGCGCTGCCAGCGCCTCGAGGTCATCAATGGCACCGGTGTTCACGGTGCCGGCGTTCCCGACCACGCAGAACGGCTGGCAGCCGGCGGCACGGTCGGCAGCGATCGCCGCTGCGAGCGCAGCGACGTCAATCTCATACTGGTCATTCACAGGCATGCGGCGGAACGACTCATCACCCAGTCCCATGAGTTCCACGGCCTTCTGCACCGAGCTGTGCGTCTCGGTCGAGGCGTACCAAGCGACGAGCGGCCGTCGCGCCGCCGAGACGCCGAGCCGCCGGATATCAAATCCGGCCTTGGCATTCCGCGCCACCGTGAGTGCCACGAGATTCGCCATCGAACCGCCGGAAACCAGAATTCCGGAGGCCTTGGCATCGAAGCCGGTCATCTCCTTGCACCACTCGATCACCTGCGCCTCGACCAGATTGGCGGCATGGTCGGCGCCGCCCACGTTGGGATTCATGGTGGCCGCCAGCATTTCGGTCAGGGCGCCGAGCGGTGTGCCGTTGCCCATCACCCAGCCCCAGAAGCGCGGATGGATATTGCCGGTGGGATAGGGCAGCACATTCCGGACGAAATCGGCATACGCCTGCTCGGCGCCCTCGGGCTCGCGGGGCGCTGGGCCGCCGAAGCTTGCGCGCACCCGGTCCGGCATCGGTTGCCAGGCCGGCCGCTCGCGCAGGGTTTCGAGATACTCCATCATCTCGTCCACCATGCGGTGGCCGAGGGCACGGAGGGCGGGCCAGGAGGAGGGATCGAGGGTGGGCGAGAGGTCGTCGGTCATGGGGATCAGGGGTTAGGGGTTGATGGTCAAATGAAAATAGGCCAGTCGTCCGTCAGCGGACATGCGGGTGAAACGCGCGGCGCGCGATCAGGCGCCTGCTGCCCGAGCACTCCGCTTGACGTGCATCGCATGCTCACATTGTATATCAGGATCCAGCCATACAGACCAAACTCACCCCGCGACTCGAGTAGCGCCTGATCCGGCAGGCCAAACCACATGTGGTAAACGCGGTCCGGCGGCGGAGTATGCGCTGCTCGCGACCTCCACGATGGACCACCCCGCAATCCCCACTAGCCCGCGCGCCGGAATTCGATGTGACGGGAGGGCAAGCCAACAGACAAAACAACAATGGATTCCCCCAGGAAATTGACCGCCGGCCGGAAGCATCGTTGATGGAGTTTGGCAAGCACAGTAGAAACGAGGTTCAGAAGAGGGCATCGATGACTGCGGGTGGAGTCGTAGCGAGTAGAGCGGCAATGCTCGTGAATCCGACTGACAGTTAATGCCTCTAGCATACCGGCTTGGGCGTCCGGGTCGTCGCTTCGCAGGAGCGACCAGCCGGGCCCTAGTCGATGCTGGCGATACCGAGGTCACGAAGATAGGAGTAGGTGTGATCGTAGAATTCTGGCCGTCGAGTCGGGTCTTCCTGGACCCCTTCGGGAACAAACATCACCATTCCCTGGCGGGCGCGGGTTAGCAATACCCGATAAGCATTTCGCAGATAGGCTCGGTTTTCCGCTTTCACAATTCGTTGCCATCGACTACCACGGAAGTCGTGGAATGCCCATCCCGAGCCACCGTACCGCAGGTCGCCGTCCCATGTAACGCAGCTCCAATCCAATTCGAGCCCTTGGACCTGGAACTCAGTAGCAGCATCCTCGAGGTAGTAGCTCGATCTCGTGTCGTGCTGGTCGTCCAAGAACCAATGGACCGGGTCGATAGCTACACGAATATCGATCGCGTGGGGCTTGAGCCGCATCGCCTTGGAGGAGGCCACAATACCAAAGCGCTCGGAGCCTCTTGCTCGAGCCCGGAGCCACCGCCGAGCCGTATCAAGATTTCTGGTGAGCACGATCGGGTAACGGCCGGCCAGGTTTTCGAGAAGCGTGCGCGCCCTACCAGTCTCGCAATCCAGCACTGCCTTGACGAAATCAGACAGGCGCTCGGCCCGGAATGACCGCATCGAGACCGATAGGTGTAGCCGCTGATCCAATTGTGGCACGATCGATGACCGACTTTCGGTCAGAGACCCTGCTGCCTGATACTCAGAGTCACTCAGGCGTGGCGAGATGTACATCTTCCAGTGTGGACACCGTCGCTCCACCGCCTGTATCCACTCGCCGATACCCGCCTCACCTGTATTGATTTCCTGGCCGCCGCCAACGAGGCACACTACCACAGCCCAATCGAGGTGCCTGTCCATATACTCGAGCAGGAACTCCGGCTCTGATCTGTCAAAATGTGGCTGGTGCTTTCGTCGTCTCATGAAGTTGGCGGTCTGGTTCAGATTCCAAGCGCGCTGTGCCTCGTCGAAGATGGCGACATGCTCCGGTGGAGGCGCCGCGTCAGCGAGAGCATCATCCCGAAAGTGATGGACATTCTGAATGAATGCCTCCACGCTCTTCTTGACCTTCCCTTTCTTGGTCTTTTCGCCAGTCCGACGCCTCCTGACCAGCTCATCGCGCGTCAGCGCTTCGCGCAGCACTGCCACCAACGGTCCATTGCCGGACAGGAAGACAGCATGGGTCGGCAAATCTTGCTTTCCACGGCGCGTGGCCACGTTCAACCCTACAAGCGTCTTTCCTGCGCCCGGAACTCCGGTGACGAAGCAGATCACCTTCTCGTTAGAAGCGCGTGCCGCGTCGAGCAATTCTTCGACTCGATGACTTGTGACCAGCAGGTTCTTCGCGCCAGCGTCCGAGCGGGTTATTTCCTCAACAGAATGCCGTGCATATAGCGCTCGCGCCGCCTCCACGATGGTTGGCGTCGGCAAGTATGGTGACGCCAACCACGCTGGGGCATCAATCGGAGTCCCCGTAATGGCGCCTATGGCTGATATCACACCCACGGATAGATCTGCCGCAGCAAGCAGTAGAGGCCGGAAGACAAGATCCGAATCGGCAATCAGCTGGGGAGCCTCACTGGCCTGGGCCCGGGATGCAACGAGGATCGGCACGATGGGGCGCTCATGACTGGCCCGATGAAAATACTTCAGATCAAGAGCATAGTCCCAAACCTGTTCGACCGCGGCCCTCTCAAATACCGTCGCACCGATCTTGAATTCGATTACGAGAATAGCTGACCCGCTGAGCACCACAGCGTCAACGCGGCGTCCCATCCGAGGAATTGTAAATTCAAGCAGCAAATAACCGTCGATTTCGCGAAGCGCCGCCTTCAACAGTTCGACTTCCTCGAACCATGCCTCGCCTTGCTCCCGCTCGATTGCGAACTCACTCCGCCGGGCGAGGTGCCCGAGAATAGTGCTGGCATCTTCACGTAGGAAATGAGCTATCTCCGCATGGTACCATGCCCGTGAAAGCAATTCTCGATCAGAAGGCGTCATGCCAACTGCCTCATTGCAACATATCCTGAATCGATCGCTTCGTCTTCGAGTCGCGACCAGGACGCCATCAGACCTCCGCTCCCCAAAAGAACACGTGATTGTCCTCGACCCTGAGTGCGCTCGGCTCGCACCAATCTTCACCGAGACACTCGACCTTACCGTTGATCAGATATCCCCATGGCGCCAGAAAGTGGCCTATCAAGTAGGCGATCCATCGCTCGTACTCGTAAAACTTCTCCTGTCCGTCCCAGACAATCGCTGATCCGTCCGGTGTCGGAGCCCAATGGCACCAGAGTTCCGGCTGGCCGACCGGCGGCCGATTTGCATCCAGCACGTCAGCGCCACGGTCCTCGCCGAAAGCTCCGGTTTCGCCCACGAAGTATCCACCTTCCTCACCGATGGACAGGCCGGCCGCCGTTCGAATGGGATCGCCCCGGAGCGCGGTGAGCTCGGGATCACGCTTGACGCGCCGAGTCCGATTGAAGGCCCCAAGATACGCCACATGCTCGGGGCGGAGCGGCGGTTGAATAGCAAACTTCCCATGGAACTCCATGTCGTAACTCATGGACGCCTCGCAATCATGCAGTGCTTTCGTGCTTTCGTGCCTTCGTGCGCGCTGTTGCCGAGCCCCGCGCTGGGGCAACTCACTTCGTATCCAGAATTACTGGCAGGCCATCCCGCCCCGCACCCACGATGATCACCTTGGTATTCGGCGATGAGGCGATCTTCTCAGTGGCCTCGATGCCTTTCCACTGCAGCAGCTGCTGGGAGATACCCTGCTGCACGATCTTCTGGAAATCCGAGATGCCCTCGGCCTCGATCCGTTTCCGGTCGGCTTCCTGCTTCTCCTTGGTCAGGACGAATTGCATGCGCTGGCTCTCCTGCTCCGCCTGCAGCTTCTGCTCGATCGAGGTGGAGAGGCCCGGCGGCAACGTCACCTTGCGGAGCGGAGCGCCCTCGACCGTAATGCCGCGTGGGGCGGTCGCCGCCACGATCTCGTTGGCAATCAACTTCGAGAGGTGCTCGCGCTCAGAGGTGTACAGGGCCTTGGCCTCGAAGCTGGCCGTGACGCCGCGGGTGACTGAGCGGAACTGCGGCTCGAGCAGAACCGACTCATAACTCTGCCCCACCGTCCGGTAGACATCTGCGGCCTTCTCCGGATTGAGGTGGTACAACACGCTGATTTCCAGCTGGACGGTCAGGCCTTCCTTTGACGGCACCTCCATCACTTCCTTCATTTCCTGGGTCTTGACCGACATCTTGACCACTCTGGCCAACGGGTTGACCAGATTGATCCCCGACTTGAGGGTCGTCCCGGACACGGTGCCGAACAGATCCACCACGCCCACGTGACCTGCCGGGATGACGGTAAAGCAGTTGACGAGTGCCAGCAGTCCCGCTGCGACACCCACGATCAGGAGCAGGCTTGCTCTCGCGCCTGGTTCGTCGGCCGGCTTGAGTATATGCCGCGCAATGAGCGCTCCAGCTGCGATCAGCAGAAAGAGAATGAAGAACACGATGATGCTCCTGAGTGAGGGGTCACCGGGCCGCGGCCCACGAGCCGCTGAGCACCACCGGCCCGCTGCCAAAGTTGAACCGGTAGCTCGCGGTGCCGCTCATGGAGTTGCCACTGATGGTCCCGGTATGATGCGCGTCCGACGTGTCCAGGTCGAACGACACCTGGGTGCCGTTCCGGACCCCATTGATGATCGTGCCGCTCACTGGCGCCGAGTCGGGCACCCCGCCGGTCGGGCCGCACGACAGCACGCCGCCGTAGTTGCCGGTGAAGACGGAACCGTTCGCGGTCAGGGTCATGGTGATGCCGCTCGCGTTGCAGGTCACACCATTGGCCGAGAGGTTGCTGATGGACATGGTCCAGGTGCCGGCGATCGACGTGCTGGATGGTCCGGTGCTGTCTCCGCCACAGCCGGCCAGGCCGGCCAATCCGATTACCAGAAGTCCGGCGACCAATGCACGCATGTGATTTCCCCTGACGAGACAGAAGGTTGGCCTGCCCACCAACGAGATTCCTGTGCCGCTGTCGCCTTGCCGGGCTACGCTTACGTCCCGGCGGAATCGGCCGGCGAGGAGTGTTCGATCCTCTCCTTCGTCGCATTCAGCAGCAACTCGAAGTTCTGCCGCTCCTTGTTCACGTCCACCGACCGGGCCTGCTCCCCCATCGGGCCCCGGTCAGCGTAGTAGGTTTCACTGGTGGCAGTGATCTTGAGACTGTCGCCCACCTGCTCCACGGCAAACACCATCTCGAGCCGCACCCGCATCACCTCGCCGGTGGCCTGCGCCACGTTCCCGCGGTTCTGCGACAGGACAATGCGACCCTTGCTCGCCTTGGCGACCTTGAATTTCTGGGGTTGCAGCACCTCCAGCATCGCCGCGCCAATGGCCTTGGGCGTCGTGTGCGCAATCATGACCGATGGCGGCGGACCCTGCTGGGCGTGGAGGGCTGGCGTGAGCGTACACATCAGAACCAGGACACCAGAACAAATGCGCATCATGACGCCTCCCGAATATCGTCGATAGTCAACGGTCGACGCTCCATCATCGACCACTTCGTGCTTCCGTGCTTCCGTGTTTTCGTGCTTCCGTGCTTCCGTGCTTTCGTGCTTTCGTGCTTTCGTGCTTCTCTTCCGTGCTTTCGTGTTTTCGTGTTTTCGTGTTCCCTGTTGCCGAGCCCCGCCTGCACGGGAGAGAGAGGGGCGGCCCAGAGACCCGCCCCTGCGGCGCTTCGCGCTTTCCTCCTATCTCCCGAACCCGAACCACTCCGCCATCTCGTTCTTCCGTCCCAAGCACCAATCGCGCACAATCTCCGAGGCCATCATCGCGAACACGGTCCCGTTCCCGCCGTAGCAGGCCGCGAAGATGGCGCCGGGATATCGGGGATGGCATCCGATATACGGCATGCCGTCGTCGGTTTCGGCAAAGGTCCCGGCCCAGGCAAAGGCTGGCGTGAGGTCCAGGCCGGGAAACATGCGCCGAGCCCGGCGCAGCAGCTGCTCCAGCTTCTCCGGCAGCGCCCGGTCCCGGCGCTCGGGTGTGGTGTGGCGGTCATCGCCGCCGCCGACCATCACCCGGTTGTCCTGGGTGGTGCGGAGATAGAGATAGGGCCTGGCAGTTTCCCATATGAGGGCCCGCCGGTGCCAGTCGGCGAGGTCTTCCACCGGTTCACTGGCAAAGGCATACGTGTCGTGCAGATGCACCGACGGCTGCCGCAGCCGCTGCTCGGTTTCGTAGCCGGTGGCGTAGACGAGACGATCGGCGCGTATGTACGCTCCGCTTGAGGTCGACAGTCGTCGGTCGTCGGTCGTCCGTCGCCACCGTCGACCGTCGACCGTTGACCGCCGTCCGATCAAAGACTCTCAACCCGTGCCTCACCCCATCGGCCAGCAACGCATGCGTGAACGCCAGCGGATCCACCTGCGCCGCGTCCTCATGCCACAGCGCGGCAGCTCGGCTGAACGGAAAATGCCGCGCGATCTCCTCGCGGTCCCAGTATTCCACCTCGAGTCCCGCCTGCTCGCGCGCCGCCTGCTCGCGCCTCAGCCTTGCGGCGTCGCTCGCGCGGCTGGCAAGGTAGAGAGTCGGGACGCGTCGGACGCTGGACGGTACACGCTCAGCGCTCAGCGCACCGCTCATGGCGCACAGCGAGTGCACCGCCTCGCGCGCCGCACGGTACACCGCCTCGGCGCGCTCCCGGCCGACCTGATGGGTCAGGTCCACGAGCTGGACGTCCAGGTCGTACATCAGGAGCGCGGTGGAGGCGCTGGTGCTGCCCCAGCCGATTTCGCGGGCGTCCACGAGCACCGTGTCGAGTCCCGCCTGCACCAGCTGCCAGGCCGAGAGCGCACCGGTGACCCCGCCACCCACCACCAGCACGTCGCACTCGATGTCCGACGTCAATGCCGGGTAAGTGGCCATGAGGCCGTCGCGCACCGGCCAGAACGGCGCCCCCGACGTCAGGTCAATGCGTCACCAGTCCCTGCTAGAATTGCCCAAGGTAGATCCCGGCGGCAAGACCGCCGAAGGACTCCCGCCCATTGAGGTCGCCAAACAGCGTGGCCGAAAGCCCGAGAAAGCTGGTGAGCCGGATCCGCGTTTCCCCGTTCAGCAGTACGCCCATCACGTCGTCGGTCGGCTCGCCACTGGCAAACACGCCTCCGCCCTGCCACCCGGTCACCAGGCCCAGTCCCGCCCCCACACTGAACTGCACCGAACCGCGCATCGGCGTCACGACGCGGCCGACCAGCAGGCCGTATTCGCCGTTCTGGTTCCCGAAGAGTTCTCCAACGGCGGAGAACCTGCCCCGAAAGATGTAGTGGCCGCTGCGATAGGCCAGCGACAGGGTCGCTCCATAATCGTACGGCGTGGAGGGGCCGACCGCGAGACTTCCCCACAATCCCGTCGGGGCCAGTGGCCGGCCCTGGGCCAGTGCAGCGCCCGGAATCAGAAGCACCGTGCTGACGATCAGCATGCTGAATCTGGACATGGTATCACCTCACGACTTCAGGCCATCCCGTGCCCCAGCATCGGCGCGCTGGCGGCGTCGGTCATTGCACGAGGTAGATCGTAAAGGCGCGTGTGGGACCGACATCCGCACCGATCAGGTGCGCAAAGCAGTTCGCCCTGTCAATGCTTCACCAGCCCATGAACCAGCGCAAAGCGGACCAGGGCCGCCGTGCTGGTCAGCCCCAGTGTCTTGCGGATACGGTTCCGATGGAACTCCACACTGCGGATGTTGATCCCCAGCTCATCGGCGATGTCCTTGAGGCTCCATCCCTTGGCGATCAGCTTGAGGATCTGCTGCTGGCGCCGGGTGAGTGCCGCCAGCGCGCTCTCCGCCTCCAGGCCCTTCGGCGCCGTGAGCGGCCTGCTGCGCGCGGGCAGTCGCGGCGTGATGTATACCTGGCCCTGCAGCGCCTGCGCGATCGCGAATCGGAGTTCATCCGGCCCGGCCATCTTGAGCACGAATCCGATGGCGCCCGAGGCAATGGCTTCATCGGCGTAGATGGGATCCGCATGCATGGTCAGCATGACGAACGGCACGCCGGATGGATGCGCGGCGAGGTCGCGAGCCACCTCCATGCCGCTCCGGCCCGGGAGCGAAATGTCCAGCAGCACCAGGTCGGGCTGATGCCGCTCGACGGCTTCGATCACATCCAGCCCATTGGAGACGACCTCCACCACCTCATGCGCCGGCTCCAGCATGGCGCGAAGACCGGCAGCCACCAGCGCATGATCATCGGCGATCAGGATGCGCGGACGCGTCATGCCCGCCGGACGAGCGGCGGTACCCACGCCGTTACGCTGGTGCCCTGCCCCTGACGGGTCCGCACGGTAAGCCTGCCATGGAGGAGCCGCACGCGCTCCGAGAGACTGGAGAGGCCGAGGCCGGCCTGGGCGGCCGCGGAACTGCGGTCAAAGCCTGCGCCGCCATCGGCCACCTCGAGCAACGCGCCGTCGGCCTCCGTGCCCAGCCGCACCATCGCTGTTCGGGTCTGCGCATGCTTCAGCACATTGCGCAAGCCTTCCTGGGCCACCCGAAACAGGCAGGTCGCGGCCTCGGGCGACAGCTCGCCATCGGGCAGCGCCCCGCGTACCCGCACATCAAGTCCCTGGCCGCGGAATTCCGTGGCAAGCTGCTCCAGCGCAGCGCTCAGCCCGAGGTGCTCGAGCGTGGTCGGATGCATCCGGTGCGCCAGTCGCCGTACTTCTTCCGCCAGGTCGTCGAGTTCGGCCCGGAGACCGCTGGCGCGCTTGGCAAATTCGGCCGGGCTCGAACCATTATGGGAGGCGATCTCTTCCACTTCGTGGCCCAGCATTGCAACCCGCTGGATGATATCGTCGTGCAGCTCGCGCGCCACCCAGCGCCGCTCGTCCTCCTGGGCCGAGAGGAGTCGTCCGCCGAAGGAGCGGGTGGCACGGACCAGACGCCGCTGCTGGATGACCAGACTGGCCGCGAACGCCAGAATCAGGATCGCCGCAGCGAGCGTGACGATCACCAGGATCCAGAACAGATCGCCGGGAGAAACGTTCATGCGGGGGCGTCGCCTTTCGCCGGTGTGCGAACCAGGAAGATGGCGCGCAGCCAGAAGAGATACATGATCGTCGTGAGGACGCCGTTGATGCCGTAGGCCAGCCGGAAGAGGTCGGGCCGCGGGTTCAGCAGCATCATCCCGACCGGATTGAGCAGCAGCAGGTAGGCAAAGTAGAGCAGCGTCCCGACCGAGACCCAGAACCAGGGGTGGAACGTCAGCGGTGAAGCGGCGTGCCGGGATCGCTGGACCAGCGTCCAGGCCGACGCCGTGATGACCAGCAGCGCCTCCACCGGCTTGCTGAACTTCGGGAAGGTGTCAAACCCTTCGATGGTGAACATCATCAGCACCCAGAAGGCGACGAAACCCGCCAGCGACAGGTAGATCATGAAACGCCACCGCTCCCGCAGCTGCCAGCCGGCATACATCATGGCCAGCATGAACGCCTCGATGGGCGTGTACAGGTTGATGATCCAGAGATTATGCCGGCCGTGCCGGCTCCAGTACAGCATGAAGAGTTCTTCGGCCAGCGTAACGATCAGGTATACCACAACCCATCGCAGCGGCACCGACAGCTGGTGCCGCCGCGGCCAGGCGGCCAGAATCGGTACGATGGGAAACAGAATGCCGCCCGCCGCGAGCGGCAGGTGCCGCATGGCCCGCACTAGAGGCGAGACCAGATGCCACAGCAGGTCCGCGGGCGCACTCACGGGCTGAGCATGCCTCCGTCGCCGCAAAACGGTGGGCATGGCATGCCCTGCTCCGCGATGGTGCCATCCAGCAGCTCGTTGCCGTCTGCGTCAGCCCCCACGAGCAGCATGGTGTGCTGCCCCTTGGCGTTGCGCCCGTGATGGATCCGAAGACCCACACAGCCTGGCTGCCCGAGTATCTTTTCAATGACATCCCGACCGAAAAATTCCGAGCCAGGGTCACCCGCCAGGGCGGAACCCCGCTCGCGCCAGCGCTGGACCAGTACACGGGCCTGCTCGAGACTGATGACGTGGTCTTCCTTGCCGGTGAACATGCGCGCTCCTCTCCCACAGGGGGACGGCTGAGTGGCCGACAGTAACTCAGGGGGTGAGATATGGGCATGGGAACCCGGATCACGCGGCGGGTGGAGCGCCGCCGAAGCGGCGCCGGTCCCGGCTCAGCGCCCGGCCCAGAAGTGTAGTGAGATCGCGGACGGTCCGGCCACAGAGGAATTCCCACGGGGCAAGTTCCACCCGGAACACCGCCTCCAGCGTGGCACGGAACCGCTCGGCGCTCTCCACGTTCCAGCGCAGGTCCCGGTACAGGTGGGTCTCCGGCGTAATGGCGCTGAAGTGCCACTGGCCGGTCATCGAAACCAGCAGGCTCCGGACATAGATCGCGATGTCCCGGTCGTCGAAATCATCGCGGAGGCGCGTCTCATGCTTTTCGATGAGCACATCAATGTCCCGGCGGTTCGCTGGCGCCATCTCGACACTCCTGCCGGCACGAGCCGGCCATCAGGGGGCGAGACTACGCTAACACCTACCCGGAAATTTGTCCCCTAGGTTTTTCCCTATTCAATTTTTTGACACCTCCGCCCCGGGGCACTTGACCTAAATTCATGCGAATACATTACTTCCACGATTCGTACGGGAATTTTGGCGACGATCTCAATCTCTGGCTCTGGCCCAGGGTCCTGCCCGGTGCCAGCCCGGACGGCCCCGATCCCCTGCTCCTCGGCATCGGGACGGTGCTTCATGCCCGGCTCCCCCGGGAGCCGTTCAAGGTGGTCCTCGGCGCCGGAGTGGGATACGGCGAACTCCCGCTAGTGGATGAGCGCTGGCGCTTCTACGCCGTCCGGGGACCCGGCACTGCGGCGGCGCTGGGCCTCCCGCCCGAGCTGGCCATCACCGATTCCGCCGCCCTCATCACCGACCTGGTGCCGCCCGGCCGGCGCACCGGGCGCGTGGCCTTCATGCCCCATCACATCAGCCGGCCGATGTTCGACTGGCGGTCATTCTGCAACCGCCTGGGACTGACCTTTCTCGATCCGTGGGCCTCGGTGGACCGGACGCTCGCACAGATGGCCGCCAGCCGATGCGTGATCTCGGGTGCCATGCACGCCGCGATCGTCGCCGACGCGCTCAGGATTCCCTGGGTGCCGATCGCGGGCTACGAGCATATCAATGCATTCAAGTGGCAGGACTGGACCGCATCACTGCGGATGGACTACGCCCCGGTGCACGTGCCAGCACTGCACGACCAGCACCGGAACGCCCCGCACATTCGCCTGGCCGACTATGTGCGCCATTCGCTGCGCACCGGCCAGCTTACCCGATTCGGTCCATGGAAGCTGGGCGCCCCCTCCGACCGTGCTACGGTACAAGCAGCGGAGGATCAGTTTGCCGATCTGGCGCGGAATCCGGCGCACGGCAGGCTGAGCGCGGACGACGTCTTGCGGGAGCGAGTGAATGGGCTCAAGGATGCGCTGGCACGACTCAAGGCAGACTGGCCGTCACCAGCCGGACAGTGATGCCGCCATTGGTGGACTGCCAGACAGGCGTCAGTGGCAGCGCCAGCTGATGCTCCAGTGCCGGATGGGTGCTGAGCAGTGCCAGCCGCCACCCGCGGGCGCGCGTGCGAAGCAGCGTGCCGGTCTGGGCATACAGATCCCGAAGCCGCAGGCGGTCGCCCACGCGCACTCCGTAGGGCGGGTTGGTCACGATCCAGCCCGGCTGCTCCGGCAACCGCAGCTCGGAGATGACCGCCTGCCGGATCGAGAGATCGGCAGCCACGCCGGCGCGTTCGGCGTTCCGACCCATTGCCGCGACCGCGCCGGCATCGCGGTCGCTGGCGATGATGCGTCGAGCGTCATGCTCTCGACCCTCGACGCTCGACGCTCGACCCGCCGCGAACACTCCTCCTGCCATGCTGGGCCACCGTTCCGCAGCGAATGATCGCCGCGCGCCCGGCGCCATGTTGCGTGCGATCATGGCTGCTTCAATCGCGATGGTGCCGGAACCCGCGAACGGATCCACCAGCGGTACGCTGCCGTCCCATCCCACCCCCAGCAGCATTGCGGCTGCGAGCGTCTCGCGAAGCGGCGCGCGGGCCTGCTCCAGCCGATACCCGCGCCGATGGAGCAGTTCGCCTGATGCATCCGCACTGACCGTGACCTGGTCCCGGTGCACTCGCACCACGAACAGCTGTCCCGAGTCGGCCGGGGCATCATCGGCGGGCGCCGGGATCCCGGTGCATCGCTGGAGTCGCTCGGCGATCGCGCCCTGATGGTACAGCTTCGACTTTTTCGAGGTGATCCGGAATACCGGTGAAATGCCGTCGGCGAGATACTCGCCCCACGCCACCTGGCGAGCGTGCCGCTCCAGTTCGGGAAATGAGAACGCGTGGAACTGCGCGATTCGCACCAATACGCGCGACGCCGTTCTCAGCCAGATGTTGGCGCGAGCGAGTTCGGCGGCATCGGCCTGGAACGCGACGCCGCCCGGTTCCGTTTCGGTGATCGCTATGCCGAGCGCGGTGAGCTCGCGGGCGGTGATGGCTTCGAGGCCCGGCGTAGTCACGGCAAAGCAGGAGTGCATGGGCTGAAGGTCGAGGGTCGCGACCGCCGGCCTCAGCGGGCCAGCAGCTGAAATGCTTGTGTTTCGCCCTGGGCCGAGCTGCCGCCTACCTGAACTTCGAACCCGCCGGGTTCCGCTGCAAAACTTCCGTCAGCGTGATAGAAAGCGAGGTCCTTCCGGGTCAGCCGGAAGGTCACGCGCGTCGACTCCCCCGCCTTCAGCTGCATCCGCCTGAACCGTTTCAGCAGCTCCGCCGGCGGACTCACGCTGGCCACGAGGTCGCGTATGTACAATTGCACCACTTCAGCGCCGTCTCGCTTGCCGCTGTTGGAGAGCGTGACCGAGACCATGAGCGTGTCGTTCCAGCCAAGCTGGTCCGCGCTCAGCGTCAGGGGAGAATACCTGAAGGAGGTATAGCTCAGCCCGTAGCCGAACGGGTAGAGCGGCGAGTTGGGGACGTCGATGTAACGGGTGGTGTACTTGTCGTTCGGCTCAAACGGCCGGCCCGTGGCCTGATGCGCGTAATAGATCGGGACCTGGCCCACGCTGCGGGGAAAGGTCATGGGAAGTTTAGCCGAGGGATTCATGTCGCCGAAGAGCACGTCGGCCACGGCGTGACCGCCTTCGGTGCCCGGCAGCCACGCCTCGAGAATGGCCGGCACATGCTCGGCAACCCACGGCACCGCCAGCGGGCGTCCTCCCATCAGCACCACCACAACCGGCTTGCCAAGCGCGACGACCTGCTGGACCAGCTCCAGTTGGCGTCCCGGCAAACCCAGGTCCGCCCGGCTGTCGGCTTCGCCGCTCATGCCGGTTCCCTCGCCCAGCACCATGACCACTGCGTCCGATTGGCGCGCTGCCGCCAGCGCGTCGGCAAACCCGGTCGAGCTGGTGTCCATGAACCCGGCGCCTCGGGCATAGCGCACGCGCGTGCCCGGGGCGACCGCCTCGCGTATTCCCTGAAGCACCGTCACCGCTTCGCTGTCCCGACCCACGGCATGCATCGCACCCAGGAGGTCGGCCTGGTTGTCGGCCATCGGCCCGATGACCGCGAGCGAGGGCAGGTCCTTTCGGAGTGGGAGCACGGATCCTTCGTTGCGAAGCAGCACCATGGTGCGTGCGGCCATGGCGCGCGCGATCGGACGGTGCGCCGCCAGCAATGAATCCTGGCTGAGGGTGGAGTCGCCGTAATGGAAGGGGTCATCAAAGAGCCCCAGGGCGAGCTTGGCACGGAGCACCCGGCGCACGGCGGTATCCAGCGCCTCCCGGGGTATCGCGCCCGACTGCACCAGCGCCGGCAGCGTAGCCAGGTAGGTCCCGCTATGCAGGTCCAGGTCTACGCCAGCCAGCAGCGCCTGCCTGGCGGCGTCGGCCGAATCGGTGGCGACCCCGTGCTGCTGGAGTTGCGGCACCGCGTCATAGTCCGACACCAGCATTCCGCTGAAATGCCATTCGTTCCGCAGGATGTCGGTCAGGAGGTAGCGGTTTGCCGTCGCCGGCACGCCGTTCAGCGACACGAACGCCGCCATGACCGAGCCGGCGCCGACGTCCACAGCCGCCTTGAAGGGCGGCAGGATAACCGACCGGAGCTGCCAGTCGGACATGTCCACCGAGTTGTAGTCCCGGCCCGCCTCAACCGCGCCGTAGGCAGCAAAGTGCTTGGCGGTGGCCAGCATCGTGGTCCGGTCGGCCAGGCTCGAGCCCTGGAACCCGCGCACCGCGGCGCGCGCCATCACGCTGCCGAGATAGGGATCTTCTCCCGCCCCTTCAAGTACCCGTCCCCACCGCGCGTCACGGCCGATGTCAACCATGGGCGCATAGGTCCAGGTCACGCCGGCAGCGGTTGCCTCCACCGCCGCCACACTGTCCATCTGGTGCAGCAGCGCTGGATCCCATGAGGCCGCCACGGCCATCGGCACCGGGAAGATGGTGCGAAAGCCGTGTACCACGTCGCCCGTGAAGAGAATGGGAATGCGAAGCCGGGACTGCAGGGCCAGTTGCTGCACCTGCCTGGTGTACTTCACCACATTGGTGTCGGCCAGCACACCACCGGTGGCGCCGACCATGCCGGCCTGAACCAGCTCCTGAAAGCGAGGGTTGTCGCGACCGATGACGGTGAGCTGCCCCGCCTTTTCCTGCAGCGTCATGCGCGCGAGCAGTGAATCAATGCGCGCCTCGGTTGTCGCAGCGCCGGCCACCGGCCCCGGCACCTGCCCCCAGGCCAAGCGCGATGACACCAGGCACAGACAGATCAGTGCCGGCAACAGCAGAGCCGCACAGGCCGGCCGCACGACGGAAGCCCTCGTTCTCCTGGTCATCGGCGGAGTCTCCTCGGAATTTGTCCCGCCAGCACGCGCTCCGAGTCCCACCGAATAGTAAGTCGTCAGTCGTCAGTCGAAGGGCGGGATGGGCGGGATGGGCGGGATGGGCGGGATGGGCGGGATGGGCGGGATGGGCGGGCCGAAACTCGCCTTGTCGTCACCCCCGCGAAAGCGGGGGTCCATGAGGGCCATGGGCATCGCCACTCACTCCGGGTGAACCCTCATGGATTCCTGCTCGCGCAGGAAGGACGGATGGGCCAGATCGGCACCGCTCGACGACTGACGACTGACGACTGACGACCGTCGACTCCCTTCTCCACCGGCCGCCTCAGCAGGATCACCACATTGATGATCACCGCGGGCACCAGCAGGCACAGGGCCGCTATCAGCAGCCATCCTGGCACCTTGACGCGGGATGCCATCGGGTTCCAACGGCCAACGGCGACGACGGCGGCCAGGCTGGCCCAGAGTGCTGTCTCGAGCGCCGGCAGGCGTTCGTCAGCACGCAGGTGAAAGCCGGAGGCCATGAGCACCACCACCGCCAGGCCGACGGCGGCCAGCGGTGTCAGCCAAGGAAGGATGCCGGTTGCCAATGGAAGCACCAGGCCGGCCGCGCCAAGCACCTCCGACAGGCCGATAACGATCACCAAGGCGCGGGGCAGGTCCGAGAATCCGGTCCATCGCTCCAGCCCGCGGCCGATCAGTTTCGGCGCGCCTGCTCCGAGGAAGAAGAGGGCAAGGAACACCTGAGCACCCCAGAGGGTGACGTCTTCGATATGCGCTGCAATCATGGCAACCGCTCCTGGTCCTGATGTCAAAGGGATGACAGGAGCCGGCTCGTGTTTGTGACAGCGGACATCAGTCCGTGGCAGGAAGATTCAGCAGCTTGTCGGGGTTGCCGATGGCGTAGACGGTGCGGATGCGGTCGGCTTGGATGTCGAATATCATCGCTGCCTGTGGCTGGCCGCTCAGATAGGCGATAAATCCTGCCTGACCATTGATGCGAGCCGAGCGGAAGCTGGTTCCGGCAGGCACAAAGCGCTCCATAGTACCCATGACAAACCGCGCCACCGCGTCCGCGCCGTGGACCGGCTTCAGCGCTGCCCCGCGCACCTTGCCGCCGCCATCGGCCCAGAGGGTGATATCCTCAGCCAGCAACGAAACCAGGGCATCCATGTCGCCCTGCACCGATGCCTGGCGAAACCGCTCCACCAGTTGCGCCGCGCGCTGCGGATCGGCCTGGAAGCGGGTCCGGGCGGCGCCGACGTGCTTCCTGGCCCGGGCCAGCAGCTGGCGGCAATTCACCTCGGTCTTGTCCACGATCCGCGCGATCTCGCCGTAGTCGAAGTCGAACACGTCATGCAGCAGGAGGACGGCGCGCTCCACCGGCGACAATCGCTCCATGAGCACGAGGAAAGCCATCGAGAGCGATTCGGCAAGCTCCACGGAGGCGGATGGGTCGGGCACGGTATCGCTCACCAGCGGCTCCGGGAGCCAGGGCCCCACGTAGGTTTCGCGTCGATGCCGGGCGGAACGCAGCTGGTTGATCGCGAGCCGTGTGACGATCGTCGTCAGGTAGGCGCGGGGCGAGCGCACCTCCGGCTCGGCTGCCTCCTGCCACCGCAGGTAGGCATCCTGGACCAGGTCTTCCGCGTCCATCACGCTGCCAAGCATCCGGTAGGCAATGGAGAAGAGCATGGGCCGTACTGAAGCAAAGACTTCCGCGCGCGTTTCCATTCGACTCTGATAAGATGACACGGAAGGGGACAGTCTTGTGACAGGAGCGGAAGGCGTCGAGCGTCGAGCGTCGAGCGTTGAGCGTTGAGCAAATGCGAAACTGCCAACCCGCTCGTTCAAGGAGCCCCGCCCTGGGAGTCCGCGGACTCCGCCGGCGGCGCGGAGGCGGGTGGCGCCTCCGATGTCAGACCCTCCAGCATGGCCATCTCGGCCCCCAGTCTGATCGCTGCTCGGGCGCCTCGCGCGGGGGCTCCTCCCCTCGGGCTCAACGCCGCCAGTGCCCGGTGATATCATCATCATCTCGATGGAAGGGTAGATGGCGAAGCCGGGAGCGATCCTGCTTTGTCTCATCCTCAGGCACCCGAATCGCTAAGGAGGCGCCGCTCGTCCCACGGCGCGGGGTTGTTCCACATACCGACGGTCTCCTGGCTTGACTGGCTGTCAGGACCTGCCAAGACTCCGAGACTTCTGATTCGGCGGCTTTGGCTCATCACGATGGAGCACGGACATGGACAAGCCAGCAAAGAACACCATCTGCCTCTGGTACGATCGCGATGCCGAGGCGGCGGCGCAGTTTTACGCCAGGACCTTCCCTGATTCTTCCGTCGGCAAGGTGCACCGCGCACCGGGTGACTATCCGTCAGGGAAGCAGGGGGACGTGTTGACGGTCGAGTTTACCGTGATCGGCATTCCCTGCCTGGGGCTCAACGGCGGGCCCGAATTCAAGCACAATGAAGCGTTCTCGTTCCAGGTCGCCACCACCGACCAGGCGGAAACGGATCGCTACTGGAACGCCATCGTCGGCAACGGTGGTGAGGAGAGTGCGTGCGGCTGGTGCAAGGATAAATGGGGATTGTCTTGGCAGATCACGCCGATCGCCCTGACGCAGGCGATCACCGATCCCGATCCGGCTGCCGCCAAGCGGGCGTTCGATGTGATGATGGGGATGCAGAAGATCGACATCGCCGCAATCGAGGCCGCACGCCGGGGCTGACCAGCGGGCCTATCGGCGATTTGGGTCGGGCTGCCAGATTGCTTCGAGACAGCGAAGGGGCGACGCAAGCATCGCCCCTTCTTCCGATCCCGCCCATCCCGCCCATCCTGCCCATCCTGCCCATCCTGTGATGGCCAGGGAGGGAATCGATCCGAGCCCGCAGGGCGAGGACACCGAGGCCGCAACGCGGCCGCAGGTGAACCCCCGAGCTGGGAACGCGGCAATCACACGAACGGCAATCGGCGAGCCATGGCTAGGGAGGGAATCGATCCGAGCCCGCAGGGCGAGGACACCGAGGCCGCAACGCGGCCGCAGGTGAACCCCCGAGCTGGGAACGCGGCAATCACACGAACGGCAATCGGCGAGCCATGGCTAGGGAGGGAATCGAACCCCCGACACGCGGATTTTCAGTCCGCTGCTCTACCAACTGAGCTACCTAGCCGAAGGGCGGGGAATATAGGCCTCGGCCCCACCGTTTCCAAGGCCGCGCTGACGCCCGGCGGTCCCATTGCTTACAATAGAGGCCATGCATAAATCCGGTCTCGTGCTGTTGTGGCTGGCCGCTGCCTGCAGCGGCCCGCCGCCGGCCCCCGCGCTGCTCTCGCTCGAGCGGCATCCGCTGCCCGGCGGCGTCCGGCTGCTCCTGGTCACGGAGCCCGGCGCCAGGATCAGCACAGAGTATCCGCCCACGCTGACGCTGCGGGATGGGTTGGTGGTGCGCTTCGATACCACCGCGGTCAGCGAGGATTCGGCCTACTTCGCCGCTCCGCCCGCGGCCGTGCTCGATCGGCCGCCCGGGGCAGCACATGGACTGCTCAAGGCCGGCGTGTGTCGGCGCAACGAACGTGTCTGCCGACTCGTCAAGCTCCAGGTCTGACCAAGGATCTCATGAGATACCCGATCGTTGCCCTGCTCCTGGCGCTTCCGGCTGCCGTCCTGGCGCAGGCACCGTCCGACCGCGGCGCCTTTGTCGTGCGGCTGGGAACCGACACGGTTTCAGTGGAGACCTTCACCCGCACCCGCACCTCGTTGGTGGGCGACCGCGTCATCCGTGCGCCCCGCGTCAGTCTCCTCCATTACGAGGCAACGCTGGGGCCGAATGGACGCGTCACCCGGTTCGAGGCGTCCAGCCGCCCCGGCAATCGCCTCGATCTGCCACCGCTCGAGGCCGTGACCATCGGGGTGCACGGCGACAGCGCCGATGTGCAGCTCCGCCAGGGAGACAGCACGCGAAGCTATGTGATGCACGTCCGCCCCGGCGCGGTGCCGATGTTCAACAGCACGTATGCGCTCTATGGCCAGATGACCCGGCAGCTGACGCGGGAGAAGCGCGACAGCATCACCGTGGACATGATCATTCCCGGCGTGCTCACCGCGACCCCCACCACGCTTACCCGCGACGGCCGTGACAGTGTGTCTATCGACTACTATGGCAATCCCATGCGCGCCCGCATTGATGGCGAGGGTCGCCTGCTGGGGTTGTCCGGCGCCAGGACAACGGTCAAGATCGAGGTCGCGCGCCAGGATTCGGCAGACATCAACGCCGTGGCGCGCGCCTTTGCGGAGGCAGAGACCCGGACCGGTCCGACCGGCCTGATGTCGCCGCGCGACACGGCTCGCATCGTGATTGGCGGAACCCGGCTGATGGTGGACTATGGCCGCCCGCACATGCGGGGCCGGACCATCTTCGGCGGCATCGTGCCGCTCGACACCGTATGGCGCACCGGCGCCAATGCCGCCACCCAGTTTTCAACTGGCGCCGCGCTTTCGTTCGGTGACGTGACGGTGCCGGCCGGCCTGTACACCCTCTGGACCATCCCAGCCCAGGATGGGGCGGTGCTGGTCATCAACCGGCAGACCGGACAATGGGGCACCGAGTACGACCCGGAACAGGACCTGGCCCGCGTGCCGCTCCGGCAGTCGGCGCTTCCGGAGCCCCGGTCGAAGTCCTTCACCATCTCCTCCGCCCGCATGGCGAGCGGGGAGGCATGCTGGTGCTCGAGTGGGCAACGACCCGGTGGGAGGTGGACTTTGTCGTGAGTCGCGGGTCCTGAGTCGCGAGTCGCAGGTCGTGGGTCCCCGGTCCATCCTGCCCATCGTGCCCATCGTGCCCATCCTGCCCATCCTGCCCGCCCCGGGACATATTGCGTCCATGCTGCCACCCGCCTTTCCCAACCTGACGGTCCTTGACCATCCGCTGATCCAGCACAAGATCACGCTGCTCCGGGACCGGGGCACCAGCACCCGCGACTTCAAGCAACTGGTGAACGAGATCGCCATGCTGATGGCATACGAAGTCACCAAGGACCTGCCGACCGAACCGGTCACGATCGAAACGCCGCTGGAGCAGACCGAGGGCCGGCAGGTGGCGGGCAAGAAGCTGACCCTGGTGCCCATTCTCCGGGCCGGACTGGGCATGGTGGATGGCATCGCCCAGCTCATTCCATCGGCGCGGGTGGGGCACATCGGCTTGTACCGCAACCACGAAACCCTGCTGCCGGTGGACTATTACTTCAAGATTCCCGGCGGCGAGGATGCGCGGGATTTCTTTGTGCTCGACCCGATGCTCGCCACCGGTGGCTCCGCGGTCTCGGCGGTGGCCGCACTCAAGCAGGCCGGAGCGCGCCGGGTCCGCTTCCTCTGCCTGGTGGCCGCGCCGGAGGGCGTGCGCCGGATGCTGGAGGAGCACGCTGATGTGCTCATCTTTGCTGCAGCGCTCGATCGCGAGCTCAATGCCAGCGGCTACATCCTGCCGGGACTGGGCGACGCCGGTGACCGGCTGTTCGGCACGCGATGATGTATGGGTGGCCGCCGGCTGCCCCTGCATGATCCCCAACCTCGGATTCCCATGTCTGATCTTCGACTGACTTTTCACGGCGCCGCGGGCCAGGTCACCGGCTCGATGCACCTGCTCGAATGCTGCGGGATGCGCCTGCTCCTCGACGCCGGGCTGTTCCAGGGTCGCCGCAAGGAAGCGGCGGAACTCAACCGCAACCTCGCGTTCGATGCGCGTCGCATTGACATGGTGGTGGTCAGCCATGCCCACATCGACCACACCGGCCGGCTGCCCCTGCTGGTGAATCGCGGCTTTCACGGCCCGATCTACACCACGCCGGCCACGCGTGACCTCTGCGCTGTCATGCTGGCCGACTCCGCCCACATCCAGGAAATGGATTTCGAGTACGTGAAGCGCCACGGCCGGGCAGCGCCGGAATCGGAGCCGCTCTACACCATGCGGGACGCCGTCGCGGCCGAGGAGCTGATGGTCTCGGTGCCGTACCACCGGCCGCAGCACCTGCGCAAGAACCTGGTGATGGAATATTCCGATGCGGGGCACATCCTTGGATCGGCCAGCGTGGCACTCCGGATCACCGAGGACACGCCGCACCGGCTGGTCTTTTCCGGCGATATCGGTCGCTGGGGCCTGCCCATCATTCGCGACCCGCAGCCGCCCGCGGGACCGGTGGACACGCTCATCATCGAGTCTACCTATGCGCTCCGCACCCATTCGTCGCCGGTCGGCTCGGAAGAGGAACTCGGCAAGATCGTCGCCCGGGTCGCGGCACGCGGCGGGAAACTGCTCATCCCCGCCTTTGCGGTGGGCCGGACGCAGGAAGTGGTCTATGCGCTGCATGGCTTGATGCGGGCGAACAAGATTCCCCGGATTCCCATCTACGTGGACAGCCCGCTCGCGGTCGAGAGCACCACGGTCTTCCGGATGCATCCGGAGGTCTTCGACGACGCCGAGGCCATGGTGAAGGCGGACCAGCCGCTGCTCGACTTCAGCGCGGTGCATTACGTGCATGATGTCGAGGAGTCCAAGCGGCTCAATTCCCTCAACGGCCCGGCGATCATCATTTCCGCGTCCGGCATGGTGGAAGCCGGACGCATCCTGCACCACATCAAGAATCACGGCGGCGACCAGCGGAACTGCATCCTCTTTGTTGGCTACCAGGCCGCGGGAACGCTGGGCCGGCGAATCCGCGACGGCGAGCGACGGATCCGCGTCTTCGGCGAGGAGATGGACTTGCGGGCCGAGGTGGAAAGTCTGGATGGCTATTCAGCACACGCCGACCGGGACGAGCTGCGGAAGTGGGTGCAGATGCTGGGCGGCCCCATCCGCCGCGCCTTCTGCGTCCACGGCGATCCGGATGCGCTCGAGGGCATGGCCAAGATCCTCAAGGAGGAGGGGGTCGAGGAGGTGCACGTACCCAAGCTGGGCGAGAGCTTCAATCTCTGAGATGGTGACAGTCCCCGCTGCCGGCCGTACCTTCCGGCGTGCGCAATCCACTACGCCGGTTGCTGAAGCTCGCCGGACTGCTCGTGGTCGTCGCCGGCCTCTTCTATACCACCTGGCTGGTCATGGTCCTGGTCGTCAGCCAGCAGGACCAGCGGCACCATGCCGATGCGGTGGTGATCCTGGGCGCAGCCCAGTACAACGGCCGCCCCTCCCCGGTACTGCGCGCCCGCCTGGAACACGGCATGCGCCTCTATCGCGACGGACTGGCCAGCCGCATCATCGTTACGGGTGGTGTCGGACGAGGTGACACGACCAGCGAAGCCATGGTGGGACGCCACTGGTTGCTGGCGCAGGAGGTCCCCGACAGCGCCATCGTGGTCGTACCCCGCGGGCGGTCCACCTACGCCTCCATGACCGATGTCGCGGCCTGGCTGCACCAGCGGGGCTTGAGCACCGTCCTGCTGGTGAGCGATCCGTTTCACATGTGCCGGCTGCGACTCGAGGCTCGGCGCGTTGCGCTGGAAGCGTTCACCTCGCCCACGCCATCGAGCCCGATCTCCGACAACCCGAACCTGGAGCTGCGCTATCTCTTCTGGGAAGCGCTGAAGGCGCCGGTGGCCTGGATGCGGAGCTGGAGCTGGTTGGATCGTAGCAGGGAGAGCACCGTCAGATCATCACACGAAAACACGCAATAACGAAAGCAATTGATTCCATCACGCCTTTCGTGCGTTCGTGTGCGCTTTTACCAGAAACTCGAGGTTACCTCATGAGGTTGCATTGCCTCACGGCACTGACGCTTGCGGTCATCGCGGCGCCGCTGGCGGCCCAGAGCGCGCCGCTGCACGTGCCGTTCGTCATTGACACACTCTCGAACGGCCTCACGCTGATCGTCAACGAAGACCATTCGGCGCCGGTGGTCTCGGTGAATGAGTGGTATCATGTCGGCTCCGGCGATGAACAGGTGGGCCGGACCGGCTTTGCCCACCTGTTCGAGCACCTGATGTTCATGGGTTCGGAGCACGCGCCTTACCCCGAGTTCGACCGGCGGCTGGAAGCCGCCGGCGCCGACAACAACGGCTCCACCACCGAGGACCGCACCAACTACTACGAAGCCGGCCCGGCCAACGCCCTGCCGCTCATGCTCTGGCTCGACGCTGACCGGATGGGCTGGCTGCTGCCGACCATGGACTCGGCCAAGGTGGACCTCCAGCGGGACGTCGTGAAGAACGAGCGCCGCCAGAGTTACGAGAACCAGCCCTACGGCATGGTCGCAGATCATCTGCCGAGGATGCTCTATCCCGCTGGCCATCCCTATTCCTGGCCCGTCATCGGCTCGATGGCCGATCTCTCGGCCGCGTCGCTTGAGGATGTGAAGAACTTCTTCCGGAAGTATTACGCTCCCAACAACGCCGCCATCGTCGTCTCCGGGGACGTCCACGCCGATAGCGTCAAGCGGATGGTCGAGCATTACTTCGGTGCCATTCCACGGGGACCCGCGATCACCCGCCCCACGCCGGCGCCGTTCACTCTCCAGCGCGATACCTCGCTGGTGTTGGAGGACCGGGTCCAGCTCCCCCGGCTCTACTACGCCTGGCACACGGTGAAGGGCTGGGATCCCGACGATGCGCCGCTCAACATCGTGGCCTATCTCCTCACCGGCGCCAAGAATTCCCGGCTCACCAAGCTGATGGTCTACGACAAGCAGACCGCCAGCAACCTCTTTGCCTTCCAGGAAGGCCAGCGCCTCGACGGCGCCTTCGAGGTCATCGCCACGGCGCGGCCCGGACATGCGCTGCCCGAGCTGCAGCAGGACATCGATTCCACGCTTCAGCGGCTTGCCGCCGATGGTCCCGATCCGCGGGAACTCCAGCAGGCGAGGAATTCGCTCGAGGCCGACTTCCTCAATGGCATCGAAAGCGTCCGCGCCAAGGCCAACCAGCTCAACGAGTATTACTACGCGATTGGCACTCCTGATGGCTTCCAGCGTGATCTCGACCGTATTCGCGCGGTGACCGCGGCCGACGTGCAGCGGGTGGCGCGGAAGTATCTGACCGGTCCGCGGGTGATTATCTCGGTGGTGCCAGAGGGCAAGCGGAGTCTTGCCGCGGCGGAACGGGGGACAACATGACGGGCGAAGTTGGCAGGACGCGCAGGATGGGCGGGTTGGGTGCGCTGGCCGTCGCAGCGCTGCTTGGCACAGCACGCCTGCACGCGCAGGTCGCGCCGGCCGTGGCCACGGCACCGACACTGGGTCCCGCACCCAGACTGGTGATGCCTGATGTGCAGCGCGCCACGCTTCCCAACGGGCTCACCCTGCAGGTCGTCCGGATGACCGAACTGCCCCTGGTGCAGGCCACGCTGCTCATCGATGGCGGGGCCCGGCTCGATGGCGATCGCCCGGGACTGGCCACCTTTGCGGCCGGCATGCTTGACGAAGGGGCCGGAGGCCGCGATGCCTTTCAGCTCGCGGCACAGCTCGAGTTCCTCGGAGCGACGCTGATCACCGGCGCCTCGTGGGATGCCTTCACGCTCTCGCTGCGCGCTCCCAGACGCACCTTTGACGAAGCAATGACGACCCTCGCCGACGTGCTGCTGCGGCCTGCCTTTTCCTCAGCGGACGTGAAGCGCCAGCGGGACCTTCGCATCGCGGCGCTGCTGCAGGCGCGCGATCGCCCCGCGTCGGTGGCATCCGACGTGTTCGGCTACACCGTTTTCCCGCAGAGTCATCCCTATCACCGCCCGATTTCGGGAGACTCCGCCAGTACAGTCGTGCTCGACTCGGCAATGGTACGTGACTTCTGGAACCGGGTGGCCGATCCCTCGCGCGCCACGCTGATCCTGACCGGCGACCTGACCATGGCCCAGGCACGGGCCATGGCCGCCAAGGCGCTGGGAGGCTGGAAGGCGCCGGTACGACCGTTGCCGCTTGCCCCCGCCTCGGCGGTCACGGCGCCGCCACCCGCGCCCACCCGAGTCTACCTGGTGGACAAGCCCAACGCCGCGCAAAGCGTCATCATGATCGGCGCACCGGGCGTGAATCGTCGATCGCCTGATTATCCCGCGATCACCCTGATGAATACCATTCTCGGCGGATCGTTTTCCTCCCGGCTCAACCAGATCCTGCGCGAGCAGAAGGGATTCACGTACGGCGCAGGATCCGGTTTTTCCTGGCGACCGGTGCCGGGCCCGTTCGCGGCAAGCTCGGCGGTGCGCACCGATGTCACGGACAGCTCACTTGCCATTTTCTTCGACGAGTTCCGCCGCATCCGCGATGAAGCGCCCACCGACGCCGAGCTGGCGCGGGCCAAGTCCTATGTGGTACTCGGCACCCTCGGTGACTTCGAAACTACTCGCCAGGTGGCAGGCGGGCTCAGCACACTCGACGTCTTCAACCTTCCGCTCAGCACTATTCCGGCAGACCTTGGCCACATCCAGGCCTTGAGCGCAGCGGACGTGCAGCGCGCGGCGCAGAAGTATCTCGACCCCTCACACCTGACGGTGGTGGTGGTGGGCGATATCGCCAGGATCAGGCCGGGCATCGAGGCGCTCGGCCTCGGACCGATTAGCGTGGTGGACCATGCTGGACAGGAGGTCAGGCCATGACGGGCAGGACGGGCAGGACGGGCAAGGCGGGCAGATGGTTGATGGTGACAGGCGGGCTGCTGCTGGTGGCCGCCACAACGCAGGCGCAGGAAATCGAGGTGCCGGCAACGGCGTTTACGCTGCCGAATGGCCTCGACGTGATCGTGCACGAGGACCACTCGGCGCCCGTGGTATCGGTCAATGTCTGGTACCACGTTGGTTCGGGCCGGGAGGCAGCTGGGCGGCGCGGCTTCGCACACCTGTTCGAGCACATGATGTTCCAGGGCTCCGAGCATGTGGGCGACGACCAGCACTTCAAGTACGTCCAGGAAGCGGGCGGGACCCTCAATGGTTCCACCAACACGGATCGCACCAACTACTACGAGACCGTGCCCGCCAACTACCTCGAGCTGGCGCTCTGGCTCGAGGCCGACCGCATGGGATGGCTGCTGCCGTCCATGTCGCAGGCCAAGCTCGACAACCAGCGCGACGTGGTGAAGAACGAACGGCGCCAGAACTACGAGAACCGCCCCTACGGCATGGCGTCCATCCGCATGGGTGAGATGCTTTACCCCGACGATCATCCCTATCACTGGCCCACCATCGGGTACCAGGAGGACCTCACCAACGCCTCCCTGGCCGACGTGCAGCAATTCTTTCGCACCTGGTATGCGCCCAACAACGCCTCGCTGGCCATCGCCGGAGACGTCAACACGGCCGAGGTGAAGAAGCTGGTCGAGAAATATTTCGGGGATATCCCCCGCGGCGAGCCGATTCCCGACCCGACCCCGCGTCCGACGCATCTTGATGCAGACCGGCGGGCGGTGCTGGAAGACCGCGTCACCCTGGCGCGGCTCGATATCGCCTGGCCCACGGTCGAGGCGTGGAATGCGGACGAGGCACCGCTGGAAATGCTGGCCACGATCCTGGGCCAGGGAAAGACCTCCCGTCTCTACCAGCGCCTGGTGTACAAGGAGCAGGCCGCACAGAGCGCCAGCGCCTTCTCCAGCAATCGCGAGCTGGCCGGCACCTTCCAGGTCTCGGTCACCGCACGCGACTCGAGCAGCCTGTCCCAGATGGAGCGCGAGGTCTACCAGGAAATCGCTCGTCTCGCGAAGGACGGGCCGACCGCGGAAGAACTCGAAGCCGCCAAGAACGGCGTCGAATCCTCCTTCGTCTTCCGTCTGGCATCGACGCTCGGCAAGGCGGACCGGCTCAACTCGTACAACACCATGCGCGGCACCCCCAACCTCTTCAATCAAGACTTGGCCCGCTCGCGCGCGGTGACGGCGGCGGACATCAAGCGGGTCGCCGGGCAATACCTGGTACATCAACCCAAGGTCGTGCTCTCGATCGTCCCGAATGGACACACCGAACTTGCCGCAACAGAGACGGAGGCGACGCCATGACGGACAAGACGGGCAGGACGGGCAGGACGGGCAAGACGGACATGGCGGGCAGGATGGGCCGGTGGGTGATGGCGGCGAGTTGCCTGCTCGGTGCAACGGCGCAGGCGCAGCAACTGGATCGTTCGGTGAAGCCGGTGGCGGGACCGGTCCCCGCTGTGCGTGCTCCCAAGGTGGTACAGCGCACGCTGCCCAATGGCCTCACGCTCTGGGTGGTGTCCGATTCGGAACTGCCGGCCATCAACGCCCGGTTGGTGATCCGCGCCGGCGCAGCGCAGGACGGTCGCATGCCCGGCATCGCCTCCATGACGGCCGGCATGCTGGAGGAAGGCACCGATGC
Source organism: uncultured Gemmatimonadales bacterium (assembly GCA_963798915.1). GTDB lineage: Bacteria > Gemmatimonadota > Gemmatimonadetes > Gemmatimonadales > GWC2-71-9 > CAMLHP01. The sequence continues at coordinate 125,937 of CAWCVB010000002.1, read as the reverse complement.
ACGCTCGGCCACCGGGTTTGCCGAGGCCGTGGATCGCCTTGGCGCCAACCTCCGCGCGAGCTCCGGGACCGAGGAAACGTCGGTCAGCCTTACGACTCTCACGCGGACGGCCGACTCGGCTTTTGCGCTGATGGGTGAGATGGTGACTCGGCCGGCGTTCCAGCCGGAGGAGATAGAGCGCGACCGCAAGCTGCTTTTGCAGAACCTCGCGCGACAGAAGGACCAGCCGACCGTGATCGCCACCCAGACGTTCGATCGCCTGGTGTACGGCGAGGACCATCCCTATGGTCACGAAGCGGGCGGCACGACAGCATCCATCACGGCGCTGACTCGCGATGACATCACCGGTTTCTATCATCGCTTCTACCTGCCCAACAACGCGGTGCTCGTTGTGGTGGGAGATCTGACCGCCAACCAGGCCGAGCGCTACGCCAAGCTGGCCTTTGGCGGCTGGAAGCGCGGGACCGTGCCGGCAAACGCCATGCAGGCGCCGGCGGCCCCGACCTCGAGCTCGCCCGGCGTGTTTCTGGTGGACAAGCCCGGCGCCGCGCAGAGCGAGATCAGAATCGGTCATGCCGGCGTTCCGCGCCGGTCGCCCGAGTATTACCCGCTCACCGTGTTGAATGCGGTGCTTGGCGGCCAGTTCACCAGCCGCATCAACCTCAACCTCCGCGAAGACAAGGGCTACACCTACGGCGCGCGAAGCAGCTGGTCCTTTGATCGCGGCCCCGGTCCATTCGTTGCCAGCGCCGGCGTCTTCACCGCCAAGACGGACAGCTCGCTCATCGAGTTCATGCGGGAACTCAAGGACATCCGCGAGGGTCGCCCCGCCACCACAGCCGAGGTCGAATTTGCCAAGGGGGCGCTGGTTCGGAGCTACCCCCGGCGGATCGAGACCGATGCCGGCGTGGCGGGCCAGCTGGCCGACCTTGCCTTCTTCGGCCTGCCTCCCTCGGAGCTGACCGACTTCGTGACCAGGACCGAGGCGGTGACGACGGCCGACGTGAACCGGCTGGCCAAGGCCGAGCTGCACCCGGACCGCTTCACCATCGTGGTCGTGGGCGACCTGGCCAAGATCCAGCCGACGGTGGAGGCCCTCGGTCTCGGGCCGGTCACCGTGCTGGGACCGGATGGGTTGCCGATGGATTGATCTGTTCGGGCGTCCTTCGACCGCTCAGATCTCACTCGGGTTCGAACCCCATCGCGACGTCCCGATGCATACCTGAAAATCCTTGGGCGGCCGCAGGCCGCCCCTACGGTGCCCACCCATGACTCTCATTGCCAACCAGCATCTGTATACCGGCAAGGTTCTGAATCTGGACCTCGACACGGTACGCTTTCCCGATGGTTCGGAGGGCATTCTCGAGATGATCCGCCACCCGGGCGCGGCGGCGGTGCTCCCGTTCCTCGACCATCCCGCTGACTCTGATCCGCGCGCCGTCCTGATTCATCAGTTCCGCCACGCCGCCGATGGCTACGTGTGGGAAGTGCCAGCCGGGCGCCTGGAGCCCGACGAAGATCCGGAGGACTGCGCCCACCGGGAGTTGCGCGAGGAGACCGGCTACTCCGCCATCGAGATGCGGCGGCTCAGCACCATTTACACCACCCCCGGCTTCACTGACGAGCGGATCCACCTCTTCCTCGCATCGGGCCTCGCGGCCGGCGACGCTCAACGCGAGGCGGACGAGTTCCTCGAGCTTCATACCCTGCGGTGGTCACGCATCCTCCACATGGCCCGCTCCGGCGAAATCCAGGACGCCAAGACGCTCTGCGCCATCTGGGCAACGGCCGCTTCCCGACGCTAACTTCCCCCATGGCTTCCACTACCCTGAAGCAGATGGCCGCCGCACTCAAGCGCGGGACGCCGGCGCCTGCCTACTACTTCTACGGTCCTGAAGACGCGCTCAAGGATGATGCAATTCGCTACATCCTGGACCAGATGCTCGAACCCGCCACGCGCGACTTCAACCTGGACCAGGTCTCCGCTGCCTCGCTCGACCCGGAGGCGGTGGAGGCGTTGTGCAACACGGTGCCGATGATGGCCGACCGGCGGGTTGTGATCATTCGCGATGTCGAGCAGTGGAAGCGGCGCACGCGTGGGCGGACCGCCGTCGTTCACTACCTCGAACGTCCGTCGCCCGAGACGATTCTCCTGCTGGTCCAGGGCGCCGCCGATGACAAGCCCGACAAGGAATTGCAGAAGCACGCCGCGGCGGTCGAGTGCGCTATCGCCAGTCCATCCGATGCCCGGCGCTGGTTTGACCGGCGCGTCGCCGAGCGCGGGCTCAGTTTTGCCTCCGAGGCCGCCGAGCACCTGCTCGCGGCCACCGGCCAGAGCTTGAGCGCCATCGGCATCGAGCTGGAAAAGCTGGCGTCGCTCCCCGCTGGCATCGACATCACGGTCGAGCAGGTGGCCGACCTGGTGGGTGTCCGCCACGGCGAGACCCCGTTCGACTGGCGCGACGCGGTGCTCGACGATGACCCGGCGAGGGCGCTCGCCCTGCTGCCGCGGGTCCTCGATCAATCGGGCGTCAATGGCGTGCGGCTGGTGACGCTCCTCGGCACGACGCTGGTCGGTGTCGGGGTTGTGCGTGGCGAATACGAGCACGGGCGGAAGGGGCCGGCGCTGGAGAAGGCCGCCTTTGCCGCCATGCAGGCCGCCCGGCCGCCGGGCCTCGGCGCGTGGGGTGCCGAGGCCCGGCGCTGGAGCAGCTGGGCGGCGGTCTGGAGCGCGCCGCGCATCCGTCGCGCGCTCGAGGCGGCGCTGGCGGCGGACCGGGCCCTCAAGAGCACCACACTTTCCACGGAACAGTCGATCGTGACGGACATGGTCATGCGCATTGCCTACACCAACCCTGCCGTCGCGGGGCAGGCCTGATGCGTGACGTTCGGCCGGCCTGCATCGCCATCATTGCGCTGCTGCTGGTGAGCCGCGGTCTGATGGCGCAGACCGATCCCAGGCTCAGGCAGGCGGTGGCACTCGCGCAGGACGGATACCGGGATTCGGCAATGAGCATCGTCCGCGACGTGCGCAAGCAGGCCGCGCCCGGCAGCCCGCTGCAGGCCGAGGCGCTGTACACGGCCGCCACCCTCGTGGCCGATCCCGACAGCATGCGGCACGCACTGCAGCAGGTGGTAGTGGAACAGTCGCTCTCGCCCTGGGGTGACGATGCACTGTTGCGCCTGGCGCAGCTGGACTACGCCGGCGGCAACCTTCCGGCGGCCATGCGTGACCTCGAGCGGCTTCGTTCCGATTTTCCCCGCTCGGATGTCTTTGCCGATGCCGCCTTCTGGGCGGCACGGACCTATTTCGATGCCCGGCAGGAGCACTCCGGCTGCGAGTGGGTGGGCATGGGCCTGGCGCGTGCCGATGAAGCCGGTCCGGCCGTGCGCGACCAGCTCCAGGCCTTTGCCCGTCGCTGCTCCGCCACCGCGCTCGCGGAGGGAAGCAGCAAGGCGCCGCCGGGGCCACCGCGGGACACGATTGTGGTTGCAGAGGCGGGTGGGCGGACAGACGGACAGACGGACAACGGGTCGTCGGTCGTCGGTCGTCAGTCGGCGGATACCGGTCGACCGTCGACCGTCGACTCGCAGCCTGGCGTGCTCGTCGCCCGTCTTGATACCACGACCCGCGCCCCAGCGACCCACGACCATCTTTCGAGTTCAGGTCATCGCCGCCGGCACCCGCGCCATGGCCAATGAGAATGCGACCAAGGTGCGCCAGCTGGGCTACGAGGCACTGATTGTCGAGGAAGGCGGCTTTCTCAAGGTGCGGGCGGGCGCGTTCAGCAGTCGCGCCGATGCGGTGGCTGCAATCCGCAAGCTGCGCGACGACTTTCCGGGCGCCTTTCTTGTCGTGGACAAGTGACCGGTAGTACCCACCGCATGGCCGGCACCCCGCTCATGCAGCAGTATCGCGAAATCAAGGCTCGCCATCAGGACGCGATCCTCTTTTTTCGCATGGGCGATTTCTACGAAATGTTCTTCGAGGACGCCGAGCTTGGCGCCCGGGTGCTCGACATCACCCTGACGGCGCGCGGCGACGGCGTGCCGCTGGCCGGCGTGCCGGTCAAGGCCGCTGCCGAATATCTGCGCCAGCTGGTTGGTGCCGGCCACCGCGTCGCCATCTGCGAGCAGGTGGAAGACCCCAAGCTCGCCAAGGGCATTGTCCGGCGGGAAGTCGTGGAGACCGTGACGCCCGGCGCCATGCTGCAGGATGGCTGGTTGCCGGGCAGCCGCAACAATTACCTCGTCGGGCTCTGTCTCGGGCCCATGTGCGGGCTCGCAGCGGTGGACATTTCCACCGGGGAGTTCCTGCTCGAGACCATCGGTGCCGATGGCGTGGCCGAAGCGCTGGCCCGCCTGTCGCCCCGCGAGATCGTCGCGGCGGCCGACGCCCGGATCCCCGTGGACGAGACCGTCATGCGGACGCCGCGCGAGGCATGGGAGTTTGATCCTGACCTGGGTCGCGATGACCTCTGCCGCCGGTTCACTCTGGCATCGCTCGATGGCCTGGGAGTTGGCGCCGGCGACGACGCCGCCGTCGGGGCCGCCGGTGCCCTGTTGCGCTATCTCACCGAACTTCAGCCGGGCGGGCTCCCTCACCTGACCCGGCCCGTCATCCGCCGAAGCAACGCCTTTCTCTGGCTCGACGAGATGACCCGCCGGAATCTTGAACTGGTGGAGCCGCTGCGCGCCGGGGCACGCGGTGCCACACTGCTCGAGGCACTGGACTGTACAGTGACGCCGATGGGCGCTCGGCTCATGCGCCAATGGGTGCTCTCCCCGCTGTCGTCCCCCGGCGAGATCAACGCCCGGCTCGATGCGGTGGGTGTGCTCGCCGCCGATCACCGGGGACGCGAGCGGCTACGGGATGCGCTGGATGGCGTCCGCGATCTGGAGCGGCTGGGCGGGCGGGCGGCGGCGGGCCGCGCGACCCCGCGCGAGATGGCAGCGCTTCGCGACTCACTGGCGCGGCTGCCGGACGTGCTGGATGCGTTGCGCACCGTGGGCAATCGTGAGGCGAGTGCCCGGCTTGCCGCGCTGGAGCAGAATTTTGACCTCCACGGCGATCTGGGTGGCCAGCTCTCCAGCGCGCTGACCGAGCGCCCGCCAGCACTGCTGAGCGATGGAGGAATCATCCGGCCAGGCTTCGACGCTGAGCTGGACGAGTTGCGTGACCTCCGCGATGGGGGCCGCCGTTACATCGCGACCTTGCAGCAGCGCGAGCGCGAACGCACCGGCATCGGGTCGCTCAAGGTGGGTTTCAACAAGGTGTTCGGCTACTACCTCGAGGTGACCCATGCGCACATCGGGCGGGTGCCGGACGACTACGACCGCCGGCAGACACTCTCCGGCGCCGAGCGCTACACCACGCCCGAGCTCAAGGAGTACGAGGCCAAGGTGCTCGGCGCCGAGGAACGGCTGCTGGTGCGCGAGGGAGACCTCTTTGCCCAGCTTCGGGCCGCCGCGGGTGCGCTCGTGGGCCGCCTGCAGGCGTCCGCCGGCGCGCTGGCCACACTCGATGTGCTTGGTGCGCTCGCTGATCAGGCGATGCGGCATGGGTACCAGCGGCCGGTGATCAGCGACGGGTTTGGGCTCCGGCTCACGCAGAGTCGGCACCCGGTGATCGAGCGGCTCATGCCGCGCGAGCGCTTCATGCCCAACGATGTGCACTTCGACGAGGCGGAGCGAGTCCTGCTCGTGACCGGGCCGAACATGGCCGGCAAGAGCACCATCCTGCGCCAGATCGGGCTCTGCGTGGTGCTGGCGCAAATGGGCAGCTTCGTGCCCGCGGAACGCGCCGAGATCGGCGTGGTGGACCGACTGTTCACTCGGGTGGGTGCGAGCGACAATCTGAGCCAGGGCCAGAGCACCTTCATGGTGGAGATGAGCGAGACCAGCGCCATCCTGCATAACGCCACGCCGCGGAGCCTGGTCCTCCTGGATGAGATCGGCCGGGGCACGTCCACCTACGATGGCGTGGCCATTGCCTGGGCGGTCACCGAATACCTGCACGACTCGATCGGCTGCAAAACCATGTTCGCCACGCATTATCATGAATTGATGCAGCTGCCCGAGCGACTGGCGCACGCACGCAACTGCAACGTGGTGGTGCAGGAGAGTGGCGGCACGGTGGTCTTCCTCCATCGGCTCCAGCCGGGTGGGACGGACCGGTCGTATGGCATTCACGTGGCCCAGCTGGCCGGCCTTCCCGAGGGTGTAATCGGCCGGGCGCGCGAAGTGCTGGGCACACTCGAAGGGGATCATCGGGTCGTACCGGGCACTCCGCCGCCAGCACGTGACCCGGGTCAGCTTGCCCTTTTCGTCCCGCCCTCCGATCCGGTGATGGATGACCTGCGGGGCCTGGATCTGAATCAACTCACGCCGCTCGAGGCGTTGAACCGGCTGGCGGAGTTGCAGCGGAAAGCGGAGAGGGGGCGTCAGGGGTGAGGCACGGGAAGACGGGAAGACGGGAAGACGGGAAGACGGGAAGACGGGAAGAATGCCGAAATTAGCGAATTGTCATCCCGAGCAGAGCGAGGGATCTACTGGCCAGCGTCGGGACACGGGCGAGTAGATCCCTACAGCCGCTACGCGGCCTCGGGATGACACACTTCTCGACCCTCGACCCTCGAGCCGCCGAGCCGCCGAGCCGCCGAGCCGCCGAGCCGCCCAAAGGAGTTCCGATGCGTCGAATCCTCGCACCCATGATCGCGATCGTGACGGTCGCCGCCTGCGGCAAGGAGAAGCCGGCGGAGCCAGTTGCCGCCAGCGACAGTTCGGGTGTGCATATCGTCACCAATCGCGTGCCGGCGTGGGCGCCGGGATCAGAGTGGAAGGTGACCGGCCAGCCGACCCTGCAGATCGGCGGCGGCGTGGCCGACACCTCGCAGATCGTGGGCCCGGTCGCGGGCGCGTTCCGGCTTCGTGATGGGCGCGTCGTGGTGGCTGATCGGGGGGCCCATGCGCTTCGCTGGTTTTCGCCCGACGGGACACTGCTCACCAGCGAGGGCGGCGACGGCGAAGGGCCCGGCGAGTTCCGCTGGATGTCGCGCCTGCTGGAAGTCGGCGATTCCATTGCGGTCTATGATTCCCAGCTGCGCCGGCTTTCGCTCTTTGACGACACCGGCAGGTTTGCCCGCCTGATCAATTTCAGCGCGGACAGGAAGGCACCCTTGTCCGTTGCACCAATCGGCCGGCTCTCGACCGGCCAATGGATCGCCTTGGCCACCACCGAGCACACCACCGGCGAACCGAGCGGGCCTCGGCGCGACAGTACCTGGATCTGGATGGTCCAATCCGATGCCGCCTCCGACACGCTCATCGCCTCGCTCCCCGGCAGCGACGTCCTCATTGCCGCCACGGAGGGCTTCCTCGGCGTCCTGCCCTCCCCGTTCGGCCGCACCACTACCATTCGGGCCCATGATGGCACGCTGCTGGTGGGCACTGCCGACACCTACCGCCTGGATGGGCTCGATTTCCAGGGACGGCTCATCACCAGCATCCGGCTGCAACAGGAACGCACTCCGCTTGATTCGGCCAGCGCACGGCAGATGATCGACAGTCTGCGCCGGTCGTTCTCCGGCAACCGGCTTCCGATGGCGTTCGCACAGGCGTACCGCGAGGCACTTTCCAAGGTCGAATTGCCCGCGTTCGTGCCGCCCTACTCCACCTTCCGTATTGCCGACGACAGCACCATCTGGGTCGAAGACTTTGTCCCGGCGGGGCACGCGGGCGCCACCGATTGGAAAGTCTTCCTTGCTGACGGACGCTGGCAGGGCACGGTCACGCTGCCGCCAGGTTTCATGCCCACACAGATCGCCCAGCACGAGATCCTTGGCGTGTGGACTGACCCGGACGGCGTTGATCACGTGGTGGCGTACGCGGTGGAGCACGGTACCACGCCGTGACCGAGCGGCTGTACTACACTGATTCGTTTCTTACCACGTTCACTGCCCGGGTCATCGAACGCGCCGAAGGCGGTCGGCGAGTCTACCTGGATCGCACTGCATTCTATCCGACGTCCGGCGGCCAGCCGCATGACCTTGGCATGCTTGGCGGCGTCGGCGTCCTGGATGTGGTGGACGAGGGCGAACGCATTGCCCACCTGCTCGCCGAACCGCTTACGAGCGCCACAGAGGTCGAGGGCGTGGTGCACTGGCCCCGGCGGCTCGATCACATCCAGCAGCACACCGCCCAGCACCTGTTATCCGCCCTCCTCGAGGCCCTGCTCGGCGCTCACACCACCAGCGTGCATTTCGGCGACGAGACCAGCACCGTGGATCTCGATTGCGAGATGATGAGCGAGAAGCAGCTGGCAACTGTCGAGCGGCGCGCCAACGAGATCGTCATGGAAGACCGGCCGGTCACGGTCTCCTTTGAAGCGGCTGATGAGGTGGCGGGGCTGCGGAAGGCCTCCAGGCGCACCGGAACGCTCCGCATCATTGCGATCGACAACCTGGACCGGAGCGCATGCGGCGGCACCCACGTTCGCCATACTGGAGAGATCGGCCCGATACTGGTGCTCGGCGCGGAACGGGTGAAAGGAACGGCGCGGGTGTCGTTCGTGGCCGGCTGGCGCGCCATCACGCATGCGAGGGCGAACGAGTCGCTGCTGGGCGCGGCGTCGAGCGCGCTGAGTGCACCCAAGGGCGAGGTTCCCCAGGCCATCGAGCAACTCGCCGCTCAGCTCAGGGACGCACGCTCCACATTGAGAAAGCTCAGTGCGGAAGTGGCGATTTCACGTGCCAGGGCGCTGGCCGAAGGGGTCGAACCGGATGCCGGCGGCGTCCGGCGCATTACACTCCTGTCGCACGACTACTCGGCGGAGGAACTCCGCGCCATTTCGCAGGCGATGGGCGGCATCGCAGGCGTGCGCTTCGTGGCCACACAGACCGAGCCCACGACCATCTTCGTTGCCGCGGGGCCAGAATCGGGATGGAATGCCGGCGCGGTTCTCAAGGCAGCACTGACTGACGTTGGCGGCCGCGGCGGTGGGTCAGCGAGAGCGGCGCAAGGGACGGTGAGTGGGGCGGATGAGCTGGAGAGGGTGGTGGGGAAGCTGAGCGCTGTGAGCTGAGCGCTGTGAGCTGTGAGCTGTGAGCACCGAAGCAAACTCACTTCTCATCCGCCCTGCCCGTCTCGCCCGCCCTGCCCGTCCTGGCTAGCTTTCGCCATGCGCCGATCCACCGTCCTGCTCCTGCTGCTTGCTGTTGCCGCCTGCCGTTCGCGCCAGGACGGGGCGGCAGCGCTGCCAGCCGCGGCCCAGCCGGTCGTGGAGCGGGGCGACGAGCCGCCAGTGGCCATCAATGCCGTGTCCCCGGTGCTCTACCCCGCCGCGCTGGCTCAGCAGGGCATCGAGGGAACTGTCCTGCTTCGGCTCTTCGCTGATTCCACCGGCCGGCTCGACGCTGACTCCACCCGAATCGCCGAGTCGAGCGGCTACCCGGCCCTTGATTCGGCCGCGTTGGCGGGAGGACGCCGGCTCCAGTTCGCGCCAGCACTGCTTCGGGGTGCTCCCGTGGCGGGTGCCTTCATCCAGCCGGTTCACTTCCGCAATCCTGGAAGCCAGGAAATTCCATGACCGCGCCGCACCCCGCTCCCTACGAGTCCGTGCTCGACACCATCGGCTGGACACCGCTGATCCGGCTCGGGCGAGTCGGGGCGGGCCTGCGCACGCCGATCTTCGGCAAGGCGGAATACGTGAACCCCGGCGGCTCGGTCAAGGACCGGATCGGCCTTGCCATTATCGAAGCCGCCGAGCGCGCTGGCGAACTCAAGCCGGGCGGGACGGTCGTCGAGGGCACCAGCGGCAATACGGGGGTGGGGCTGGCCGTTGCCGCAGCGCTCAAGGGATATCGCTGCATCTTTACCATGCCTGACAAGATGTCGCAGGAAAAGGTGCGACTGCTCAAGGCGTACGGCGCCGACGTGGTGGTCACGCCCACCGCGGTCCCGCCCGATCATCCCGACAATTACGTGATGAAGGCCAAGCAGATCGTTCACGACACGCCTGGCGCCGTTCTCGCCAACCAGTTCTACAATCAGGTCAATCCCGAATCGCACTATCGCACCACCGGGCCCGAGATCTGGCAGCAGACGGGCGGCAGGGTGACCCACTTTGTGGCTGGTGCCGGCACTGGCGGGACGGTGAGTGGCACCGGGAAATACCTGAAGGAAAAGAACCCGGCCGTCCGCGTGATTGCGGGCGATCCGGTGGGCTCGCTCTATGCTGGCTTTGCCGAGACCGGTGTCATGGGCGTGGGCCATCCCTACAAGGTCGAGGGGATCGGCGGCGACAAGATCCCGACGACCGTGTGGTTTGACCAGATCGATGAGTGGCGCCAGTTGCCGGACCGCACCGCCATGCTCATGGCGCGCCGGATCGCGCGGGAAGAGGGCATCCTGGTTGGTGGATCCACCGGGCTCAATGTGGCGCTGGCGCTGGACCTTGCGCAGGAGCTGGATGATCCGGAGGCCTGCATCGTAACCATTCTCTGCGACACCGGCGAACGGTACCTGTCCAAGTTGTTCAACGATGACTGGATGGAAGAGAACCAGATGCTGGACCGAACGCCCGTTACCGTGGCGGACGTCATCGGCGCCCGGCGCGACGGGTCGCCGGCACTGGTGCAGGTCGCGCCCAACGCTGCCGTGCGCCAGGCGCTCAACCTGATGGCATCGTATGGCGTGAGCCAGGTTCCGGTCATGGAGGACGAGCGTTGCGTGGGCGGCCTGATCGAGAATTCGCTCATGACCCGGGCGCTCTCGCAGCCCGCCCTGCTCGATCGTCCGGTCAAGGAAGTGATGGAAGGACCCTTCCCCGAAGTCGACCCCGAATTTCCGGTGGATCGCCTTGCTGCGGCGCTGACCCGCGAGAGTCCGGCCGTGCTGGTGGTCCGTGATGGCAAGCCGGTCGGGATCGTGAGCCGATATGACCTGTTGCAGCGGATGATTGGGCGGTAGGGGCGACGCTTGCGTCGCCCGACGCCAGTCCCGTACCCCGTCGCCCGACGCCAGTCCCGTACCCCGTCGCCCGACGCCAGTCCCGTACCCCGTCGCCCGACGCCAGTCCCGTACCCCGTCGCCCGACGCCAGTCCCGTACCCCGTCGCCCGACGCCAGTCCCGTACCCCGTCGCCCGACGCCAGTCCCGTACCCCGTCGCCCGACGCCAGTCCCGTACCCCGTCGCCCGACGCCAGTCCCGTACCTCGTCGCCCGACGCCCGACGCCCGTCCGTTGGTTTCGCCGTCACCCGGCGCCTGTGCAGTATCCCGTCACCCCACGCACGGCCGCCGGACCCGATGCGCGTGGAATCGTTTACTCACGCGTCAAGACGGTGAAGATCTCGGCCACCCGCTATGGCACCGTTCCCCGACACCCTGTTTCGGGAAACCGCCATGCCTATCGACCTCCCGTGTCGTGTCAACATGCGGCACGCATCACACGACTACACCTCGCCAGGCCACTATTTCATCACTGTCTGCACCACTCGACGCCGGCCGATCTTTGGATGGCTCGAATCGGATGGCGTGCATCTGAGCAAGCCGGGAGCAGTCGCGCTGGCAGCGTGGCATGACCTGCTGAATCATCACGAGGCAATCCAGCTTGATGAATTCGTGGTGATGCCTGACCATGTCCATGGCATCGTCACTCTCACGAATGCAAGCCAAGGTGTCGTCGCACGCCGACCATCCCTTGGCGCGGTGGTTGGCGGCTTCAAATCATGCGCAGCACGGCAGATCAACCGCTTGCGAGGCACATCCGGCGCCGCAGTATGGCAGCGCGGCTATTACGATCGCATCATTCCGAACCAGCGAGCCTTGGGTTACGTGCGGCGTTACATTGCGATGAACCCCGAACGGGCGATCGAACGCATGCTGAGGACGGGGATGCTTCGGGCCTGACGTGCGGGCGACGCGTTCCCGGGCGACGCATTCCCGGGATCCCGGGCGACGCAAGCGTCGCCCCTTCAATTCACGTTACATACATGGGCTGCATGCACATCACCGTATTGACCGGCGGCACCTCCTCCGAACGCGATGTGGCACTGGCATCCGCCGGACAGATCGTCGCGGCACTGCGCTCGCGGGGCCATGATGTCGCCGTGGTGGATACCGCCCTCGGCTACGTACCGGAGCAGGAAGAGCCCGGTCTGCTCGCCACGGCGGTGGGTGCCGAGCCACCGTCGCTCGAGCGGCTCAGGAGCCTGGAGCGGGGCCTCCTCCTTTCGGGACTGGCCGGGCTCCGGGCCGTCCGCGATGCGGAGGTCCTGTTTCTGGCGTTGCACGGCGGCCACGGTGAGGACGGGACCCTGCAGACATTGCTGGAAATGGTGGGTGTGCCCTACACCGGCAGCGGTCGCCTGGGCAGTGGCATGGCCATGGACAAGGACATCTCCAAGCGGCTCTTTCGCCAGGCCGGCGTCCCGACCCCTGACTGGTGCATGGCGCCAGTGCCGGTGAACCGGGCTGGCCAGCAGTTCGGCTGGCCTGTGGTGGTCAAGCCCTCCAAGGAGGGCTCCACGGTGGGACTCACGGTGGTGCAGCGGCCTGACGACTTCGAGGCCGCTGTCGCATTGGCAGGACAGTTCGACGACGAAGTCATCGTCGAGCAGTTCATCCCGGGTCGCGAGCTGACGGTGGGCATTCTTGACGGACGGGCGCTCGCCGTCGGTGAGATCGTCCCCCGGCATGATATTTTCGACTATGAGTGCAAATACACGCCCGGCATGTCCACGGAGACCTTTCCAGCCGACCTGCCGGAGCCGGTGGCTCGCGAGTGCGCCCGGCTCGGCGTCCTGGCCCACGAGGCCCTGAAGCTGGGGGGGTACTCCCGGGTGGATTTTCGCTTGACACCCGAGGGCCGGCTCTTCTGTTTAGAGGTAAATACGTTGCCGGGCATGACGGCCACCAGCCTCATGCCGCAGTCGGCGGCGGCGGTCGGCATCGAATTTCCCGAGCTGTGTGAGCGGATCTGCCGCTCCGCACGCCGGCCCGCTGAGTAGTAGCGGCATGCCGGACACCAAAGAGGCAAGGCGCCCGCGCCCATGAGCTTGCTGTCGTATCCCCGGATCACCCCATGGGTTGGCCGCCTGATTGCCGCCAACGCCGTGGTGCTGCTCCTGCTGGAGACCATCTTTACGGCGCCCGGCATCAGCCTGGCGCTCGCGTTCGACCCCGCACACGTGATCTCCCAGCCGTGGGGTCTCGTCACCTATCTCTTTGTCCACGGCGGCCTGCTCCACCTGCTGGCCAATTCACTCGGCCTGTTCGTCTTCGGCTGCCCGGTCGAGGAGCGGATGGGCAGCCGGAAATTCCTGCTTTATTACTTCTATTGCGGTATCGGCGCGGCAGCATTCTGCTGGGCCTTGAGCCTGGTGATGCCGGTGGGCCCCATCATCGGCGCATCCGGCGCCATTCTGGGCCTGGCGGTGGCATTCGCGTTGTACTGGCCCGACGCGCGCCTCTTTGTCTTTCCGATTCCGGTGCCGATCCGCGCCCGCACGCTGGTGATTGGCCTGGTGGCGCTGGACGTGACCTTCTCGCTGCTGGCGCCGGGTGACGGTATCGCCCACATCGCACACGTGGGTGGGGCCATCTTCGGTTTCCTGTTCTTCCGCCTGCAACCCTCCCAGGGGCCCGGGTTCCAGCCGCGCCCGGTTGAACGGATGGTGCGGGTGCCGCCGGCCGCGCGTGAGGCTGCGAGAGGCCGGCGCTCGCCACCAGCCACGGTCCGGAGCCGCACCCGGCCCGAACCCGACAGCACCACCGCCGAGCTCGACCGCCTGCTCGACAAAATCAGCGCCAATGGAATCGCGAGTCTCACGCCCACCGAGCGCCGGTTCCTGGACGAAGTCTCGCGCAACAAGCAGGCGGGAAGCCGGGAGGACGGAAAGACCGGAAGTTCCTACCGCTAATTTCTTCCCGCCTTCCCGCCTTCCCGTCTTCCCGTCTTCCGTCTTGCGTAGACACCACCCACGTTCTATCATGGCGCGTGCTCATCAATCTGTTGCCAGAATTTCTCTCCGTCATCGATGCTGACGAACCTGAAGCTGCGTATGCCCGCTATCGCGAGGCGCACCGGCCCGTGCTCGATGCCTACTGGCGCAATTATGTGCTCGATCCGGATTCGCCGCAGGCTGCACGAGTGGTACAGGACGCGCTGCGGGCCAGGCGGGACGATCTCCGCGCCGTCATGGTGTCACATGATCTCGACGTGCTGGCCGAAGATGCCGCCGGTGCCGCTGCCGACCTGCTTCGGCTCGACCGACCCACGGACGTCTACCTCATGGTGGGCATGGGCGCGGCCAATGCCGGCGAGCTGGTGCTCGACGGGCGTGGGGCTGCGTTCATCTGTGTGGAGCACTTTACCGGCCGGCCCAACGCTGAAACCTACGGCATGGGACTTTCCCCCGAGCTGATTCCCGTCTGGGTGGCCCATGAACTCGCGCATGCGGTGCGATACACTTCGCCCACGAGCGCAAGCGAGATGAAGCGGCTGGTGGACGAAAACGCCGGCTACTACGACTTCTGGGCCACCGGTAGCCGCGCGACGCTGCGGGAGCTGCTGGTCAACGAGGGGCTGGCGGTGCACGCCGCCGAGATGGTGGCGCCCGGGTTCGGCGCGGCGGATTATTTCGGCTACCCGCGGCGCCAGTACACCCGGCTTCGGGAAATGGAGTCACTGCTGCGCCGGGTCACCGGCCCGGAGTTGGACCTGCGGGGATTGGGCCTCAGGCTCCGGTACCTGACCGGCGGGATGAGCCCGAGCGCCCGGCTGGTCAACGGACGAGTGCTTCCCGAACGAGCCGGCTATTACCTGGGATGGCGGATGAGCGATGCCATCGTGCGTGAGCGCGGGATCGCCGACGCCCTGCGCGCCAGCGCCGAGGATATCGCCGCAGCGGAAGAGGCGGCGCGGGGGATTCAGACGGCGTGATGCAGGTGGGAAGACGGGAAGAAATAGGCGCAGGGGCGACGCATGCGTCGCCCCTGCGCCTATTTCCCCACACAGAATCCGGCAAAGACCCGGTCCAGCACATCCTCGACATCCACCACGCCAATCAATTCATCGAGACTGAGCACGGCCCGCCGGATGTGGTGTGATGCCAGCGCGGCGTCGCCGTCCCGGCCCAGGAAGGGGCGCGCGGCAGCGAGTTCGCCCTGAGCCGCGGCCAGCGCGGTGCGATGGCGCGCCCGCGTCAGCCCCGGCTCAAGATCGGCCAGCGCCACCCGGCCTCCGAACAATCGCTCCGCCACCAGACGGCGGAGCCGGTCCAGCCCTTCCCCGCTCACGGCGGACACGCCATCGGCATCGGGATAGAGATCGGCCTTGGTCCTCACCACCAGCAACGGATAGCGCGTGCCGAGGTCACGCTCGTCGGCCGTGAGATCGCGTCCCGATTCAACGCACAGCAGCACCAGGTCGGCGGCCTCGAGCCACCGCCGGCTCACCTCGACGCCCATGGCCTCGATGCGGTCATCCGTGCTGCGGAGGCCGGCGGTGTCCACCAGCCGCACCGGCCAGTCGAGGAAACCGAGGTGTGCCTCGATGGCGTCGCGCGTGGTGCCCGCAATCTCCGTGACCAGGGCCCGGTCGCTGCCGAGCAACGCGTTGAAGAGCGACGACTTGCCGGCATTGGGCCGGCCCGCGATCACCACCAGTGCACCCTCGCGCAGCCGCTCGCCGGCTGGCGCCGTTGCCAGCAGTCGGTCCACCTGTGCGGCGGCGCGCTCCAGGGCGTCGCGCAGGCGCTCCGGTGGGATGGGGCCATCGTCTTCGCCGGGGAAATCAATGTCGTAGCTCAGCAGCGTCTCCACCTCGAGCAGCTGCTCCCGGAGCTGCCGGATCCGCCGGGAGAGATTGCCGTCGAGTTGGGCCAAGGCGGCACGACCCTGGGCCGGCGCCGTGGCATCGATGAGGTCGCCCACGGCTTCGGCCTGGAGCAGGTCGAGCTGCCCGTTCAATACCGCGCGACGGGTGAATTCGCCGGGCGCTGCCGGACGGGCGCCGGCGGCGTGAAGCGCGGCGAGGAGACGGGCTGGGGCCGTGAGTCCTCCGTGACAGGAGAACTCCACCGTATCGTCGCCACTGAAGCTGTGGGGTGATGGGAAACTGGTGTAGATGCCGCGGTCGATCGGCTCGCCCTTGCTGTCCACGAATGTGGCGAGCACGGCAACCCTCGGCCGCAACTCGAAGCGCCTGACTACGCGTCGGGCGACGTCAAAGGCCCCGGTGCCCGCCAGGCGCACGACCGCGAGGGCCGAACGACCGGGCGGGGTGGCGAGGGCGGCGATGGGGTCGGACAGCATGATGGTCGTCGGTCATCAGTCGTCGGTCATGAGGATTTCCGACGCTTCTTTCCGGTGCCTCCTCCGGCAGGCGCTTCGTTGTGCGTCGTCACATTCGCGATGGCCAGCGCCGTGCGACGGCGCCGCTCCTGGCCCAGCATCCACTGCTGCGGGATGCTCGCCAGGTTGCTCACCACATAGTACAGGTTGAGCCCCGAGGCAAAGCGCAGGAAGAAGACCGTCATCATGATGGGCATGACGTAGAGCATCATCTTCATCTGAGGATTGGGCGGCATCCCCATCTGGCCCACCTTGCTCACCGCATACATCGAGAGGCCCATTACCACCGGGATGATGTAGAGCGGATCGGGACGGGCAAGGTCCGGAAGCCAGAGGAAGCTCTGGCCCCGCAGCTCGATGGCGTTCTCGAAGACGAAGAAGAGTGCGAACAGGATGGGCATGGGCAGCATCATGGGCCAGCAGCCGCTCATCGGATTGACGCCGTACTCCTTGTACAGCCGGAACATCTCCTGCTGCAGCATTTGCGGATTGTCCTTGTGCCGCTCCTGTGCCGCCTTGAGCACCGGCTGCAGCTCCTGCATCCGCATGTTGGCGCGCATGGCCTTCTGGTTGAGGGGCCAGAGCAGCAGGCGCACCAGGATGCCAAAGAGCACCAGCACCAGGCCATAGGCCAGGTTCAGCTGCGCATGCATCTGCACCAGCAGCCAGCGCACCGGCACCGCAAAGAAGCGGATGACGGTGCGGACCCCCGGCCAGCCATAGGGGTTCACGTCATCAAACTCGTGGCCGATGCTGCGGAGCTGGTCGTACTCCATCGGCCCCACATATCCGCTGAACCGGATGGTGCCGGCCGCGGGAACCGGCATCGTGACGCGGACCCGCGCGGCGTGGGGGTTCTTTCCTTCCGACGCCGGCACGGCCGCCGTGACGCCGCTGATGCGCCCCGTGGTGGAGCTGCTGTCAAAGGCAAACAGACTCGCCACAAAGTACTTGGACTTGACCGCGGCCCATTCGAACGGGCCCGGGATCACCTTGAATTCCCCCGGGTCGAGCGACCGGAAATCGGTCCGGTCCGCCCCGCTGTTCTTCACCACCACGGCGTACTTGATGAAGTTCTGCAGCGAGTCCTTTTCAGTATTCTCCAGGCCGGTGCCCAGCCCGATCATGGCGAGGCCACCACTCGCCCCCACGCCATTCACCTGGGCTTCGACGTCAAAGCGGTAGCCCGGATAGAAGGTGTAGGTGATGCGGGCACTCAAGGCCCCGTTGCTGCCGGTGAAGGTGAGCGGCGCCGGGGCTTCTTCCACCGAGACCTGGCGCGCCGAGGGGACAAAACTCCAGTTCTCGAGCGAAATGGTGTCGCGGCCGCTCACGATGGCGAGGGCATAGAGGCGCTCGCCCGGCCGCACCAGCTCGGCCTGGGCAGAATCGCCCAAGCCCATGGAGCGGTATCGGGTGAGCCGGGCGCCGATCAGCGCGGCACCTCGAGTCGAGAGCCGGAAGCTGTAGAGCGGCGATGTCACCGTCACGGTGTCGGCCGGAGCCGCGGTGGGCGGCGTCACCGTCGCGGTCGCCAGCGAATCGACCGGGCCCACGGCCCCAGGGACGGCGGGAGCGGGCGCGGCCGTGTCGGCCGGCCGGGATATGGCAGCGGCGGAATCCGCCGGAGATGCTACTGGCGCCGGCGGGCGCTTCAGGAAGAACGTGGGAGCGAGCGCGACGAGCATCATCAGCGCCACTGCCCAGATGACACGACGGTCCATGTCTTGTCAGGTCACGGGTTCAGGGAACGGGATCAGTGCCACCTTCATGAAACGGGTGACATCTGGCCACCCGGCGCGCGGCCAGCCAGGATCCCTTGAGGACGCCGTAGCGCTGGATCGCTTCCAGAGCATACTGCGAGCAGGTCGGAGTGTAGCGGCAGGCGGCGGGGAGCGCCGGTGAGATAACGAGCTGGTACCCGCGGATCATTCCGGTCAGGAGCCGCCGCGGCAGCGTGCGGAGATCGAGCATCAGCCACCGTCCGGCAGCACCATGTCTCGCCAGCCGATGAGCTGGTGGCGCAGGTCGGCAAAGGACTGCTGGTACGCCTCGCGGCGGATCCGGACGATGAGGTCCCAAGCGGGCTGCACTGGCTGAATCTCCCGGCGCCAGATTTCCTTGATCCTGCGCCGCAAACGATTACGGGCCACCGCGTTCGCTCCAAACTTCGGAACGATGAGTCCCAGACGCGGGTGGCCCGTTGCATTGTCGACCCAGATCATCTCGAGGTGCTCAAACCGCCGGCGCCGTCCCATCTGCAGGCATCGGCGAATATCTGCGGCCCGCCCGAGCCGAGCGGCCCGGGCGAGACGCTCCGGCGCCGTCAGGCGCTCCCGTGCTTGGACGGAATGGAAACCGTGAGGCGCTTGCGCCCCTTCTTCCGACGGCGCGACAAGACCGCACGGCCCCACCGATTGGCCATGCGGGCGCGGAATCCATGCTTGGCGATCCGGCGCTTGTTGCGCGGACGATACGACGGCTTCATCGAGCGACTCCTCCAGTGAGCCGGGGAAGTTAGCCAAGGGGATGGGGTTGGGTCAAGTTGGGTCGTGGGTCGTGGGTCGTGGGTCGTGGGTCGTGGGTCGTGGGTCGTGGGTCGTGGGTCGTGGGTCGTGGGAGCCGAAGGTCGCCGATTGAAAAAACCTAACCCCCGATCCTGGGCAACGCGAAGGATCTGCTTTGCCATTCCCCGGAATGCGCTGGTGGATCCTTCAGTCGCTGCACTCCTTCAGGATGAAGACGGTGGGAGAATCCACTCCTGAGGCACTCGACCCACGACTCATGACTCGCGACTCGCGACCCCATTTGACTTTTCCACACCCGACTCGTAACATCCCTCGCCCTTGGAATCACCCTCATCAGTTTCGAGTACAAATGCAGTTGTCCGCACGGGACGCGTGGAAGCAAATTCTGGAAGCCGCTGCGCGTGAGCTCCCCGAACACACCATTCACAGCTGGCTCGAACCCACCGAGGCGATTTCGCTGGATGCGGAGCATCTCGTCGTGGGGGCACCCGACCAGTTTGCGGTCGAGTGGAACGAGACCAAGCATCTTCCCATCCTGGCCCGCATTGCCCGGGACGTCATGGGCCAGGACCTCAACATCCGGTTTCAGGTACTGGCCGACCGCCAGACCAGGCCCCAGATGGATTTCTTCGTCGCGCCGGCCCCGAGTACCGCGACGCCGGCGGCGATCAACTCGACGACCCAGCCGCTCAACGAGCGCTACACCTTTGAGCATTTTGTCATCGGCAAGTCGAACGAGCTGGCCGCCGCGGCCGCCCACGGCGTGGCGGAGGCGCCAGGCAAGACCTACAATCCGCTGTTCATTTATGGAGCGACCGGGCTGGGCAAGACCCACCTGATGCAGGCGATCGCGCACAAGGTGCTGCGGAAGAACCCCTCGACCCGGGTGCTGTACGTCGGGGCAGAACAGTTCATCAATGAGGTAATCGAGAGCATTCACGGTCGGACCATGCCGGAATTCCGGCGCCGCTACCGAGCCGATGCGGATCTCTTCCTCGTGGATGACGTGCACTTCCTGGAAGGCAAGGAGATGACCCAGGAGGAGTTCTTCCACACGTTCAATGCACTTTACGAGGCCGGCCGCCAGATCGTGCTGACGTCGGACCGGCCGCCCAAGGACATCCCCAACCTCGAGGCACGGCTGGTGAGCCGCTTCGAATGGGGCATGGTGGCGGATATCGGGCAGCCGGACCTGGAGCACCGCATTGCCATCCTGCGGAAGAAGCAGGAGCAGGACCACCTGGAGCTCACCATTCCGGACGACGTGCTCCGGTTCATCGCCGAACACGTCCGCTCGAGCGTGCGCGAGCTGGAGGGGTGCATCATCAAGATGCTGCTGTATGCTTCACTCAAGCACCGGGAGATTTCGATCGAGCTGGCGCGCGAGGCCCTGGCGGACAAGATCCGGGGCGACAGCGAGGACCAGGAAGGCCAGCCCAAGCCCACCATCAACCGGGTGCAGGAAGTGGTGGCCCGGCGCTGGGGAGTGACGCCCGAGGGCCTGCGCAGCAAGGCGCGGATCAAGACCCTTACCGTGCCAAGGCAGATTGCGATGTATCTCGCGCGGGAACTGCTGCAGATGCAGCTGGTGGAGATTGGCCATGCCTTTGGCGGGCGGGATCACTCCACCGTCATTCACAGCGTGGACAAGGTCCACCGGCAGATGCAACGGGACCGGGCATTCCGTGAACGGGTGGAGCATGCACGGCAGGAACTGGTCACGGTCGATTGATTCTTCCCCACGACTGTCCACGCGTGGACAAGCGGCGGTGTGGGGAATCTTGATCACGGCGTGAAAGAGCGGACTTGAGCGTCTATCTTCCACCACGCACACAGAAGTTCAACAGCAGGTGGGTACTGGATGCGCTTTGAGGATCAGGGGTTCGCGCGCCGGTCCACATTTCCAGACCCTCTACTACTGCTGCTAGTTATTTAAAATGGTCTTGTAGTATCTATCATAGCACACCGAGGTCATGCATGAAGTTGACAATCACGCGGGAGCAGTTGCAGGAAGGGCTCGTCGCTGTCGCGGCAGCGGTGCCGTCCAAGACCACGCTTCCGGTGCTGGCCAACATCCTGCTCGAAGCCACCAAGGACGGCATTCGCCTGAGCGGAACGGACCTCGACATATCCGTCACCACCACCGCCAGCGCCTCGGTGGACCAGGAAGGAGCCATCACCCTGCCGGCTCGCAAGCTGGTGGAGATCGTACGCGAGCTTCCCAGCGCGTCTATCCGGCTCACGGCATCCGGCGAACAGCGGGTCACCATCGAATGCGGCCGATCGCGCTTTCGCCTTCTTGGCCTGCCACGGGAAGAATTTCCTGCCTTCCCGGCAGTCAAGTTCGACAAGGCCTGGCACGCCACGTCAGGAGACCTGCAGAAACTCATTACTCACGTCGCCTTTGCCGCCAGCACGGAAGAGAGCCGCCCCATCCTGAACGGCGTGCTCTGGGAACTGCGACCCGAACGGATGCGGATGGTCGCCACCAATGGCCATCGGCTGGCCAAGATGGACGTGCCCACCACGGCCGGTTCCGGCGCCGAGGCGGACCTGATCGTGCCGCCCAAGGCGCTGGAACAGATCCGCCGCCTGTTCGGCTCCGACGAGGACGTCGAGATCGCGCGGAGCGAGAATCACCTGGCCTTCCGCAGCAAGACCACCCAGATCTTCACTCGGCTGATCGAAGGGCCCTACCCCAACTACGAGCAGGTCATTCCACGGGAGAACGACAAGGTCGCCACCGTGGACAAGGCAGCGCTCACCTCGGCGCTCAGGCGCATGCATATCGTGGCCAGCGACCAGACCCATCGGATCCGGATGGGCTTCGCGAACGGGGCGTGCAAGCTGTCAGTGCAGACGCCGGACCTGGGGGAGGCGCAGGAAGAGGTGACGGTCAGCTACGAGGGCGATCCGCTGGAAATCGGCTTCAACGCGGCCTACATGCTCGAGGTGCTCAAGTTCATGCCCACCGACGAGGTGCGGCTGACCTTCAAGGCACCCGAACGCGCCGCGACCTGCGAACCAGTCGGTTGGGACGATCCGGCCAGTTACCTCGCCTTGGTAATGCCGTTGAGGTTGGTGGATTAGGGGTGTCGTCGGTCGTCGGTCTTCACCAGCAGTTGACGACCGAAGACCGACGACTGATCACCCTTCTACAACCCCGGCATGTCCCCGTGGGGTTCTTCCGGTACCGCCACCGGGCTCACGTAGTCCCGCTCGGGCTCCAGATCCATCGAATCCTCGAGGCGGCGCATGGCGTGCGCCGTATCGGGCGTCATCCGGTTGTCGCGCCTGGCCCGGTGCACCCGCCAGCGGGTCGACGCGTTGTGGCGAAGTTCATCCAGCGTATCCTCGACCCAGATGCGTGCCCGGCGCGTGCTCTCCGGGGCCAGCAGCGCGGCGGCAGCGGCGCCGGCAGCCGTGCCCAACGCGGCATACATGGTGGTCCGCCGCCGATGCGACTGCCGCCCACGCATCATCTCAATGCCCTCGAGCGCGGCGGCGCTCAGCATCTCGGCGCGATCGCGCAATTCCATCTCCCGAATCTGGCTCGATACCTTCCGACGGGTCTTGCGACCCGTTTCGGTCGAGAAAAGCAGGGCGACACCCGCACCGACCGCCGCGGCCACCGTCATGGCGCCGAGCGAGCGCCCAAACGAACCACGCCGCTCTTCGTAGTCGTTCATGATCCATACCTCCAGCCTGAAGCGTTACCTGTTTGAAGATAACAGCTTGGCATGAAGTGGCTGGGCGCGCTGTGATGCAGGTGACAGGGTGGACAGGTCGTCACTCCGCCGCCTCGCCTTGCATCCGCCTGAGGATCCACGACTGTCGCCAGCGCATTCGCCCGGGAGCGGTATGGGGATTCGATTCCAGCGGAAACGGAAGCGAGCCGGCCAGCGCTGCCGCCTGGTCACGGGTCAGCCGGCTGGGTCGGATGCCGAAATAGGCCTCGCTTGCCGCACCGACGCCCCAGATGCCTGGCCCCAGTTCCACGACATTCAGGTACAGCTCGAGAATCCGGCGCTTGCCAAGCGCCAGCTCCAGGCGGTAGGCCGTGACAGCTTCCTTGAATTTCCGCAGCGGGTTGCGTGAGGGTGAGAGGTAGAGGTTCTTGGCCAGCTGCTGGGTGATGGTGCTGGCGCCGCGCAGTTCTTCCCGCCGGCTCCACAGATGCCCGAGGGCCCACAGCATGTCCCGAACATCGCGGGCGCGGGTGACGGAAAAGTCATCCCGCCGATAGCCCACAGCGTGCCGGAGCTCGACGAAATCCAGCCCGGCGTGGCTCCAGAACCGGTTATCCTCGCCGGTGATTACTGCCTGTGCGAACAGTGGCGCGATACTGTCAAGCGGAACGGGCTGGTAAGACACCAGTTCCACGCCGCTTCGCTCCCGCATGGCCATGAACGCGGTGCGCGCCGGAAAGTGGGTCGCATACCAGACTGGCGGTGGCCAGATGGCAAAGAGCCAGGCCACGAACAGCCCGGCTCCGATGCCAATGCCCAGGATGGTGCGGCGAAGAACCCGCACCCGGGATCAGCTCTCGCCGGTTGGGCTGATTCGGAAGGAGCCGCGCTGGTCCGCGTTGAGCGATTGCCCCACGGCCGGCACGGTGATGACGAACTTGCTTGCTTCCGATCCGTCCATGCCGGCCGGCGTCCCGTCGGGACTGAGGTAGAAATTCACCTGCCGCTGGCCGTCGGCCTGATATTGCATGGGCTGATCGTACTGGAGGCCCGAACCGGTGCGGGTGAAAGTACCGTGGCCGCTGATCATGAGAACGGCCCGGTCGCCGTGGACCGCCGGACCGGTCACCAGGTAATCCATGCGGGCCGTCTCCTGGACATCGAAGTTCTGCGCCCGCGTCGGCGCGGTGGTGGAGTCGGTCCAGGTGGCTCCTGAACGCACGTCGTTGCCGGGAAGCGGCGGGTAGATGTAGTACAGCATCGCACCAAACTGGCTGGCGATGGAGCTTTCCCGGTCCGTTTCCATGCTGCTGAGCCGGCCATCGGGATCCAGATGCGCGGTCCAGCGGGTGCCGCGGGCGCTGTCGAGCGCGGGCTGGCCCGGCATGCCGCCCGGCGCATCGACCTCCAGCGAATCGAGCGTCAGCACCAGGTGATATCCGCCGGTCTCGACCGAGGCGCGCGCGTCCATCCAGGCGCTCCAGCGATAGGCCTGCGTCTGGGTACTGCCATCGGGCAGCTGGAGCGTGAGCGTGTCCGCGCGTTCGACCAGATAGCGATCATACGGTGGAAGCTTGAGCACCACGGCCTTGCCGTGCTCGTTACCGCCAGGCTTGGGCGCCGGCGCAGCAGGCGCTTCGGCGCCCGGCGGCGGCGGCACGACACCGCCCCCGTTTCCGGCCCCGCTCGAGGCCGCGGGCGCACAGGCAGCGAGGCCCAGCAGTGCGCCCGCCCGAATCAGGACTTTCATCCGCCGCTTATGGTAGCAGCACTACTGATGAAGCCGTCTTGTTGACGATCGGCAGTGGCGCGGGCGCCTGCGGCGTGGTCGCCGTGATGTTGACCTGGCCCGAGTTCTCGGCTGAGACCGCGTGGCCGGCCTTGCTCAGCGTCACAGTGCCGTTGTTGCTGCCATTGCCCTCGAGGCTCATGCCACTCTGCCCGCCGGCAATAGTGTAGGAGCTGGCCGTCACCAGCTTGACGGTGGCCTGCCCATTCCACGTGTCGCCCGCCGTGGCGGTGTAGTTCGTGATGACATTCCGGGTCACGGCCCCGCCGGGCACGGAGTCGGTCACCGAGCTCGTGTCGGTCCACTTGTCCCCGGGCTTCACGCCCTTGCGGACCTTGGGATAGAGCACCTGAACCAGCCCCTTGAGTCCCGCTCCACCCATCCCTGACGCGAACCCGCTCACCTCGCCGCTGCCATCGACGAAGCCGCTGCCGTTGGCGTCCTTCAACTGGCCGATCAGCGTATTCGCGACCATTGGATCGGCGTCGGCCGCGGGAATCACCGAGTCCACCTTGACGCTCAGGGCGTGCCCGCCCGCGCTGTCCTGGGTCGTCACGGTCAGATAGGCATCGAAGGTGGCCTGCTGGGACTGGACATCCTGGCCCATGGCCGACAGGTCGATGGTCTGGGCAAAATGCTGGGTAACCTTGTACCTGAGCGTGGTGGGCGCCTTGCCCGACAGCGGCAGCATCAGGGTGGTGGCCAGCAGGGCGAACGACAGCGAACGCGTAGTCATGGGTTCCTCGAAGCGAGATCGGGCCGCCGGTGAACCGGCTGTCCCGCCGGCGGAAGCCGGACGGGACAGCATAAGGTAGGCCACCGGTCCGGCACTGTGCTAGGGCGCACGTAAAGCGGCCCCCGAACCGGATTCGGGGGCCGCCTGGGCCAGGCAGTAAGCCGAGTTCTGTTTCCCTTGCAGGAGATGGTCATCTCTCTGGGACGGCCGTCGCCGGCCGCCTCAAGCAACCTACCCGCGGCTTCCTTCGCTTGCGCTCAGGATGGTCGGTGCGGGCCGCACCTCGCCGCTTATTTGGTCTTGCTCCGACTGGGGGTTACCGTGCCCCCTTGCTTACGCTCGGGGCGGTGGGCTCTTACCCCACCGTTTCACCCTTACCGCGTGCTTGCGCACGTGGCGGTCTGTTTTCTGTGGCCCTGTCCGTCGCCTTGCGGTGCCCAGGCGTTACCTGGCAGTCTGCCCTCTGGAGCTCGGACTTTCCTCGAACGCGTCTCCGCGCCCGCGACCATCACGCCCGGCCCGGGGGAAAGATAGGCGACTGGATGGCTCAACGGCTAGGCGGCTGGACGATTGGTTCTCACCAGCACATACTCGCCGTCTCGCCGTCTCGCCGTCTCGCCGCTCGCCGCTCTCGCCGTCTCGCCGTCTCGCCGTCTAACCTTCTTCCAATGCCGCCAGCCCGACCCGGGCCATGCGGACGTATTCCTGCATGCTCGGATCGGCATCCTTCCACTGCGCGAGCACGAGCTGGTATTCCTGCCGGGCGGCATCCGCATGCCCCAGTCGAGCCTCGATCGAGGCGCGCAGCAGGCGCACCCGGCCGAGCAGGCCCCAGCGCGGATCGAACCCGCGGGTGGAAAATTCCGCCGGCGAGAATGACTCGAGCAGTTTCAGCGCCGTCTGGTACTCGCCCAGCTCGGCATAGACGGCCGCCGCGAGGGGTCGCGGGTCGTTCTCCCGCCGGGTGGTGTCCTGCTGCGAGATCAGTTGCCGGGCCTCGGCCGTGTCATGCCGGGCAAGCGCCATCCAGGCCTGCAGTTCGGGCGCGGGCGGCTCGCCGGTCAGCGCAGTGAGTTCCGCCAGGGCCGACGTGTCGATTACGAGCCCGGTGAAGAGTCCCACCGCCGCGGGGGCGCCGGCACGCAGGATGGCCTTCCGCCGCTCTGGTGGGGCCAGGCGCGAGTCCTCGGCCGTCGCATGCCACACGCGCCGCAGCGCCGCGTCCGGCGTGCCCAGGTTGCCATAGAGCTGCGCCAGCGCGGAACGGCGCCACTGATCTCCTCCCCCCGCGCTGGCCACGAGGCCCGGAAACACCTCCTGGCGGACGCGATCGGTGAACTCGATGGCGCGGGTGGCGTTGGCCACGTCGCCCCGCATGGCAAAGACGTTGGCGGCGGCAGCAACATCCCCCAGCACATTCGGGGTGCTCTCGAAGCTCCGGAAATCGTCTGGCGTGACCGAGTCCAGTGCCTGGGTCAGAAGCTGCGCGGCACGATCCACGTCACCCGAGGCAAAGCGGATCCTCGCCTCGACGAAGCGGACTTCCGGATGGTTGGCCGCGACGGCGTCGTAGCGCGCCAGCTCGGCGAGCGCCGCAGGGTAGTCCTTGGAAGCGATGTAGGCGTCCACCAGGGCGCTGTGGGCCCGGTAGGTGGTGGGCTGGGTGGCGACCCAGTTCCGGGCCAGCGTCACGACGGCACTGCGGGCGCGCTGTGCTGCCGCGGCGCGGGCGGCGCTGTCGAGTGTGCTGCGCCCGTTCCGTCCCATCGCCGGCACGAAGGAATCGCCGGGCATCAGGGCAATGCCGGCACCGTCCCGGCTGGCGCCGGTCAGCATCTGTTCGATGTGCTCATAGGCAAGCGCGTAGTCGGGGTCCAGCGCCAGCGTCCGGTCAAAGGCCCGAAGCGACTCGGTCATGGCCGTGGCATGGCCCTCAGGCGCGCGCTCGTCGTGAAACCACGCTTCACCAAGCCCATACCAGGCGTCAGCGTCAGTCGTGTCGCGGGCAATGAGCTGGCTGTAGAGCCCGCGCGCCTCGCGGAAGCTGCCGCCGATAAAGGCGCGATAGGCGTTGATGATGGTCCGCTGCCGCTGTGGCAGGCTGGTGGAATGCGCGGTGGCGCGCGCCATGGCAACCGAACTCAGGGAGTCGTCCGCCCCGACCAGCCAGCCGCGGGTCAGCGCGTACTTGTAATAGGCCAGCCCGAAGGTCGAATCCATGTCGGTAGCGCGCTTGAGCGAGCGCTCCGCCGCCGCCAGGTCCCAGTTGTTCAGCGATTCCGAACCCTGCAGGTAGGCCCGGAAGGCCTCGAGCGACGAGGTGGTTGCCTCGGCCAGGACGGTGCGGGTTTCCGACGGCGCGCCGGACAGGTCCAGCAGCCGGGCGGCGAGGTCGTCGAACACCGGCCGCACATCATCGCCCGGCGCCGCCGAGACCTCGGCGGTCTCCACCCTCTGTCCGGAGGCGACATCATAGACCCGCGCGGTCAGGTGCAGGGAGTCGCCCACCTGCTCGTACTCGCCCATCACGACGGTCCACACCCCTGCTTCCCGGGCCAGACGCCGCGCCATGTCGAGGCCGACGTCGGCGCCGTTCCGGATGTCGTGCTGGTCGAGAATGTCATGCAGCCGTTCGTTGTCCACGACCTTGAGGTCGTTCCATTGGGACAGGTTGAGGGCCAGCATGCTGACACTGCCTTCGCTGAGCCAGTTGAGGGCGCGGTTGTGGCGAAGATTGCTGAACGGCAGCACCAGCAGCGAGAGGCGCGGGTTGACTCCCGCCGGCGGGCCATTTCTGCGGCCGAAGAGCGCCACGGCGCCCAAGCCGACCAGGAGCACGGCCGTCCCGAATATGGCCGCGAGCCGCGCGCGGCGCCGAGCCGTCGTCTGGGGGCGGCCTGCGGCCGCCCCTCTCCCAGTCCCCTGCCCCAGGAGCGCCTGCCGGAACTCGGCCCCGCTCTGCCACCGCTCCGCGGGATTCTTTTCCAGCGCTCGCATGACGACATCAGCCAGCACTGGGGAAAGTTCGGGCCGGATCTTTTTCAGCGAGGCCGGCCGCTGGGACAGGTGCTGCGACACCACCAGCCGGTGCGGCCCCTGGAATGGCGGCTTGCCGCTCAGCATTTCGTAGGCGACCACGCCCAGCGAATAGAGATCGCTGCGGCTGTCCACCTGATCGCCGGCGGCCTGCTCCGGGCTCATGTAGGTGGGCGTGCCCACGGCCACCCCCAGGGCGGTGCGCGGATCGGTGTTATCGACCTCCATGGCGCGCGCAATGCCGAAGTCGGCCAGGAGCGGCCGTCCGCTGCCGGCTTCCAGCAGCACGTTTTCCGGCTTGATGTCCCGGTGGACCACGCCGGCGGCGCCGGCGGCATCCAGTGCGCCGGCCAGGTCGGCGGTGATGCGGGCGGCCTCGTCCGGTGGCAGTCGCCCCTCGCGGTCCAGGCGGGCGCGCAGCGTCTCACCCGGCACCCTGTCCATGACGTACCAGAGCAGGTCACCATTAGTGCCGGACGAGTGGATGGCGACGATGTTGGGGTGGCGCAGCCGGGCGATGGTGCGGGCTTCGTCAAGAAAACGCCGGGTGATGCTTTCATGCCCGGCGAGCTCGGGATGGATGACCTTGACTGCGACCGGACGATCCAGAGCGATGTCGCGGGCGAGGAAGACAACGCCCATGCCGCCGCGGCCCAGCTCGCCTTCGAGCCGGTACTGCGGCCCCAGGGCGTCCGAGACGCGCCGGGCCAGATCAGCGGGGTTGTCAGTCACGAAATTCTCCGTTCCCGGCGGAGGATGCGCGGACGAGCGGTTTGCGTTTCAGATGCGCCCTGCCGCCGGAAGGTTGCGCATTGAGCGCACCGGCGCGGCGGCAGGGTTGGAGCCAGGGTTGCGCGGGCATTGACCTCACGACGTTACGCTCATTGCCGACAATCCAACAGGTCGTGGCCTGCATGTCCGTAGACACCGACCCGCTCACCGTCGCCGCGGTGCTCACTCAGAGTGAGCGCCAGCGCGTGGATGCCGCGGGCAATGGGCTCTTTTCCGTGGTGCACCGGGATTCTGTTCGCGACGCCATGCGCGTCGTGCGCGAGCGCGCGGTTGACGCCGTGCTGGTCTCGGTCCACCGCTGCACCCCCGATCATGCCGACGCGCTGCGCCAACTGGTGCGGCACTTTCCCGGCGTGCCCACCGTGGCGCTGGTCTCCCGTCCCGATCCTGCGTCGTCGGAAGCGCTCCTGCGCCTGGGCGCCTCGGGGGTACGCGAAGTCGTGGACGTGTCGTCGCCCTCGGGCTGGTCGCAACTCAGGCAGGCGGTGGCCCGCCCCGCCTCCCGTGCTGCTGCCCGCATCCAGGGTGCGGTGCTGGGCGCCCTGCCGGACGCACCACCCGATGCCCGGCTCTTCCTGGAAACCACCATTCGGCTGGCGCCCAACACGGTGACGGTTCGCCGCCTGGCCTCCGAACTCCGGGTCTGCCCCAGTACCCTCATGTCGCGCTTCCAGCGGGCCCGGCTGCCCAGCCCCAAGAATTACCTCGCCGCTGTCCGGCTGCTCCATGCTGCGTGGCTGTTCGGCACCCAGGGGTACTCGGTGGCCGACGTCTCCTATCGGCTGGAATATTCCTCACCGCAGAGTTTCGGCCGGCACCTGCGCACCATGCTGGGCCTGACCTCGTCCGAATTTCGCAGCCGGTTTCCCTTTCCGGTTGCCACGGAGCGATTCCTTGATCTCATGATCCGGCCGTACATCACCCGGTGGAACGAGTTCCATCCGCTGGAAGGGCGGAGGGGGTGACGACAGGATGAGGCGAGATGGGCAGGATGGGCGAGATGCATCCCCTATGCGACCTGCCTACCCCTCCTACGCATACCCACACACACTCCAAACCCCACCCGCCGAGCCCCTTCGCGTTCGCACCAGCCGCGCATCGTGACCTCGTCGCCGTCCTCCAGGAAAGTGCGCTGCTCGCCGTTGGGCAGCGCAATCGGGTCGCGCCCTCGCCACGTGAGTTCCAGCAGGCAGCCGCGCGAGCCGGGCTCCGGCCCGCTCACGGTTCCGCTCGCAATCAGATCTCCAGGCTGGAGATTGCAGCCGTTGCTGGCGTGATGCGCCACCATCTGCGCCATGGTCCAGTACATCTGCGTGAAGTCACCCAGCGACAACCGGTACGGTTCCAGGTTGGCCTGCCGCATCCGGCTGGTGCGGAGAAGGACTTCCAGCTTGATGTCCACTCCTCCTCGTTCCTGATCATCCGGATCGAAGAGATGCGGCAGCGGCGCCGGATCACCCTCGGGCCGGCGATAGGCCGGCACGCGGAAGGGCGCCAGCGCCTGCATGGTCACCACCCAGGGCGAGACGGTGGTCGCAAAATTCTTGGCGAGGAACGGGCCCAGCGGCTGATATTCCCAGGCCTGGATGTCGCGTGCCGACCAGTCGTTCACCAGGCAGAGGCCGAAGAGCTGCTGGGCAGCCTGGTTCATCGGTACCGGCGAACCCAGCCGGTTTCCCGGCCCGATGAACGCACCCACCTCGAGTTCATAATCCAGTTGCCGGCAGGGCCCGAACGATGGCGCCACCTCATCCGGCTTCTTTCGCTGGCCGCTCGGCCGCGCCACGCTGGTACCCGAAGGCACCAGCGAGGATGCCCGTCCGTGGTAGCCCACCGGCAGCCACTTGTAGTTGGGCATGAGCGGATTGTCGGGTCGGAACATGCTCCCGACATTGGTGGCATGATGCACCGAGGCGTAGAAGTCGCTGTAGTCCCCCACCTCCGCCGGCAGCATCAGCTCCGCTTCATTCATGGGGACGAGCAGATCGCCCTGCTGCTTCCGGGCATGCTCCGCAAAGCGGCCGCCGCGGGCCAGCACCGACTGCAGAGCACGCCGCAACGCACTCCACGCAGCTTCGCCCATTCCCATCAGGTTGTTGAGGGAGGGATTGTCACAGGCATCAGCAGCGGAGCCCAGGTTCCAGTGGCTGCGCGCCGCCGTGATGTCCAGAATCTGGTCGCCAATGGCTGCCCCGACACGCGGGCGCTCGCCGCTGCCGCGGCGGCGGAAGACGCCGAGGGGCAGATTCTGGATGGGAAAATCGGAGGCGGGGTGGTTGGCGCTCTCCACCCAGCTGGTCAGCTCAGGGTCGTGCGTCGCGTTGATGTCAGTCATCTGTTCGCATCATGGCGTTCAGAGGAGTTCCATGGAATGGAGATCGTCCATCGGCTCGGTGAAGGAACAGGATCCGAAGGAGATACCAAAGTCGGAGCGCATGGCGACGATATCTTCCAGTTCGACGCGCCCATGGCTCCAGGTGACGCCGGTGCGGCCAAACTGGAAGGCGGTGGTACCACCGTCCTCGAGCATGCGGCAGAGTGTGCGGTGGTCGGCGCCCTGTCGCGCAGCGGTCGCCGCCATGAAGATGTTGAGAAAGCCGTACATTGGTGCGATGCGGCTGCCCGGCTCGTAAGTGAGGCGGTACTCGCCATGCAGCGGATGGTGCAGGCCGGCGGTGGCCTTGAACGGCACATTGCACCGGGCGGCCGTGCTGATGAACCGGGCGACCTCATCGGCCGAGGGAATGACATCTTCGGTGACGCCGCCGGTGCGGATCTTGGCGCTCGCGCCGGCATCGTGGATGGCGGAGAGCAGCGGCTCCGGGTCGTCCGCCACCGGCATCTCGACGAACACGCGCACCTGATCGGGCGCCGAGCGGGCCAGGCGGCGCACCGAATCGACGTTGGTTGCCTTCACCTCGATCGTGTCGATGGCGCCCATGCCGCCGCCGGCGGCGGCATGGCGCTCGTTGAAGGCAAAGATCAGCTCGGCGTCGTGTCCTGCATCGGGCCCGCCCAGCATGCTGATGAGCCAGGGATCCCGCTCTCCATCGTTGGGCAGATGCGCGGCCGCGGCACCATCGAATTCATCCAGCCGTGCCGACGGCACGATGAACCGGCCCAGCGCCCAGGCGTTTTCATCCTCGCGGTAGCCGGCATAGTTGCGCACCGCCGGCACCATGGCGAGCTGGGCCGGGGGAAACAGCCCCGCATAGTCAATCAGGCCCGTGAGGAGGGCGCGGAGGGTGGGGGATGGCGCGGTCATGGAGGAAAGATAGACGGCTGGACGGCTGGACGGCTGGAGAGAACGCCGGCTCTCGTCATTCTCGCGAAAGCGAGAATCCATAAGGGCTCATCCGGGTGGGTCGCCATTCCCGAGTCCCTCATGGACCCCCGCCTTCGCGGGGGTGACGAATGGGTTAGCTTCTTCGCGTCCAGCCGTCCAGCCGTCCAGCCGTCCAGCCTCCAGCCGTCTAACCGTCTAACCGTCTACCTCATGACCGCCATCCGTTCCTCCCTCACGGTCGCACTCGACAGCCTGCGGGATAGTCCGCTTCGGACTTTGCTCTCCACCCTCGGCATCATCATGGGGATGGCGTCACTTGTCGCCGTGCTGTCGATTGGTGACGGCCTGGAGCGGTTTGCACGGAGCCAGATCGACCGGACGACCGACCTGCAGACCATCCTGGTCCAGCCGACAATGGATGAACGAGTGGACGGCATCACAGTGCCGAGGACCGATTTTGCCCGGTACGACATGGGAGACCTGCTGTCCCTGCAGCAGCAGCTGGGCGCCGACGCCAAGGTCAGCATCAGCGTGAGCGGTGCCAGCCGGTTGGGCATTCCGGGATCCGACTCGGCGCGCGCCGCCATGGTCATCGCTGCTTCATCGGGCGCTGAGCTCCCGGGTGGACCGCCGCTCCAGGTCGGCCGCGTCATTACGGACGCCGATCTGGCCGACTCGGCGCGTGTCGCGATGATCTCAGCCAGGCTTGCCTCGCTGGTTGCACCGGATTCGGCAACCACTGCGCTGGGAAAGGCAATCACGCTGGAGGGCACGCCTTTCACGGTGATCGGAGTGATGGCCCCGGTAGAGGGCCCCGCCGCCCGGCTGCTGGGCGCTGCGGTGCCGTTTACGGCGCGGGCTGTCGCGCTGGCCCGGACCACCGAGGTCAGGGCACCGCGCCTGGTGGTCCGGACGCGGAGCGTCGAGGTGGTGGATTCAGTGCGCGAGGCGACCCGGCGCTGGGTCGCAGTCCGAGGTGGCGGCGCCCAGGTGCGGGCGTATCAGGGAGGACGGCTCAAGCAGGTGCAGCAGGGGATCGTCATCTTCAAGGTAGCGATGGGCGCATTCGCGGGCATTGCGTTGCTGGTGGGCGGGATCGGCATCATGAACGTGCTGCTGGCCTCGGTCACCGAGCGCACCCGGGAGATCGGCATCCGGAAGGCCGCCGGCGCGCGCAACCGTGATGTGCTCTCCCAGTTTCTCTCGGAGTCCGTCGCCATCTCAGCGGTAGGCAGTGCCCTCGGCGCCGCGCTGGGCCTGAGCGGCGCGTTTCTCGTCGCGGCGCTGATGCGCGAGTACGCCGACGCGGTGATCTACGCCGGCGTGAGTGTCAGCACGCTGCTGATTGCAGCGCTGGTATCGGTGGTGACCGGGCTGGTGTTCGGATCATATCCGGCGCTGCGCGCGGCACGGCTCTCGCCGATTGATGCGATACGGCACGAGTAGAGCTGAGGCTTCTTGATCCACAGTATCCACCGCAGAGGCACAGAGGACGCGGAGACTCGCCGAGGCAGCCAATCCTTCTCTGGGATTCTCTGCGCCCTCTGCGGCTCCGCGTTCGATTCCGCTGCACACTGATCCTCTCCAAGACACACTGATCCCCAGCACCCATACCCGGCTCCGGCGAGTAGGCACGGCAGTCACTGTAACAGGGTGATAGAATGAATGGGCGGGCCGAGGCAATCACTGCGTCCGGCCTGCGCCTGAACGCCTGACCCGTCCGGGGGAGACTCCAGTGAATCTGCTTCGTCAGCCTGTCGTCGCTGGTGCCGCTCGGCTCTTCACCTTCCGGAAGCGGCATCCTCCGGTGGGCGCCATGCCCGGCACCCTGATGATGGAGCCCGATGCGCCCAAGCCGGTCGTTCATCTGATGTGCTATACCACCGAAGGCCTGCAGGAGCACGATGCAGCGAGCCCCGACGAGCTGCGCCGCTACGCCAACGCCAAGGGTGTCACCTGGGTGGACGTGCAGGGCCTGGGTGATGAGGCGGTGCTGCGGCAGATCGCCGAGATCTTCGACATCCATCCGCTGGCGCTGGAAGACGCGGTCAACGTGCCCCAGCGTCCCAAGTCCGAGAGCTATGAAGACCAGCATCTCTTCGTGGCCCGGATGGCCCGGGTGGGTGACGAGGAGCAGGTGGATGCGGAGCAGGTCAGCTTCTTCATCGGCCGCAATTACGTGCTGACCTTCCAGGAGCGCTACGGCGACGTCTTCGATCCGGTACGGAAACGGATTCGGGTCGGCAAGGGTCCGATCCGCACCATGGGCCCCGATTACCTGGCGTACGCGCTGATCGACACGGTAATCGATGCCTATTATCCGCTGATCGAGACCATCGGCGACCAGCTGTATGAGCTGGAAGAAGCGATCCTCACGCGGCCCACCCCGCGCGGGCTGCGCCGCATCCACATGATGCGGCGGGAATTGCTCGGTATTCGCCGGGCGGCGTGGCCCCAGCGGGAGGCCGTCAATGCGCTGATTCGCGAGGAGACGCCGCTGGTGACCGAGGCGGTACGGGTCTATCTGCGAGACACTCTCGATCACGCCGCGCAGATCGCCGACCTGGTCGAGAGCTATCGCGAACTGACCTCAGGGCTGATGGATATCTATCTCTCCAGCACCGGACAGCGAACCAACGAAGTCATGAAGGTCCTGACCATCATGGCGAGTATCTTCATCCCGCTCACCTTTCTGGCCGGCGTGTACGGGATGAACTTCCGGTACTTGCCAGGTCTGCAGTGGCACGGCGCCTGGTGGGTATTCTGCGGAGCCATGATCGCCACGGCCACCGGCATGCTGCTCTACTTCCGGCACCGCGGCTGGATCGGCGCCGAGGACGATGATCGGGACGAGGACGGGGTATAGGGGCACGGCATGCGTAGGGGCAAAGCCATGGCTTTGCCCCTACGCATGCCCGATTGCGTCAATCCCGTAGCGTGGTTTCCCGTTCCCCCATCCGCGCCGCCCGGCCCACCAGTGAGAGAAATTCCGCCCGCAACCCATCAGGATCTTCGCCCATGCCTCGACGTGCCAGCTCATGCACGTTGCTCCAGTTGGCGTCACCCTTGAACTCGGAGTCGCGCAGCAGCATGCCGAACTCTGCCACCGACGCAGCAAAGGCGAATTCGCCATCCAGCCGATGGTGCAGCTGGTTGTCGGTGAGGCGGAGCGAAAGCAGCTGGCTGCGGTCCGACGTGGGCGTCTTGTAGCGCAGTTTCACCGTGAGCCACTCGTCTGGATGACCGTCGACCGGGAAGGTGGGCCGCTGGTAGCGCAGCGAATCAGGTGTGATCAGCGCAAAGTCTTCGTCTGAATCCACCGGCACCACTTCGTATAACGCCGTGACGCTATGCCCGGCACCGAGTTCGCCCGCATCCTTGGTGTCGTCATTGAAGTCTTCCTTGGCCAGCAGCCGGTTCTCGTAGCCGATCAGCCGGTACGCCTTGACCCGCGACGGGTTGAACTCGACCTGGATCTTCACGTCCTTGGCAATGGTGAACAGCGTGCCGGTAAGTTCGCTCCCGAAGACCTTCTGCGCTTCCAGGGCGTTGTCGATGTAGGCGTAGTTGCCGTTGCCCTTGTCGGCCAGCAGCTCCATGCGGCTGTCCTTGTAGTTGCCAGTGCCGAAGCCGAGCACGGTCAGGAAGGTCCCGTCCTTGCGGCGGTCCTCGATCAGGCGGGTCAGCTCGCCTTCACTCGAGATGCCGACATTGAAGTCGCCATCGGTGGCGAGGATCACGCGGTTGTTGCCCTCGGGCATGAAGCTGCGGCGCGCCACGTCATACGCGAGCCGGATCCCGGCGCCGCCCGCGGTGGAGCCGCCGGCTTCCAGGCGGTCAATGGCGGACAGAATGGTTCGCTTGTCCGCGCCCGAGGTGGGCGGCAGCACCAGGCCGGCCTGGCCGGCATAGACCACAATCGCGACCCGATCCCGCTCGCCCAGGTGATGCACCAGGGTATGGAATGCCTGCTTCACCAGCGGCAGCTTGTCGGGGCTCATCATCGAGCCGGAGACGTCGATCAGAAAGACCAGGTTGCTGGGCGGAATCTCCCGGTTCCGGTAGCGCTTTCCCTGGATGCCGATGCGAACGAGCTGATGCCGCCGGTTCCACGGCGCGGGCGCAGCATCCGCCGCGATGGTGAACGGGTCCCGCCCATCGGGCTCGGCGTAGTCGTACGTGAAGTAGTTGACCAGCTCCTCGATGCGCACCGCGTCGGCCGGTGGACGCTGGCCCTGGGAGAGGAAGCGCCGCACGTTGCTATAGGAAGCCCGGTCCACGTCTATGGAAAAGGTGGAAAGCGGATTGGAGCTCGCCGCCAGGAAGCGGTTGTCTTCGATCCGCTTGTACTCCTCGGTGTTCCAGCGGTCGCGGGTAACGAATCGCGGGTTGTGTGCCGCCCGTCGTGCAGGCAGCGCCAGCTCACCGCTCGCGGCGTTACCATATTGCGCAGAGGCGGCTCCGGTCTCGATCGACGTCTCCTGAACCCTGCCGCCTCTCACTACACCGGATTGCATCGCCGGTGTCTGATCAATGCGCTCGACTGGCAAATGGGCGACGAAGTCACTGCTGACCTGTTGCTTGGTCGTCACTTCGTCACGCGGTGCGAGGGGCGCGGCCGTTGTGACGGCAATGTCCGACAGCTGGCTGGTGCTGGCGGCGAGCGCGAAGTCCACGCGCGTGGTATCGCCGGCGTGGACGGAGATGCCCTGCTTCCGCTCCGCGAGATAGCCGACAAATGCGGCCCGGACGTCATGCATGCCGGGTGTCACATCGGGAATGGCGTAGTGGCCAGCGGGGTCGGTGATGCTGGAGAGCGACGTGCCGATGATGGCAACGCTGGCGCGGGCAATGGGCCTGCCGGCCTCATCCGTAACGGTTCCGGCCACCACGCCGGTGGGCGGATTGGCGCGAGCCAGGGGCAGGAATACGAGCGCGCCAGCCAGGGCGGCGACGCCAAGACGCGGGTGGAACATGCAGCACCTCCGAAGGGTCTGGGACGTCCGGAGATGCATCTGGATATCAAATGAACACAGACGGATGGTTCGGCTTCCCTGAAATCAACCGCAGAGGCACAGAGAGCGCAGAGTTGTTTTGATGTGGTCTCAGGATGAGTGCTGTTCCATCGCCCCAGATGCGCATCGGCGGCTTGCTCGATCACTCCCCAGCAGTTCCTCCGTGTGCTCTGTGTCTCCGCGGTCGATTCCAAAGACCTGGAGCTCTCCTGCAGTTGATTCCAAAGACTTGGGGTTCAGCCCTGGCTGGCTGGTTCCTCGCAGGCGGAATCCACTGTCATCAGCAGGACGAATCCATCCACCGAGCCGTCGCTATTGCGCAGGGCGCGCCCGGAGAGAAACACCGGCACACCGCCGCCCCCGGCTCGGCGGAGCTTGATGGCAAAGCGGCGCACCTCGCTCCCATTTCGCAGGGCGTCAAACAGTTCGTGCTCTTCCCGTTCGTCCTCGAACAACCCGAAGCTCGCGGCAAAATCCAGCGCCTCAGTCTGAGTCTCGCAGCCGAGGAGGTCGCTCACCGTCTGGTTGGCCTGCTCCAGCGAGCCGTCGGCGTTGAGGCGGCAGAGCCCGCCCGGCGCCAGTTCCACAAGTTCGCGATACTTCTCTTCCGAACGACGCAATGCCTGCTCGATGCGCCAACGCACCACGGACGCCTCCTTCAGGTCCGCGACCTGCTTCCGGAGTGCGACAACTTCGTTGATGAGATCCTGCTTGGGGCGATGATCGTCGCGCATGACGTATCCATGGTCGTCGGTCGTCGGTCGTCGACTGATGACTGACGACCGATGGCTTTCAAGGTGGAGACGGACGAATGGACCTGCCCTGCACGCGGTGGGACGAGCGGTTATTCCAGCGTTCCGGGCGCAACGGGAATACGAAAATCCTCGACCGGCTGGCCACCGATCAGGTGTTCCTGGATGATGCGCTCCAGCACCTCGGGTGTGCAGCCGCGGTACCAGATCCCGTCGGGCCAGACTACCGCGATCGGTCCCTGCTGGCAGATGCGAAGGCAGTTGGCCTTGGTGCGGTAGATGCCGCCTTCGTGGGTGAGGTGCAGCTCGCTCAGCCGCTCCTTGAGATACTGCCAGGACGCATGTCCCTCCTCGTGCGTGCAGCACTTCGGCTTGGTCTGCTCGCAGCAGAGGAAGATGTGCCGCTTCACCATCCCGATGCCCATGTTGCGGGCCCGGACGGCAATGTCTTCCTTGGGCTTGTCACTCATGCGGGGGCCCATGTTGTCGCCGCCGCAGTTCAAGTTCGGCGCGCGCCAGCACCATCTCGATCCCGATCTGGTTGAAGCCGCCCTCTGGGAGGATCACGTCCGCGTAGCGCTTGGAGGGCTCCACAAATTCCAGGTGCATGGGACGAACCGTGGTGAGGTACTGGCGGATTGTATCGTCAAGGCTTCGGCCCCGCTCGGTCAGGTCCCGCTGCAGGCGGCGGATGAAGCGGACATCGTCGTCCACGTCCACAAACACCTTGATGTCGAACAGCAGGCGGAGGCGCGAATCCACAAAGAGCAATATTCCGTCCACCAGCACGACGTCGCTGGGCGGGATCATGACGCGCCGGTCACTGCGGGTGTGGGCCGCAAAATCGTAGGTCGGCTTCTCGATCGGTTGACCGTCCGACAACCGGGTCAGGTGCTCCAGAAAGAGATCGAAATCAATGGAGTCGGGGTGGTCGAAGTTGACCTGCTTCCGCTCGTCGAGCGACAGGTGCCCCAGTTCCTTATAGTAGGCGTCCTGGTCGATGAAGGCGCCGTCCACCCCAAGGGCGGCATGAATGGCCCTGGCGACCGTGGTCTTGCCCGACCCGGAGCCGCCGGCCACGCCGATGATGAGCGGCCGCCGGTTCATGCCAGGTCCGTTTTCGGCGAGGCCACCGGCTCGACCTGGTCAAGTTGGGAGATGTCCACCCGCAGCCTGCTTCCATCCGTGGGGAACTGGAAGAGACTGCGGAACCGCCAGCCAACCCGCACCTCGTTCGCACGATAGGATGTGCGCGCGTGGACCACCTCGGAGAAGGTGTCCTCCGTGCCGGAGACCAGGACCAGGAACTCTGCGTCACTCTCCGCGAGCGATGCTGCCGTGACGCCGGCGAGCGGGCTGGCTTCGTCAATCGGGTGCACCACGGTCCAGGTGAGCGGAAAGAGCGAGACCGAGTCCCGTTCCAGCGCGAGTTGATGGAACTCCCTGGCGGCGATACCGCTGGACCGCATCTCGATCCGGCTGAAGATGACCTTGGCCTGGACCTCGACCAGGTCGCTGTTCCGTTCATTCACGATCCGAAGCATGAAGGCCGTCCGGTCACGGTACGGCGCGATCACGGCCGAGCTGCTGAAGCGGATATGAGCAAACGGACGCGCGAATCGCGCAAAGACAATGCCGGTGCCCAGCGCCACGGCGATCAGCGACACCAGCGACTCGCCGCTGACCAGCAGGTTGGCGGCCATGCTCACGGGCGTGATGCCACCATATCCGATGGTGGCAAAGGTCTGGATACTGAAGAAGAACGCCTGGGCAAAGCCGCCAGCTCGCTGCGCGCCGCCCTCGAGCGCGCCCGCGCCCAGGGCCATGTACAACAGCGCGAAAACGGCATTGGCGCCGAGATAGGCCAGCGCAAAGAGGCAGAAGAAGCGGGGCCAGCTCATGGTGATGAGCTGGTGGTAGGCATTGACCGCGGCCCGCCAGCCACCCCGGCGCCGCATCACATTGAAGGTGCCGTCGCGATTGAGCAGACGGTGGCGCCGGTCATTGGCGATGACGGAGCCGAATCCGAGATCCCGTTCTTCCACCTTGCTCACAGCGCCCTCACGACCCGGCATCACCACCCAGCGCAAACCCGGCGTCGACGTCCTTCCGGTTGAAGGCGCGGAAGGAGATCAGTGTCTCCGTGGCCGCGATGCCGTCGGTGCCCACCATGTGGCGGGTGACCAGATCGGCCAGATCCTCGTTGCGCTCGACCCGGACGATGGCGGCGAGGTCATAACGCCCCGCCACGGAATACACTTCCGAGACGCCGGGCATGGCCGCCAGTCGCTCGGCCACTTCGTTGACGCGGCCCCGCGAGACGGTGAACAGGATGATGGCGGTGACCATGGGATTAGGGGTTAGGGTTAGGGGTTAGGGATTGGGGATTAGGGGTTGGGGTGCGAACGAGCTGAGGCTCGGCTCTCAGCCCTGCTCCCGAACTGCTGATCCCTCTCCCCTTGCCGAGGCACACCGTTCCACAATCGCGCCGGCGGGCTCGATGGAATCTACCGCCGAGACGCTCCGTCCCGCCTGCCAGTAGTCACGCTCGCCCGATTCGTCCAGCGACGCGCGCTTGAGCTGCCAGAGGGATCGAAGTGCATAAATGGTACGCATGATTCGCTTGGTCCGGCGATGCCGGAGCATCCAGCGGGCCAGCACGCCGGCGCGGGTTCCCATGCGCTCGACGAACGGCGTCCGGATTACGGCCACGGGCACGCCGGTGATCCGCTCAGTCAGGACGATGTCATCGG
The DNA here is from genome assembly GCA_963798915.1 of uncultured Gemmatimonadales bacterium. GTDB lineage: Bacteria > Gemmatimonadota > Gemmatimonadetes > Gemmatimonadales > GWC2-71-9 > CAMLHP01. Next base: position 85,206 of record CAWCVB010000002.1, on the reverse strand, counting down.
CATCAGCCGCAATGATCGCACGCTTGTAGGCGTCACTCGCCCGGCATTCGGTGGTGGCAATGAACCGGGTTCCCATCTGTACGCCGGCATAGCCCAGGCGCATCATCGCCGCAAAGCCCGCGGCATCGCCCACCCCGCCGGCGCAGACGACCGGCAAGCCGACCGGGGTCAGCTCGGCGAGCAGCGCCTCCGGCGTTCGGGTACCCGGGTGGCCGCCGGCAAGGGCGTTGACGGCAATGAGGCCATCGACGCCGGCGTCCCGCGCCTTGAGCGCCCACTTTGCCTCCGTGGCATCGTGGTAGACGATACCGCCCGCAGCATGCACGCGTTGCGCGACCCAGCGCGGATTTCCCAGCGACGTCACGAAGAAGCGGATGCCTTCCTCGAGGGCAATATCCACCCAGCGTTCCATCCGCTCGTGGTAGTGCCGGGACGATTGCTCGATGAGCGCGTTCATGCCGACCGGGCGCTGGGTCAGCTGCCGGATGTAGCGAATGCCGGTCCGGAAGTCGTAGCCGTGGACATAGGTGAGCGAGAGCGGCTGCACGATGCCGATGCCCCCGGCCTCGCTCACGGCGGCCACCAGTTCGGGATTGCTGCAGGGATACATGGCCCCGCAGATCAAGGGCAGCTGGATGCCGGCATGGCGGGTGAGCGCAGTGGCTTGGCCGGTCACTCCGCCACCGGCGAGATGCGCCAGCGCGCCCGTACCACGGCCACGACCTCACCCGCGTCGTCATGCACCACCGCCTCCACATCGCGATCCTCGGCCGCTGTCAGCTCCGTGCCGGGCGGCACGGTGGCCGCTGCTACCAGCGTTCCCCGGGCCTTTCTGGTGTAGTCGGCCGAGAGCGACATGACGATCCCGCGCTGGCCGGCCGGCAGGGCGGTCAGCATAGCCAACCCGCCGGCAAATTCGCCGAGGTTGATGAGCGCTACGGCATGGATGGACTGGAGATGATTCCGGATGGCCCGGTGATCCCGGAGCGCGACCACGGCGTGGCCCGGCTCGAGGACGCGGACGCGGGGTGCAATGGAGCCGGTATAGGGCACCAGTCTGCTTACCAGCTTGCCGAACAGCCAGGCGCCGCCCGGAAGGCGGCGCAGGCGTTTCCAGGAAACCAGGAGCGAGGCGCCGGGGTTGGGCATTACTCGAAGCGGATCACCAGGCGGTTGACCCGGGGATTGAGGCGGCGCAAGGCGGAGTCCGAGGAAAGAAATTCGCCGTCTCCAAGTACGTGCGACACGTCAGCGTCCGGGCTCGATGGTGCAAGGGCCAGTGCCAGCCTGCCTTCCAGGTCCGCCAGGCGACCGCCCTTCCACGACAATACCGAGCCGCCGTAGTCCCAGCCGTAGCCAGCCATGCCGAAAGGCCCACCGTTGAGCCCTTCCAGTCGGGTCAGCGACAGGCCCAGCGTGACGCCACGCCTGCTGTGCCAGAGGGTCGAGTCGCCGGTGAGCAGCACGAAGGCAGGCGCCCGGCGCTGCAGGGTATCGCCCCAGGCGATCTCGAATCGGCGCTCGGGATCGTTGGGGAACACCACGGCGCCGGACTCGGATTCTCCTTCGCCGAGGGAGACCGCCTCCGGCTGGACCTGGGCGGCGCCGTAGGCCGCGATCACATCCTCTTCGGACGAATTGGCATTGACCGCCCCGAACGCCACTCCCGGTTCGAAGGTCCAGCTGGCGGCGTCGGCAACGGAGGGGCGTCCGTCGTCGGTTGACGGTCGTCGGTCGCACGATGCGAGCGCGAGGAGCAGGGCTGCCCCGATAAGCGTGGCGCGCTTGAATGCCGTCGTCATGCGGGGATAATATAGTCGTCGGGCGTCGACCGTTGACCGTTGACCCTCGACCCTCTTACGCCATCCCCCGAATCTGCGTAATCTGTGGACTCCCCCATCTCCGGACCCGGAGCCCATCTCATGCATTCCTCCCGGCGGTCTTTCCTGGCGTCAATGACCGGCGCCGCGGCGACGGTGCCAATGTTCCATGCCCATGCGGTCCGGCGGCTGCGCGAGAGCTGGAGCATTGCAGGCGAGCGTTCGCCCGCGGTCCTCGCGGATGACGAGACCTACTGGAGCAGTATCCAGCGGGCCTTCGACCTCGATCGCAGCATCGTCAATCTGAACAACGGTGGTGTCTGCCCCTCCCCGACCCATGTGCTCGAGCAGATGATCCGTGACTTGCGGTTCTGCAACGAGATCCCCGCCGAGCACATGTGGCGGGTGCTGGAGCCACGAATCGAGACGGTGCGCGTGGGGCTGGCGGAGGAATTCGGTTGTGACCCTGAGGAAATGGCCATCACGCGCAACGCCTCGGAGTCGCTCGAAACGCTGATCCAGGGAATTGACCTCAAGCCGGGCGATGAAGTAGTCGTCACCAACCAGAATTACCCACGCATGCTGACCACCTGGGACCAGCGGGCGAGGCGGAATGGAATCGTGGTCAAGGAGATTGCCTTCAAGCTGCCGCCACCGTCAAAGGAGTATCTGGTCCAGCAGTTTGCCCAGGCCATCACGCCCAGAACCAGGGTCATCGGCGTGACCCACATTACCAATCTCAGCGGGCAGATCATGCCCATTCGCGAGATCGTGGACATGGCGCGTCCCAAGGGGATTCAGGTCTTCGTGGATGGCGCGCATGCGTTTGCCCACTTCCCCTTCACGCGCGACGAGCTCGGCTGCGATTACTACGGCACCAGTCTCCATAAGTGGCTGCTGGCGCCGATCGGCACCGGCTTTCTCTATGTGCGCAAGAACAAGCAGAAGTCCATCTGGCCCCTGATGGCGACGCCGGCGTCCATGGACGAGAACGTGCGGAAATACGAGGAGATTGGCACGCATCCCGCCGCCAACCACAACGCCATTGCGACGGCGCTCGCGTTTCATCGCGGTATTGGTGTGGAGCGCAAGGTGGCCCGGCTGCGTTTCCTGCGGGACCGCTGGGCCAAGCGGCTGCTCGCCGAGGGTGGCGGGCGCGTGCGGATCCTGACCCCGCTGGATTCGCCCGACGGCGCAGGCATCTGCCTGGTCACCGTGGACGGCCTCAAGGCCAACGACATCGTGGGGTGGCTGCACGACAAGCACCAGATCGTCACCACGCCCATCAACCACCCGGAATTTTCCGGGGTACGCGTGACGCCGAACGTCTACACGACGTTGGACGAGATCGACCGCTTCAGCGATCTGATGATGCGCGCACTGAAGAGCGGGCTCACGGGCTAGGCGGAGGGCTACTGCCCGCTGGTCCGGATGTGGGTGATTCGTCCCCGCGGTCCCACCAGCCAGCCGCCGCCGCCGGGCGCAAAGCCCAGTCCCCAGTAGCTCAGGGTATCCAGCGCGGCCCAGTGTCGCCCGCCGTCGGGCGACACACTGGCGCCGCGCGGGCCCACCGCTACGAGCGTCCGGCTGCCCGGCACGAACGCGGCGCCGTAGACCGCCCCCGCAAACGTGGGCCGGCCGCCGCTGTCCCAGGTTGCGCCGCCATCGGTGGTGATGCTGACATTCTCACTCACCGCGTCAGGGCTGGCGATGGGCCCGCCCAGCGCCGCGCCGCGTCTGGCATCGCTGAAGGCCACGGTGGCGATCCCCGCAGCCTCGCCGCCAGCAATGGGCGTCTCGCTGGCGACCCAATTCCGCCCGTAGTCGGTTGACCGCAGCACTCGCGCCGACGGCCCGTTGCCCGTTCCGATCCAGGCCAGGCCGCCCGGCGCCGTCACGAGGCAAGTTCCGCTGGCCGCAAATCCTCCCTCCCCATCCAGCGCCGGCGGCAGCCGCCCCGCCGTGATGCTGGCCCAATGCTCGCCGTCGGTGGTCTCCAGCACCATGAGCTGGCCGTCGACTTCATCGCCGTACACCAGCCCGTGCCGGCCGTCCCAGAAAGCCATGCAATCGTAGAATCCGTCTGGAATGGCGTTGCGGAACTGGAGCGCCCAGCTGGCACCACCGTCGGTGGTACGATAGATACGCGACAGGTCGCCCGGTCCCGCACTCAGCAGCCAGGCGGTATCGGCGCTGGCGGCGTGGACGTCCCGAAACTGCAGCGTGTCACCACCAGCCACGGTCCCGGTGGTCCAGGTCCGGCCGCCATCCAGTGTCCGTGCCCAGGTGCCGCGGTGTCCGCTCACCCAGACCACGGTGTCGTTGACCGCACTCACGGCCTGCAGCAGTGCGGCGGTACCGCTCGATTGGGTCTCCCGTCCCAGTGACGGCCAGGGCAGCGGTGCCGGCGCATTGCAACTGGCAAGCAGCACGGTCACCGCGGCTGCCCGGGCCATTCGCATCAATGACTCTCGTAGACCGATGACGTGCCATTGGCCTGGAAGGCGACCACGTCGTAGTGATCCGGTGCCTGCCCCGGCATTTCCATGCCCGGTGAGCCCGCCGGCATCCCGGGCACGGCCAGGCCGGCGACGGCGGGATGCTCCGCGAGGAACCGCTTGATCGTGGCGGGCGGCACATGTCCTTCAATGGTGTAGCCGGCAATGATCGCGGTGTGGCAGGCGCGCTTGTCCACCGGCACTCCGGCATCGTCCTTGACCGGCGTGACGTCATTCACGTCGTGCACCGTGACCGTAAAGCCCGCCTCCTTCACCGCCTCGACCCAGCTCGTGCAGCATCCGCAGGTGGGTGACTTGTACACCGTCATAGCGGGCAGGGCGGCGGAGGCGGACTGGACAGTCGTGTCAGCCGACGCGGCCGGCAGGTTGGCATGGTCCACCTTCTGGTTGCAGGCGGCCAGTGTGACGAGTGCGAGTGTGACGGCAACTTTCATGACGAGGATCCTGTGGGAAGACGGAGTACTCAGCTGAGATAGCGTTCGCGCACGATGCGCAGATGATGGAGTTCGTGGCCCGCGATGACCCACGCGAGCGCGCGCACGGTAATGGGACTGCCACTGGCGACGCCGCGGCGTTCGAGGGTATCCTCGCCCAGCCCCTGCAGCAGTGCCACGCTGGCGACGCGCACCGCGTGCAGCTCGGCTGCGAGCCCGGCGATGCCGCGCACGTCGGCGCCGGCCGCGCGGGCCCAGTCCTGCTCCTCGAACCCGGGCAGCGGCGTGGCGTCATTCCGTGCGAACCGCAGCACGCGGTAGGCAAAGACCCGTTCCGAGTCGGCCAGGTGCAGCATGATGTCGCGGACGGTCCACTTATCGGGCGCATAGCGGAAATCCGCCTGCGCATCCGACAGGGCCGTGAAGAGCTTGCGAGTCTGGTCGCCCTGCTTGGCAAGGTGGGTGATGAGGTCGGTGACGTCCGAAGCCTCCGCGATGTAGCCGGCGTAGGCCTCGGCGAACTCGCCCGGGTCGGGACGCGGAATTGAAATGCTCATCGTGTCCTGCCTCGTTGAGTCGGCCGGCCGGAGGCCGGCGCGTGATGCGGGCGCCAGCGATGCCGCTCGAGTGGCACCTGCCCGCGCTGGTCAAACTGCACGCCCTCAGCTTCCAGCAGCAGTCGCTGTTCCAGTGCCGCAGGCGAGCCGGGCGGCAGGCTCACCATCCCCCTGGCGTTCAGTACCCGATGCCAGGGGACGGCGGTCGCGCCGCCGAGGGCGTGCAGGGCGTATCCCGTCTGCCGGGCCCTGCCCGGGAGGCCCGCCAGTTCTGCCACCTGCCCATAGGTGGCGACCTTTCCGCGTGGAATCCGGCGGACCACGCCATAGATCCTCTCGTATGCGGACGGGGCTGCCATCAGCCGTTCCGCACCCATATGGACAGCGTCAGCGCCCCCGCGAACGTGACCCATGCAAGGTAGGGGACCAGGAGCCATCCGGCGACCGCCCGGACACGGTGAAAATTCCGCATCGTGAGCAGGATGGCCACCCAGAGCAGCGAAAGATCCAGCATGGCCAGGTCCAGCCGTCGGAATCCGAAGAAGAGTGGATTCCAGAGTGCGTTGAAGGCCAGCTGGACGCCAAACCAGATGAGCGCCTTCCGGACGGTCAGCCGGTCCCGTTCTCGCCAGACCATCCAGGCGGCCACCGCCATGGTGGCATAAAGCGCCACCCAAACTGGGGCAAAGACCCAGTCTGGCGGGGTCCAGGCCGGTTTGGCCAGCGCAGTGTACCAGGCGCCCCGCCGCACCACCATCGCTGAAATCGCACCCACGGCCTCCACGCCAGCCACCCACGCCAGCAGGGGTCCGGGGCCGCGGCCGTTCTTCCGGCGCCCCCGTGTGACCCGGCTCACCTAACTGACCTCCCCGAGGGGCGATATTTGGTCTTCTGCCGTCGTGCCTGCAACCCCGGGCGCGCGCCAGGCTCATCCAGCGGTTCCGCCAGGAAGGACACGTCAATGCCGAAGCCGAACGATACATCCATGCCGGATTTCTCCGATGTCAGAAGTGGCGCCACGTCCGGTGCGCCAGGTACCGCCGGCCGGGAGGCCGGGGCCGGTGCCGCAGGCCAGAAGTATACGGTGAAGAAGGGCGACAGTCTGTCGAAAATCGCCAAGGCTGTCTACGGCGATGCCTCGAAGTGGAAGCAGATCTACGAAGCGAACCAGGACCAGATCAAGAACCCTGACCTCATCTATCCTGACCAGGTGCTCGAAATTCCCGGTGCCTGAACCACGGAGGAGTGATACCATGAAAGCACGATTGCACTTGCTCGTAGCCGCCTTCGCGGTCGTCGCCGCGGTTGCCTGCAATGACAATGACGATCGGAACAACACCCAGCCGATCGTGGAAGGCACCGAGCCGCCGGCGGTGAACACCAGCAATGCGCTGGATGTCGCCGACATTCAGCTTGGCAGCGCGGTGGGACAGGACCGGAACGTCACCATGCCCAAGACCGAGTTCGCGCCCAACGATACCATTTATGCGGCGGTGAAGACCAACGGTGCGCCGGCGTCGGGCTCGACGTTGACGGCAGTGTGGACCTACGAGAAGGACGGCAATAACGCCCGCGTGGATTCCACGTCGATCCGCGTCACCCCGGCCGGCCCGACGACGACCGAGTTCCATGTGTCGCGTCCGAGCGGCTTGCCCTCCGGTGACTACCACGTCGAGGTGTGGGCTGACGGCGAGAGCGCCGGCACCCGCGACTTCACGGTCAAGTAATCGAAAGGGAGCGGGAGCATGTCCGTCGCCAAAGTGATCGAAGTCTCCGCCACGTCCACGACCAGCTTCGAGGATGCCATCACCTCGGGGGTGGCGCGTGCCGGCAAGACGGTTCAGGACGTCCAGGGCGCCTGGGTCAAGTCGATGAAGGTGGACATCGAGAACGGCAGGATCGCCACGTATCGCGTTGTCCTGAAGGTGACGTTCGTCCTCCAGGATTGAGCAGTGGCCTGAGACACCACGAGCCCGGAGCAGGACGCTCCGGGCTCGTGGTGTGTCCGGTGCCGGCGTCAGACGGCTGGAGATTTCTTGGTAAACATGCGGTAAATAGCCAGGAGGACGATGGCGCCCACGACGGAGGCAATGAAGCCGGCAGTCTGCCCCTCCTGGTAGAGGCCCAGCAGGCGACCCAGCCAGGTGCCGACGAATGCGCCGGCGATGCCGATCAGCATGGTAATGATGATGCCGCCGGGATCTTTTCCGGGCATGATCATCTTGGCGACGATGCCCGCGACCAGGCCGATGACCAGTGTCCACAGTAAATGCATATCGCCCTCCAGAAAGGTGACACCGCGTCCTGGCACCCCACGGACGGCTGCCAGGTACCTATGACTATGCGTCATATGGGGTGATTCGGCTAGGGATGGCGGCTCGACAGGACGGGCAAGGCGGGCAAGACGGGCGGGACGGGCAGGACGTAGGGGCACGGCATGCCGTGCCCGTACATTGAATCGTCGACCGTCGACCGTCGACCGTTGACCGTTGACCGCCTTCGCGCCTAGAACGTCACCTGAATGCCCGAACTCAGGGTCCGGTCGGTCTTCTTGAAGCCCGGCTCCGGCAAATTGTCGAAGTGGATGGTATAGCTGAGCTTGAGGGCGATCGCCTGGGAAATCGGTGCCACCAGCGCGGTCTCGGCGTTGATCCGCACGTCCTTGGCCGCCTCCAGGTTGGGCAGCACCTCGGCCAGCTGCTGGAAATAGGCCTTGTCGGTCAGGAGGTGCCTGAACGCCGCCGCCGCCCGAATCGCGACGAAGTTGTCGTCGACCCCCGCGGTGCTTCGCTGCTGGTTGAACGCGGCGCCAGCCTCCAGGCCGAGGTGGTCACGTTCCAGCGCCAGCAGCTGGTACGCCAGCCCGAGGTTCTCCTCGAACCGGCGGGCAATGCCGGCAAACCGGTTTCGCTCCCAGTTGCCGCTGACAAAGGCCGAGAGCTGAGACGCCAGGGTGCGGTCGACCCGGGCGCCGGCCTTGAAGGCGCTGGCCGTGGTGGAGTCCTGCGACCGGCCATAGACGGCCGCCCCCGATTGCTGGAATTTCCAGAGTGAATCGGTCGTCATTTCCAGCAGCGCTTCGTCGCCGCTGATGGTGGTCAGCTCGCTGTTGCCCGCCGTATTGACGAAACTCAGGTTGCCGGTGAGATGTACCCGGCCATCGGCGGCCTGCGCCGATGCGCGGCCGGGCAACATGGCGAAGAGCATCACGAGCGCAACGGGGCCGGCGATGCGACAGGTCGATGAGTGCATGGGCAGGAGATCCGGAACTGGGGGTGGGAAAGTCAATGGTGACGGGCTGCCGGCGGCATGCTGACCCGAGCCTGGCTGTCACACAGGCGGCATTCGAGCACGGTTCCCAGATGATCGGCGCGCCCGCGTGGTGTCACCACCCATTCCCGCACCTGCCAGGGTGGGTCGTGTCGCACGTGCTGGGTGTGGCCACAGTCGAGCTCGGCCACCCAGTGGCCTACGTCATCCCGGTGGAAGCCCGTGATCCGGCGTTCCATCAACGGTGATCGGCACCGTCCATCCGGGTGGCCGCCGGCGCGCCGCGGACAAAGCCTATGTAATCGGTGGGACTGGGCACTGCGTCGCCGTCGCGCAGCAGCATGGCGATCTGTCCGCGGTGATACGCGCCATGCAGCGCCACCTGCAGCAGGATGTCGCCCACTTCGGAAGTGTAGGAGTTTCCGGCGCTGTTGATGTAAGGGACGCTCTCGGTGAGGTTCTCCTCGCTGACCAGCGCGAGGTAGCGCTCGTATTCCTCCCGTACCCGGCCGGCGTGAATGCCGCATTGGTAGAGCGACAGCTCGGGCCAGACCGCCACGTCGGGCTTGCTGCCCTCGATGCGGGCGAGCCACACGAGTTCACAGCCGAGGACGTGCGCAAACAGCTCGCGGGCGCGGGCGGGATTGCCGGCCTGGCGGATGGATTCGAGGACGTGGGCATCGGCCCAGGCAAGATGGGCAAAGAGACGACGGATATGGTCGAGCATGGCGGGGGCTCCATGGTACCGGTCAGGGCGCCGGCAGGGGCTCCGGAAAGTGGCCCGGCGGCGCTGTATCATCATAACCCAGGTCCCGCCCGAGGCGCCCATACGTCAGTCCGGCCACCATGTCGTACGCCGCGTGTGCAGCGATGGCCGGATACAACGTCCCGCTCACCGCGACCAGCCCGTGCAGGAGGAGTGCGATGATGGTCACGATCGCCACCGTCTTCCATCCCTGCACCGAATGACTGACGCCGAAGACCAGCGAGGCGATGAGCGCGGAAGCCACCGGCGAGGCCGTCACCATCCAGAGCAGGGCGAACATGACGCCGCGGTAGGTCACCTCCTCGCTCAGGCCGGCGGCGAGGGACACCAGGATCCAGAGCCTGCGCTCGCGTGCGTCCGACGGCATGAAGAGCCGCACCTTGGGATCCCGCCGCTCGACGTTGGCGCGCCAGCGGGGTCGCATGACCAGCACGCCGAGGACGGCCAATGCGGCGGCAAGGACCCACGCGAGCCAGCGCCCTTCCGGCGGCTTCCAGATCGGGATGAACTCCACCCTCGCCACCGCCAGCGAAATGACCAGAAAGATGGCAAGCTGAAGAATCACGTTGGCCAGGTGACGGGCGCGTGGCACCGCCTGGTGGTCGAGCAGGCGGCTGCGTGAGCGCCATGCCAGCCACGGGATCAGGAGGCCGAAGAATCCGAGATGAAACCAGCCGGCGAGGGTAATGGACGACTCCGGTGTCAGGCGGGCGCGAGGCCCAGCCGGTCGGTGGCCAGCCGCTCTGCATCCTCGAAGGTGGACACGACCGACGCCGCTTCACCCGCTCGCCAGAAGGGGTCGCTCATGCCACCCGTCGCCGAGACAATGCTGTCGTCATACTGCTCGAACTGGACCGCATAGAATCCGTCGGGGCGCTGGTGAATGACCGCGCGAGTCTGGGTGTCAGCGGAAAGAATGGTGCGCCTGAAGTCGGCCATGATGCTGCCTCCTGCTCTTACAACGGGGACCCGCGTGACGTATGTTCGATGTGTCTCGTCTCATATGAGGTACTTATGGTTCTGCTTACCTGGATCGTCGTCGGGCTGATCGCCGGCCTGCTGGCCAGCTACGCCGTGGGAGGCATTGGCTACGGCCTGCTCGGCGATATCATCGTCGGAATGCTGGGCGCCGTCATCGGCGGTTTTCTGTTCAATGCGTTCGGTGTGACTTCGCCGACTGGAGGCCTGCTCGGCGCCATCATCGTAGCGTTCGTCGGTGCGGTCGTGCTGCTGCTGCTGGTGCGGGCGCTGCGACCGAGAAGGCTGTAGGGAGTCCAGGGTCGCGGGTCACGAGACTCGCGACCCGTGACTCGCGACCGCATCCCAAATTGCTACAAAACTCAACCATCCGCCATCCCGCAACCGTATCTAAATGCTAAAGCTTTATTTGACAACGATTTGCGCCATCGCAACGGCACCGGCACCGGCATTGGCCTCGGCTCAAGGCGTGCTCGCGGTCATTCCCCGCCCCGCCCACGTCACCATGGGCACCGGCGTGTTTCACGTCGTGCCGGGGACGGCGATCCGGGTGCTTCATGGTGGTCGGCACATCGGCGAGCAGCTGGCCGATTATCTCGAACCCGCCATGGGATGGCGGCTGCCGGTCCATGTGGGTGGCACGCCCGGGGCGTCGGAACTGGTGCTGATCCGGGATACCTCGCTCGGCGCCTTGGGCCCCGAGGGGTACCGGCTCACCGTCACGACCCGCCGCGTCACCGTGCGTGCGCGCGGAGATCGCGGGGCTCTTTTACGGCATCCAGACCATCCGGCAGCTGCTGCCACCGGCTATTTTCCGGGAAGCCCCGCTGGACAGCATGCGGTGGACGATGCCGGCAGTCACCATCGAGGACCAGCCAAGATTCCGGTGGCGCGGCGCCCACCTGGACGTGGTGCGGCACTTCATGCCCAAGGAGTTCGTCAAGAAGTACCTCGACCTCCTCGCGCTCCACAAGATGAACAGCTTCCACTGGCACCTTACCGATGACCAGGGCTGGCGGATCGAGATACGGAAGTATCCGAAACTCACCGGCGTCGGGGCATGGCGTAAGGAGACGATGATTCCGCCCTACCCGCGGAACGGCGCGCCCATGCGGTTCGACAGCACACCGACCGGCGGCTTCTATACGCAGGACGATATCCGGGAAATCGTGGCCTACGCCGCGGAGCGGCACATCAACGTGGTGCCGGAAATCGAAATGCCGGGACATTCGGTGGCGGCCATTGCCGCTTATCCCGAACTGGGCATGGCAGGCGATACCACCACGGTGGCGACCTACTGGGGCGTCTTCAGCAATATCCTCAAGCCGACCGATGCCACGGTCAAGTTCTATCAGGACGTGCTCACCGAAGTGATGGAGCTGTTTCCCTCCAAGTTCATTCACGTGGGCGGCGACGAGGCCGCCAAGGCGCAGTGGAAATCGAGCCCTGAGATCCAGGCGCGCATCAGGGAGCTGGGACTCAAGGATGAGTCGGAGCTGCAGAGCTGGTTCATCCGCCAGATGGACAAGTTTCTCACGGCCCACGGCCGCCGGCTGATCGGCTGGGACGAAATCCTCGAAGGCGGGCTGGCACCGGGCGCGGCGGTGATGTCATGGCGGGGCGTCGCGGGCGGTATCGCCGCCGCGCGCCAGGGGCACGATGTGGTCATGGCGCCGGGGAGCCATACCTATCTGGATCATTATCAGTCGCTGGACACGGCGCACGAACCGATCGCCATTGGTGGTTACCTGCCCATGGACACGGTGTATTCGTATGAGCCGTATCCCGATTCACTGGAGCCGCAGTACCGCAAGCACATTCTCGGAGCCCAGGTCCAGCTCTGGACCGAGTACATCCCCAGTCCAAAGCAGGCGGAGTACATGGCCTATCCCCGCACCTCGGCGTTCAGCGAAGTGATGTGGACGCCGGAGGAGCGGCGGGATTACGCTGATTTCCTGCGGCGACTGCAGGTGCACCTGAAGCGGCTGGACGCGCTGGATGTGAATTACCGACGGGAGGGCGGGAAGACGGGAAGTCGGGAAGGCGACTCTCGCTGATTCGCGTCATTGCGAGCCGTTTGCTTCGTCGCCCAGTTCGATGGCTTCGCACAATGACACCAGTGGCTAGCTTCGGTTTCGCTTGTCCCTCAGCTCCCCAGCTCCCTCACCCACACGTTCCGGTACCGCACCTTGTTCCCATGATCCTGCAGCATCAATGGCAGCTTGTCGGCGTGTGCCTTGTAGGGCGGACGGGCATGATGCGCGGTGGGACCGGTGAGCACGACATGGTCCTGCACCAGCACGCCGTTATGGATGACCGTGACGACGGCGGGGCGTTCGAGTGAGCCGTCGCTTGTGAAGCTCGGTGCGTGAAAGATGATGTCGTAGGTCTGCCACTCGCCCGGTTGCCGGCTGGCGTTCACCAGCGGCGGGTACTGGCCATAGAGCGACGCGGCCTGGCCATCGGCATACGTGGGGTTGTCGTACGAATCGAGGACCTGCACTTCGTACAGTCCCATCAGGTAGACCCCGCTGTTGCCGCGCTCCTGGCCTTCGCCGGTTGGCGGCGTGGGCGCGGCCCACTCGATGTGAAGCTGCATGCTGCCAAATCCCTGCGCCGTCCGGATCGTCCCAGCCCCCGGCTTCACCTCCATGTACCCATCTCGCACGGTCCATCCGGCGGCCTTGCCGCTGTCGGAGCGCCACCGCGAGAGGTCCTTTCCTTCAAAGAGCACGACGGCGTCCGACGGCGCCGGAACCGGCGCGCCCGCCGGTCCGGGCGTGATGACGGGTGGTCGCGGACGGGAGGTATCGGCCGGCGGCCAGCCAATGTCGGGAACCTGCTGGGCGGAGACGGGCATGACGGGAACAATGATGGCGATGACGGCCAGCGCCAACAGACGGTTCATCGTGGGCTTCCTTGGTTGAGGGCCGGCTGGGATTCACACGGCAGGGCTCATGGTGGCATACTTCAGCCTCCCTGCCCATCCGGAGTCATGCATGACCAGTTCATCCGACGCGCCGTCACCCCGGCGCGCGTTCCTGGGAAAAGTAGCAGGCACCGCCGCCATTCTCGCCGCCAGCAGCGTGGTGCCGGCCGAGCTGCGGGCCATGACGCCCTCGGCCCGCCCACTGCCGCCCGGCGACTGGGACATGAGCTGGGTAGACCGGATCACCGGCGACCACCGCCAGGTGTTCGACGCGCCCGAAATCAGCGAGGGTGATGCCCTGCACCAGGCGCGGGTCTGGCTTGCCGGATTTCAGGAAGTCTACGCCACGACTGATGCGGACATGCACGGCGTCCTGGTGTTCCGGCACAAGGCCATTCCCATGGTGGTCAACGATGCCATGTGGGCCAAGTACCGGCTGGGCAAGGCCTATGAGCAGAAGGATCCGGCCAGCGGCAAGCCGGCGGAGCGGAACCCGTTCCTCAACGCCAACAGCCAGGCGGACGACCAGTACGGGCTCATCTGGCCGGACGGCGGGTTGGACACCCTCATGCGTCGGGGGCAGACGGTACTGGCCTGCAACATGGCGCTGCGCTTCATGTCAGGGATGCTGGCCCGGAAGGCAAAGCTGGAAGCGAAGGACGTGTACACCGACCTTCGCGCCAACCTGGTGCCAGGTGTGACCCTGATGCCCTCCGGCATCTTCGCGGTGACCCGGGCCCAGGAGGCAGGGTGCCGGTTGATGTACGCGGGGTAGACGGCTGGAGGTCGCGGGTCGCGGGTCGAGATGTCGGGCGCTCTGGGCTTGGTGGTGCGTCATTCCTGCGAAAGCAGGAATCCATGAGGGGTCACCCGGCACGAGTCGCCATGCACCGATTCCTCATGAACCCCGATCCCCGCGTCGAGCGGATTGAGCGGTACGACGCCCGCCTGGCTCTGCCAGATGAGCCCCGCGCCTTCGCGCGGGGGGATAGCGATATGCTACGGTAGTGTCGCCGCGCACTAGTCGCGTCATTTCGCGCCGCGTCGCCGCGATCTGGTCACGCACGGATCGGCCGGAGCCGCATCATGGGCGATGTCCCCTTGCCATTCCCTCGCTGCCGAGCGTACCGTATGGCCATGCCGAATACTGCGAGACGTTGGACACGGGACGCGGTGCTCGCACTGCCGGACGACGGCCAGCGTTACGAACTGGTGGATGGCGAGCTGCTGGTGAGCCCGAGTCCCCGTGGCGCACACCAGCGCGCCGTTCTCGCGCTGGCGCTGGTGCTCGACCCCTGGGTCCGGGCCCATGGGGTTGGCGCCTTGGCCATTTCGCCGGCGGACCTTGATTTCGGCGCCGGCCAGCTTCTGCAACCCGATCTCTTTGTTGGTGCCATGATCAATGGCCGGGAGCCTGTCGAGTGGGCCGATTTCGGCATTCCCATCCTGGTGATCGAGGTAATATCTCCCGCGACGGCCCGGCATGACCGGGTGATCAAACGCCGGTGGTACCAGCGTGCTGGCGTGCCCGCCTATTGGGTTGTTGACCTGGATGCCCGCATCGTCGAGGTCTGGACCCCGGGGGTGGAGATGCCGACTATCGCAGTGGATGAACTCACTTGGCAACCTGATCCTGCGCGTGAGCCACTGGTGATCGGACTGCGCGAGCTGTTCGATCGGGTGTCGGGATGAGGCGCGGTGTTCCCTGACTGCCAACGCAGAGACGCGGAGGCGCAGAGATCTCAGCGGGCACAGAGACACGGAGCCAACCCGCAGAACCACAAGCAACTTCTGATGGTGGTGGTTGTGGATCGGGAAGCATGGCGGTGAAATGATCCCTCTGAATTCCTCCGCGTCCTCTGCGACTCTGCGTTGAGTAGTTACGGGATCATGGAAATGGTCCCGATGTCCGAAAAGCTGGATCGTACGGAGCCCGCATCACGCGCTGGACCCCTGCTTTCGCAGGGCTGACGAACGGGCGAGCCTTCGTCGACCGTCGACCCTAATACAACCCCACCCGCTCCATCTCCGGCTCCCCCTCTTCATCTGTAATCGTGAGCCGCACTCTATTCGCGACCGTGGGCTCAAACCGGTCAAGCTTGCGACGCCCAATCGTCGTCCCACGCGAGATCGTCACCCATCGCCCATCACTCCATGCCTCGACCCGATAGCCAGCCACTCGCTGGCCATGCTCGATCGCCTCGCGGAGGTCCACGACATCGAACCGCACCGGCTCGGGCAGCGTGAGCGTCAGTGCATTTGATGAGCGTGCGATGCGTGCCTTCGCCGCAAGATTGGTCGCGAACAGCGCGTCCAGGCGTTCGCTCAGGAGCGTCAGTGCGGCGACATCGGTCTCGTGCAGCAGCCCCTCACGCGTGGGCGGCACATTGAGCAGGAGGTTGGCGTTCCGCCCCACCGACTGGAAGTAGAGCTCCACCAGTTCATCGGCGGACTTCACCTTCCCATTCTCCGCCTCGTGCCAGAACCAGCCCGGCCGGATGGAAACATCGGCCTCACCCGGCCGCCAGACGCTGCCGGCGGGATCGCCGTGCTGGAGCATCGCTTCCACGTCCGGGCCGGAAACGCCGGGATACGGAACCGTGTCCGGATTGACCGTGCACCAGTTGGGGTCTCCTGCCACCCCACGCTCGTTGCCGATCCAGCGCACGTCGGGACCGGCATCCGAAAAGATCACCGCCTTGGGCTGGAGCCGCCGCACGGTCCGATGGATGCGTTCCCAGTCATAGACCTGATGCTTGCCGTTGGGCCCCTCTCCGTTGGCGCCATCGAACCAGACCTCGGTGATCGGCCCATAATGCGTCAGCAACTCGGTGAGCTGTGCGATGTAGAAATCGTTGTAGCGGGGCGAGTCGCCGTACGACGGCTCGTGCCGGTCCCAGGGCGAGAGATAGAGCCCCGCCCCCAGCCCTTCCCCGCGGCACGCGTCGGTGAACTCACGCACGACATCACCCTGGCCACCACGCCAGGGGCTGGACGCTACCGTGTGCGCCGTGACGGCACTGGGCCAGAGGCAGAACCCGTCATGGTGTTTGGCGGTGAGAATGAGCGAGCGGAAACCGGCGCGTTTTGCGACGCGCGTCCAGCTGTCGGGCGTCAAGCGCTGTGGGATTGAACAGCAACGGGCTCTCAGTCCCGTCGCCCCATTCGCGATCCGTGAAGGTGTTGATGCCGAAATGCAGGAACAGCGCCCGCTCGGCGCGCTGGTACCGCGAGCTGTGCCGGTGTTGGCCGTGGGCGAAACCTCGGCAACCGCGGAAGGACAAGACTCGCGCCGGCGGCGGCGGATGCGATGAGAAAGGGGCGACGATGCATAGATGGGTCGAGGGTCGAGGGTCGAGGGCCAAGAGTCGAGAGTCGAGAGTCGAGGGTTGAAAGGCGAAAGTCTCGCCCGTTCGTCACCCCGGTGAACACCGGGGTCCACGAGGGACTCGGGCATGGCCATTCACTCCGGGTGAACCCTCATGGATTCCAGCTTGCGCTGGAAGGACGACCCATCGAAACCTGCCGGTCTCGCCGGTCTCGCCGGTCCCGTCCTCATCTTGCAAACCGCTCCGCAATGCCCGGCGTCATGCCGACGAACGGCACATCGCTGTTGCAGAGCAGTGCCACGACCAGGTGTTGTTCCGGATAGATCACCAGAAACGCGGTGCCACCAACCGAACCGCCCGAGTGGCTGACCCGCACGCGTCCCTGCTTGTCCCGTGAGCTGAACCAACCGATTCCATATTCCGACCGGCTGCCATTCTTCATCCGCTGCGGCGTCCACAGCATCTGCCGGGTCGAGTCGCTGAGCCGCGCGCCGGCGAGCAGCCTTTCGCCGAAGCGTGCCAGGTCTTCGGTGGTCGAGAGGAAGCCGCCGCCGGCCCACTTGTAGCTGTTGTCCACGTACGGCGCGTTGCTGACGCCGCTGTCGGCTGAACCGGTGTACCAGCGCGCGCGAAACGGGACGATGCTGTCCACATGGTCCGGCACGGTGTGAATCATGCCGAGCGGGATGAAGACGCTGTCCTGCATGAAGCGAAGGAAGGGGACGCCGCTCGCCCCTTCCACCACCGCGCTCACCAGGTTCCAGCCATAGCTGGAATAGGAAAACTTCGTCCCCGGTTCGAACAGCAGCGAATCGTCCTCGAAGATCTTCAGCCCCTCGGTGACCGTGGCGAAGTGATCCTTCATCAGGAACTCATTGCCCCGGTAGTGCCGGATGCCCGCCAGGTGCCCGCTGACCAGCCGGGTCGTGATGGGCCACCGCTTTTGCGGGAAACTCGGCACGTAGCGCTGTACCGGTGCATCCAGGTCCAGCTTGCCGGCATCCACCAGCAGGCCGACCGCCACGCTGGTCAGTGGCTTGGAGACGCTGCCGACCCGGAATCGGGTGAGCGGCGTGACCGGCACTCGCTGCTCGAGATCGGCCCAGCCCAGCCCCTCGCTCCAGATCACCTGATCGTCGCGCATGACCGTGATCGCGACGCCGGGCACGCCCGCCTTCGTCATGGAGTCCTGCAGCTCGGCGCGCACCTGGTGAATGAGCGCGGAATCGCGAGTCGCTCGGCCCGCAATCGCCAGCGACAACGGCCGCTGCGCAGCCAGCGGAGTGCCAGCGCCTGCGAGCAACCCAGCCAGCGCGAGTGTACGGAACATTGCTTTCATGGCAGGAAGGAATCTTCAGGGGAAGTGTCAGGCGGTTCATCAGGCTCGGCATGCGATCCGCGGGACCCGCCGGCAGGCAGCGAGTCCGCGAGCAGCTGCGCAAGGTCCGGTTCGGCGGTGTGCCAGCGGTCCCGTTCGCAGCGGATCACCCGGCTCTCGAACGGTGAGGTGGCGACGATCACGACGTAGCGATCCGCTTCCTCGTGCCTCACTCGCTTCCGTTCCACCAGGGTCCAGGGTATGCCGCCCGCATCCACGTACTCGCGTTCGGTCACGTCGCCTCGATATGGAAGGAGGGGTTCTCAATCACGCCGAGCAGGTTGCCGAACGGATCGCGCACGGCACCGATCCGGATGTCGCCTCCGACATCCTGCACCGGTTCGTGGTCGGTGGCGCCGAGCTCGATCAGTCTGGCATACGCCGCGCCTGCATCGGCAACACCCCAGTAGGCGATGCCCGCCTCAGGGCGATCGTGCGCGGCATGTTCATCCGGGGTGATGCCCAGCTCGAATCCTCCGACGTTGAAGCCGACATAGAACGGCTCGTCGAAGTAGGGATCGATCTCGAGCACCCTGCAGTACCACTCACGCGCCGCGCGCAGATCACGCGCGGAGTACTTGGCGGTGCGGAGGCCGAGGAAATGCTGGTGTGGCACGGACAGCTCCTTCCTTCGTCAGTCAACGGTCGACAGTCAACGGTCGAACAGTCGACAGTCAACGGTCAACAGTCAACGCGTCATTCGGGCGCTGCGTGCCCTCGCAATGACGCGTCGGACTATCTGCATCGCGACCGTCGACCGTCGACCGTCGACCCTCTAGAGCAATCCCAATTCCCCCAGCTTGCCCTCCAGCTCGCCTGCTCCCCTGAAGTGCACCGTCTGCATGCCCAGCGCCGCGGCAGGGCTCAGGTTCTGGCGACGATCATCCACGAAGAGGGACCGGGCCGGGTCCGCCTGCGCCAGCGCGAGCCCACGCAGGAAGAACCGCCGCGCCGGCTTGCGAACGCCCAGCCAGCAGCTGCTCAGGAAGGCATCGAAGCACCCGCGCAGCTCGAACGTCCGGATGCGGTGCACGTTGAGCAGTTCGGACTCGTTGTTCATCGTCATCAGGATGTGGCGGCGCCCTTCGCGGAGCCGCCGCACCAGGCTGATGGCGGCCTGGTCGGGAGTGCTCTGGGCCAGCATGTACGCGGTGAACTCCTGGCGCGAAAACGGTCTGGAGCGGTAGAAGACCGTGACGTCGAGGTACTCCTCGAAATCGAGCAGGCCGATTTCCCAGTCGCCCAGGACTTCTTCGTGCCGGTCCTCCGCTTCGGACTCGATGCCGAAATGATCGCGGGCGGCGGCACGGGCGTCCGCGTCCCACCCGTTGGTGCCGAGGACTCCGCCGATGTCAAAGAAGAGATGGGTGAAGTCGGGCATGGCCGGCTCAGTCGGGCAGGTAGGACAGCCGGAAGCTCACCCGCGTCGTGTCGGTCGATGGAGAGGCCGGACTGAATCGGACGGCCACGGCCGAGGTGTCGGCTCCGACCAGCGGCGAATTCGCTGGCGGCCGCACCTTGATGGTGACGAGCGCATCCGCATCCACCACCTCGCTTGACGCCAGCGGAATCCGGAACTGTCCCGCTGCGTCCGTCCACGCCGAATCCTCGGCCACTGATGGCCCGAACGGCGACTGCCGCGCGACAGCCGTGATCATGGCTCCCACCACCGGCTCACCCTGGGACGAACGCACCGTGCCCTCGAGCAGTCCGCCGCTCACCGATTCATGCAACCCGACCGAGCTGCATCCGGCGACCAGCAGGGCAAGCAGCATGCTACGCATCGAACCCGGCCTCATCACGCTCCGGGATGATGATCCAGAGCAGGATATAGATGAACAGCCCAGGGAACGCGGCTGATACCACCGATAGCAGGACGTAGAGGACGCGAAGCAGCGTGGGGTCCTTGTCGAAATATTCTGCGATACCGCCGATCACTCCCGCGACCATCCGGTGGCGGCGCGAGCGGTGCAGGGCGGCTTCATGAATGGGCATTGGTACCTCCTGTGGGCGATCCGGCCGGTTCTGGCGGCTCAGCCGGCTGCTCGATGATACGCCTCGCCCCGCCGGATCGCGAGCCTGCCGCCCAACCAGCCGGCACCGGGCACCAGAACGACGCTGGCCACCCAGACCCAGGCCGGATGCGGCAGGGTGAGCATGGTCCAGACGGCCGAGCCAAGGATCAGCAGGGCCACCGCGAGCGCGTGCGCCTCTTGCCTGGCCTGGACCAGGCGACCGGCGAGGAAGCCGCCCGCCAGCGCCCCAAGCGCCCAGCCCAGGATGACCAGCATCATCGCGCCGGCCGGAATGGCCAGCCCAACGGCCAGCTCGGGCTGGCGCCAGATGTCGGCGCCAGCGGGCATTGGGTAGAGCGCGTGGCCAGCCGTTTCGACGACAACAATTACGAACAGCGATGCGGCCCAGCCAAGGAAGACTGCGAGGATGCTCCGACCCATGGTGGACTCGGGATGCGGGACTCGGGCTGATGGATTTGGGATGCGAGACGACGCGGCTAAGCGCCGCTGCTCGGCATTTGGCGCCTGCGGCGACTGCGCGTCAGGACGGCGCCAACTTTGAATATGGAATTTGATTGGGGAGCCGATGGTGAGCAATGTCGCCCCCAGGGCGACACGTGCCAAATAGCGGCTTTCAGCCGCGCGTCCCGCGTCCAGAAATGGGGTCCCACGCCGGCAACCCTGCGACAAGTCCTGCTCCAAATGCCCGCGGACTCATCGAGACTGACGGTGCCGACGTGGGCGCGTGTCCCCGGTTCAGGAGACGCACACCCCCGGCGAGGCCACACACGGGACAGGATGGGCATGGCGGGCAGGAGGGGCAGGACAGAGATGTTGGACGAAGCACGCCGGCTGTTCACCCCGGTGCAAACCGGGGTCCATGAGCAGCTCGGGCATGATGACGGTTCGTCAGAACCTGCCCGTCCCGCCCGTCCCGCCGGTCCTGCCCGACCTGTGAACCCAGCGCCGAAGCCAGATCGCGAGCCCGCTCACGGCCACACCGAAGCCGGTGAGGACCGGCGCCAGCGGCGCATTCCTGAGCAAGCCAGTGATGCCGGTGCCGGTGTAGACCAGTCCCAGGACCAGCGCCACGGCTGCCAGGGCCTCGAACATCCCGGCATTCCGGAGGCGCAAGTCAGCCACGGGCCGGACTCGTTCGGGTAAACAACGGCCGCTCGGACCCCTGCTCCGCCGCCTGCTTCAGCCGGTAGAGCAGTGCGCCCCACATGGCCGCGGCCTCCAGGAACGCATCGGTCGGCTTGCGCCAGCCGCCCTGGGTGAAGAGCATCCGGGTTCCGTTCTCGTCCGGCGTCAGGTCGAAGACCAGCGCGGTGCCAGCCCACTCTCCACCGGAGTCGACCGCCCAGGCGGCGCGCGCCGGCATGACCATCGTTTCAGGCCGCAGCCGGAGACTTTGCGCCCGGTCAGCCATCCCGATCTCGACCGAGCCATCCGATTGAACGTTCACGTCGTCGGACCACCAACTCGAGAACCCGGTCGACCCGGCCACCAGGCCGAAGACGTCGCGGGGCTCGCAGGCGATGGTGACCAGCAATCGGATGTCGTTCATGGTGCGGCACCTCCCGGGGAATCAGATCCAGCGCCGGACCTGTGCCAGGTAGCGGCGGTACTCATCGCCGAATCGGCGGGTCAGGTATGCCTCCTCCCGCCTGATCACCGACCTCTGGATGATGACGAGGACGAGCGGCAGGAACAAGAGCGACCATGCGGCAAGGGTCCAGAGGGAAACGCCGGCATAGAGCAGCGCCATGGCGAGGTACATCGGGTTCCTGCTCACCCGATAGGGACCTCGGAGCACCAGCGCGGTGGCGGGCTGCACCGGGACCACCGAGGTGCCCATGCTGCGGAAGGCGGTAATGGCCCAGAGGGTGAGCCCCAGCGCCAGCACCACCAGGACGATCCCGGCACGCCTGACCACTGATCCGACGCCCGCCGGCACGTCGGCCAGTGGAATGACGTGGTGCAACCACAGGCCGAGCGCGAGCGGCAGCGCATAGATCAGGGGCGGCGGCATCCATACGCCCGCATTATCCTCGCCCGAGGCTCGATGCAGGCCCCATCTCCTGGACCGGCGGCGCTCAGCTGCCACCGGCCATGCCCCAGATGAAGGTAACCGCGCTCAGCACAGCAATTGGGACGACGGTCGCCACCTGTGCCGCATGGTCATTGCGAGGAAAGCGCAGCGAATCAACCCCACTCACCGCATAGTGGACCCGGCAGGAGTCGCAGTCGGAGGGCTTGGGCACCGGTACCGCCCGCAGCGAGTCACCATCGACGGTCAGCCGCCGCACCACGGTGCGTGTGCCATGCTGCCAGAGCTCGACACGCTGCTCGGCATCCACCGGGCCGGCCGGCGGGTTCTCGATGCGTCGTGGAGCGATGGCGCAGGCGGTTACCACCATCGCACCAGCGGCCAGCATCCAATGACCTGCCCGCCTCATTCGGCGCGCTCCGGTTCCCGCAGCAGCGCGACGTAGCGTCCATGAAAGCGGGCAACGGTGCGACCAGCCGCCATGACATCCACCTGCACCAGCACGCGACCTCGGCGATGACGGGCGACGGAATCGAGCAACGAAGCTCGCACGCTGGCCAATGGAAACGAACACGTGGCGGTGAAGTCGGTCATGATGGGCTCAAGATATCGAATTTCGCTGTCCTGCAGCACCGCGTTGGCCGCCATCCCGGCCTCCTGCAGGGTGAGCCACACGACCGCCCAACCCGCCAGCGTGGCCAGCGCGTTGACGCTGCCGGCAAAGGCGCTTCCCTGATGGTTGCGGTTGAGATCGAACTCGGCACGGAGCGTGACGGCGGCCGATGTCACATCCTCGATGGAAAACCCCAGCCGCTGAGAGACCGGCATTTCCCGAACCAGCATTTGCTGCAGTCGGTCCCGGAGCTGGGCGATGGTGACGGCGCTCATGCTGATAAGCGTCGAGGGTCAATGGTGAAAGGTCAAGACGCTCGGAATGACTCCCATACGCTTCGAGCCGACTCGCCGACTCGCCGACTTGCCGACTCGCCGTCTATGCGTCTCGCCGACTCGCCGTCTCGCCGTCCGTCTTCAGCCTCCCGGTATACCCCGCCCTCAGCTTGGCCACCTTGGGCCCGATCACCGCGGCGCAGTATGGCTGGCTCGGGTGACGCCGGTAATACTCCTGGTGGCGGGCCTCGGCGGGGTAGAAGACGTCCAGCGGCTTGAGGTCCGTGACAATGGGCTGGTCGAAGGTCTGGTTGCGCTCGAGCTCGGCGATCACCTCGCGGGCAAGCTGCTCCTGTGCCGGCGAGTCGTAAAAGATGGCCGAGCGATACTGGGTACCGACGTCCGGCCCCTGGCGGTTGAGCGTCGTCGGGTCGTGAAAGGCAAAGAAGATTTCCAGCATCTCACGGTCGGAAATGACGTCCGGGTCGTAGGTCACCTGGATCGCCTCGGCATGGCCGGTGGCTCCGCTGCAGACCTGCTCGTACGTCGGATTGGACCGGCGACCGCCGGTGTAGCCGGACACGACGCGCTCAACGCCGCGGAGACGCTCATAGATCGTCTCCAGGCACCAGAAGCAGCCGCCGGCAAGGGTGAGGGTGTGCATGTCGGCAAGATGGGCAGGACGGGCAGGGCGGACAAGACGGGCCAGTGGGTCGTCGGTCGTCTGCCTGCCGTCTCCCGTCGACTTCCCGCCTATTTCCAGCTTCCTCCCAGCGCCTTGTACAGCTGCACCGCCGCCGTCAGCTGCTGCAGTTGCGCCTGGCTCAGCGCCACTTCGGCATCGAAGAGGCTGCGCTGCGCGTCGAGCACCTCCAGGTAATTCGAGACTCCCGTGCGGTAGCGAAGCTCCGCCAGGGTCAGTGCCCGCCGCAAGGCACCGGTCTGGGTCTCCTGCGCCGCCACCTGGTCCCGCGCGGCGCGGACGCCAACCAGCGCATCACTGGCTTCGCGCAACGCCTGGAGGGTGGTCTGCTCGTACGCAGCCCGGGCCTGCTCCGCCCGCGCCCGCGCGGCCCGGGCCTCGTTCTGCAGCCGGCCCCCGGTGAAGATCGGTATCGAAACACCGGCCTGCAGCTGGTAGATCTCACCTTGCGAGGTGAACAGGTTGCCCGTCTCGGCCGCCTGCGTTCCGTAGGATCCGTTCACCGTGATGGTGGGCAGGCGCGCGGCATCCGCCACGCCGATCCGCGCGTTCGCGGCGGCGTACTCCCGCTCGGCCTGGGCCACGTCGGGCCGCCGGGCAAGCAGCGTTCCCGGCAGCGAATCCGGCACGACGACAGCGCGCGCGGCATCCGCCAGCGAGCCGCCGCGCGGAATGGTGCTGGGCGCCTCGCCCAGCAGCACGCTCAGCGCATGCTCCAGTCGGCTCTCCGCCGCTTCCACCTGCGCCAGCCGCACGGCAGGCACGGCCACCTGCGCCTCGAACTGGCGCACGTCGAGCTCGGAGATGAGTCCCTGCCGGAAGCGCCGCTGGGCCAGGTCGAGTGTAGTCTGGCGGGACGACAGCGTGCGCTCGGCGATGGTCCGTTCCTGCTCGGTCTCGAGCAACTGCAGGTAGCTGGTGGCCACGTCACTCACCAGCGAGAGCACGGCCGCCTGCTCCGCCGCCTCCTGCGCGGCGCGATCAGCGTTGGCGGCCTGGAGGCCCCGCCGGGTCTTGCCCCAGAAATCCAGTTCCCAGCCCAGATCACCTGTGACCCGAAGCGCGTTGTAGGTGGCAGGTGGGAATGCGCCGATGGCCACCTGGTTACGGCTGGCGCTGCCATTGACCGAGAGCGTCGGGAAGAGCGGCGCGCGCGCCACGCCGGCCAGCGCCCGGTACTCCCGGATCCGCGCCCTCGCCGCGGCCACGTCGCGATTCTGTGCCAGCGCCGTCTCGATCAGGTGCGTGAGCGTGGTGTCGTGCAGCAGGTCGAGCCAGTCGAGGCCCGCCACCGAATCACCGCTGATGGTTGTCGGCGGCAGCACTTCGACTTCCTGCAGTGTGCTATCGGCGGCACGCGCGGCGCGGAGGGAGTCGAAGAAGATCCTGGCCGTGTCGCCAACGGGCCCGCTGCCGACCATGGTGGTGGCCGGGACCACCGGTTCGGGATGGTATGCCGGTCCCACGGCACAGCCGGCCAGCGCCAGGGGCAGCGCCCAGGTGAGCGCGCGGAATCTCATGCCGAGCCCTCCACCGAGCGGGTACCGTCGGCATTCTTCCGGTCACCCAGGCCGCGAATGACCCGGAAGAAGAGCGGAATGAAGAAGATTCCGATGGTCGTGGCGAACAGCATTCCGGCAAAGACGCCGGTGCCGATCGAGTGCCGGCTGGCGGCGCCTGCTCCGCCCGCAATCACCAGCGGCGAGACACCGAGGATGAACGCGAACGACGTCATCAGGATGGGCCGGAAGCCGCTCGCGCGCCGCCTCCACCGCGGCCTCGTCGTATGGATAGGCCCTGGTTCCGGAGTTCGGTCGCGAACTCGACGATCAGGATCGCGTTCTTGGCCGCAAGTCCGACCACCGTGATTAGTCCCACCTGGAAATAGATGTCGCTCGGCTGCCCGCGGAGCCACACGCCAAGCAACGCACCCAGCACGCCGAACGGAACACCGAGCAGCACGGCGAACGGCACTGACCAGCTCTCGTACTGCGCGGCGAGCACCAGGAAGACGATTATCAGGCCGAGGCCGAAGACGAGACCGGCGGCGCCCTGGAGGACCGCTCCTGGTACGACTGGCCCCAGTACGCAATGGTTGCGCCCTGGGGCGCGAACTGGCTCGCGCCAGCTGATCGAGCTGGTTCATCACCTCACCCGAGCTGTGGCCCGCCTTGGGTGCGCCGGTGAAGAACGCCGACGGGAAGCCGTTGAAGCGGGACAACAGAGTGGGTCCGCTGCGGAAGCTCACTTCGGTCAGCGCCGATATGGGCACCATCGCGTCGTCGGCGCCGCGCACGTAGAGGCGCCCGATGTCGACGGCGTCTGCCGGAACGCCGACTGCGCCTCGGCCTGCACCCGGTAGGTCCGACCGTAGAGGTTGAAGTCGTTGATGTACAGGGTGGAGAGCAGCGCCTGCAGGGTACCGAAGAGTCACGCCAGGTCCACGCCGCGCGCCTTGGCCGTGGTACGATCGACGTCCACGTACACCTGGGGCACGTTGGCGCGGTACGTCGTACTGATGGCGGCCACGGCGGGCAGCTTGCTGGCTGCCGCGGCAAACGCCTGGACCTGCTGGGCAAAATCCTTGGGATCCCGGCCGGCGCGATCCTGCAGGTTGGTCTCGACGCCTGCCGTGGTGCCCAAGCCGATGATCTCGGGCAGGTTGAAGGCGAATCCCATCGCGTCGCGCATGCCGAAGAGCCGGCCGTTGATCCGGCCGATGATGGCATCAATGGACTGGTCGCCGCCTCGCTCGTCCCACGGCGCCACGTTCACGAAGATCGTGGCGCTGTTGCTCTGGTTGGCGCGGCTCAGCAGGTCAAACCCGGCGAGCGCCACCACATTCCTGATCGCGGGTTCCTGCCGCAGGAACCCCTCGACCTCCTTGACGGTCGCTTCGGTGCGGCTCAACGCGGCGCCGTCAGGCAGCTGGAGCCCGATGGCGAAGTAACCCTTGTCCTCGGTGGGGATGAAGGCGGATGGCACGTGCCTCCACAGCACCACGGCGAGCCCGGCTATCACGAGAAAGACCGCAAACCATGCGCGGGGACGGCCGAGCACCCGGTCCACGGCGCCGGTGTAGCCACGGGTGGTGCGGGCAAAGAGTCGGTTGAACCCGCCAAAGAAACCGGTCCTGTGTGCTTCGGACGGCTCCTTCAGCAGCCAGGCACAGAGCGCCGGCGTGAGCGTCAGCGCCACGACGCCCGACAGCACCACCGCGATCACGATCGTGATGGCAAACTGCCGGAACATGCCGCCCGTCACCCCGCCGGTGAAGGCCACCGGCACAAAGACGGCGCAGAGCACCAGGACGATCGCGATCAGCGCGCCGGCCACCTGCCGGATGGCGCGGTCGGCGGCGACCGGGGCCGGCAGATTCTCCGTCGCCATGATGCGCTCGACATTTTCGATCACGACAATGGCGTCATCCACCACGATGCCGATGGCCAGCACCAGCGCAAAGAGGGTCAGGACGTTGATCGAGAAGCCCAGGGCCAGCAGCCCCAGGAACGTGCCGATCACGCTGACCGGTACGGCCAGCATCGGGATCAGTGTTGCGCGCCAGCTCTGCAGGAAGAGGAACACCACCAGTGCCACCAGGATCATCGCTTCCAGAAGCGTCTTCACTACTTCCTTGATCGATTCCGTGACGAAGGGCGTCGTGTCGAACGGGATGGAAATCGACACGCCGGGCGGGAGGCTCCGCGCGAGTTCGTTGAGCCGCTTCACCGCGGCGTCCTTGACCGCGAGCGCGTTGGCGCCGGCGCGCTGGTTGATGAGCATGAACGCCGTCGGCCGGCCGTTCAGGCGGCCCGAGAAATCGTAATTCTGGGATCCGAGTACCGCCCGCCCGATGTCCCGGACCCGAACCAGCGATCCGTTGGGCCGGGCCCGCACCACGATGTCGTTGAACTGGTCCACGGTCTGCAGCCGCCCAAGGGCCGTGACCGGCAGCGTCAGCTGGGTGCTGGGCGGCGCCGGCTCGCGTCCGAGCCGGCCGGCCGGATTGGTGGCATTCTGCTCCCGCACCGCGTCGGCCACGTCGCCGACCGTGATGCCCAGCTGCGCCATCTTCTCGGGATCGAGCTGGATCAGCATCGAGAACTGCAGCCCGCCAAACGTCTGCGCGTTGCCAACGCCAGGCAGTCGCTTGATCTCGTCCTCGACGTTCAGCTTGAGGTAGTTCGTGAGATACGAGGCATCGTACCGCGGATCGCTCGACGAGAGGCCCACGACGCCCAGGATGTCCGAGGCAGACTTGAGGATGGTGATGCCGTTCTGCCGCACCGCGTCGGGCAACTGCGGCTCCGCCAGCTTCACGGCGTTCTGCACATCCACCGCGGCGAGGTCCTGGTCGCGGGACACGTCGAAGTAGATCTGCAGGCTCATGGTGCCGTCGCTGGTGTTGGCCGACGTGTAGTAAAGCAGCCCCTGCAGTCCGGACAGCTGTTCCTCGATGGGCGCTGCCACGGCGGCGGCAACGTCCTCGGCCGATGCGCCGGGATAGACGGCGATGACCTGGACCGCGGACGGCGTAATCTGCGGATAGCGCGAGACCGGCAGCAGCCGGATCGCGAAAATCCCGAGCAGCGTGATGATGATGGAGATCACCGCCGCAAGCACTGGCCGGCGGATGAAGAAATACTGGATCTCGTGTTCGGGAACGGGCCCGCCGGCGCCGCTCACTTTGAACTCCCCGCCTGGCTGGAGTCGGGAGCCGCTGCGGCCGGAGCTGCGGCGCTGGCATCACTTGCCTCGACGGGCCGCACCGGCTGGCCGGGCGCCACTTTCTGGAGGCCGCTCACGATGACCCGCTCACCCGGGGCGAGTCCTTTTTCGATGACCCAGCGATTCCCGGTCCACGGACCAGGCACGACATCACGGGCCATGGCCGTGTCGCCCTTGCTGACGACGTACACAAACTGCTTGCCGAGGCCGGTCTGCACCGCCGCCTGGGGAATGGCGAGCGCGCCTGGTCGTACAAAGCCGGTCAGGCGGACCCGCACGAACTGCCCGGGCGTCAGCAGGCCATCCTTGTTCTGGAAGGTGGCGCGGAACTCACGGGTGCCGGTGCTGGCATCCAGTGCGGGAGCGACATAATCGAGCTTGCCGACGCGCGGCAGGACCGAGCCATCCGGCAGCACCACCTGCACATTGAGCTTGCTGCCCGGCCGGATCAGCGCCCGCGCCGATGAATCCTGCTGCCACGCGAGCAGCTGCTGGGAGGACGGACTGAACGTGACATAGACCGGATCCAGGCGGTCGATCGTGGTCAGCAGGTCGGCAGGTCCGGTCACCCGGGCGCCAACCTCCAGGTTGGTTCGACCGACGCGGCCCGCCATCTCCGCCCGCACCACGGTGTCGTCCAGGTCCTTCCGGGCCTGTGCCAGCGCGGCCTGCGCCGCTTGAAACTCCGACTGGGCATTGTCCACGTCCTGCTGGGCCACGGCGTTCTGGGCCAGCAACGGCTTCATGCGGTCCAGGGTCTGCTTGGCGTTCTGGTACCGGGCCAATGCACTCTGGTACGCCGCCTCGTAACGGACCCGGTCGAGCCGGTAGAGCACCTGGCCCGGGCGGACCATGGCGCCCTCAGTGAACGGGCGGGACTCGATGATGCCGTCCACCCGCGAGCGCACCTCAACGCGACGATATGGAACAACGGAGCCGGAGAATTCGAACGACTCCGGAACGTTCTCCTGCGCCAGCGTCAGCACGCCAACCTCGGGTGGCGGCGGTGCCTGGGGCGGCGCCGTACGGCCGCAGGCACTCGCTCCCAGCATGGCCGGAAGCAGCGCAAGGAGCATTGCGTTACGAACTGTCCTGCTATCGCTCACCTTCACACAGCCTCCCGATATGTCTCGACCCCGGCGCCATCCCGCCGCCTGTCTGCGAAGCCACAAGTTGTGCTAACACAGCGCGGCCCCGAGGTGTTCCCCCGGGCCGCAGGAGAAAATTGCTGTCATGATGGTGGCGCGAGAGTCAACGAAAGGTGGTTACTCCAGCAGATACTCGACGGTCGTCACTACCCGCAACGTCTTCTCGACCTGACTCTCTTCGCGAATGCCGGATGCCTGATCCCGTGGAAGGATCTCGAAGACGCCCTGGCTGGCTCGCCGGATTCCTCCGACACCACTCCGGGAATCGTGGGCAAACTGCTCGGCTGCTTCGCGCGCCCGGGCGGTGGCTTCGGCGATCATGGCGGGCTTGTAGTCGTTGAGCCTGGTGAAGAGGAAACTCGGTCCTGAAGCGTCGTATTCTCCGCCAGAGGAGAAGACCACGCCGGCCTCCACCAGTTCATTCAGCCGCTGGCTGGCGGCGAGTGCGGTGTCGGGACGGTCGGAGCGCACCATCAACGTCTGCTTGACGACGTAGCGCGACACCACCCCGCCGGGCGGCTGGTACTGGTTGGCGAAGGCGTCGGTCACCTGAAAGCCCTGCAGGGACGTCTGGGTTGTGTCGATGCCATGCCGGGCGAGGAATGCCAGGATCAGCCTGACGTTGCTCGCGACCTTGGCCTGAGCCTTGGAGAGATCGTTGTCCGCCACGCTGATATTGAGCGGCCAGATGGCCAGATCAGCTCGGATGGCCCGTTCCGACACGCCCTTGACAGTTACGAACCGGTCAGCGGCGCGCACCTCGGCAATGCCCCGCCCTGCCAGCCAGCCGCCGAGGACAATGCCGAGGGCGAGGATGAGGAAAGGGAGCCAGAAGGGCCGTCGGTCGTCAGTCATCGGTCATCTGCCAAAGACCGACGACCGATGACCATCGACTAGTGTTTCTTGAAATACTGAACTTCCCGTTCATGTTTTTCCGCGGCCTTGCGGGTCTTGAATGTGCCCAGGTTGCGGCGCTTGCCGGTCTTGGGATTCTTCTTCTTCGAGTAAAGACGGTAGCTGCCGTCGGCGAGTTTGCGGATCATGGGAGGTGCCTCCATGGTCGTCGGTCGGTCGGAGCGTACGCCCCTGCGTCGACGCGTGCCGAACTGCCGGCCAGCCGCCCAGCCTACTCATCCGCCTGAGCCGCAGTTGGCCGCCTTCCGGCGTCGCGCCGACGCCGCTGGCGTTCCTGCTCTTCTCCCGGCTCGCAGTTCAGGTCTTCGGGATCGCGGGCTGCTTCAGTCGCATCAATGGCCTTGAGCCGCTTGCGGGCGGCCTCGGCAAGACTCTCGTAATCGCCGCGAATCAGGTCGAGATCGTCCTGCTCCAGGTCTTCCAGGTCAAGCAGCGAATTGTTGGCGGTTTCCAGGGCCCGGATCAATTCGTCCAGCTTGATCTGCACTGCCTGGGTGTCGCGGTTCTGGGTGTTCTGAATCAGGAACACCATCAGGAAGGTGACAATCGTCGTTCCGGTATTGATGACAAGCTGCCAGGTGTCGCTGAAATGAAAGATCGGCCCGGTGACCGACCAGACCAGGATGATCGTCGCCGCAATCGCGAAGGTGGCCGCGTTGCCGCTGATACGGGCGGTCGCAAGTGCAAAGCGGGTAAACCGTGATTTCGGTTTCATGGCTCCGTCCCGAACAGCGGATCATCGATCAGTGATGTGAGTTGCCCGAATGGTGCGTCTGGAATTCAGCTGGCGGAGTCGCTGCTGCCCGCCCCGCCATGCAGCTCGGCGCTGTAAATATGCCAGCGGCGCTGGGCCGGCGTGGCGCCGTCCACCATGCTGCGACGAAGCACGTAGGTGCCGGTGAAGCGCTGAGGCACGCCGGGGCCGCTCCATGCCTGGAGCGTGACTGGAACTTCTATGTAGCGCGACCCGGCCGCACCCTCCACTCCTCCCGGGCGGCCGATCGTCGCCATCACCGAGTCGGTCCGGGCATAACCCGCCTGAAATTGCTCGAATGACTGGCCGCTCGCCCGGCCGCTATCTCCCCACAGCAGATAGGCCGAGCGGAAGTCACGCTGGTTGACAGCGCGGTAGTACTGCTCGAGCACCTGCACCGCGCCGGTGCTGTCCCGCTGGAGTGGCGGCACGATGGTGTCAGGCTGCATGGCCGTCGCGGAGTCGGCCGAAGCGCTCGGCGCGGGCCGAGGACCGCAGCTGGCGAGCGCGAGCAGCATCACGCAGATCGCTCCGTGACGTGACCTCCCGTACGGAACATGGGGCCTCATTCCGCCGGGTCGCGCCGCCGCGTCCGTGACACACCGGTCAGGATGCCAAGGCCAAGCATGATCACGGAAATGATGGTGACCCAGATCACCGAGAGTCCGGCGACCACCAGGGCCCACGCTACACCCGCTATGAAGATCAGAAACCCGATAAGATAGAGCGCGAAGGACATACGGTTCTCCTCAAGCCTGGAGGTGCCCTGCCGCTCTATTGTCGCAGGTGGGGACGCCCGTGTCGGTGATGCACGTCTCACCCGCATCCGGACGGCGGAGGGCCGTCCGGATGCGGGGGTGGGCTTCAGGTTGGCTGCCGGGTGACCCGAAGATAGGGCTTCTTGGTCTCGTAGCCCGGAAAGCGCCGCGCGGCTTCTTCATCGTTGATGCTTCCACCGATGATCACATCATCGCCGGACTGCCAGTCCGCCGGTGTCGCCACGCCATGCTTCGCGGTGAGCTGCAGCGAGTCAAGCACCCTGAGGACCTCCGCGAAGTTCCGCCCGGTGCTCGCAGGGTACGTCAGCATCAGCTTGATCTTGTTGTCCGGTCCGATGATGAACACCGAGCGGACCGTCATGGTGTCGCTTGCGTTGGGGTGGATCATGCCATAGAGGTTGGCCACGGTCCGGTCCGGGTCCCCGATCATCGGGAAGTTGACGGCATTTCCGGTGACGTCCTGGATGTCCTTGGCCCACCGTGCGTGACTGTCGAGGGGGTCGACGGAGAGCCCCATCACCTTGGTTCCGCGCCGGGCGAACTCGTCCTTGAGTCCGCCGACCCTCCCCAGCTCGGTCGTGCAGACTGGAGTGAAGTCCTTGGGATGCGAGAAGAGCACCGCCCAGGCGTCGCCCTTCCACTGATAAAAATCGATCGGGCCCTCGGTCGTCTGGGCGGTAAAGTTCGGGGCGGTATCGCCCAGTTGCAGTGCCATGGTGGTCTCCTTGGTCGAGAGGTCGAGAGGAGAAAAGGTCAAGCGCTCAGCGCACAGCGCTCAGCGCTCAGCGTTCCATCTGCTCCACGACTACAGCAGTTCCGTAACAGAGCACTTCGCTCACGCCCGGCATCAATTCGGTCGCGTCATACCGCACGCCGACCACGGCATTGGCGCCCATATGCTCCGCGTGCTCCATCATGATGTCATAGGCCTCGCGGCGGGTCTTCTCGCACAGGGTCGTGAGCAGGGCGATGTTGCCGCCGAACATGGTCTCGATCCTGGCGCCGATCGAGCCGAACACGGATCGCGAACGGACACTGATGCCGCGTACAATGCCAAGGTTCTGGATGATGTCGTACCCGTCCAGAGTGAACGCCGTCGTGGTGAGGTCATGGTTCATGCTGGAAGCAGCTCCTCAGGAGGATGGACGTTGAAAGCGGGCAAGCACGCGGCGACCATCGGCCTTCAGCTCCAGCGTGTCTGCCGAACGGCGCCAGGTGCGGGCCGAATCAATCGTGGCAGCGTAGCGCTGCTCCAGGTCCATGCCCTTGTTCCATGCCATGCGGGTCATGACCATTGGCGAAAAACTGATGCTGTCACCATGCGCCTGATAGGTGCCGCCAGCGCGGTTGCAGCCACTGAAACCAGCCACCCGGTTGGTGCCGGGCAGGAA
Organism: uncultured Gemmatimonadales bacterium; assembly: GCA_963798915.1. GTDB lineage: Bacteria > Gemmatimonadota > Gemmatimonadetes > Gemmatimonadales > GWC2-71-9 > CAMLHP01. The sequence continues at coordinate 51,852 of CAWCVB010000002.1, read as the reverse complement.
GGAAAGCGTAGCCGGCCGGCGTGCCCGGCCTCGGCTGACAGGCAACCACTCCGGTAAGCGCCAGCGCCGACAAAACAGAAGCAGTGCGAATCACGGGAAGGTCCTCGGTCGCATATCTCTGAACGTTTGCCCGATCCGGCGAATTGGCAAGAGGACCCTCGACCCTCGACCCTATCGCGCCCAGGTGCACCAGATCAGCAGGATCATCCAGCCGGCTTGCAGGGCGGTGCGCGGGACAATCGGCATGTGCCGCCGCCCTTCGATGAGATGGCCAGCGCGTGCGGCATGGACGTTGGCCGGAAACATGGCGACGAGCAGCAGCACCAGGCCAAGCGCGGCCCAGCGCGCGGTGGGCTGAAACAGCAGCCCCAGCGCACCTGCCAGCTCGGCCACACCGGTCAGGGTCACGGCAAGCGCTGGGTTGGGTACGAACGGCGGCGCCATGCGGATCAGATCCCGGCGCGTGCGGGTGAAATGGGCCGCGCCGGTAAAGAGGAACATCAAGCTGAGGCCCACCCGTGCTGCTGGCTGCCAACTGGCCAGGGAGAGCCAGTCATGGGGGCCGGCCACCCGTGCACCAAGCGCCGCTGCCAGCATGACGACCAGAGGAATCACGCTTCCCGCCGCAAGGCCGCCAGGTCGAGCGGAGACCCTCCCATTTCCAGCTCGCCGCTGTCGGTCCGGGGCCAGTCCTCTTCCGGGCGGTCGCGGTAGAGTTCGATGCCATTGCCGTCCGGGTCATGCAGGTAGAGCGCCTCGCTCACGCCGTGGTCCGCCGCGCCATCGAGTGGAATGCCGGCCTCGTCCAGCCGCCGAAGCGCATCCGCCAGCGACCGGCGATCAGGATATCGAATCGCGACATGATAGAGACCGGTGGTACCCGGGGGCGGCGCTGAGCCGCCCCGGCTTTCCCAGGTGTTGAGGCCGATATGATGGTGGTATCCGCCCGCACTGAGGAACGCAGCACCGTTGCCGAGCCGCCGGGTCACGTCGAATCCGAGGACATCATGGTAGAACGCCAGCGCCCGGTCCAGGTCGGCCACCTTGAGGTGCACATGGCCGATGTCAACGCTCGGGTCAAGTGAGGGCATGGGTGGCGTCCGCCTTCAGCCTTCAGCCTTCAGCCGACCGCCCCCTCACTGCATCCACGCTCCACGGCCCGCCGCCGGCCGAAGAGATGTAGAGCCAGAGGAAGCAGTAGACCACCACGATCTCGCCATGATTGATGAGAGGCCAGAAATTGCGTGGCCCGTGGAACATGAAATACGCCACGGCCATCTCTCCGGCGACCAGGAAGGCCACTGGCCGCGTAAACAGCCCGATGAGCAGCAGCGCGCCGCCCACCGTCTCGATGATGCCCGCGGCGCCGAAGATGGTGTCAAGGTCCACGGTACCGACGCCGCCTGGCCCCATGCCCGTCGGGAAGGCAAAGAGCTTCTGCGTGCCGTGGGCCATGTACACAAACGCAGTGACGATCCGCAGGATGCTCAGCAGCCGGGGCGACCAGCCGCGCCACGTGCTGGCAGCGGACCCGGGCCTCACCCCCCGAATCCGCCACCCATGCCGCCGTTGGCCGGTCCGCCATCGAGCTCGCGGATCAGTTGCGGCCAGCTGAATTCCGCACCCTTCCGCCCACCCTTGGGGGTGATCTTCAGCCCTTCGGGGCCGATCGAAACGGTATAGAGCTTGTCACCCAGTTCCAGTTCGCGCTTGATGGTCTTCTCGAGCTTGGTGGCCATTGCTGCTCCGATCTCCGCCATTTGGCGGCAGTGAGGTCGGCACGGGACAACCGCTGTCATGTCCGGGGACCGTGCCGTGAAGGGCCGCCCGGACCTTCGGGAAGCTACGCTGGACAGTCGCCCACGAAAAGCCATGCGCCGCCGGCCCGATGGCTCAGCGCTGGTATTTCCAATTCCGGGACTTGCCCTCGGCGAGCCACTCGAGCGTCGTGGCCACCCGCTTGTTCCGGGTCTCTTCACGCTTGGCCTCGTTGATCCACTCGATGTATTCCCGCCGGTGACTGGGAGCGAATGCGGCCCATGTCTTCTGCGCATCGGGGGCGGCTCGCAGCGCCCGCTTGAGATCGGGCGGCTCGACCACCGGAGGCTTGGGCGCCCGGGCTCGGCGCACCGGCTTGACCCCCTGCTCATTGAGTCGCATGGCGTTGCGAATCAGGGCTCGCAGGCGGGACACTGATGGAAAGTCCCTGAGACTGGTGACACGCCCAAGGTGGCCCATCGCTTCAGCCCGCTTCGGGTCATCCTCAGGAAGCAGCAGGGATCCCTTCCAGAAGCCGAAGGCGCAATGCTGCTTGAAGGCCGCCATGTGGCAGAGATTGCCCTCGTAAACGAAGTGGGGTGCGCCCCACTTGATGGTCTCCGTGACCGCCGGGCAGGTCCGGTGCACCTCCGCGCGAAAATGGGTGAGCAGCGGCTGTGCAAACGGGGCGGCTTTTCGGATGTAGGCATCCACCCGTGGATCTCTGCCGGTCATTCCCTGCCTCCGCCGGTTCCGGGTCATTCTTATATAGGTTACCACGTGGGAGTCATCCCACTCGCATGGAGGGACAACATGAAATCACACGCTGAACATATTGCCGGCGCCAGCCGCCGCACCCGGGCGGCGGCTGCCTGATCCTTCTGCTGGCGGCCGGATGTGCGGGCAATAGTACCAGGTCCGAGGCCAGTCCGGCGGGGGAGAGTGCCGCGCCGCCAAAGAATGTCACACTGCTCGTGACCAACCGCTCAACCTGGGACATGGATGTCTTCCTGGTCCGGGGCGCCCTCCCGGCCCGGATCGGGCTCGCACCAGCCGGCCAGACGACCCGGTATTCGCTGGCCCCGGTCCAGTACGTGGGAGGTGGCCAGGTCACTATCCTGGCCAAGCCGCTAGTCTCGGGCCGCTCGGTCAGCAGCGAACCGCTCACCCTCCAGCAGGGACAGCGGGTCACCCTCGATATCCCGCCCCAATAGGCGGGCGCCAGCCGGCTCCGGCCGCGCCCTCTCCCGGGCGGCCGGTGTCAGGCTAGATTTGCCGGACCCCCACCCCATCCGGCAGAGCGGCCGGTTGAGCCACCCGAGCGCGTGGCGCGGAGGCCATTTCAAGTGGAATCGGACTCCATCGTAATCGTCGCCGACGATGAGCCCGGCGTGCGCTCCCTTGCCGCCCGGATCATCCAGTCGGCTGGTCACCGGGTGCTGGAGGCTCGGGATGGTGTGGAGGCACTGGGGATGGCCCGTGCCGCCGGTCCGGGCCTGCGGCTGGTGCTCGCCGACGTCCGGATGCCCCGGCTTCGGGGGGATCAGCTGGCCCTTCAGCTCGCCACCGACCGGCCTGACGTGGCGGTGCTCTTCATGTCGGCATCCCCGCCAGCGGGGCTCGAGGCCATGAGTGAGCGCGACCAGGCTCGGCACTGGCTCAAGAAGCCGTTCACGCCTGGGGTGCTGACCCGCCTGATCCGGAAGCATCTGGGCTCCCCGCCACCAGGGATCAGCTGAGCTAATACCCCAGCCGGTCTGCCACTTGGCGGCCGCCGTAGAGGCCGGCGCCGGTCCCTACCGTGCTTACGATAAACGCTGTCATGAGGCCAACATGCGCCCCGGCCCACCAGCCAACAGCGCCGCCCGCGGTAGCTCCGATGAATCCCAGCATCTTGCTCATGGCACAGGTCTCCTCCGAGCCCGATCTTGACTTCCAGGGGCCGTCACGTCATATTGAGGCGTTGCGGCACGATTGCCCTTCGGGGCACACAGGATGATTCCAAGGACGTAATTGGGGATCCCGGATTCGCGCGGGACCCCTTTTTTGTTGCGGATCACCGCAACGCCTGCCGTGAGGCGTGCTCACGGTCACACAACACGTAGTCGGTCCGTACGGCCATTGCCGAACTCCGATTACCAACAACACAATGGAGTAGGACATGCGTACGACCGGCACAGTGAAGTGGTTCAACGACGCCAAGGGCTTCGGTTTCATCACCCCTGAGGGCGGGCAGAAGGATTGCTTCGTGCATCATTCGGCGATCCAGGGTCAGGGCTTCAAGAGCTTGGCCGAAGGTGAGCAGGTGGAGTTCGAGATCGTCCAGGGCGCCAAGGGCCCGGCGGCCGAGAACGTTACCCGTCTCGCCAAGTAAGCCGAACGACATAGCCTTCGGGCCCCAGGGCAACAGCAGCCTGGGTGATCAAAACCTGCTGTGACTTGCGTCCCGGTGAGCTCCTGCCCACCGGGCGTTTTGTTTCTGGGGTCGAGGGTCGAGGGTCGATCATCGCCTTATCATCTCGAACTTTCCCACCGCCGTGGGCCCCACGAAGCTGGTCTCGCTCCAGACGCCCCGCAACGTATCACCGCGCAGGATCGCCGCCCCGCCGAAACCGCAGTCGGCGGCACCCGGGGTGAACACGATGGCAACCCGGTCCCCGTGCCACTCGGTCTCGATGCTCCTCCGGCCCGGCGTGTAACAGGACATCTGTCGGCCCAGGAGCGGGGTGAAATCCACCGTCCATGACGCCGGTGACGCTCCCAATGCGGACGCCGGCCGAGTCACTGGCCGACCGATCGCCGCTTCCGCGAAAGCTGCCGGAGATGGAGGCGGAATCGCCGGCCCGCTGCCACCGCATCAGCGGATCGTTATCCCGCGAGACGAGCTGGCTGTCCAGGGTGAAGCTGATGTTCCACGAGCCGGCCAGGGTTCTTCCCATGTGCGCGTCCGGGCCGCCCGGCGCGGGCTGGGCGCAGCCCGCCAGCGCAAGCAGGAACAGCGAGCCGATCATTCGATTACGTCGCATGGGCCTCACACCTCAGAAGTTCAGCCAGTGTTGCTCGACCGCCGCGCCGCCAAGCTGCTTACGCCCTCATGACCTTGACCAAGCCCCACAGGCTCACGCCCGCCCAGACGGCTTCCAGCAAGATGAATCCGTACTGGCGCTCCAGCAGCGCCACGACTTCAAGCAGGCCCGAGCCGAACAGGTTCATGGCCTGATAGGGTACGGTCCTGACTGCGAGGCGATTGAGCTGTGTCAGGGTAAAAGGCAGCAGAATGAGAAAGGCACCAAGCAGCGAGACGGCCTGCAGCATGAAAGATCCCCGGAGACAGATGACGCGAACTATATCGCCTCCGGGCGAGCCGCGCTGTCGAGACTACTTGTCGTACAGGCGGGGGTAGCGCGCCTTGAGCTGATCAATTTTCGGCCGGTCATTCACCACGATGTAGGGCAGGGTCGGATGCCTGGCCGCGAAATCCTGCTGTTCATCGGGAACGACCTTGAAATGATCAAGCATGACGAGATCGGTGACGACCGGCCGGTCCGGCCTGGCGGCGCCCCGAAGTGAATCGAGATAGGCGCGGGCGGCCGGGAGTTCCGTGGTATCGGTGACGAACATGGCAGACCGGTAGCGCGCGCCTACGTCGGGACCCTGGCGGTCGAGCTGGGTCGGATCGTGGGCCACGGTGAAAAAGATCTGCAGCACCTGGCCGCGGGAGATCTTTTCCGGGTCATACTTGATGCGGACCGCCTCGGCCAGGCCGGCATGATTGGGACGGCGAACGATGCCAGCCACCGAGTCGGTTCGGGGATACGCCAGGCCCGAGACGACTGACGTGACCCCTTTCACATGCTCAAAGACCGATTCGACTCCCCAGTAGCAGCCGCCAGCCAGGTACATCGTCTCGGTTCGGCTGACCTGCGACGGGCCGCCGGTGGCAGGCAACAGCAGCAGTGCGGCAATGAGAACTCTGGACACGGAATATCTCACTCAAGAACGGGCTGGAAGTGTGAATGCGGTGCCCTCCGCCCCGCAAGCCGGCCGGGACAGGCGGTTGTCGGAGTGGACAGCCGCCTCGGGCATCATGACGCCGACGTGCCCCATGCCGCCACCGTTTCCTGCACGAAATCATGGTGGCGCCGGGGCGCTTGGCCCACCGCCGCCCGCGACTGGGCCAGGTCCCCTGCCGTGGCGCGGAGCCCCGAACCCTGAAACTGGGCATACATGAGCTGCAGGTCGTACACTACCCAGGATGGACGCCCCGCGCTCACCATGCCTCCCCACTGCGCCAGATCATCACCGAGATAATGAATTTCCCGGTTCAGTGCGGTGGAGTAGCGCTCGGCACAGAGCGTTCCCGTCAGCGGCTCGGCACCGGCAATGACATGGGTGCTGCCTGGCTCGCCAGCGCCCATGAGCGCCCGGGCCGCGGCTGCCGCCACGTCCCGCACATCCACGCACGAAACACCTCGCTCGCCGAGGGGCTGCGGATAGACGCCGTACTTCAGGATAGCGTCCTTCATGTAATGATCGTTCTGGAAGTAATTGTTGGGCCGGAGGATGACATGCGGCAGCCCACTTGCCCGGAGCGCGCTCTCCATGGCCACCTTCGCTGCGAAATGCGGGATATGCAGCGCCAGCTCGGCCCCTTGCACCGACAGATAGACGATTCGTCCGACGTGGGCCCGCCTGGCTTCCTCGAGGGCGACCAGTCCCTGCTGCAGCTCGGTCGCAGCGACCGCGATGGTCAGCATCAGGGTATCCACCCCGCGAAACGCTGCCGCAACGCTTGGCGGATCTTCGAGATCACCCACCACCACCGAGACGGAGTCCGGAAGAGCGGCGTCCTGCTCGGCCGACCGGGTGAGCACCCGGACCGATTCGCCGCGATCGAGCAGCTCGGCAATCAGCGCTCGTCCAACCCTGCCGGTGCCGCCAAGGACCAGATGCAACATGAGAATATTCCTTCCGTAGCTGGACGGGATCAGTCCCGACAATATGCGGTGGGACGGGTTGGTCGGTAAGCGTCACTGGAGGCGCCGAATCCCGAACGCAGCAAGGGCGGCCCGTTGGACCGCCCTCGATTTCCCGCTTTCCTGCCGGTGCTAGTGTGTCGCGCCGAGTCCCGCCCACCATTCCGCCCGCCACTCCTCCAGCGACTTCGGCGTGACGGCCGTGAGCCGAGCATCCACATCGTCGGAAGCGCCGAGTGTCAGGGTGGTGCGCAACCCGATGTGATCCACCAGGAAGGCGACAAACGACTGGGAGCAGACGTAGAACGTCCCGATCTCGATCCGGGTCCGGAGTAGCGGCGGTCCTGGCCGTCCCACGTTGGCCAGCGCCCCCTCGCTCCGGGGCGTCGCGGCCCAGCCGGCGCATGCCGCATCCAGGCCGGCGGCGTAGTCGGTGCCCCACGGATCTTCCGCCGGGAAGCCGATCTGTCGTGCCGTGAGTTGTGCGGCGTACTCTGCCATCCCCTCGTCGAACCAGAACGCCCGGTTGCGCAGCAGCCTCGCCACCTCGCCCGCATCACTGGCCTCAAAGGCCATCGGGCGGCGCGGCATCAGGAACACATGCGCGATCTCATGCAGGAGCGTGGTGCGGCTCCGTTCGGTCCACTCCAGCGGGAAGAAGATGCGCGAGCGCGCATCGGTCAGCGCGCCACCGGAGCGGGAGCCAAGATAGATCCGGATAGCGGGATTGTCGTAGCGATGCCAGCCATGGGTAGAGCGGAACATTTCGCCCAGCGCCGCGTAGCCCCGGGCCAGGCTGTCGGCCAGCGCCGCCAGCGTGGCATGGTCCAGCGCATCCCGCGGCGCCAGCACCGTGATCCGGCCCCTCGTCACCCGCATGCCTCCCACCTCGAGCGACGCCGCCAGCATGGAATCGCCGGCGCTGCGAAATCCGGTCGCTGCCGCGGCACCCACGGGAGCCACGCTCGGCGGGGGCGCACAGCCTGCTGCCAGCAGCAGAACGGCCAGGAATGTGAGGCGGCACCGCGCCATCAGCTGATCCTTGTCCAGGTGGCGCAGCGGCGCGGGAACCGGAACGACCATTGCGATCGTCACGGAAATGCGGCACTTCGCCATTCATCCTTGAGCAGTTGTGAGTCGGAGGCGACCAATGGTCGCTCGTTGTACGGGGGAATGCAAGTTTCGGACTAGGGAGCGGGGGGCTAGGGATTAGGGACGAGGGACGAGGGACGAGGCACCAGGGGCCAGGAACGGCTTCATCCTCCCCTAACCCCTAATCCCCAGCCCCTAATCCCCATCTCCTAACCCCTCACCTTGCATGGCTGGCCGAACGCGACGCAGCCGGAAGGCATGTCGCGGGTCACCACGCTGCCGGCGCCGATGGTCGCATCGTCACCAATGGAAACACCCGGCGTCAGGATACTGCCGGCGCCAATCCACACTCGGCGTCCGACCGTGACAGGCTTGGCGCTGGTCCGATACGGCGCCCGGCCCGACTCGCGAGTCCAGCCGGACACGATCCGCTCGTCGGCAGGGAGCGGGTGGGTCGCCGTAATCAGCTGGACGCCGGGCCCGATCAGGGTATCGTCCCCGATCCGGATTTCGGCGGCATCGAGCAGGACGGCGTTGACATGAATGAACACGCGGCTGCCCAGATGTACATGCGCTCCGTACTCGCAGAAAATCGGCGGCTCGATCCACACATCATCGCCCACGCTCCCCAGCAGCTCGGCAAGCGCCGCATGACGAGCCGCCGTGTCGGTGGACTCGCTGCCATTGAAACGCCTGAGCAGCGCGCGGGCCCGATGCGACAGCGCCAGCAGCTCGGGATCGCGGGAATCGAAGAGCTCGCCCGCCAGCATCCTGTCCCGTTCGGTGGTCACCGTCGCCCTCCATCGTGTGCAGCATCGCGATCAGTGGAGAGTTGCGAGAGCGTCCACGCCAGCGTTGGCGCTTCATGTTTTCGCCAGGCCCGCCAGTCATGCTCGCCGTCCCACACCAGGAACTGGTGTGGCATGCCCATGGCCGTGAGCGCCACATCGACGGCGCAGTTGCCGGCTGCCAGCGGATCGTCCCGGCCAACCTCGAGCCGGAGCGCAGGCACTGGTGCCGCCGTGTCCAGCAGGTGCCGGGCCGCCCTGATCGGGTCATGCCTCCACCAGCGGGTTGTGTCGGAGCCCCACAGCTTGTGCCACTTGGGGCTGGGCGCGCCTCGCGCCGATTCAAAGTCTTCCAATGAAATGGCAGAGGTGACCTGCGAACCACAGGGGCCCTGACTGGTTGCGAGCGGCATCGCGACGGCCGACAGGCTCGCGGCGGCGCCGAACAGCGGTGAGTTGGTGAGCGCAAGCATCAGCGATCCGGTTCCTCCCATGCTGATTCCCAGCAGCCCGCGTCCCGATCGAGCGTCAATCGTCCGATAGGTCGAGTCCACGTGGTGCCGCAGGTCATTGGCGATGTAGTCGCCGTAGCGCCGTTGGCGGGCGCAGCCGGTTTCGGGCGGTTCATCCAGCTCATCGCTGGCGGCGCATTCCTCATAGGTGGGAGACGTTTCCCAGTTCACCCAGTATCCACGGTCCCCATCGGGCATGACCAGAATGAACGGGCCACTGCCCGCCGTGATGAGCGAATCCGCCACCACGGCGATGTCGCCATGCGTGAGCCATTCTGCTTCGTCACTCCCGTACCCGTGCAGCAGATAGATGACAGGAAAGTGGCGGCTGGGCTCGCGGGCGTAGCTGGGCGGCAGGTAGATGAAGAACTCCCGGGACACCTCCAGGGCAGGCGAAAAGAAGCGATCCAGTTGCACCGTGCCGGACGGTGCCTGCCCCAGCGCGCTGGCTGACGCGCCCACCAGCAGCGCCAGGCCGAGGGTAGTCGTGGCCGGTGCGTTCATGGCGTGGTCCTTCCTCGGGCGGTCTGAGGTGGCAGGAACGGTCGCCTCCAAGATGCCCGGCCGGATGCAGCGCGCAACCTTTCGCTCGGTCAGGGCATCCAGTCTCGGAATGCCGCGTACGGGCATGGCTCATGCTCGGACCGCATGTTAAGATCCACCGATCAGCGTCAATTCAGTCATTGCTGTGGTCGGGTGTATCGCAAGATTGCCCCGGCCGGTCCGCTGTTGGTCATCCTCACAAGCCCGCGCAATGCAGCGCGTCCGGGTCTACGCAGGGATCGTTGCCATGCCCACCCTTCTTGCTCGCTGGCCGGTACGCATCGGCGCCGCCGCGATCCTCTCCGTCGTTGGCCTCTGGTTCTTCGTGCGGCCTTCCGCGTCGGTCGAGTCCGCGCTCGTCTCAACTACCCGGAAAGGCGACTTCAGTGTCACGGTGACCACGTCCGGGGAGCTGCAGGCCCGCAACTCGGTCGAGATCACGGCGCCCGCCAACGCTCAGCAGGCCGAGGCGTACCAGATGCGGATCGCCTCCATCGTGCCGGAAGGCACCCGGGTCAAGGAAGGCGAGGTGGTGGCGGAGCTCGATCGGTCCACGCTGGCCGCCAAGATGGCGGAAGTCTCGCTGGCACTGCAGAAGGCCCAGGCGGTGTATGAGCAGGCCACGCTGGACAGCGCCCTCACCCTGGCCACGGCCCGCGAGGATATCCGTTCGGCCGAGCTGGCGCTCGAGGAGAAGCGGCTGGCCAAGGAACAGTCAAAGTACGAGGCGCCCACCATCCAGCGGCAGGCGGGCATCGACTTGGAGCGGGCCCAGCGCATGTTGGACAAGGCCAGGAAGGACTACGAGACCAAGACCGAACAATCCAAGGCCAAGATGCGGGAAGTCGGCACCGACCTGGAGCGGCAGCGGAACAAGCAGAGCGTGGTCCAGGACGTGATGCAGGGCTTTACCATCAAGGCGCCGTCGCCCGGCATGGTCACGTATGTCCGTGAATGGAACGGAAAGAAGCGGACCGCCGGCTCGCAGGTTTCCGCCTGGGATGCGCGCGTCGCCACCCTGCCCGACCTCACCGGCATGGAGTCCGTCACCTATGTGAATGAAATCGACGTCCGCAAGATTGCCGCGGGGCAGCGGGCCTCCATCACCCTCGACGCCGACCCGTCCCGGAAACTCTCCGGCAAGGTGGTCAGCGTCGCCAACATGGGCGAGCAGCGCCCCAATGCCGACGCCAAGGTGTTCGAGGTGCGCATCGCGATCGAGGGCTCGGACACCACGCTGCGTCCCGGCATGACCACCGGCAACATCATCGAGACCTACCATCTCAAGGATGCGCTCGCGATCTCGCTCGAGGCGCTGCACAACCAGGACAGCACGCCCTACGTCTTTCATCAGCTGGCCGGACGGGTGGTGAAGCAGGAAGTGGCCACCGGCGCGGTGAGTGAGGATGAGGTCGTCATCGAACGCGGGCTCAAGGAGGGCGACCGCGTGCTCCTCACCATTCCCGGCAATGCTGCGGGCATGAAGCTGGAACGGCTGTCCGAGGACCACCGTCCGTCCAAGTCGGCCAAGCCGGCCGCCACTCCTGCCACCGACTCCGCCTCGACGTCATGAGGGACGCGGGCGGCGGCACCGACGCCGGGTGGCGTCAGCGCTGGGGATTGCTCCTGACGCACCTGCGCTTCAGCGCGGCCACTGCGCTGGAGGGGGTCCGTCACAATCGGCTGCGCGCGGCGCTGACCTCGCTCGGCATTTTGTTCGGTGTGGCCTCGGTCATCACCATGCTGGCCATCGGCAAGGGCGCCGAGCAGGAAATCCTGCAGCAGATGGTGCTGCTCGGCGCCAACAACGTGATGGTGACGCCGCTGGTGCAGCAGGCCGAGGGTCCCGTCAAGGATGACAACCAGCAGAAAGAGGTCAAGAAGTTCTCTCCCGGCCTCACCTACGCCGACGCGGAGGCGATTGACCGTGACCTGCCGCTGGTGGACTACGTCAGCGCCGAAATCGTCTACAACACCGATGTGACGCGGGAAGGCCGCCGCCGTTCGGCCAAGGCGGTGGGCGTGGATTCCACTTACTTCGGGCTCACCAATCTCCACCTGGAGCATGGCGCCTGGTTCACCCATGACCAACTGGCATTGGGCGCGCCGGTGGCCATCATCGGCGATGGCATCCGCAACCGTTTCTTCACGACCGAAGAGGCGATCGGGCGTCCGATCAAGGTGGGTGACATCTGGCTCACGGTGGTGGGTGTGCTGAGCGACCGCCGTGTCACCGCCGAGGCCGAGACCAAGCTGGGCGTGCGTGATGCCAACATGGACGTCTACATCCCGGCGCGCACGATGCTGCTGCGATTCCGCGACCGGGCGCGGGTGACGGGCCAGGAAATCGAGGCCGCCGCCAGCCGGGCCAACAACAACAACGACAACACCGACACCGAGAGCGATGAGCAGCGCGCGGAGCGCACCAACCGCAACCAGCTCGACCGGATCATCGTGCGGGTGGAGGACGCCGGCCACATGTCGGCGGTCACCGACGTGCTGCGGCGCATGCTGACGCGCCGGCACAATGGCGTCATCGACTTCGAGATCGAAGTGCCCGAACTGCTCCTCCGCCAGCAGCAGCGCACCAAGACAATCTTCAACGTGGTCCTCGGCGCCATCGCCTCGATCTCGCTCCTGGTCGGTGGCATCGGCATCATGAACATCATGCTGGCCTCGGTGCTGGAGCGGATCCGGGAGATCGGTGTCCGCCGGGCGCTGGGCGCCACCCAGCGGGACGTGCTGATGCAGTTCCTCACCGAGGCGGTCATGATCAGCGTGGCCGGCGGGGTGGCCGGCATCATTCTCGGCATCGCGCTGAGTTCCGGCATTGAGCATTTCGCCGGCATCAGGACGCTGGTGTCCTTCATTTCCATCTTCGTGGCGTTCGGCGTCTCGTTCGCGGTCGGTGTCGGCTTTGGCATCGTGCCCGCGTATCGGGCGGCGCGCCAGGATCCGGTCGAATGTCTCCGGTACGAGTGAGCGCTGCCTTGAGGTCCATTGCACCTGTCCTGCTGCTGGCGTGCGGCCTGGCTGTTCCTGCGGCGCGCGTGTCCGCGCAGGCGCCCATGTCGCTGCAGCAGGCGATCGCGACTGCGCAGGAGCAGGGTCATACGGCGCGGGGTGCGCGCGCCACACTGGAAGCCGCCCGCTACACCAGCGACGCTTTCTGGGCGCAGTACATGCCGCAGCTGTCGCTGACCGGCACCTTGCCGAGATACAACCACGCGATCGTGCCGGTGCTGCAGCCCGACGGATCCACCCTGTTCCGGGCCCAGGACCAGACCGAGTCGCAGCTGGGGGCGACGCTCACCCAGCGACTGCCCACCGGCGGCAGCATCTTCGTCAGCAGCGCGCTGCAGCGGCTTCAACTCAGTGGCGACCAGTCGCTGCGCAGCTGGTCCTCGACACCCATCTCGCTCGGCATCCGGCAGGACCTGTTTCGGCCCAATACTTTTTCATTGGACCGGCGGGAGCAGCCGGTCCGCTCCGACCTGGCGGAGCGCCAGTACCTCGAGGCGCGCGAAGATATCTCGCTCCAGGTAACCAACCTGTACTTTGACCTGTACACCGCGCAGGTGGGGCTGGCCAACGCCCAGGCCAACGTGGCCGTCAACGATACGCTGTATACCCTGAACAAGGGCCGTTACGAAGTTGGCAAGATCGGCGAGAACGACTTGCTGCAGAGCGAGCTGGCGCTGCTGCGCTCCCGCACCTCACTGGATGGCGCACGTCTGGACCACGAGCGGGCCGAGGCCGCGCTGCGACTGGCTCTGAACCTGGCACCGGATGCTCCGCTCGCGCTCGAGGTGCCCGGTGAAGCCCCGGCATACGCAGCGGATACCGCGATCGCGGCCGCGCAGGCGCTCCACAACGTTTCCAGCGCCACCAACGCCCAGTTGCGGGAGATCGTGGCCCGTCGGCAGGTGACCCAGGCCAAGCTGGACAACGGGTTCGGCGCGACGGTGCAGGCGAGCATCGGGTACAACGCGACCGCGCCCGAATTCAACGAGGCCTACCAGAACCTGCTCGAGGCGCGGAATGTCAACGTGTCGGTGGAAATTCCATTGATCCAATGGGGCGCGCGCCACAACCGTATTGCCGCCGCCCAGGCGCAACTGCAGCAGGCGGAGGACTCACGCGAGGCCACCCTGGACCAGATCGCCATGGATGCGCGCTTTGCGGCGCTGCAGGTGGAGCAGACCCGGCGGTCGCTGGCGCTCAGCGCCAAGGCCGACACCGTGGCGGCGAAGCGGTTCGAGGTAGCCTACAACCGCTACGTCATCGGCCGCATCGCGATCGACAACCTGTACATCGCCCAGGCGGAGAAGGACCAGGCCATCGTGCAATACCTGCAGGCGCTGCGGCAGCACTGGCTGGCGCACTACCAGCTGCGGCGGCTGACGCTGTATGACTTCGAGAGGGGAAGGGCGATCGAGTGAGTTAAAAGCTGAGAGCTAAGAGCTGAGAGCTGAGGCGGGAGCTTCGCACAGCGCACAGCGCACAGCGCTCAGCTCCCCACCGAATCCAGCCTGGCATTTCTTGCCGCTGCGGAATCTGCCACACGCATGGCCCCTGACACACCCTGGGCGCCGGGAAGGTTGGAGTTCCCGATGGCGCTGTCCACCTGGCGTTCGGTGGGCTTGGTACGGGCGGTGTCGCCGGAGTCGTGACAACCCGCGACGAAGAGGAACGTCAAGCCCAGGGACAAGACGGTCTTCATGGATGCTCCCGGTCGGTGCTGTGAGCTGTAAGCTGTGAGCGTGCGCTCAGCCCCCATGCTTCTCGAGAAGCCGACGGATCGAGGTGATGTTCCGGACCGTGGCCGGCAGGGCGAGGCACCGCTCCAGCTGCGCGCCCGAGAAGGTTGAGTTGCCGTCGCGGGTGCGGCGGAGCCAGTGGACTTCCCGGTCATGGACCTCAAAATCGTCGGTCTCGTTCCGCAAGGCCATCAGCGCCGCCTGCTCGGCGCTGCCCGGTTGCTGGCCCAGGAAGGCAATGTACAGCCCGTGGGCATCGGCTTCAGCTTCCGCAAAGGCAGGGCGGCGCACCACGGCCGCCAGCTGGGGAATGGAGCGGATGAAGGTGGCGACCGGGTAGCCGAGCCGAGGCTCGAGATGCTGGGCGATACGACGCTCCAGCGCAGACGCATCCTGCTCAACCGCGTCGAAGATGACATTGCCACTGGCAATGAACGTCTCCACGTTGGCCAGGCCCAGCTCGGCGAACAGCTCCCGCAGCCGTTCCATCCTCACCACGTGCCCGCCGACGTTGATGGCCCGGAGAAAGGCCACCTGACGGCTGCTGGCTGGATGTCGGGTCTTGGCGCCCATGGCTTGCTCGGTCCGGTCCCGGCTCAGTCCCCTATCGAGAATTCGAAGTCATACGAGTGCTTGCCGTTCTCGATCACGATATTCATGGTGCCCATGAGGCCCACGAGTTCTGCCGTCCCCGAATCCGGGACCACGGAAATCAGCAGTTCCTGCTCGCCGCGGTTCATGGTGCCGCTGTGCTGCAGCGCAAACGTTCCCTTGCGCCCGAGCAGCACGCCGGTCACCTGCTCCATCGCCACATAGCCGGCCGATGTTTCCACGGCGCCGCGCACCGCCAGCATCTGGCCCTTGCTGGTGCCATCGAGGTCGCCATGAAATCGCTTGTCAAGGAGCATCCGCCCGATCCCGACCGCCGGATCGTCCGGCGACTGGGCAATGACCTTCACGTCAAACTCGCCGCGCGCATGTGAGTTCACGCCGTGTCTCCTGAAGGAACCGTGTCCTGCCGCGCGACCTGCGCCGCATTGTATGCGTCCGACCCGCCGCGCGGGACACTCAGGGTGCGCCACGCCGGCCCCGCATAGTGCTTGGCCAGCTGGGTGATCTGTCCGACATGATACGCCAGATGGGCCAGGTTGCGGTTCAGTGCCCCGATCACCGTGTGGGGTTCGCCGCGGATGGTCAGGGTCCGGGCGAGATCCTCCGGCTTCAGTGCGTCGAGCGCCCCAAGCATCAGGTCCCAGGATGACGACCAGCGCTCCATGAGTGATTCCCGGCTGTCGCGGGGCATCAGGATGAATTCGCTGTCCCGATTGCGATCCGGCTTTTCTCCGTCACTGACGAGAAAGTCGCTGAAGCGGGAGCGCAGGTTGCCAGCCACATGCTTGACCGTGATGGCAATGCTGTTGCTCTCGGCGTCGGGCGCGGCCGTGAAGCTCGCCTCGCTGGATTGGGCAATGGCGCGCTCCGCTGTGTCCCTCAAGTTCTCCAGGCGGACTCGCATGTCGGCAAGGAAGGTGCTGGCGATATCGGACATGATGATGCCTTTGCTGCAGTTCAGGGCTGCCGGTACGGTTGTCCGC
This sequence comes from uncultured Gemmatimonadales bacterium, assembly GCA_963798915.1. Taxonomy (GTDB): domain Bacteria; phylum Gemmatimonadota; class Gemmatimonadetes; order Gemmatimonadales; family GWC2-71-9; genus CAMLHP01. The sequence continues at coordinate 35,828 of CAWCVB010000002.1, read as the reverse complement.
GGCGTCGCTGGTGCGGCCTCTCATGGAAGATCGCACACGCATTGTAGAATGCCAGTCGGCACACGGCAGCGGTCCCGCCTCAGAAGGTTGCTTGTGCGGGGTAGTATACCGTGCGCACCTGCCATTCGCCTCCAGAGCGGCCCAGAATGACCTGAGGTGATGTTGCCAGGCCGAGGCTGCCGCCTGCGATGGTGGGACGCGAAGGCCAGATGCCAAGCTGCATGGCACGCCAGGCCAGCCATGCGCCAGCGGTATTGTGAGTCGTGCGCCTCCGGCCGCCGGATGATCTGCGCGTTTGCCATGCCGGGTGCCACAAGCCCGGTACCTGCTGTCAGCACCATCACCCTAAGGTATGGGAGCACGTCAGGGAGATGTCGAGATAGCCCATTCGTGCGCGCAGTGCGCATGCTGTGGCGTCTTGCGGGTCGACCCGCGACCCTCGACTCATCTTCCGAGGCGCCGGAACATGGACACCGCCACCGCTGACCCGTCCGCCACGAAGACCGAGGACGGTGCCCTGCCCATTGGCGCCACAAACCGCGGGCCGAAGAGCGCCGCCACGTCCCAATTGAGTACATGGCTTCGTGCCTTCCAATACCGCCAGCGCGGATGGCGTACGTGATACTCGATGGCGGATCCATCGCGATGGGTGCCATGCCCCCAGTGTCGAACCGCGATGAACTCCTCTTCGGAGCCGGAGGCCAGCTCCCGGGAGGCACCTTGCGTGGTGACTTCGAGTTGCTGCCACTGACCACTGGACCGCCACTCGTAGCGCACCGACCCGGCCCGGCCGGCTGTCGCCAGGGAGCTCTCGTTTCGCGACCGCATGGGGAGGGCCCGGTAGGGCTCGTTGTAGAGCGCTCGCGCCGCAAGTGCGACCGCCGGCACCGGTACCATCTCCCGGATGAACGTCACGCCATGCCGCCAGCCTTCCGGCGCCATCCGCCTGGTATAGAAGCGGAGATTGACCTCGACAAAATCGCGGTGCAACGGAATGGGGATCCCAAGCACGCTGGCATCGAGGAACCGGAAGCCGATCAGGCTGACCAGTGTGCGACCCTGATACTGGTCCAGCTCCACATGCGGTGGGATCCACGGTTTCAGAATGTCCGGCGTCACGTCGAAGGTGACCATGGCGAGGTCACACCAGCGGGCAGCCAGGAGCGGGCGCGATGCCATGGCCGCCCACTAGGCCGGAGGGCTGCCCTGGCGGATGGGGCGGAGCACCAGCTCACCACCGCAGTTGGGGCAGACTTCCTTCATTTCATCGGCGCAGTCAGCGCAGAAGGTGCATTCGTAGCTGCAGATGAAGGCGGTGTCGTCGCCGGCCAGGCGCGCATGGCAGCGCTCGCATTCAGTTCGCATTTCAAGCGCCATGGGAACGGGCCTCCGTGGAGGGTGCAGGGCGGGTCGTCGTGAAATACTTGGCAAAGAGCCGGCGCGAGATGGACAGCGCGTCACCCCGCGGTTCGGTTGGATACCTGTCCCTTCGCTCGGACCACGCCTGTTCCCATGCGCACATGTCGGCCGCAAAGGGTGCGCGGTCAAAGGCGGCGCCCTGCTGCAGCGAGCGGTTCAGCCGCCGAAAGAATTCCTGCCAGCGCGGAAGGAAGTAGCCCGAGAACATCCCCTGCCATTGCTTGTAGGCGTAGAGATTGAGGTCGTCGTTCTGCCCCTCGGTGCACTTGGTACCCCAGAGGGTGATGATATTCCGGGCGTTCCATTCATAAAGCGCCCGCTCTGCGTCGCTGGTTCCCCACCGCCGGGCATCCTCGATCCAGGGCCCCAGGAGAAATTCCTTCCTGGTGCCGACCAGCGCATCCAGGTCCTGCAGCAATCCAACCACCTGGCGCTCCGCGCGTAACACTGCGGGCCGGTTCTTCTGCCGGTAGGCCGTCTCCACCGCGTTCACCATCGGCAGGCCCAGCGACCCCAGCAGCTGGCGGGTCAGGTTCACGACGTCGTACTGGTACGCATCGCTGCGGCCAAGGCGGGGTTCTGCCTCGAGCAGCAAGGTGAGCGCGCGCTCCAGCTCCGCCGTGTTGTATGGCGCAAGCGGTGAGGTCCGGTATGCCACACCCTTCTGATAGAAGCCGGGCCGTTCAGCCAGGAAGGTTCCGGTCTGCGGCGCGGAGCGGTACGCTGTGGCCAGCAGGATCTTCCATGCTTCCCAGGCGGAGGAATCGGCCTGGCCGTAACGACGCACCACATACTCCTTCACCCAGTCCCGCACCGCGGGCACGCTGTCCTTCCATGCCATGTCGAGAACGAAATCCGGCACCACCGCGTTGTAGCCCAACCCTTCCATGGTCATCCCCAGCCCGGCCATGCGGCCATGCTCCGGGCTCGCCAGCGCGGCCTGCAGGTTGGCCGCCATGCTCTGGAGGTCTCCACTCAGGCTCACCTGGCCGCCAAAGTTGTAGAGAACGTTCCAGACCCACGGCTTGCCATAGAACGCATCGCGCTCGGACCATACTGGATGGCGGTCGCCATACAGATCGAGCACCAGCATGCGATCGTCGGGGACGGCGCCCAGGAGCGCGCGCGCTTCGGTCTCCTTCCAGAAATTGGCCTGATAATAGAGGAACCAGCCCTGCAGCACCCACACCGCCTTAGGGTCGGCGGCGCGCATCGGCTCGTAGATGGCGTGTCCCATCCCGGCGAGGAAGGTGGAATCGTTGGTGGGTGGATTGATCTCGTTGAACGGGTCGGCCGCGTAGAAATGATCGGTGCCGTACAGCTCCTGCTGCCGGCCCATGAAATCGCGCCCGATCTTCTGGAACAGGGTGTCGAGCGGGTCGAGGAACCAGGTGCCGGTAAATCCGGCGGACCAGTCGCCGGTCTGGTGGATTCGTGCCGAGGGAATCACCTCGGTGATGGACTGCGGCACGTGGCCGGTGAAGCCCTGCAGCACGGGCGTCATGCCGAGCGCGCGCTCGCGAGCAAGGATCTGGCGCTCGAGTTCGACATGGGAATCGATCCAGTGCTGTGGCAGCGGACCGCCCAGGCCATCGATATTGCCCATCCATCCCCAGGGCAAATAGGCGGGCCCGACCAGGAACCGGCCAATCTGCTCATCGCTGAAGCCCAGGTCGCGCAGCACCAGCTGCCAGGTGGCTTCCTGCCCGGTGACGGCGAGTGGAAGGTTGACGCCCTTGAGCGCCATCCAGTCGATCATCTTTTCCCATTGCGACCAGTCCCACCACGCCATGCTGTAGGAAAAGGTGCAGTAGTTGAAGAAGTACCGGAATCGGTATGGCGTAGTAATGCGCACCGGCTCGGCGACCGCCGGGATGGGCCTGCCCAGGTGAATGGGTTGCAGCGGATTGGCGACGTTCACCCCGGCCGCGTGTTCCAGGTACCAGTTGAGCGCCGAGGCGAGTGCCACGCCGCTGGAGCCACGGAGCTGGACTTTGTCACCGACGCTGCGTACCTCGAAGACGTCGAGACGGTCGGCGCTGGGGAGCAGCTCCAAGCGTGAACTGATCGGCAGCGTCCGGGACGACCCGGGAAACGAAGTGCCCGCGCTGCCTGCAGCTCCGACGTGTCCGGCATCGCCGGTTGCGTCAACGGGACCAGCGCGGCCAGCAGCATGCCAGCAATCATTCGGCTTCGTCCGCGATTACGGTGCCCTGCGCCGCTGCCATCCTCCAGCCGCCATCCCGATGGACATAGACGTGGGTGTAGCGGCTCGCCGTCCCGAAGGCGGCCCCCTCGAACGATCCGCGCATGTCGGTGCGGCCGGTAATGATGGCCACCGTGCCGTGCAGCCGGACGGTGACGTCCCTCGGCTGCACCGGCTCGAAGCTGAGCTGGCCCGACCCCACCAGTGCCAGCAGCGCGGCTCGCGAAATTTCGGCGCCGCGAAAAACGTCGATGAGAACGAAATCGTCGGTCAGGAGGTTGTCGAGCCCGGCCGTGTCGCCGGCGGCGAGCAGTCGGAAGAAATCGTCATCGGCGGCGCGCGCGCCCGCGCCTCGTTCGGCAGGCATCTGTACTCCAGTGGGTCATGAGTCGCGGGTCGTGGGTCGTGTCTGGGTCGAGGCAAGCTCCGTGACCCTCACCCCATGACCCATCCCGGGCATGGATTCTGCCCCTCAAGCACTCAACACCCGGATTCCTCGGAGGAACCATGCGGGCAGCATCACTTCTCGGGTCGGTACTTGCAATACTCGCTGCAACGGCCTGCAGTACGGTCCATACCACCACATCAAGGCAGCCCGCACCGGAGCCGGAGCCATGGCGGACGCCGGCCCGTGCGACTTCGCGTTCGGCCAGCACCGCGGCCACCCTCGGCATTCCGCCGGGCCAGTTGCCACCACCGGGACTGTGCCGGGTCTGGGTGCAGGGCACCCCGCCGGGCCATCAGGCCAGAGCGCGCTCCTGCAATAATATCGAACGTTCGGCGCCGGCCGGCAGCTGGATTCTGTACCGGCCCAACGAGGACCGGAAGGTGGTCCAGGTTCAGGTGGTGGATGCCCGGCGCATGGGCGTGATCGTGCACCGGCGGCTCTATAATGTCGAGCGGGGAACGCTCATCAGCGAGAGTTAGTCGCCGCGGCCACGCCGCGCCAGAAAGTGATCTCGGGTGGACCGGCCAGGAATGCCTTGCCGCGCTCGATGAATGCCGTCAGGTGCGGCGTCTGCATGTGCGGCCCGGTATAGGCCTCCTGGCTGGTCCAATGTTCCACCAGCAGCAGCTTCTCCGGAATCGTGGTATCCTGGTGCAGCCAGATGCCGCGACACTCGGGCTCTTGCCGCACGACCGTCCGAATCAAGTCGGCGAGTTCCGCCTGGGCGACGTCGGCCTTGCCTGGCAGGGCCTCATAGCGAATGACGACGGTCACGTCAGTCTTGTTCATCATGTGTCTCCCCCGTCAGTCAGCTGAATCATGAAGCCCTCCGTTGAAGCAGCTTCAGCTATTTAACGAGTGTGCCCGGATCCGGAAGAGCGAGACCGGCGTAACTCCATGCATGGTTTCCCGCTCGTGAGTGAGCCCCGCCTTCTGGAGCACCCGCTGGGAGGCAAGGTTGGACGGCTGGGTAATGGCAACCAGCGTGGGCAATGACAGCTCCTCGAAGCCCACCCGCACCAGCTCGCGTGCCACCTCGGTTGCGAGCCCCCTTCCCCACCACTCGGTGTAAAAGCCATAGCCCAGTTCGACCTCGTCCACCCCATCCACGTCAAGGTGCCGGAGCACCGCCCTTCCAGCCAGGCGGCCCTCGGCACGGTCCCGCAGGATCCAGATGCCGAAGCCGAAGCGGCGCCAGTGGGCCAGGTTGAACTTGAGGTATGCGCGCGAGCCGGCCTCGTCCCGCATCCCGCCGAGCGTGGCCATGACGACGGGGTCGCTATGCATGCGGCAGATTTCGTCAAAGTGACCGCGCTCGAGCGGCTCGCCGACAAGGCGCTCGGTGCCAAATGGCATCGTGCTCATGGCCGTCCAGATTCAGTCAGGAGACTTCCGGTGGTAGGTCGCATCAAAACTGTCGTTCCAGGTCTTGCCGCCGTCGGATGAAACCTGCCAATACTGGCGCACGCTGCCATCATCGTTGGGCGTGAAGGTGAGATGGTGCGTCAGTCGAGTGCCGTCCGGCGCCGTGGTTTCGCCGGTGTAATCCATGGCGCCGTCCTTGAGGCCTCCGCTCAGCACCAGGATGTTGCCGGAACTGGAAACCCAGACCTGGTGCCACTTGCCGTCCTGCCGGTCATAATAATTGAAGCTCTGGCCGGTGCCGCCCCGCAGGCCGGCCCAGTGCTCGTGCACCAGGCAGCCCTGCTCCTCGCGGGTCACGTTGTTGGTTCCGATCCGGGTCGTGGTCTGTTTCTGGTTTACATCCCAGTCGCCAACCCAGAAATCAAACTGCCGGTATTCGGGGGCGTCACACGTGGGTGGGGCCGCCTGGGCCTGCAATGCCGCGGGCGCGGCCGCAAGCACCAGGCAGAAGACCAGGCGGTATCGGATCAACATGACTGCCTCCTCAGCGGGAATCGATATTATAGCCGTAAGAAGGCGGACGCAGGGCGAGGCAGGCAGGTTACACGTGCGGGACGAGCGGTGTCAGTCCCTGCCCTGGCGAGAGGCCGCCAGCAGCACCGGCTGGTCGCGCCAGAGGGCGGGAAACTGCTGCTGCAATGCTTGCACCTTTGGCACATCGTTGTAGACGATGTACGGCGCGTCGGGGTGTCGAACGTAATAGTCCTGGTGGTACGCCTCGGCTGGATAGAAGCCGTCCAGCGGCTTGACCGTGGTCACGATCGGCTTGCCCACGGTGCCGCTCTTCTCCAGCCGGCCGATGTACTGCTCGGCCGCCTGCCGCTGCGCCGCCGTGGTGTACCAGATGGCCGACCGGTATTGCGTGCCACGGTCCGGCCCCTGGCGGTTGAGCTGGGTCGGGTCATGGACCACCGTGAAGAACACCGCCAGCAGTTGGCCGTAGCTCACCTGTGCCGGGTCGAATACCACCCGCACCGACTCCGCATGCCCGGTGTTTCCTCCGCTCACCGTCCCGTAGTCAGCCGTGGTCGCCTCACCGCCGGTGTAGCCCGACTCCGCCCGGATCACACCCTTCACGTGCTCGAACACCGCCTGCACACCCCAGAAGCAGCCGCCCGAGAACACCGCGACCTGGGTGTCCGGAGCGCTCGCCGGTGCCGGCATGGCGGATGCCGGTGCCGCGACCATTACGCCAAGCACCATGCCCGCCCATCCCGCCCATCCCGCCCATCCCGCCCTCATTTTTCCCCCTCAAAGAGCGCCAGGTACTTTCCGTAGCCCTCTTCCTTGAGCCGCGACACCGGAATGAACCGGAGCGCAGCGGAGTTCATGCAGTAGCGGAGGCCGGTCGGGTCTGGCCCGTCATTGAAGACGTGACCCAGGTGCGAATCGGCGTGGGCTGAGCGAATCTCGATCCGGTCCTGGAGCAGTTTGTGATCCTCCCGCCGCTTGATGTTGGAAGGCTCCAGCGGCTTCGTGAAGCTGGGCCAGCCGGTGCCTGACTCATATTTGTCCAGCGAACTGAACAACGCCTCTCCCGAGACGACATCCACATAGATCCCGGCTTCGTGGTTGTTCCAGTAGGCGTTCTGGAACGGCCGTTCGGTTGCGTCGTGCTGGGTCACCTCGTACTGGGCCGGCGTCAGCCGCTGGCGCAGTTCGGCGTCGGTTGGCTTGGTGGTGGTCGGGGCTGCGGTGTCAGACATGGTTCCCTCGTGTGTCTTCGTATTGCCCTGCGCCTGGGCCCGGCAGGCGGGGAGCATGAGCCCGGCACAGAGTGCCAGGAGTGCCATTTGCTTGGACATGCGATCTCCGTGTTCGTCTTCGTTCACCATATATACGCGCCGGACCGGCCATCGGTTCTTGGATTCGGTCGGCCCGCCCGCCAGGCGGCCAGCTGGGTCCGCCGCCGTCGCTGCCTGCAAGTCGTTGTCTCTGTTTGAGATGCACCATTCCATGATGGGAGCATGGAAAGCGGGGTCTTGACAATTCCGGGACGGTGTTGAAATATCAGCACAAGACTGGCGTCACGTTCGGCGCCGGAACACCGAATCCGGGAGAAGGTATGGCACCGCGCACCCCAGTGGCCGACCTCAGCCGCCGCGAGCGACAGGTCATGGACATCCTGCATCGTCACGGCGACTCGACCGTCGCGGAGATCATGCAGGCCATGCCCGATCCGCCGACGTACTCGGCGGTGCGCTCCATCCTGCGCATCCTCGGGGAGAAGAAGCTGATCACTCATCGTGAAGACGGCCCCCGCTACGTCTACTTCCCCGCCAAGCCCACCGACAAGGCCGGCGACGACGTACTGGCACATGTGGTCCGCACTTATTTCGCCGGCTCTCCCGAGCAGGCCGTGACCGCGCTGCTCCGGCTGTCGGATACCGACGTGGATGATGCCGAAATCGCCCGCTTGCGGCAGAAGATTCGCCGGGCCCGCCTGAGCGAGAAATAGAGGATACGATGGGACTGTCACTCCTGCTTTTGCTGCTCAAGATCACCTGCGTGCTGCTGGTCGCACTCGGCGCCACGCTGGCCATGCAGCGGGCCTCGGCCGGCTCCCGCCATCTGATCTGGCTGCTCTCCCTCGGCGCCCTGCTCATCCTGCCGCCGCTGGCCCTCTGGGCGCCACTGGAACTTCCAGTGCTTCCGGAAGCGCCGGTGGCCTCCGCTCCGCCTTCGACCGAGCAGAAGCTCCAGACACCGCTGGTGGCGCCACCCGCCCAGCCGGCTCCTTCGGTGCACTCGCAAGCAGCATCTACCTGACACGTCCGCTCCGACCAGTGTGCCCATCGCGCCGATCCTGTTCACTGCCTGGGCAACCATTGCCCTGGTGCTTGCCGGTCGCCTCCTCTTCGGAGCCTGGTCGGTTCGGCGGATCGTGCGCCGCGCTCGCCGGCTCGATGATGCCGCCTGGCAGACGCCGCTCTACGAGATTGCCGACCGGCTCGGGTTGGAGGAAGCGCCGCAGCTGCTGCAGAGCAGCGACGTCAAGATGCCGTTTGCGGCCGGGCTCTTTTCCTCCACCATCGTCCTGCCGGTCGAAAGCGAATCCTGGAGCGCCGACCGCCGGAGCGCAGTGCTGGTGCACGAGCTTGGTCACGTGCGCCGGCGCGACCTCATTGGTCACACCCTGGGCCGCATTGCCTGCGCGCTCTACTGGTTCCACCCCCTGGTGTGGACCGCCGCCCGGCGTTTGCGCGCCGAGAGTGAGCAGGCCTGCGATGACTTGGCGCTCACATTCGGCGCCCGGCCCAGCGACTACGCCGAGCACCTGCTCGATATCGTCACCTGCGTACGGAATCACAACACGCCGTGGGTCGCACTGGCCATGGCGCACCGGAAGGAATTCGAGGGACGCATGCTCGCCATCCTGAATCCTGAACTGCCTCGCCGGGCCCCAAGCCGTGCCGGCACCGCATCCTACGCCATGGCGCTCGCCGGTCTGGCACTCTTGATTGGCGCAGCGACGCCGGTCGCAAGACCGTCGTCGGCCGTCGGCCAGCAGGCGACTGATCAGCGTCAGGTGGTGCAGGACACCGCTTCCGCGCCGGTGGCGAATCCCACGCCGGAGCCGCGGCCGGACCAAGCAGCCAATCCGGATCCGAAAGCAACCGCGAACGTCCGTACGAACAGCCACACTGCTTCCAGTATCAGCACTGATGTGTCGACCCGAACGGACATGGCGATCCAGTTGCAGTTCGGGAAGGATGGCAAGAACCTGGCAAAAATCGCCGATTCTGCCGTAGTGCGGGCATTGATGGCGCGGCTTCGGGACGAAGATCCCGAGGTCCGCGAAGCCGCGGCGCACGCGCTCGGCCGGATCGGCGATCCCATGGCGATTCCAGACCTGGTGCGCGCCCTTGATGATTCGCAGCCCAAGGTTCAGGAGGCCGTGCTCGATGCCCTGTCGGAGTTCGAGCGCGGCGTGCCGGAAGCGCCGATACGTCGCATGCTGACGGCGGACAACGCCAACATGCGAGAGCGCGCGATCGACATCCTGTCCAACATGCATGCGAAGGGATCGCTTCAGGCCATCACCAAGCTGGTAGCCGATCCGAATGCGGATGTGCGACAGAGGGCCATTTCAACGCTGGAGGAGTTCGGCGACCCTTCGAGTGCGGCAGCGATTCTCCCGGCGCTGAACGACCCGGCGCCCGATGTGCGGCAGGAGGCGATTCAGGCGCTTGCCGAACTGGGGGGCACCGTGCCTGATGCGACGCTCGACAAGCTCGTGCGGGACCAGCACGCCGATGTTCGGCAGGCCACGGTGCAGTTCATCGAGGAGCGTCGGGTGGTGACGATGACACCGCAGCTCATCAGCCTGCTCGACGATTCCAGTGGCGATGTCCGGGAGGCCGCGGCCCAGGCGCTCACCGAAATCCGAAGCCCCGAGAGCCACGCAGCCCTTCGCCGGGCACTCAACCACAGTGATTCCAAGGTGCGTCGAATCGCTGTCGACTACTTCGGCGAAGAAGGCAAACAGTGATGAAAGCCATCCTGCTGGCCGTCGGGGTGCTCGGCGCTGGATCAGCCGCGGCCACGATGCTGACATCCACCGGTTCCGAGATGTCCGTCCGCGCTCACGCATCCGGTAGCTGGGATGACGAACGCCCCGGCCCGGATTCGGCCCGCGTGGCGATTCTGCTCGATGCCATGTCCCGCACCGACCCGGTTGCCTGCGAGATGCTGAGCGACCAGATCGGCAACTTCTGGAACAACGGTGGCGACTGGGGCCTGGGAGAACTGAGCGATGTGCGGTCCGCCACGCGGGCCGCCAAGGACTCCGTGTCGGGCCGTGTGAGCGATCCGGGAGCGATTCGCCACCTCCTGGCGCAGTTGTCCAGCGATGACCCCTGCGTTCGGCGGACCGCGGCCAAGATGCTGGGCCGTTCCACGGCGGCGGACAATGTGCTCGAGCGGCTGCTGGACGATTCATCTGCCCGGGTGCGCGAGGCAGCGCTCCTGGCCATCGGCACCCATGACCGTCCTCAGCTTCGGCCCCGCGTGGAACGCATGCTTGGTGCGGATGGGGTCGCCGACGTTGCCATGGCTGCGTGGGCTTTGGGCGAACTGGAGGACCGTGGTTCCGTCGACGCCCTCGAGCGCGTACTTGGGCACGCATCACCGCGAGTGCGGATGACGGCGGCATGGGCTCTCGGGACAATCGAGGATCCCCGTGCCGTACCCTCGCTCCTGCCCTTGCTCCGTGATCGGGAAGTCATGGTCCGCTGGGCTGCGGCGGATGCGTTGGGTGATATCGAAAGTGTGGAGGCGGCTCCCGCGCTGGAGCGGGTCGTGAATGAGGAGTCTGATCGCCGCGTCCGGTTGCAGGCCATCGAGGCGCTCGGCGACATCGAGGCGGCGCGATCGGCGCCGGTCCTGGCGCGTGTGCTCGCCGGCAGCGACATCGAGCTCTCGGTGGCAGCGGCATCGGCAATCGGCGATCTCGACGACCTCGAGCATGCCCCGCCAGAACTCATGCGGGCGGCCGCGTCTCCCGACCCGCAATTGCGGAAGGCAGCGGTCTCGGCGCTGGAAAATATCGAGGATCCTGCCAGTGCAGCGGCGCTGCTGCCGCTGGTGTCAGACGCTGATCCTGAGATCCGTCGTGATGTCATTCACGCACTGGGCGAGATGAATGCGCGTGAGGCCAAGGCCGCGATCACCCGCGCCACGGAGGACAGTGATCCCGACGTGCGGCGGGCAGCGGTGGAAGCGCTGGCGGAACTCGAGGACCAGTAGACTCGTAGCGCAGGCAGCATGCGAGACTCAACCCGGGCGGCTGATCCAGCCGCCCGCTCTTGGCCCTGATATGCTGAAAAATCAGCAACACTCAACATGGAGCAGGGATGCTGCGCCTCACCGGACTCAGCTTTGCGGGCTTCGTCGCCCTGTGCTCGGAACCGCCCACCACGACCGCCCTCGCGGCGACCACGCCGCCGCGGCCGAGGCCGTTCCCGTGATCCGCATCGCAACCTTTTGCGCATTTGGTCCGTCCAAGTTTGGTACCTCTTCGTTGGAGTTCGTGTGACGGCACTCTTTGGCATGCTGCTGGCGCTCCAGGCGCAGGTGGCGACGACTCAGCCCTCATTGCCGGCCGGAAGCACCGCGTCGGTTCAGGCCACGCGGGCCCAGACTCCGCCGATGCTGGACGGCCGGGATGATGACGCCATCTGGCAGACCGCTCCTGAGGTGGACGGTTTTCTCGAGGCCCGGCCCAGCGAAGGGGCTGATCCCAAGCTGCGGACCTCGGTCCGGCTGGCCTACGATGCGCACAACATCTACGCCTTCGTTCGCGCCTTCGATCCTCATCCCGACAGCATTGTTGCGCTGCTGTCGCGCCGGGACAACCAGACCGCGTCCGATCAGGTCATTCTCCTGCTCGACTCCTATCATGACCGGCGCACCGGTTTCGAATTTGTGGTCAATCCGGCTGGCGTGAAGGCGGACTACGCGATCTACAACGACGGCAACGAAGATGGGGCCTGGGACGCGGTGTGGGATGTCGCCACCAGCATCGATTCGCTTGGCTGGACGGCGGAATACCGGATTCCCCTGTCGCAGCTGCATTACACGCCGCGTGAACAGAACACCTTCGGCGTCCTCGTCTGGCGCAATATTCAGCGCTATACCGAGGTCGTGACCTGGCCGCTGTATCACCAGTCCAAGGCCGGCTTCTCCTCGCAGTTTGGAGACCTGACAGGGCTCAGCGGCCTCGCCAGCCCGGGGCACGCGGAACTCACGCCGTATGTGCTGACCAAGAACGTGCAGGGCCCGCCGTCCACCGACTACGCGCGTGACCAGAAGTTCACCGTCGGTGGCGACCTCAAGTACCGGCTCGCGTCCAACCTGCTCCTCAACGCCACAGTCAATCCCGACTTCGGCCAGGTCGAAGCCGACCCGTCGGTCCTCAACCTCGGCGCGTTCGAGACTTTCTTCCGGGAACGGCGTCCCTTCTTCGTGGAAGGGCGGGGATTGTTCGAGTTTCCGGTGAACTGCGTCATCGTGGTGGACTGCAACACTGGGGAAGGGCTCTTCTACTCCCGGCGCATTGGCCGCTCGCCCCAGCTCAGCGGCGTGTACGGTGACGAATCGTCGGCGACATCCACCAGGATCCTGGGTGCAGCGAAGGCAACGGGGCGCATGCCCGGCGGCTTCTCGGTCGGCGTGCTCGACGCGGTCACCGATAACGTGACGGGGCCGGGCAGTACCACGCTCGAGCCGACCACCAATTACGCCGTGGTGCGCGGCAATCAGGATTATGCTGGTGGCAACGGGAGCGTCGGCTTCATGGTGACCGGCGTGAACCGGCGGCTGGATGCGTCGAGCGAGCCGTACCTGCACCGCAACGCGTACAGCGCGGCGCTGGACGCGCGGCGCCGCTTCTCCGGCCCCTTCGAGGTGTCTGCCTCGTTCGACGTGAGCCGAGTAGCGGGTGCGCCCGAGGCCATTGCCCGGACCCAGCGCAGTTCGGTCCATCTGTACCAGCGGCCCGACGGACCACTGGACTTCGATTCGACCAGGACCTCGCTGGCCGGCACCAACATGGAGTTGCGGTTTGCCAAGGTGGGCGGGCGGCGGCTGCAGTTCGAGACGGCGTACCAGCGCCGCACCGCCGGGTTCGATGTCAACGACGTGGGCTTCCTCCGGCAGGCCGATCAGCAGCAGTGGACCACCTGGGCAGCGCTAGCCTTCCGCACACCCAACAAGGTCTTCCAGCAGCTGCGCTGGAACTTCAATAACTGGGAGTACTGGACCGTGTCCGGCCTGCCCACCGAACGGGCATTCAACACCAACACCCATATCCAGTTCACCAACCGGTGGTGGCTCCACGCCGGCGGTACGCTGGGCCAGCTCGGCTCGACCTTCTGCGACCGGTGCGCCCGGGGTGGCCCCGCCATCCGGCAGGATGCGTACATCGCACCGTGGATGGGTATCGAGGGCGACGACCGCAATGCATTGGTGCCGTCGTTCTGGATGAACTATTACCGGGGCGATGGCGGCCGGTCGGAATCCATCAGCCTGCAGCCGGAGCTGGACTACAAGCTGTCGACCCGGTTCACCACCTCGCTGAGCGCCGAGTGGGAGCGGAACCGGGATGACAACCAGTACTTCGGCACCTTTGCCGATGACGCCGGTGACTCGCACTACACCTTTGCGCACCTGTCGCAGAAGACGCTGAGCCTGACCTGGCGGCTGGACTACACCTTCACGCCGAATGCATCGTTGCAGGTGTATGCCTCGCCCTTCATCTCCAAGGGCACCTACTCGGACATCCGGGAAATCGGCAATCCGCGGGCGGGAGATTACAACGATCGCTACCAGCCCTATGCAGATCCGGCCGTGAGCGCCGATCCGGGGGGCTTCAATTTCCAGCAGTTCCGCTCCAACGTGGTCTTCCGCTGGGAATACCGCGCCGGCTCCACCCTCTTCCTGGTCTGGAGCCAGGGACGGCAGAACTCGCTGCCGCTCGAAGGGAACCGGTCGTTCGGCCAGAACTTTGGCGACCTCTTCGACCAGCGGGCCAACAACACCTTCCTGATCAAGATGTCGTACTGGCTGGCCCGGTGACGCGGGAGGGCGCCCCTTGCGCCCTACAGGACGCCACGCGACCCCGGCGGTGCGAGCTTCGCACACCAAATGGTGCAGCGCCACATCGGGTCATTGATGAGCGGCCGGACCATCGAGGTGGCATCCAGTGACCAGCACACGGTAAAGCCGTGGTTCAACGGGCGCGTGGACTTCTCGCCCGACGTCCCCCTGCTCGATTCCCTCGGATTCCCGCTGCTTGGTGGAAGGGTGGACACGGTGGGCAATCGTCCGGTGGCTGCCTTGGTGTATGGGCGACGTCAGCACCTCATCAATGTCTTCACCTGGCCCGCGTCGCAGGCGGGATCATTAGCGGCCGCTTCCGCGATCGTCACCGAGCGAGGTTATCACACACTGCACTGGACCGATGATGACATGGAATTCTGGGCGGTGTCGGACGTGGCCGTCCCCGACCTCCGCATGTTTGCCGAGGCCTACGCGCGGGACGCGGGAGCCGCGAGCGAGGGTGAGAGCGGCGCACGGTGAAGCACGCCAGCATGCATCAAACGCGGGTCAGCCAGAGTGACACTCATGACTTCTCCGTCAGCCTTACGGACCGGGAACGAGCTGCAAGCCGCGGCGTGAGCCCATACGCAATTGCTTCGAGACCAAGTTGCGCCGCGGCCTGCCGGCTCCATTTCCATGTCAGGCGGCAGCTGCTCAGGATCCCGTGCCGTCCGGAGGGCTTGGAGGTGGGAACAAACCGAGTTGCGTCAGCATGGCGACATTGTCCCACTCAACCCAGAGTTCCGCAATCCTGCCGCTCTCGATGCGAAAGATGCCGATGTTCCTGAGTTCTACCGTTTTGCCAGTAGCAGGGACATCGCCTAGCGGGCCGGTGTTGGTGCCGGCGTACGTCGCGTATGCTGCGACCTTGTTCCCTTCCGCCACCAACATCTCGAGGGTCACCCGCTGGTCAGGAAAACCAACCAGGAACATCTGCTGCAATCGCTTGAAATCGTCGCGGGATGTCAACTCCGGCATCTCGGTGGTTGCCTGGCTGTGGCGGCGGAAGTCCGCTGTCAGCAGGGTGTCCAGGCCATCCCAGTTTGCGGCATTGACGACCGACGCGAACTCGCGCACCAAGGCTTTGTTCGCCTCGAGTTGATCGGTCGTGGAGTGGCTGCAGGCCGTGAGAATTACGGCTGAGAGAAGCGGAAGCGACCAAGCAGGCGTTCTCATGCCATCCTCCGGGTCTGGGTACTGTGGTCCAGGCGTCCCCGTTCGTTCGCGCGCTGCCGTCTAACGGAAGGCAAATCAGCTGCGGGGCGGTGGCCCGCTCAGCAAACAAGATTCATTCTCGGCCTGGCTGCGGCTAGTGCCGCACGGAATCCCGTCCGACGGCCGCCCCGCCAGCTGCAAGCGCGGGTGAGGCCTCCGAGTGGTTACGGCGCCCTCAGCACCAAATCCGGCGCGGCAGCCACTTCGGGAAGCTGCCCCACCGGCCGAATTGTCAGCAAGACCAGCGCTTGATCCGATGGCCCAAGAGCATCGCTGGTCGCGGGTGGACGGGCTGCGCCGATCCAGACCGTGATCGTATCCGGTCCGATGAAGTCCGACGCTGCACTGACCTGGCGTACGCGCAGCCGGAACGTCCCATCCGGCGCCGTCTCGACCATTGCCGAGGCCACCCCGCGGGTCGAGAGGGATTCCGCGGGACCAAGCGCACGTACATAGGCGGCGGGCTGCGGATGATGGTCGGCATCGAACACCGTGCCGGTGACGTCGGCGCACCCAAGATTACCGAACTCGTAGGTCTGTTCGCAGCGCGTGTCGTCGAGCAAGGGCGTAGTCCCGTCGCAGGCCACGAGCGCTGTGATCGCAAATACAGGAATCAAGGGTCGCATCGTAACGTCTCTCGGAGGCCCCACAAGTATTCGATCGCAAGCCCGCAGCCTAAACCAGTAAACACTATACCAGTCGCGGACTATTCCGGAAAGACTGCCGGATTCCCGATCTGATGGCCGGCGTGAGACCGCGCGATTGATCCAATAATCGGCCGCCTAGCCGCGTCTCGATCCGAGATATTATGACGAACACATCACACCTCGGTTTCGAAGGATGGTCAGTGTGATGCCCGAGTTGTACCGCATTGGCGAGTTCGCCGCGCGTTCAGCGCTGTCAATCAAGACGCTCCGCTTCTACGATGCAATCGGCCTCCTGGTGCCGAAATCCCTGGCGGAGGGAAGCCGGTACCGTCTCTATGCCGCCGGTCAACTCGAGCGGAGCGCGCCGTATTGGAGGACGCCCGCGCCCGGCTGGCGCCAGTCGCGCTCTT
Organism: uncultured Gemmatimonadales bacterium; assembly: GCA_963798915.1. Taxonomy (GTDB): domain Bacteria; phylum Gemmatimonadota; class Gemmatimonadetes; order Gemmatimonadales; family GWC2-71-9; genus CAMLHP01. The sequence continues at coordinate 19,457 of CAWCVB010000002.1, read as the reverse complement.
GCCTCGGCGGCGAAGAGCATGCGTGCCGAACTGTGGCGCTTCCGGCCGGACGTGACTCTCTGCCGGTCGCCGGACGCGGGTTGTTACGGGGCGGTCGCGGCGCGGTCCAGATAGGCCGACTGCCGACTCCGCCCCCCGCCTTCTGGAAGGCGCCGTTCAGCGCTTGACGGTGTAGTGCAGGTGCAGCACCCGGTCGCCCTGCGACCACCCGGTCGGGATCGCCCAGGAGGACCGTGCCGGTGTGGCTCCCAAAGAATCGCACCCCTTCACCCATGACCACCGGGGCGACGTCCATCGCCACCTCATCGACGAGCCCCGCCGAGAATGCCTGGCCGCCGACATCGCCCGCGCTCACGCAGATCAGGCCGTCGCCGGCCAGCTCCCTGGCGCGCGCAATGCCGGCCTCGACCGAACCGGCCGTGTGGAACGGTGCATCGGGGAATCTGGCGAGCCACTCCTTGGGGAGCGGCCGGTGGGTGACGACCACGAGCCGCTCTCCGGCCGCGGGCACCCCCGACCAGCCGTCGGTGGTGTCAAACAGGTGGCGGCCGATCACCGTGACCTTGATCGCGTCCCAGAACGGCTGAACGTACTCCGCGGAGGCTCGGCTCACCTGGAACGACCACTGGTCGTTCGCACGGACCGTTACGTCGCCGTTTCCATACCAGTCGAACAGCGGTCCGACCGAATCGTCGGGATAGGCGATGTAGCCGTCCACCGACACTACGGCCTGCATTATGACTCTGGACATGTCATTGGATCCTTGGCTGTCGAGATGTGAAGAGCGGAAGGCGGAAGGCTGAAGGCTGAAGGCTGAGGGCTGAAGGCTGAAGGCTGCGAGCGAAGAGTCGGAAGGCGACTGCGTGGGCCGACGTTCGAGTCTGCAACTGAGGCGGGAACGAGCCTGCGTGCAGGTGGTCATTTCATCTTAGGCCGGCCGCCGAATAGCGGCAACGGGGCGGGAGAAGGTCAGGCAAGCTGTCAGTCGTCGGTCGTCAGTCGTCAGTCGTCAGTCGTCGAGGGTCGAGATGCTCACCGCCACGTCATTCCTGCGCAAGCAGGAATCCATGAGGGCTCACCCGGAGTGAGTCGCCATGCCCGCCAATCCCGCCCATCATCCTTCCCGAGTGCGTGCAGCTTCGGTATCGGGCGCTGCACCCTTGACCTGCCCTCCCGGCACGCGATTCTTCATCCCGACGCTGCCGTGGCATGGCGCGCCCTGCCGAGGTCGAACACAATTTGCCGGGAAGAGCGGCGAACGAGGTACCCATGGAGAAATCACAGCACAACGATGTGTGGGCCGCCGGCGATCTTTATGAGCCATACGTGGGGCGCTGGAGCCGTCGGGTCGCACGCGACTTTCTGAACTGGCTCGCGGTTCCCGCGGGCATGCACTGGCTGGATGTCGGCTGCGGTACCGGCGCGCTGACCCGGACCATCCTCGAGCAGGCGGCGCCGAGTTCCGTTGTCAGCGTGGATGCTTCGCCCGGGTATGTCGAATACGCCAAGGCGCACACCGGCGATAGTCGGGCGCGATTTGAAGTCGGAGATGCCCAGTCGCTGCCGTTTGACAGCGCAAGCGCGGATGCTGTTGTGTCGGGCCTGGTCTTGAATTTCGTGCCGCAGCCAAGGCAGGCGGTAGCCGAAATGGCGCGGGTCGCGCGTCCGGGGTCGATCGTGGCGGCCTACGTCTGGGACTATGCCGGCAAGATGGAGCTGATGCGATACTTCTGGGATGCGGCGGTGGCCCTGAACCCGGCAGCGGCGGATCTCGACGAAGGGCGCCGGTTTCCGATTTGCCAGCAGCGATCGTTCGCGGAATTGTTCGAGGGAGCCGGACTGCGCGACGTCGAGGTGCGCCCGATCGACGTCCCGACCGAGTTTCGCAATTTCGACGACTATTGGTCGCCGTTTCTCGGCGGACAGGGTCCGGCCCCCGGTTACGCCGTGTCACTGAGCGAAACGCGGCGCGCCGAGCTTCGCGAGCGCATTCGATCGGCGCTCCCGGTGGCGAAGGACGGGACCATTCATCTCATCGCTCGGGCCTGGGCAGGACGCGGGTACAAGCCGTAGCCGATCAGCCTTGGGCTTCCTGTGGGAGGGGACCCGCCGGCCAATAGGTGTTGATGAGGACGCCCTTGGGCGTGCCTCCCGTCCTGACCAGGGTGAGGCCACGCGGCGGAACCCCATCCTCGAACAGTCGCTTGCCTTGGCCCAGCACCACGGGAAAGATCCAGATGCGAAATTCGTCGACCAGGTCGGCGGCGATCAGCGTCTGCAGCAATGCACTGCTGCCCCAGACATGCAACGCCGGCCCATCCGATGCCTTCAGTTGACTGATCTCCTTCACCACATCACCGCCAATGGGTAACGAGGTCTTCCAGTCGAGTCGGTCCAGCCTGCGGGTGACGACGTACTTCGTCGCCTTGTTGAAGGCCTTCGCGATCGGGTTGTCGCCCTGGTTGGGCCAGTAGCCGGCAAAGATCTGGTAGGTCCGGCGTCCCAGGAGCATGTCGAATTCACCGGCGATCGCTTCACCCATCGCCTCTTCCCCCAGGTCGTCATCCACAAAGGGCATGGCCCAGCCACCGTGGGTGAACCCGCCCGTCGGATCCTCCTCGACACCGCCGGGCGCCTGCATGACGCCGTCCAGCGTGACCTGGGTAATGGTGATGAGCTTTCTCATGTTGTGGTCTCCAATGAAAAACGTCCAACTTACCCGTCACCAGGGTGTCGAACGAGCGCGGCCGGATTCGACAACGCCGCTACCTGCAGTATCTTGGTCGATGTCCGCCCTGCCCTCCCCAGCCGCGAGGCTCCCATGCCCAGTCGCCGTTCTGTGCTCTCCCGCCTCGGCGTTCTCTCTGCCGCCATGGCGCTCCGTCCCGACGCGGCGTTTGCTGCCGCTCCCCTGGCCTCCGGCACGTTGGGCAGCGGGGACTGGGATCTCTCCTGGCTCGACGACCTCAAGGGCAAGCACAAGCAGGTGTTCGATTGCGGCACCCTGACCGACGAGGAAACCCCGACCCACGTGGTAGCCAACTGGCTCGACGCGCACCAGGAAGTCTTCGGGTTCAAGCACCCGGAAGTCGACACCATCATGGGCATCGCCTTCAACGCCTTTCCGCTCAACGCCTCCAGTGCTCTGTGGAAGAAGTACTCGCTCGGCGAGCTCTGGAAGCTGCACGATCCGGCCTCCGGCAAATGGGCGGACCGCCATATCCTCTACGAAGCCCCCGCCGGTGCCCCCGAGACCGAGCGCGCGCGGTCCTTCGCCAAGATGACGATTACCGCGCTCCAGGCCCGCGGCACCATCTTCTGGCAGTGCAACAACGCGCTGATGGGCGTCGCGCACATGCTGGGCGAACGCACCGGCCAGCCCTGGAAGACCGTCTATGAGGAACTCAAGGCGGGCCTCAATCCGGGCGTGCGCCTGGTGCCCGCGCACACGATGCTGATCGGCCTCGCGCAGGAGCGTGGGTGCACGTACGAGAAGCTGTAGGCGCGGAGGGCGCGGGCCGGGCCATAGCCGAAGACGGCCTCTCCGCCAACTCGCCAACTCGCCAACTCGCCATCTAGCCATCCATGTACCCCAATCCTCAGGACGCCGTTCCGCTTCCGCCCCACCCCGACCTCGAGCAGTACCGCAAGCGCGCTAAGGACGTTGTCAAGGCGTGCCGCACAGGCGGTGACGCCATCCACGCGTGGGCCACGCGGTGGGTGGACACGCTGCTCCGGCTGCAGCCGGACCTTCCCGATCTTGCAAGGAAGGACGCTGGACGCAGGGCACAGCAGATCACCGGCTTTGCCCGCGAGCGACTGGGCACCGGCTGCGCCCTCTCGGACGCGCAGTTTGTCCTCGCTCGCGCGCACGGATTTGCCAGCTGGCCCAAGCTGGTGCACCACATCGAGGCCGTCACCAGCGCCGATCCCCGCCGCTCGGCGTTCGAGCGCGCGGCCGACGCCATTGTGCAGGGCGACCTCGCCACGCTCGAGCAGCTGCTGGCCGAACATCCGAGCCTGGCCCGCGAGCGGTCCAGCCGGAACCATCGTTCCACCCTCCTGCATTATGTCTCGGCCAACGGCGTCGAGAGCTACCGTCAGCGGACGCCGCCCAACATCCTTGCCATTACGCGCGCGTTGCTCGACGCTGGCGCCGAGGTGGACGCCGAGGCCGATGTGTATGGCCGAGGAGCGACCACGCTTGCGCTGGCGGTCACCAGTTCCCATCCGCGGGCCGCGGGACTCCGGATCCCCCTTGCCGATCTGCTGCTGGAGCATGGCGCACGGGTGGATCCGGACATTGTGAAGTATTCGCTGGCGAACGGCTGTCCCGAGGCCGCGACGCACATGGCGGCGAGAGGCGCGCCGGTCGATTTCGAGTCGGCAGCGGGCATCGGACGGCTGGATCTGCTGGCGGCGCAGTTCGAGCCGGGGCGGCGCGTCTCGCCCGAGGATTCGGCGTCCGCGCTCATCATGGCGGCGTGGTATGACCAGCGTGGGGCCGTGGTGCTGCTGCTTGATCACGGCGTAGACGTGGCCTCCCGCCGGCCGCACGAGGGACAGACCGCGCTGCATGTGGCGTCCTATTGCGGCTACCCCGCGCTGGTCGAGCTGTTGCTCCAGCGCGGCGCGCCGGTCAACGTGACCGACGCGGTCTACGGCACCCCGCCGCTGGTGTGGGCACTGCATGCATGGCTGGCCGAGAACCGCATCAACGCAGAGGACTACAAGGCGGTGCTTCAGCTGTTGGTGAATGCGGGAGCGGAGGTGAAGCGGGAGTGGATCGAGGATGGACGTATTCGGGAAGACGAGGCGTTGTACGGGCTCCTGGCAGGGAAAGCATAGGAGCGGAGACCGCTCGTGTTGTCGTGATCCACAGATTGCACAGATTTCACAGAATGCTCAGATGACTGCTGGAGATTCGGAACCAACGCTGAAATCTGTGGACTGGAGGTTCACGGATGATGAGCGCGGCCAGAAGTGCCGCGCCGCACAGGATGAGCAGCAAAGGCAGTGAGCGCCGTATCCCATCGGCGTGTGCATGTCACGCAGCCGCTTGCTGATCATCAAAGGTGAAGACAAACAGCACTGCGCCGCTGTACTCATCGAGATGCCGCTTCACACGCCTCTCCGCAGCCGACTGTGATCGTGCGGCGTAGGCATTTGCGTCCTCCCGCGGCGCTCGTCGGCAGTCCCAATCGTCGATTGGCACCGGATCATGCGCCATCGTGCGATAGACTTCGCCGCGTGCGACGGCGATGCGCGTATCCGTCAGGGTGGCGAGCACGGCCAGCGCATCCCGGCGAGTCCAGCCGAACAGGCCCAGATCCGGTCCGCTCAGCGGCTGTGCGGCGCGTTGGAGCTCGACGGGAATCTCAACGGGCATCGTCACGGTTCCAGCGACTCCCACGTCTGATGGGCTCTGCTTCAGCGGCGGGGTGGCGGCCTCATGAGCGATAGACATCCCGCCGATGTCCGATCCTTACCACCATGATCCGCAGGACGTCATCTTCGATTTCATACAGAATCCGGTACTTACCCTGGCGGATGCGGTACCGTTCCTGTCCGGAGAGTTTTTCCGCACCTGCAGGGCGCGGGTTCTCAGCCAGGGCTTGGATGCGGGCAACGACGCGTCCCCGGTCTTTCGAGGGTAGCTGGCCGAGCTCCTTGGCTGCCGATCGCTTGATCTCGAGCTTATAGCTTGCCACGCCGCTTCAAACCCTTGAGGACATTCTCGAAGGCAAGCGACGGCTCCTTGGCCCGTTCGTCGAAGGCGGCAAGATCCTCAGCGTCCTCGGCCAGGCTGGCACGGATGGCAGCGTTGACCAGGTCAGAAAGCGTCCGCTCCGTCGAGGCGGCCTTGATGCGGAGGGCTCGATGGAGAGCAGGATCGAAATAGACGGTGGCGCGTTTGAGAGTAGCCATACCGCACACTAGCACTTTAACGTCATGACGTCAAGACGTTTTTCGGCAGCAGCCACCTCACGGGCGATCCGCACCGGCTCCCCAATAGGAGTGTCGAGAAAACGACCGGGTCATGGGTGCGACGCCCGACCAGCAGCGCGCCGGTCGCGCGCACGACTGAGCACAGCGGGCAGGGCGGACAGGAGTCCAGCATTCGTCATTCCAGCGCACGCTGGAATCCATGAGGGCTCAGCCGTGGTGAATCGCCATGCCTGAGGCCCTCATGGACTCCTGTCCCACGCCCCCGGTGCCCGCCCCTCGTCCGCACCTCCCTCCGAACGTCCCCATATGGCCAGCACCTCCGGCCGAGTCCTTTAAATTGCGTCGCTTTGCCCACTCGACAATCGAGATGCGGCGGCATGCCGATCCACAGGGGCCGCACCCTTCAGGAGACACGACATGCAAAGACGGAATTTCATGAAGCACTCGGCTGGCGTTCTTTACCTGGCCTGCGCAGGCACAACCTTCGGTTTGCCGAGACTGGCTTTCGCTGAGGACAGCGGTCCCACGTATGATGCTGCCACCTGGACCCGAATGCGGCGTTACGCCGATACCAATTTCGGGCGCATCGCCTATATCGATGAAGGCAAGGGCCCGGCCGCCCTGTTCCTGCACGGCTTTCCCTTGAGCGGCTTCCAGTGGCGCGGGGCCATCGCGCGGCTCAAGTCCGTGCGGCGCTGCATCGCACCGGACGTCATGGGCCTTGGTTTCACCGAGCCGGCGGCGGATCAGAGCCTCGTGCCGATGGAGCAAATGGCCATGCTGCTCACCCTGCTGGACAAGCTGCAAGTCGGCACGGTCGACCTGATCGCCAATGACAGCAGCTCGGCGATCGCCCAGCTGCTCGCCGGCCATCACCCTGACCGCGTCCGCAGTCTCCTGCTCACCAATGGTGATACCGAGCCCGATTGCCCGCCCAAGGGGGTGGAGCCGGTCATCGCGCTGGCGCGCGAGAACAAGTTTCCGGAAACGATGCTGGTGCCGATTCTCGCCAACAAGGCGCTAGCCCGGCGGCCCGAGGACCTGGGCGGTGCCTGCTACAGCAAGCCCGGAAACCCGACCGATGAGGCGCTCGACCTCTATGTCGTGCCGCTGGCGTCCACCGCTGAGCGCCGGGCGCTGACCAACCGCTTTGCGCGCAGCCTCAGCGAGAACGCACTGGCCGGCATCGAAGCCCGCTTGAGGAAGGTACAGGCTCCGCTCCGTGTCGTGTGGGGCGCGGCCGATACAATCTTCAAGGCGGAGTCACCCGAATATCTGAATAGTGTGTTCCCGAACGCAAAGGGCGCCCGGCGGATCCCGGGGGCCAAGCTGTTCTTCCCGGAGGAGTATCCTGACGTGATCGCAGAAGAGGCGCGTCGCCTCTGGAAGGTCTGAGTCCGTCATTGCGAGTCCGCGCAGGGGAGGCCGGCGGCCTCCCGCGCGGGCGATGCAATCCTGCAGTCCGAAAGCGATCCGTGATTGACGCGGCTAAGAGCCGCTGCTCGGCCCGTGTCGCCTACGGCGACACGATACCGAATCATCCATCCGATGTTGCGATCTGGCCAGCCGCGATATCGCCCGAAGGGCGATTTGTGCCGAGCAGCTACTTCAGTCGCGTGCCGTGCAGGGGCGCACGCCGTGCGCCCCTTTGGGACCTCCTCGCAAGGAAATGTCAGGCCAGCGTCGGCATCACCCACGACGCACAACCGTCATCCGCCGGCGGTGGGCTCGCGTACCGGCCTTTCCAGGCGAGCCGCCACTATCGCGAACACGGCGTAGGCCACGAGTGCCGTCCATGCGATGGCGTTGCCGGAGGCCGGCGGAGGCCCGAAGAAGATGTAGGCCTGCACGCCGAGCATGACCAGGCCGAAGACCACCATGGGCAGACGTCGCACAGGGGCGGCACGGAGGTAGAGCCACATGCCTCCGAACAGGAAGGCGGCTTCGACGCAAAACGCGATGGCGCGGTGGTCCCAGAGTCCGAATCCTACCTTGGCCGTGTTGTCGTAGAGCGGGAGGTCGGGCCGGTGGACGATCAGATCCAGGATCCAATGGGAAAAGACGGCGAGTCCAAGAATGACAGCGGCGCTCCGCACATCCGCTCCACGCACGACCAGTTTGTAGGCAAGGAAAATGGCCACAGACCAGACGAGCGCTGCGACCAGGCTGTGCGTGTAAGGCATATAGTAAAGGTCGAGTGGATTGGTCGCCGTGAAGCCAGGGACGATCCGGACCTTTTCGACACCCAGCAGCACGAGGGGTGACCAGACCACATCGAGCCACTGGACAGCAAGGAAGAGAAGCCAGAGAGGGATCGCCGGAGCCGCCCTCTTGGCGGCGTAGCTGATGCCGTAGTGGCCGACGAACATTGACAGACCCTCCTGCACGAGGGATCCCGAAACGCCGTGCTCTCCTCATGATAAGCGCATGGGCCGCGACATGACGACCGCCGCTTCGGCCGCTTGAAAATACTGGGGCGCTGGCCAACTTCCTGTCTGTCTGATTTATCTTCCATTCCCCTCCCTCCCGAACACGAGGCCGTCCGCGCATGCGATTCCCGCGCGCCAGCACGCTCGTCGCGATTCCTTTCGTCCGCTGTCTCTCTCCGCGCTCGTCACACCGGCGCCACTCCTCGCTCAGTCCACTCCCCCCTCGCGCTATGACGCGCGCCAGGTATTCGACCCGCTGTTCATGGCAGAGCTGGGCACGCCGTACCGGAGTGCCGACGGCTCGCCGGGAGCTGACTACTGGCAGAACCGCGCGGACTACACCGTCGACGCTCGGCTGGACGAGCGCGCCCACGCGATCGATGGCCACGTGGTCATCACCTACACCAACGAGAGCCCCGACTCGCTCCGCTTCCTCTGGCTGCAGCTGGACCAGAACCTGTCGCGCGCGGACTCCCGCGGCGGCGTTTCGTTCCCAGCCGGTGCCAGTACGCAGGGCTATGAGATCCGCTCGGTCAAGGTCACGCTTGATGGGCGCCCGGTCGACTCCGACACCGTCATCACCGACACGCGCATGCAGGTGCGGCTGGCGAAGGCGCTGCCGCCCGGCGGCGGAGTGGCCAAGCTCGACATCGACTACCGTTTCGACGTGCCGCGTGGTGGCCAGGGGCGCATGGGCTGGGACCAGACCGAGGGCGGCCAGCCGATCTACGATATTGCGCAGTGGTACCCGCGCATGGCGGTGTACGACGATGTGCGCGGCTGGAATGTGCTTCCCTATCTCGGCTCGGGCGAGTTCTACCTCGACTATGGCGACATCGACTATACCATCGACGTACCGTGGAATTTCCTGGTCATCGGGCCCGGCACCCTGCTCAACCCCGAGGAGAGCCTGACCGCGGAGGAGCGCGCCCGGCTGGAGCAGGCGGGGAAGAGCGACAAGACCCTGCCCATCATCGCGCCGGCGGAGGCGGGCAAGCCGGCGACGCGACCCGCGCACTCCGGGCGCACGAAGTGGCACTATGAGATGAAGAACACCCGCGACGTGGCGTGGTCGGCATCACCCGCGTTCGTCTGGGACGCCGCCCGCATCAACCTTCCCGAAGGAAAGACCGCGCTGGCGATGTCGGTCTACCCGGTGGAGGGGGTGGGCGACACCGCTCTGGAGCCGGCTCGACCGAGTACACCAAATACACCATCGAGGCGTTCTCGCGCTCGTGGTATCCCTTTCCGTGGCCCACGGCCATCAGCGTAGGCGGGCCGGTGGGCGGGATGGAGTATCCGGCGCTGGTGTTCGACGACTACCACTGGAGCGGGAAGAGCTTCTTTGCGGTGACGGTGCACGAGTTCGGTCACTCGTGGTACCCGATGATCGTGGGGAGCGACGAGCGGCGCTGGGCCTTCATGGACGAGGGGTTCAACACCTTTGCCGACATCCTGGCGCAGGAGGCGTTCAACAAGGGCGAGTTTTCGCCCAAGCGGGACGGCGAGTACGCGCCCAAGGGTGGCAACCCCGCCGAGGAGATCGTGCCGCTGCTGGCCGACTCCCTGGCACCGAACATCCTGATGTACGCCGACGCCGTGAGCGAGCGGTACCGGCATTCGGTCGAATATTACAAGGCGGCCTTCGGGCTCACGCTGCTGCGTGACGTGATCCTGGGGCCCAGGAGATTCGACTACGCCTTCCGCGAGTACACCCGTCGCTGGGCCTTCCGCCATCCGCAGCCGCTCGACTTCTTCCGCACCATGGACGACGCCGCGGGGGAGGACCTGAGCTGGTTCTGGAAGGAGTGGTTCGCACACAACTGGAGTTACGATGTGGCAGTCACCGGCGTCCAGTACGTGAACAACGACCCGGCCAAGGGTGCGTTCGTCTCCCTCGCCAACCTGGACCGGATGGCGTTTCCGACCACTCTGCGCGTGGAGCAAGCGGATGGCCCCGCGATCACGGTGCAGGTGCCGGTGGAGACGTGGCAGGATGGGCCGTACGTGAGGGTGTACGTGGGGAGCCGCGGCAAGGTCACCAGCGTGGTGGCGGATCCGGAGCAGCGGCTGCCAGATGGGAATCGGGGGAATGATCGGTGGGCAGGAGCGAGATAGGCGGGATGGGCTGGCGCACTCTACGCGACTAAAAGTCGCTGCTCGGCCCATGTCACCTACGGCGACACGATACCGATGAATCTGTTCCCGTGTTGCGATTTGGCCACGCACAATATCGCCCGCAGGGCGATGCATGCCGAGCAGCGACTTTTTGTCGCGCGGAACGCCCTCGACCCTCGACCCTCGCGTGACACCGCCGCGCAGCCATGGCATGTTCCCATATCGCCAGATGCCGCACGAGGTCTCGATGCCAACCATGGATTCGCTCCTGCTGCAGGGTCACGACGCCTTTACGGCGGGCGCGTACGAAGACGCCTACGCGTCGCTTTCCGCCGCTCGCGGGCATCCGGACGTCTCCGCGAGCGACCTCTGGCGCCTGGCGCAGGCGTGCTTCCTCACCGGCCGGGAACACGAATTCGTGGAGGTGCTCCAGGCGGCGCACCAGCTTCACCTGGACCGGGGCCAGCCCGTCGCGGCCGCGCGCATCGCATTCTGGATCGGGTTTCACTTCGCCAATCGCAACGAGATCACCACGGCCACCGGCTGGTTTGGCCGCGCATCCAGATTGCTCGGTGACGGGGCTGACGACTGCGCCGAGCGCGGCTACCTGCTCCTCCCCGTGGCCCACCAGGCCTTGGCCGCCGGCCGGTTCGACACCGCGCGCGAGGCCGCCTCACGCGCCGCCGCCATCGGGCAGCGCTTCGGCGAGCGCGATCTGCTCGCACTCGCGCTGCTTCTTGAAGGATGGGCGCTGCTGCGACAGGGATCGGTCTCCCGGGGCCTCGCGCTGCTCGACGAGGCCATGATTGCCGTATCCGCCGACGAGCTCTCGCCGCCGGTGACGGGACTCATCTACTGCAGCGCGATCGGCGTGTGTCGCGAGGTCTGGGCGCTGCGGCGCCTGCAGGACTGGACCGCCGCCCTCGGGGCGTGGTGCGACCGCCAGCCGGACATGGTTCCGTACACGGGGGAGTGCCGGGTTTATCACGCCGAGCTCCTCCGGCTTCGCGGCGATTGGGCTGGCGCGGTGGAGGAGGCGCGGCAGGCGGCCGTGTGCTTTGCCCGCGGGTCGGAACCGCGCGCCGACGGCTTCGCCGCGTACCAGGAGGGCGATGTGTGCCGGCTGCGCGGCGAATTCGCGGCAGCCGAACAGCGCTACCGGGAGGCGAGCCGAGCGGGTCGTGAGCCGCAGCCGGGCCTGGCACTGCTCCGGCTGGCGCAGGGCGACTCGGCGGCCGCGGCCGCGTCCATCCGGCGCTCGCTCGCCGAGACGATCGCGCGCGCAGGCCGGGCCCGGCTGCTCCCCGCCGCGATCGACGTCTTCATCGAGGCGGATGCGCCCGATGACGCACGGGCGGCCTGCGAGGAGCTGGCCACGATGGCGACAGTCTGCGCTTCTGCCGCGCTCGAGGCCGCGGCCGCGTACGGCCTCGGCGCGATCGAGCTGGCCGCCGGCCACCCCGAAGCCGCGCTGGTGCCGCTGCGGCGAGCGTACCACGAGTGGCAAGCGCTTGGGTTGCCATACGACGAAGCACGCGCCCGGGTGCTGATCGGCCGGGCCTGTCGCGCGCTGGGCGACAACGATGGTGCGCAACTCGAGTTCGAGGCCGCGCGGGCCGCGTTCGATCGGCTGGGCGCCCACCCGGACCTTCAGCACCTCGACGCACTCACCGCGCGCGCGACGGCCCGGCATCACGGGCTCACGCAGCGACAGCGCGAGGTGCTGGCGCTCCTCGCCACGGGGCTCCCCAATCGCGCCATTGCGGAGCGGCTGTCCATCAGCGACCGGACCGTGGCCCGCCACGTCGCCGACATCTTCGCGACGCTCGGCGTCTCCTCTCGCGCGGCCGCCACGGCCTATGCGCACCAGCACGGCCTGCTCCAGCCATCTGCATAGAATCAACCAGACGCGGTGCCCGGCGGATCTGGTCCATTCGGCCGATGCGGCGTTTGGCCCGCGGCGCTAGCATTTCTGCTGGACTCGGCGCGACGCTGGATCGCGGTTGGATTGCGCGCCCCGGCTCGCCGTCACCGCGGGAGATTTCCATGATCGAAGACAGAAGCACACCGGAATCCATCGAAACCATCATCATCGGCGCCGGCCAGGCGGGCCTGTCGGTCGGGTACCATCTGGCCCGGCGAGGACGGCCGTTTCTGATACTCGAGGCGCGGGACCGCATTGGCGATACCTGGCGCGAGCGATGGGACTCGCTCCGGCTGTTCACCCCGGCGCGCTACGACGGCCTGGATGGCATGCCGTTCCCGGCGCCGCCGCACACCTTCCCGACCAAAGACGAGATGGGGGACTTTCTCGAGCGCTACGCCCGGCAGTTCGAGTTGCCGGTGCTGACCGGGGCGCGGGTCGATCGCGTCGCGCGCGCGGGGCGTCGCTTTATCGTGGATGGCGGCGGGCGCCGCTTCGAAGCCGACAATGTCGTGGTCGCGATGGCCAACTACCAGCGGCCGCGGCGCCCGGCCTTCGCCGACGCGCTCGACCCGTCCATCGTGCAGCTGCACTCGTTCGAGTACCGGAACCCGTCACAGTTGCGCGATGGGCCGGTGCTGGTGGCCGGCGCGGGCAACTCGGGTTCCGAAATTGCGAAGGAGCTCGCGCCGCTCCACGACGTGTGGTTGTGCGGGCGCGATACCGGGCACCTGCCGTTCAGGATAGCTGGCCTGCCCGGCCGTCTCCTCCTGGTCCCGCTGGTGCTGCGGGTGATGTTCTATCGGGTGCTCACGGTCGACACGCCCATCGGCCGCCGCGCACGGCCCGTGCTGACGAGCCGCGGCGGTCCGCTGATCCGCGTCATGCCCCGGGAGCTGAAGCGCCTGGGCGTGAAGCGCGGCCCCAAGATCGCGCGCGTGGACCGGGGGAAGCCCGTGCTGGAAGACGGCCGGTCGCTCGATGTCGCCAACGTGGTCTGGTGCACCGGGTTTCAACCCGGCTTCGACTGGATCGACCTCCCGGTGTTCGATGCAGCCGGTCATCCGGAGCATCGATCGGGCATCGTCCCGCGCGAGCCGGGTCTCTATTTTGTCGGGCTGCATTTTCTGCACGCGCTGGCGTCGGGCATGGTGCACGGCGTCGGCCGGGACGCTGAGCGCGTGGTGGCGCACCTCTGCACGCGGCAGCCGGCGCCGGTGGGACCGGCACCGGCTCTGGCGGCTCGTAGTCGGTGCAGCTGACGCGACTAAAAGTCGCTGCTCGACCCACGTCGCCTACGGCGACACGATACCGATGGATCTGCCCCGTGATGCGGTTTGGCCACGCACAATATCGCCCGAAGGGCGATTCGTGCCGAGCAGCGACTTTTAGTCGCGTGGAATGCCCGCGTCCCGGGACCCTCGACCCTCGACCCGCGACTCTCGACCCGCGACTCTCGACCCCCTACCCCACCTTCGACAGCGGCTCCAGCTGGGCAATCTCTGCCGCCGCCCGCGTGCGGAGCGCGTGCCAGAGATCCCAGTCCAGCTGCAGTCCCAGCCAGAAATCCGCGCTCATGCCCGTCACCTGGGCCAGCCGCAGGGCGGTGTCGGGCGTGACGGCGCGCTTGGCGTGGATAATCTCGTTCAGCCGGGGGAACGAGACGCCGAGGCGCACCGCGAAGGCCGACTGCGAAATGCCCAGCGGCTTGAGGAACTCCTCGAGCAGCATCTCCCCGGGCGACGTGGGCGGCCGCTCGCTGGGCAGGCGCCGCTGCACCAGTCCGGGAGCCCGCCTAGTGGTAGTCCGTGACTTCGACTTCGTCGGCATGACCATCCTCCCACCGGAAACAGATCCGGTATTGCTCGTTGATGCGGGTGCTGCGGGTCGCGGGACGCGACGTTCGCCTGAGGCGTCATTGCGAGTCCGTCCATCGGGCGGGCGAAGCAACCTTGCAGCCCGACCGGGATCTCCGGCGGAGCTCAAGTCGCGATAGCGACTCGTACACGTGCATCTCGGGCAGGCCGCACCGTGATCTCGACGGATTGCCCCAGCAAAACGAGCCAATCAACCAGCCGGTCGTAGGTGATGCTCTTGAGCCGGCCGTGACGAAGGGCGGACAGCACGGGCTGATGGGTCTTGAGGTGCCTGGCCGCCTCGGCCTGGGTCCATCCATGCTGCTGGATGATCGCATTGATGGCGCTGGCCAGCCTGGCCTTGGCCAGGCGTTCATCAGGGTTGGCCAGGCCAAGGTCGGCATAGACATTCCCGCTGCCGGCTTCGAATTCCTGGTCGTCAGACTTGGTCCGGGAACGGGATCGTCCGCTATTCCCTGTCTTCATTTTCGATGTCCTTGACGCGTGCGAAATGGTCGCGGGCCCGTTTGGGCCGTTCAGATAATCGGCTTGTCCACTGACTTCCCTCAGGGTCCCGCCCGTTCAATCAGCGGCTTGAATATAACAAATATGTTATAAGGGCACAATCCGCATGGGCGCCCGTACGAAACTGTGTCCGGCAGGTCAATGCAGACGAAAAACGGGTCACGGGTCTCGAATCGAGGGTCGCCACGCGCCGTCATTGCGAGGAGGCGTAGCCGACGAAGCAATCGGGTAGCCGGCATCCCGATACGCGCGACTCGGTTGCTTCGTCAGCGCGACGGGCGTCCGCAGGCCGCCCCTGCAGGCGCTTCCTCGCAATGACGCAGGGTCAGCTTCGCCCTGCCCATCCCGTCCTTCCGCCTTCCCGTCTTACTACTGGAAGGCCGGCCACGTGGCCGTCGAGGCCAAGGTCCTCGCGGCTCCGCCGACGATCTATCTCAAAGGTGTGCTTGGTGAGGAAGATATCGACCGGAAGCTACCAGTAGCGAGTCGCAGCCCGACGTTCAACCGTAACGACCAGTGAACGCTGAACAGAGGTCCTGCACGAATGTGTGATAGCTGAGCGAGTCGGTGTCCGCCGGCGCAGGCGGCTCCTGAATCAGTTGGGTCTGCTCACCTGGTATGTTGCTGTGCGCCACTACGATGATCCCCATCGCCTCCAGCCCTGCTCGGCTACTCTGCTTGTCATGCCGCGGAAGGGCACCCATCAACTCCACGATTTCAGAAACCAGCTTGACCACGCCTCGATGAACCGTGGCGCCTTCCTTCTGCTTGGCCAGCGGAGTCTGGAACTGCTCCGCCATGTTGACGAGCAGGAGGCCGCCAACGACTGTTTTGGGATTCTTGCGGTGCAGAATGTCGTGGAAAGCATTGAAATCCCGCTGACGATTGCGACGCGCCTTGCCGTGCTCAGTCATGATCGTCTTTGCGTCGATGGCCATCCAGATCTCGGAAGGGTCGCCCTTGGCGATGCTGCCGACACGTGTCCCGCCTGGCTCGGGCGCCTGCGTAGGCGGGCCGATCACGAGGTCTGCGTTCCATTGATCGAATGATGTTGGATCAATGGTGCAATTCGGGCGATAGACGATGCGGTCCTGCTCAGCGAGGCGTTGAAAGGCCTCGCAGGCTGCAAGGAGATCTTCCAGCAGAAACTCACAGAGGGCATCACCGTGCTTGGACGATCGCGGATGGTACAGATTGGAGTTAAGGTACTGGACGATCCGACTATCAGCTTTACGGGGCATGGTTGCGATATTGGACGGACGAGGGGCTTTGTCGAGCCATGGAGCGCCTCAGGTATTGCAGGGATGCCGGTGGGTCACCGCTTTGGAAGTTGAATTTCCGCTTCAGCCGCCAAGGTCTGCTGGGCAAACCGCTCGCGGATGATGTCGATGTACTTGGGCTCGATTTCGTACCCGATGCTGGAGCGCTCGGCCCGAATGGCGGCCTCGGTCGTCGTGCCGGTGCCCAGGAAGGGATCCAGGACCACATCGCCGGCGAAGGAGAACATCCGGGTCAGCCGGTACGCGAGCTCGGTCGGGTACGGTGCCGGATGCCCGCGAAGGCGCGACTGTCCCGGAACATCCGTCCAGATGGCCCTGAACCACTTGGAGTGGCTTTCCTTGTCAATCAGGCTGCGCTGGCGCTGCTCGGCGGTCGGGCTCCGGTAGCCGCCCGGCTTGCGGAAAAGCAGAATGTACTCGACATCGTTCTTGACGATCGCATTAGGCTCGTACGGCTTGCCGAGGAAAGGAGAGCCATTGCCTTCGACCTCCGTCGAGGCATTCGCGATCTTGTACCAGAGAATTGGCGTCAGGTAATCGAAGCCGATAGCCCGGCAGCGGATGGAGATGTCGGCATGGAGCGGCATGACCAGGTGCCGGCCTGCCTTCTTGCGAGACAGGCAGACGTCCCCCACCACCACGCACATCCGGCCCCCGGGCACCAGCAGATCGAAGCACCGCTGCCAGACCTTGGCCAGCTCGTCATGGAACCCCTCATAGCCGTCAAAGTGGCCCAGCTGGCTCTCGCCGGCCGAGCCATCGTACTCCTTGAGGGTCCAGTAGGGCGGCGACGTCACGACCAGATGCAGCGATCGTGGTTCGGTCAGTTCGTGCATATCCCGGGCATCGCCGAGGTGAACGTGGTGCGTGGTGGCCAGCGGGTCCAGCCGGCTGATGGATGCGGCGTGGAATTTCTCGGTGACGGAAGCTTCAGTGCGCTGGCGGGCTGGCGTGCTCATGAGTCAAATATGTGCTTGCAGCAGGGGAATGGAAGGGCGAAAAAGCGCGTGCCCGCGACCCGTGACCCAAGTCCCGCGTCCGCTCTTTGGCCAGGACCTGCCGGAAGCCGCGCTCAAGCTGGAGCGGCCGGCGGCCGCTGAAGGGAAGGTAGCGGCTGCTGAACCCTGGCCGGCAAAGGCCGTGGACCAGCTGTCGGCGGTGGAGGCGGTGCCGTCGCGTGGATCGGTGACGCCGGAGGAAGCCACGGCGCAGTTTGCCAAGGCGGATGTCAAGCTGATGGCTCGGCACTTGGAGACGCTGGCGCTGCTGGGCGAGGCGACGCTGGACAGCGACGGGAGGTACGGGAGGGCGGTGAAGGTGGCGTAGGGCTAATGAGTCACGCACATAAAAGCCTGGCCTCACCGACTTCTGCTCGCGCAAGTGTCTCCGCATCGACGCGTCGCAAGTTAGGGGCGCCCATTTGGTTCGCGTTTGTCAGCTGGATCTGCGTGTAGTACACCGCGGCCGCTCGAGCTGTCTTTCGGCTGTTCTTGGAAGCCATGACCGACTCCATACGTAATACCACTGGTGTCCACCGGCAGCCCTGGCGAATTACAAAGAAACTCCTCATACGCAGCCTTATCACGGAGTCGTCGGCGGTTCAAATAAACGATCGCTGCAATCAGCACTGCATAAGGCAATGCCCGGAGAGGCTCCACCTTGTCCCAACTGGAACGCAGGCCTGGATAAACCCTGGCGGCAAAGTGGAAATACATGGCGATCGAAACAAGGCCAACGGCAAGAGCATATTGAATTCTCAGGTGAGAAATCATCCTGTTGTGTGGGCGATGCTTGCCCCAGTAGTAGTGGATTTCCTGCAAGTCATTACGCACAAGAAACTGCCGCTCGATATTTGCAATGATCGCGAGGTTCCGATTGTACCAGTACGCTGAGTCATAGAGGTGGGCCACCAGCCATGCCGCCAAGAGAACAATTATGGCGATTGAGACATCGATCGGAGCCACACCCTTTTCTGCCAAAGCGAGCAATGCGAAGGCACCTACGACTACACTAATAGATTGCCAAACGACTAGGATATGACGATCGATGTCATTAAACAGTTGATCGTACATCTTCAGCAAAAACGTGCGCCGGTCTGCAGAATTGGAGGGCGTCACGCCACTCTCCGGCTTCTCCATGCGTCCCACCCCCAAGGCGACTGATAGTCCGACCACAAGGAAGTAATATTCGTCACCGAAGCCAGAAGACACCTTTCATACCCGCCGACAGGATGCCGCTTGAAGCCTTGCCCATCAAAGAAGTCGCCAAACTTCGCGTCGAGCGTGAAGCGATTACAATCGAGACTTACAACTGGCATTCGGGTTGCGAGTCGGCGTTGAACATCAGGACGGCCACCAAGTAGATGGACAGGACGGCGAAACTGAGTTACGGGAATCGTCGTGCCTCCATATTGGGTTGGAACGCTGTACCCCAAAATGAACTGGTCTGGCACAGCGAAGGGTAGTTCTCTGCCGAGCTTCGGCGATTTTGGTACGACGATTACACGACCGGCCCATTCGGAAAGCTGACCGGCTTCGTCCAACACCCGATGCAGTTCGCGATAGTGTACTATATCGCGAGCCACCGTAAGGAGCGGTCGGGTAGTCTTCACCGCATCCAAGTGCCTCTTGAAATTGTAATTGCGCCAATCAATGTCGAGAAAGCCAAGTTCGTCAAAGTCTCGCACATCTCGCAAATTGGTATATCGTGCTCCGGGGAGCCAGCCGTGATCCACAGCTATTCGTATAGCACGCCGACTGTGCGCGATAAATTTAAGAGGCGACACAGGACTATTAGGCGCGAAAATGTGCGACTCCGGTTCAGATGTGCGCGTTTCGTGCGCCTACCGTCCAATCAATTGCCATCCTGGTAGCAATGCCTGTGCTCAGTCCCCCCATCTTACGCCGCGCAGTGCGATTTTGGAAAACCGCGAAATCGCGAGTTTCGCAGCACACCATCGATGTGGATGGCCTCGATGGCCGACTCGAACACGATAATCCTCCTGGTTCCAGGAAGCCAAGTGCTCTCCCGTGCCACTTCGGCCCGCGATCAGCACGTCCTAGGCTGCAAGGCGGAGGGCTGGACGTCGTTGTTACGTAGAGGCGCAACCCATCCAAGCGCGGCAACTCGATTGCTGTCGGCGCGGCCTCTGGCCGCCCTTCGGAGGCCACGAGCGACGCCCGAGCACCGGCCTGACCCGGGATGCTGGGGTGAGCGCAGGTGAGTGCAAACCCCGGCGAAGCGGTGGGCGGCGGCTACTGCTCCTCAACCGCCACCTTCCACCGAAGCCTCCCCCACTCCATCACCAGCCGGGCTGCTCGCCGAGTCCACCCGTGTAGAAGAACACCCAAATTCCCGCACGTGTGAACACCAAAAT
>CAWCVB010000001.1:0-334215 GCA_963798915.1 uncultured Gemmatimonadales bacterium | reverse complement strand
TTTGACCCGGCCGCGAGGCGGCTCCGCATGCTGGATGCAGCAGCGCGTCAGCGCTTCCGACGTGTCGCACCAGGCAGCTCTCGCGCGGGCGTGCAATCGTCACCGATCGCCTGCACGTTCATATCGTCTCGCTCCTGCTCGGCCGGCCCCACGCAGTCCTCGACAACAGCTATGGCAAGGTGCGGAACTTCATGGCTGCATTTTCGGGCGGCACCGACCTGTCCTATCTTGCGACCTCGCTCGACGATGGCATTGCATGGGCGCGCCAGCAGGCGAGTCTCGGAGCCGCTGAATGACGCCCCTCCTGACCTTCATCATCCCGGTCCGTCACCAGGACAACGCCCGGGACTGGAGCGCACTCGGGGCGAACCTCGCCCAGACTGCGGCGTCGATCGCGAACCAGACCATCGACGATTGGCGCGGCATTGTAGTGGCCAATGAGCATGCCGACCTGCCTGATCTCCCGGAACGCTTTGACGTCGAGCGGGTGACCTTTCCCCCCAATGACCTGCACGAACGCAACGGCGCCGACGAGGAGGATTTCTACGAGGCGTTCCGGTTCGACAAGGGCCGCCGCGTCCTCAAGGGAATGTTGCGGGCGCGCGACAGCCGGTATTTCATGATCGTCGACGATGATGACTTCGTGAGCGGCAAGATTGCCGAGCATGTCTCCGCACATCCGAGCGCCAATGGATGGAAGATCGATCAGGGCTACATATGGAACGATGGCGGCAAGCTGCTGCTGGAGCACGACGACTTCAATCGGCTGTGCGGAACCTCATTGATCATCCGGTCGGACCTTTACGGCCTGCCTGAGCGGTTTGAAGACGCCTCCGCGGACTGGATCAAGACCATGCTGGGAAGCCATGTCCGGATTGCCGGCATCCTCGCCGAAGGCGGCACGCCGCTGGCGCCGCTGCCGTTCCGCGGCGCCGTCTATCGCGTGGCGCACGTCGGATCACACAGTGCGGCACCCAGTCTCCTCCGCACCTACTTCCTGAATGCCGTGGCGCTCGTGCGGCCCCGCGAGGTGCTGCGCAATGCCGCCAAGGTCCGGTTGCTCAATGGGAGCCTGAAGCGCGAATTCTTTGGAGGGCGCCGGTCCTGCCAGCGGGCATAACTGCGGGATTCCTTATATCCCAAGCTGTTCGCGGAGCACCTGAAAACGGGGATCGGCGCGGAGCGGGTCAAACGCAGCGGAATGGGCGACCATGTCAATGTTGATGGTGTCCCAGTCGGCACGCGCCAGGCAATGAAATGCCTCATCGAACTTGCCAAGGGTCACCAGAGCGGCACCCAGCATGAGGGGCTCAGCACCCGCAAGCAACCCCGTGCGCAGCACCGTCCCGGCGCGCTCCTCGGCGCCGGCTCGCGCCAGAGCATACGCCAGTGCCCCCGGGCCTCGCAGCGCATCAGGAAACTCGCGGAGGAATCGGTTGCACGTCTCCACCGCCTGCCACGGGTCGCCAGCTTCTGCCTGCGCAAACGCCAGTACCAGGTGGGCGCCTTCTGCGGCGAACTCCATCGTCATGGCCTCCCGTGCGGACTCGATGGCGCGTTGGTACTGGCGCAGCTTGTAGAGAAGGAATGCGTGGCCCATCCGGACGGCGGGCGAGAGTGGATCGAGCCGGATGGCCCGCTCGATTTCCAGCAGCGCTTCGCCGGAACTCCCGACTCGGAGCAGATGGTCGGCGTACCAGTGCCGCGCGGTGGCATAGTTGGGATTGAGCTGGAGGGCTCGGCGAAATTCCCTGCCGGATTCCTCACGGCGCCGCTCCGATTCGAGGCTGCGCGCAAACGACGCATGTGCCTGCGCCGAACCCTCGTCGAGTTCGACCGCCCGGCACGCAGCCTCCCTGGCTTCACGCTGCGACCTGGCCCGGTCCACCTGCGCAAAGAGCGGCAGGAGCGTCAGCGTATCCGCCAGCCCCGACCAGGCGGCCGCGTAGCCGGGATCGCTTTCGATTGAGCCGCGAAAGAGTCGTTCCGCCTCCTGCAGCGCTTCCGGAGAACGCCGCGACCAGGCATGGCGCCCGCGCAGGCATAGCCCATACGCCTCCAGGTTCTCCGTCGGCTCCCAGCTGAGGCGCTCACTCGCGGCGGGATCCAGCTCGATCCTGATGGCGTTCGTGATGGCGCGAGCCACGGCCTCCTGGGCCGCGAAGAGGTCACGGGTGGAGAGCTGCCGGCCGTACGTTCGCGACCAGAGCAGCGCGCCGTCCTCGCCGCCGACCAGGCGAACATGGATGCGCGCGTTGCTGCCTTCCACCTGCACGCTGCCCTCCACCACCGCGTCCACGCCAAGGCGCCGGCTGATCTCCTGTGCGTCATGGTCTCCGCTCAGGAAGCGAAAGGACGAGCTTCCGGCAATGACCCTGAGCCCGGCGATCCGGCTCAGGGCGTTCGAGGATCTCTTCCGGGAGCCCAACCGCGAACAGGTCGCCGTCGCTCCGCTCTCCCATCGCGCGGAACGAGAGCACGGCCAATGAGCGTATCGGTCGCGCCTTGTCCTGGTCCGGGTCATTGGAGGTTGTCTTCAGTCTTGCCTGGATCGACGCCAGGGCTTCCCTGGTTTCCGGCGCGGGTGCCAGCTCGTACTCATCGGCGAGACGCTCGGCAAAGTCCTCATAGAGACGCAACGCTCCGCCAGGATCGCCAGTCCGGTCGAGCAACAGGAGCAGGCGGCGCACCACGGCTTCCTCTATCGGCGAGATGGCGATGGCGTGGCGCAGCAGCTCGATGCCCTTCTGAAGGCGGCCCTGCGCTTCCGCGTCCTCAGCGGCACTGAGTGCCGCCCCGACCACCGCTTCCCTGAACCGCTCGCGGTGATCCGTGAGCCAGCGCTCCAGGTCCGGGGCGCGCGCCAGGTGAAAAGCTTCCATGAAGTCCCCGGCGTACAGACGCAGCGCCTCTTCCCACCGCTCTTCCGCCAGGCATGCCTGCAGCTCGGCCGCGTCGCACCAGACCCGGCTTCGGTCAATGGCAATTTCGTCCTGGCCAGAGCACAGCACCGCGTCCGAGCCGACTTCACTTCGCAGCCGGTAGATGGCCTGGCTCAGGGCGGCCCGGGCGCGATCCTGGTTCAGCGTGGGCCAGAGGAGATAGATGATGCGGTCTCGGCGCGACGGACGGGTGGAGCCCTCGACACAGAGGTACGCCAGCAGGGCGAGCTGTTTTGGCTGAAGGCACAGGTGGAGCGGGCGGTCGCCTGTGACGCGCTCGAGAAACGGCGTTCCGAATGTCCTGAAGCGGATCATCACGCGCTCGTGCCGATCTGCGGGATGGCAGGGCTCCCATGGGTGAGACTTTGGTGAGGCCTGTGCCTTAAGAATATGGCCCCGACCACGGATGTTGAACACGGTCATGAGGCCAGCAATGTTCCAATTGACATTCACACGCCCTGACGTGCTGCTTTGGGCGGCCATCGCCGCCTGCTCCGCGGGCGCGCTCGTGAATTCCTCCAATACTGGCCTGGCTCATGACATGACGCGCACCTGGGACGTCATCAGCTTCGACCCCGCAGCCGGCGAATTCCCCGAAGGCATAGCGTTCGATCCCCAAGGCCGTCTCTATGTGGGACTTACGCGCCTGGCCGAGGTCCGCCGAATCGAGCCGGATGGTACGGTGCAACCCTTTGCCACCCTCCTGCCTTCCGACCAGGTCCCGATTCCTCCCGGAGCACCAGGTGTGCTTGGCCTGGCGACCAGTCCCAGTGGCGATGTGTATGCCGCGCTTGCCACGCTCGACCCCGCGACTCAGGGCGTCTACCGGATGGATGGCCGCACGGGAACCGCCAGCCGGCTTCCGGGAACCGGGGCCATCTGCTATCCGAATGCGCTGGTGTTTGACGAGCGCGGGAACCTGTACGTGACGGAATCGACCCGGGTGCCGTGCGGCGGAGACCCGACGATCGGTGCGGTCTGGCGGATCCCCCCGGGCGGCAGCGCCGAGCCGTGGGTCGAGAGCGAGGCGCTGGCCGGAACCGGGGAGCTTCCGTTACCGGTGCCCATTGGTGCCAACGGGATCGTATTCCGCCCGGGGGATGGCGGCCCGGGAACCCTGATCGTGGCGAACACTGAGAAAGGCGCCCTGCTCTCGATTCCCATCCAGCCCGACGGAGGTCCCGGCGAGCTCTCCACCCTGGCGCAGGATCCGAAAATCTTCACGGTGGATGGCATCGTGCTGGACATCCACGGCGCGATCTACGCCATGGTGATCGGGCAGAACCGGATCGTGAAGGTGAGCCCGGACGGTACCACATTCGACCTGGTGGCCAGCGGCCCCCCATTGGACTTTCCCGTCAACGCCGTCTTCGGGGTTCATGGCGCAGACCGTAGCCGGCTCTTCGTCGCAAACTTCGCCCTGCCCAATTTCGGCGGCACCAAGCCCGGTATTGTCGTCATTGAGCCGTAATCCCCGGGAACATAATCCTCAGGAACGGTACTGATGCCTTCTTCATTCTTTTTCCGACCATTGGTCGCCGCTGTCAGCGGCCTCGTCATGCTTGCAGCCTGTCAGGAAGCCGCCGTAGGTCCCGAGGCTGATCGCCCGGGAGGCGCACCCGGCTTCCTGGTCCAAGGCGCCCCGGATCTCCAGGGACATGGCAATGTTGGCCTTCTGGCCTTCGATGTTGATGGAAGCGAAGGACCCCTTCCTCCCTTTGCGCTGTGCACGGGTTCGGTTCTGTCCGAGACAGTGTTCCTGACGGCGGCCCACTGCATCGAGACGGCACCCCGCGCCCGGTGGGCGGTGACGCTGGAGCCGGGGAGCCCGGAGGACCCCGTTGTCGTTCCGGGCGTATTCCCCGATGACTTTCCATTTCGGGTGATCGCGCCTGTGGTCTATGCGGATGAGGTCGTGGTCCATCCACAGTTCGACGGGGATCCCCCATCCGCAAGGCGGCACGATGTCGCCGTTCTGCTCTTTCCTGAAGGGACGTTCGCCGGCGTGACTCCCGTGGAGCTGCCGCACGAAGGGGAGCTCGATGCCCTGGCCGCCCGTGGAGGCCTGCATGGTCAGGACTTCACGCTGGTCGGTTACGGCACCGTGCCGATTGCGGGGGAGATCAACGGCAAGTTCGTCCCCGGATACCGCCAGGTGACCTCGGCTCCATTCCAAGGCCTGAGCCGTGACTGGTTTCTGTTCCAGATGACGGGCGCGGCCACGGACCAGGGTGGCCTCTGCAGCGGCGACTCCGGCTCTCCGGACTTCCTGGGCGGGTCAAACGTAGCCATGGCGCTGCTGGGAGGCGGAGGGATCAACCAGGTCTGCGGCACCGGCGTGGCCCGGAGCCAGCGGCTCGACACCCCCGCCGAGCGCGACTTCATCGGCCAGTTCGTCGCATTGCCATGAGCATCGATCACGGAGGAGTCATGAGGCATATCCTGATTCTCGGCTGCCTTGCAGGAGCAATATCCGCCTGCAGCCCGGGTGAGCTGCCGACGGCTCCGCAGAGCCGTCCCGCATCGCTCACCGCGGAGGCCGGTGCCACCTGCAGCCTGGGGGGCAGCGAGGCCGATGTGCTCGCCGAGATTGCGACGCTCCGGGCCCAGGTGGACGCGCTGGAAGCTGCCGGTGCGCTCAATGCCGGCCAGGCCGGCGCGCTGCGGAATCACCTGGACAACGCCGAACGCGCGCTGACCGACGGGCATCTCTGCGCTGCGCGGGCCAGCCTGCGGGCATTTCGTCAACAAGTGACCAACTTCGTGGCCGATGGGGTGTTGAGTGACGCTGAGGGGGCACCGCTGCTGGAGGGGGCGGACCTCGCGCTGGGCAGTGACGGCGCGGCAGCGGGCATGCTCCTGTTCCAAACCGACCGGGACGGCAATGTGGAAATCTATGTCATGGATGCCGACGGCTCCAACCCAGTCAACCTCACCAACAACCCAGCTAGTGACTTCGAACCTGCCTGGTCTCCCGACGGCAGCAGAATCGCCTTCGTCAGCAGCCGGGACGAGTACCTTGACATCTTTGTGATGAACGCGGATGGGTCCGATCCGGTCAATCTCACTCCCGACGACCTGGTCCCGCTAACGGCATTCCCCGAGACGCCTACCTGGTCACCCGACGGTAGCAGGATCGCCTCGTCCTCAGCAACTCCCTGAGCGCCTACATCTATGTCATGAACGTGACGGGTCTCGGCAAGTGAATCTCACTCCTACTCCGGGGTTCGCCGCCTCTTTCGCCCATTCGGTCGCCCGATGGCTAGCAGATTTCGCCGCATTCAGCGCCGGAAGACCATACCTGTGGAGTCCCGGGCGCGCCGTCATGCTTTGTGATGAACGCCGATGGCTCCGGGGTGACTGCGACCCACACCACTGCCGACGTCGCGAGCCGATGGGGCATCCCGGGCCGGCGACCGGATGCCTTCAGTAGCCACGGTGACGGGGGCTCCGCTACATCTGCGGGCTGACATGCCGGCGGCCCATCCTGGATCCGATGGTACACCGAAACGGGATGAAGGAATCATCTTCTCGACGAGCTCTCCGGTCGCCGGACGGTGGCAGCCTCGCATTCAGCGCGATCCTCGGTGGAGGCAGCGAGATCTATACAATCACCGCGGACGGGTCTGGGCTTGCGGGCCTCACCGACAACGGGGCACGGACTTCACTCCCGAGTCTGGTCACCAGATGGCAGCCGGCCATGCCTTCGGGAGCAACCGCGACGGGAATCAGGACATCTACGTCATGAATGCAACGGCTACGACCAGACCAACCTCACCCGGAACGCAGGGAACGATAGGTCCGACGCTCGCCATTCCCAGAATCTCTGGAGACGCAAGTCCCTGATGCATACCCCGACGACGACTGAGGACCCCATTGCCGACCGGCATTCGGAGGCTCCATGACCAACCATCGGTGGTACCGGATCCGCTGCTCCCCTCTCCGCGGCCCTGCTGGCGCTCCCCGCCGCCTGCGGCCCGACCGACCAGGCGCCGACAGCGCCTATCGAAGCCGCCGCGCCGCCGGCGCTCGCCGCCACCACCGGCGCCGACCTCAAGGGCGAGACGGTGTTCGAGCATCGGACCGGCGGAACCAGGAGCGGCATCACAGTACCGGCCACCGGCGCCAGCGATGACGGCCGCACCTTCCGGGGCACACTCACGGTTACCGGTGCCGGCTTCGACCCGCAGATCGGGCCGGTGCTGTTCCTCCGGCTGCATGGCGCCCTGATGCCTCGATCGTCCGACCCGGATGCCACCCCGTCCGAGAGCGTATCCCTCAGCTTCGGCCCGGTCGAGCTGGGTTACACGGAGATGAAAGCCGACGAGGATTGCATCCAGCTGGAGATCCATCCGCCCGCCGAGTTCGATCCGGCGACCAAGACCACCGTGCAGTTCGACGTGTCCACGCTGATGATGGCGACGCTGCCGGGGCCGGCCAACCTCCTGGCGGACCTGATCTGTGCCAACGACCGGGCGATCGCTGCGGGCTGGAGCGTGGAGCAGTCGAATCCGGTCCAGTAGCTGGCATGCCCGACGATCTTGATCGTTCGCATGCGGGACGGCCTGTAGCCTCGTGTCCGGCTGGGCCTCGCTGATGACTTGACCGACGATGATGGCGGCTTCGGTGCGAGTGAATGCGGAGGCGCGATGCACACAACCAGCGGGTGAACAGCAGCACGCACCGCCGGTCGCACCGACAGCGCCTTCGTCGCAGCCTGCTGCGGCCTCAGCGTCGCCAAACCGCGTCTTTGCCTGCGCGCGAGGGCTTCGTGTACCCCGTGCCGGCAAGCTTCCAGGCAAACCGAGTCCGATCCGGCGAAAGCCTGCGGGTCACCGCGTCCCGACATGGCTACGAGTCCGACGCGGGCCATGCAGCCGATTCAAGGCACGGCGATCATCGAGGGCTCGACGATGTCGATGAAGAACATCGCGTCGGCGACCCGCCTCCAGTCGAGCACCTGAGGAGGAAGGAACTCGGTGTCGATGCGGCCGACACGTGGCGTATTGAGCCAGTCCGAGAAGGGTGGCCTGGCGGCGCCCAGCGGAAGAATCGCATAGCGGAATCCGGCGGTGTGCAGGCGTTCTTCGAGCGACCCCTCGGGCGCGGGCTCCAGCGGGACGGTTTTGCTGGTCAGGGCCAGGGCGTCGTCCATTCGGCGGACGCTCCCCTCGTATGCCGTAAACATGATCGAAAAGAGCTCGTCACCCAGCGCCGTGCGAATCTGCAATCCGCTCGGTCGAATGGGCAGCTCCGTCGGCGCGATGGCGGAGAATTTCGAGAAGTTGGAGGTCAGGAAGCCCTCGACCACGTGCGCGTTGTGGGCCCAGATGATGATCTTGCGGTCGGGATAGCGGGCGTGGACGTACCAGTCGATGTTCGCCGTATTCACGAGCTCCCGCTCGTTCCAGCGCCGGACGAAATCCCACTTGGGTCGCTCCGGGTCACCGGGCAGCGGCTCGTTGATGCGCTCCAGCCCCGAGAGACTCTTGAGCATCTGCCGGATCAGCGCGATCTGGCGTGGCGAATGCCTCGCTCGCAGCGCGTTACTCTGCTCATCGATGACGTGCAGGAGATCCGGGCCAAGGGCTGCGAGCGCCCGATAGGTCGGGGCGAAATAGCGGGAGGCTCGCCCCTCGTTCTCGACGCTCGTCGCGAACGCCTCGGCTGCCGCCGCCCGGACTCGCAGGCTGTCGAGCCGGGCGGCGTATTCCTCCGGTAGCAGCGTGCCATCGTCCGTCTCGAAGAAGCTCCGGAGGTCTCTGACGAGGGGGCCCGTAGTCCGAAACGGCCGCGAGATCTGGAGGTCGAATCCGCCGATGTCGATCGGCCGTCCCGCCGTGCGCTCCGCCTCCACGTATTCCAGAAGCGATGCCACCTCCTCGGAGGCCGCCCAATGCGCATACAGCGCCCGGGCGGCTGCCTGAGGCGGTGGGGTGTGCGCATCGAGCGCGTCCATCAGGTAGCGCACGTCGTAGATTCCCGCCTCCCAGAGAATCACGTCGAAGCCCAGTCGCTCATGCAGAAAGCGGATCAGGCGAGCCTTCGCTCGAAAGTCTGAGCCGGCGCCGTGGCTGCCTTCGCCGAGCGCGACCACTCGAGCTTGACCGATGAGATCGACCAGGGGCTCCAGGTCGGCCATCGATGGTTCGTCGAGCTCGATCGAGCGGATCGGCAGGGCGGCGGTCGCGACCGGGTTCCGGGCGGGATTCCCCTGGGCGGTGATGGACATCAGGCAGACGATGGGCGTCCATGCATGCATGATCTTTCTCCGCTGTGGCAGTGGCTGGCGAGGTCACGAAGGCTCATTCTTGGACATCTTCACCATCCCAATGGTTGCACGTCGCGGCCGCCGTGGGAGCGCGGACGCCCAGCGCTTCGGAGTAGACTGCGTGCAGACGTGAGTGAACAAGTAGCCTTGCCCCGGCGCCCCAGGCTGAATGCGTCGAGCCGCGAGGTGGCTTGTGTGGAATTGACGCGCGACTCATGGGTCGGCACGCTGATGATCATGTGAACGGGGCCGCCGGCGGCGACGACGTTGTCGACGAAGGTCTGATGCCACTGAGCGGCGTCTACCGCGAGATCGAACCGCCGCGGCGGTTGGTCTACTCCTACGTATGGGAAACCTTGCCGGGTCCCGGGACCCTCGTCGCGATCGAGCTGACCCCGTGCGCCGGTGGCACTGAGCTGCACCTGGTCCACTCGGGCTTTGGCGACCGGGAGCTTGCGGCCGGGCACGAGCACGGCTGGGCCGACTGCTTCCAACAACTCGCAGTCCTCCTCCAACCTCGGGACCGGACCGCATGAGATGCTCGGCCCTGGCGCTCCTGTCACTTGGTCTGGCGGGGGCGGGCCCGGCCCTCGCCCAGACGTCGCTCACTGAGCACACTCTGCGAGCGGACAGCTCGGCGCCGCGCCCGAGCGTTGCCTTGTCAGCGGTCGCCTGGTTGGCCGGTCACTGGTTGGGCGAGGGGCTCGGAGCGACGGCCGGAGAGATGTGGCTGCCCGCGGCCGGCGGGGCGATGACCGGCGTATTCCGGCTGATCCGTGGCGATCAGGTCCGTTTCTACGAGCTGGTGACGCTCCGACGGGAAGACACGGTCCTCGTCATGCGGCTGCAACATTTCGCGCCGAGCCTCGAGGGATGGGAGGCGAAAGACCGATCGGTGAGCTTCCCGCTCGTCGACGTCGATGCCCGGTGTCTCTGGTTCGACGGGCTCACGATGTGCCGCGTTGCGCCGGACGATCTGCGCGTCTGGGTCGCGCTGGAGCAGGCCGGCGCGATGATCCCGTGGGCGGTGCTCCACGACCGGGAACGGAGCGAGGCAGCGCTGCCGCGCATGGTGTGGTGGGTGCGGCACTCTCAGGCGCCGTCGCCAGCCCCCGCCGTCGTGAACTTCATGGTCCACAGTGTGCGCCATTCCCCGCTGTCCAACTGCGACGCCAGGCGCCAGTCCACGGTGCCATCCGCGTGCGGCGTGAACCGGATGCGCGCGGCGTGTGCGCCCGCGGTCGCAGGCCGGTGCAGAAACGTGCCCACGCTGTCCTTGAATGCCCCCGTGAAGGCCTCGCCGAACGCCGGATCCAGCGTGTCAATCCAGTAAATACTCCACGTCTTCGCCTTCGGATCATAGACGCGTAGGCTCGCGCCCCGGATGTGCGCCGGCGCGCTCATGCCAGTCCAGAAGAAGCGGACATCGCCCTCCCAGCTCTCGGCCAGACCCGTACCGACGGGGAGTGCGCGCACGCGGTCGGTCGCCTGGAAGGTATCGAACGAATCCGCACCCGCGACGGCGCGGATGGTCTGGGCCACATCCCAGTCCCCCCTCCAGAAATCGAAGTCATGCGCTGCAGGATCGGCCGCCGCATCGGCGAGTCCCACATCGAGCGCCACCCGCCATGCCTCGCCATCGCGCTGCCACACCGTCAGGTAGTGCGCGGTATCCGGCGGTGCACCGCCCGAGTCGGGATCGATCCACCACTTGCCCACGGTGTAGCCCAGCGAGTCTGGCCACAGCATGGCCGCGTGGGTGGGTGCCCAGCGGAAGCGCGCTCCGAAGCGGTCCCACAGCGGGGCCACGGATGCCCGCACCGCCTCCGGCCCGACCGCATCCCCGCCGGGCGCCGGCTTGCGCCCGCGCTTTTGCCACACTGCCGCCCAGGCGCCCGGACCACGTTCGACCCAGTCCCGCGCGAAGGCACGGTCGGCATCCAGCAGTACGTCCGCTGTCCGGGAACGGCTGCGGCGCCATGGTATCGGCGGAGTGCGTGGCAGCCACCGGCGGGGCATCGGACGGGGTGCAGCTGACGGCAAGCACGACAGCAAACGCCATGATGCAGGTTGGGCGCGCGCGCATAAGTGCTCCACGTGGAGGATTACGCTGTCCTTGGCGGAAAGTCAGGGGGAGCGGCCACCAGCAAGGTGACCGGAAATCGCTCGTGGTATCCCGCAGCGGGGGACGACCGGATACGCCCCGGGACGACCGGACCCTGTCTCCGCCCCTCTCCCGATCGTCAGCGCTGCTCCGCTCGGTCTGTCCCGCGCCGGTGCAGTCCCTTCCTCTCCCGCACCGCTCATCGACGCTGTTCCGTCTCGCTCTGTCCCTCGCCGGTGCATCCCTTCCAGCAGGCAGTACCGCCTCATGTCGGCGTATTTCGGACCTGCGACAACCGGGAAACGCTCTTGCTCTCCGGGCCACCGCGCCCATCGCCGTTCGGCATGGGCACACTACTCGCGACTGGAGGTAAACATCATGCGACTTCAATATCCCACAGCGCTGGCTGCATTCGCCGCAATGGCACTCGTGAGCGCATGCCAGGACTCCGCCGGGGTCTTGGCCCCGGAACCCGCGGAGGCGATCGCGCCCACCGCCGCTGACGCCTTCGTGGAGTCTGTGACCGGGTCGGCGCACACCTTCGGCGATCTCAACGGGGTACCCTATCCACGCAACCTGGAATTCAACGCACGTCGCGCGGCGGACGGCGCCGTAAGCGGTGGCTTTCAGCTTCTCACCGGCATCGTGCAGTGGCGGGGGCCGGTGACCTGCTTCGAGATCGTGAGCGAGACGCAGGTGCGCATCGGTGGTCTGGCCGCCCAGATCATCGATCCGAAAGGTACTGTCTTCGGCGGTCCCCCTCCACAAGGCGTCCTGGAGGTCTTTGCCATCGTCAACGACAATGGTGAGGGCGCTGGCGATCCGGCCGACACCAGCACGCCAGTCGTGATCGGCGGACCGGGCACGGCGGCGCTGGGGTGTGCGGGAGGCTTCGACGGTACACCATCGATGGAACTTTCGTCGGGCAACGTCCAGATTCACCGGTAAGGAGCCGTCTGGCGCGACCGGGATTGGCGCCGCGTCCATCCCAGACGAAGGACTCGTCCATTTATCGACAGGTTCGTTCGGGGTCAGGCGGCGCTGACGGGGCTGGCAGCGGCGCCGTAGGGACCCGCACGCGGCCTCATGATCGGTGGGCCCAGGATACGGGGCCCATCAAAAAGCCGTGCTCTTGCGAGCGAGCGTCTGCGGCGATATCTCCTCATGAAGCGGCCGACAGGCATGCGGCCTTTCACCATCCGACAATTGCTTCCGCTGCCGTCAGCCTGGCCGAGTCCAATTTCAGGACGCAGGCGGGCAGCGCCTGCTGGTTCACTCCTTCGTCACGGTATGAGCCCATGCGCCCTGATGGTATCTCCGCCCGCCGCGGCGTCATGCCGGTACTGCTGCTCGGCATCGCAGCCTGCCTCACCCAAAGCGCTGACAAGGCAGGCCCACCAGGCGCCAGCAGTGAGCACCCGGTGGCCCGTGCCGCAGTTGACAGCGCCGCTGACCGGTTGCTCGCTGCACTCCGGAGCGACGACCCGGATTCACTGTCCGTGCTGCTCGCAGACGACGTTGTGATCATGCCGCCGGGTGAAGCCGCGCTCAACGGCAAGGTGGCCGCGCGAACCTGGTACGAAGCGCTCGTAGGCCAGATGCGCACCTCCAGCCTGAACGTCACGGACCGCGAACTGTTCCTGGATGGCGAGTGGGCAATGGAGGTGGCGGCATTCGAATGGACGCTCGTGCCGGCTGCCGGCGGGCCGCCGGCCACCGACCGAGGACACTACATGCAGCTCTGGCATCGCGAGCCCGATGGCCGATGGCTCTTCAGCCGGGAAGTCTGGAATACCGGCGCGCCGGCGGGGTCGGCGGCGAGACCTTGAACGCGATCGTGTAGTGGTGCCCTCCACCGGGAGTGAATCATGCGCGCCATCGGCAGGACCATCCTGATCGTCCTTCTCGGCGGACTTCTCATGTTCGTCGGGCATTTCGGGGCCTTCCTCGCGTACGCCACGAATCTCAGGCATGCCCCGTACTGGTGGTCCTATCTTCTCTTGTATCCACTGGCCGCCGTCCTCATTGTGCGCCGCGGCTGGCTCGGCCCTCTCACTGCCGCTCTGGCAATCTGCGCGCTGCCAGCGCTCTACTTTCTGGCGCTGGGTGTGCTGGAGTCCAACTGGACCGCCAGCGACTCGGCGATCATCGGTGTCGGCGCTGCGTTCGTCCTGGCTCTCGCGGCCGGGAGCTGGGCAAGACCAAGCCGGCAGCAGGCGCAGCCGGCCGCCTGACCGGCGGCACTCACGCCAAACAGATTCGCCGGGATGCGAGGCGCGATGCGTCGTCAACTGGCAGCGCTCGTAGATGAGTTCGAGGCGGTGCGGTCGGGCGTCACCGCGTTGGCCGCTCGTACTTCTGAGATGCGGTGGGCCGCACGCGCCCAGCCGGAGCGCTGGTCGGTGGCGGAGTGCATCGTCCATCTCAACCTCACGGCGCTGGCCTACGTGCCGCTGATTCGTGAGAGTCTTGCAGAATTGCCCCCGCTTGATGCTCCTGCGGTTCGCTATCGCCGCGACCCGGTCGGATGGCTGGTCGGACTTGCAGTCGGGCCGCTGCCTCGGGTCGGCAGGATCCGGATTGGGCGAGTCAGGACGCTTGCCGCGTTCGTGCCCGGCGGCGCGCTCGACCGTGAAACCGTGCTGGCCGAGTTCAACCGCCTGCAGGACGAGCAGATTGCGCTCACGCGCGATGCGGACGGCCGCGCGCTGGGTGAGGCGCGGATCCAGTCGCCATTCGATCCGCGCATTCACTACAACGGCTATTCCGCCCTGGCCTTGCTGCCCCGGCACCAGCGGCGCCATCTGCGGCAGGCCGAAGAGGTGTGGGCCGGCCAATCCGAGGTCACTTGAGTCGCGCGGCCGGAACTTGTGTTCGCCGCCCGAGCCCGGCACCTTGGGCAGGGCACTGAATGGCGGAGCAGGGATGAAGGTTGCGATCAACGGTGCTGGGATTGCGGGCACGACGCTCGCCTGGTGGCTGCATCAGGCCGGACATGAAGTACTGCTGGTCGAGCAGGCGCCAGCACTCAGGCGCGGCGGCTACCTGATCGATTTCTGGGGCGGCGGATATGACCTGGCCGAGAAGATGGGCCTGATGCCGCGCTTGCAGGCGCTGGACTACGAAGTGAAGGAAGTTCGTTACACGGATGAACAGGGGCACAGGATCGGCGGCTTCCCGGTGGACGTGTTCCGCCGCATGACCAGGGGCCGTTTCATCGAGGTGCGCCGGTCAGACCTTGCCGCCACGATCTACGGCGCCATCGAGGGTCAGGTCGAGACGATGTTCGGCGATTCCATCGCCGGATGGGAAGATCTCGGCGGCCGCCTCTGCCTCAACTTCGAGCAGGCGCCGCCGCGTGAGGTGGACCTGGTGGTGGGCGCTGACGGTCTCCATTCCCGGGTGCGGGGGCTGGCCTTCGCTTCCGAGGAGCAGTTTGAAGTGTCGCTCGGCTATCACGTCGCGGCCTTCGAGGCGGACGGGTACCGGCAGCGCGATCCGCACGTCTCCGTCAATTACTCCGTACCCGGGCGGCAGGTGTCCCGCTTGACGCTGCGGGATGACCGGACCCTGTTCCTCTTCGTGTTCCGCGACGAATATCTGGCTTCGGCCATGCCAGCCGATGACGACGAACGCCGCCGGGCGCTGCGCGAGGCGTTCTCTCACGTCGGCTGGGAGTGTCCAGAGATTTTGGAGCTGATGGATCATTCCGCACCGATCTATTTCGATCGCGTGAGCCAGATCCGAATGCCCAACTGGACGACCGGGCGCGTGGCGCTGGTCGGCGATGCCGCCGCCTGCGTCTCGCTGGTGGCGGGTGAGGGCACTGGTCTCGCCATGATGGAAGCCTACGTCCTGGCTGGTGAACTCCAGCGCGCCGCGGGCGACCACACTGTGGCCTTTGACCGATATCAATCCCACATGAAGCCTTTTTTGGATCGGAAGCAGCGCTCAGCCGCCAAGTTTGCGTCCGCGTTCGCGCCCAGGACGGCGCTTGGTATTCGATTCCGGAATCTGGTCACCTCGGTGCTGCGATATCCTGCGATTGCGAATCTGGTGGTGGGCCGGGACCTGCGTGACGACATCTCGCTGCCGGAGTATGAGTGGCGGGAGGGTGTTCCTGGCGCGGCGTAAACGAGGGATTTCCCGCACCAAGGCCGAGGCTGTATCGCGACCTCGTGGAGGCACTGGGGAGGGACATAGGCCGGCGCGCCAGCGCCGGCCTTGCGGTTTCGTCGTGTCTTCCTCGCTTCTTCTCCAGCCGCCGGCCGCGGGCCAGACTAGCAACCCGGATCGGCTGCCGGGACCGTGATTGGTGCACCCACCGGGATGTTAAATCGCGTGACCAGGACGACGGCGGAGGCCTCGCTCACCACCACGGCCCGATGCACCTGGTCAGGGACCTCGAAGTAGGCGCTGCCGGGGCCGTACACTGGAGTTTCCGTGCAGCCATCCTTGCTGGTATACCGCTCCAGCTTGATGGCGCCTTCGATGACGTAGACGAAGCTGGGCCCGGGATGGGTGTGCCACATGCCCGCGCCAGGAGCGAACACGCTCCGCTGGATCACGATGTCCGTCGTGGCCTTCGAGTGCATCATGAAGTCCGGCAATTGCTGGATCCGATACGGATCGAGCGGCGCGCGGAAGGTGAACGGCGTGAGCGTGGTGGTGGCAACATCCGCTACCACCAGGTCGGTGCCGCTCGGTGCAACGGGTGAGTCGTCCGAGCAGGCGATGAATCCGGCTGTGGCGGCGAGCGTGACGATCAGACTTGCGAAGGTACGGTGTAACATGGGGGACCTCCTCCAGGGTGTGTCCCAACCGCGGCCTGCTCGTCACCCGCTGCTTGCGAGCGACCGGCGGCGGCATAGGTTAGGACAATCTCCGCGACGTCCGTCACCCCGCAGTCTTCCGGTCGTCACCGCCGGGTGACGCCCTCTCCTGCCGGACCGGCGACATGATCGAACTGCGTACCCTGGGCGCCTTGGAGTTGACCTCGGCCGACGGCAGAGCCATCGGCGCGGTTCTCGCGCAGCCCCGGCGCGCGGCCCTCCTCTGCTATCTCGCGCTCGCTACGCCACGCGGTTTCCACCGTCGGGATACCCTCTTTGCCCTCTTCTGGCCGGATGACAGTGCCGAGCAGGCCCGGCACGCGCTCCGACAGTCGGTCTACATCCTGCGCCGGGCCCTTGGTCCGACGACGATCGTGTCACGTGGCGACGAGGAGCTGGCCCTCGCGCCCGATCAGCTGGGCTGTGATGCCTGGGCGTTCGATGCTGCGGTAGACCAGGGGCGGCCGGCTGATGCGCTCGCGCTTTATCGGGGCGAGCTGCTTGCGGGCTTCCACATCTCAGCGGCCCCGGGGTTCGAGCGTTGGCTGGACGAGGAGCGCGACCGACTGAGGCAGCGGGCGGGAGAGGTGGGCTGGGCGCTGGCCGTGGCACGGGAGCGAGACGGCGATGCCGCCGGCGCGGCAGCGGCGGCGCGCCGTGCGCTCGCCCTCTCTCCCACTGACGAGAGCGCGCTTCGTCGTCTGATCTTCCTGCTGGAGCGCCTGGGCGACCGGGCGGCAGCTGTGCAGGTGTACCAGGCCTTCGCGCGGACGCTGCAGCAGGAGTACGACATGGAACCATCGGCGGAGACGCGGGCGGCGATGGCGAGGATTCGCGCTGACCCTGGAGAGAGCCAGCCGACCCCGTCTCGCGAGCTCGAGTCCCGATCCAGTGGTCCAACGGTCGCCGCAGGGGCGCCACGACCGGGTGGCACCATCGCCATCACCCAGCCCGGATTGGGTGTGGAGCAGAACGGCTCGGGCGACCGCCCAAGGGCAAAGCATCGAGCTCTGTCTCTGGTGGCGATGGTCATGCTCCTCATGGGCGGTTGGTGGGCGATGCGCGCCCGAAGCGGGGGCACCGGGTCTCCCAGTGGCGTTGTCGAGCCACCCCGCTCAATTGCCGTCTTGCCGTTCCGGAACCTGCGGGGGGACTCGTCCGGTGAATACTTCAGCGACGGTGTCACTGAGGAGATCCTGTATGCCCTGATGCAGGTCCCCGAGCTGCGGGTCGCCGCGCGGGCTTCGGCGTTTCGGTTCAAAGGCCAGGCGATCGACGCTCGGGAAGTCGGACGGCGCCTCGGCGTGGCCGCCGTGCTCGAGGGAAGTATTCAGCGCGAGGGGGACGAGGTCCGCATTACCGCCCAACTCATCGACACGCGGAACGGCTCTCAGATCTGGTCCGGCAAATTCGACGGCCATCTCGCCGACCTGTTCGCGGTGGAGGACGAGATTTCCCAAGCCCTGGCGGAGGCACTCAAGGTGCGTCTGGGCCTTATCGCGCGCTCCGTTCCCGGCTCGACGCCCGTCAAGGCGCACGACCTCTACCTGCGCGGGCTCTCCCTCCTGGCAGTCCGGGGCCCCGCACTCCAGCAATCCATCGCCTACTTCCAGGGCGCCATCTCGAGTGACTCGAGCTTCGCACCCGCGTGGGCCGGGCTCGCGGCAGCCCGCGAGCTGCTGCCGGCGTATGGGCTGGCCTCCTTTGAGGAGGAGCTCCCCGGGGCGGAACAGGCAGCCCGGCGGGCGATCGCGCTCGACAGCACCCTGGGGCCGGCCTATGCGGTACTGGGCAGCGTGTACCGGGATCGGATGCAGTGGGCCGCCGCCGAGGCTGCCTTTGCACGCGCGCTGAGGTGGGCCCCCAGCGACGCAGAGGCCCTGGAACAGTATGGACAATTCCTGTTCTGGACCGGTCAGGCCGCGGCGGCCGTCCCCTGGATGGAGCGGGCTCGTACGCTCGATCCCCTCGCCCCGATTCCTGCGACGACCGTCGGCACCGCGCAACTCTTTCTCCATCACTATGATTCGGCCGCGACGCTGCTGCGCCATGCCTCGGAGCTGGCCCCCGGCCTGGCGCTGCCGCTCATGTGGCGGATGTGGGCTGAGCTGATGGCGGGGCGATACGATCTCGCCGAACAGGCCGGGCGGGGCCTGGCCCAGGCAAGCGGCGTTGATCCGGACATCTATTCCGGGCTGATTCACGCTGTGGCGGACTCCGGGCGCCGCGGCGAGGCACTGGCGCTGCTCTCGCGCACGCCGGCGAGCGCGTCGTGGGGCCTCAGTGGCGACTACAGGGTAAACTGGCTCGTGCTGCTGGGCGATACGGCGGGCGCGCTCGCTGCGGTGGACCGCCTGGGCACCAGGCCGACGCCCAACGGTGTGCTGACGCTCTGGAATCCCACGCTTGATCCGATCCGCGATCATCCGCGGTTTCAGGCCACATTGCGACGACTCGGGCTGCCGTACCGAGGGCAGCGGAGGCCGTGACTCGTATGGACGCGTCAAACGTCGTCCGTCGTCAGTCATCGGTCGTCAGGCCGCGGCTCCCGAACTGCTTGCCACGGAGACGCGGAGGACGCACAGAAAGCGCAGCCGGCTCCGGCGCATGCGCAGCTCAGCCCGCTATGCGCTGCGCGCCTAGCGCTCACCCTCTCACGCACGCCGCCGCACCGCTGAAAGCGAGTGGCATGATCTCCCGCACAACCATGCTCCTGCTTGTCTGCTGGTCGTCCCTTGCGACGGCCCAGCAGGTCATTCCGGTCGATTCAGGCGCCATTGTCCGTCTCCATCTCACCCGGAAGCCGCGCCACGCGGCCGACTGCTCGCGCCGATCCTGCTCGGGCAGGCGACGATCACCTACTGCCGCTATCCGGGCCGCCCTGTTCCTCACTGACGTCGCTCGGCAGTGGAGACCGTCGAGACCTCGAGCGTCATGCATCTCGATGTCGCCACCGGGTCACACTGGAAGCGTGGTGCCTTGATTGGCGGTGGCATCGGGGCCGCGCTGGGCGGATTGTTCATCGCGTTCGCTCATAGCGTGTGCGACACGTCGGATTGTCGGTCGGCTGCCGAGGTCGGCGCGCTCATCCCATTGGGATTGGGGGTGGCGCTGGGGACAGCCTTCGGCTCGACCAGTCTAATCTGGCGCCCGGTCTGGTGAGGTGGGGTCGGGCGGTGAGCGCGGAGGGTTTCGCGACGGCTCGGAGGATCCGAATCTCACCTGGCCAGCCACGAAAACGCCTTGCGAGCTGCCCCCGGCAAGCGAAGCATGTCGGCACAAGGATCCCTCTGCGTGCCTCCGCGCCCTCCGCGCCTCCGCGTTGAGCAGTTGCGGCGCGCCGCAAATGCCGACGATAGCAATACAGCGATCCTCGCGGGACGAGCGGCGGAGATGAGGGCGAAGCGACGCGAGTCCACCCGATGATCATCAGGCGAACACCACACTGAGCCGCATCATTGACCGGCCCGTGTCGGCTTGAGCCCTGTTCCCGCTGTACATTGTCGCCTGAGCGGGGCATGATGGAGCGTCATCGGACGATATGTCAGACGGCGTTCGGGTGACAACTGCGAGGTGGCCGGACCATTCTCATCCCGCGTTCACATGCTGCCTCCAGCGCGGGTGGCCCGTTGGACGCCCATGGCAGTCAGCAGCAGCGGCGACCAGGTGGCCAGTGTGTCCGCATGGGTCCGATTGTAGTCCGCGGCAGCCGCGTCATAGCGATCCAGGAGCCGTCTCGGATCCGTCATGCAGCGGATCAGTTCCGGGCGACCGAATCGTTTCTCGATAACGGTCGCCATTTTCCATCCCACCGTATACCACGGGCCTTGGATGCCGTAGAACGTCGAGGCCACTGCCCGCAGCGTGTCAGGTGTGCTCAGGCGTCCCTCGATTACATCCAGGAAAAAGCTGTCCAGGGTCCGGAGGTCCTGGTTGACGTTCGCCATGTCATGGTCCCACCGGGCACGGTCGGCTGCAGGGCTGTCAGCATGGGGATGCACGTCGGGCCCGCCCGCGGCGGTCAGCATGGCGAATCCCTCCCCGAAGGCCCCCATCCATTCCGCGGCCGGGCGCACGCTGTCCGGCAGGGAGGCCAGCATCGAGTCGGTGCGGCTCCTGATGCTGGCGAAGCCGATGTGATGGAGCTCATGCGCCACGGTGTTGGCAAACTTCGGTGCGGTGACGTCCGGATCGAGATAGAGGAAGATCGCCGGCCGGGTTTCGACGTCCCACACGAAACTGTTGGTCTTGGGCTTGACGACGATATAGATCGTCGCGGTGATCCGGCCGTCGGAGGGCAGGTAGGCAAGGGCCCGCTGAGCCGCCGCCTGCAGGTCGGCCCCCTCCCAGGCGCTCAGCGCGCGTTGCAAGGACGCTGCGCGCTGTCCCAGCGTGTCGGAATCGACAAACGCAGCGAACTCTGAATCGGAGAACGGCCGCTTCACGGCGGCCTCGCGCACCTGGAGCCGCTCGTAACCTTCGGTCGAAAAGAGGCGACCCCAGTCTTCGTCCGGCACCTGCCCGCCAGCTCGGCGCACCTTCATGATCCGCAGGACTGCCACCGCCTCTGCCGTATCGACCTGGATGTGTACCCGGTCGGCAGGCTGCCGTTGTGCCCGGAGGGCGGCTGGCGACGCCAGCGTCGCGAGACCAGCCAGGATCAGGGTGAGTCGACGGGTCGTCCACACATGGCGTACGGGGCGGGGAGACGGTTTCCGGGCCGGCTCCCATTCGACGGGGGCCGGGAGCGTCGTCCGGACGGCAGGTGCGCCAACGGGAATCGCGAAACGGAGCCTGAGTTGCTGACCCATCATCTGCATCTCCAGTGCTGGGTACGCCACCATTCGGCAAGGATGGCCGACGCATCTCAGGATGCACCGGACGTCGCATCGGTCGCCGTGCGGATCGTAAGAATCGGCACGCCCATCGGGGCCAGACCGGGCCGGCACGCTGCTCGCCATCCAGGCGATCACGGCGGCGGAGGCGGCGGTGCTGCTCAGGTTCCCGGAGGAGACTCCGGGGTCGCTCCCCACTCCTTCAGTTTCCGTCGGGCCTGATCGGCCATCCGATCGCCAACTTCCTTTGGAAGACTGGCGTCTGATGGCATGACACGAAGCAACCCTCGATAGGCCCTGATTGCACAGGCCCGGTCGTCCGCCGCCACGCAGGCATCGGCCAGGCTGTCGAAGGGATTGGCGGACGACGGGAACATCAGCACGTTGAACCGCATCACCGCAACGGCCTCCCTCCCCCGATCCGCCCCGATGAGGCGATATCCCTCGCGGTTGATTTCCGATTGCCTCACCACGGTCACGCCCGGATTCGCGTCGCGGAGCCGCCCGGCGGCCGCCGCAGCAGCATCCGCGCCTTCTTGCCCAATGCGGTCGACCCAGCCACTCGTGGACGGGATGCGGGCGCCGGGTCGCACCGTCCACCGCAGCTGGTCGGGCACGACCGACCGGAGCGAGTCGAACGCCGGGGCACGCCCTCGAAGGATCCCGTCGAGGAAGAGGCGTGTGGCCAGGGCCGATGCGCGGTATCCCGCCAGTCCCTCGGCGGAGGTTCGTGGTTCGCCCGGGCGATCCAGCGAGAGGAGGGTCTCCAGCACAACGTCATCGCTGAAGTCACCGTGCGA
The DNA here is from genome assembly GCA_963798915.1 of uncultured Gemmatimonadales bacterium. Classification (GTDB taxonomy): domain Bacteria; phylum Gemmatimonadota; class Gemmatimonadetes; order Gemmatimonadales; family GWC2-71-9; genus CAMLHP01. The sequence continues at coordinate 312,431 of CAWCVB010000001.1, read as the reverse complement.
GGAGCGCCCCACATCCGCGGTGTAGCGGTCGGCCAGGTGCATCGAGTCGATCACGACCGACCGGTCACGCTGGGTGAAACGCTCATTCCCGGCTCGAAGGGTGAGCAGCGGTCGCCGACTCCGCTCCATGTCGAAATAGGGCGACCCGAAGACCTTGTCCACGTCGCCGCCGTATGAGGGATCGAGTCCCACCACGGCATCGATGATCGGGTTGCGACCCTCGAGCAGCAGCGCCACGATCCCGCCCGAGCTGAAACCCATCACCGCCACCCGGCGTCGATCGACCCAGGGCTTGTCGATCAGCGCGCCGAGCGCCGTTTCCACGTCGCGCATCTGGGTCTCGATGGCACTCGGGCTCGATGCCAGGTTGCCGGTCCAGAGTCCGTCACCGAGGAGTGGCACTTCGGCTACCACATATCCGTGGCCAGCCAGGTATTCCGCCAGCGCCGCGTTATCCGGAGAACGGTTGTACCAGCCGCCCGAGTAGAGCACCAGCGGGAATCTCCCCTCCGCTGGCTGGGCGTCGCGACAGGCAAGGGTGCGAACGGCCATGAAGGTTTCGAGAGGCCGATCGGCGCTTCGGGCATACCCTTCATAGGACTGCGAATCCCACCGCTCCACCCACCGGTTCGACTCCTCGAACTCGGCGCTTGGGGGGTCGGGCTTCACGAAATTGGCGAGCCGCGGGTGCGTGCATTCAGGAGTCGCCATGGCAGGGTACCAGACGTCGACCCGCATGTGCCGGGCGACCGAGCCGTTGGTGGAATCGAGGCGTTCACTGAGCGGCCAGACTCGCGTCGGGTCGATGATCCATTCGTGGCGGAACCCGACGGCGTGCGCTCCCACCGGTAGCCCGGCCTGAAGTACGGGGCCCTGCTGGCCACGCACCGCGGGAGCGACGCCGAGAATCAGGCAACCCAGAAGAACGGTGATGTGGTACTGACCTCGTGGAACCGTCATTGTGATTCCTCCACCACGGTGATATTGCCGTGAAAGGTTTCCAGTTGCACCCGCGGCCCCCCATCGCCGAGCACCAGCGAGCCCCGGCGGTTCGCGTCGTACAGGTGTGCAGGCAGCGACGCGCGCACCGTGATTCCGCCGTCCGCAGTGGCTAGCTCGAATCGGGCAGCGGTACCATGGGCGACCGTGAATGTCACGTCACCATTGAATGTCCACACCGCCAGGGGACCGCGGCCGGTGAACCAGCCACTGAAGCGAATGCCCCCGTTGTAGGTGCGCACGGTGGCGCTGTCGAGGATCGACGACTCGATCGCGATACCGCCGTTGACCGAGCGGAATTCGAGCGATCCCCGCAGTCCGGACACCGCCGCGCGGCCATTCGGCGCGGTGATCGCCACCCGGCCGCGCGCGCTGCGCACCGACACAGTGCCGTCGAGCGTCTCGAGTATCATCGTGCCGATGCCGCGATCCACCTGAAGCATGCCATGGACGGCCGTCCCCCTGAGCGGCGCATTGAGGCCCTCGATATCCAGGCCGGCGTCGATGGCGGAAATGTCGAGCGACATCGACTCCGGCATAGTGATCTCGATGGTCAGCGGGGGGGGATCGCCGCCGGAGCGCAGCACCTCCACGTCGGCGGTGACATCTTGTTGCGGCCCGATCGAGATCCGCGGTCGTCGCATCCCCTCCGCCCCAGCGGGCCGGATGCGCAGCACCCCGGCATCGAGCAGGGCGATCACCGCGCGATCCGGCCCGCCGGATACCCGGATCGCCACGGCGGCGCGCTGCCAGGTCCGCACCCGGATCTGGCCGGCGAGCACCAGCACCTCCGCTCTCGTCCCCGCCGGCGTCGCGATGGTCGTGTCACGACCGAGCGCGACCCAGGCCGGGCCGGCAGGCCCCGGGGCACTCGCCCCGACCAGGGCGAGGGCCAGCGCGAGCGCTGTCATTGCACCCGTCCCAGCAACTGGTTGGTCCGATCCAGCAGCTCGGCACGGTCGGTCCGGGCGATTTCCAGCGATCGCCGGATGAACGAGTCATCCGGACGCCGGGCGAGGGCGGCTTCACTCTCCTGAATGGCCTGATCGAGCGTGGTGAGCGCCTCGCGGACCGCTGACGTGGCCACGGGATCAGCCGCATACGCCCAGCGAGTCGTCGTGGCTGTGGGTTGACGAAACAGGAAAGTGAGTCCGATGGCCAGGAGAATGGCCGCAGCGGCGAGCCAGCCACGAGCCGGCAGAGGACGGCGCGTGGGGTGCGGCGCCTCGAGTCGACTCGCGATTCCGCTCCAGACCTCCCCCGGCGGTACGACCCCGGCGACCCGACGAGTGGCGCGCACCACTGCCTGGAGGGAGCGCACGGAGGCCATACAGGCGGGGCATTCCAGGAGATGGCGATCCCATTCGGCCCGCCGAGCCTCCTCGAGCTCGCCATCGAGATAGCGAGACCAGACCTCGCTATCGGCAAGCGGACATGGTTCAATCGTCACCGAGAATCCTCCGCAGCTGCAAGCGGGCATGGTGGAGCCGCGAGGCCGATGTGCCGGCGGGGATGCCGAGCAGTGCCCCGATCTCTCCGTGGCGGAACCCCTCCACATCGTGCAGAACCACAACCTGACGGAGGGTGTCGGGGAGCGACTCCAGGGCCATTTGCACTGTCAGTCGCCCCTCCACCTCGGGCCCGGCTGTACGGTCAGGTACGCTTGCTTCCGACAGCTCCATCATCCGGGAGTGCTCCCTCGAGCGTCTGGTGCGCCGCTCGGCGATGATCAGGTTCACGGCCAGGCGGCGCAGCCAGGTGCCGAACGCCGCTTCCCCCCGGTAGGTATCGAGCTTTCGCCAGGCCAGCAGGAAGACCTCTTGCACCAGGTCCGGCGCCTCGACCGGATCGGCAAGCCACCGCGCCAGCGCGTGGATCCTCGGGGCATGCACCAGATACAGGCGTTCGAATGCCCTGGCGTCCCCTGCCACCGCGGCTGCGGCTGCCTCGCGGTCGGCGTCAGCCGTGGCCATCATGGCTCGGATTCATCATGCCTGATAGGATAGATGGGGGATCGCCGGGAATCTTTCAGTCGGCCCTGCCGCCGTGTTCGATGGTCTCAACATCTACCTTGGCAACTACATCGGTGAATTTCTGGGCGGACTTTCCGTCAGTGTGTTCTTTCTGCTTACGTCCATCGTATGGCTTCGCGCGCCAGCTACCCGCAAGTGGATCGGCTGGTTCGGTGTCGCCACAGCAGGCATGGGCCTCATCGGCATGTTCCGCAACGTGACCGACACTGTGGCGCCGGTTGCGGCGCTGAACAACGACCTGCTGCCGGCATTCATGATCACTCTCGGCGTTGCCCTCGTGCGGTGGCCGGTCGTCGCCAGTTCAGCCGGCACCTGATCCGTGACCGTATACACGACGTACACGCGCTCAAAGAAGCCATGACGACCGCAACGACTGCCCGCGATGCGACGCTCGCTGGACGATCCTACCCCTTTTTTTCAACGCAGAGCAACGGTGTTCAGGCAAGCGCCTGGTGGAGGTAGTGGGGATTCCACGGCTGCCGATCGCGCAGCAGCGCATTGGCAATTGTGAGCAGGCGACGCATGCAGGCCACCAGCGCGAGCTTGAAGGGTTTGCCCCGGGCGCGCTGGCCGTGCCAGCGTCCACATGTCGGCACAAGGATCCCTCTGCGTGCCTCCGCGCTCTCCGCGCCTCCGCGTTGAGCAGTTGCGGCGCGCCGCAAATGGCTCCGAGGGCGGCCGCAGGCCGCCCCTGCACGGATGCTCGCAATGACAGGTGTTACGAACCTCTTCGCGCAGCCTTCAGCCTTCAGCCCTCAGCCCTCAGCCTATTCACCGCACCACCAACGCGCCCCGCAACCGGATATCGCGGGATGATGCCCCAACCATGACACGGAACACCCCGGGCTCCACCACCCAACGGAAATCGGCGTCCAGCAGCTGCAGTTGCTCCCGTGAGAGCCGGAAGCGGACCTCGCGCGCTTGGCCCGGCGCCAGCTGCACCCGCGCAAATCCCGCGAGCTGGATCACGGGACGAGCAACCGAGGCAAGCTCATCGCGCAGGTAGAGCTGGGGCACCTCATCCCCCGCCGCCTTGCCCACGTTCCGCACCCGGAAACGAATCTCGGCGGAGCCATCGGCGCTGATGGTGTCCGGCGCAATCACGAGATTGGAATATTCAAAGCTGGTGTAGCTCAGCCCAAACCCGAAGGGAAAGAGCGGTCGGCCCGTGAGGTCCACGTAGTCATCGCCTCGGCCGGTCGGCTGGTGATAGTAGCTGAGCGGGAGCTGGCCTTCCTCCATCGGGAAGGTGATGGGTAGCCGACCGGCAGGATTGACCCGGCCCCAGAGCACGTCCGCCACGGCTGCGCCACCTTCGTCCCCAGGATACCAGGCCTCCAGCACGGCGTCAGCCTGCTCCAGCCACCGTCCCATGGTCACGGCACTCCCGCCGATCAGCACGACCACGACCGGACGGCCCGTTGCAGCGACCGCCCGGATCAGTTCTTCCTGGTGGCCGGGCAGGCTCAGCCGGGCGCGGTCGCGGAATTCGCCTTCCTCGATGCCGGCAACAATGATGGCCGCGTCACTTTGCCGAGCCAGACGGACCGCGCTGTCCACCGACGCATGCCAACCTTCCGCCTGGCCATCATCCCAGACCAGCCGGACCCGGCCATTGCCGGTGGTCTCGAAATATTCCAGCCGGACGCTGTGCGACGACCCGGGAGCAAGTCCGACCTCGGCGAGCTGGCTCCCATGCGAGCGCTTGGTCCAGTTGTCGATCAGCAGCTTGCCGTCCAGATACAGGCGATAGCCGTCGTCGCCCTCCACGCCGAGTCGGCGCATCACGCGTGGCCCGGTGGTGAGTGTGCCGGTCCAGCGCACCGAGTACCAGTCGAGCGGGATTCCACGGGCCGGCGGGCTCAGCGTCCAGTGAAAGTCCAGCGTGCTGTCGTAACGTGTGACCGCGGGTGCGCCGTTGAGATGGATGTTGCCAAAATATTCGGCGTGGAGGCCGGCGACCCGCGCCCCAGCGGAGTCGGCGCTGAGCGCTGAACCGGGTACCAGCGTGAATTGCATCGAGTCCCGGCCCGGGCCCGGCGCAAAGCGCACCCGGTCCACGCCAAGCTGCGCGCGGATCCCGTCAAGGATGGAGAGATGACGCACGCCAGGGCCGCTATAGCCGCCCAGTCGCGCTTCGGTGGCGTCGACACCGATCACCGCCACCGAGCGAACCGTATCGCTGAGCGGGAGGATGCCACGATTCCGCAGCAGTACCATCGATTCCTGGGCCGCGCGCCGAGTCAGTGCCAGGTGCGCTGCGCTGCCATTGACCAGGCCCGCGCTGTCCGGGCTGACAGAGGGCTCCTCGAACAACCCCAGCCGGAACTTGGCCTCCGCCACGTGCATCACCGCGGAATCGATCACCGCCAGTGGCACCAGGCCGTGCCGAACCGCATCCCAGTACGGCCGGTACTGGGGCCAGGAGGACTGAAAGACCACATCCAGCCCAGCCTTGAACGCATGGGCGGCCGCCGTCGGAGTGTCCGGTTCGGTGTGGTGCAGCACCACGGCGCCGCCGGTGGCGGCGGCATCGGAGATCACGAAGCCGCCAAAACTTCCAGTCATGCCGCAGCACGTCGGTCAGGAGCCAGTGATTCTGGGTGGCGGGAATGCCGTTGACAGAATTGTACGCCGTCATCACCGATTGCGCGCCGGCCGCCATGGCGGCGCGGAAGGGCGGAAAGAAATAGTCCTCCAGCTTGCGCCGGTCGGCATGTATCGGATAGCTGTCGCGCCCGCCAGCGCCGACGTTGGCGACAAAGTGCTTGGGTGTCGTTACCACGCCATTCCGCTCAAATGCGGAGACGTACGCCCGAGCCATGGCGGAAGCCAGCCAGGGATCTTCTCCATAGGTTTCCTCCACTCGGCCCCAGCGGACGTCGCCGGCCAGATTCACCACCGGCGCAAGCACCTGGCGGATGCCCCGCGACCGGGTTTCGGCAGCGGCCGCGGTCGCCACCTCGGTCATCAGCGCGGTATCCCATGTCGCGGCAAGGCCGATGGCCTGCGGAAAGACGGTGGCACCAGGCCGCGCCAGGCCATGGACCGCTTCCTCAAACGGGATGATGGGGATGCCCAGCCGCGTATGCCCAACGAAGTATCGCTGGATGACGTTGATCCGCTCCGCATCCGCCGACGGAGACGCCGCCGAGGGCACCTGCAGGCCGAAAATGCCATGGGAATGATCGGTGGTGGAATCCGAGAGATCGCCCGGCACCATGTAGAGCTGCCAGAACTTTTCCTCCAGCGTCATGCGGGCCAGCAGGTCGCGCGCGCGCGTGGCGGCAGAGAGCCGCGGATTGCGATAGGGCAGGGTGTCCTGGCCCGCCGCGGAGCGAGCGGAGAGGAGCAGGAGATAGACCAGCACCACGGTGCGGGGGAGCATGGTGGAAGGTAGGTGCTGAAGCGGTTCAGACAAAACCGTGCGACGAGCTGGTGAACTGCACAACGCAGAGGCGCGGAGGCGCAGAGCACGCGGAGAGTTCCATCGGCCCTTGAAGTGCGGAGCCACTCTGCGAACCCACAAACAATTGTTCATGATGCCGGTCCTGGATCCGGAAAGGCCGCGATTGCCGCGATCCCTCTGCCTCATCTCTGCGTCTCCGCGTCTCCGCGTTGTGCAGTTGCGGAGTGCCGCAAACGGCTCCGATAGACGGGCAGCCGCAGGTCACCCCTGCTAACTTTCCACATGCACCTCGAAACCTTCACCTCTACGGATGGGCCAGTGCGATACTCTCTCGTGGTCTCGATGCTGGCCATACTGGCACAGACCCCAGCCTTGGCGCAAACGCCGCGCACGTTCACCCATGCTGATACCCTCCGCGGTTCCAACGGGCCAGGGCGCGCATGGTGGGACGCCACCTTCCACGACCTGCATGTCCGGGTGAATCCGGCCGACAGCAGCATACGCGGGCAGAACGGGATCACCTACCGCGTCGTCAAGCCGGCGACCGAGATGCAGATTGATTTGCAGGAACCGCTGGAGGTGGACAGCATGCTCCAGCGCGGGCGCCCGCTCACCTTCCGTCGCGATGGCAACGCCTTCTTTGTGACGCTCACGGCGCCGCAGCCCGTCGGCAGCCGACAGACAGTGACGGTGTATTACCATGGCAGCTTCGCGGAGCGCGACTCCACCCGTCGGAGACGTGGTCCCTTCCACTGGGCCACCGACAGCACCGGCGCGCCGTGGATTGCCACCTCGAATGAGGGTCCGGGCGCCAGTACCTGGTGGCCCCTCAAGGACCTGCCGGCCGACGAACCCGACAGCCAGCGAATTGCGATCACGCTGCCGGATCCGCTCAGGGACATCTCCAATGGCCGGCTCCGTTCCACCACGCACAACGCAGATGGCACCACCACCTATGAGTGGTTCGTGGCCAATCCGATCAACAGCTATGATGTGGCGGTGAACGCGAGCCCCAGGTACGTCCCGGTTCGTGATGAATACACGGGGCTCGACGGCCGGCTCACGATCGAGTTCTGGGCCTTGGCGGACCACGAGGCATCCGCCAGGGCGCTGATCCCCCAGGTCAAGACCATGCTCACGTGTTTTGAGCACTGGTTCGGTCCATATCCCTGGTACACGGACGGCTACAAGCTGATCGAGGTGCCCTATCTCGGCATGGAGCATCAGAGCGGCATTGCCTACGGCAACCGGTACCTGGCCGGTTACCTCGGGCGGGACCTGTCGAAGACCGGCGAAGGGATGAGCTGGGACTACATCGTGGTGCACGAGAGTGCCCATGAATGGTTTGGTAACAACATCAGCGCCGCCGATCACGCCGACATGTGGATCCATGAGAGCTTCGGGATGTACGCTGAGGCGCTGTACCTGGAGTGCACCAGGGGAAAGCCGGCGGGCGAGCGCTACCTTGTCGGGCTGCGGAGCAGCATGATCAAGAACGACATGCCGATCATCGGCACGTATGGAGTGAACAACGTGCCCGCATCGCAGGACCGCTATCCCAAGGGCGCCAACATGCTGATGACCATGCGCGCCGTCGTCAACGACGACGCCAGGTGGCTGGCGACACTGCGGGGGCTCAACCAGACCTTCCGGCACCAGACCGTGACGGCCAAACAGGTCCGCGACTACATGAGCCAGACGACGGCTGTGGACCTCTCGAAGATCTTCGAGCAGTACCAGGAGACGGTCATGATTCCGGAGCTCGAGTACCGGATCAGTGGCGACAGCCTCCGGTTCCGCTGGAGCAACGTGGTGGCCGGCTTCGACATGCCCGTAGACATCGTGCGGCCGGATAGCAGCACTCAGCGACTGCACCCGACGACAGGGTGGCAGTCGGTGCCCACGCCGATTCCCGCCGGCGCCGACCTGCAGGCGGCGCCGTCGTTCTACATCACGTTGGCGTCGGAGGCGGGTGATACATCAGGCGAGGCCGCGCATTGACTCGGAAGCGCCCTGCGCCACGATTCGAGCTCCGTGACCCGTTGCTCGATGCCACGCCGGCGGACACGCTCGACCTGCACGGCTTCCGGGCGAGCGAGGTGATGACCGCGGTGGAAGCGTTCCTGCGGCGGCAGCGACCTGGCGCCGTCGTTCATGTCATCACCGGCCGGGGGCGGGGATCGCCAGGCAAGCCGGTGCTGGGCCCAAGGGTGCGGGCATTGCTGGCTGGGCGGTTGAACGGGCTCGTGGCAGACTATGCCAAGGACCTGAGCGAGGGTGGCTATCTGGTGCGACGTCGGTAGGAGCAAATGTGGAGTGCGGCATTGAGCAGCGCCAGCAAGACCGCCGCTGCCGCCGGTGCAGGGCGCTTGTTGCCAGCATGGAATCGCTGAGGCCGCGCCAAGCCTTGATGCCAAGCTGCACAACGCGGAGGCGCCGAGGCCGCGGAGGGTGCAGTGCATTCCTGAAATCCCGAGCCATCCTTGCGAGCCCACAACCAAGTGTTGATGCTGCCGGTTCCGGATCCGGAAAGGCGGTCAGTGCAGCGATCCCTCGGTGTTCTCTCTGCGTCTCTGCGCCTCTGCGTTGTGCAGTTCGGGACCGGCGGGTCCGACGTTGCGCATTTCTGGCGCGGATTCCACCTTGAACACCATCCCCTACCAGCGAATGGCCATCCATGTCCCCCTTGATGGTTCGCGTCGCCAGTCTTTCAGCAGCGTTCACCGCCGCGCTGCTCGCGTTCAGCCCGCTCGAGGCGCAGGAATCTCCCACGTTCGTCGTACGACAGAGCGCGGCCCCCTGCCTTCGCATCCGGCCCGGTCCCGATGCCAGCACCACGCCATTTGCCTGCATCGACCCAGGCACGGTGGTCACCGCCGTCGGGACCTCGGCGTTCTGGCGCGAGGTCCGGATTCCGGACGGGAGGACCGGTTGGGCGGCCAAGAAGTTCCTGGAGCCGACCACCACCGAAGCAGCCGCCACGCCGGTGCCCGCCGAGGATGCCTGGCTCGAGGTTGACGTGGTGGACGTGGGCCAGGGCGACGGGATCTGGATTCATACCTTTGACGACAATGTTCCCGGCAACGGCCGCTACGAAGGAAAGAACATCGTGATCGATGGCGGGCCGGCCGGCACCGTTCTGGCCGACTATATCCTGGCCCGAGCCCATCCCGGTGCGGTCATCGATGGGCTGATCATCACTCACCCGCATACCGATCACTTTCAGGGTGCGGTCGCGGTGCTCCGCCGCTTCGATGTCCGGGAATATTACGATCCAGGCTACCCGAGCCAGCTCGACAGCTGGCACGCATTCCGCGCGTTGGCGGACAGTGAGCAGATGGATGGAGCGCCCATGGTGCAGCATGTTGGCCGGGCCACCTTCGGCACCCCGGACTGGGGCAGTGAACTCGAGGTGCATTTCCTCTATGCCTGGCCCGGGACCAACACCGGCCTCGGCAGCGGCAACACCCGCGAGAACAACTCATCCATCGTGTTCCGGCTCCAGTATGGCAACCAGAGCATCCTTTTCATGGGCGATGCCGAAGGCAAGGAGCGGGACGGCGCCGACAGTATTCCCCGGTATGTCGAGAAGATCCTGCTCGACTCGCTCGGTGCCGATGGGTTGCGATCCACCGTGCTGAAGATCGCCCATCATGGGAGCGAGACCTCCAGCACTCGGCCCTTCATCGACGCCGTCGATCCGCATTATGTGGTCGTCTCCTCGGGCCGGCACCCCTTCAACCACCGGTTCCTGCCCGATTCCACCACACTCGAGCGCTACTGCGAGCATGATCCTGCCACCCGCATCTATCGCACCGATCAGGACGACGCCGCCGAAGGGAGGACCGGCGCCAATGACGACGACGGCGACCACGTCATCATCCGGACCAACGGCATCGTAACGCAGGTGGTGGGACACTCGGCGGGGACGGCGATTACGCAGACCAGTTGCAAGTTCTGATCGTCATCATCCAGTCAGCTTGCAAACACCCAGGCGCCGAGGAGGATTGCCATCCGCTTTCCATTGCTGACCGTGAGTTGGCCTACTGTCGGTTGAAGCTGGCGACCGGCAGCGCGGAAGCGAAATCTCATACGCTGCCCGACGTACGGAAGTGCGCGGAGTTGCTGACTGAGAGAACATGAGTGCGAAACGGTGAAATCTTGCAGCATTCCGTGTGCCACTTCGACGGCAACGTGCGCGCAGGACGTGAGACACAATTGTGTCTTGACGCCACTCCACTCGGCGCGTATCGTGGCAACGTCGTAGAAACAAACTAAACTGCAAACTCTTGCACGTCGACAGTCTGTGACCGCACGATACCCACCATGCACAATCGGCGCGGCATCCACATGGTCCGCTGTCCACGTTCGAGCAATCACTCCCGGCCCGTTCGCAAGGCCCGCTGCTGATCTCGAACCCTGAGTGTGCCGCCGACCCGGCCGGGAGATCTCCAACCGGCGCGCGCTCAACTGTCCCGGAGGTATTCAGTGCTGACTCCCAGATTCGCCAGGCTTGGCCTGGCCGCGGTCGCGACTCTTGTGGTTGCCGCGTGTACCGACTCGCCCACGGCCCCGGTGACCGCAGCGAAAGCAGGACCCGCGTTTGCTCTGGGGAACGGCTACCCCCAAACCCAGTTCGACTACAGCATGCAGATCATCGGAGTGCCGAAGGACAAGTCCGCCACGATGGACAACAACAACGGCCACCGCATTTTTGTGCAGCTCTACTCGGACAATACCGTCACCAGCCCGGGCGGAAAGAACAATCACCTTGCCAAGGGCGGCGGCGACGACCAGAACCACATCTATCTCTGCAACAGTTCGAACGGCGAGAACGACGTGGTCGACCCCCGCTGCGACGCGTGGCGCGCGGACGGGCACGTGGGCGATTTCGGCGTGATTGACGCCAACGGCACCGATGGCGACGGCGCCCTCTTCGGCCTGCCCGATCCCTGCACCGGTGACGTCAGCACTGACGGATGCACCCCGGCGTACGCCATCTGGGCCAGGGCCAAGGCCGGCAGTGGCAGCGCCACCATCACCACTTGCGCTGATGAGACGGGCACCGGCTTCGACGGTACCGATGATGTCTGGTGCGGCAGCAACGGCGTCACGCTCAGCAAGCAGACCGCGCACAAGGCGGTTGACGTCTCCAACAGCCTGCTCTACATGACCATCTCGGTCAACGACGCGACCGATCCCGACCTCGCCACCTGTATCGATTCCGGCCCCAACGGCACCGACGGCGCGGCCGACAGCTACGACATCTATCTCTTCGATCGCTGCTTCGAGAACTACTTCTGGAACTACGACAACCATGGACTGAAGGTCCTCGAACTGCGATTCTATTCGACTTCCTGACCACGCGCAGTCGCGGATGGACCTGGCGGGATGGCTCGATGGAGCCATCCCGCTTTTCTTGTTCCTGCGCTCTCCCACGTCCGCGCTTGCGTGGCCCGCGAACGCGGGCCACAATCAGTGAGTCCGCAGCCGCGTCGGAAGGTGGAGCCGCGCTGCTCTCGTCTCCGACTTTCCCGACCGGCCTGAAGGATGTGACCGCGTGACAATGCCCGCCAGCGCGACCATCGTGATTGTCATGGGTGTCTCGGGCGCCGGCAAGTCCACCATCGGTGCACGTCTTGCCGACGAGCTCGGCTGGCCGTTTGAAGAGGGCGACGACTACCATAGTGATCGAGCTAGACGGCACCTGGCGCGAGGTCAGCCGCTGACGGATGCCGATCGTGCTCCCTGGCTCGCTCGACTGGGCCGCTCGATCGCGAGCCATGTCCACGCTGGTCGCTCCATGGTGCTGGCTTGTTCCGCACTCAAGGAAGCATACCGAAGCGAACTTCGCGCCGATACGGCCGGCGGCAACATCGTCTTTGTCTATCTCAAGGTGCCAGAAGCCGTCGCGGCCGAGCGACTGAAGGCGCGTGCAGGCCACTTCGCGTCGGAGACGCTGGCGCCATCGCAGTTTGCCGATCTGGAAGAGCCAGGCGATGCAATTACGATTGATGCCACCCGCTCGCCGGCACAGGTTGTAACGGAGGTTGTCGAGGCGCTCCGGGAGCGAGGTATGTTCTAGCCGCCGAGCCGCCGAGAGAGGCCATGACCTTTGTCGCAGCCTCGCTGATCCATTCCGGCCGATTCATTGCCGGCTATGAGCATCACGCCGCGCGCGTCGCGGAAGCCATCATCGCGATCGTGCTGCTGCTGGGCCTGATACTCACCTGGTGGCGGGCACGCCAGGCTGCCCTCATGGCGCAAGGGTTTGCTCTCCTCGGCACGCTGGTCGGGATTTTCACCATCATCGTCGGCGTGGGCCCCCGTACCATGCCGGACATCGTCTACCATATGGTGATGGTGATGGTGCTGTCGGCGGGACTGGCGCTGGCCTGGCGGATGACCGTGGGAAGTGGGGTGGAAGACGCGGGAACGTCAGGTGGCTCGGCGTCCTCCCGTCCTCCCGTCTTCCCGCCTTCCCGCCTTCCCGCCTTCCTACTTCTCCGCCACATCCACTGTCACATGCGACGGATACTCTGGTGACCGATACACCCGGTGAGTCTGCGCCTTGTAGTCGCTGGCACTCGCCGTGAAGATGCTGGGCACCCAGGTCTGCGGATTCCGGTCAATGATGGGAAACCAGGAACTCTGCACCTGTACCATGATGCGATGGCCCTTCAGGAAGCGGTAATCCTGGGTGTGCATGTCCACCGTGAATGCAACCACGCTGTCGGATGGAATCGGTGTGGGTTTTTCCCAGCTGTCGCGATAGCGACCCCGCAGCACATCGTTTGCCACCATGAGCTGGTACCCGCCCAGCTTGGGATCAGGCTCGTAGCGCTCGGGGTAGACGTCGATCAGCTTCACCACCCAGTCAGCGTCCTGCCCGGTGGTGCTGGCGAACAGGTGCGCTGCGATGCGGCCACGCACGATGACGTCGTCGGCGAGCGGCTCGGTTTCCCATGTCAGGACATCGGGCCGGGCGGCCGCAAAGCGCTGGTCCTGGAGCAGCCAGGTGTACCAGCCCGAGCCACCGGGGAAGTAGGTCGGCTCTATCGGACGATGACGATACGGCACCGGGTGGGTGGGGTCCGAGCGATAGCTGTCCACGCTGTCGGATGAGGACATCGGCGGCTCGAACGAGAGCCCGCCATCAGGTTGGAAGTACAGGTTCCGCTGCGCCACCCCGTCCCTGGCCGGCCATGCATCGTTGCGCACCCATCGACCCGCGCCCGATTCCCAGGTCAGCGCTTCCGGCAGGTTGAGTTCGCCCTTGTCCTTCAGGTAGAACGCGAAGAACGGCGCCTGTACACTGTCGCGGAAGAACTCGCCCGTGGGGCTTCCGAAATCGATATTGCCAAGCTTCTGTCCCGGCCCGCCAGCCCAACCGCCATGGTTCCAGGGACCGACCACGAGCCGGCTCAGGTGCTTGGTATCGTGCGGCTCCATCGCCTCATAGATCCGGACCGGCCCGTAGAAATCCTCCTGGTCCCACCAGCCGGCCACGTTCAGGGTCGGTACCGTGACCGTGGTGAGGTAGGGCGCAATGGTCTGTCGCTGCCAGAAAGCATCGTAGTCAGGGTGCGCAACGTAATCGTTCCAGGTTGGCAGGCTGCCATGCAGGATGCTGTCGTTGACGTTGGAGAGCGGACCCAGTTCCAGGTACCAGTCGTAGGTGTCGTAGCGGTCGAACGAAAAATTGCTGTTGGTGTCGGCTGCTTCAGTCAGCACGGCATACTCGAAACCGTAGCTCAGCCGGAAGGCGCCCTGGTGGTGAAAGTCGTCTCCCAGCCACATGTCGGCCGGTGACGCCTGGGGCGAGGCGGCCCGCAACGCGGGATGCGGGTCTATCAGCGCCATCGCCGTGGTCCATCCCGGATACGAGATTCCCAGCATGCCCACACGGCCGCTGTTGCCGGGCACGTGCTTGACCAGCCAGTCGATCGTGTCCCACGCGTCGCTGCTCTCATCCACCGCGTGCTTGTCCTTCAGGTGAGCCGGCGCACGCTGCATGACAAAGGTTCCCTCGCTGCCGTAGCGCCCCCGGATATCCTGGTAGGCAAAGATGTATCCCTCGCGGGCCAGAGCGGCGTAGTAGCTGCGCAGGTTGCCGCCGAAGCGATGGTCGATGCCGTAGGGAGTGCGCGTCAGGATGATCGGCAGCTTGCCCTTCGCCTGCTTCGGGACGTAGTACAGTGTATGCAGCTTCACGCCGTCTCGCATCGGGACCATGGCCTCAGTCTCGACATATCCGCTGGTGTCCTGCTGACCCAGGAGCGCGATGGGAAGCGGGAGCAACACAGAGAGCAGGACGGCAAATCGACGAAGCATGGCGAGGTCCTGACGTGAGAGATTCAGCGGGCCGGCGTGAGTCCCGCAATGCCCAGTTCCTTGAGCGCGTGTGCGTCTACCGCGCGAGGTCCGCCGTTCAGGCCGTAGAGCACCGCCTCCGGCCGGCCGATCAGGATGAGCTCGGTGCCTTCCACCCTGAGCGCTGTTCCCTCGGGGAGGGCCAGCACCGGCATGCCCGGATTGGCGGAGACAAACTCCCGGAGCCGCTCCACCCGTGTCTCGCCACCATGGTCGGCGAGTCGTCCTTCCGTATAGTGCGCATTGATCTGAAATGGAAGCAGGCCCAGGGAGCCAAGGCCGGGCGTCTCCACGATCGGCATGTCATTGGTGGTGCGGATGCTGGGACACGCGATGTTGGAGCCGGCACTCCAGCCCACATAAGGCATTCCCTGGCGGGCGGCGTCCCGCATGGGACCGAGGAGACCAGTGGCATGGAGGCCCGCAAGTAGATGAAAGGTGTTGCCGCCGCCCACTGCCACGGCGTCCGACTGGCGCAGGGCCGACACCGGGTCGGGCACATCGTGCGCGCTCACCACCTCATAGCCCAGTTCGCCGAATGCTCCGCGTACCACCGCCGCATATTCATCCCACGGTCGGGTGACGCCGGCGAATGGGACGAAGAAGACTCGGCGCACCTCCCGGCCCAGGAAGATGCCGAGATGTGGCCGTGCCCAGCCGAGGTAGCCCTCGCCAGGCATGGTGGAATTGCTGAGCAGCAGGAGGCGCAGCTCCGGCACGGTAGCCTCGATGGTGGATCAGTGATGGTGGTCGCTGGGCATGCCGAATATGGCACGCATGGCGGGTTCTGTCATTAGTAAGAAGTCAGTCGTCGGTCGTCGGTCGGGGTTGGACGCGCGCTGTCATCATGACGACTGAAGGCTGACGACTGACGACCACTCACCCTACCCAACCTGCCCATTCCGTCTCCTAACCCAGCGGTCCCCGGCCCTCGATGATCGCCCGGATGATCATGACGCCGATGACCACGGCGACAATGCCGACCGCGACGAACAGAAGCACGATTCCGAGACCCATGCCGATCAGGAGTCGCCGGCTCGAACGGTGGGTCGTCTCGGGCTCGGCCTGCAGCCGCTGGAGCAGCCGGAGATTGCGCTGGTTGGCCTTGAAGCTGGCGTCGAACAGGTCGCCGATGACAGGTATGATGCCGAGGAGCGTCTCGATCGTGATGTTGGCCACCATCCGGCCGACCACGGCGCCCGGCGCCTTCATCCGCACCGCCTGCACCAGGAAGAGCACCGAGGCCACGGCGCCGAGCACGTCGCCAAAACCGGGAACCAGTCCCACCAGCGCATCCAGTCCGAACCTGAAGACGGTGCCCGGCACCCGGAACTGGCTGTCCAGCAGCCAGGCGAGCCGGCGAAGCGATTCCAGGTTGTCTGGACGGACAAGACTGGACTGCCGGGCGGGATCGGCGGCGGTCACGACGCGAACTCTTCACGCAGGATGCCGTAGCACTCGATGTCCTCGCGCCGCCCCCACTTCTCTACGTGGCCGCGGAGGGTCCCTTCGTGGCGCATGCCCAGCTTCTCCATGACACGGCCGGAGGCTCGGTTGCTGGCAAAATGATGGGCATGGATCCGTTCGATGCCGAGAATGTCGAAGCCGTAGCGCATCACGGCGGTGGCCGCTTCAGTGCACACGCCCTTGCCCCAGGTCTCGCGCGCCACCCAGTATCCCATCTCCGCCCGGTGATGCGCCGGCTCGAGCGTCAGTCCGATTGCGCCCACCAGCTTCCCGCTCTCCCGCTCGGTCACGGCGAAGACCACGGGCGACTGGCGGTGCAGTCCATCCGCGTGGGTGGCAATCCACTGCTTGGCCATGCCCGGCTCGTAGGGATGCGGAATGTTGAGCGTGGTGGACGCGATCTCCCGGTCGCTGACGATGCGCGTCACCTCGGCGGCGTCGTCCTGCACAAAGGGTCGCAGCAGGAAGCGGGGCGTATCCAGCGTGGCGCGCACGGCGATGCCTCAGGACGGCCCGGGGCCGTCCGGGCGGTGATGGCCGCTGAACAGCCGCTCGCTGGTCTGTTCCACGGCGCCGCCCAGCAGCAGCGCCACCAGCGTCAGCACCACGCCGGCAATGCCCAGGTACCAGAGTCCCAGTGCAAAGGCGACGCTGATGCAGGCCGTCACCCAGATTGACGCGGCCGTCGTGAGTCCCTGGATGGCGCGCGCTTCCGGCATCTTGAGGATCACGCCACCACCGATGAAGCCGACCCCGGTAATGATGCCCTGCATCACGCGCCCCAGGGCATCGTTGTCCGGCAGCTGATCGGATGTGATGATGAGGGAGGCGATCACCGCCGACACGCATGAGCCGATGGCCACCAGTGCGTGGGTCCGCACGCCGGCGGGCTTGCCCCGGAGATCGCGATTGATGCCGAGCACCATGCCACCGGCCATGGCCGCGGCAATGCGCAGGACGCCCTGCTCCCAGTCGGTGATGACCCGAATGTGCTCGAGCATGTTACCACCCCATCCGTTCGCGAAGGCTGGTGATGTGCGCCAGGTGATGCCGGCAATGCCAGGCGTAGGTGGCCAGCACCTCACTCAAGGGCAGGTCCCGGCCTGGCTGCTCGGGATGGCGGTACACCCGAAGGAAATCGGCGTCTGTCATGGCGCGGAGAAGCACGACCCAGCGTACGTGCAGCGCCTCGAGCAGGGCGAGCGAATATGCCACCGGACCCGACGCGGCGTCAGGCAGCCTGGCCCATTCCGCCTCGTAATAGGGACGGATGACGGGACGATCCTCGGTCAATGACAGCCGGAACCTGATATAGGCATTCATGTGACTGTCGGGCAGGTGGTGCACCACCTGACGCACCGTCCATCCCTCGGGCCGATATGGTGTGTCCAGCTGGTCGTCGTCGAGTCCCGCCACCGCGGCGCGCAGCAGGGCCGGCGTCTCCGCAATGGTTTCGATGAATGCCGCGCGATCGTCGGCGCTGACCACGGCGGGCGCCTGAAACGCTCCCACAGGATAACGGAGATCGTCGCTCACTCGTAGCCTCCGGAGCCCAGCAGGGTGCGCGCGTCCCAGAGTTCGGGGAAGATCCGACGGCTCATGGTTCCGCGGAGGTATTCGGCACCGCTGCTGCCGCCCGTTCCGGGCTTGCCACCGATCACCCGCTCGACCATCTGCACATGGCGGTAGCGCCAGAGCGAGAGCAGTTCGTCGAACTCGATCAGGGCCTCGAGCAACTGAAACAGATCGGGATGCGTCCCGGCGTCGTGATAGACTCCGGCCACGCCGGGCGCATCAGCGCCGAATCCGCGCCGCGTCATGATCGCACTCCAGGCATCACGCAGTGTTCGTCCGTCCAGGCGGGACGTGAGCCTGGCATGCTCCGGCGAGCCCTCGGTATAGTGCGAGAGGACCCGGGCATCCTTGAGCCCGGTCGTGAACTCGAGCTCACGGAACTGGGCCGACTGGAATCCGCTGGCCGGCATGAGATGGTTGCGGAAGGACAGAAACTCCACCGGCGTCATCGTCTCCAATACCGACAGCTGTTCCACCAGCACCCGCTCGATGGCGTGGCAGCGCCGCAGCAGCCGGCTGGCGCCCAGCACGTCGTCCCCGTCGATCCGCCGCACGATCCCGTCGAGTTCATGCAGGATCTGCTTGAACCAGAGCTCATAAGTCTGGTGGATGATGATGAAGAGCATTTCGTCGTGCTGCGGCGGGTCGGACTTGAGCTGCTGCAGCCGGATCAGTTCGCCGACCCGCAGGTAGCCGCCGTAGGTCAGGCGGGTTTCGCTTTCCGGCAATCCGAAGGCCATGAGTCTTCCTGTCAGGGTTGAAGCTGCTGCACGACGAGCTGCGCCCAGCGCCGGTATGCTGCTGCAGACGGATGAAGGCCGTCGCCCACGACATCGGCCGGATGGGCCCGCGAATCGCCCGTGACGTCGAGCCATCCCGCGCCCCGTGCCCGCGCCGCCGATGCCGCCTCCCGGTTGAACAGATCAATTTCACCTGCAATGACCGTCCGGTCACGCCCCTCGGCGAAAGGAGTGACGCCCCAATCGGGAATGGATAGCGCCAGGACGCGGTCCGGCTCGCCGCCGGCATACCGGATGGCGAGATCGAGCAGCTCGCCGAACTCCGCCCGAAACTGCCCGACCGGGAGCCCACGGTACTGGTTGTTGACGCCAATGCAGAGGGTGACGAGATCGTAGGTCCCGGCCGGCGGTGCCGAATGGATGGCGGCCAGCAGGTCGCCGGTGGTCCAGCCGGTGGCGGCGAGGAGATCGACTGTCGACCGTCGACCGTTGACTGTCGACCATAGACGGTCAACGAGCGCCGGAAAGCTCTCGCCCTTACCCGTGCCCTCTCCCACCGTGTAACTGTCGCCCAATGCCAGGTACCGCATCAGGGAAACACCGATCCGGGGTTGGGCTGGCCCTCCGAAAACCGGCTCAGGCGAAGCGGAGCGAGATCCATGGCTGGCGCCCGGCCCTCGGTCATCAGCTCGGCCAGGAGCTGGCCCAGCGCCGGCGCGTGCATGGCGCCGTGCCCCGACGCGCCGTTGGCCATGAAAAAGTTGCTGCACTCGATCGAATCACCGACTACCGGGTGATGATCCGGGGAGATTTCATAGAGACCGGCCCAGGAGCCTGCGCCATCGAGCGCGGCATCGGCGAGCACCGGCATCCGCTTGCGGGCCAGCGCCGCCGTCTCCTCGATCCACGCCGCATCCACACTGCAGTCCCATGGCCGCCCCCGGATCGCCGGGGATGGGCGCGTGAACAGCAGTTGGTCGTCTTTTCGGCAGATCTGCAGTCCGTCAGCCATGAATGTGGTTGTCGGCATGCCATTCGGCAGGCCCGCGTGCGCCGTCGCCGTCAGCACCTGGCGGCGAAGTGGCAGCACCGGCAGCGCCACGCCGGCCCTGTCCGCCATCGGCGCGGCCCACGCCCCGGCCGCATTCACCACCGCGCCGACCCGCATCGTGCCGACCGAGGTCACGGCTGCGGTGATGCGACGGGCCGCGTTGCGCTTGAATCCCTGCACATCGACGTCCCACATGACCTTGACGCCATGCCGCTCGGACGCCGCCAGATACCCGTTCAGGACCTGCATCGGCTCGAAAGATCCGTCGAGCGGGCAGAAGGCGCCGCCGGCAACGCAGTCCGGCGCCAAGGCGGGGTTGAGGCGTCGGGCGTCGTCCGCACCCAGCTCGCGCACGTTGATCACGCCCTCTGCCCGCTGCGCGCGCAACCCCTCGCGCAGCCGCTCCAGCTCGTCGGCGTTGGCGGCAATCCAGAGATGGCCGGTGGCGTGGTAGCCTGCGTCACCGCCGGTCTCATCGCGAAAATGCTCGAGTTTCTGCCGGGAGAGCAAGGAAAGCCGCACATTGACCGGTGCGTTGAAGTTGGACCGGAAAAGCCCCGTCGTGCGGCTGGTGTTGCCGTCACCTGGCGACCCACCGCGGTCGGCGATGACGATGTCGCGCCAGCCCAGCTTGGCCAGGTGCCAGGCGATGCTGGCCCCGATGATCCCGCCGCCGACGATGAGCACCGAGGCGGATTTCATCACAGGACGGGCAGGGCGGGCGAGAGGGGACTGAAGACCTGATCTGGATTCCGGAAACTCTTGAACTCCAGGGCATTCCCGCTCGGGTCACGGAGGAACATCGTCATCTGCTCGCCCGGTTCTCCTGCGAAGCGGAGACGCGGCTCGATGATGAACCGCTGGCCCGCTCGACGGAGCCGGTCAGCCAACGCCTCGAACACATCCCTCGGCAGCACTGCACCGAAGTGCGGCATCGGCACCGACACGCCATCCACCACGCCGCTATCCGTTGTTGTCATGGGCGCCCCGCTGGCGTGGCAGGAGATCTGGTTGCCGAAGAAGTCAAAATCCACCCACGTCGCCGTGCTCCGCCCCTCGCGGCAGCCCAGCAGCTCGCCGTAAAACCGGCGGGTGGAGTCGAGGTCCTTGACGAAGAATGCAAAATGAAATGGTTCAGCCATCGGGTCTCGGGTCGTGGGTCTCGGGTGCTTAGCGTCGCCGCGAAGGATGGAGCGCCGCCCTGATGTTCCGCCGCATGCCGTCCAGGCCGGCCCGAGTGAATGGGGTGCCGGCGAAGCGACGCTCGAACTCCTCCTCGCTCATCGTCTCGAACGAATCCAGCGCCTCCCGCCCATCCTGCCCATCCTGCCCATCCCGCCCATCCCGCCCATCCCGCCCCGCGAACTTCTCATTCCAGGGGCACACGTCATTACAGATATCGCACCCGAACACCCAGCCCTCCATCTTCGCCGCCAGCTCGTCCGGAATCGGTCCCTTCTGCTCGATGGTGAGATAGGAAATGCAGCGGGTCGCGTCCAGCACCCTCGGCTCCACAATGGCATCGGTGGGACAGGCGTCAAGGCACCGGGTGCAGCTCCCGCAGTGATCGGTCTCGAAGGGCGGGTCAGCCGGCAGCGCGAGGTCGGTCAGTATTT
This sequence comes from uncultured Gemmatimonadales bacterium, assembly GCA_963798915.1. GTDB lineage: Bacteria > Gemmatimonadota > Gemmatimonadetes > Gemmatimonadales > GWC2-71-9 > CAMLHP01. The sequence goes on along the minus strand of CAWCVB010000001.1, from coordinate 291,168 downwards.
CGCCAATGAAGAAGAACGAGCCGACCCCGGGACGGATGAGCATGCTGTTCTTTCCGATCCAGCCCAGGCCGGCTCGGCGCGCCAGCTCGCGTTCGGGCACGGGGCCGGCATCCACGTAGCAGCGGGTGTGGCCCGCCCCGTGGGCGCGGAGCCGGGCCGCGACCGTCTCCAGTCGCTCACCCACGGATTCGTGGTAGTCCCGACCCCGGGCGTACTTGGCTATCCTGGGCGGCCGCTCGTTCCGGCGGCTGTCGTCGTAGTAGTAGTTATCCAATACTACAATCGCCGATCGCGCCTCCGGGTCCACCAGCGCGGGATCTTTCCGGCGACGTGCCTGGCGGTGCAGGTAGCGCATGGTGCCGCCGAAGCCTCGGGCCAGCCAGTCATCCAGCGCGTCGGCGTAGGCATTGGGCGCAAGATCGGTAATGCCGCATGCCAGGAAGCCCTCTTCTTTGGTCCAGCGCCGGATCTGTTCAGGCGAAATCACGTACAGTCCGAACTGGAGATGGGGCCGTTGATGAGCCGAGCTCCCTTGCCGTAGGTGAAATAGGAAATGGCCCATTCCGTCAGGACGATCACGCGGTTCCGGAATCCGATCAGGTAGGCGATATGGACAAAAATCCACGCCAGCCAGGCAAAGAAGCCGGAGAATTTCAGCTTCCGCAGATCGGCCACGGCGCGCCCGCGTCCGATGACAGCGAGCTGGCCCTTGTCGAAATACCTGAACGGCCGGCGCCGTTCCACGAGTGCGTTGTCGGCGGTTTCCTCGCGGATCCGCCGAGCGGCGTAGTGGCCCATCTGGATCGCGACTGGCGAAAGCGCAGGAAGGGGTCCGTTGTATCCTGGCTGATGGGTAAAGGCCGCGGCATCACCCAGCACGAAAACTTCAGGATGGCCCGGTATGGTCAGGTCCGGCTGCACCAGCACCCGTCCCTGGCGATCGAGCGGCGCCTCCATTGTCTGGAGCACCGGGCTCGCTTTGTTACCGGCAGCCCAGATGACGCAGCGCGACGGTATAAAGTCAGCACCCATGCTGACACCGTCGTGACGCACATCGGTCACCATGGCGCCAGTGCGCACCTCCACACCCAGCCGTTCGAGCGTGCGCTGGGCTGCCTCGCTCAGCTTGGGGGGATAGGGCGGCAGCACCCGCTCGCCAGCCTCCACCAGCACCACCTTGGCCGATCGCGGGTTGATGTTCCTGAAGTCCCGGCGAAGGGTCTTCTCCTTGATCTCGGCGATAGCGCCGGCCACTTCCACGCCGGTCGGCCCCGCGCCCACGATGACGAAGTTGAGCAGCGCCTGGCGCCGCGCCGGATCAGGTTCCTGCTCTGCCAGCTCGAATGCCAGCAGAATCCGGCGGCGGACTTCGAGGGCATCGGTAATGGCCTTGAGGCCAGGCGCCAGCGGCTCCCACTGGTCATGACCGAAGTAGGAGTGGTGCGCGCCAACCGCCACGAGCAGATAGTCGTAGTGAATACTACGACTATCGGTCAACTGGACTCTTCGACCCTTCACATCAATTCGGCTCACCTCGCCGAGGAGCACGTCGGTGTTCTTGTGTCGCCTGAGCACCGATCGGATCGGATAGGCGATATCGCTCGGGCTCAGGGCCGCCGTCGCCACCTGGTAGAGCATCGGCTGGAACAGGTGATGATTGGTGCGGTCGATGACGGTGACGTGGACCGGCGCGCCCTTGAGCGCCCGCGCGGCGTAGAGTCCCGCAAAGCCACCGCCCAGAATGACGACGTGCCTCATGGGCGGAGCAGCTCCCGTCGCCACCGCACAAAGCGGATCACGTCGTCGAGGGGTGGCACGGCGGCTTCATCGGCATACGCCGTGTACATGCGCCACCGGAGGTAGACGCGGTCGGGAAGGGGAAGAAAGGGCGGCTGTCGCCACCATCCGCGCCGGCGAAATGCCCAGGCCGCTGTGAGCAGATCGAGCGCAAGCGTAGGCCGAACGGCGGCGCGGGCCGCCAGCCGCAGAACCAGCCGGCTCCAGGAGCCTTGGTAGCGGGGCCAGGTCGGGTCGGATGGTGGCAAGGGCGCAATCTCCGGCGGGCAACGTGGGAGAAAGGTAATCGGGTCGTCGGTCGTCGGTTCGCGAGAGGTGTCATCCTGAGCAAAGCGAAGGATCTGCTTACCCGGCTCCGGAGCACGGTCGGCAAGATCCCTCGCTGCCTGAGGCAGAGCCATGGCCCTGCCCGATGCGCCCCTCGACCCTCGTACGGGCAGAGCCACGGCTCTGCCCCTGACGCCACGCCTGACCTTCGTACAGGCAGAGCCATGGCTCTGCCCGATGCGACCCTCGACCCTCGACCCTCGACCCTCGACCCTATATTCCCTCATGCCCAACCCAGACCCGATGGCCATTCCGACCTGCCGGGACGAATTCCCCATCTATCAGCATTCCGTCTATCTCAACAGCTGTTCCCTGGGCGCCCTCAGCATCCGGACCCGGCGGAAGATCAACCAGTACCTCGATCTCTGGGAGAGCCGGGGAGCGGCGGCGTGGTACGATGTCTGGTGGGCGGCGCTGCAGGAATTGCGGGAGCGCTACGGCCGGGTCGTCGGCGCCGGGGCGGGCGAGATCGCGCTGCACCCCAGCATCTCTTCGGCGCTGACCGTGGTGGCCGAGTCGATCGAGTATTCCCGACGGAACAAGGTCATCGTCACCAGTCTCGATTTTCCGACGATCAGTTACCAGTGGCTCGCGCGGCAGGACCTTGGGGTCGAAGTCATCATCCTCGAGAGTCCCGACGGCATCAGCGTTCCACTTGAGATGTACCAACGGGCCATCGATGACCAGACGGCCATCGTGGCCACCAGCCACGTCTTCTTCACCACGGGTGCCATCCAGGATGTCGAGTCCATTGCGGCGCTGGCACACCGGCGGGGCGCCCTCTGCCTGATTGACGGCTATCAGGCGGCGGGGCAGATCCCGGTCGATGTCAAGCGCTCGGGCGCGGACTTCTACTGCGCGGGCGGCCTCAAGTGGCTCATGGGCGGTGCCGGCGTCGCCTTCCTTTATGCCTCGCCAGACATCACGCGCGACCTGTATCCCCACGCCACGGGATGGTTTGCGCATCGGGATCAGTTCAAGTTCGATGTCCGCGCGCTCGAGTTCCATGCCGACGCGCGGCGGCTCGAGATGGGCACGCCGCCGCTGCTCCCGGTCTATGCTCAGCTCGGCGGGCTGGAGATCTGGGAGGAACTGGGCATTGAAGCCATACGCCGGCGCACCTCGGCGCTCACGGAGGACTGCCTGGAGCAGCTCAGGGCCGCAGGCTTTGCGCCGACGGTGGCATCATCGCCAGCGGAGCGGGCCGCCATTATCATGATTCCGGCTGACGATCCTCATGCCGACGTGGCCCGGCTGGCCCAGGCCCATATCGTGACCGACGCTCGGCCGGGACACGTCCGTGTCTCGCCGTACTTCTACAACGTGCCCGACGATTGCCGGGCCCTGATTGCGCAGCTGACCCGTGGCTGATTCCGACAACACCCGCCGTCCCTATCCGTCCGGTGCGGAGCCCAAGCGGCCCACTGAAGACGAAATGCTGCTGGAGGGACCGCAGCCCAAGCTGCGGCCCGACGCGATGCTCAAGACCGATCCCTGGCGGGTCTTCCGGATCATGGGAGAATTCGTCGAAGGGTTCGATGCCCTGGGCGATGTGATCGACGGCGTCAGCATCTTCGGCTCGGCGCGCACGCCACCCACGGACCCGGCCTACCAGGCCGCAGTGGAGACCGCGAGAATCCTGGCGCAGGAGGGCATCCCCATCATCACGGGGGGTGGCCCCGGCATCATGGAGGCGGCCAACCGCGGCGCGGTGGAGGGCGGCGGTCTCTCGATTGGCTGCAATATCGAGCTGCCCTTCGAGCAGGGCACCAACCCGTATGTCCGGCGGGGCATCAACTTCCGCTTCTTCTTCGTGCGGAAGACCATGTTCGTGAAATATTCCACCGCATTCATCGTCTTCCCGGGCGGCTTCGGAACCATGGATGAGCTGATGGAGGCGCTGACCCTGATCCAGACGGGAAAGATCAAGCATTTCCCGGTGATCCTGTTCGGCACCAGGTACTGGGCGGGGCTCATGGACTGGCTTCGCGAGTCGGTGCTGGCGGAGGGGAAGGTGGGCGAGGCCGACATGCTGCTTCTCTCCCTTACCGACAGCCCCCGCGAGGCGGCGGATTTTGTGCTCAAGGCGCGAGCCAACAAGCCGGACCACGAGATTGCGGGGAAACCGGCGACGGGGGACAGGAAGATGGCGGAGATGTAACGGTAGGGGCAAAGCCATGGCTTTGCCCCTACCGTTACGATTCCGCCAACGTCATATGGGGATACCACGCATGCCCAACACACCCAGCCGCCACCTGCGCGGCCAGCGCATCAATCCTACCGCGATCACCGGCAAGGAGACCGCGGCCGATCTCATAGAGAATGCCTTCCTGGCCTACAACGCGGGGCGTCTCCGCGAGGGCTGCCAGCTCTTTGTCCAGCGCATGCTCGAGCCCGAGGTGACGGTCGGGATGACGCTGACCGGGGCCATGACGCCGGCCGGGCTGGGCATGAGCTGCCTCATTCCGCTGATGGAAATGGGCTTCGTGGACTGGATCATCTCCACCGGCGCCAACCTCTATCACGACGCGCATTTCGGGCTCGATCTCGCCATGCGCCGCGGCACGCCTCACGCCAATGACATCGAATTGCGCGAAGAGGGTGTGGTGCGGATCTACGATATCTTCTTCGATTATGACGTGCTCCTGTCCACCGACGCGTTCATTCGCGAGGTGTCGGCGCGCGAGGAATTTCAGCGGTCCATGAGCACGGCGGAATATCACTACCTCCTGGGCGGGTACGTGCGGGAGCGGGAACAGGCACTGGGGCTTCGGCGGCGATCGGTGCTGAGCGCGGCGCACGAGCTGGGTGTGCCGCTCTATACCAGCTCGCCCGGCGACAGCAGTATCGGCATGAATGTGGCGGAACAGGCGCTCGCCGGCAGCAAGCTGCGGTTCGATGTCAGCGCGGACGTCAACGAGACGGCCGCCATCGTGCTCGACGCCAAGCGCACCGGCGGCCGAAGTGGCGTGCTCATTGCCGGCGGCGGCAGTCCCAAGAACTTCATGCTCCAGACTGAGCCGCAGATCCAGGAAGTGCTCGGCATCGACGAGCGGGGCCACGACTACTTTCTGCAACTGACCGATGCCCGTCCGGACACGGGGGGCCTCTCCGGTGCGACGCCTGCCGAAGCCGTGAGCTGGGGCAAGATTGATCCCGATCAGTTGCCGGGTACGGTAGTCTGCTACATGGACAACACCGTCGCCCTGCCGCTGCTCACGTCCTACGCCTGTGCGCGGCACGCATTCCGGCCGCTCCGGCGGCTCTACGACCGGCGCGAGCAGATGATGGAGCGGTTGCTGAATGAATACCGGAAGGCAGTTGAGTTCCGGGATCAGCGCGCGGAGAAATCGCAGGTTGCGAGTCGTGAGTCGTGAACTACGGGTCACGGGTCGTGAGTCGTGAGTCGTGAGCCGCCTGACCCGCGACCCATGACCCTCGACCCATGACTCACGACCCATGACCCGCGACCCATGACCCGCGACTCATGACCCGCGACCCATGACCCGCGACCCGCGGCCGACGACCCGCGACCGCGGCGCCAGCCGCGCCTATGCCTGGTACGCGCTGCTGCTGCTCTCGTTCGTCAATCTTCTCAACTATCTCGACCGCAACGTTGTCTTCGCGCTTTTTGAGCCAATCAAGGCGGCGCTGCACATTTCCGACACCCAGCTCGGCTGGCTCGGTTCGGCCTACGTGCTCGTCTTCTCGGTCGCGGCGGTTCCGTTCGGGGTCATGAGCGACCTGCGGAGCCGCCGAGCGGTGATCGCCTTCGGCGTGGCGCTCTGGAGCCTGTTCACCGTGCTGAGCGGGCTGGTGGACAGTTATCACCAGCTCTTCATCTGCCGAGCGGCGGTCGGGATCGGCGAAGCGGCCTTCGGCGCCGCCGCGGCGTCGCTGGTCGCCGACTACTTCCCGGGCGGGAAGCGGGCCATGGCGATGGGCATCCTCTCGGCCGGCCTGGTGATCGGCGGCGGCCTCGGCATCTGGCTGGGCGGCAAGCTGGCCGACGCCTATGGCTGGCGGGTCGCGTTCATGGTGGTGGGTGCGCCCGGGTTCGTCTGCGCCGTTCTTGCCATGCGACTTCGGGACCCCTCGCGGGTACTCGCCCCGGTGCGAGTCCGACCCCACCTCCGGGAACTCAAGGAGCGGGGCAACTCACTGGTGCGCCAGTTCGGCCCCACGCTGATAGGGCTCGCCATCGCCTCGGTTGTGGCGGTGCTGCTCGACATGCGGTTCGGGGCGGACAGCCGCTGGGACATTGCGGCGTTCTCGATGATTGCCGGGGCAGGTTTTGCGCTCAACATCTTCCAATGGGTGCGGCAGATCCGCTCGCAGCGGATCGACGACACGCCTTTTGGCGGCGAGGTGGGAACCGCGTTCGACGAAATGCTGGTCGCACTCAAGCGCGTGCTGGCCACACCCACGCTGATGTATGTCTTTGCCGGTGGCGCGCTCATCAGTTTCGGCATGAACGGACTGGTGGGCTGGGCGCCGACATTCGTCACGCGGGAACTGGGGATGAGCCCGGCGGATGTGTCCGACCTGCTGGGTTGGCGGCTGCTGGTGTTCGGCGTGCTCGGCACGCTCGCGGGCGGCGTCATGGCAGACTGGCTTCGGAGCCGCACTCCTGCCGGACGGATCATCACCATTGCCTTCGGGATGCTGGCGGGCGGCGCGCTGGCGGTGGTGCTCCTCATGGTGCGCGACATGACCTGGTTCCGGCTGCTCTTTGCCGCGAGCATCTTCTTCCTCACGTTCTACAATGGCCCCATCGCAGCCGCCATCTTTGACGTGGTGCCAGCCCGGATTGGCGCCACGGTGGCCGGCGCGTATCTCCTCTTCATTCATCTCGCGGGCGACGCGATCGCCTTTCCACTGGTGGGCGGCCTTTCCGACCGGTTCGGGATCCAGCGCGCCGTGCTGCTCCTGCCGGTGGTGGCCATGGTGGGCGGGCTGGTGGTACTGCTGGCCATGCGGACGGTGGAGCGGGACATGGAGCGGCGGGTGGCGGGATAGGCGGCTCGGCAGGACGGGCAAGGCGGGCAGGGCGGGCAGGGCGGGCAGGGCGGGCAGGAGCTCAGCCATGCGCTGTCATTGCGAGTACGCCCATCGGGCGTGCAAAGCAACCTTGCGGCCCGACCGTGATCTTCGCCAGAGTTCAGCCAGAGGTCGGACGCTGGCGACCAGGTAGACATCGGCCAAGAGATCACGTATGGACTGCAGGATTGCTTCGTCGGCGCCTGCGGGCGAGGCAAGCCTCCCCCTGGCGAGGCAAGCCTCCCCCCTACGGCGCCTCCTCGCAATGACACCGCCTGGCGACCTGCGACCATCGACCCTCGACCCTCCACGAGGTACACCATGCACCACGTCCGGCAGGAGGACCTTCCCTTCATCGGCAGTTCCTACAACTTTGTCGGTGCCGACCAGGGCGACACCGGTATTTCCGTGTTCCTGCTGAGCGCCGAGCCGGGCAAGGGGCCGGGTCCACATCGCCATCCGTACGATGAAGTCCAGTTCGTGCGATCGGGGCGCGGGCGGTGGCAGGTCAACGGCCAGGAATTCGAAGGTCGTGCCGGCGACATCTTCGTCATCAAGGCTGGTGAAGTGCACGGGTTCACGGCTATTGGCGATGAGCCATTGGTGCAGGTAGACGTGCACCTGAGTCCCCGGTTCATCCAGGAGAATCTGTAAGCCGTCCTTCTCGGGCCGAACTGGGGAGCCACAGCGTGCGCCACGTGATCATCGCGATCTCCATTCTCCTCTTCGCGCCTCCGCTCCAGGCGCAGCGCCGCTCCACCCTGCCGCCCGGTGCGCGGGTGGAGCGGGACGTGGCCTACGGCCCAGCCACCCGGCAGCGGCTGGACGTGTACCTGCCGGCGCACGCCGATGGCGCGCCGGTGATCGTCATGGTCCATGGCGGCGCCTGGGCTATCGGCGACAAGACCTCCTCCGGCGTGGTGCGGAACAAGGTGCGCCACTGGCTGCCTGAGGGGTACATCGTCGTCTCGGTCAACTACCGCATGCTGCCGGAGGTGAATGTCAGCGCCGAGGCGGAGGACGTGGCCCGGGCGGTAGCGTACGTACAGCGGAATGCGGCGCGCTGGGGTGGCGATGGCAGCCGAGTGGTGCTGATGGGCCACTCGGCGGGCGGGCAGCTCGTGGCGCTCGTGACCGCAGACAGCGCGCTTGCGCAGCGTGCTGGCGTGAGGCCCTGGCTCGGGACCATCGGGCTCGACGCCGGTTCGTACAACATCGTCGCCATCATGGAGTCGCCGCACCTCCGCCTGTTCGACCGCGCCTTCGGCAAGGATCCCGCCTACTGGCGCAGTGTCTCACCCACCCTCAGGTTGGATCACGCGGCGGTGCCGCTGCTGCTGGTCTGCTCCAGCCGGCGGCGGAATTCGTGTGCGCAGGCGAGCGCACTTGCGGCACGGGCCAGCGAGCTGGGCGGCGAAGCCACGGTGCTGCCACTCGACAAGAGTCACGCGCAGATAGACAGCCAGCTCGGCGCCGACTCGGCGTATACCAGGGCGGTGGATGGGTTTCTGGGGAGGGTGGGGGTGCACTAGCAGATCACCCTGAGAAGAGCCACGGATCTCGTGAGCAACGCTCCGGAGCAAGTCACGCGACTTGAGCTGCTTCAGCCAGATCGCCTGAACGCGACACCAGTCTCGCCATCTGGCCCGTGCGCCTTCCATCCTTCCGCTCTATACTGAGACGCATGACACTTCCACGATTGCTTGCCGCCGCCCTGGTTGCGGCGGCCACGGCGACTCGCGCGGCGGCACAATCGCCGACGGACGGCCATACTCCGCCGCCAGGCCAGACACTCTCCCAGTTCGAAGGGCTCTACCACTATCGCAATGGCGACAGTCTGTTCATGGTGGCGGACAGCACGGACCTGGTGGCGATCATCGACGAGGCCAAGTACCGACTCCGCCCGGTCGCCGCAGACACGTTCACGAATCCGGGGGGCGACTCGATTCCGTTCCTGCGCGCCCCTGCCGGCCACGTCGTGGCATTCATGGAGCACGGCGATACATTCGCGCGGATCTCCCCCGCCGTGGATGACGCCGCGCGGGCGCTGCTCGCGCCTCGGCCGCCAGGCCCGAATGGAACGCCCACTCCCTATCGCTGCGTCCAGCCCGCCAAGCTCCATGACGGCATTCCGGTCGCCCAGCCCGGCCCAACGACGGTGCGCTGCAGCGTCGCTGCGCAGATCGTGAGTGGCGTGCTTGACGGGCGCTATCCTGATATCCGCTCGATTCTGCTGTACCGGAAGGGGGCGCTGGTACTGGAGGAGTATTTCTACGGCTACGACCGCGAGCGGCCCCACCAGATGCGCTCGCTCACCAAGAGCGTGATTTCCCTGCTCGCCGGTGCGGCCATTGATCGAGGCCTGCTGCGGCGCGACGAGCCGGTGCTGGCTCGCCTCGGGTATTCGACGGTGGCCCATCCTGATTCCCGCAAGTCACGTATCACTCTCACCAACCTGCTGAGCAATCAGTCCGGCCTCGCGTGCGATGACCACGATGATGCGTCGCCTGGTAATGAGGTGAAACTGTACGACACGCCCGACTGGCCCAGGGCCTTCATGGATCTGCCGGCCGTCGCCGAGCCGGGGACCGTCGGGCAATATTGTTCGTTCGGCTTTGCAACCGCCGGGCGGATGATCGAGCTCGCCGCCGGCAAGCCGCTGCCCGACTTTGCCCAACAGGTGCTCTTCGGGCCCCTCGGTGTCGCGCCGGACCAGTGGCATTGGCGCTTTGTGCTGGACCAGAGCGAGCGCAATGACTTTGGACAGATCCATCTTCGGCCCCGCGACATGCTGAAGCTTGGCCTGCTCATACAGCAGCACGGCCAGTGGCAGGGACGCCAGGTGATCTCCAAGGCGTGGATCGCGGCCGCAGTCAGCACCCAGTCCCGGGTGGACGACAGCGACTACGGCTTGGGCATCTGGCATCGCTGGTACGCCGTGCCGACCCCGGATGGCACCCGGCGGGTAGATACCGTCATGCTTTCGGGCAACGGCGGGCAGAAGGTGTATCTCGTGCCGTCGCTCGACCTGATCGCGGTCTTTACCGGTGGCGCCTTCAATGTGGAATCGCCCGCCAACGAGGTCATGGCGCATGTACTGCTTCCGGCCCTGCTGTCGCAGTGACATCGTGGTCGCCACGCACGAGCCCCTCATGGACCCCGGTTTGCACCGGGGTGACGACACGGGCGACATTCGTCTCGCCGTCTCGCCGTCTCGCCGTCTCGCCGTCTCGCCGTCTCGCCGTCTCGCCGTCTCGCCGTCTCGCGCTTGCGCGCTCGTGACGCCATGGCGACCTTCCTCCCGTCTTCCCGTCTTCCCGTCTTCCCGTCTTTCTTCCCGTGCCCATGCTGACTCCATCCGCTCTGCCAGACGTCCACGCCGCACTTGACGCCAACGCGGACCCGATTGATGGCTGGCTGCTGTTCGATTTCCGCGGCATCAATCCGATCTTTGTGGCGCTGATCGGTGAGGAAGTGCTCGGCAGTCGCCGGCAGTACGTCCTGATCCCGCGCCGCGGAACGCCGACCGCGCTGATTCATGCGGTTGATGCTGAACTCTGGCGCGGCTGGCCCGGCGAGTGGCAGAAGATCGTCTGGATCCGTCGCGACGAACTCAGCCGGCATCTTGGCGCGCTGGTGCGCGGGAAGCGGGTCGCCATGGAATATTCCCCGATGGGGAACGTGCCCTATGGCGATTACGTGCCGGCTGGCACGCTCGAGCTGGTCCGCTCCGCCGGCGCCACCGTGGTCTCCTCGGCCGACCTGGTAACCCGCACCTGCTCTGCATGGACGGCCCATGACCTGGCGAGCCACCTTCGCGCCGCCGGCCATGCGGCCGCGATCGCGCGCGAGGCGTTCCGGCTGGCGGGCGACCGGTCCCGGTCGGCGGAGCCGATGACCGAGCACGAACTGACCATCTGGGTGTTGCGGGCGTTCGAGCAAGTGGGACTGGTTACCGAATCCAGCCCCAGCGTCTCCTATGGCGCCAACGCGGCGCGGGCCCATTACGAAGCACCGGAATCGGGGTCGCTCCCGATCGTTCCCGGGGCGCTCCTCCTGCTCGATCTCTGGGCCAGGGAGCCAGGTGGCGTCTACGCCGACCAGACCTGGATGGCCTCCATCGGCGACCCGTCGCGCCGGGCGAACGAAATCTGGACGGTGGTACGCGATGCGCGGGATGCGGCGCTCGACCTGCTGCGCGACCGGCTCACGAGCGGCACGCCGGTGGCGGGCGCCGAGGCCGATCGGGCGGCCCAGGCGGTGATTGCCCGGGCCGGCTTCGCCGATCGAACCATCTGCCGCACCGGACACTCGATTGATCGGGTGGGGCTCCACGGTTTCGGGCCCACCATTGACGATACCGAGAGCTTCGACAGCCGGCTCATTCTTCCCGGGTCCGGCTTCTCGGTCGAGCCGGGTGTGTACTTCCCCGGTGAGATCGGTGTCCGAAGCGAAGTCAATGCCCATGCCCGGGCCGACGGGCTGGACGTGACCCCGTCGGATTACCAGCGGGAACTGGTTGTGGTGTGAACGCTGGCGACGCACGCGTCGCCCCTACTTGCGTTATGGCCCTGATTCCCGCACCCTTGAATTCCCCATGTACGAACATCACGCAGCGAGGGGCAAAGCCTTGGCTTTGCCCCTCCGAGACGGGATCCCGATGATCAAACTGGCCTTCGTCGCGTCTCTCCTCACGATTGCCGCGCCACTCGCCGCGCAATCCTCCGCCGACCAGGCCCGATGGCAGCGCGAGGCAGAGGCCGTCAGCATCACCCGTGATGATTGGGGCATTGCCCACATCCACGGCAAGACTGACGCCGACGCCGTCTTCGGGATGATCTACGCCCAGGCAGAGGATGACTTCAACCGGATCGAGCGCAACTATCTCTTTGCGCTGGGCCGCACCGCCCAGGCCGACGGCGAGAGTGCACTCTTTCAGGATTTCCGGGCCCGTCTGTACATCCAGGACGACTCGCTCAAGGCGATGTATAGGGGGAGCCCCGCGTGGCTCCGGAAGCTGATGGACGCCTGGGCTGACGGGCTCAATTTCTACCTGTACAAGCATCCCGGCGTAAAGCCGGTCATCGCCCACTACCAGCCCTGGATGGCGCTCTCATTCAGTGAGGGCAGCATCGGCGGCGACATCGAGACGATCAGCACCCGGGGCCTGGACCGAATGTACGGGGAGCCGCGCCAGGGCCCGCCGCCACGCCGCACCAGCCTGGAATCCTGGACCCGGGAGCCCACCGGTTCCAACGGCATCGCCATCGCGCCGTCCAACACGGCCGATCATCACGCCCTCTTCCTCATCAATCCCCACACCTCGTTCTTCTTCCGGTCTGAATTGCAGGTGTCCAGCGACGAAGGGCTCAATGCCTACGGCGCGGTGACCTGGGGACAATTCTTCGTCTATCAGGGCTGGAACCCCCGCCTGGGCTGGATGCACACCAGCACCGGGGCCGACGCGATCGACGAATATCTGGAAACGGTCACCGAGAAGGACGGGAAGTGGTTCTACCAGTACGGCGACCAGGAGCTGCCGGTCCGCACCCGGCAGATCACCGTGCCGTTCCGGACCGACACCGGAATGGCCAGCAAGACCATCACCGCCTACTTCACCCGGCACGGGCCAGTGGTGCGGAAAGAAGGCGACAAGTGGGTGAGCGTGGCCATGATGTTTGCGCCGGTCAAGGCTTTGACCCAGTCATACACCCGGACCAAGGCAAAGAATTTCAAGGAATTCCGCCGGATCATGGAGCTGCACACCAACAGCTCCAACAACACCGTCTATGCGGACGCCGACGGCAACATCGCCTACTTCCACGCCAACTTCATTCCTCGGCGCGACACGTCGTTTGATTGGACCAAGCCGGTCGACGGCAGCGATCCGCGGACCGACTGGAAAGGGCTGCTGTCGGTGGACCAGTCGCCCAATGTCTTCAATCCCGCGAGCGGGTGGCTCTACAACAGCAACAACTGGCCCTGGTCCGCGGCCGGCCCCAGCAGCCCGAAGAAGGAAGATTTTCCGAAGTACGTGGAGAAGGGCGGGGAATCCTTCCGCGGGCTGCATGCGATCAGGGTGCTGCAGAACAAGAAGGACTTCACGGTGCAGGGGCTGATCGATGCGGCGTATGACAGCTACCTGACTGGCTTCGCCCGGCTGCTGCCGCCGCTGATCAAGTCATATGATTCGCTGCCGGCGCATGACCCACGACGCTTGACCCTCGATGAACAGATTGACTCGCTTCGCTCCTGGGACTATCGCTGGTCGGCCACGTCGGTGCCGACCACGCTGGCCGTCTTCTGGGGCACCGGTCTGGCCCAGCACGTGGGCCCGGCGGCAGACCAGGCTGGCAAGTCGATCAGCGACTACCTGGTGGATGGCGCCACCACGACGGAACGGATGGACGCGCTGATCGAGGCCAGCCGCCTTCTCATACGCCAGTTCGGGACCTGGAAAACGCCCTGGGGCGAGATCAACCGCTTCCAACGCAACGACAGTCTCATTGTGCAGAAGTTCGATGACGCCAAGCCCAGCAGCCCGGTGCCGTTCACTTCGTCACGGTGGGGTTCGCTGGCGTCATTCGGCGCTCGGCCCTATCCCGGAACCGAGAAGTGGTATGGCACCAGCGGCAACAGCTTCGTCGCCGTAGTGGAATTTGGCGACAGCGTGACGGCGCGGGCCGTCACCGCCGGGGGAGAGAGCGGGCACCCCACCTCGCCCCATTTCAATGATGAGACGGAACGCTACGCCAGCGGGAACCTGAGGCCGGTGTACTTTTATCCGGGTCAGCTGAAGGGGCACACCGAGCGGGTGTATCATCCCGGGGAATAGCGGGCTCGGCGGCTCGACGGGCCAGTTCGCACCCTCCGTCATTCCTGCGGAAGCAGGAATCCATGAGGGCCCACCCGGTATGAGTCGCCATGACCGAAGCCCTCATGGACCCCGGTTTTCACCGGGGTGACGCGATATGCGAGGTTTCGAGTCGCGTGTCCCGCGTCTGCCTACGCTCCATTCGAGGAACACAATGCACTACGACTGCCCGCCCTGCTCACTGCGATTTGCGCTAGCCGCCTGCTCCAAGCCGGCCCCTGAGGCGGCTGCCGTCGCCACCGGACCCAATACCCTCACCCAGGCACAGCGCGATTCCGGCTGGACCCTGCTCTTCGATGGCAAGACCCTCGATAAGTGGCGCGGGTACCAGACCGACTCGGCGCCGGTGGGGTGGCGAGTGGATAGCGGGATGGTCGTCAAGGATTCCAGCGTCGAAGATATTGTCACCCGCGACACATTTCGCGATTTCGAGCTGGTCATGGACTGGCAGCTGACCAAGGGTGGAAATGCCGGCATCTTCTATCGTGGCAACGAGGGGTACGAGCACATCTACTGGACGGCGCCGGAGTATCAGTTGCTGGATGACGCCAACGCGCCCGACGGAGCCAGCCGCCTCACCTCGGCCGGCGCTGCCTACGGACTCTATCCCTCCCCGCCGGGCCACCTCAATCCGCTGGGAGAGTGGAACACAGCGCGTATCGTCGTGAAGGGCGACAGTGTGGAGCACTGGCTCAATGGCACCAAGCTGCTGTCCTACGTGCTCGGCAGCGACGACTGGTGGGCCAAGGTCAAGGCCAGCAAGTTTGCCGACTGGGTCGATTACGGCAGGCTGCCCCGCGGCGTGATCGCGGTACAGGGCGACCACAACGGCCGGCTGATGCTGAGGAATATTCGGATCAGAAGGCTGGAAAGCTGAAGACTGATGACTGATGACTGACGACTGACGACTGACGACTGATGACTGACGACTGATGACTGACGACTGAAGACTGACGACTGACGACCAAGGACTAATGAACCTCAAGCTCCCACTCCTGCTCGCCCTCACGCTCGCCGCCGCTCCCCTCGCTGCCCAGGCCCCGCCGCCGGCCTCCCGGCCCGGCGCCACGGCAGTCGCCGCGTCGGACACGACGGCCACGGCGCGCCTCATCCGTGAAATGGCCGAGCATCAGCAGGCGGTGGCATGGACGGAATACCTGGCCGACGTCATCGGGCCTCGGCTCACCACGTCGCCGCAGATCGCGCATGCGCATGCATGGGCCGAGAGCACCATGACGAAGTTCGGTGCCAGCAACGTGCATGAAGAGGGGTATGACTTTCCCCGTGCCTGGACCCGCGGCGAGGCCAGCGCCCGCCTGCTCACCCAGAATGGCAAGGCGCTCACCCTGGCGGCCGCCGGCTGGTCAGCTGCCACCAAGGGGACAGTGCGCGGCGACCTGCTGGTGGTGGAGTCGCAGACCACAGCAGGGCTCGACAGGTATTTCGGCCAGTTCAAGGGCAAGATCGTCACCTTCGGTGAGATGCCGCCCCTCGGACCCGACAGCGCCGCGTATGATGCGGTACGGGTGAAACTTGCCACGGCCATGAAAGACGAAGGCGCCCTCGCGTTCATCACTAACGCCGGCAAGAACGAAGGCATGACCATGACCGGCGGCCCGGTCTGGCGCCTCGGTCGCTGGGCGCCGCAGATTCCCTATGCCTTCATGTCCCGGAATGACTATCTGCTGCTTCGGCGCTCGGCGGCTCGCGGTGAACGCGTGACACTTGAGATCAACCTGCCAGGCACCACGTCCAGGCAGCCGGTGCAGCAGTACAACACCATCGGCGAAGTACCAGGAAGCGAGAAGCCCGGTGAGGTCGTCATCATCGGCGGGCACATTGACTCGTGGGATCTTGGCACCGGCGCCACCGACAACGGGACAGGCGTGGCCTCGGTGATGGAGGCGCTGCGCGCCATCAAGGCCTCAGGGCTCAGGCCCGAAGCGCACCATCCGGGTGGTGCTCTTTTCAGGCGAGGAAGAGGGCCACTGGGGGTCCAAGGCCTACGTCGAAGCGCACAGGGCGGAGCTGGACAGCATCCAGGCAGTGCTGGTTCTCGATCTCGGCACCGGCAAAGTCCGTGGCTGGGCGCTGCAGGGACGGGAAGACGCTCGCCCGCTGATGGCCCGTGCGATCGCACCGCTCAATGATCTCGGCGTGAACGAGCTGCCGCTCGAGCGATCAGGAGATTCCGACCATGCGTCATTCACGGAGGCGGGCGTGCCGGCATTCTTCGCCATCCAGGACGCGCTCGACTATTTCAGCGTCACGCACCACAGCCAATATGATACCTTCGACCGGGTGAGGCCGGAGCAGCTCACCCAGGCCGCGACGGCAGTGGCGGTCACGGCGTGGGAACTGGCGGAAATGCCGGAGCGTTTGGGGCATTGGTAGAGTCGATGGTCGACGGTCAACAGTCAACGGCTGGGCGGCTCGGCGGACGAGGACGAGGACGAGGGAGGTGAGTCGAGGAATTGTCATCCTGAGCCCGCGAAGCGGGCGAAGGATCTATTCGCCTGGCCATGGAGACGGGTGAGCAGATCCTTCGCTTCGCTCAGGATGACAAACCGGAGCCTAGTCGGTTTCACGTCGACCGTCGACCGTCGACCGTCGACTGTTGACCGCAAGCCCTACTTCAATCTCGGATTCGTGCTGCGTGGTGCCTTCTGGCATTCCGGCCATTCGGTCGGGACCCGGAAGAAACGGCCCCGGCCCAGCCCGGCCCGGCGCGCCAGCGTCGAATCAGCAGGATTGGCACGGGCGGAATCGGCCAGTGCTTCCCGCGCCGCGGCGAGTGCCTTGAGATCCACCCGCTCGCGTCCCACGGTCGAGGGATCTTCCGACGCGAGGTATGCGAGCATCGCAAAGAGCGTGGCGTTGGACTTGAGATCGTCAAACACAATCTTGTCGTAGGTATCGCGATTGGTGTGCCAGGTGTAGTTGCCGTAATCCCAGCTGAGACCGCCAAGCTCGACAGCCGGCGCGCCATAGCAGGAGAATGAGGCGTGGTCGCTGCCGCCGCCACCGGGCAGCCCAGCGCCGCCGAAATTGATCTGCTCCTTGTACATCGGCGGCAGCATCCCAATCCAGCGTTCCAGGTGTGCTGCGGCGTCCGGCAGCCCACCGCCGCCCGCCCGCACGATCCGCCCGGTGCCGTTGTCCTGGTTGAGCAGGACCTGCAGTCCCTTCACGATTTCGGGATGATCTTCCGTAAAGGCGCGCGAACCGACCAGCCCCTCCTCCTCACTGCTCCAGTGGCCCACCAGGATGGTGCGCTTGGGATGGGGATACACCAGTCGAAGGATCCGCATCGCCTCCATCATGGTGAGCGTGCCGGTGCCGTTGTCCGTGGCACCGGATGAGCCATCCCACGAATCGAAGTGGGCCGAGAGCATCACGTATTCGTTCTTCTTGCTCGAGCCCGGGATGGTGGCGATGGTGTTGAACACCGGCTGCTCGCCCAGCAGGTCGGCGTCGAGGTTCATGCGCACCTGTGGGTTCCGGTTGTCCTCCGTGAGACGATAGACCAGCCCGTAGTCTTCACAGGAGAGCGCCACGGCGGGCGCGATGGTGTCGTACGTCTCGAAGATCTCGATGGTGCCCCAGCCATCCTTGGGCCGCGAGGTGAGGAAGCCGGCCACGCCGGCCTGCTCCATGCGGACGCCCAGGGAACCGGTGCCGAGCGCCAGGCTGTAGCCGGTGGCCGCGATCCGGTCGCGCCACTCGTCAACGACGCTTGCCGCTGGTCGGCCGCGCGCTTGAGTGATTCCGGCGTCGCGTTCTCCCGCCAGTCCTCCGCCGGCCGGCAGGTCTGCCGCCCGGGCGCGACCAGTACAAACTTGCCCTTGGCCTGCGGCAGCCAGCGACGAAGTCGGTTGAGTCCTTGAAGTGCGGCAGGATGATGGTGCCGGCGGTCAGGTCCTGCTTGCCGGTGCCAGGGCTCCAGGCGAGCATCATGCCTTCAAGGGTGCGCACGCGGGGCGAGATCAGGTCGATATGCGAGTAGCCACGCCGCCATCCGCGCCAGGTGCCGTACTGCTCATTCCGGGCGTCGATGCCCCATGACTTGTACATCCGGACCAGCCAGTCGTTGGCACGCCGCTGGTCGGGCGAGCCAGTGAGCCGGGGCCCGAGCGAATCGAAGAGGGTGCGCGCCAGCGCATCGGTCTGGGAGCTGTCCATGCCGATGGCCCAGATCCGTTGCAGCACCGGGTCGGAGGTGAAGGATGCCTGGGCCGACAGGGGCGGGGCGAGAAGCAGGAGTGCGGCGGCAGCCGCGCTCGACAGCAATGTGCGCATGGGCGGTGTCCGGGGTATGCGGGGGTCTGGAATTGTATATATAATGGAACGGCGTAAGGCGTAAGGCGTAAGGGGCGCGCCGCCGGGCGCCCGCACGTCATGGGTCGACCGTTGACCGTCGACCGCTGCCAGTCAACCGGCCCTACCGGAGCAACCATGCCACGCGAACGTCACTGGTGGTCCCTGCTCGCCTTCATCACGGCGACTCTGCTGGTTGGGCTGCCCTACTGGAGCATCCCATATTCCAAGTTGACTCTGGCCGCTGCGCTGGCCTCATGGAGTCTGGTTGCGGTTGGTGCCCTGGCGCTGGCGCTGGTGGCGACAGGACAGGCGCGCTTCTGGCGCGCGCTGCTAGTCACGGCAGGAGCCGTTCCGATGGCGATAATGCTGCGTGTAGTCGTTGACGGAATCCAGGATCCGTCGGCTCACAACCTCTGGCCTGCGGAGTTGGGGTTCGGGATCGTCCGGGCGCTGCCCTATGCCGTTCTTGGCGCAGTTGTCGGATGGCTGCTGCGCCGGGGCCGCATATCGAAAGCGGCCTCGTTGTCATGACGGGCAAGGCGGGCAAGGCGGGCGAGACGGGCACGGTCGGCGGGAAGGCGGGGCGAAGGTCGCACATGGCGCGCTGAGGAGGAGGAATATCTTCGCGACCCTCGACCCTCGACCCTCGACCCTCGACCCTCGACCCTCGACCCACGATGCCCGCCCTATTCACCATCGGCCACTCGACGCGTGGCGTCGAGGAATTTCTCGCGCTGCTCCTGGAGCACGATATCGAGCTGCTGGTGGATGTGCGCAGCATCCCGGGATCGCGGCGCGTGCCGCAGTTCGGGATGGAGGCACTGCGGCAGAGCGTCGAACTGGCCGGGATCGATTACTGCTGGATGCCGGAACTCGGCGGGCGACGGAAGACGTCGCCCGAGTCGGTGAACTCGGCCTGGCGAAACGCCGCCTTCCGGGGCTACGCCGACTACATGGAAACGGAAGCGTTTGCCGCGGCGCTGATGGCGCTCGCCGACTTCGCCTGCGCCCTCCCGACCGCGATCATGTGCGCCGAGGCGGTCTGGTGGCGCTGCCACCGCAGCATGATCGCTGATGCACTGAAGTGGGCGGGGTTCGAAGTGCTGCACATCATGGGCCCCGGCAAGGCGGTGCCGCACCCGTGGACATCGGCGGCGAAGATCGTAAATGGGAAGTTGAGCTACGAGGAGGACGCGTCAAGCGTCGAGCGTCGCGCGTCGAGAGCATCAGGCGCTTGACTCTCGACGCTCGTCTCTCTTACGGACAGATGACGCTCAGGACCTCCCCACGCTCGATCTTCCCGAAATACTTCCCGAGGTCGACGTCGGCAAGCGCCGAGGCAATAGCCTCGCGGTCGTAAGGCAGACCGATGAGCCGTTTCTCCACCTCGGCCACGTCGCCGCTGCCCATGTAATCGCCAAACAGGCGGATGGCTGCAATCCGGCCCTCCTGCAGGTCCAGCCGCATGTCGATCTCGCCGCCGCCAAACCGCTGGGCCCGCTGCAGGTTGGACGGCGGGCTCTGGCCGTAGTTCCAGTCCCAGCTGTCGTACCGCTCGGCGAAAAGCTGGCGCACACCGGCGCGGTCCTCCTCGCTGAGGGTGACCAGCGATATGCGGCGCCGGTCACGGCTGCCGAAGATGCGCTCGATGATCAGCTCGCGGAGCTCACGCACATCGAGCGGCGACGTCAGGAACTCGCTGATGTTGGCCACCCGGCTGCGGACCGACTTCATCGCCTTGGATTCCAGTTTGCCCGGTTTGGGCCGGAGCGCCGCCGTGACATCGTCGAGATTGGCGTCGAGCAGCAGAGTGCCGTGGCTGAACATCCGCCCGGCGCTTGCAAACTGCGCGTTGCCTGAGATCTTTCGCCCGCCGGCCAGAATGTCGTTCCGGCCGCTCAGTTCGGCCGGCACGCCCAGGCTCCGGAGCACCTCGACCACCGGTCCATTGAACGTATCGTAGCGGTTGAAGCGGCCGTGGACGTCCCGGGTCATGAAGCTGAAATTGAGATTGCCCAGATCGTGGTACACCGCGCCGCCACCGGAGATGCGCCGCACCACCTGGATGCCCCGTGCCGCCACCACGTCGGAGTCGATCTCTTCGATGGTGTTCTGGTTCCGCCCGATGATGATGGAAGGGCTGTTCACGTAGAAAAGGAGGATATCCTCCTCGGTCATCTTGTTGCGGAGGACGTACTCCTCGAGGGCGAGGTTGAGTCGCGCATCGGTGACATTGTCGTTGTCTACGAAGAGCATGGGGCCTGGGGCCAGGGGTTGGGGATCAGGGTTGAGCGAGAATAACATTCGGAGTCCCTAATCCCTAATCCCCAACCCCCAACCCCCAACCCCCAACCCCTAACCCCCCATCCCCATGAACGACGAACATTTCAATCTCGAACTTCGCAAGTTTCTCAAGCGTTTCGGGATCACGGCCCAGCGCGAGATCGAACGAGCCGTGGCGGCCGGGCTCGAGCAAGGATCGCTGACCGGCACCGAGACCTTGCCGGTGCGCGCCACGTTGACCATCCCGGGCTATCTCGAGATGATGAACATCGACGGCGAAATCGAGCTCGGTGCCGAATCGCCGCCAGTCTAGCACGAGGCCGGTCTCGATGCCCAAGGAGCCATGAGCATGGTGCACATTCCACTCGCGGCTGCCGTGCTTGATTTCCTTCGTCGTGCCGAGGGATTAAAGCACACCTTGCGCAACGCCTGGACGTCGGCTGGCCGCCAGGAAAGCGCGGCCGAACACAGTTGGCGTCTCGCCTTGCTTGCCATGCTGGTGCATCCCGACTTTCCCGAGGTGGACCTGGGTCACCTTCTCTCCATTTGCCTGGTCCATGACCTTGGCGAGGTCATTCGCGGCGATGTGCCAGCGCCGGAGCAGGCCGAGCTTCCCGACGGCAAGGCGGCCGAGGAGCGGCGAGACCTCCTCACGCTGCTGGAGCCGCTGCCGGCATCGCGCCGGGATGAAATTGTGGCCCTGTGGGATGAGTACGAGGCGGCAAGCACGCCCGCGGCCCGGCTCGCCAAGGCGCTGGACAAGCTGGAGACGATCCTGCAACACACCCAGGGGGACAACCCGGACGGATTCGACTACGCCTTCAATCTCGAGTACGGCCGCATGTACACGACCGGCCACCCGCTGCTGGACGGATTGCGGGCGGAGCTGGACCGCGACACGGGAAAACGGATGAGGTGAGCGCACGGCTCACCTGGATGGTGCCCGCACGGGCTGGATCCCGATGGACGTCAGGCCTGGCCAGCCCTCCTTGCCAACCAGCCGCTGCTCCATAGCTTCATGAGTTCGGCCGGTCCACCGCCTGGACCGTCACATGCCTCCGGGACTCAACTGTGCTGTCCGATCGCTTCGACATCGAGCGTGAGCTTGGGCGTGGAGGTATGGGCCAGGTGCTGCTGGCCCATGACGAGCTGCTCGATCGTCCGGTGGCAATCAAGCTGCTGTCCGCCGAGGTGTCGTCGGCCATCGGCGCCGACCGGTTCCATCGCGAAATTCACCTGACCGCGCGGTTGGTCCATCCCAACATTGTCCCGCTCTTCGATTCCGGCGAGAGTGAGGGATCGCTCTACTACGTCATGCCGTTCATCAACAGCGGCACGCTGCGGGAGCGGCTGGTTGCCGAGGGTCCGTTACCCTCGATAGACGTGATCCGGATCCTCTCGGACCTGGCCGAAGCCCTCGCGTACGCCCACGGCATGGGGGTGGTGCACCGCGACCTCAAGCCGGAGAACGTGTTCTGGTACGGCGGCCGTGCCATCCTCGCGGATTTCGGCATTGCCCTCAACACCGATTCGTCCACGGCGACGCTGACCCAGGCCGGACTGGTGCTGGGTACCTCCTCATACATGAGCCCGGAGCAGGCTACCGGCGACCGCCCCGACGGCCGGGCCGATCTCTACAGCATGGGCTGCGTCGCCTACGAGTTGCTGACCGGCCAGCCACCATTCAGCGGTCCGAACGTCGCCGCGTTGCTCGCCGCCCATGTGCTCGCGCCCATCCCGTCACTGCGCACGGCCCGGCCGGAAGTGGATCCTCGGCTGGACCGGCTCTGCCGCCAGCTCATGGCCAAGAGCCCGGACGAGCGGCCGGCGAGCGCGGCCAGCGTGCTCAGCTCCCTTCGGGAACTGCATACATCGGCCGAACACCCCACTGCCAGCATCCGGGTATCGCAACCGGTCGCGCCGGTACAGCCGGAGCTTCCTCCCGAAGTAGCGCGGCTGATTGCCAAGGGGCGGGAACTCAACACCAACGCCATCCAGGGTGGCGACGCCATGCGTCCTCGACTGGAAATGGCGCGGGTCTACCTGGAGAAGGCCTGCACCACGATGCCGACCAGTGCGCTGGCCCTGGTCAGCCTGGCGGCCGTCCTGATGACCCAAGGTGCCCGCGGTTTCGTCGAGCGCGAGGAAGCATTCCGCCGGGTGCAGGAATTGTGTCTCTCGGCGCTGGCGCTGGACGACAACCTTGGGGAAGTGCACACGCTGCTTGGTATCCACTTCCTCTATTGGGAAGATGACTTCGAGGAGGCCGGGCGGGAACTGCGCCGGGCCGTGGAACTGGCGCCGAACGACCCGGGCGGGCGCCGCTTCTATGCTGTGTGGCTCAAGATCGCCGGACGGCTGACGGAGGCGCTTGAGCAGATGCGGGTGGCGGTGGACCTTGCCCCACGGGCGGCATTCCAGCGGGTCGGGCTGGGTGACATCCTGATGGCGCTGGGACGATATAATGAATCCATCTCACCGCTGCGCGAAGCCTTGCGCCTTGCGCCCGGCTACGAGGCCGCCCTGGAACGACTGGAAATGAGCTGCCATCGCGCCGGTCGCCACGAGGAAGCGCTCGATGCACGCCGGATGCTGCTCGGCGTGCGCGGTGAGCAGCAGCGGGCCGCGCTGCTGGCCACGGAAGTGCAGGAGCATGGATGGGCGCAGGCCCGCGAGCGGGACCTGCGGCGCGATCTGGCCGCGCTGGAGGAGCAGGCCAAACACGAAGATCCCTTCGCGGAGGAGCGCACCAGCCGGCAACTGGCCGACCGGCTCATCATTCTTCACGCGGAATTGGGTGAATGGACCCGGGCAATGGACTGGGTGGAGCGGAGCTACTACAACCGGCCGGGGCGGCTGCGACGGGTGCTGACCGATTTCCCCTATGATCACCACGGCCTGGCGCGCGATTCACGTTACGCCAGACTGCTGCGCACGGCGGGCCTCGAGGATCTGCTGGGGTAGTTGGCTAGTTCGTCAGCTTTGAGTTCCCGCCATCTCGCCGTAGGCAAACACCACCGTCCCGTCCTTGATCAGGTCGATGATGCGCGGAGCGACATTCGGGGCGAGGGCCGGGCATCCCAGGCTCCGGCCCAGCCGCCCCAGTGATTGCACGATGTCAGGGTTGACGTACTCGGCGCCGTGAATCACGATGGCGCGTGCATAGGCATTGTCGTTTAGACCGTGATCCAGTCCGCGCAGCCGAAGGGACAATCCGTGCGCGCCGACGTACGTGCGGCCCGTGACGAAGGTGCCGAGGCTCGACGCGTTACTGCCGGGCGCATTGGAAAAATGGGTGGCGAGATCGCCGCCGCTGTTACGGCCATGGGCCACCAGTTCCCGGGCCAGGACACTGTCCCGGTCGATGTCCAGTACCCAGAGTCGCTTTTCACGCGAGGGAAGCGTGAAGTCAATGACCGTGAGGAGTGCACTCGAGGTGCCGCCATCAGCGACCACGCGCTCGCGCGCTGCCAAGGCTGCATCCAGCACGGTGGAGCGGAGCCCCGCGGCGGCGGCCGCGCTGGCCAACGCTTCCGAGCGGGACGAGTGCAGCACGCGCACGCTGTGACGCGTGAGCATGGACGGCTCACTCCCGGCCGCCGCTCGGCTGGCAGGAGCCAGCAGAATCACCACCGCGGCTGCCGCCGCGCTCAAGAACTTTCTTCCCACTGCCGCATGACCTCACTGCCAAAATCGGGATTTCCAACGGACACCTGCAGGTAGTGCAAGCTACGTACCGTCGAGGGCCAGTTTCAGCGAGCCCGGAATGCTCGCCTGAGTGGCGCTGGCAGATTCAAAGGTCTCAGTCTGCTACGACCTGGCCTGGTGTGTCTCGCGTCAGGACAGACTGACCGGATGCGCATCATAGCCGGCTTCGGTCACCACTTCGGCGACCTGATCCGGTGAAGTGGCCGCTTCATCGATCACGACCTGGGCCCGTCCGACTTCGACCGATGTCACCTGCTGGACGCCGGTGGCACGGGACAATGCCTGCTTGACGGCAGCCACGCAATGGCCGCAGGACATGCCGTTGATCGTCAGGGTTACCTGCTCCATTGGCCAACTCCTCGGTGGCGTCCGGCTCGCCGGACGCGGGTAGGTTGTTGCGAAATACGGATCTGGCGGGTCACGGCCGCTTCACCTCCCACCTGTCATCAGTCTAAGTCATGGCATTTCAATCACTTGCAAAATACGACGAGGGCCCGTACCGGGGCACGGCTCGTGCGCTTGCGTGGCCATCATGTCCGCCGACGAAACGTCCCGAGCGTCCGACATTCCCGTGCAGTTTCTCGGGGAGGGACCGCTTGTGCCGCTGCTTCGGCCCGGCGAGGACCCGGCTGACGAAGTAACTCGCGCGACCTGGCACGAGGCACTCTCGGTGTCGCTGGCCAGCGAAATTCCCCATGAGCTCTTCGGATTCTGGCTCTACCCGGCCGGCGGCGGTTCGGTTCTCCTGGGACCGGAAGCGCTCGCTGCCGACCAGCTCGCCATTCCCGAACCACCTAGTGTGGGCATCGAGCAGCTCACCCTGCTGGAAGATATCGTACGTGATGCCGGGTATCGCTCGACCACGTGCGTGGTCGCGACTGATGCCGGACTCGACGTCGGCCTCCTGATGTTCGCCGCTCTCGCGCCGGATGTCCACGGGCCGCGGGAGCGCGCCGCTGCGCAGCTGGTGGCCGACTCACTCGCGGCTACGCTGGGCCGGCTCGCCCGACGCTGGCGCGCCAACGAAACGCCCCGTCCCGAGCGCACCGCGCGCGAGACGATGCAACTGGTGGCGGATATTGCCCAGCTCGCGGCCAATGCAGGATCACCGCGCGACCTGTCTGAAGGACTGAGCGGGCTGCTGGGTCCAGTCATCGCGCATGAGCGGCTCGAGCTGCTGGTGCCCGGCACCTCCAGTGAACAGTGGTACCGGCTTGGGCAGCATCCGGGTGGTCCGCTCTGGGGCGATCCTGACCTGGTCGTGCCGCGCTCGCAGGTAGACCTGGCAGGGCTCTTTGCCAGCGTACCGTCCATTCTGTACGAGGGCGTGCCCGGGGATCCGGTCGCGATGCCGCCGGTGGCCGGCAGCCCGGCCATGCGCTCGGTCGCTGGGATCCGGCTTGAGATGGCCGGCCGACTGGTCGGGGTCCTGCTGCTCGGGTCGTCAGCCGATCACCGCTACACCGACGAAGATCTCGCACTGCTCGGCTGCATTGCTCCAGCGGTGGCGACCCGAGTTGATGCGTTTGTCCTGACCGGACACCTCCAGGTTCTCCGGAGCCACGCGGCGGCGCAACGCAGCGGCCCGAGTCGCTTGTCACGCATGCTGGAGTCGCTGGCCACGGTGCGGGATCCTGCCGAGGCGCTCCGGCGGGCGCAGAGCGAGGCGGCAGCTGTGCTGGATTTCGAGGAGATGACCGTGGCGCTCCGCCTGGGCGACGAGTCGCGTGTGGCGATCCTCGGACCGGGTGAACGCCGCCCGCTGGCAGATCTCCCACAGGTGGCGCCTGGCGAGCTGCCATTGGGTCGGGTGCTTCGAGGCGAGGTACCCGTGCTCATCGCCGACGAGCCGGGGACCACGTCACTCATTGCCGCGCTACGGTTTCAGGGCCGCATTACTGGTGCATTGATCTTTTCGGTGGCGCAGGAAGGGATGTTTGGCGGGGGCGACGAGGACTGGGCCCGGCAGTTTGCCGACGCACTCTCGCCCTGGCTGGAAGTCCTTCGGCGGGAAGCGGTAGCGCCGCCCATCATGCCGGGCTGGAAGCGCTCACCACCACGGCTAGGGGGTGACCGATGATCGGAGGGCGTGCAGGGGGTCGGGGCCGGGACGTCTCCACTCACGCTGGCGAACCCCGTTAGATTGTGGTGATCATCCGTTCCCTTCCGGAGGTTGTTGATGCGTCTCCTGACTGCTCGAGCCCTGCTGATGCCGGCCGGCCTGGTTGCCGGCCTGCTGCTCTCATGCAGCAGCGGGACCGACAACAACAGTAATGAACCCGATATCGAGAAGATGGTCATTACGGTCATCGATCAGCCCGGTACTGCCGGTAACGATTACGCCGCCACCGACGCCACCAACGGATTTGCGGGTGCGACGGCAACGGTTATCGTCGGCCTGTTCAAGGTGCAGTCCACCTTCTTCCGCCCCAATCGAACCCGCGAGTCAAGTCTTTCACCACAGGACTTCGCAACTGCGGGTGTCCTCCAGCGCCGCATCGCAGGTGCTGCCGCCGGGCATCAGCTTTGAGCAGGATCCCAGCAAGCCCTTCGAGGGCACCATCGCCGGGCTGCAGGTCGGCCAGCAGATCACGCTTTACTTCAGCCTGTTTCACGTGTCCCAAGGCGCCACCAGCTTTGGTCCCTACGCGCTCAAGATTCTCTACATGCCGCCCGCCCCTCCAGGCGGTGGCGGCGGCGGCGGTCTCTAGGAACAAGCGGCCCGGACAGTGTCCGGGCCGCTCTCGCTTTCAGAACTCCGTGCCAACGCGCACGATGATGTTGCGCCCCGGGTCCAGGGCATACGTCTTGTACCGGCTGAGGAAGCTGGTGTAAGCCGTGTCGAACAGATTCCGCACCTGAACATCCAGTGATATCGGCCGCCTGCCCACCACGGCATTCAGGCCGCCAGCCAGATGCACCAGCGTCTTGCCCGGAGGGGCAAAGTCGTCGGGTGCCAATCGTGTCTGCTTGAGGTTGGTCTCGCCCTGTACTGAGAGATACGGTCCGCTCACAGCTCCGATGTCCGCGCCCTCGAGTCGCACCGCGTATGTCGCCCTGAGCGGCGGGACAAAGGGAAGCGGCTGGGCCAGGTCGGTGTTCTGGCCATTGACGTAATCAGCGGTGCCGCGGAAATGGAGCCATGCTGACGGATGATACTCGGCAATCGCCTCGAATCCGGTCAGGCGGGCGTTGCCCTGAGTGTACTGGAAAATGGGGAATCCGCTTTCTGGGTCGGTCCCACTGGTGGGCGCCGGGTAGATGTAGTTGTCCACCAGGTTCAGGAACCCGCCCACTTCGGCACTGACCCGGTTGGAGGCGACCCGGAAGGCGAGATCGGTGTTCAACGAATGCTCGTTGGCCAGCAGTGAGTCGCCGTGCTCGAACCGGACGGTGCCCTCATGGACTCCGTTGGCAAACAGCTCGAATGCGCTCGGCGCACGGAATCCTCGACCCACGTTCAGGACCAGGGCCGTCTGCCCGGTGGTATGGAGCAGCGCGCCAAAGCTGCCGCTGACGGCACCGAAGTTTCGGGTCTGGCTGGTGACGCCGAGACGATCGTCCGTGTCCACATCCAGGCGGCGCAGGTCGCCGCGCAGCCCGAAGCTCAGCTCCCAGCGGGCAAGCGACGCCTGCTCCGACAGGTACAGCGCGCCGTTGACGACGCGGTTGGCCGGTACGAGTGCCTCCTCACCGTAGGTGCCAAGGGCGCTGCGCTCGCCACTGAGTCCCAGAATACCGGCGAATGGTCCGACGGCTGGGTGATGCAGTCGCAGGTCGGTGGTCCAGCTCTGGGTGCGGAGCCCCAGTGCGACGTCGGTGGCGCCATCCTCCTCGAATTCACGACGGTTGTTGCGTTCATACCCGCCGTTCACATCCAGGTGCGACTCCCCGACCGGCAATGTGGCCGCGAGGTGAACACGATCCTCGCCGATGCGCTGGAACGGCGTGGCGCCAGGGTCCTCGGCGGGGTCCTCATGGATCTCTATCCGTTCGTCACGGTGCGCGTACGTGAGCTGGCCAGATCCCCAGCCCCCGCGCAGACCGGCCGACGCTTCTCCGCCCACGGTGCGCAGTCCGCTGTTGGGCAGCTTTCCATCAGGGGTGCGCACATCGCCTCCCTGGCGAGCCGTGCCGGAGGCCCGAAATCCGAAACCGCCACTCGCTCCTTCAACTGCCAGGGTCCCTTCCGGCATCTCGTTGTTGCTGGCAATGCTGGCCTCGGCGCGTCCGCCCATGAACGGCGCCTTGTCGAGTGCGTCAGGAAGCGGTCGCGCTATCACGTTGATGACGCCGCCCAGCGCGTCCGAACCATAGAGGACGCTGGCCGGACCACGAATGACCTCGATGCGCTGGGCATCGGCCGTCTCGATGTTGGGGCCATGTTCGTCGCCCCATTGCGCCGTCTCCATGCGCTGGCCATTCGCCAGCACCAGCACGCGGTTGGAGGTCAGCCCGCGGATCACCGGTTTGCCGATGCCCGCTCCGGTGCTCACGCTGCGGACGCCGGGCAGACTGCTTGCCGTCTCGCCCAGGGTCGGCGCGCCCGTGGCGGCGAGGTCGGCGGCGCCCAGCACCGACGTGGGCTGCGGTGAATTGAGTGCGGTGGTCGCAAGCGGCGAGGCCGTCACCTGCAGGTCGGGCAGCTCCACCAGCGATGGTACCAGGGAAACGTTGAGCGTGATATCGGAATTCTCCATTCGAACCCGGAACACCCGGGGTGCGTAGCCCACCATCGCGAAGGAAATGCCGTACGACCCCCGCGCAATACTCGAGAATCGGTAATGGCCCTGCGCGTCGGTGGTGGTGACTCTGCCGGTCTCGATCAGCGAGACCCGCACGCCGGCAAGGGCGGAATCCGACCCGGTCACCGTGCCTTGGATAATGCCCGCGGGCGCATCCGGAGCGGGCGCGGCGCTGCCAAGCGCCAGCGCCAAGAGCAGGAATGTCATGAAGAGCACTCTCTCTCTGAATGGTGTGCATGCGCGCCGCGCGCTGCCCCGCGGGGGGCGGCGCCAGCGCCGGTGTCAGATTGGATCAGCCGAGAGGGTGCGGAGGTGCGCGGGCCTGGTCAGGCGTGCGCGCTGGAGCCGTGCCGGGAAGGGCAGGCTCCACGAGGAACAGCCGAGTTCCGGGTAGCGGTGTGAGAAGATCGGACGGTCGGGCAGGAGGTGTCCGCGCCAGCGTGGGCAGGGGTGCGCCGAGGGTACAGCGTTCGGCGTGGCATGAATCGTCGGGATTGTGGAGATGCGATCCGGCGACCAGTACCTGGCCGCGCAGGTGATGGAAGAGTGCGTCCACCACCGGCAACCCGCTCCCGCCACCCATGATGAGGAGGGTGAGGATGAGAGCGTTGAGGCGGGAACTCCAGCTGGAACGCATCAGGGAGAACTTAGTAGGGCCGAAGGCTGAAAGTCGAGCGTCGAGGGTCGAGCGCGCACCAAGCTACCGCTGCGCGTCCAGCCGTCTAGCCGTCTAGCCGTCTAGCCGTCCAGCCGTCCAGCTTCCCCCACCCCCGGCCGCCGGATCGGCCCCTCGACCGGAAGCAGGAACCAGAAGGTGCTGCCCCGGTCAGGGATGGAGTCCACGCCGATGGTGCCGCCATGCATGTCGACGAAGCTGCGGCAGAGCGCCAGACCCAGACCCGTGCCCTGCTGCTGGCGGTTGAGTGCGCTGTCCACCTGGCTGAATTCCTGGAACAGTTTCTCGCGATCCTCCGGCCGGATGCCGATCCCGTTGTCGAGCACGGAGATCCACACCACATCGCGTGACATGTAGCGCTGTTCGTCGCCGGAGCGATCGGCCGGGACCGGAACCGGGGCACGAGTGCGCACCGCCTGCAAGGAGATCTCGCCGTCCTCGGGCGTGAACTTCGACGCGTTGGAGAGCAGGTTGAAGAGGACCTGCCGCACCCGCACCCCATCGGCCTGGATGCTGAAGTCCGTCTCTGGGTCGAGTTCGACGGCGCAGCGCTGCCGCTTGGCCGCGCGAAGACTGGCGGTGTCGGCCACGGCGGCCAGGATGGCCTGGCGCACGTCCATCGGCGCCAGGTCGAGCGTCATGCGACCGGCTTCGATCTTGGAGAGGTCGAGGACGCTGTTGATGAGGCCGAGCAGGTGTCGGCCGTTGCGCAGCACCGATTCAAGGAAGTCGCGCTGGACCTCATTCACCTCGCCCACCTGGCCTGAGCGCAGCAGGTCGCTGAATCCGATGATCGCATTGAGCGGCGTGCGCAGCTCGTGGCTCATGTTGGCAAGAAATTCGCTCTTGAGTCGGGTCGCGCGCACCAGCTCACGGTTCTTGACCACCACGGCCGCTTCGTTCTGCCGGCTGGCCTCGAGTCCCGCGGTGCGGTCCAGTGCCACCATCACCTGGTCTCCCAGGACCTGGAGCAACTGGAGGTCATGCTCGGTGAATGCGCGCCCATCACGCCGGTTGTACGCGGCCACGGTGCCGAGCACCACGCCCGAAGCCCGAAGGGGCGCGATCGCCGCGGTTCGCAGCTCCACGGTAAAGGGCGCCTCCTTGAAGGTGCGCACGTCCTGGTCCACGTCATTGGCAAGCAGGGGCTGGTCGTGGGTGACGACCCAGCCCAGCAGCGAGCCGTCCACCGGCAGCAGCATCCCCTTGGCTGGTGCCAGCTTTCCGCCGGCCGCGACCATCCTGAGGAACCGTCCTTCTTCCACCACGATCGTAATAGCGCCGCTCTCGGCTTCGAGCAGGTCGGCCGCGGCAAAGGCGACTTCCTGCTGCAAGTCGCCAAGGCTGCGGTCGGACAGCAGCGTCTGGCCGATCTGGCGGAGCCGCTCCAGCTCCCGGTTGCGCGCGTCGGCCGACAGCAGCGCCGCGCGCAGCGCCCGCTGCTGGCGTTCGGCCAGCCGCTGTCCGCGCCTCACCGCGATGACGGTGACCACGACCGCGCCGATGGCCAGCAACAGCGTGGCGCCATCGTGGCCGCGGAGCGTGGCCAGCAGCGCACCCAGCCAGAGCGCTACGGTAAGCGTGGCCAGGGGCCGGACGGTGTACAGCCGCTCGATGAGCGTGCGATCGCTCATGGTTGCTCGGTCAGGAGTTCGTGGAAGACGGTCTCGCCGCTCTGCAGCATGCGCCTGAGGTACGGCCGGCACAACCCGCACTGCGCACCGCAGCCGGTTTCGGAGACCAGCTGGTCCAGAGTCCAGCCGCCCGCGCGGGCTTGCGGCAGCAGGTCGGCAAAGGCCATCCGGCGGCAGAGGCAGTGGGTGATGCTGATGTCGCGGCGAGCGCTCACGGATTGCTGGGGCGAAGATCCAGCTCGCTCACCAGCGCGCGCGCCGGCAGCGCGAGCGTGGCGAGCACGACATCCGCAACATCTTCGGGCGTCAGGATTTTTCGATCCTTGCCGAAGAGTGCCGGCTCCTGCCGCAGGAGACTGGTGTCCACGCTGCCGGGGCAGATCGTGACGACGCGAACGTCGTCCTTGCGGACTTCCAGCATCAGCGACTTGGCAAAGCCGAGCACGGCATGCTTGGACGCAGCGTAGGCGGCTCCGCCCGCAAATCCATTTCGGCCGGCGAGGCTGGCAATGTTGACGATGGTGCCGGCGCGGCGCGCGCGCATGCCCGGCAGCACCGCCTGGGTCATCAGGAAGAGGCCACGCAGGTTCGTCGCCATGGTGGCGTCCCAATCGTCGAGCGTGAGTTCGGCGATGGGACGGATGCGGGCGATCCCGGCGTTGTTGACCAGGACGTCCACCGGTCCCAGCTCCTGCTCCACGTGGCGAACCAGCGCCGTCACATCCTCCGGCCGGCCAACATCGGCCGCACGCCCGGAAGCGCGTGCGCCACCGGCCCGGAGTTCCTCCACCAGCTCGGTCACCCTGTCCGCGGTACGGGCGCAGATGCCGACCTGGTAGCCGGCGCCGGCGAGCGCCGCCGCGATGGCGCGCCCGATACCTTCCGTGGCGCCCGTGATCAGCGCCGTTCGATGAGTGGTCACGCCCTGAAGTTAGCCCGTAACGGGCGCCGATGCCCCGGGGTCCCGGCGAATCAGCAGTGACAGGTCGCGCTCCATCGATTCCAGCCGCTGCATCAGTTCACGGTGCCGGAAATCTTCCGAGCTGCTCTCGCGCCCTGCGAAGGAGAGCGTGCCGTTGGGCGCCAGCGCTACCTTTTCCACTTCCTCGAGCGAGCTGAATCCCCGTTCATGCGCCGTCGCGGCAAGCTCAGGTACGGTAATGTGATAGCGATTGAGGTTTTCTTCGTTGGCTTCGCCAAACTGCCAGAGCGGCACATCCCTGCCCTCACCACGGAGGGGAACATTGGGACCGCGCCAGCTTATGCGGATCAGCAGTGCATTGGTCAGCAGAAGGGCCATGCCGCCAATGATTCCCCCGGAGAGCGAGGTGTCGTTGCCGATGATCGCGTTCTGCACCGTATTCGAGATGACCAGCAGTACCACAAGATCGAAGGCATTCAGCTGCGCCAGCACCCGCTTGCCCATCGCCTTGAGCGCGAGCACCAGCAGGACGTAAACCACGACCGGCCGGATGATTTTTTCGACCACTGACACATGGTCACTGCCGGTCCCGAACTGCAGGAGGTTGGTGACGAGATCGTGCAGGCTCCCGGACATGCGGACTCCTCCAGCGACATGATTAGCATTCCAGCATGAGCATTCCGCTCGGCCGGCCCGCCCGGCTTCAGCCCGGCAACCGGCCAGAGACGTGGCGTGGCCGGTTCCGGGCCATGCGGCACGTACCCCGCCTCCTGAAGCTGGTGTGGCAGACCGCGCCGCGCTATGCCACCGGCGTGATCCTGCTCCGGCTCCTGAGCGGCGCCGTCCCCATCGCGATGCTCTGGATTGGCAAGCTGATCGTGGACGGCGTGGTGGTGGCCGTTGCCGGCCGGGCCCGGGGCGTGACGCCCGACTGGCACTACCTGGCGCTGCTGCTGGCGGGCGAACTGGGCCTGGCACTCCTGGCCACGGTGGCAAGCCGGACCAGCTCGCTGCTCGAGAGCCTGCTGGGCGACTTGTTTGCCAACGAGACCAGCGTGCGGCTGATGCGGCATGCCGCCCAGCTCGACCTCGAGCAGCTGGAAGACGCCGACATCTACGACCGGCTGGAGCGGGCCCGGCGGCAGACCGTCGGACGGCTGGCGCTGGTGACGCTGCTGCTGGGCACCGCGCAGGACCTCATCACGTTGGGCTCGATTGCCGCGGCCGTCGCCATCTACGTGCCCTGGCTTCTCCTGCTGCTGCTCGTGGCGGTGTTGCCGTCTTTCCTTGGCGAGACGCACTACGCCTCGCTGGGTTACTCGCTGCTTTTTTCCTGGACACCCCAGCGCCGCCAGCTCGATTACCTCCGCTACATTGGCGCCAGCGACATCTCAGCCAAGGAACTCAAGCTGTTCGGGCTTTCGGATTTCTTCGTGGGTCGATACGACAGGCTCTCGCGGGAATTCTACCAGGCCAACCGCCGGCTTTCCATCAGGCGGAGCGGCGTCTCGATTGGGCTGAACGCGCTGGGCACGCTGGGCTACTACGCCGCATACGCAATCATCATCTATCTCGCCGTCATCCAGTATCGCTCGCCAGCCGGCCTCATCACCATCGGTACGCTGACGTTCCTGGCCGCGAGCTTCCGCCAGAGCCGGGACCTGCTGCAACGCGTGCTGCTGGCGCTGGCCCAGGTCTATGAGCAAAGCCTCTACCTGGACGACCTGTTCGGCTTTTTCGAAATCGAGCCGCGAATGAGGCCTCCCGCAGTGCCGGTGCCGGTGCCCCGGCCGATCCAGACCGGGTTCGCGTTCGAGAACGTGGGCTTTCGTTACGCGGGCCAGGAACGCTGGGCGGTGCAAGGACTGACCTTCCGTCTTGCACCCGGAGAGCGACTGGCACTGGTGGGTGAGAACGGTGCGGGGAAGACCACCCTGGCCAAGCTGCTGGTCCGGCTCTACGACCCGACCGAAGGGCGCATCCTGCTGGATGGGGTGGACCTCAAGGAGTATGACGTCGAAAGCCTCCGGCAGAATGCTGGCGTCATCTTCCAGGACTTCGTGCGCTACGACTTCCTGCTGCGCGAGAACGTGGCGGTGGGCGACATCAGCCGGGTGGACGATGCTGCCCTGGTGGAAGAGGCAGCGCGCCGCAGTCTGGCGGACAGCGTGGCGAGCCGGGTCGGCGGGTATGAACGGATGCTGGGCCGCCGCTTCGAGGGCGGCGCCGATCTTTCCGGCGGCGAGTGGCAGAAGGTGGCGCTGGCCCGCGCCTACATGCGGGATGCCCAGCTGCTGGTGCTGGACGAACCCACCGCGGCGCTCGATGCCCGCGCCGAGTACGAGGTGTTCCTCCGCTTCTCGGAACTCACCCGCGGCAAGATGGCGGTGCTCATTTCGCATCGGTTCTCCACCGTCCGGATGGCGGACCGGATTCTGGTGCTGCAGGAAGGCAGGCTGACCGAACAGGGTACGCACGAGGCGCTGGTTGCCCAGGGCGGGCTTTACGCCGATCTGTTTCAGTTGCAGGCACAGGGATACAGGTAGGTCGCAGGGTCGCGTCGGGGCAGAGCCATGGCTCTGCCCGTACGAAAGTCGCGGGTCGCGTCGGGGCAGAGCCATGGCTCTGCCCGTACGAAAGTCGCGAGTCACGGCCCGTCTGTCAGCAGCCATGCCCGAGCCCCTCATGGACCCCGGTTTGCACCGGGGTGACGCGGAGGCGAGCTTCAGCCCGCCTTCCCGCCTTCCCGCCTTCCCGCCTTCCCGCCCTCCCCATTTGACAACCCACCCTCCCGGCGTCAGTATCAGAATCCCTACTACCCCAAGGAGGTACCGGCCATGAAGGTCTATGGCACCGATGCCATCCGGAACGTGGCGTTCGTGGGTCACGGCGCCAGCGGCAAGACCACGCTCGTGGACGCCCTGGCGTTCGTTTCCGGTTCCAGCCGCCGCCACGGTTCCATCAAGGATGGCACCACCCTCACCGATTATTCCCCCGACGAGATTGAGCGCCAGCATTCGATCAGTCTTGGCCTTGCCTTCGCCGAGTGGATGGACACCAAGATCAACATGATTGATACGCCCGGCTACCTCGACTATTTCGGCGAGGCGGTGGGCGGGCTCTATGCCGCGGATGCCGCCGTGGTGGTGCTGTCCGGCAGCGCCGGCGTTGAGGTGGGCACCGAGAAGGTCTGGGAGATCTGTGATCGCCTGCACCTGCCGAGGATCATCTTCGTCTCGGCCATGGACAAGGAACATGCCGACTTCGAAAGCGTCTTCGAGGACGTGCGGGACCATCTCTCGCCCAAGGTGGTACCGGTGGAAGTGCCGGTGGGCGACGGCCGGGACTTCCACGGTATCGTCAACCTCTTCACCGGCAAGTGCCACGAGTACCAGAAGGGTACCCGGAGCGGCGAATACGATGAGCAGGAGGTGCCGGCGGAGGCGGCCGAACGGGTAGCCCGCTACACCGAGCAGCTCACCGAAGCGGTCGCGGCCACCGACGACGCGCTGATCGAGCGTTACCTCTCAGGCGAGACCCTGCCGCGCGAGGAAATCACCGCGGTGATGAAGCGCGCCATGATGGCGGGTGAGATCGTTCCGCTCTTCTGCGGCAGCGGCGAGCTGACCTACGGCACCCGCGCGCTACTGACCGAGATGGTGGAACTCCTCCCCACGCCGGCTGAGGCGGCGATTCCGGGACTGGACGCCGCTGCGGGTGCCGACCGCCCACCCCTCCTGGGTCATGTGTTCAAGACCGTTTCCGAGCCGCATGTCGGTGACGTCAGCTTCTTCCGCCTGTACACCGGCACCGTGAAGAACGGGGACGAGGTCTGGAACGCCGAACACGACGTGGCCGAGAAGCTGAACCACCTGTCGCTGCAGCAGGGGCGCGACCGCACCGAGGTGGACCAGCTGGCGGCCGGTGATATCGGCACGGTGGCCAAGCTGCGCGACACGCACACCAACGACACCTTCTGCCACCGCGATCATCCGGTACGGCTCGCCCCCACGCCGTTCCCCGAAGCCACCACCACCTCGGCCGTGGCCGTGAAGACCCGCGGTGACGAAGACAAGCTGGCGGCGGGACTTCACAAGCTTCACGAAGAAGATCCGACTTTCCATTTCGAATACAGCTCGGAGTTGGGCCAGACCCTGATCCACGGCATGGGCGAGCGGCACCTCGAGACCATCCTCGGCCGGCTGGAGCGGAAGTACGGCGTCCATGCCGAGCTGGCCCGTCCCAGAGTGGCGTACCGTGAAACCATCAAGGCGCGCGGCGAGGGACAGGGCAAGCACAAGAAGCAGAGTGGCGGCCGGGGCCAGTATGGCGACTGCTGGATTCGCCTGGCGCCGAGGCCCAGAGGGGCAGGTTATGAATTCGTGGACAAGATCGTGGGCGGCGTGATTCCCAATCGCTACATCCCGGCAGTGGATCGCGGCGTCCAGGAATCCGCCCGGCGCGGCGTAGTGGCGGGGTATCCGATGGTGGACTTTTCCTGCGAGTGCTTCGACGGCTCCTATCACGACGTGGATTCGAACGAAATGTCGTTCAAGATGGCAGGCATCCTCGGCTTCAGGAACGTGGCGCCGCAGTGCCGGCCGGTGCTGC
This sequence comes from uncultured Gemmatimonadales bacterium, assembly GCA_963798915.1. Taxonomy (GTDB): domain Bacteria; phylum Gemmatimonadota; class Gemmatimonadetes; order Gemmatimonadales; family GWC2-71-9; genus CAMLHP01. The sequence goes on along the minus strand of CAWCVB010000001.1, from coordinate 254,231 downwards.
TCGAGCCGCTGGTGGATCTGACGGTGTGGTCGCCGGACGATGTACTGGGCGACGTGATGGGGGATCTCTCGGCGCGCCGGGGTCAGATTCTGGGCACCGAGCAGGACGGCCGGCTCATCAAGGTGCGCGCGATCGTGCCTGAGTCCGAGCTCTATCGCTACTCAACGACACTGCATTCGATCACCCATGGCCGGGGCACGCATCATCAGGCCTTCCACGGGTACGCTGAGGCGCCGCCCGATGTCACCGCCAAAGTGGCGGAGGAGAATGAGAAGGAGGTTGCCGTCCCGGCGTAATGCCCTACGGCATCCTGGCCGACGTCGTGGTGCTGCTGCACTTCGGCTTTGTGCTGTTCGTCATCTTCGGAGGTTTGCTCGCCCTGCGCTGGCGCCGTGCTGGCTGGTTTCACCTTCCGGCGGCGGTGTGGGGCGCGCTCATTGAATTTGCCGGCTGGATCTGCCCGCTGACGCCGCTGGAGAAATGGCTGAGGCATCAGGGCGGCCTGGCCGGCTACCAGGGCGGGTTTGTCGAGCACTACATCCTGCCGGTACTCTATCCTCATGACCTGACCCGCGGGGTCCAGCTGCTGCTGGGGATCTTCGTGGTGCTCTTCAACCTGGTGATCTACTGGATCGTCTGGCACCGCCGACTCAGCCGCGCGCCCAGTCTTCCTCGAATTGATTGAGCAGATAGGTTGCATGCAGGCTGACGAAACCGCTACGCGCCGCCGCCGCATGCGATTCGGCCTCGGCGCCAAGGCCCAGCTTCCGGGCTGCGACGGCCGCGACGGCGGCGCACTCAGCCGAAAGCAGGGCGCTGGCATGTTGTTCGGCGACCTGCCGCGCGGCCGCGGCGGCGGCCAGCGCCCGGGCTGCTTCGCCTTGGCGCAACAGCAGGGTCGCGTGAATACGGTCCGCCTCCGCAACGCCCAGAATGTCGCCGGCTGAAGCGGCGAGGTGACGGGCGCGTCCCAATGCCAGCTCGGCGACCCGCAACTCACCTCGCTGCATTTCAATCTCGGCGCGGCCTGAGATCGCCAGGGCCAGCAACGCAGCGTTGTCTTCGCGCTCGGCATGACGCACCGCTTCCCGTGCCGCGCCGTCGGCCTGCTCCAGATCGCCCATCCACCGCCAGGTCAGCCCCAGGTTGTGCCAGGTTTCGGCGAGGCCCCGTCGGTCGCCCAGCCGCTGGTAGCCCAGCAGCGCGCGCCGGTACAGGCTGAGCGCGCGCTCGGGGTGGCCGCGGAGGGTCGCGACCGACGCGAGATTATTGGAGGCGCGTGCGCCCAGCACGTGGTCGCCCAATTCCTGTGCCAGGTCGAGGGCATCGCTGAAGAAGCCATCGGCCGCATCCAGTTCCCCGCGTTCCCAGGCGATGGCGCCCATCAGGTTGACGGCGCGCATTCGACCATCGCGATCACCGCGAAGGCGGAACAGCTCCATGGCCAAACGCGCCTCGTGCCAGCCCGGCCCCAGTTCGCCCCGCCGCGTGTGGTGGGTCGCGTCGCGGAGCAGTGTCCCAGGGTCATCGGGCCGAGTGTCAGGACTCATCACACACTCAGTAGGCAATCGCGAAGCGGCTGAAGCCGGGGACCAGGCCTTCGGCTTCATCGACGTCGACCGTCAGCTGCGTGGGAAGCTTGACGTAGATGCCGCCCAGGGTCTCCTGGCGCCAGAGCGCGAGGCGGCCTTCGATGTCGGCGTCCTCGGAATCCTCCGACCCGTCCTCGTTGAAGTCGTGATCCGACTTGTCGTAACGAATCCGGAGCTCCGGCATGTGCACCGGGTTGAAGACAATACCTGCGGGCTCGAATTGGAACTGGATCCGTGCAGGGTCGACCACCGTGATGTGAATCAGCACCGAGTCACCCGGGGCGACCAGCGCGCCGGTCGCGTCGGTGACCAGCGATTCGCCATCGAACTTGAGGCGCAGATACTCGTCGCCGCGCTGGCCGTTCTCATCCTCGAAATAGAGGATTCCCTCCCGTCCCTGCCCCTGCACCGCATAGAAGCTGAGTTCAGATGCTTCCAGCGGCGGCGCGCTCGCCGCCAGGCGCAGGATGTTGAGCCCGGAGTCGGGACGGGTGTCGGGGCTGGTGGAGTCGCCGCAAGCCGCCAGCAGTGCCATGATGGCCAGGCTGCAGAGTCCGGTTCGAACGGTGGAACGTTGCATGCGATGATCCTCGTCAGGCCAGGGGTTCAATCGTTGTCGGGTGCCCCGCCAAGCAGCCGCAGCAGCCGGGGGCGCGAAATGCCAAGGCGGCGCGCCGCCTCACTCTTGTTGCCGGCGGTGCGCGCGAGCGTCGCATGCGCTGCCGCCTGGATGATGGCCTCCAGTGTTGCCGGGAACGGCAGTCCGCCATCGCCGCCGCTCCGGGGATGGTGCTCGTCGGGAAACTCGCTGGTGGTCAGCGTGCCGGCCGGTGAGAGCACCAGCGCGCGTTCCACGGCGTTGCGCAGCTCGCGCACGTTGCCGGGCCACTGCCGGTTGCGAAGCAGCAGGCGCAGCTCCGGGCTCAGCGAGGGCACCGGAAGCCCGTAGCTCGCCGCCAGCCGCTGCACGAACGTCTCGGCGAGCAATTCGACATCGGCGCTTCGCTCCCGAAGCGGCGGAAGCGTCAGCTCCACCACGTTCAGCCGATAGTACAGGTCCTCGCGAAACTCGCGCCGTGCGACGGCATCGCGCAGCACCAGATGCGTGGCCGCCACCAACCGGACGTCGACCGTGCGGACTTCCTGTCCGCCGACCCGACGGATGGTGCGGGTTTCGAGCGCCCGGAGCAGCTTGGGCTGCAGGTCGAGCGGCAGGGCACCGATTTCGTCAAGAAACAGCGTGCCACCGTGCGAGAGTTCGAACAGCCCGGCTCGCGCCTGCACGGCACCGGTGAAGGCCCCCTTCTCGTGGCCGAACAGCTCGCTTTCGAGCAGGTTGGCCGGAATGGCGGCGCAGTTCACCTCGACGAATGGTTCGGCCGCACGGGGGCTCTCATAGTGCAGGGCCTGCGCGAGCAATTCCTTGCCGGTCCCGGTTTCGCCGCCGATCAGCACGGTGACATCGCGATACTTCGCCACTCGCTTCGCCTGTTCCAGCACGCTGGTGAGGGCAACGCTGTTGCCGAGAATCGCGTCGAAGCCGTTGCTGCGACGTTCGTCAGCCGCCAGGCGACGTGAGGCTGCCTGCGCATCAAGCGCACCGCGCACGCGCTCGAGCGTCCGTCGCATCCCTTCCAGGTCCTGCGGCAGCACCACGTATTCGGCGGCGCCGCGCCGGACCATTTCAGCGGCGAGCCGATGGTCCGCATTGGCGCCGACTACCAGCAACGGGACGCCCGGGCGCCCGAGTCGGCCGAGCATGTCGAGTGCCTCGGCCTCGACGCCACCCGCGAGCACAATGACGGCGGCCGTCGCCGGTGGTGGCTCCGCGCCTCCCGGCTCGGGCTCCCAGTTGAGGATGCTCGCTCCGGCATTGTTGCACAGCTCCCGGACGGTCGAGCTGAAACTCTCACTCAGTTGAATGAGCGCAATCCACCAGGTGCCGCTCACGCGGCAACCTGGCAGACTGCCTCACGCACGGACGCGTCAGTTGTTGCTGCTGTCGTCAGTGCCGCTGTGGCCACTGTCATCGCTGCCGTCGTGGTCATGATCCTCGAATGCCTGAAATGAGGCCTTGATATTGCCCTCGACCAGAGCCTGCATGGGCTCTCCCGGAAGGGCCAATGCCGGGTCGATGAGGGTGGTGCCATCGGCCGACATGAACCACCCATCCACGTCCACGAAGATCGTCAGGTCTACGGCCGCGTCACCGGTGACGATCGGCGTCGGGAGATGGATCTCCTGCTCGGCCTCGACGTCCGACGTAAAGGTGAACGGAACATCATTGAAGGTCCCGATCACACGGATACTGGCGTGCTCAAACTCCGGATGCGAGGCACGGAACGCCAGGTCGGCACTGTTGTCGTCATCCGGCGTGTCGATCCTGAACTTGACTTCATTGAACGTGCCCGCGCTGACGACGGTGCTGAAGTTCTGCGCTGCGCCGGGCGTGAGCGGAAGGCTCAGCAGCACCGGGCCGACTTCCACTTCGTTGCAGTCGTCGCTCGAGGCACTGGTGGCCGCTTCACAGCTGCCCTCACTGCCCTCCAGTTCGATTTCGCGCGCCACTAATTCGACGCTGGAAATCACCAGGACATCACCATTGAGGTCCAGCGTCCGTTCTGCGGCGGCGATAGCGGGCTGGCCGCTGGTCGCAGTCTGCAGATTGAGGGTGCCGGCGCCGTTGGCGTCCACCGCCGTGGAGCCGCAGGCGGCGGTAAGGATGAGGGTGCCGACGGCACCAGCGTATGAGAGAGCGAGTCGTCCAGGCATGTGGCCTCCATAGGGGTTGTGGTTCACTACCCCTCCATGAGCAAGGGTCAGGCCTTCTGGGACGACTGCTCTAAGTCGCAGGCACCAAACAACTTGCGAAAATACGATTGGCATACCTGATCGGCGTCCTGTAACAATATATGCCAAGTAGTATCATATCGTATCACCATGAGAACGATTGAGCTGGATCCAGCCCGCGCGCAGGCGGCCTGTGGTCTGGCGGCTGAGGGATTCGCGCCTCCATGACGCGGCGGCTCAGCAATTTGTAATGGCAATAATTATACAGCTGCCACTGATTGCCAACATCGTAATATCCTGCCTAACAATAGTATACAGAGTCTTTCATCAGCTGCATGTCGAGAAAGTATACGGGTTAATGAAGCCGGGCATGAGGGTTGCTTCTTCGGCTGCCGTTCTGCACCCGGCTCCCAATCTGGAGCGTCCGGTGGCGCCCGATGGGGCGCTGCGGTACCGGTGCCCGGCCGTTCACCCGTCCCACAGGAGTTACCGTGTCCGCTCGCATGCTGCTTCGATCCACGATGGCCGCGCTGGCAGCACTGGCCGTCATCTCCTGTGCGACGGATGGACCGCTCGCACCGGAGAGCAACTCGGTGCTGCCGCCGGCTCCCGTTCTCGGCGGTCCCGATCAGTCGCTGGTCGGCAACCTCCTGGGTGGCACCGTCACGCTGGTGGATAACACTCTGACCACCACCGTGAACACGGTAGACGGGTTGCTGACCCTGCTGAACTGCAGCGCGCTGCCCGACGACAAGGCCAGCCAATGGGTCGGACCGAGCGGCGGCACCATTCGCTTTGGCGCCAGCACGCTCGACATCCCCCGCGGAGCGCTGTCGTCCTGGGTCCAGATCAGCGCCGAGCAGGTCTCGGGTGATGTGAACTCGGTGCGCTTCGCGCCGGAAGGACTCAAGTTTGGCAAGCCCGCCACGCTCACCATGGGCTATTCCAACTGCGAGCAGGCCAAGGCGCCGAAGCAGATCGTCTACACTGACGAAAACCTGGACGTGATCGAAGTCCTCAAGTCCAAGGACAGCGTGCGAGGCGAGACCGTCTCTGCGCCGCTGAATCACTTTTCCCGTTACGCGGTGGCATGGTAGCGTGATCTCCAGCGGCCCGCCGGATTCGGTCGTTCGTCCCGCGCCTCCGGGGCGGGCGGCCGAGCTGTTGGCGACCGTGGAGTCACACATGCGCTCCGGCGCGCTGGCTGAAGCGGCCGCCGCGCTCGAAGCGGCGCTCGACGCCGCAAGTCGGGACCATCAACCCTCGCTGACGGCAGACGCCCTCCGGCAACTGGCGGTGGTCTGCCATCACCGTGATGAAAAGGTGCGGGCGCAGGAGCTGGCCCAGCGCAGTCTGGGGCTGGCGACAGAACTGAACGACGACCTTCGCGCGGCCAACGCCCTCAACGCGCTCGCCGGATTTGACGTTGAGCAGGGCTCGATCGATTCGGCCCGGCGCCGCTTCCAGCGGGCGCTGGTCCTGGGTGGAAGGCACGACGCGGTGCGCGGCAAGGTGGAGCAGAACCTGGGCATCCTGGCCACCATCCAGGGCGATCACGACGGAGCCCTGGCCCACTACGAGCGGGCGCTGGCGGCCTACGACGCCGCCGGGAACAAGCCGGGCCGGGCCCAGCTGGAGCACAATCTCGGCATGCTGCACGCCGACCGTGGTGAATACGAGCAGGCCGACGCCCATTACGTGCGCAGCCTCCAACTGTCGGAGGAGCTTGGTAACGTTCACCTGCGTGGACTCGTCCTGCTGAACCGTGCCGATGTGCTCGCCTCGCGCCAGCGATACGACATGGCGATGCCCAGTGCCGAGCAGGCGCTGGGCATCTTCAATGAGATGGACTCGCGGATTGATAAAGCTGATGCCTACCAGATCATCGGGCGCATCTATCGCGAGACCGGGCGGATCCAGCTCGCGGAATCACGGCTGCGCACCGCCGTCGAGCTTGCCATTGCCACCGGGTCGGTGCTCAGCGAAGCGGAGACCACCCGAGAGCTGGCGATGCTCTACCAGGCGACCGGGCGCAACCAGGAGGCTCTGCGATCGCTGAACACGGCCCACCGTCTCTTTCGCCGGCTCGATGCCCGACGCGAGCTGGTGGACATCAGCGGCAAGGTCACCCGGCTCGAAGGAACCTACCTGGCGGTGGTGCGCGACTGGGGTCAGTCCATCGAATCGGCGGACAGTTACACCTTCGGGCATTGCGAGCGGGTGGCCGATCTGGGCGTGCGACTTGGCACCGCCCTTGGCATGGATGACGATGCGCTGACCGCGCTCCGCCTCGGCGCCTATCTCCATGATCTCGGGAAGGTCCGGGTGCCGCACGAGATCCTGAACAAGCCAGGCCGGCTCACTGACGACGAGTTCGACGTGATCCGCAGGCATCCGGACTGGGGTGTCGAGCTGCTGGCGACGGTGGATTTTCCATGGGACATCAAGCCGATCATCCGCTGGCATCACGAGAAATACGACGGCAGCGGCTATCCTGACCGGCTGGCGGGCGACGAGATTCCCCTGGCGGCACAGGTGATCTGCATCGTGGACGTGTACGACGCCCTGACCACGACCCGCAGCTACCGGCCGGCCATGAGCAGCGCTCAGGCACTCGCCCGCATGGAAGCAACGCGGAACTGGTGGCGCCCGGACGTGTTCGACACGTTCTGCGGCTTCATGCAGCGCCAGGCGGCCTGACATCGCCCCTTGAGGATGGAGGTACCTCGACTAGCTTCGAGCATCCTCACAGACAGAAGGCCGCATGACTCCAGGAGACGTGAACCAGGAGCTCCAGAAGATGCGTGCTGCGCTGCAGGCCATCGAGCAGCGCATGCAGGCCAAATCGGTGCCCATGTCGGGTGTGCAGGACCTCAAGTCAGGCGTGGACGACCTTCGCCTGCGTCTCTGGGCCATTCTGTCTGCATCCAACAATCCCGATCCGGTCAGCACGCTGGAGCGCTTCCGGCTTCGCCGCGCCATCGAGATCCTCGACGCGCTCCACGTGGACATCCTCGCGGGGAAGCTTCGCACCAGCCACAAGGAGATTGGCATGTTGGCAGAACGGGCCGAACGCATCGTGGCGGCCCTGCGGCCAGTGCCAGACTCCCGGTGATGCACGGCGGCGCCCGGACGGCGGCCCTGCTGTTGCTCTGCCTGGCGGCGTGCGCCCCAGGTGAACGGCCCGGCACCGGGACCGTAGTTGTCGCGGCGGTCGGCGAGCCGCCCTCGGTGCTGCCGCCTCTCACCTACGAATCAGTGGGGCGGGACGTGGGTGACCTGGTCTGGGAGCGTCTTGCCGACCTGGCGCCCGGCAGCGCCAGCATCGACACCGCGGCCTATCGCCCTGCACTCGCCGAGCGATGGGAGCGAGTGGACTCGCTCAGCTGGCGCTTTCACCTCCGTCCCGGTGCGGCCTGGCAGGACGGCATGCCGGTCACCGCGCGCGACGTCGTCTTCTCGTTCGACGTCTACAGCGACAGCATGGTGGACGCGGTCGGCCGCTCGGCCGTGGCGCCGCTCGAACTCACGGCGGAAGACTCGCTCACGGTACGGGTCACCTTTCCGCATGCGTCACCTGAGCAACTCTATGACGCGACTTACCACGTGCGCGTCATCCCCGAGCATGTCTGGGCCGGGATCCCCCGCGAGAACTGGGGGGCGGACACCGCGGTGGCGCACCTGGTGGGCAGCGGGCCATACCGAGTCATTTCCTGGCGGCGAGGCGAAGCGCTGACGCTCGCCGCGACCGGCCAGCCATCCAGCCGTCCAGCCACCCAGCCGTCCAGCATCGGCACCGTCGTCTTCCGGTTTACCCAGGATCCCGATGCCGCGCTCAACCTGGTGCTTGCCCACGAAGCCGATCTGCTCGAAGTGCTGATGACGCCGGACCGGACTGCGCGGGTGGAGACGGACACCGCCTTCCGGGTGGAGCGCTATCCCTCCGCGGTCTATGGATTTCTTGCCTTCAATCTTGCCTCGCCGAACCGGGCGCTGCGCAGCCGGGAGGTGCGGCGGGCGCTGGCGGCGGCGGTGGACCGCAACGCCATTGCGCGGAACGCGTTCGGGTCCGACGCGCATGCGCCCGCGGGTCCGACGTCTTCTCTGGCGTGGATCGGGGAGACGGGGATCGATCAGGTGCGGTTCGATACGGCAGCGGCACGCTCAGCGCTCGGCGCGCAGCGCACGGCCGTGCGCCCTTACGAGTTCGACATCCTGGTTCCGTCCACCAGCCCCACCCGCCGGCGCATCGCTGAAGCCCTGCAGGAAGCCTGGCGGCGAGTCGGCGCAGCGGCGACGATCACGGTGGTGGATTTCCCGGTTTTTCAGGAGCGACTGGCGCAGGGAAAGTTTGACAGCTATATCGGCGCCTATCTGGATGAGCCGACCATGCGCGGACTGGCGGAACAGTGGGGCCGCTCGGGGTTCGAGTCCGAGAACTACGGGCACTATGACAATCCTGGCGTGGACTCGCTGCTGACCCTGGCCGGCAGCACCAGCGACACCGCCGTGGCTGGGCCGCTCTATCGAGAGGCCCTATCCGCGCTCAACGCCGACGCGCCTGCCATCTTTCTCTATACCACGATGAGCGCATCGGCCTTCCGGCGCGACATTACCAATGTGACCATTGATCCGTATGCCTGGCTGGCGACGCTGCCGGAGTGGAGGCGGTAGGCGGTGGCGGGTGGCGGGGTCGAGGGGTCGAGGGGTCGAGGGGTCGAGGGTCGAGGGTCGAGGGTCGAGGGTCGAGGGTCGAGGGTCGAGGGTCGAGGGTCGAGGGTCGAGGGTCGAGGGTCGAGGGTCGGGAGGTCGAGAGGGCCGACGCTCGTCCGATCGTCACCCCCGCGCAGGCGGGGGTCCATGAGAGGCTCGCTCATGGCGACTTGGTCCGGGTGAGCCCTCATGGATTCCCGCTTTCGCGGGAATGACGTGTGGGCGAGCGTCGGCCCGCCCATCCCGCCCCATCCCGCCCATCCCGATCAGGCGGTCTTGCGCTTCGATTTGACCGCGCTGGTCTTGACGTTCTTCACCGCCCGTTTGCGTGACTTCTTGGGCTGGAACAGGTATTCCGGTCCCGAGTTGCCCACGGTCGCCAGGTCTTCCTGCGGTTGCTTGTAGACGTACTGGTCGCCCCGGAAGTTTCGCAGGACCACCTCTTCGTCCGTCATGCTCACCACATATTCCGGCAGCAGCGGAATCTTGCCGCCGCCTCCGGGCGCATCAATGACGAATTGCGGATTGGCGAGCCCGCTGGTCCAGCCGCGCAATGCTTCCATGATGCGGATGCCGGTCTGGACCGTGGTGCGGAAGTGCTCGGCGCCCGCCACCTGGTCGGCCATGTAGATGTAGTAGGGGCGGACCCGGGCCTGCATCAGCCGGTGCATCAGCTGCATCATCACCGCCGGGTCGTCGTTCACGCCCTTGAGAAGCACGGTCTGACAGCCGAGGGGGATGCCGGCGTCCGCCAGCATGCCGAGGGCCTTGACCGCGGCGGGTGTGAGCTCGTCCGGATGATTGAAATGCGTGTTGATCCAGAGCGGGTGGTGCCGCTTGAGCACCTCGCACAGCTCCGGGGTGATCCGCTCGGGCAAGTGACACGGGATGCGGCTTCCGATCCGGATGATCTCCAGATGGGGAATGGCGCGCAGCCGGGCCAGGATGAGATCGAGCCTGCGGTCCGAAAGCAGCAGCGGGTCGCCGCCCGACATGATGACGTCGCGAATTTCAGTGTGCTCTTCCAGGTACTTGAAGGCACTCTCGAACTGCGACATGGGGATCTTTTCGGGGTCGCCCACCTTGCGCCGCCGGGTGCAGAACCGGCAATAGCTGGCGCAGACGGGAGAGACCAGGAACAGGGCCCGATCAGGATAGCGGTGCGTGATGTTGGGCACCGGGCTGTCCGCATCTTCGTTGAGCGAATCGGCCACGCCGTCCACGATCTCGAGTTCCTCGACGGACGGCACGAACTGGCGCCAGATGGGGTCATCCGGCTCCTTGATCAGGTCGGCCATGGCCGGCGAGATCCGGAACTCGAAGTTCTCGGCCGCGATCCGCAGGCGGTCCAGTTCCGGGAAGTTCTCCGGACCGAATCGCTCGGCGAGCTGCTCGAGACTGTGGATCGAGTTCCTGCGCAGTATCTCCTGCCAAGTCTCCATGATGCTACCCGTCCTCCTGTGAGTCGGCGCTCGATGTCAGGCTCTTCACGTACACGACGAGGTCGTCGTCCGGGGCATAGAAGCCCGGTATCGTGGCGGTCCTGCGGTAGCCGCGTGCCTCGTAGAAGGCACGAGTTGGCGCATAGTCGGGACGCCCGGCCGTCTCCACGACGATGAGCCGGGCGGAGCCCGCGAGCCGCCGTTCCATCTCTGCCACGAGCCGGCCGCCGACCCCGGCCCCTTGCAGGGCGGGATCCACAGCCAGCCAGTACATATCGTACGTCCCCAGCGTGCAAGGGGTCGGTCCCCAGCACGCCCAACCGGCCGGGCGTCCATCCTGCTCGGCCACCATCGCGGTATAGGAGGCATCGCCCCCGACCGCCGCATCAAACACCTCGAGCGCCACCGGTAGTTCATCCGGGCGGAAGAGCCCGATGTTCCGCATGAACGCCTCGACACCGACGCGATCACCGGCGCGGGCAGGCCGCAGGGTCAGGCCTCCGGTCGCCACGCCGCCTCGGCCGCGCTCTTGCCGGCCGTCAGTGCGGTGGCAGCCCGCATGTGGCGGGAGCGCGTGAGCGCCTCATCCGCGATCCGCATGACCAGTTCGCCGTAGTCCCAGCCGTGGGCGCGACCCATGCGGGCAAGGCCCGCATCGCTGCTCAGGTCGGGACAGGGATTCACTTCGATGACCCATGGCTGTCCCTGATCATCCAGCCGGAGGTCCACGCGCCCGTACCCTTCACCACCGGACATCAGCATCCATGCCTGACGCGCCACCTTGCCGATCCGGCGGGCGAGGTCGGCGGGAATGGCGGCGGGACAGACCGGCGTCGTGCCGTCGTACTCGGGATGCGCTTCATCCCACTTGGCCGAGTAGGTGACGATTGGCCAGCTGCCCTCGGGCATCCCGGCGAAATCGATCTCAGAGATCGGCAGCATCTCGGTCCCGACGAAGCCGACGTTGAACTCCCGGCCTGCCACGTAGGCCTGCACCATGACGTCGTCGAAGTGCTCGAGGATGCGCGATGCCCGCTCGCGCAAGGCCTTCCGAGTGGTACACACGGCACCGCCGTCAATCCCCACGCTGGCGTCTTCCGCGGCCGGCTTGACGATGGCCGGCAGCGGCGCGTCGGCTGGGATGCGATTGCCTTCCGCCAGGAAGAAGCGGGGCACCGGCAGCCCGGCCGACTGAAGCAGGGTGTTGGCTACGTGCTTCCGGTGGCAGAGCGTGATGGGCCACGAACGCGGCCCGGTAAAGGGCGTGTCGGCCAGCTCGAGCGCCGCGACCACCGAATCCTCGTAGCGGGCTCGCCCGCCGACGCCTTCGCAGAGGTTCATGACCAGGTCGGCCCGGCGGGCGCGCGACAGCCAGCGAAAATCGCCGAGCCGGACGGCGATGGACTCCACCTCGTGGCCGCGGAGCCGCAGCACGTCCCGCACTTCGTTCACGTTGCCGCGCACCGCCGCCACGTCGCGGGCGGTCCAGTCATCACCGCCGGCGTCGTAGATGATGGCAACCTTCACGCCGCCGCCCCGGTCAGGAGCGAGCGGCCGCTGATGCGGCGCCACGCGATGTCAGCCACGGTACGGATCAAGTCGTCGTACTCCATCCCCGCGACGCGCGCCGCCTTGGGGAAGCAGGAGTTGTCCCGCGGGTCAGGCAGGATGCCCGGCAGCGGGTTGAGCTCGACCACCATCGGCTGGCCGGTGGCGTCGCAGCGCACGTCGATGCGGCACCAATCCCGGCAGTCCAGCGCCTGGTAGGCCGAGAGCGCCGCACGTCGCACCTGGACCGCCAGCTCCTCGGGGATGGCGGCCGGGCAGTCGTAGATGTCGAGCGGCTGGTCGAGCGTATCCCAGAGCCACTTGGCCTCGTAGCCGTAAATCGGCGGCGCGCCGGGCGGCAAGGTGTCGAACCGCATGCCGACGATGGGCAAGCAGCGTGCCTCTGCGCCATTGCCGATGACGGCGACGGTGAACTCGAGCCCCGGTAGCCAGGTTTCCACCAGCACCGGCTGGTGATAGGTGGCAAGCAGCTGCTCGACCCGTTCGACCAGCTCGGCCCGGTTGTGGCAGAGACTGCGGACACTCACGCCCTTGCCGGACCCTTCGAACGCTGGCTTGGCAAAGAGCGGAAATGACAGGGTGCAGTTGCGGGCATCGGTCCGCGAGCGCGCGAGGATGAAGGGCGCGGTGGGCACGCCATGCTGGACCATGATTTCCTTTGCCCGGCCCTTGTGCAGGCAGAGCGCCAGGGTCAGTGCGTCGGAGGCATGGTGCGGCGTGCCGTAGAATTCGCAGATGGCGGGGACGTGGCTTTCCCGGTTGGGACCGTACAGCCCCTCCGCGATGTTGAACACGAAGTCGGGCCGCGCGGCAGCGAGCCGGGCCGGGAACGTGTCGGTCGCTTCCAGCCGGATGACCTGGCCGACGGAGGCGAGCGCACGCTCCACCGCGTCGATGGTGGCGGGCTCATCCCACTCGGCGTAGAGGTCAGGCTGCGAGAGGTCGGAACGAAGGAGGCGGTTGGTGGCGACGCCCGACGAGGGAGACTCGGAGGCGGCTCCGGCTGCGTGAGCCGGAGAATCAGGTTTCAGGTTATAGGCGAGTCCGATCCGAACTGCCAAAGGCGTCTCCTGCAGTGAAGGCCGTCGCGACTATCCGGCCATGCGCGAACTGGAGCTACGCCGACGCAGTTAAAGTAAGAAATCCTTTATCAGTACACAATAGAAAACGGCGAACGAAAATGCGCCGGGAGGCTGGTGACCTGCCTCCCGGCGCGCTGGATTCGAAAAAAATTGACCGACTGGCGCTCAGACTTTGTGGAATCCGACCCGTCCGGCGTCGGCGCCATCGTCGGCGCGGTAGATCTCGAAGTCGCCGAAGAGGTGCGGCGCTTCGGTTCTGAGTGCCGCCAGGATCTCGACTGCCAGGCGCCGGATTTCGAGTTCCGCTCCCTCGCCAAGCCGGAGTTCGAGCATGGTGCGCCAAGCCCGGACATTGGCGCTGACCACGATCTTCACCTCAGTGGCGTTGGGCAGCACACTGCGCGCCGCCTCGCGCGCCATCTTCCGGCGGTGGACCTTGCTCTCCACCCACTCATAGCGCGTCATGAGATGCTCGACAGCCCTGACATAGGCGGCCTGGGCGTCGGTTACCTGCGTCTCCCAATCCCGCTCCAGCTCGGCGTCGCCCTGGATGGCGGGCGGCATGACGAAGGCGGCATGGGACTCGTCCACGTAGCGCTGGGAAAGCTGGGAGTTATGGGTGACGATACCGTTGGCCACGAAATTGTGGTTTGGTCCCTCCGTCTCGAGGTCGAAAGTCTCCTGCTCACCGGCGTAGGTGACCTGCACGATCCGACGGGGCCGGGGAACCATGAGATTGCCACGGCCCTTTTGGGGTGTGGTCGCCAATGCGGACGCCTCCAGCCTCGCTCCGAGCCGCTCGACGTACTCCAGTTCGCGTCCATTGAGCGAGTGGTGGCAACTGCGGCAGAGTGTCGTCAGGTTGTCGATGTCTGCGGCCAGGTCCGGCCGCAGCCAGATGGGTAGCAGATGATGGAGCGTCAGCCGGCCGCCGCGGCATTCGCAAAGCCTACAGGTGTAATCGTCACGTTGATACACGATGGTTCGGTGCTTCATTGCCATCTTGCGAATTGCAACACCTTGCCGGGTGGTGCCGCCTCGCCATTGGGGATTACGTGCCCCCAGTTTATTCGCACTCAGTTGCGCGCGCGTCTCAGTAGAGTGGTGCCAGCCGGCCCTGTATCGGCGGTCTTTATTCCACGGCTCTCGACCCACTGTCCAGGACCCGAGTGGCTTTTGCAGGCCGTTCCGTCGCACCCAGCTCCGTACTGTATGGTGGGATACTCCCGCGATCTCGCCGATCTCCTTCTGAGAGAGATTCAGCTCGACGTAGTGGCGGAACAGCCAGTCCCGGTCATGAACTGCAGGGATCCCGTTGACCATGATCTCGGTGTCCCGCCGCGTCCACGTGGCGGTCCCCTCGTTGGTCATTCCGAGACCTACGATATCCTCCAGGCGTCGCCAGCCCGTTGGGGTGAGGAACCGGTGATCCTTGCTGCAGGTAACGGCCTTGCCGTCCTCGAGTTCCACCCGGAATACCGGCCTGGTGCCCGAATGAGCTACCGCCCTCACCTTGCCGACGGTAAAAGCGCCGGACTTCTCATCGAGAGACCGGAGCCGCAAGAGCTTCAGCCGAGACCTGCCATGCGCAGTCTTGCTCATCTCGAAGATGTCCCGGATCGTCCGCCGCCTGGTGCCATTCCGGCGATTGCCCCAGCGATGCTCACTGTAGATCTCAGTATCACCCGCGAGGCAGTAACCAAAGCCAGCCCTGTGTCGCACCAGCTCATGGCTGCAACTGCGTGAAATCCCCTCGACCAGGAGCACGTACTGAGCGTGCTCGAAGACCGAGCCGTGGCCCTGCTTCAGGATGTTCTGCAGGTACTCCGCCGTGGTGCGATTGGCCGGATTGCGCTGGCTCATGTAGCAGAGCCGACCGGCAAATTCGGCCAGTCGCTCGCCATCGCTCGAGTCGCCCTGCCAGGTGACCGGAAGGTGGGCCGGCTCGACGAACTGCGGGCGGCCGATCAGGGTGACACGGGGCGAGCGGAAGATTTCCATGGGGCGTGGGGTTGAGGGTTCAGGGGTTGCGGGTTGCGGGTCGCGAGGTGCGCTTCGGCCGCCGAGCCGCTAGACCAATTCCAGCCGGCTCACCGCGTACCCCGCGTTGCGCTCGATCTCGCGAAGTGCGAGGGCAATGTCATCCGGAATCGGTGCGGCGTGGCGGCCCACCTTCAGATCCGCCACCGGTGGCGCCGTCCCCAGCTTGACGCCGGGGTTCAAGATACCATCGGGGTCAAATGCCCGCTTCACCTTGCCAAAGAGATCCAGCAGTTCGCCGCCGAACACCTGAGGCAGAAGGGGAGCGCGAAGCCGGCCATCCCCATGCTCGCCACTCGGGGTTCCATCGAGCCGCACCACGGCATCGGTCACGTCGTCGAGCAGCGCCGCCACCCGCGCTTCCCATCCATCGCTGTTGACGTCGGGGAGCAGGTTGCAGTGCAGGTGCCCATCGCCCGCGTGCCCGAACAGCACCACCTCGAGGTCGTGCCTGACCGCCGCATCTCGCACCGCGCGCACATACTCGCCCAGCCGCGCCACCGGGACACAGCCATCCTCGATCACCTGCAGCGAGCGCCGTGACTCGGGAAGCTGGGCGAGGATGGGACTTGCAGCATGGCGAAGCGCCCAGAGCTGTTGCACTTCGCCATCGCTCAGCGCGGACTCCACCCGCTCGGCAAAGGGCGCCACCGCGGCCGCAGCCGCGCTCGCCGCGGCGCATGCTTCGTCCGCGCTCGCCGCCTCGAACTCCACCAGCAGCACTGCGTCGAGTCGCTGGAGATCGGGAAGGTCAGGGAAGCGCGAAGCCACCAGGCCAAGAAAGGTGCGGTCGAGCATTTCCACGGCAGACGGCCGGTGGTCCAGCAGGCTGCCCACCGCATCTGCCAGCATGTCGAGCGACGCCAGCGAGACGCGCAGCGCCACCGTGGTTGACGGCACAGGGTCCAGCCGCCATTCGATGTCCGTCACGATCGCCAGCGTTCCTTCGGATCCGATGAAGAGATCGAGCAGGTCACCTGACTTGAGCCAGGCATCGAGTGCGTACCCGCTGGAATTCTTCCTGGTATGAGGAAAGCTGGAGCGGATGAGCGACTCCGCCTGCCGAATGGCGGGTGCCGCGCCCATCTCGAAGCGCTTGACGGCGGCCACGCTTCCCGGCGCCGGCTTGCCGCGCTCAAGCTGCAGCGTCTCGCCGTCGGTGGTCAGCAGGGTGAGCCCATCAACCCAGGGACGAACACTGCCGTAGCGCACCGAGCGGGCGCCTGAGGCGTTGGTAGCGACCATGCCGCCAAGCGTTGCCCAGCGGCCGCTGGAGGGATCGGGCGGCAGCCGGAGGCCGTGCTGCGAGGCGGCGGCGCGAAGCGAGTCGCAGGTGACGCCCGCAGAGGTGCGGGCGCGGGCGCGACCTGCGTCGATGCTGAGCGAGCGATCATCCAGCGCGGTCAGATCCACGATCACATGGCTCCCGACGTTGCCGCCTCCCATGGCACTGCCGGCCCCCCGGGGAATCAGGGCCAGGCCGTGAGTCGATGCCCACGCCAGCAGCGCCCGGAGGTCGGCGGTCGTCCGAGGCACCGCGACCGCTTCCGGAAGGATCCGATAGATGCCCGCGCCCTCCGAGTAGGCAGCGCGCGCGCGCTGGTCGGTGCGGAAGGGGCCGGCGATGGCGGGACGGAGAAGCATGGGGGGAAAGAAGACGGCGAGACGGCGAGACGGCAAGACGGCGAGATGTGGGGGTGGGTCCAGGACCCGCCCCTACATCTCGCCGTCCAGCCGTCTATGTTCAATTCATGCCCGACACATCGCGCGCCC
The DNA here is from genome assembly GCA_963798915.1 of uncultured Gemmatimonadales bacterium. Taxonomy (GTDB): domain Bacteria; phylum Gemmatimonadota; class Gemmatimonadetes; order Gemmatimonadales; family GWC2-71-9; genus CAMLHP01. Next base: position 237,230 of record CAWCVB010000001.1, on the reverse strand, counting down.
AACTGATTCACATAGATGTCGACCGCCGGCTGGGTCACGAATGGGATGAGTGGGACGGCAAGCCCCTGCCCAATGCCGGCAACTTCGATTCGCCGGCCTGGCTCTTCTTTGCCTGGTCGGTGGCGGCAATGGCGGGGGCATTCCTGCTGGCCGCTGCCGCGATCTACCTCTTTACACCTCGTCTCGCGCTGTTGCACCCAGCGATTCCCGCCGGGCTCTGGATGACGCTCGCACTGACGGCGCTGATCTCGCTCGGCTGGTGGGCGCTGCTCTACGGCTCCTGCCTCCTGCACCGCCCCCTCCTGCCCGAACGACTGGCCGAACGGGGACCGTTTCTCAGGCTCATGCGTCTCACGTCCCGTGTCTCGAGTCTCTTTGGCTGGCGCGACTGGGTGGAGAACGCCTCGGTCAAGGTCTACAACGCACTGGCGTCCAGGCGGGGGCGGAAAGTGGGGCAGGGCGAGCTGCTGGTGCTGATCCCACGCTGCCTGTCCAAACAGACGCTCGACGGAGTCCTCGGCATCGCCGGCAAGTATGACGTCCCAGTGTTCGTGGCGACGCGCGGTCAGCTTGCTCGGCGTGTGATCCGCGAACGCCGCCCGCGCGCGGTCGTGGCGGTAGCGTGCGAGCGGGACATGGTGAGCGGACTGCATGACGTGGCGGGAAAGGTGCCGGTGCTGGGGCTCACGATGACCCTGCCGTCAGGGCCGTGCAAGGACGCACTGCTGGATCTGCCCAGGCTCGAGGAGTGGGTGCGGAGCTACGTGACATAAGTCGTGAGTCATGGGTCGTGGGCGTGTCCCGAGCACCCTTCGCTACTCCCTCCGTGAACGCAATACCACTTGAAAATTGGCGGCAAACCTTCTGGAACCTGCCTTCCTGAGGTCAACGATGCGACTGGAATCATTTCAGTCGCATCTGCTCGTGCACGCATCCCGCGACCGGCCTGGGCGAGGTCATCGGGCCCCGCTCGGATGATGAACACGACAGCCCGGCGCAAGCTGCGAGAGCCAGCAACGCTCGGCAGACTGTCGGTGACCTCGCGATCATGTGCCTTCTCCTCCCGGGTGCTGGCACGCCACGCGCGTGACGGTTGCTGGTCGTGGACCCAGCTCACCCATTCGGAATCGGCGGGGGAAACGGCCTCGGTGCGCTGCTCCGTCACCTGGCCGAGATACGCATGCTTCTCCAGGTGCCGATACGAAAGGGCTCGGCATCCGGGGGATCGACCTCCGTCACAATGACGAGCTCGTCCGGGCTTTCCATCCGTACCCGGTCGCGCAGGGTCGCGGGCGGCTCCCCGTGCGGCCCGGGTACGTTCTTCAATTCGATCACGAACTCGTCCCCCTCGAACCGTCCCTCTCCTTCGATCCTGCCCGGGGGCCCCGGTGGGTTCGTGTCGAAACTCCAGGTGCGGTAGCGGCCGAGAGCCTCGTCCCAGGTGATGAGCACCTCGAGCTGCCGATCGATGGGGCCGAAGCGGGTATCGATGACCAAATGGACGTACCAGCCCTTGATGGCGGGGCGGACGGCAACCGTTCCGCGCCACGGTCCGAGTCCCCCGTACTCGTTGTCCGTGTAGACGTAGGTGCCGAAGAACCGCTCGAGCCTGGCCAGGCGTGCCGCGGGACGAGCCGGGAAATTCGTGGTGTCGAGCTGCGCGGCCGCCGGGCGCGCGGCGGGGAGCAGCAGCGCGCCGGCGAGCAGCCACGCGGAGACGGGCGGGCGGGTCGGTCTCATGGTAGCCTCCTCTAGCGAGGGATGATCTCGTGCGCCCTCCCCGGCGCGTCTGTCCGCGCCGGAGAGTCGAGTGCATGAACGGGCTGGTCCTGCGCCTCACGCTACATCGAAGCGCCGGCGACCGTGGAGGCCAAACTGGCAACTCGGGATCGCCCCGCCGGGAGGGTGTATCCCTCGGGACGTGAGCAGGTCCATCATTGCGGAGAGATAGAGTCGGGCAGCGAGTAGCGTCACGGCATTCATGATCACGCCCGCCGCAAGTCCGCCAACGATGAATCGCGCCTTGTTGATTGACCCCATGCTCAGCATGATCTCCTCGGGCCTCAGGGCGTGGCGACTGGCGAGGGACCCAGCGAGCCCACGTTGGTGCCGTTGCCCAACTCGCCAAAATCGTTTTGCCCCCAGCACCAGGTGCCGAGCTGCTTGGTGACGCCGCAGGTGTAGAGTTTGCCCGCGCTCACGGAGGCGAACTGGAAGCCGCCGGAGACCGCCACCGGCACGTTGCTGTCCGCAGTCGTCCCGTCGCCTGACTGGCCAGAGCTATTGAATCCCCAGCAGAGCGCCTGGCCGCCCTTGGTAACGCCGCAGGAGTGCGCATTATTGCTCGCGCTCACGGAGGCGAACTGGAAGTCGCCGGAGACCGCCACCGGCACGTTGCTGCTCGTGGTCGTCCCGTCGCCCAGCTGGCCGGAGATATTGGCCCCCCAGCAGAGCGCCTGGCCGCCCTTGGTGACGCCGCAGGTGTAGGGAACGCCCGCGCTCACGGAGGTGAACTGAAAGGCGGAGGAGACGGCCACCGGCACGTTACTGTCCGTGGTCGTCCCGTCGCCCAACTGGCCAACGCCATTCCCTCCCCAGCAGAGCGCCTGGCCGCCCTTGGTGATGCCGCAGGAGTGCCCATCGCCCGCGCTCACGGAGGCGAACTGGAAGCCGCCGGAGACCGTCACCGGCACGTTGCTGCTCGTGGTCGTCCCGTCGCCCAACTGGCCAACGCCATTCCCTCCCCAGCAGAGCGCCTGGCCGCCCTTGGTCACAGCGCAGGAGTGAGTTCCGGCCGCGCTCACGGAGGTGAACTGAAGATCGCCGGCCACCGCCACCGGCACGTTGCTGTTCGTGGTCGTCCCGTCGCCCAACTGGCCAAGGCCATTCTCTCCCCAGCAGAGCGCCTGGCCGCCCTTGGTGACACCACAGGAGAAATGTCCGCCCACGCTCACGGAGGTGAACTGAAGATCGCCGGCCACCGCCACCGGCACGTTGCTGTTCGTGGTCGTCCCGTCGCCCAACTGGCCGAAGACATTCGACCCCCAGCAGAATGCCTGGCCGCTCTTGGTGGCACCGCAGGTGTGAAAGATGCTGGCGCTTACGGAAGCGAGCTCGAAGCCGGTGATCGGGAACTGAGCCGCGCTCAGGGCCGGCTGCTCGGGCCCGGTCGGCGCTTCCTGGCTGCAGGCACCGGCGATGAGCGCCGCGACGATAACCGCCGGAATCCTGCCGGCGCATGTCCTCTGAATCGTGCTGACCATCTCTCTCCTCCCGTCGTGGTGATCCGACTCGCGCGGCGGTGGCGGGCACGCGATCGTCGCGATCGAGGTGAGAGGGAGAACGGATTTCGCTTCGGGAACCGGACACCGTTGGCGGAATGCCAGAGCATGGGTGGCCTCCGGACGTGTCAGCTCGTGTACCGCCGCGCATCCGCCGGGCGTCCCCAGGCCCGGTACAGCTCAGCGAGCGCGGCCCGGGCGCGCCGCGTGGTCTCGTGGTCTTTGCCCTGCACCTTCTCGAACACCGGGTAGCTGGCGAGCAGGAGCGTCTCGGCTTCCTCGAAGCCTCGCAGCCGAACCAAGCACCGCCCCAGGGCGAGCCGTGCGTACGCCACCTGCACACTCCCTTCCTCGAGCTTGGCCAGTCGGATGTCCAGCGCTTCTCGGAGCAGGGGCTCGGCCTCGGCGCCGCGGCCCTGGTCCACCAGCATCCGGCCCAGGCCAAGCAGAGCAAAGGCCACCGTGGGATGGTCGGGTCCCAGCGCCGCGCGCCAGGTGGCAAGTGCGGTGAGGAAGTCGGCTTCGGCTTGCCGGTACTTCTTTTTCCGGACCAGCACCTCGGCGAGATTGTTGTAACTCTGGGCCACATCAGGATGTGCTTCCCCCAATGCCCGTCGCCTCAAGTCCAGGGCCTCCCGCAGGGTGCGCTCGGCGCCGTCGAGATCTCCCATCTCACGGAGGGTGGCGCCAAGATTGTTGAGACCGGTGAGCACGGTGGGGTGGGCATCGCCCAGCTGGGGGCGCCAGATGGCCAGAGCACGCCGGAACTGCTCGACGGCACCTTTCCTGTCTCCCTTGAAGTACAGCACCACGCCGAGCTCGTTCAGGCTGGTCGCGACGTCGAGGTTATCGTCCCCGAACGCGGCGCGGCGGATTTTGAGTGCTTCGCGATCCACGGCCTCGGCCTCAGCCAGGCGGCCCTGCCGCTGAAGGACCTCGCCCAGGTTGCTCAGGGTCAGCGCCACGTACGGGTGGTCATCGCCCAGCAGTTTCCTTCGCATGGTGAGGCACTCCCGAAAGAGCGCCTCCGCGCGCTGGTAGTCGCCGGTGGCCATGACGATGGTCGCCAAGTTGAACAGATCGATGGCCACGGATGTGTGCTCGTTGCCGTGGAGCCGCCGCCGCAGGGCGAGTGCCGAATCGGCCACGGGCAGTGCTTCGTCGTATTTCCCTTCGCGCCACAGGGCGACGCTCAGGCTGCTGAGATCGCTGGCCACGGCCTCCTCAGCTCCGATACGGCGGTCGATGGCCAGCCCAGCCCGGTACAGGCTGTCGGCTTCGTCCAGCCGTCCCAAACCGTCCGCGATGGCCGCCAAGTTGGTGAGACTGGCCGACACGAGCGTGTCGTTCATGCCCAGGCGTTCCCGACGCACGGCCAACGCGTCGCGCGCAAGCTGCTCCGCCCGCTTATACTCGCCCTGGTCGTAGAGCAGAGAGGAGAGGTCGGCGGCGCCCGCCGCTGCCTCCAGGCTTTGGGGGCCGTACACTTCGCGCCGCGCCGACAGTGCCCGCTCCAGGAGTGGACGCCCCTGGTCGTACAGCCCGAGCTTCTGGTAGATCTTCCCGATGACTCCCAGCATTTCGGCTTGCGTTTGCGGCTCGGCGGCGAGCTCGGAATCAATTCGCGCTGCGCCCCGGTCCAGCAGTGCCCGGGCCGTGATGGTATCGCCCTTGGAGCGGTCGGGATCCGACACCTCGAACAGCTCCACCAGGAAGTCCCGCACCCGGTCGGCCCTGAGCGCCTGGCGCGAGGCGGCGCGAGCCTGCCATGTCGTGCCGGCCAGGCCCGTCAGCAGAGACGCGGCGAGAACCCCCCCGACGACGAGCGCCACGCGGTGCCGGCGCGCGAATCTGCCAGCTCGATACCCCAGCGTGGCTGGTCTGGCGATGACGGGCCGGTGCTTCAGGTGACGAGCGACGTCGTCCCGGAGATCCCGGACCGAGGCGTACCGCCGCTCGGGTTCCTTGCTCAGCGCCGTGAGCACGATGTTGTCCAGGTCGCCGAGAAGCTCTCGCCGGCGCGCGGGTGGCGGTGTCGAACCGGCCCGGGCCACCACGGCGCTCGGCTTGTCAGGGTCGCGCTCCAGCACCGCCCGCTCGAGGGATCGGATCGTCTGGTCCCGGCGACCGTATGGCCAGGCGCCGGTGAGGAGCTCGAAGAGCAGCACTCCCAGTGCGTAGACATCGGTCGCCGTGGAGACGGGCTCTCCGCGCAACTGCTCGGGGCTCGCGTATTCCGGGGTCAGGACCCGACCCCCACCGATCGCGGTCACGTCCGCCGCTGCGTCGTCGTCCGCTCGCAGCAGCTTGGCGATGCCGAAGTCGAGCAGCTTGACGACACGGCGCTCGGAGACCAGCACGTTGCCCGGCTTGAGGTCGCGGTGCACGACCAGCTTGCCATGAGCAAACTGGACCGCGTCGCAGACCTGGTCGAACAGGGCCAGTCGCTCCGCCACGCCGAGCCGGTGCTCGTCGCAGTAAGCGTCGATCGGGTGCCCGTCCACGTACTCCATCACGATGAAGGGCGTGCCGTCTTCGCCGGCGCCGGCGTCGTACAATCGGGCAATGTGGGGATGCTCAAGGGAGGCCAGGATGCGCTGTTCGAGCAGGAAACGACGCCTCAGCTCCCTGCTCAGCCCATCCAGCCGGATCAGCTTGATGGCGACGAGCCGTTCGTAGCGCTCGTCATCCCGCTCGGCCAGGTGGACGGCGCCCATGCCGCCCCGCCCGAGCTCGCGGATCAAACGATAGGGACCTACCCGGTCTCCAGCCTTGCGCTCGCCTGCACTGGAGACGTCCTCAAGCTCCTCCGCCTCCTCCGCGACCTCCAGCAGGAGTCCCGGCGCGCACCCATCAATGGACCGCTCAAGGAAGTCCGAGCCGTGGCCGGAGGTTTCGAACGCGACCTGCACATTGCGGAGGAGTCCTTCGTCATCTCCGCACGCCTGCGCGAGGAACGCGTCTCTTTGGTGCGGCTGCACTTCGAGTGCCGCGTCGACGACGCTCTGGGCCCGCTCCCACAGCTCAGGGGACACTGCGAACAGGGGTACCTCCGGATCTCCGGCCGATCAGCCGGCCGGCTCGCCGTACAGACTGATATAGAGCCACGTCTTGGCCTTGACCCAGTCCCGCCGCACCGTGCGGTCCGAGACGCCGAGGGCGGTTGCCGTTTCGTCGATACTCATGCCGCCAAAGAATCGGCACTCGACGATCCGGCTCAGCCGCTCACTGACCTCCGCCAGCCGGGTGAGCGCGTCGTCCACCGCAAGCATCAGCTCGGCCTGGGTGTCCACCGGGAGGTCACGCTCCTCGAACGTCACCCGGGCCAAGTGTCCGCCCCGCTTTGTGGCACCGCGCCGGCGGGCATAGTCGACCACGATGGTGCGCATCGTCCGGGACGCGTACGCAATGAAATGCGCGCGGTCTTCCCAGTCGGCCTCCGCCTGGTCCACCAAGCGCAGGTAGGCCTCGTTGATGAGTGCGGTGGTATTCAGGGTTCCGCCGGGTGGGCTGGCGGCGAGCTGTGCGTGGGCTACGCGCCGGAGTTCAGCATAGAGCAGTGAGAAGAGCCGGTCGACGGCGCGCCCGCTGCCGGCGCGAGAAGCCCTGAGGATTTGGGTGAAGGTCTGTGCCTGTGGCACCCTGGCCCAGCTCCGGGAGTATGAAGGAAACCACCCCGCCCGCCCACGGCGGCCGCCTGCGGCCCACCTTCACTTATATACGCCTCGCGACACGCCAGCGCCATGCAGGCCGCCTGCGCCGTTCAGCAGTCGGCCTGCATGGCCCGATGTCCGGTTGGAGGCTCCAATTGCGTTCTCCTGTCATCGCCCGGTCGGCGGCCCGCCCCCTGCGGTCGCCACACGGTCCATGCTCACGACAGGAGTTTGCAGATGCCAGGTACGAGGCCAGCGGGGCAGGCGACTTCGCTTGTGACGGCATTTCTGGCGGCGTTGCTTGTCGCTGCCTGCGGGGGCGACGATCCCACCGGACCGCCGCCACCGCCGGAGCCGTCATTCGATTTCGATCGCGACCTGATCGCCTTCGAGACGCAGCGTGACGGCAATCGCGAGATCTACCTGATGTCGACCGACGGAGCCGACTTCATCAATATCACCAACAACGGTGCCGCTGACGGCGACGCCGCCTGGTCGCCCGACGGGACCAGGATTGCCTTCGCGTCGACCCGGACGGGTGGCACCGACGTGTATGTGATGGACGTCGACGGCGGCAATGTGACCCGGCTTACCGACGACCCCGCGGTGGATCGGCATCCGTATTGGTCGCCCGACGGAAGCAGGATTGCCTTCGCCACTGACCGCGATGGCAACTCGCAGATCTACATCATGAACGCCGACGGCTCGAATCCGCAACGGATCAGCAACAGCTCGGCGATTCGACAGCGAGCCGATCTGGTCGCCGGATGGGTCGCACATCGCCTTCTTTTCGGACCGCTCCGGCAACGGCGATGTCTGGATCATGGACAAGGACGGCCAGAACCCCTTGAACCTGACGGCCAATCCCGCGTTCGACTGCTCGCCCGCCTGGTCACCCAACGGCTCGACGCTGTCATTTGTGACTGATCGCGACGGTAACGACGAAGTCTACACCATGAACCCTGATGGCTCGAATCCGACCAACGTGTCGAAGCATTCAGCCGACGACTTCTCGTCGTCGTGGCTGGGGGACGGATCCCGGCTGGCGTTCGACTCCGATCGCAGCGGCCAGTGGGACATCTACTCGATCAAGTTGGACGGCACGGGACTGGTCCGCCTGACCACCGACGCTGCCGATGATGAGTATCCTGAGTGGCGGCCGTAAGACGTGCAAGGATGGCCCTCACTCCTCCACCAGAAACGCATCGCTGAACGTTCGCCGCAGCCGCTCCAGCGCAATGGCTGCGTCGGTGTGGTTGGCGTAGAGCTGGCTCCGCACCTTGTATCTGCCGTCCTCCGTCACGATGCGCGATCGATACCCCGTGGCCTGGAGCCGCCGCGAGAAATCATTGGCGGTGTAGGCGTCTGACGGCGCGGCCACCTGAACGGCGTAGCCCGAGGTGGGCGCAGCAGATACCGGCGGTGCCGGTGGTGCCGGTGGTGCCGCGCGCGTCGTATCAACTGCCGGGACTGGAGCAGCGCGAATCGTGTCGGGCCTGACGTTCCGGGTTGTGTCGGGCCGGGCGCGCTGATGGATGGTGTCGCCCGGCGTCCGAGGACGAAAGACGATCGCCGAGTCGCGCCGAGGCCGCAGGGAATCGGCGGCTGGCCGAGCGGTGTCTGCCGGCGCGACGGCGATGCTGTCCCTGCCGCCCTTCGCGACCTTGGGGCTGATGCTGTCCGCGCGGGTCGTGTCGCTCGGCTCCGGCACCGTGACACCGGGCTTGCCCAGCCGCCCGGGATCGCCGATCGGTGTCTTGAGCACGGGTTTGGGCGCATCGGACTCGGCCAGCGTGCTCGTCGCACCCATCCCCTGCATGATCTCACGGATGGCGACCCGGGCAGGATGATCGTAGGGCACGCTGCGCTCCAGCTCCCGTTCCGGCCGAGAGGGATCGGCCAATGGCCGGTACACCGCTTCCATGGTGATCTCGCTCCAGCCGTACCGCCACGGCATCACCCAGGCACGGATCCGAACGTCATCGGTGCCCAGCGGACGGGACCCGGCGCGCTTCCTGGTCGCGGTGTCGTACCATGCCGTGCTGACGAATCCTTCCCGCGTCGCCACTTCCGTCACGGGCAGTCCAGCTGCCGTCATCGCGTCCGCCAGTTTCTTGGTGGCTTCCTGCGGGTCCAGTTCGATCTGACCATGCCTTGCCTCTGGCATCGGGGCAAAGTCCGGCTGGCCATTCCGTGCGCATGCGATGGCCAGGGCAAGCGAGAAGACCAGCGCCAGCTGCTTCACTTGAGAGCCTTCCTGATTTCGTCAGCAATGAGCGAGGTAATGCCGCCGCCACGCGGCGGAAGCTTCCGGGTCCCGCCGCGAAGATCGCTGCGCTGCAGATGGTCGAGGGCGCGCTCCAGGCCGAGCTGCACTCGCTGGACCTTGGGAGGGTACTGTCGGACGACGATGACGCCGAGCACGGCGCCGGCGACGACGGGAGCGATGGCAACCAGCGGAAATGCGCTCAGCGCGAGCAGTATGGTGGTGCCGGCCACGCCGGCGGCGGCAGTGCCAGCACCGCCACCGATGAAAGCCGAGCGCCTCGCGTGCATGTCGGCCGTGAGCGCAACATGGACATAGCCCGGCTCGAGCGGGGCGATAGTGCCGCGGAGCGTGGGCACCCGGTCGAGCAGGTAGCCACGCGAGCTCCGGCCGAACGCGGCCGTGGATCGCCGCACCGCAGCCTGAAATCCCTTGACCGGTTCCCACAGCACTGCACCGGGCTGCTCCCGTTGCACCAGCAGCATTTCACGGTCGTCCATGTAGCGGATGAGTTCCGCCTGGACGCTCTCCACATCGCCCTGCACGACGCGTTGGGCCGAGGTGGTGGCGGGACCTGCGATGCGCGCCACCAGTCCGCCGTCGCCACCGAGACCGACGCGGGTGCGCTCTTCCAGCAGCGCCTGCTGCAGGTACCGCTGTGGCAGGCCCACTTCCTTCCCAAGCGCGAGCAGTTCCTCGGTGGTCATGTCGTGACCGGGGTCGCGCTCAGCGGCCTGGAGTTCGGTGGCGCGCTGGAGAATGCGCTCGAGGGCGGCGCGGTCAATGCGCGCCGGAAGCCCGCCGGTCATGCTAGCGTGACTCCTTGTCCTTCTCGGCGACCTTGAACTGCGGCAAGGTGGGATCGGGCGCCGGCAGCGCCTTCCCGCCCGCCTCGGCCGCCCTGCTCGCCCTGCCCGACTCGATGAAGGGCCGGATCATGTCGATGGGGATCGGGAAGATCGTGGTCGAATTGTTTTCGGTGGCAATCTCGGCCACCGTCTGCAGGTATCGCAGTTGCAGCGCGCTGGGTTCGGTGGCGAGCATGCGGGCCGCCTGTGCCAGCGTCTCCGACGCCTGCAGTTCGCCTTGCGCATTGATGACCTTGGCCCGTCGCTCGCGTTCGGCTTCAGCCTGCCGGGCCATGGCGCGCTTCATCATCTCCGGCAGGTCCACATCCTTGACCTCGACCGCGTCCACCTGGATACCCCATGCCTCGGTGCGTTCGTCAATGATGCGCTTGAGCACGGCATTGATCTTCTCACGGTCACTCAGCAGCTCGTCCAGCTCCACCTCGCCCAGCACCGAGCGGAGCGTGGTCTGGGCCAGCTGGTTGGTGGCATAGAGGTAGTCCTGTATCTCCAGGATCACGCTCGATGGTTCCTTGACTTTCATGTAGAGCACGGCATTCACGCGGACCGAGACATTGTCGCGGGTGATCACGTCCTGGGGTGGCACGTCCATGGCCATGATGCGAAGCGAGACCCGCTTCATGGTGGCGAAGAACGCGGGGAGAAAGACCAGTCCTGGCCCCTTGGTCCCGCTGTACTTGCCAAGGAAGAAGGCCACCCCGCGCTCGTACTGGCGCAGTACCCGGAGACTCAGGAACGAGTACGCCACTACGATGGCAAGCACAGTCAGCAGTCCGTTCATGATGCCTCCGCTTTCGGAAATGCTTCGATGATCAGCGCCATGCCCTGCCCGCCGCCGATGCAGGCGGCACCCAGCCCGAACCGCCTGTCGCGCCGCCGCAATGCATGCAGCAGGTGGCCGATGATCCTGGCGCCGGTGGCGCCAAGTGGATGGCCGATGGCGATCGCGCCGCCATCCACATTGGTCCGGTCAGGGTCCAGGTCGAGTTCACGCTCGACCGCAAGATACTGGGCTGCGAACGCTTCGTTCACTTCGACGAGATTCATCTGGTCGAGTTTCATGCCGGCCCGCGCCAGCGCAATACGGGACGCGGGAACGGGCCCGAAACCCATGACGCGTGGGTCCACCCCGGCGACGCCCCAGCCGACGAGGCGTCCGAGCGGAGCGACGCCATGATCGCTGGCCCAGGCCGCACTGCTCACGACCAGTGCGGCAGCGCCATCCACGATGCCGCTGGCGTTGCCGGCCGTGACCACGCCATCCTTCCGGAAGTAGGGTGGCAGCTTGGCCAGCGCCTGGGCCGTGGTGCCGGGCCGGCGATGGTCATCCTGGGCCCACGCCAGCTGTTCGCCCGTCTTGCGATTGGTGATCTCGACCGGTACGATCTCGTCAGTAAAGGCGCCGCTCTTCCATGCGGTCTCGGCGCGCTGCTGACTTCTGAGTGCCACGGCATCCACGTCACTTCGCGCGAGCGCATGCTGTTCCGCAAGCCGCTCAGCGGTCTCGGCCATGGAAAGGTCGCAGTAGCTGTCGCGCAGTCCTTCCCAGAGGGTGTCCTCCAGTGGCGGCGGCGGGCCGAGGCGCAGGCCCCAGCGCGCTCCGCGGATCACGTGTGGGGCCTGGCTCATCGACTCCGTGCCGCCTGCGAGCACCGCGTCCGCATGGCCAAGGGTGATCAGCTGTGCGGCCTGGGTCAGCGCCTCGAAGCCCGAGCCGCAGAGCCGATTGACGGTGAGGGCCGGGGTTTCTTCGGGGCAGCCGGCCCGGAGCGCGACATGACGCGCCAGGTAAATGGCGTCGGCGGAGGTCTGGATCACGTTGCCGAAGATCACATGGTCCACGGCCCCCGATTCGAGGCCGGCGCGGAGCAGTGCGGCGCGTCCGGCGATGACACCCAAGTCGGTGGCGGACAAGTCCTTGAGGGCACCGCCAAAGGCGCCAAAGCCGGTGCGAACGGCGGAGAGGAAGACGACATCAGCGGGGGCAGGCATATATAAGGAAGATGGGGGGTGGAGGGACTGGGGACTAGGGACGAGGGCTCAGCGTCTGGCGTCTGGCGTCTGGCGCTCGACGTCTTGACGGCCGACGCTCTACTCCTGAGCTATATCCTGAGCTGTATATTGACTGCATCCCTTCCCTCCTCGGAGACCCCATGCGTTGCACCCTTGCCGCCGGCATGGCGGGCGCTGTAGCGCTGCTGGCCGCCTGCGCCGACAACAGTGGTCCCGACACCGGGGCGGATTTCCATGTGAGCCCCACCCGCATCTGGGCGGGCTCGGACGTGCTGGTCCAGAATCGCATCTTCGGGGATCTTGAGCAGGCTCCGGTCTTTCGTCTGGCAGACAGCGTACTCGCTGCGCGGCAGGTGAATGACTCTACGTGGACCGTCACGCTGCCCGCCTGGGCGGCGGGGCAGGTGATGCTCAAGCTTGCGCTGGCCAGCGGCGATACGTTCACGCTCGATCCCGTCTCGGTGCGCGGATTTACGGGGGCGCACGACTTCTCCACATTGATCTTCGAGACCGTGATGGTTTGGCCCGTCGGCGGCGACGCGGTCGTGCTGGGCGGGGACCTCATGAATCTGCTGGAGATCAACGCAACGGCAAATACACTCGTACGCCTTGATTCCCTGATGGACTGGTCGGCGGCAAACTTCCGGGGTGTAGGTCCAACCGAGCAGAACGATGAGTTCCTGGTCTGGCCGCATGATTCGACGATGCAGCGGTGGAAGCTGTTGCCCTCTCCCGAGCTGGTGTCCCCGACTACGGTAAGCTATGCCCGAGCGGCAATGCAGTTTGGAGCAGGCGGACTCTTCGTCGCGACCAATCATGAATTCACCGTGACTGGCCCGGGGCCTTCCTACAGTGAGCAGGCGGAGGAAGTCCAGGGTGCCGTCATGTCCCCCTCGCATGACAGGGCAAGTATCCGCGTTAACTGGGACCAGGCTGGCGTGCCCGTCTTTGATGTTGGGACCGGCACCATTGCCTATCGCATCCCAGGGGTGCAGTCGAGCGAAGGGGTAGCCTTCAGTCCCGACGGCCAGTGGCTTGCTGTTGCAGGCGGCACACGTTGTGTCAATTGCGATAGTGCTCGCGTGGTGCTCGTGCGGGCGTCCGACGGCGAGGTCATGCACGATACGACTTTTGCGGGAACGCCTGGGGCATCGTCTTTGATCGGTCGCGTCCGTTGCTCTATGTCGGGATCGACATGGTTGGGGCAAGTTTCGTGGATAGCCTTGAGGGGCCTGCGATTCACCCCGGCGTGCTGGTGCTCGATCAGGGCAGCTTTTCCCATCTCGGTCTGCTCGCCCCTCCCGAGGATGAGTCGGCTTGCTGGTCTTCCCGGGGGCAGGGTGGCTGCACTGGTGCTGTGCTCGCGACCAGCGATGAACCGGCCGTGTATGCCATCGGCGGCTTGAACCTCCCCAGACTCTACAGTTGGCGCTTCGCGACTGGGAACTGAAGGAACTTCCAGAATGCAGCGCTCAGCGCCACTAGCGCGGCACCGTGGTCCCTGCCGACATTTCGGCGACTTCAGCGTAATCCACCCTGCGGAGACCCCTGCATGACCGCTTGCCGAATAGCCCTGTTCGCTGCTGCGTTGTCCCTTGCCGTCGCCTGCAGTGACAGCACCAACCCGACCAAGGATTGCCCGACCAATGTGACTGTCACGGTCTCGGCCGGCACCAAACCGGAGTTCAGCTGGACGCCGGCCTGCCGGGCCTACCAGGTGGGGGTGAACGGCGCGACCGGGCCAGTCTGGGCCATGGGGTTCAAGTTTTCCAATCCGGCCAAGGCCAACGCCATCACGTCGCCGGTGACCTTTGGCGACAGCCTGTCGGTCGGTGACAGCTTGGTGGTCAATCCGGCCAGCGAGCTCACGCCCGGGCAACCCTATACATTTTATGTGTTCGCCCTGACCGCCGTGGGGCAGTCGGTCAAGATCGGTGAGAAGACGTTTACGCCATAGTCAACGGCAGGTGTTCCCGACGTTGCGGGCATCCTCCGCTGCGACATCCACGGACCGACATCGCTTCCTCCACATGGACAGAGGACAGGTTTCCTGACGCTCATGACTCGCGTCGTTCTCCCGCTCCCGGCGGCAGCGCCGCAGAGGACCGTGTGGGTCGCCCTGGCCATCCTGGTGGCCATCCTGGTGGCCGGCTGCGGCGGCGACTCGACCGGTCCCAATCCCACGCCCGCGCCGCCGGTGGCGCTGGCATTCATCACGGCACCCGCCACCTCTGCAGCCGTGGCCTCCGTGCTGAATCCCGCGCCGGTGGTGGAGTTGCGCGATTCACTTGACCGCCCGGTCAAGAAACAAGGTGTGTCACTCGGCGTGAGCCTCGACGGCGGGTCGGTTGGCGGCGCCACAAGCGTGGCGACCGATGCGTCCGGCCGAGCCACGTTCACCAGCTTGTCACTGAGCGGACCGACCGGGCCGCACCTGCTCAAGTTCGCCAGCGCCGGGATCACCACACTCTCGCGAAGCATTTCGCTGACCACCGGTGCCGCCACCCAGGTGTCGGCGCAGAGCGCCGCTGCGCAGAGCGCGCCAGCCGGCACGGCCGTCGCCGATCCACCCAGCGTGCTGGTGAGCGATGGCGCGGGGAATCCGGTCGCCGGTGTCAGCGTCCTCTTTGCGGTCACGTCAGGCGGCGGCACGGTCGTGGGTGGCACCGTTGTCACCAGTGCCGCCGGAACGGCGGCGGCAACATCCTGGACACTCGGCACAACGCCGGGAGCGAACAGTCTCACCGCTTCGGTAGCAGGCGCGACAGCGCCGGCAGTCTTCAGCGCGACAGGCACCGCAACGGCGAACCTCACCAAGCTGGTCGACAACCTGACCGGCGAGGTAGGCCAGGCCACTTCTGCAGCGCCATCGGTGAAGGTGACCGACGTGAATGGCGTGCCTCTCGAAGGCGTGACTGTCACCTTCGCGACCACCAGCGGCAGCATTGCCGACGCGATGCAACTGACCGACGTCGGCGGCGTGGCAACCGCCGGCGCCTGGACGCTTGGGACCACTGCCGGATCACCAGGTTGCCACGGCGTCGACACCGGGTGGGGTCAGCGTGGCTTTCAACGTCACCGCCGTGCCCGGACCCGCCACGACGCTCGCGATCGTGGCAGGCAACAACCAGAGCGCGGTCATCTGGCATCAGGTTCCGGTCAATCCCAAAATCCTGGTCCAGGATCAGTACGGCAACGGCATTCCGGGCGGCAGCGTGCAGTTCCAGGTGACGCTTGGCGGGGGGACAGTCTCGACTTCCACCGTTGCGCCTGATGGATCGGGGGCAGCTTCCACTTCGTGGTCGGTGGGGCGCTCACCCGGCGCCAACACCCTCTCAGCGACGCTGGTCGGTTCCATGCTTCCCGCGGCCTCCTTCAACGCCACTGCTACGGGTCCGACATCGCCCTTCAGTATCGACGTCCGGCCCATCGGGAGCCTGAACGCAGCACAGCAGACGTGCAGTGAATGAGGCGGTGCAGCGCTGGCGCGTGATCGTGACCGGGGACCTGTCCAGCCAGGTTCTCAATTTGGCGGCCGGAACATTGCGGATCACATCAGCCGGCAGTCAATGAAACTATCGACGACGTGGTCATCTTCATCGAAATTACGGCGATCGACGGCGCCGGCAACATTCTTGGTGGCGCGGGTCCCTGCGTCCTGCGGAGCACGGGTGGGCTGCCGTCGCTCGGCTACATCCAGCTCGATGAGGCGGATCTCAGCGGCATGCCGCAGGCGGAGTTGAATAACCTGATCCTGCACGAGATGGGACATGTGCTCGGCTTCGGGACGCTCTGGCCGGATCAGGGCCTCCTGACCGGCGCCGTTGCCGACGGCGGGACCGACCCGCGATTTACCGGATCCGTAGGGATCCAGCGGTACCATCAACTCGGCGGCCAGCAGACCACCGTGCCAGTGGAGGCAGGTGGAGGTCCAGGCACCGAAGATTCGCATTGGCGCGAGTCGGTGTTCGATACCGAACTCATGACCGGCTTTCTGGGTGGCGGCGCCAATCCGCTCACCGGCATGACCATCGGCTCAATCCAGGATCTGGGTTACGCCGTGGATTATGCCAGTGCCGAGCCGCTTGGCTTCACCGTGAACGTGGCGCGGGCGCGTCTCCTGGGGGGCACCACGACATTCGAGCGGCCGCTCTCCAGTCCCATCATCATCATGGACCCCACCGGCCGCATGATTGGGCGGCGCCCGCGCTGAGGCGCTGGCGTCCTGACGCACACGGCCCCATCATACCGGGCATGCCGACTCCCACCCGGATTGCCATTGCCACGACAGGGCTGGCCATGGCCGCGGCCGCCATTGTGGCCGCGATGAGCCCTCCCCCCGCCTCCGCCGGCGATCCGGATCCGGCGGCACTGCTCGCCCTGGCTCGCCGCTACCACGTCGGCGCCATCACCCAGCGCCGCTTTACGCATGACCAGTTCTGGCGCGCCGTCGCCCCGTCGCTGCGAGCATCCGGCCTGGCGGTGAAGGAGGTGGGCCGCTCGCTTCAGGGCCGCTCCATCCAGTCGGTAACGTACGGACACGGTCCTACCACCGCGCTGCTCTGGTCCCAGATGCACGGCGATGAATCCACCGCCACCATGGCGTTGGCCGACATCTTTGCCTTCCTGGCCGATACCGCTCCGAGCGCCCTGCGCCAGCGGCTGACCGACAAGCTCACGATCATTTTTGTCCCGATGCTCAATCCGGATGGTGCCGAGCTGTTCCGGCGGGAGAATGCCGCCGGCGTGGACATCAACCGCGACGCGGCCCGGCTGGCCACACCCGAGGGCCGGGCGCTCAAGGCACTGCGCGACAAGCTGCATCCCGACTTTGGTTTCAATCTCCACGACCAGAATGCCCGGACCCGCGCTGGCCGCCTTGGACTGCAGACGGCCATCGCGCTGCAGGCGCCGCCCACCGACACCAGCGACGAGTACAATGATGTGCGCACTCGCGCGGGCCAGGTGGCGGCTCGCATCGTGGAGACCCTGCGGGGGGAGATTCCCGGCCGCATGGCTCATTACGATGACACCTACAACCCGCGCGCCTTCGGCGACCACATGCAGGCGTGGGGCACCAGCACGGTGCTGATCGAAAGCGGTGCGCTGCCTGATGATCCCGAGAAGCAGCGGCTCCGCGCTCTCAACGTGGTCGCCATCCTGTCGGCGCTCGACGGCATTGCCACGGGAGACTACACCAACGCTGACGTGAAGGAGTACGAAGCGCTGCCCTTCAACGCCGGCGGCGCCCGAAGCCTGCTGGTCACTGGCGGGACGCTGGTGCTTCCCGGCCTCGCGCCGATCCAGGCGGACGTGGCCATAGATTATGAGGACCAGCTGCACAAGGCGAAGCCAGTGCTGCGAGACGTGGGTGACCTGTCCACCTCGGTTGCGGTGGACACGCTCGATGCCGCGGGGCTCTTCCTCCATCCCGCGACCAGCATGCTGGGCCAGGGCGACCATGGCGTCTATCTGAAGATGGATGAAGCAGCGGAGATCCGGATAACCCGGACGCCAGACAAGGGCGGGGCCAGCGTGCGCGAGATCAAGTGAGGGGTCGGTGACGTCCATGCCGCACGGCGACGGTGGCGCGAGCCCGGAATTCGTCAGTCTCCAGCAGGTGGTGGCGGGGCGCTACTCCCTGCAGGCCGAACTGGGCCGGGGCGGCATGGGCATCGTATTCCTGGCACGCGACGTTGCGCTCGAGCGACTGGTGGCCATCAAGATGCTGCCGCCGGCCATGGCCGAAGACCTGGCGCTCCGAAGCCGCTTCCTGCGTGAGGCCCGCACCGCCGCCGGGCTGTCGCACCCGCACATCGTCTCGATCCACGCGGTGGAGGAACACGGCGCCGTGGTGTTCTTTGTGATGAGCTACATCGAGGGCGAGACGCTGCGCGAACGGGTCCGCCGGCGGGGACCGCTTTCGCCTGCCGGCGTCATGCGCCTGGTGCAGGAGACCGCCTGGGCCCTGTCCCACGCCCACGCGCGCGGGATCGTGCACTGCGACATCAAGCCCGACAATATCATGCTGGAGCGCCATACTGGCCGCGCGGTGGTGACGGACTTCGGCATTGCCCGGGTGGCCTCCGGCACCGATGACCGGGGCAGCGCCATCGGGACGCCCCAGTACATGGCACCGGAGCAGGCCTCAGGCGATACCGTGGACGGCCGCGCCGATCTGTACGCGCTGGGTGCAACCGCCTGGTATGCCCTGACCGGCAGGCCGCCGTTCGAATCCGACTCCGCATCGGCGCTGATGCTGCGCCACGCAACCGAGCCTGCGCCACCGGTCGGGGAGCATGCGGCCGGGGTGCCGGCCCGATTTGCCGCCGCGGTGGACCGGCTGCTGCTCAAGCGGCCCGAGGACCGCTATCCCAGTGCGGAAGCACTGGCCGAAGCGGTCACTGCCACCCGTGACTCGGTGCCCGAGACTCCGCCACCGGTCCGGTCCTTTCTTCGTGATGCGGTGGCTGCGGGTGGTGAGATTGGCGTGCCGCTCATGGTCGGGGTTGGTTCGCTCGTGATCTACGCCACGATCTTTCGCACGTCGCCTTTTGCCGGCCTGGTCTTCTATCCCCTGTCGGCCATGGGCGTCGGCCTCGCCGGCGCCCGGTTCGGTCAGCTGATGGGCAAGACCCGCGACCTGATTCGCCAGGGATACGATTTCCGCAGCATCGAGCCCGCGGTGGCGCGTGAGAGCCGGGCCATGCAGGAAGAAACTCGGGTGCAGCCCAAGGCCCGGCGTGATATCATCCGCGAAACTGCCGCCATCTCGTTGATTGGCGCGGCCAAGACCGCAGTGCTCGTCTGGCTTGCGACGATCAATGGTCCGGTCTGGGTCAACTACCTGGCTGCCGCTGGTGCGGTGATGGTTCCTGCCGTGGCGGTGAGGCGTATCTGGACCGTGCTCCATCTGGGCAAGCCCAGTCGCTGGCTCAAGGCCATTGGTGGAAAGGTTGGCCGCCTGATGTTTCGTGCCGCGGGCCTGGGGCTGCAGGCGCCGCCGCTCCTGGCAGGCGACGCCGGCCAGCCCACCGAGCTTGCCCTGGGCGGCGCCATTCTCCGGCTGTTCGATGCACTCTCGTCGGAGTTGCGACAGCAGTTTGCCGACGTGCCCGACGTGGTGCAATCGCTCGAGCGGGATGCCTCGGCCCTGCGACTGGCTGGGCCGGAGGGAGGCCAGCGGCTGGTTGGGGTGGTGGCGGCGCTTGAAACGCTGCGCCTGGACCTGATGAGACTGACCGTGGCCGGCGCGTCGGCGGTTGAACTCACCGAGCATCTCTCCCTGGCGAGGCGGGTCGGACAAGCGGTGGACCTGCGGCTGCTGGCGGAGGACGAGGTCCGTCGCGCACTGCGCGAGGGCCGGGCTCCCGACATCATGACGCCGTTCGAAGTTCCTCATCGGGGTCATACGCCAGGTAGAGTCCCTTCTGCTGCTGCGCCGCCAGCCACTCCAGAAACCCCGACGCCGACGCCCCTCCCGAGCTGATCTGCTCCCGCGCTGCCTTGATGGCGAGGTCGTTGGCATATTCGTTCTTGGCGTGTCCCTTGTGGCCCCGGACCCAGCGCCACTCCACGTCGTGATCGCGAGCGCGGTGCACCAGCTCCTGCCAGAGCTCCAGGTTTTCGATGGCGCCGCCCTTGCGACGCCAGCCGCGCGCCTCCCAGGCGGGCGCCCACTCTCGCATTCCCTTGACCAGATATTCCGAATCGGAGACAATCGTGACGCGGAGCCGCCGGCCCTTGGCAGACAGTGCGTCGAGGGTGGCGATGGCGCCGGCAAGGGCCATGCGGTTGTTGGTGGTGGCGGGCGAAGAAAGATAGATGTCCCGGCGCTGGACGCCGGAACTGGTGCGCGTTTCAATCACGCCACCGGCGCCGCCGGGATTATCGCCCATACGGCCATTGCCGAGGCAGCTCTCGTCCAGGTGCACCAGGATGGGAGGCGCTGGCATGCCCCTCAGTCGCCGATGATCTGGAACTCGTCCACGTCGTCCAGCCTGAAGGTGAGATCTTCGCCGGTCATGGGCAGGTGGCCAATCAGCGCCTCCCGGCCGCTGACGGTGGTCACCCGGCGCGCCGTGACGACGTATTCAGTGCCGCGCCGCCGAAGCACCACGCGCAGCTGCTTGCGGGCGGCATTTTCCAGCCGGTCCATTTGTGTGGGTGTCCAACGCATCGGGGGAAGATAGGCGGGCAGGCGGAAGGATGGACAGGCGGAGGATCGCGACCTGCGCGGCGTCCGGCCGGCTATCCCTTGACCAACGCGACGATCCTGCCGGCCGCACCGGACCGCACCTCGCCGATCGTGGCGGCGGCCAGCGTGCCGGCCGAGCGCAAGGCCTCCACCAGTGCATCGTGATGCCGTGCCCCGATGGCGATCAGCAGCCCACCAGAGGTCTGCGCGTCCGCCGCGAGGATCCGGAGCGGGTCAGGCACGGACGCGTCCCACTCGACCGATACTGCCTGCTCGAGGTTCCGCCTGGTGCCGCCCGGGACCACGCCCGCTGCCGCGAGCTCGAGAGCGCCCGCCAGCAACGGCAAGCGATCCAGCCACAATTCCGCCATGACGCCACTTGCCCGCATCATGCTGGCGAGGTGTCCCACCAACCCGAATCCGGTAATGTCGGTGGCGCTGCGCGCGCCATGTGCCACCGCCAGCCGGGACGCGGTATCGTTGAGGGTGGTCATCGACCGCACGGCCTCTTCCAGGCCGATGGCACCGAGCCGGTCGCGCTTGAGCGCCGTGGTGAGGATGCCGGTCCCCAGCGGTTTGGTGAGAATGAGGAGGTCGCCGGCCGCCGCCCGCGCGTTGGTCAGCATCCGATCCGGATGAACTTCCCCCGTGACCGCAAGGCCGTACTTGGGCTCGGCGTCGTCGATGCTGTGGCCGCCGACAATGGGGCAGCCGGCGCGCGTCGCCACTTCATTGGCGCCGCGAAGCACCTCGGCGAGCAGGTCGAATGGCAGCCCTTCGCGCGGCCACGCCACCAGGTTCAGGGCGTAGAGCGGCACGCCACCCATGGCATAGACGTCGCTCAGCGCATTGGCGGCGGCAATGCGGCCCCAGTCAGCGGCGTCGTCCACGATGGGCGTGAAGAAATCGGTGGTCGCAATGAGTGCGCGGTCCTCGGCAATCCGGAAGACGGCGGCGTCGTCGCGGGTGGTCGCATCGACCAGGATGCGTGGGTCTTCGACGGCGGGCAGGCTGGCAAGCACTTGTCCCAGTTCGACAGCACTGAGCTTGCAGGCGCATCCCGCACCGTGAGAGAAGGTCGTGAGACGGATCATCTTCCCGCGCTTCCGGCTTCCCGGCGTACCGTCTTCAATACCAGATCCATATCACTGCGCCAGCGGAAATCACGCGCAGGGTGCCGAGGGCGATGCGCGAGACCGCCGGGCGAGAGCCGTCCGGCGAGTGCAGCCCATGCCGCAGCGGGCCGGGCCACTCCATGAGGAGACCGAGGAGGAGGAAGACGAGCGGCCAGGTGCCGGATCCGATGCTGGCAAACCAGAGCGTGCCAAGCAGGGTAAGGAGCAGGGCTTCGGTCACGTAAATGCGGAGCGGCGCGCGCAGCCATCGGCCGGCGCTCGTTGTACCGGCGCCTGGTGCACGCGTGAGCCGCACTGTCACAACTTCCCAGACCAGGAACAGCGCGCTCACCAGGGCCCACGCGACCAGGAGTTCCCAGAAGGCCATGTTTGGTCGTCAGTCGTCGGTCGACGGGCTGCCGACGACCGTTGACCGTTGACCGACGAGCTCCCTCACCAGCGCCTCAATGAATCGGCCCGCATGAGATTGCCGCGCGCCATCACGTACAGGATGCGCCGGGTGTTGTCGATATCCTGGTACGGATCGGCTGTGAGCACCAGGAGATCGGCGGCGCGCCCGGATGCGAGCGTTCCAATGGAGTCGGCGCCGATCAGGAGCGCCGCGTTCCGGGTGGCGGCAAGCAGGGCATTCTCCGGCGGTACGCCGGCCCGCACCAGCAGCGCCAGCTCGCGATGCTCGCTTTCGCCCGGCACCAGTTGCTGGTTGGCGGCGTCGGTGCCGGTCACGATGATGCCGCGGCTGGTGTAGAAGAGCCGGAGAAAGAGGTCCTGCACCGGCCGTGACTGGCGGAACGCCTCAAAGTCCGCCCGGGTCCAGCCGGCCCGCTGGATCATGTCCGACGTATTCCAGCGCTCGATCTGGGCGCGAGGGACGGCTTTGAGCGCCGAATCGGTGTAGGTGGACGGCTCGTCCAGGTGAGCATAGGTCTCGTGCAGGACCAGCGTGGGCACCAGGATCACGTGGCGCGCCACGAGCGTCTCGGCCACCCGCTGGAGGGCGACCGAGTCCAGGTGGGCCCAGCTCTTCTCGAACGCGGTCCAGCCGCGGAAGAAGCCGGCGCGATGCGCGGCATAGAGCGCCTCGGGCGTGCTGCTGGCAGCTTCCGGCACCCCGCTCATGTGCTCGATGCTCCGCACGCCGAGATTGGCGGCGGTGACGGCGTCGGTGAGGCCCAGATGGGCGGCCACCCGAAGCTGGAAGGTGCGGGCCTCATCGATGATGGCACGCATCAATTCGGGATCGACCTTGGTGTAGGTCTTCACCAGGTCGGCGCCCGCCTGCACCAGGCTGTCCACGGCCCGGCGCGCCTGGCGCTGGTCCTTCACCGCGAACGCATTGGGATAGGTGGGCGGCACCCCATCGATCATCGCGCCCGCGGCATAGATGCGGGGTCCGGCAATCGAATACAAGTTCACCGAATCGCGAAGCGGCAGGATCGAGTCCAACGCACCGTGCACATCGCGGACGCTGGTGACGCCATAGGCGAGATAGCGCGGGAGGGCCCAGCGGGAGACGTGCGCATGCGCGTCGATCAGGCCCGGGATGATCCACTTGCCGCTCAGGTCCACGACCCGCGTATGGCGGGGAATGCGGTAGCCCGCCGCCGGCACGATCGTGTCGATGGTGGTGCCCCGCACGATGATGACCGCGTTGACCAGCGGCGCCTGGCCCGATCCGTCAATCACCGTGGCGCCGACCAGCGCGAGCCCCTCCGGCCCGCTGCCCCTGCAACCGGTCACCAGGGCGACCAGGAGGAGGAGCAGCGAGAGCGGATGGACAACAGTATGACGGACCAGCATACCGGGAGGGAGGGGGTGCACGGCTCGGGCTACCGTCGCCGGGTGGCCTTCTTCTTTGCAGGCCTCCGGACCGCCGCCTTCTTGGCGGGCTTCCGCGCAGCCTGCTTCTTCACCGGCTTCCGGACCGCCGCCTTCTTGGCGGGCGTCCGTACCGCTGCCTTCTTGGCCGGTGTCCGTACCGCCTTCTTTGTGGCGGACTTCCGGGCCGCTGCCTGGCGAACCGGTTTGCGCGCCGTGCTCTTGGTCCTGGCCCTCGCGGGCTTTGCCGCGGGCTGACTGGGCGCCTGGAACGGCTCGGCCGGTTCTGCCGGTGGCATGCTGAAGGTCAGCGGTGGCGGTGGCGGGAGCGGCTCGCTTGAAAGCGGTGTGTCGTCCATCCAGCCACCACTCGTCCAGCCCGTTTCGAGGTCGTCTAGCGTGGACATTGAAGCTCCATGGATCGGACTGCGGCACAACCAGCCGCCGGGGATGGCCGTAGAGAAGCTGCCATCGCGCGTTATAACTTGCACAACCGCTACTGTTGTGCAAGGTTTCCCGAGTTCGATCTTCCACACCGGTCCAATCCGAATGCCGACGCCAACCGATGCATGCCCGCGTGGTGGCCGTGAATCCGTCCGGCCCGGGACGTGCAACGCGTTGCAATTTCACGCTAAATGGGCCTGAACTGACCGCGTGCCGGGACAGTCGGGCGCACCAGGGATGGCAGGGATGGAAGGACGGACGCGGTTGCATGGCGCAGAGACGGTTCGGGGCATGAAAACGGTGCTTCTGGCGGCCTTGCTCGCATCGGCAGCCCTGCGGCCCGCCGCCGCCCAGGTCATCGCCGATGTCCAGGTCACACCCGACCGGCTCGAGCTGCCGGCCGGTGAGGCCACCCGGCTATTTGCCGCCGCCTACGATCCGCAAGGCCGTATCATTTCGGGTGCGGCCATCACGTATCTCTCCTCCGACAGCAGCATCGCCGCCGTGAGCCGGGACGGCCAGGTCACCGGCCGGCTGGCGGGCACGACCATGGTCGAAGCCGTGGCAGGGGGACGCCGGGACACCTCGCTTGTCACGGTGACGTCAGCTGATGACCCAGCCGTCGCCCAGTCGCCGGCCAGCGCCGTCGCCGTGTCATCAATCCTGCTGGAGCCGGCGGCCCTGGCGCTCCTGCCCCTGGAGCCGGCCCGGCTCATCGCTCACATCTCGACTGCCGACAGCAGCACCCCGCCGATCGTGCCGCTGATCTGGAGGTCGGGCGACACCCGGATTGCCGCGGTGGACCACGACGGCGTCGTCGTTGGGATCGGCCCCGGCGTCACCACCATCACGGCCACGGCCAGCAATGGCGTGAGCGGGACGGTCGCCGTGGTGGTGGATACGGCGGTCTTCACCACACTGGCGCGGACGGTTCTTGCCCTGGGTGCGATCGACACGCTCCATGCGATTGTGCCCAGTCAGGACGGACGCCAGCTCACGGCAGGGCTGACCTGGGTCTCGGAGGATACGGCCGTCGCGCACGTCTCTCCGGGCGGAGTGGTACGCGGCGCCAGCCCCGGGCAAACCGGCATTGTGGTGCGCGGCTTCGGGATGACTGGCCGTATCCAGGTGGTGGTCCGCCCGCCCATCGCCAAGGTCGTGGCGGTGCCCGCGGCTGATGGCGGTCCACTCAATCTGGCCATCACGGCGGCGCGCCGGTTTGACGTCAAGGCGGTAGATGCAGCTGGCAACCTGGTCGAGGACCTGCCGGTGACGTTCGCCGTGGGTGACACCACGGTGGCCGAGTTTGTCCGGGAGACCGGGACGCTCACCGGCCGCCGAGTCGGCAACACGACGCTCACCGCGCGGATCGAGGGCGCCGACTCCGTGGTCTGGACGGTGAACGTGGTGCCGGTCATGGTCTCGGTTGAGCGGCAGCGGCTGGCGCTGCGGGTCGGCGACCGGGTGCAGCTGGCCTCGCGGCTGCTCGATCCCGACGGCGCCGTGGTGCCGGGCGTGAGTGGGCCGGTGACCTGGACCAGCGCACGACCCTCCGTGGCCACCGTCTCCGCCGGCGCCATTTCCGCCCTCGCCCTCGGGCATACGCTGGTGCGTGCCGCCACGCCGTGGGGCACCGCCGACTCAGTGGAAGTCTACGTCAACGGCGACCTGCTGCTCTCGTCCGACCGGGCCGCGCGGAGCGGCGTCGGCATCTACACCATCCAGCTGGCCGAACCCGGTGTCTTTGTACCGGTGCTGGCGGACACCTCGACCAACCTGGATGCCGCCTACTCGCCCGACCGGACCCGCATTGCCTTTTCGTCCAACCGCAGCGGAAGCTTCGACGTGTGGCTCATGAATGCCGACGGGAGTGCCCTCACGCGGTTGACCACCGAGAGTGGCGACGAGACCGAACCATCGTGGACCCCTGACGGGACGCACATTCTCTACACCGCGAGCCATGACGGCCAGACCCAGATTGCCACCATCGGCGTGGATGGCAGTGATGCGCGCGAACTCACCAGCACGCCCGGCGGCAACGTCTCGCCGGCGGTGTCACCGGATGGCCGGGTGATCGCCTTTGCGAGCGCGCGGGCCGGCAACTATGAAATCTTCGAGATGGGCATCGATGGCTCGGGCGTGCGCCGGATTACCGCCACGCCGCAGCGGGACCAGTCACCCCAGTTCTTTCCCAACGGCGACCTGCTCTACGCCAGCGACCGCCCCAAGGGGGGAACCCAGATCATTCGCCAGTCGGGCACCAGCCGCAAAGTTCTGGCGGAAACCGAGGACGCGGTGCTGGCGCTTTCGCTCTCGCCCGATGGCCGGCGGTATCTCTACCTGGCGGGCAAGCGGGTGGCGCGAGGCGGCTCGCAGGTGGATTATCGCCTGATTTCACAGCGAACCGATGCCGTGCCCGAAGCCATCACCATTCCCCTCGGCGCCGGCGAGCAGGCCGCTACGCCCTCCTTCTGAATGCGCGCTCTCGCGCTCACGGGGCCGGGTGGCATCGAGGCGCTCCAGGTTGTGACCATGCCCGACGCTCCGTCGCCCGGGCCTTCCGAGGTGCGGGTGCGGATGCGCACCGCCGCGCTCAACCGGCTCGACCTTTTTGTGGCGAGCGGCCTGCCCGGCGCGCGCCACGACTGGCCGTTCGTCGTCGGGTCTGACGGTGCCGGGGTGGTGGAGGCGGTGGGCGAGGGCGTCAGCAGCGTTCGGCCGGGCGAGCGGGTCATGCTCAATCCCGGCGTGTCATGCGGCGAGTGTCGCTTCTGCCGAGCCCAGGAAGAATCCCTGTGCGAGCAATTCGCCATTCTGGGCGAGCATCGCGGCGGCACCATCGCGGAACTGGTCACCCTGCCAGCCGTCAACGTGGCGCCGGTGCCGAGCGCCATGGAGTGGGGAAGCGCGGCCGCTTTCCCCCTCGCCACCTTGACGGTGTGGCGGATGCTGATGACGCGTGCCCACCTGGTCGGGGGCGAGACGCTGTTCGTGTGGGGGGCGGGTGGGGGCGTCTCGCAGGCGGCCATCCGCCTGGGCCGGCAGCTTGGCGCCAGGGTCATCGTGGCCGGTTCCGGCCCCAAGCTCGAGGCCGCGGCAGCGATCGGAGCCGACCATCTGCTGGACTACCGCAAGGATGACGTCATCGCACGGGTCAAGGAAATCACCGCCCGCCGGGGCGCTGACGTGGTGCTGGACTCCGTGGGCGAAGCGACCTGGGCTTCCACATTGCGCGTGGTGAGCCGCAATGGCCGCATCGTGGTGTGCGGCGCCACCTCAGGCCCAGCGCTGGCGCTGGACGCGCGCCGGCTCTTCTGGCACCAGTGGAGCATTCTCGGCTCAACCATGGGAAATCGCAGGGAATTTGCGGCCATCGTGGCGCAGGCCCATGCGGGACGCCTCTGGCCCACGATAGACCGGGTGGTGCCGCTGGAGCAGGGTGTTGACGCATACCGCCGCCTCCAGAGCGGGCGACCATATCGGCAAGGTCGTCATCGAGGTTTCCCATGACTGAACTCTGGCAACGCCTCCTGCTCGGAGCCGAACAGATCGGCAGCATGCTGCCGGCGCTGATCGGCGCGACGCTGATCCTCGTCACCGGCTACCTGCTGGCGCGGCAGATCCAGCGCTGGACGGATGACACGCTCAAGCGGCTCGACTTCAATCGGATGGCACACGCCGGCGGGCTCGACGAGGCGGTGGGCCGCACCGGTTCCCGCCTGGATCCGGTGCGGGCCCTGGCCAAGCTGATCTTCTGGCTGGTCATGCTGGTGGTGATCCTGCTGGCGAGCACGGCACTCGGGCTGGACAGCATCAACCGCATGTTCGGGGCGATGCTGGGTTACATCCCCACGCTCATCGCCGCCATTGTGATCGTCATTCTCGGGATGATCGTTGGCGAGTTCGTCCGGGCGCTGATCCTGGCGTCAGCCGGCTCGGTGGCCGGCGTGCCGACAGTGGCCAAGGTGGCCAAGGGTGCCGTGATCCTGATTGCGCTGTTCATGGCACTGCAGCAGATCGGCGTGGCAGAGGATATCGTGACGGCGGCGTTCACCCTGATCCTGGGCGCCGTGGCGCTGGCGGCCGGACTCGCCTTTGGCCTGGGCAATCGCGAACTGGCCGGTGAGATCACCCGCCGATGGTACGAAGCCGGCCAGCGGCGCGACCGGCGGCGGACCGACCGCCCGGGGCCCAACACGCCGCCGGCAGACGAACCTCCCATCCTGGACTGACCACGGATTCTCGCCAATCTGAGGCCAGCATGGGGCGTGCAGTCGAGGGTCGTCAGTCGCCGGCAGGTCGTCAGTCGTCGGTTGTCAGTCGTCGGTCGTCGGTCGTCAGTTGTCAGTCATCAGTTGAGCGTCCGAACTCAGCTTTGCGTCATTCCTGCGGAAGCAGGAATCCATGAGGGCCCCGGACATGGTGATTCTCGTCGGGTGAGCCCTCATGGACCCCGACTTTCGTCGGGGTGACGCTCGCGCGAGTTTTGACCCGCGACCCGCGACCCGCGACCCGCGACCGCACGCCACCCCTACTCCACCCTTTTCGCCGTCACGTAATAATCCGGGTCCACCTTGAAGTCGTCCGCCGAGCCGAGCGAGAGCGTGGTGGTCTGCCAGCTCTCGGCCGGGTGGATCACGGTAAACTTGCCGTCGGCGAGCGTTACGCCCACCTGCATGGCAAAGCCCGGCACGACATGGTTCCAGCGGTAGGACAGCGTGTTCCCGCTGATGCGGTAGTCCAGTTCCGGCACCATGGTGGTCTCCTGGTACTGCTGGAAGACCTTGCCGAGGTCGGTGCCGGCATGCTGGCTGATGTAGTCGCGGACCTGCTGGCCATCCACGGTCTGGTGCCAGAAGGTGTGGTTGAGTCCCCGGAGAATGTCGCGCCAGGTGGAGTCGTTCCCCACGATCTGGCGAATGGTGTGCAGCATGTTCCCGCCCTTGGGATACATGTCGCCCGATCCCTGGGCATTGACCCCCCTCGGTGGAATCACCGGCTTGTCATTGCGGATGCCGCCCCGCGTGCCGATCACGTATTGCGCCCCCGCTTCCTTCCCGAAACGGCACTCGACGTAGAGGTTTTCCGCGTAGTTCGCGAAGCTCTCATGCACCCACATGTCGGCGTTGTCCCGCGCGGTGATGTTGTTGCCGAACCACTCGTGGGCGCTCTCATGGATGATGATGAAGTCGAACATCATCCCGTAGCGGCTGCGTGAGACATTGTTGTAGTGGTAGCCGTTGGTGAAACCGTTGCCGTAGGCTACCGCGCTCTGGTGTTCCATCCCGTTGTGTGACACCTCGATCAGCTTGTAGCCATCCTCATACCATGGGTACGGACCGAACCAGTGCTCGAAGCACTGCAGCATGGCGGGCGTCTGGGCAAAGGTGTGCTGCGCGGCAGTCAGGTGATACGAGAGCGGCCAGTAGTCGAGCGTGAGCGGACCGCGCTCGCCGTAATAGATGTCACTGAAGTGGGTGTAGTCGCCGGCGTTGATGGTGATGGCGTAGTTGTTGATCGGGTTCTGGTCGAACCATTCCCAGGTGGTGCTGCCGTCGGCATGGTGCTCCACGCTCCGAAGCCGCCCATTGGAGAGTTCCACCAGCGGGTCCGGCATGGTGATGGCGATCCGCTGGCTGTCCGGCTCGTCGGCCTGAACGTCCTTGTTGGGCCACCAGATGCTGGCGCCGATGCCCTGGTCGGTGGTAACGATCCAGGGCTTGCCCAGACTGTCGTGGCCCCAGGTGAATCCCCCGTCCCACGGGGGGCGCACGGCCACCGTGGGCTTGCCATGGTAGTACACCGTGATCGTGCGGGTGTCGCCCTTGTTTTGCTTGCCGGTGATGCCAGCGAACCACGCATTGCCGTCCTGCCTCACCTTCAGCTTTCGGCCGTCCTGGACCATGCTGTCCACGCCCAGCGGCGCCTGCAGGTCGATCTGCATCTCCCTCGGACGGTCCAGCACGCGATAGGTTATGCCGTTCCAGCCGCTGATGCTGCTGTCAGCTGGGTTGACCTTGACGTGCAGGTCATAGAAGGACACGTCCCACCAGGTTCGCTCCGGCGCGGTTAGCGAGCCCTTGAGCGTGTCGGCATGGGTGTAGGTGGTGGTGTCCTGGGCGTGCAGCGGCATGGCGAGCACGATGAGGGCGGCGGCAGGCAGCGTCAGGCGGCGCATGAGAGTGTCAGGGCTGAGGGTGGCAGGGATCCGGGAAGCTAAGGGCTGAAGGCTGAAAGCTGAAGCCGCCCTGTCCCCCACGCAAACCAGGGTCAGCCGCCCCGCAACTCCTTCAATTTCTTGGCAGCATTGTCATTCTTGGGGTTCAGCTTGAGCGACTGCTGGTAGTTGCGGATGGCCTCGGCCTTGTTCCCCAGTGCGGCCTCGGCCTCGCCAAGGCTGTCGTACACGTTCCACGAGTCGGGATGCGCGCGGGCGTTGAGCTGAAAGAGCGCCAGCGCCTCCCTGGGTGTGTCGGGAAGCAGCTCATAGCCCAGCCGGTTGAGCGCGTTTTCGGCAAGCAGGAGATGGTCCGAGTCCTTCTTTTTCGCCGCATCGAACATGGCCGCGGCATCGGCCGCCTTGCCGCTGCGAGCCAGCGTCACGAACTGCTGCTGTGCGGCAACCAGTTGATTGGTGGCAGGACGGCTGATGGTCCAGACATAGGCCACGACCGCCTTGAGTTGCTCACGCGTAAGTTGCATGCCCCCCTGCGGGTTCATCTCGAACCGCCTTGGCGTCACGGCCTTGAACTGCTCCTTCTCCACGCCCCAGAAGATGGTATGCATGATTCCGTCGTAATCGCCCTCGCTATGGAGCCATTCCCGGTCCGCCAGGTTGGGTGCCCAGCGCCCCACGCCCATGCCTGCTACCGCATGGCATGCCACACAGCTGCCGCCGTTGAAGAGATCGCTGCCCACGGCTACCCGTTCAGGCGTGATGCTGTCAGGGATGGTCACGGCGGTGCCTGGAGCCTGAGCCACCGCCCTGGCGCACGGTAACAGGGTCAGGACCAGCAGCGATCCGGTCGTCATGGTCAATTTGCTCACGGGCCACTCCGGAATCAGGGAAGCAGGGACCGGCAGGAGTCGCGGCTCTGCCCCGACGCCAACCCTTGGCGCGGATGGGTCGAGGCCAACCATAGCCGCTGCAAATTGGGACGGAAACGACTCCCTGTCTTGGATGACTCTGCATCCTTGGACGGCTCTGGCGCCGACGGCCCCCCCATTCCCCCATCCCGCCCGTCCTGCCCGTCCTGCCCATCTTGCCCGTCTTGTTTTCACCCCTTCTTCATCCAGCCTTCATCGCCTCCGTGGCATCGTACATCCCATCCCCACCGGGGATGCCCGCCCGCGCGGGCCTCCGACGACGGGCGCCCGCCCGCCGCCGGTCCCAAGTCAAGTGTGGACCGGAGGATTCTCGATGTCGCTGCCAACGCTTCAAGCATGGGCCAAGGACGAGACCCTTGGCGATCGTCTTACCGCCAACGGCGTGTCCCGCCGGGAATTTGTGGAGTACTGTGGCGGCCTGGCCGTCGTGCTGGGGCTGGGTGCGTCAGCCGGCGCCCGCATGGCGAACGCCCTGGCCGCGATCAAGCGACCGTCGGTGATCTGGATCCAGCTCCAGGAGTGCACCGGCTGCGTGGAGAGCGTGCTGCGCACCAGCTCTCCCACCATCGGCGATCTGGTACTCGATACCATCTCGCTCGATTACAGCCACACCCTCATGGCGGCAGCGGGACACCAGGCCGAAGCCGCGCTGCAGGCCGCAATGAAGGCCAACGCCGGCAAGTATCTGCTGGTCGTAACCGGGTCGGTTCCGATGGCCGAGGGCGGCATTTATACCACGATCGGCGGGCGGACCGCCAAGGCGGTCCTCGAAGAGGCGGCCGCTGGCGCGGTAGCGGTGCTCGCGGTCGGCGCGTGTGCCCATTGGGGAAGCGTGCAGGCCGCCCGGCCCAACCCGACCGGAGCAGTGGGCGTGGGCCAGGTCATCAAGGACCGCCCGGTGCTCAACATTGCCGGCTGTCCTCCGATTGCCGACGTGGTGACCGCCACCGTAGCACACTACCTCACCTTTGGCCGCCTCCCTGCCGCTGATTCCGACGGGCGCCCGCTCTTTGCCTACGGCAAGCGGATCCATGACCAGTGCCCCCGCCGGGCCCACTTTGACGCCGGCCAGTACGTCGAGGAGTTCGACGACGACAACGCCCGGCGCGGCTGGTGCCTGTATCACGTCGGTTGCAAGGGACCGGAGACCTTCTCTCCCTGCCCGATCTTCGAATGGAACAGCGGCACCAGCTGGCCCATTGGCGCGGGCCACCCCTGCATCGGCTGCACCGAACGCAACTTCTGGGACACCATGACGCCGTTCTATGACCGACTGCCCGATGTGGGCGGCTTCGGTGTCGAGCGCACGGTGGACATACTCGGCGCCTCACTGGCGTTGGGTGCTGCCGCAGGCGTCACGGCACATGCCGTGGCCACCGGAATTCATCAGGCGCGCGAGCGCCGGCGTCTGCCGGTGCTCGATCAGGGTGCTGACAGCCAGCCGCCTGCGGCTGGCGGGGAGGAGTGAGCGATGGCCGCCACGAAAGTCGTTGTTGACCCCATCACCCGCATCGAGGGCCACCTCCGCATCGAAGCGCAGGCCGATGGCGGAAAAATTACCAATGCGTGGGCTCACTCCACCCAGTTTCGCGGGATCGAGATCATCATGCAGGGCCGCGATCCGCGTGACGCCTGGGCCTTTACCCAGCGCATCTGCGGCGTGTGCACGGTGGTTCACGCGGTGGCTTCCTGCCGGGCGGTGGAAGACGCCCTTGGCATCACCATTCCGCCCAACGCGAACCTGATACGAAACCTGGTTCACGGAATGCAGTTCATCCAGGACCACGTGATTCATTTCTATCACCTGCACGCGCTCGACTGGGTGGATGTGGTGAGCGCGCTGGACGCCGATCCCGCGGCGACGGCGCGCGTGGCCCGCCAGATTTCGCCCTGGCCCAACAACTCGGAGACCCACTTTGCCGAGGTGCAGGATCGGCTCAAGAAGTTTGTGGCCGGAGGACAGCTCGGCATCTTCACCAATGGCTACTGGGGGCACCCCGCCTACAAGCTGCCGCCCGAAGTCAACCTCCTGGCCGTGGCGCACTACCTCGAGGCGCTGGACTGGCAGCGCGACGTCATCCGGCTGCATACGATCTTCGGCGGCAAGAACCCGCACCCGAATTTCCTGGTGGGCGGCATGGCGAGCGCCATCAACCTCGATGGCACCGCCACGATCAACGCCGAGCGGCTCACCGATATCCAGGGCATGGTCCACCGTGCACGCGCCTTCGTGGAGCAGGTCTACTGGCCCGACCTGGTGGCCATCGCGGGCTACTACAAGGATTGGGCATCCATCGGTGGCGGAGTCCGGAACCATCTGGCCGTGGGCGAGTTTCCCGAGGCGGGGGTCAACGACATCGACAAGCTGTACTTCCCCCGCGGGATCATCCTCGATCAGGACCTCGGCACGGTCCATCCCTACGACCACAAGAAGGTGAAGGAGTACATCACCAGTTCGTGGTACGAATACTCCAAGGGCGACGCGGCCGGCCTGCATCCCTGGGAAGGCGAGACCCGGCCCAAGTACACCGGCCCCACGCCGCCGTTCGACTACCTGCAGGGGCAGGACAAGTACACGTGGATGAAGGCGCCCCGCTACGAGGGGAAGGCGATGCAGGTCGGGCCGCTCTCCCGCATGCTGGTGGCGTATGCCTCCGGTCATCAGGAGGCAACGGCTTTGGTCGCCGAGGCGCTGCGACGGCTCGATGTCGGACCGGCGGCGCTCTTCAGTACCCTGGGACGGACAGCGGCCCGGGGCATCGAGACGGTGCTCATTGCCCGGCGCATGGAGGTCTGGCTGGACTCGCTCATCGAACGGGTCCGGAATGGCGACACCCGCACCTTCGACAAGACCCACTGGGATCCCTCAACCTGGCCGGACACGGCGGAGGGCTACGGCTACCTGGATGCGCCGCGCGGCGCACTGGGACACTGGGTGCAGATCCACGCGGGGAAGATTGCCCGGTATCAGTGCGTGGTACCCAGCACCTGGAACTGCTCGCCCCGTGACGCAGAGGGGCAGATGGGGCCCTATGAGGCGTCGCTGGTGGACAACCATCCACTGGTGCGGCCGGACCAGCCGCTCGAAATCCTGCGCACGATTCACTCCTTTGATCCCTGCATGGCCTGCGGCGTGCACGTGCTCGATGCGACCGGTGCGCCAGTGGTGGAGGTCAAGGTCCAATGACCAGCGCCCAGCGTGTGCGCGTCTCGCTCGCGGCCAAGGTGCCTCCGCCCACCGGGCAGTATCGCTGGGTCTACCTCTGGGAGTGGCCCATCCGGGCCATGCACTGGACTGCCGTGCTGGCCGTGCTGGTGCTGGTGGTGACCGGGCTGTTCATCGGCAAGCCGTACTTCATGACCACCGGCGAGGCAAGTGCGCATTACATGATGGGGTGGGTCCGGTTCATTCATTTTGCGGCGGCCGCAGTTTTGGTCATGACCGCCATCGTGCGTGCCTATTGGCTCTTCATGGGCAACCGGTACGAACGGCTGGTCGCGCTCTTTCCAGTGCGGCCGCGGGACTGGGTCAACCTCCTGCGGATGATCAAGTTCTACCTGATGATCAAGCCGGAGAAGGCGCCCCGCTATCTGGGGCACAATCCCCTGCAGCAGCTCAGCTACACGGCCATCTATCTCGTGGCTGCCCTCATGGTCGTGACCGGGTTTGCGCTCTATGGCCAGTCCAACCCTGACGGGCTCATCTATTCGCTGACCAACTGGATCGGACCGCTGTTCGGCGGGATGCCGGTGGTGCGCTTTGTCCACCATGTCCTGACGTGGGCCTTCGTGATCTTCATTCCCATTCACGTCTATCTCGCCATTCGTGCTGATCACCTCGAACGCACCGGCGTGATTTCCTCGATCATCAGTGGCGGCCGCTTTGTGCCGTCCGATCATGACTTTGTCGATGAGTGACATTCGCCTGCCGACACTGGTCCTCGGGCTGGGCAACCCGCTCATGGGAGATGACGGCGTGGGCCTCGCCGCGCTGCACCGGCTGAAGCAGGGCTATGCGTTGTCGCGGGAAGTCGAGTTGCTGGATGGCGGAACCTGGGGCATGAACCTGCTGCCGGTGCTCGAGGATCACCGCAGTGTGGTGCTGCTCGATGCCATCAACGTCGGTGCGCGCCCCGGCTCGCTGGTCGAGCTGGAACGTGCGGCGCTGCCACGCTATTTCCAGCACAAGCTTTCTCCGCACCAGATCGACCTGCGCGAGGTGCTCGCGCTCATGGAGTGGCGCGGCACCATGCCGGAGACCCTGGTGACGCTGGGGATCCAGCCGGAACAGGTGGAGCTGGGCTACGGGCTGAGCCCGGCAGTCGAGGCGACCCTGCCGGACCTGGTGGAGCTGGCCGCCGCGCGGTTGAGGGGCATGCGCCATCACTGTCGCCGGCACGTTGAGCTTGCCAGTGCATGAGCTGAGCCTGGCGCTGGAAGTGTGCCGGCAGGCCGAGGACGTTCTGCAGCGCGAGGGTGGCGTCTCCGTGCCCCGGCTCGCCATCGAAATCGGCGATGATGCCGGCGTGGAGGTGGAGAATTTTCGCTTCTGCCTGGATGCGCTCCTCAGTGCACCGCCGTTCAACGGGACCACGGCCGAACTGGTGCGCGTGGGCGGGCCCGATCTTCGACTGACCTGGGTGGAGGTAGATGATGGCTGTCCGGACCATTGAAGTCCGCGAGCGGGTCATGGCCCGCAACGACGAAATCGCCGCCGAAGTGCGCCAGATGCTGACCGAAGCAGGAGTCACGGCGTTCAACCTGATTTCATCGCCCGGCTCGGGTAAGACGCTGCTGCTGGAGCGCACGCTGGCCGAACTGGGCGAGGAGCTGGGCGTGGCCGTGGTGACCGGCGACGTGCAGACCCGGAATGACGCCGACCGGCTGGCGCGCCATACCCCACGCCTGGTGCAGGCGGTGGTGACCCACGGCGCCTGTCACCTCGATGCGAGCCAGGTGAAGAACGCGCTCGAGGCCATTGACCTGTCGTCCACCCGGCTGCTCTTCCTCGAGAATGTGGGCAACCTGGTGTGTCCAGCGAGCTGGGACCTGGGCGAGCTGGCCAAGATCGTGGTGTTCTCGGTCACCGAGGGCGAGGACAAGCCGGCCAAGTATCCCAAGGCCTTCAGCATGGCGCGGTACGCCATCATCAACAAGATAGACCTGCTCCCGTACCTCGATTTCGATATCCTGGCCGCCATGCGCTACGCCCGCGAGGTGAATCGCGATATCGAGTTCTTCGAGACGTCGGCGCGGACCGGCGAGGGACTGCAAGACTGGTTTCGCTTCCTGCGCAATGCGGTCCAGGCCGGGGTTCCGTGCTGACCACGCTGGCCCCGCCCGAAGCCCGCGCCGCCTGGCACCTTCGCGTCACCGGCCTGGTGCAGGGTGTGGGCTTCCGTCCGTTTGTGCACCGGCTGGCGCTCAGGCATGACCTCGCCGGCTCGGTACGCAATACGTCGGGCGAGGTGGTGATCTGCGCCGAGGGCCCGGTGGCAGGCCTCGAAGCGTTCCGGCATGCTCTCGAGTACGAAGCGCCACCACTGGCGCGCATCGATGCCGTCCTCGTCGAGCAGGGCGAGCCGTCCGGCCTCGACGGCTTTGTCATTCTCGAGAGCGTGGACCAGCCGGGTCGGAGGCAGCCGGTGTCGCCCGATGTGGCGCTCTGCGCCGCCTGCGAGACGGAGCTGCTTGACTCCGCCAATCGGCGCTATCGCTACCCCTTCATCACCTGCACCGACTGCGGGCCCCGCTTTACCGTGATCCGGTCGATGCCGTATGATCGCGAACGCACGACCATGGCGCCGTTCATCCAGTGCACCGCCTGCCTGGCCGAGTATCGCGAGCCGGGAGATCGGCGCCATCACTCGGAGACCAACAGTTGTCCCGAGTGCGGACCGCGACTCTGGTATCGTGACGGAGACGGCCGGGTTCTGGACGGCGCCGAGCGGGCGCTCTCGACCGCGGCCGCGGTCCTGCTCGATGGCGGCATCATCGCGGTCCGGGGGCTGGGGGGCTTTCACCTCGCGGCCGACGCCACCAACGAATCGGCGGTGCTCCGGCTGCGCCTGCGGAAGCATCGCGACGCCAAGCCCCTCGCCCTCATGGTCGGGACGCTGGACGAGGCGCGGCAGCTGGCAGCGGTGAACAGCGTCGAAGCTCGCCTGCTCGCCTCGCCGGAGCGTCCCATCGTGCTGCTGTCGCGACGGGGCGATGCCGATCTTGCACCATCGGTGGCGCCGGGCCTTGCGGTGCTGGGCATCATGCTCGCGGCCACGCCGCTGCATCATCTGCTCCTGCGGGAAGCCGGTCGCCCGCTGGTCATGACCAGCGGCAACCTGAGCGAGGAGCCGATCGCCATCGGCAACGACGAGGCCATGACGCGCCTTGGTGACGTGGCTGATGGCTTCCTGCTCCACGATCGCGAGATCGAAGCCCGCTACGACGACTCGGTGGCGCGGGTCGTCGCGGGGCAGCGTGTGCTGTTGCGGCGCGCGCGCGGCTATGCGCCCATGCCGCTGCCACTCCCGGTGGCCGCGCCGCATCCGCTCGTCGCCGTCGGGCCGCACCTCAAGAACACGTTCACGCTGGCGACCGGCGCGCATGCATTCGTGAGTCAACACATTGGCGACCTGGATAGCCTGGAGTCGCTCGAGCATTTCCGGAGCAGCCTCCAGACGTTCCGCCAGCTCTTCCGCATCGAACCGCGCGTCGCCGTGCGCGACCTGCATGAGGGGTATCTCTCGACGCGCATTGCCAACGAACTGGAGCTTGAGCACGTCATCGTGGTGCAGCATCACCATGCGCATATCGCCGCGGTCATGGCCGAGCACGATGTGACGGGGCCAGTGCTTGGGGTGGCGATGGACGGCACCGGTGCCGGTGACGACGGCACCAGCTGGGGCGCCGAATTCCTGCTGGCGGACCTGCTCCAGTATCGCCGACTGGCGCATTTCCGGTCGGCGCCGATGCCTGGCGGTGATCTTGCCGCTCGCGCGCCGTGGCGCGCGGCCCTGGGTTATCTGTCGCTCGAGCCATCGTACCACGAATGCTTTGCTGCCGCCCTCGATGGCATCGATCCCACCGAACTGGCGGTGGCGCGACTCCAGATCGAGCGTGGTCTCAATGCGCCGATGGCCTCGTCCATGGGGCGCCTGTTCGATGCTGCCGCGGCAGTGCTGGGCGTCCGCCAGCACTCACAGTACGAGGGCCAGGCGGCCATGGAACTGGAAGCGCTGGCCAGCCGCCGTCCCGCCAGCGAACGCCGGTGCCATGTCATGGAGGATGCTGGTGAGCTGGTCATCGACCCCGTGCCGTTGCTCGCGCGCCTCGGCGCCCGACTCCTCCAGGGCGACCATCCCGCCGATCTCGCCGCCGATTTTCATGCCTCGGTGGCGCGCGCCATTGAAGTCATGGCGATCCGACTCGCCGACGCGCAGGGCCTCGACACCATCGCGCTTGGCGGCGGCAGCTTCCAGAATGCGCGACTGCTCGAATCGCTCGATCACCGTCTCACCGCGCTCGGATTTCGCGTGCTTGTTCCCCGGCTCCTGCCACCCAACGACGGCGCCATCAGCTACGGCCAGGCGGCTATTGCCGCGGCCCGGCTCAGCGCCGGCCGCGCCTAGAAGGAGGTTGTCATGTGTCTCGGCATTCCTGGCCGAATCTCCGGGATCCACGACGATCGCGGGATCACCATGGGCCTGGTGGATTTCGGCGGGGTCAAGCGTGACGTCTGCCTGGAGTACGTCGCCAATGAGGTGAAGGACGGGGATTACGTGATTGTGCACGTGGGCTTTGCCATCTCGGTGGTGGAGGAAGAGGAGGCGCGTCGCACCTACGAGGCGCTTCGGCAGATGAGCCAGCTGGACGAGCTCGAGTGGATGCAGGAAGTCGCGGCATGGGGGCCGGCATGAAATACCTGAGCGAGTATCGCGATCCGGCCATGGCCAAGGCACTGTTGTCGCTCATCAAGGCGACCGTCACTCGCCCCTGGGTGCTCATGGAGGTCTGCGGCGGGCAGACCCATACGATCGTGCGGCAGGGCCTGGATCAGCTGCTGGACGGGATGGTGGAAATGATTCACGGGCCCGGCTGCCCGGTCTGTGTCACTCCGCTCGAGCAGATTGACAAGGCCATGGCCATCGCCGCTCGGCCCGAGGTGATCTTCACCTCCTTCGGCGACATGCTGCGCGTGCCGGGCAGTGACTGCGACCTGCAGCAGATCCGTGCCCGGGGCGGGGAGGTGCGTATCGTGTATTCGCCGCTGGATGCGGTGGAGCTCGCCATCCGAAATCCCGATCGCCAGGTGGTATTCTTTGCCGTCGGGTTCGAGACGACCGCGCCCGCCAATGCCATGGCGGTCTGGCGTGCGCACCAGCTCGGCGTCACGAACTTCAGCATGCTGGTGTCGCACGTGACCGTTCCGCCGGCCATGGTGGCACTGCTCAGCGATCCCGCCAATCGGGTGCAGGCTTTTCTCGCGGCGGGCCATGTCTGCAGCGTCATGGGCTGGACCGAGTACGAGCCCATCGCCGCGGGATTCAAGGTGCCCATCGTGGTGACCGGATTCGAGCCGCTCGATATCCTCGAGGGGATCTACATGGCCGTGCGCCAGCTCGAGATGGGCCGGTACGAGGTGGAGAATCAGTATGTGCGTGCGGTGCGGCGGGATGGAACCGTGCCGGCGCGGACGCTGGTGGACCAGGTGTTCGAGGTGGTGGACCGAAAGTGGCGCGGCATTGGCACCATTCCGGCCAGCGGGCTCAAGCTGCGCGAGCAATTTGCCGCGTACGATGCCGAGTCGCGCTTCCAAATGGGCAAGATCACGGTAGCGGAGCCAGCCGAGTGTCAGGCCGGCGCCGTGCTCACCGGACAGCTCAAGCCGCATCAGTGCAGTGCCTTCGGCGGCCGGTGCACGCCGGAACGGCCCCTCGGCGCACCGATGGTCTCGACCGAAGGCGCCTGCGCCGCCTACTACAACTATGGTCGCTTTCGGGAATCCACGCCGGTGGTGGCACCATGACCAGCACACTTCGACTGGCGGATGGGCTGGCGTGCCCGGCGCCGCTGTCCACCGGCGGACGGGTGCAGCTGGGGCACGGGTCGGGCGGCAAGATGAGCGCGGCGCTGCTGCGCGACCGGTTCCTTCCTCATTTCAGCAATCCCATCCTGCAGCAGCTGGGCGACGCCGCCGTCCTTGCGGTGTCCGGTGAGGAGTTGGCCTTCTCCACGGACACCTTTGTGGTGAGTCCGGTGGAGTTTCCCGGCGGGAACATCGGCTCGCTGGCGGTGCACGGTACGCTCAACGACCTTGCGATGATGGGTGCAGCGCCCCGATGGCTGGCGACTGGTTTCGTCATCGAGGAAGGGCTGGAGTTCGACCTGCTCGACCGCATCATCGTTGCGATGGCCGGTGCGGCGCGCGCCGCCAACGTGCCGCTGGTCACCGGCGACACCAAGGTGGTGGAGCGGGGGAAGGCCGACCGGATCTACATCAGCACCACTGGCCTCGGCGTGATGGATCCGGTGGTGCGCCCGGCACCGCATCGCGCCCAACCCGGCGACGCGGTTCTCGTGAGCGGGCCCATCGGCCGGCATGGCATGGCGATCATGGCCGCGCGCGAGGGGCTGGCGTTCGAGGCGGCAATCGAGAGCGATTCGGCGCTGCTCCATCCCCTGGTCAGCCGGCTGGGTGCATGCCTGGGCGCCGACCTGCATGTCCTTCGCGATCCGACGCGGGGCGGCGTGGCCAGTGCGCTGAATGAGATCGCCGCGGCATCAGGTGTGGGCATCGAACTCGACGAAGCCGCCGTCCCGGTGCCTGGCCCGGTGGCGGCAGCATGTGAGATGCTGGGGCTGGACCCGCTCTACGTTGCCAACGAGGGTGTGCTGGTGGCCTTCGTTCCGGGCGCCCGGAAGGAAGAAGCACTGGCTGCACTGCGGATGGACCCGCTGGGCGCGGACGCGCGATATATTGGGCAGGTGGTTGCCGGACACCAGGGGATGGTCGTGATGCATACGGCCATCGGTGGCACACGGGTGGTGGATATGCTGCCCGGCGACCAGCTCCCGCGCATCTGCTGACCAGTCCCGGAGGATGATCGCGATGAAATTCCGGAAGGGCATTTACATGGTGCCGACCAACCGCTGGTACATCGAGCGGACCGTCTGGCTGATCGCCGGCATTGTCCTGCTTGCGGGGACGGCCCTGGCCATCTGGGTGGACCCGCTCTGGGCGCTGCTCATCATCGCCACTGGCGCGGCATCAGTGATCGTTTCCCTCACCGGCTTCTGCCTGGTCGGCAACCTGCTCTACCGGCTGGGCTTCGAGCCCAAACTGGCGGCCCCCAGCGAAGTTCGCCCGCGCTGGTACCGGATGCAGACCGACAAGTGGTACCTTGAGCGCCGCATCTATCTCGCAGTGGGCATCAACATCTCGATCGCCACGGTGCTCGCCCTCAGCTTCAGTCTCTGGTGGCTCGCCTTCACCGCCTTTGTGGGGACAGCCATGGTCTGGTTTGCGGCCACCGGTTTCTGCATCATGGCCAACGGCCTTTACTGGCTAGGCGCCGAGCCTCGACTGGCCCCGCTGGCGCGTTGTGAGGTGGACACCGTTGCGACTCGCGAATCGCGGCTCGGCCCGGCGGCCTCACGGGGCTGAGAGCCTCTGCTCGGCACATGTCACGCGGCTGAGAGCCGCTGCTCGGCAAATGTCGCCCGCGGCGACACTGCCTGAGGCGATGTCGGGCAATCGGTCATCACGGGGCTGAGAGCCGCTGCTCGGCAAATGTCGCCTGCGGCGACACTTCTTGAGGCAGATGTCACAGCAGGTGTCATCCAGAGGCCGCGAAGCGGCCGAAGGATCTACTGGTCCGGGTCCCGACGCCGGTGAGTAGATCCTTCGCTTCGCTCAGGATGACAGATCTCGCAGGCCGACTACCGACTACCGACGACTGACGACTGACGACCGACGACCGACGACTGACGACCGACGACCGACGACCGACCACCGACGACCGACGACCGACGACCACCTGCCCGCCTCGCCATCCTGCCACATGCGACTATCGTTCGTCATGCTGCGCATTCAGCCCGGCACACCCTATCCGCTTGGCGCCACCTGGGACGGCCTGGCCGTCAATTTTGCGCTGTTCAGCGAGCATGCCTCCAGGGTGGATCTCTGCCTGTTCGACGGACCTGGCGCCCGCGCCGAGTCGGTCTGCGTCCCGCTGCGGGAGCAGACCGACATGGTCTGGCATGCGCGCATTCTGGGCGTCCGGCCAGGGCAGCTTTATGGCTATCGGGTGCATGGGCCATGGGACCCGGAAGCCGGACATCGGTTCAATCCGTTCAAGGTGATGCTCGATCCCTATGCCAAGGCCATCGGCCGGACGCTTACCTGGGCGGACGAAATGTTCAGCTACCGCGTGGGCGCGCCCCGAGCCGACCTGGTGATGGATGAGCGGGACAATGCGGCGTTCGCCCCGCTGGCTGCGGTGGTCGACACCGCGTTCACGTGGGCTAATGACCATGCGCCCCGCACACCCTGGCATGAGACCCTCATTTACGAGGCTCACGTGAAGGGGCTGACCCAGCTCCATCCCGATGTGCCCGAGGCGCTTCGCGGCACCTATGCGGGCCTCGCCTCTGAGCCGGTCCTCCAGCACCTGCGTCAGCTCGGCGTCACGGCGGTGGAGCTGATGCCCATCCATCATCACGCCATCGATCGCCACCTGGTGGAGCGGGGACTCACCAACTACTGGGGCTACAACACGCTGGCCTTCTTTGCGCCTGACCTGCGTTACGCCGCCGCGCCCGAGCCGGGCGGGTCGGTGCGCGAGTTCAAGAGCATGGTGCGGGCGTTTCATGCAGCAGGGATCGAGGTGATTCTCGACGTGGTGTACAATCACACCGCCGAGGGGAATCACCTGGGCCCGGCGCTCTCGCTCCGTGGCATCGACAATTCGGCCTATTATCGCCTCTCGCCGCGGACGCCGCGCTTCTACGAGGATTTCACCGGCACCGGCAACACGCTCAACATGCTCAATCCGCGGGTGTTGCAGCTCATCATGGACAGCCTGCGCTACTGGGTGCTGGAGATGCGGGTGGACGGCTTCCGCTTTGACCTCGCCAGCGCGCTGGCGCGCGAACTGTATGCGGTAGACAAGCTCAGCGCCTTCTTTGACATCATCCACCAGGATCCGGTGCTGTCGCAGGTCAAGCTCATTGCCGAGCCCTGGGACGTGGGTGAGGGTGGCTATCAGGTGGGCAATTTTCCGGTGCTCTGGACCGAGTGGAACGGGAAATACCGCGACAGCGTGCGCCGCTTCTGGCGCGGCGACGGGGGCCAGGTGTCTCAGTTTGCCACGCGCCTCGCTGGCAGCAGCGACCTCTACGGCCACAGCGGGAGGCGGCCCTACGCCAGCATCAACTTCGTCACGGCGCACGATGGGTTCACCTTGCAGGACCTAGTGTCATATAATGAAAAGCACAACGAGGCCAATGGCGAGGAGAATCGCGACGGCGACAACAACAACATGAGCTGGAACTGTGGGGTCGAGGGGCCCACCGATGACCCCGCCATCCAGGCGCTCCGCCAGCGGCAGAAGCGAAACTTCGTGGCCACCTTGCTGCTCAGCCAGGGGGTCCCGATGCTGGTGGCCGGCGACGAGATGGGTCGGACCCAGCTTGGCAATAACAACGCCTATTGCCAGGACAATCCGCTCAGCTGGATCCACTGGGACCTCGACGAGGCCGACCGCGACTTCCTTGCCTTCGTTCGTCACGTGAT
The DNA here is from genome assembly GCA_963798915.1 of uncultured Gemmatimonadales bacterium. GTDB lineage: Bacteria > Gemmatimonadota > Gemmatimonadetes > Gemmatimonadales > GWC2-71-9 > CAMLHP01. Next base: position 193,653 of record CAWCVB010000001.1, on the reverse strand, counting down.
TGCGCTGCGTCGAGCGCATCCCGTCTTCCGCCGGCGCCAGTTTTTCCAGGGCCGCCGCATTCGCGGCGCCGACGTCCAGGACCTCACGTGGTATGGGCCCAACGGCAGGGAAATGACCGACCGGGACTGGAACATGGATTTTGCCCGCGCCCTGATGGTGCGGCTCGGCGGCGACAGCATCGAGGAGGTGGACGCCGATGGCGAACGAATCACCGATGACACGTTCCTGCTCCTGCTCAACGCCGGTGCGGACGCGATCCTCTTTCACCTTCCGCCGGCCGGCGGGGGCCGCAACTGGGAACGGATTCTGGATACCGGCGCCCCGGCATGGGCCCGCCGCGCTGTCCGGCGAGGCGGACGTGCGCGTGTGCTTGGCCGCTCGGTCATGGTGTTCCGCGCTGCCGCGCGTCCGGGTGGCTCCTGATGGCTGAGGCACGCTCCACCACCCGGCGCCGCACGGTGGGCACCCGGGCGGGCAAGTCCACCCAGGCGCGCCCCACCCGCGTCGTGGTGGAAGGCGTGAGCCCGCAGGTGGATGGCGGCCGCTTCCCGGTCAAGCGCGTGATCGGCGACTCGATCCAGGTGGAAGCCGACGTGTTCACGGAGGGACATGACCGCGTGGCCGCGGTGCTCCGCTTCCGCGAGGGTGAAGGGAAATGGAATGAGGTGCCCATGGAGGCGCTGGGCAATGATCGGTGGCGCGCCGGGTTTGCGCTGCCCCGGCTGGGCACGTGGGAATACGCGGTGGAAGGATGGATCGATGCGTTTGCCTCCTGGCGTGCCGGCCTCGTCAAGAAAGTGGATGCCGGACTGGACGTGGGCAGCGAACTGCTGGAGGGCGCCTCACTGCTCGAGGAAGCGGCCGCCCGCGCGCGAGGCCGGGATGCCACCGCGCTGGCGGAGGCCGCCAGAGTTGTCAGGGGCGCGGAGGCGCAGCGCACCTGTGCCGAGGCCGCGCTGGGCGAGAAGCTGGCGCGACTCGCCAGCGCCTACCCCGACCGCTCCAATGCGGCGACCTCTGCGATATCCCTGCGAGTTCTGGTGGAACGGGAGCGCGCAGTGGCCGGCGCATGGTATGAGTTCTTTCCCCGTTCCAGCTCCCCCGACCCAGCGCGCTCCGGCACGCTCAAGGACGCGGCTGCCCGGCTGCCATACGTCGCGGGCATGGGGTTCGATGTCGTGTACCTGCCGCCGGTGCACCCCATCGGCCGGCTCAACCGGAAGGGGCCCAACAACACCGCCGAGGCGCCCGCTGACGCGCCCGGCAGTCCTTGGGGCATCGGCGCGAGAGAAGGCGGTCATGAGGCGGTGCACCCGGACCTCGGCACGCTGGATGACTTTGACGCCTTTGTCCGCTCGGCCGCGCGGCTCGACCTCGAAGTCGCACTCGATATTGCCTTTCAGTGCGCGCCGGATCATCCGTGGGTGACCGTGCACCCGGAATGGTTTCGTCACCGCCCGGATGGCAGCATCCAGTATGCGGAGAACCCGCCCAAGAAATACCAGGACATCTACCCGCTCAACTTCGAGACTCCCGACTGGCGTGCGCTCTGGGAAGCGCTGCGGGACGTGTTCCTCTTCTGGGTAGAGCGCGGCGTGCAGCTCTTCCGGGTGGACAACCCGCACACCAAGCCGTTTGCGTTCTGGGAATGGGTCATCGACGAAGTCCGCCGCCGGCATCCGGGCGTCATCTTCCTGTCGGAGGCCTTCACCCGTCCGCGGGTGATGGAATACCTCGCCAAGTCAGGGTTCTCGCAGTCGTATACCTACTTCACCTGGCGCAACACGCGGGCAGAGCTGGAAGAGTACCTCACCACGCTCACCACGCCGCCGGTGTCGGAGTTTCTCCGCCCCAACTTCTTCGTCAACACACCGGACATCCTGCACGAATACCTGCAGACGGGCGGCAAGGCTGGCTCGCGCGCGCGGCTCGTGCTCGCGGCCACGCTGTCAGCGAGCTACGGCATCTACGGACCGGCGTTCGAGCTGGTGGACGTGCGCGCGGTGCCGGGCACCGAGGAGTACCTGGACTCGGAGAAGTACCAGGTGCGGCATTGGCAGCTGGACCAGCCCGGAAGCCTCCGTGACTTTGTCGCCCGGGTGAACGCGATCCGGCGGGAGAACCCGGCGCTCCAGCGCAACAACTCCCTCCGGTTCCTGGAGGTGGACAACCCCGAGCTGCTGGCCTACGCCAAGACCGCGGCGGAGGACGGCAACCTCATCGTGACCGTGGTCAACCTGGATCCCCACCACGCACAGCACGGCTGGGTCACCCTGCCGCTCGATGACCTCGGCATCGACGCGGAGCACCCGTATCAGGTGCACGACCTGCTGGGCGACGCCCGGTATCTGTGGAATGGGCCGACCAACTTCGTGGGGCTCGATCCCGCCAGCACGCCGGCCCACATCTTCCGCATCAGACGGAGGCTCCGCACCGAACAGGATTTCGACTACTTCCTCTGATTCGAAGGCACGTCAATGGCCCGCCGACGGACACCACGCAGCAGCCCCGAACGCGCACCCCTGTGGTACAAGGATGCGGTGATCTACGAGGCACGCGTGCGTGCCTTCTACGACAGTGACGGCGACGGGATCGGCGATTTCCGCGGCCTCGCCGAGAAGCTGGATTACCTGCAGGACCTGGGCGTGACCGCGCTGTGGTTGCTTCCCTTCTACCCGTCGCCGCTCAAGGACGATGGCTACGACATCTCCGATTATGAGAGCATCCACCCGGACTGCGGCTCGATGGAAGACTTCCGCTACTTCCTGCGGGAGGCACACCATCGCGAGCTCAAGGTCATCACCGAGCTGGTCATCAACCACACCTCGGATCAGCATCCGTGGTTCCAGCAGGCGCGCCGTGCCCCGCCTGGCAGCCGGCTCCGGGATTATTACGTGTGGAGCGACACGCCGGAACGCTATCGCGAGGCGCGCATCATCTTCCAGGACTTCGAGCCGTCCAACTGGACCTGGGACCCGGTGGCCAAGGCGTACTTCTGGCACCGCTTCTACGCCCACCAGCCGGACCTCAACTTCGAGCATCCGGATGTCCGCCGCGCCGTGTTCCGCACCCTCGACTACTGGTTCCGCATGGGGGTGGACGGGCTGCGGCTCGATGCCATTCCCTACCTGCACGAACGCGACGGCACCAACTGCGAGAACCTGCCGGAGACCCACGAGTTCCTGAAGGCGCTGCGCCGCCACGTCGATGAGCGCTGGGACAACCGCATGCTCCTGGCAGAGGCCAACCAGTGGCCCGAAGACGCCGTCGCCTATTTCGGCGATGGCGACGAATGCCACGCCGCATTTCACTTTCCCGTCATGCCCCGTCTCTTCATGGGTGTCCAGATGGAGGATCGCTATCCCATCATGGACATCCTGGCCCAGACGCCGCCCATTCCCGAATCGTGCCAGTGGGCGCTCTTCCTCCGCAATCATGACGAGCTCACGCTCGAGATGGTCACCGACGAGGAACGCGACTACATGTACCGCGTCTACGCGCACGACAACCGCGCCCGGGTCAACCTGGGCATCCGGCGCCGCCTGGCCCCGCTGCTGCGCAACGACCGGCGACAGATCGAGCTGATGAACGGGTTGCTCTTCAGTCTTCCCGGGACGCCGGTGCTGTACTATGGGGATGAAATCGGCATGGGCGACAACTTCTACCTGGGCGACCGGAACGGGGTCCGGACGCCGATGCAATGGAGCGCCGACCGCAACGCCGGCTTTTCCCGAGCCAACCCGCAGCAGCTCTACCTGCCGGTCATCATCGACCCCGAGTATCACTACGAAAGCCTCAATGTCGAGAACCAGCAGAACAGCCTGAACTCGCTGCTGCTCTGGATGAAGCGGCTGATCGGGCTGCGACGCCGCTATGGCGCGTTCGGGCGGGGCAGCATCACCTTCCTGACGCCATCCAACCGGAAGGTGCTCGCGTTCATTCGGGAACATGAGGGCGAGCGCATCCTGGTCGTGGCCAATCTCTCGCGCTCGGTCGAATACGCCGAACTCGACCTGTCGGCGTTCCGTGGCTCGGTGCCAGTCGAGGTGTTCGGCGGGAACCGCTTCCCCCAGGTCGGCGACCTTCCGTATCTCCTCACGCTCACGCCGCATGCATTCTACTGGTTCGAGCTGGCCGGAGCGAAAGAAGGCGCCCATGTCGCTGCCGGTGCCGGATTCACCCGGCCCGAGCTGCAGCTTCGCGGCAGCTGGGATGCGGCGTTCCGGGGCGATGCTGCCGAAGTGGTGGAGGCCAATTTGCCGGGATGGCTGCGGCGGCACCGCTGGTTTGCGGGACATGCCCGTGAATTGCGTTCGGTGCGCATCACCGATGCCGTCGCCATGCCGATGGACGCCACGTCGGCACAACTGCTCCTGCTGGAAGCGACCTACGCGGCTGGTGCGGCGGAGACGTACGTGGTTCCGACGGTGTTTGCGACGGGCGCCCGCGCCGACGAGATCCGGAAGTATCACGAGGCAGCTATCGTGGCCGAAGTGGACGTGACGGGCCGTGCCGGCAGGGAACAGGGCGTCATCTACGATGCGCTGGAAGAAGGCAGCTTCGGTCGCGCGCTTCTCGATGGTGTGAGTCGCCGCCGGGTCTGGAAGGGCCGTGCCGGCGAACTCAGCGCGTTCCCGGGGTCGCGTTTCCGGGAATTGCGGGGGCCCGAGTCCAGTCTCGAACCCAGGCTGCTGCGGCAGGAGCAATCCAACAGCTCCGTGGCGTACGGCGAACGCCTCATGCTCAAGCTGTTCCGGCGGCCGGTGGACGGGATCAACCCGGAGCTGGAAATGAGCGGCTACCTCACCGAGGAGCGGGGCTTCGGGCAGATTGCACCGGTGGCCGGGCACCTTGAGTACCGGCGGCCGCGCGATGCCGCACTGACGCTTGGGGTCCTGCTCGGCTTCGTGCCCAACACGGGCGACGCCTGGCAGTTCACCGTGGACGAACTGCAGCGCTACTTCGAGCGCGTCCTGGTTCGGACGGTTCATGAGGCCAAGGTGCCACGGCCGAGCCTCGGGCTCTTCAGCCTGGCCAGCACCGAACCGACCGAGCTGGCGCGGGAAACCATCGGCGGCTACCTGAACGACGCCACCCGCCTGGGCCGCCTGACCGCGGAAATGCACCTCGCGCTCGCCACCGAGACCGAGGACGAGGCCTTTGAGCCGGAGCCGTTCACCTCGCTCTACCAGCGTTCGCTCTACCAGTCGATGCGCAACCTGACCAGCCGCGTCATGGCGACCCTGGACGAGCGGATCGGCACCATCCCGGACGAGCATGCGAAGGCAGCCCGGCGGCTGCTGGGCCAGAAGGAGCGATTGCTGCAGACCTTCCGCGAGCTCACGACGCGGAAGCTCGAGGCCCGGCGCATCCGGATTCACGGCGATTACCATCTTGGCCAGGTACTCTACACCGGCCGCGACTTTGTGGTGATCGACTTCGAAGGCGAGCCGGATCGGCCGGTGGGCGAGCGGCGGCTCAAGCGATCACCCTTGCATGACGTGGCGGGCATGCTGCGGTCGTTCGACTACGCGGTGCACTCGCTGGTCATGGGGCCAGGTGGACGAGGCATGCTTCGCGTCGAGGATCTCAAGACGCTCGAGCCATGGGCCGGCTACTGGTACAGCTGGGTGAGCGCCAGCTTCCTTGGCGAATACCTGCGGGCTGCCGGTGACAACCCGATGCTGCCGGCCGCGCGTGCGGGCCTGGAAATGCTGCTCCGGGTGACCATGCTCGAGAAGGCAGTCTATGAACTCGGATACGAACTCAACCACCGGCCTGACTGGGTCGGTATTCCGCTTCGCGGTATCGCGCGGCTTCTGCAGGGCCGGTTCTAGGTCCCCCGCCGGTCGCGGACGGGAAAGGTGAAGGACATGGCAAAGACAGGATCAGGCAAGCGGGCTGGCCGGACCAGGACGCGCGCCGCGCCGCCGGTCGAGCGGGGCGCGGTTTGGCTTGAGGGGTCACGGCTCAGCGACGAGGATCTCTATCTCTTCAACGAAGGAAATCACCTGCGGCTGTGGGAGCGACTGGGCTCACACCTGTGCGACGTGGACGGCACCCAAGGCGTCCAATTTGCCGTCTGGGCGCCCAACGCGAACAGCGTGAGCGTGATCGGCGAATTCAATGGTTGGGACGACCAGCGCCACCAGCTCGGCAGGCGGGGAGCTCCGGCATCTGGGAAGGATTCATTCCGGGCGTCACCCAGGGACAGGCCTACAAGTATCGGGTCGAGTCAGGCGCGTATCGCGCGAGCAAGGCCGACCCTTTCGGTTGGTATGCCGAGGTGGCGCCAGAGACGGCGTCGCGCGTCTGGTCCCTGGATTACCAGTGGGGTGACGCCGAGTGGATGCAGCAGCGCCGGGCCCGCAACGGCCTCGATGCCCCGATGAGCATCTACGAAATGCACCTGGGCAGCTGGCGCCGCCCGGATGATCCGTCCAGGCACCTCAGCTACCGGGAAATCGCGCCGTTGCTGGTGGACTATGTCCGGCACATGGGGTTCACCCATGTGGAATTTCTGCCGGTCATGGAGCATCCGTTCTACGGGTCATGGGGCTACCAGACCACCGGCTACTTCGCACCGACCTCGCGCTATGGCACGCCCCAGGACTTCATGTTCCTGGTTGACCAGTTGCACCAGGCCGGGATCGGAGTCTGCCTCGACTGGGTGCCCTCGCACTTTCCGACCGACGAGCACGGCCTCGGCTATTTCGACGGCACCCACCTGTATGAGCATGGCGACCCGCGTCAGGGTTTCCATCCCGACTGGAACAGCTTCATCTTCAACTACGGCCGCCACGAGGTGCGCAGTTTCCTCCTGAGCAATGCCATGTTCTGGCTCGCCGTCTATCACGCGGACGTTCTCCGGGTCGATGCGGTGGCCTCCATGCTCTACCTTGACTACTCACGGAAGGAGGGCGAGTGGGTGCCCAACATCCATGGTGGCCGGGAGAACCTGGAAGCGCTCGCCTTCCTGCAGCAGTTCAATCGCGACACCTACGCTCAGCACCCGGATGTCCAGACGGTCGCCGAGGAGTCGACTGCCTGGCCCATGGTCTCGCGACCGCTCTATGTGGGTGGGCTGGGCTTCGGAATGAAATGGGACATGGGCTGGATGCATGACACGCTGGACTACATGAGCCATGAGCCGGTCTTCCGGAAATATCACCACAACCAGCTCACCTTCCGGAGTGTGTACGCCTGGAGCGAGAACTTCGTCCTGCCGTTGAGCCACGACGAGGTGGTGCACGGCAAGCGATCGCTCCTGGGCCGCATGCCGGGCGACGAGTGGCAGCGCTTTGCCAACCTCCGGCTTCTGTTTGGCTACATGTACATGCTGACGGGAAAGAAGCTCCTCTTCATGGGCGGGGAGATCGGCCAGTGGCGTGAGTGGAACCATGACAGCAGCCTGGACTGGCACCTGGCGGACTTGCCCCCGCATGCCGGTCTTCAACGCTGGGTGCGGGACCTCAACACCCTCTACCGCGGAGAGCCCGCGCTCTGGCAACGGGACAACGAACCGGGTGGCTTCCAATGGGTCGACTGCAATGACTCGGAGCAGAGCCTGCTGACCTTCATCCGGCGGGGGCACGACCAGCGGGATACGCTGGTGGCGGCCTGCAACTTCACGCCCGTGCCGAGGAGCAACTATCGCGTCGGCGTGCCGAGGGGAGGGCACTGGATCGAATGCCTCAACAGCGACGCGACACTCTACGGCGGGAGCGGGCAGGGCAACCTGGGGGGCGTGGATGCCAGCCCGGTCGAGTGGCATGGCCAGCAGCAGTCCCTCAACATTACCGTGCCGCCGCTGGGCGTGGTGGTGTTCAAGGCGGGGGTGTAGGGGCGGGTCGCGGGTCGCGGGCCGAGGGTCGCGGGCCGAGGGCCACAGGTCGCGGGTCGCAGGTCGAGGTCCGTGTAGAGGGCGGCCCGCGGGCCGCCCGTACGATTGGGCGAGTTTCGGGCTCGCCCATCCCGCCCATCCCGCCCATCCCGCCCCCGTGCCTCACTCCGGCCAGTGTGGGGCCGTCAGGTCAATCCGCCAGACCGGCCCCATGTAGAGCGGCCCTTCGAAACGCACAAAGGCCGGCACACCCTCCGTCACGATCCAGACGTGCGAATCGGGCGGTGTCTTTGCCAGCAGCTTGGCGAACAGGCCGGTAATCAACCCGAGCTTGGGCTTGAGCGCATACTCCACCACCGATTCCCTCCGCTTCACATCGAGTACGTGATGTTTCGCGACCGGAGTCAGCTCGAGGCCGATCAGCCTGGGTTTGGGTGTGAAGGCAACGATGTGCACGGTCCGAGCTTCATCCGGCACCAGGTTCTTGAGCAGGACGATGGGTAGTCCGTTCGATACGTCTGCCGGAAGGTCGAGCGTGTCCTCGTATTGCTCCACCTTCCCGTCATCGTGCGACGTGGCCTTCACCACGTAATGCCCGTTGGCTTCGAAGGAGGCATCCAGGTCAGCGGGGAATGAGGGCCCGCGATGAACCAGATGATAGGAGAGCAGTCGAAACACGTCGTGCTGCGTGAAGGTGACCGTCTCCTCGAAATAGGAGGAGTCGGCAAAGTGGAAAACCATGCGGGTCCGGATGTGGCGATCGCGGGGAACCTGCAACAGGTCGCCCGAGGCAAGATGCTGCCCGCCTGCGGTCGTCAGATGCAGGAAGCCGTGCGCGGTGCCTTCCGAGTAGCGGACTGCAACGGGGTTGTCGTCGTCGGCTTGGCGCAATGCATGGGGCAGGGCGGGGACCAGCGCGCCAAGCGCCAGGATGGCCGCCAGTTGTGCGGTGCGGTTGAGCATGATGCCTCCCAAGCCCAAGCTCCGGCCTGATGGCTTCTGGCGCAGCGATGCGGGTCACAGAGGCGGGTGCGAGTCGCGGATCAAGGGGGTTCGCGGCATTCTTACGGGGCTGAAAGCCCCTGCTCGGCTCGTGTCGCCTACGGCGACAATGCCTCAGAGGTTCGCGGCCTTCTTACGGGGCTGAAAGCCCCTGCTCGGCTCATGTCGCCTACGGCGACAAAGCCTCAGGTGGGTCTCGTAGCAGCTGTCATTCAGAGGCCGCACAGCGGCCGGACGATCTGCTGACCGGCGACTACCTGCGCATCCCGCCCGTCCCGCCCGCCTTGTCTCATGGCCTCCAGCGCGGATCGAGGGCAGGCCGGGCGGTAAGCCGATGCGCCGCGCTCCCATCCGGCCGCATGACATAGAGCGCATCATCGCCATCTCGCCCTGAGATAAAGGCGAGCATGGTTCCGTCGGGCGACCAGGAAAATTGGCCATCGTATGCGTGGGAGGTTGTAAGTCGCCGGCGACTCCGGCCGTCGGCGTCCATCACTTCGATGTCGTAGTTCTTCCCACGAATGGATTGGAAGGCGATCCGCCGCCCATCGGGTGACCAGGCAGGCTGCTGCTCATCGGCCGCATCGCCAGTGAGGCGCCTGAGTGCGGTGCCGTCGGGACAAATCAGATAGATCTCGCGGTTGCCATCCCGCGATGAAGCAAACGCGATCACGCCGCCATCCGGCGACCAGGCAGGGCTGGAGACTTCGACGGCATCGCCGCCACGGGTGATGGCCTGCTGCTGCGTGCCATCGGCATTCATCAGATACAGCTCGCCTGTGCCGGAGCGTGCGGAGACAAACGCGATGCGAGTCCCATCGGGCGACCAGGCCGGGCTGCGATCGGCCGCAGGTCCGTCGGTGAGACGCCGAGGCGGCCCGCCGGCGATGGCAACCGTCTGGATGTCGGTATTTCCATTCCGGTCCGACTCGAAGAGCAGGCGGCTGCCATCAGGCGACCAGTACCGTGGGCTCTTGGCGACCACATCACGGGCGAGGAACCTGGCGTCGCTGCCATCGGCATTCATGACCCAGAGTTGCCAATGGCCAGAGCGCAGTGAGGCGAAGGCAATCCGTCTTCCATCGGGTGACCAGACGGGAAACCGGTTGGCCGATCCGGTGGTGAGCTGCCGATTGCCGCGTCCGTCCGCCTCGGCAGTATGGATCTGATAATTGTCGCCAACCTTCGACGCGAAGGCGATGGTCGCGGGCTTGCCGCTGGCGGCGGCGAGGGCCAGGCACAACCCAAGCCCAAACGCGGCAAGAACACCGGAGCGATGCGTCGAGATCACGGTCATGTACTGTCCCCCCGAGAGAATCTACGGGGTTGGATGCCGGGGTGAGGCAGAGCGTTTGAATGCTGCAGGGGCGGTATGCGGGCCGCCCCCTACCGCCCGCCATCCCGTCTTCCCGCCATCCCGTCTTCCCGCCTTCCCGCCTTCCCGCCTACTTCACCACCCACACGACGGTCGGGTCCACCGGATACCGCCCGAAGTGCGCGCCATAGATGGCGAGCCCGCCCGGCAGCGCCTCATCCACGCTGAGCCGAATGATCACTTCGCCTCTCCGCGCCGCTTCAGCCAGCGCCTCGGCGGGAATGGGGACGCGCAGCAATTCACCGTAGGAACCAGCTTCGTGGAGGTACCCATCATGCGGCTGCGCATGCCAGCTCAGGATGCCGCGCGAGTCGGCCGGATCGTCGGCCAACTCCCATCGGCCGGCCAGGTGGCCGTTGACCGTGATGGTGACCGCGCTGGGATATTGGTACACACTGGTCATCGGATAGCTGTTGGGGTTCCGGCTCCGGTCGTGCAAGCCGCCGCCCCGCATGTAGTCGCCATTGTCGGAGGACGTGGTATCGCGGTCCTTGCCGTTGAGTCGCTTGGCCGACGCCTCGACGAGAAAACTTGCCTCGGCCACGTCTTTCAGCTCGAGACTGGCCGGCCAGGGAATGGCGTATTCGAAATATCCGCTGCCGGCGCCATCCAGCTTGAGACTGTCCATCACGGTCCACTGCTTGAGCGACCAGTGCGCATCCCGGACCGCTGTGGCTGAGACATGGGCCACGACCGCTCGGCGGCCGTCGGCGAGCACCGCGCTGTCCGGCGTCGCTCCCTCGACCACGAAGGTGGTAAAGTTGCGCTGCAGCACCGTCCCTGTGGCGTCCTCGAGCCGGACCGAAAGCACGGCGACGGCTGGCTCGTTCGGCATGGTGACACTGACGGGTGCCAGGGACTCCGTCATCCAGGGCTGATAGGGAATCCTGCGTGCGGAGGTGTCGTACACCGCTTCTTCGCCCAGTGCATTCCAGCCGCGCAGCTCGAAGTGAAGCGTGAGCGAGTCGGGCAGCGCCGTGCTCCCGCTGAGGAAGGATGCGTAGAGCGGCACCTGGACTTCCTGGCCTGGACGGACGCTCCGGGCCAGCGCCGAGTCGCCGATGGCGATATAGAGCTGTGAGTGGAGGTCGGTGAGTGTCATCCCATCGACCAGGCCGCCGAACCCGGTTTCCTTGGGCGTCCGGTCAAATCGCCAGTAGCCGTTCCACTCGTTGATCACGTCGTGATGCTCGGTGTACAGCCAGCCGGCAATCTCCGGATTCCGACGAAACGCGTCTACTGCACGATGGTAGTCCCAGCTCCAGTCCACGTCACCGGTGCTGCCCTCATAACCCCAGACATTGCCGAACTCGGAATTGAGCATCGGTTGATGCGCCTGCTTCCAGCCTGGGGCAAAATTCCAGGTCGAGCCGGAGAAGGTGCTGTCACTGATGCGCTGGTCATATGTCGCCCAGCGCCAGCCAGGGAGATAGGCGTGCCAGGAGTTGAGGTCCGTTTCGGTATGCTGCCAGCCGCAGCACACCGAATTATCCTCGACCAGGCGGGTGGAATCGAGGGACTTGGCCAGCCGGTAATCGGCGGCCACTCGGCGCTGGGTATCGGGCAGGTAGTCTTCGCTACTGTCCACCTTGCTGATCAGTCCCCACGATTCATTGAAGAGGACCCAGGAGAAGATGGCCGGATGGTTGTAGTCGCGGTCGATCATCCCGCGGAGTGCCAAGTCGTGCTCGTGGAAGGCGACCGAGTCGGGCGGGCCCCACCAGTTGGGCACATCCGCCATGATCAGCACGCCCAATCGATCGGCCCAGTAGAACTTTCGCGGAGATTCGATCTTGATGTGCTCGCGGAGACCGTTGAGGCCGATCCGGCGGGCGCGGAGAATCTCCTCCTTGAGGACGCTGTCAGAGGGGAAAGTGTAGAACCCGTCGGGATGGTACGCCTGGTCGAGCGCGAGCTGAAGGTAGATGGGCGTGCCGTTGAGGGCGACGTAGGGGAATGTCAACAGTCGACGGTCTACAGTCGACCGTTGACCGTTGACCGTAGACCGCGGACCATCCACCACCGAAATCGTCCGCATCCCGAAATAGGTCTGCACCGAATCGGCGACGAAGTCGCGGCCACCGGTCAGCGTGGCGGTCACCTGGTGCAGGAACGGATCGTCCAGCGTCCAACGGTGAGCGTTGGGCAGCGGAATGCTGAAATGCATCTTCCGCGTCCCGCGTCTCACGTCCATGGGCGGCCGCAGGCCGCCCCTACTGTCACCTGCAAACTTCACTTGCAGCTTGAGATTCTCCGGCGCCGGTTCCAGCAGCCGCACATCCACGTCCACGCCGTTCAGGTCGGCGTGGGGTGTGAAGTGCACCGCATCCAACGGGTCGCTGCCGCGAGCCTCGAGGTATACCGTCTGCCAGATCCCGCTCGCGTGGCCGTAGCCTTGTTTCCCTTCGAGCTTGAAGGGATGGGGCGTATCATCCACCCGGATGGCGAGCGTCTGCGGCATGCCCCAACGAGCACCACCAGTCAGCTCGAAGGCGAACGGGGTATAGCCGCCCTGGTGCGTGCCGAGGGAGTCGCCATCGAGCCAGGCGGTGGTGCGCCAGTCGGCGGCGCCGATGACGAGGAAGACGCGCTTGCCTTGCCAAGCGTCGGGTATCGTCATGCTCCGGCTGTACCACCCGATCTGCCCGGTGTCGGCAATGCCTGAGAGCGGCGCCGCCCAGGAGAAGGGCACCAGGATCTGCCGGCTGCCTGGCAACTGGCCGTTGCTCCATCCGGCCCTGAGTCCCTCATTCGCCGAATCGAAGGTGAAGCGCCATCTGCCGTTCAAATTGAGCCACTCGGCACGGGCAAAGTCGGGGCGGGGTTGCTCGGGCAGCGGGATGGGAGATTCGGGAGCAGTCTGGGCCTGGAGCGAGCCGGCGAGCAGCGCGAGGCAGGTGGCGCAGGCGATGGCACGAGGCAGTCGGGATGTCGTCATGGTAGCGGAATGTACGGCGGGTCAGTGCCGGACGTCGAGGCGTCAGGACCGACGTCGAGGGCCGCGGTCACCCGGGCGTTCAGCTATGTTGGCTGATTCAGGGCTCCATCAGAACGCCGTACCGTTCTGCGACGATTGGTCGACGGCCCTGCGGAATACTGACACAAACCATCGAGCGGGATCATGCTGGTCATTCGAGAAATCTTTCGGTGCAAGCCGGGCAAGGTGCGCCCGTTGGTCGAGAAGTTCCAGGCCATGTCGAAGCTCAACGCCGCGGCGGGCCAGCCAAAGTTCCGGATCATGACCGACTTCTGTGGCGAGCAGTATTGGACCGTGATAGCCGAGTTTGAAGTGCCGAGCCTGCAGGCCTTCGAGGAGATGATGCAGGGCAAGGGCATGACTGACGAGCTGCAGAAGGAGTTCGAGCGGATCATGGAGGGGTACCACGATCTCGTTGATCATGGGCGGCGGGAGATTTTCCGACTCGAAGAGTAGCGCGCCCGTCAGTAGGGCGCGCCGGCGAGAGGCAGCTGCCAGCCGGGCCTCGTCTCCTCCATCTCGCAGAGCACCGCCCAGTGACGCGCGATGAGCTCGATCTTGGCGAGCACGGCCAGTGCGCTGCCCAACTCCCACTGCTTGCGGGCCTCATCGGTCTCGCCGAGCAGCGGGTCCATCTCGACTCGCGAGCAGAGGCGTGCGCCGAAGGCAATGCGGATGGCGGCATACTTCCGGCCGCGGTCGGTGAAGATCACCACTGGTTGGCCGAGATGGCAGCGCGAAGAGGCGATGCGGTGCTCGTCGTCGCTGGTCCCCTCGGGGAGCAGCGACGAAATATCGGCGTTCAGCCACCGATAGAGCCGCTGCGCTTCTTCCAGTGTGAGATAGGGCGGCTCGCCGGCGGGGACATCGGCGTGTCGCACCAGCAATGAAAAGATCGTCTGCGTCGAATCCCACGCCTGCTCGCCCCCGTCCGGATGCCGTGTCAGCGCCGGGGCGTCCACCATGTCCACCCACGGACTCCTGGCCACGGCGTCGGTAAGTCCCTTCACGAAATGGCGCACGGCGGAGAACTGCCGCTCGGGCGGGACGGCGAAGAACGCCTCCATTTGCCACAGCGCCGCTCTCCAGCGGAGCAGGCTGCCCACATTGGTGCCGAGGGAAATGCCGCGGGTCAGGCCTCGCCACCGGAGCGGGAAATCGCTTCGGCTGGTATAGGCGGCGAGGCCCGCCGGCAGCGGCGGCAACCGGTCCACCCGCCCGGCCATGGCCGGCGGCACCACCAGGCCGCCGGAGAATGGCGGCCCGGTAAAGAATTTCGAGCCGGTGATGAGCAGCAGGAATCCGTGGTCCAGATAGCGACGCAGCGCCGGCCGGCTGACGCGCATCTGGGCGGCATCGACCACAACGGTGAGCTGCGTCGGATACCGATCCGCCAGCCTCCGTGCCAGGCCGACGCTGGGCGCTCCGACGCCGGTCTTCGAGCTGTCCACCAGATGCAACAGGACGATTCCTCCGGCTTCGCAACGGTCCCGCACCGTCGCCTCGATAACAGCGTCGAGGTCGGACGCGGCGATCAGTGTTCCATCCTCGTTTCGCACCGGGATCTGCAGCAATTCCAGTCGCTCGGCGGGCAGACCGGCCACAGGCGATCCGGCATGAGCCGGGCCGCCAAGGGGCGTCAGGCTGTCGAAGTGCTTGCCGGCGGCAGCGGGCAGGGTCCCGCTCCCGACTTCAGTTGGCGCGAGCACCACCGTGGTAATCGCGGATTCGCTGTCCCCGCACGCGAAGTACAGCGCCAGCAGTTCCGCGTCAGTGCCTGACGATGTGAGCACCAGCTCGGTGCCCGGCACCTCGTCCAGTTGCAGCTGGTGAAGGATCGCCCGGCGAATGCTTTCCGAGTGATCGAGGATCGCTTCCTTGAAGCCATCGTGGCTTACCGCGGTTATCAGACGCTGCCGGCAGCGCTCGGCGGCCTTGAAACCGACTTCCGACACCGACGTGGCGGTGCACGAGGAGAATGTATTGGCCCAGGGCCGCGGCCTTGGACTGCAGCCATAGCGGTTCAATCCGGTGGCCGGGTCGATCGGGAGGCGGCTGTCTCCACCAAGTGTGAGCAGGCGTTCGGTCGGCAGTGCGAGCGGGAGAAGCGCCGTCAGGCGGCCCAGCACTCGTCGCTGCAGTTCCGGGCTCTGGAAGCGCTCGAGCGCAGCGTCAGCATCCCAGGCCCTGAGCGCGAACAGGGCAGCGGCATGGCGGAAAGTGTGCTCGAGCAGGCCCGCTGCGTCGTCGGTGCAGGGAGCCACAAGGCTGTCCGTCCATGCGGGCCATGGGTTGAGGGCCAGCTCCGACTCAGCGGCAGTCAGGCCATCCAGGTAGCCGCGCGCCACCTGGCACGCCAGGCCCAGTGCCGCGATCTGAGCGTCGTCATCGCCGGGCAGCAGCCGATCGAGAAGCGCGACCTCCAGCGCATGCCGGAGAACCGTGGCAGCGGCGGCATCTGACCGTTCAAGGAGGATGGTGTGGAGGGAGACGAGGCCGTCCCGCAGCATGTAGACCGGTCCCTCATGGTGCAGTCCAAATCTGACGCCCTCGGCGAGCGGCCGAAGCTCGGGCCGGGCCACCAGGGTCCCGAGATGATCCAGGCCATCCTGGTGCCAGGATCCGATGGTTTCCGGTGGAATGCGCCGGGCATTGGTGCGATACTCATCGCACACGCGCTGGGCGTCATATGTGACGTCCGACACTGTGGAGGGATGGGGCCGCACGCTCGTCATGATCGCAAACTATAATAGATTCGGGGGTCGGCATGCTCCGCTCCCGAACTGCACAACGCGCGGAGGCGAACAGGTCGCAGGCAGCAGTGGCGCTGCGTCGAGCAGATCAAGCAGGCACATCTCTCTATTCTGGACTCGGAGTCCTGTCCCGATGACCTCACCAGCACCATCAGCGTCTGCTCTGCTCGACATCGGCCACGTCCAGATCGTCAACCAGTCCGGAGTGTGCCGAGTCACAGCGACGGTCGAGGGTGACGAGGTCTACTTCGAGTCCACGGTCCCGTTGCGGCCAAGCGCCGAAGCGTTCCTCTCGGCGTTCCTGATCCCGGCGATGCGAAGCGGCCGGTCGGTGCGCTCGGAGGACGCCGTCTGCAGCACATGGGCTGCGCATGCCACGGAGGCGCGGGACATTGCTCGGCGCTATTGGGGATTCAGCGGTGGCGACGTCATCGCCGCGCGGACGTCGCTGGAGCCGCTGGCGGAGGCGACCGGTGTCTTCTTCACCGGTGGCGTGGATTCGTTTCATTCGTTGCTGATTAATCGCGATATCGTCCGGGCTCTGATCTTTGTCGAGGGTTTCGATGTCTTGCTCACGGACACAGACCGCCTTACGGGGACCCGCCAGCTGTTGGAGCAGGTCGCTGCGGCGCTGGACCTCCGCGTGCTCACGGTCCGGACCAACCTGAAACAGCATCCGCTGTTCCGCGCCGCACCGTGGGGCAAGCTCACTCATGGCGCCGCTCTTGGTGCGGTGGCTCAGCTATTGGCGCCGCACCTGGGCCACGTGCTCATCGCGAGCAGCGACGTGAAGCCGCCCCACGGCTCGACGGTGGAACTCGACCGTTGCTGGTCCTCGGGCGCGGTCACCGTCGGGACCGGCAGCCCTGGGGTCTCGCGGCTCGATAAGGTGGCGGCTATCGCCAACGAGCCACTGGTGCATGCGCACCTGCGGGTGTGCTGGGAGAATCGCGCTGCCGCGCTCAACTGCGGGGAGTGCGAGAAATGTGTCCGCACGCAGGTGCAGTTCGCGGCGGCAGGCGCCTTGGACCGTCTCACCTGCTTCGGGCCCATTGACCTGCCGGCCCGCATCCGGGCGCTCTGGGCCATTCCCCATCATCTCGAAGGCCAGTGGGCGGACGCCCAGCGCGCGCTTGACCCGACGCCGGTCCGCGCGGCCGTGCGAGGGCTCCGCTATCGCACCTGGCGCCACCGCGTGGGTGATGCGGTGGTGGGGGTGCTGAGGCGGGTCAGAGGGAGCCGAGGAAAGTAGCGCGAGAGACGAGGGTTCATGCAGGAGCGCCCTGGGGACGTCCTAACCTTTCAGCTCGACCGTGCTCTCCGGCGAAGTTCCCGCAGGAATCGGGCACCAGGCGAACTGGGCAGCCGCCCGGGGAGTCATGGCTTCCGGGGGCTTTCTTTGCCAGATTTCCGATGCCTGATGCGGTTACCAGTTACGGCGACCAGCGCGACTCCGACCATCATGATGCCCCAGCAAATCCACCACACCGGTTCCGGCCAGTCGCTGGTCAGCGCCACAACTCCTGCGACAAATCCACCGATGGCGACAAGGCCGCCCATTTCCCATTGTGACCACAACCGATCGGGAGGGCGAAAGGGATAACGACGGCGCTCGCGTCGGTAGGCAGCGTAATTGCGGACCTGGCCGGCCATCAGCTTGAGACCGAAGGCAGCCAGAATCAGTCGAATAGCAAGCGATGTGTTCACGGCCAATCTCGGACGCCTTCTCTTTCTGGCGAAGCGATTGAGGGGAAGGCCGGTGACGGAAGGTTGCTCACGGAGAGACGAAAGCACGCAAGCACGACAGACTCGTCGGTCTTTGGCCGTAGGTCTTCATCCTGTGGACCGTTGAACCTGGACCGTCGAGCAATTCACTGGTCAGTCAGTCTCCGCCGCAAATTCTTTACTTACGGACTTCGATAACAACCGGTAGGTGAGCCAGCCGCCGATAAGCGCCACTACGATTGACCCGCCGATCATGAGAATCCGCATGGCGCTCATCATCTGATCGAATGCCGGGCCGCTCGTGAGTCCAGATGGCGGCCCGGCCATTGGAATGCTGCCCAGCATGAGCCCGCCGAGCAAGCCGAACAGGGCGCCGATCGTGTTCAGGATCAGGAAGGCGATGATCATGATCCGTCCCCAGTTGCGGCGGTGGAGCAGGCCGATGGATGCCGCGACGCCAAGCGCCATGACGGCGACGAAGGCGAGGAAGAAGTATGGCATCATCGCGGCGCCGGCCGCTGCCGTCTGGGGTCCCAAGGGTGTCAGTGAATCTGCCGTCATCCGCGTCACGACGGTCTGCTCGATGATGGGCCGGAACACGATTCCTTCAACACCAAACATGAGGGCGCCGGAGCCGAAGAGGATAATCCCCAGCCACGCGAGCACGCTGACAAAGGTGGAGCGGGGGACTGGCGGAATCGCAGCGACGGACGCTTCAGTCATGGGAGCTCCTTCGGCCGCCAGCGTTAAGGTCATGACGCGTGTGGGATTCTCAGTGGCAGTGGTGCCTGATTAGCACGCACCCGCAGCCAGCTCCGATGATATTCGTCAGCCACGGCCGGTACAGATATCTCCGTCCCCGGCGCGTGTAATCGCTGGGGTTCCAAAGTCCGAGGCTCCTCTGGGGCCGGCGAAAGTCGATTCCCTTCTCCTGATTAGGCCGCCGCTGGATGGCGAAGCCGAGCAGCAGCACCGACGCCATGGTGAAGAACAGTGCCCCGAGGATCAGGGCGAGCATTGTTGGCTGGGGCATGGACGCTCTAAGATGCGGCCTGCTTGACGCTTGTGCAATCCGGGCGGGCGTGGAGCAAGGCGCCCCGTAGCGCATCCTGTATCCCAGCGATGCCTCAAAGGTTCCCATGCTCAGCATGGGAAGCATCTATGTGAGACGCTCGGGACGATATGAAAGGGGGCACGAACAATCGGTCCAGGGCAGTACAGGAGCTCATTCGCAACCGGGGCGATTGCGTTTGGTGATTTCGAGCACAGCCATGACGAGGATGGAAGCGTGTGGAGGCGATCCTCCTGGTCGGCGAGGAGTTGAAGCCTTACGAGACGAAGAGTGAGAGCGTGTCGACTAACTTCATATTTCTGCGCGAGATCTCGCCGCGCGTTTTGGTCAGAAACATCAATTGGTCAGGATGCCCAGCGATCGTCCGTCAAGATTGCAGCCAGTGCCCCACCGGCATCGCCAGAAATTCTCCCAAGGGGATCCCGTCGCCGCCTACCAGAAGCGTCCGCGTCGGCTGATACTTTTCGCTGAATGCGGTCAGCCCGGACCGCGAGCTACTCGCCAGGCCGCTCTTCACTTCGACGGCCACGATCCGCTTCCCCCGCTGGAGCACGAAGTCCACCTCACGGTTGCGGTCGCGCCAGCAAACAGCTCGCATTCGTCGCGGGCTGCGAACTGGATCAGGCGTCTCGGCTCGGGAGAGCGCGTGCAGAGCATTTTACTCACGAGTAAAACTGCTCATTTCATTGAGTAATCGGCAGGCAATCAAGCATGTGATTGCGGCACAAGGTCTTGCCGACGATTGCAGGCTGAAGCTGAGCGCTGACGGTCGCGCCAAGGCTTGGCAGGGCCATCTTGACACGCAACTAATAGGTTGCATATATTGGATCCAGTCGCCCGCCGCACAGCCGGCCAACCCCGAACCAGGACCATCGGAGTCCATCATGACCGCCGCCAGCTCCACCACCGACCGCATCGAAAAACACGTCACCCTCAACGCCCCGCGGAGCCGGGTCTGGCGCGCCATCGCCGACGCCCAGGAGTTCGGCCAATGGTTCCAGATGAAGATCGATGGCGCATTCAAGCCCGGCGTCACCCTTCAGGGCCAGCTCACCGTTCCCGGCTACGAGCACGTCACACTCGAAATCCGGGTGGAGCAGATGAAGCCGGAGACGCTGTTCTCCTACCGCTGGCATCCCGGTGCCGTTGACCCCAAGGTGGACTACTCGGCGGAGCGAATGACGCTGGTGGAGTTTCACCTGGCCGACGCCAAAGGCTCCGAAGGCGGCACCGAGCTCACGATCATCGAGTCGGGCTTCGACGCCCTGCCGGCGGACCGCCGGGTCGAAGCGTTCCGGATGAACGACGGCGGATGGAACGGGCAGATCAGGAACATTCAGAAGTATGTCGGCGCCGAGTAGGGGCGGCCCGCGGGCCGCCCCTAGCGGCGCCGCACCGATCTTCTCGGCACTGGGAGACGAGACCCGCCTGGGCCTCGTTACCCGGCTCTGCCGGGAAGGGCCGCTCTCCATCAGCCGGCTCAGCGAAGGTACCAGCGTCACCCGCCAGGCGGTGACCAAGCATCTGCATGCGCTCGAGGAAGCGGGGCTCGCGCATGGCACACGTCTGGGAAGGGAACAGGTCTGGTCGCTCGAAACGAAGCGGCTGGAGGTGGCCCGGCGCTACCTCGACCAGGTGTCGGCGCAATGGGATGCGGCGATCGGGAGGCTGAAGCGGCTGGTGGAGGGGTGATGTGATGCTGAAGGCTGAGAGCTGAGCGCTGAGCGCTAAGCGCTAAGCGCTGAAGGCTAAGCGCTGAAGGCCAAGAGCTGAGAGCTGAGGCGTGCCGCGCATGCGCGCGCCGACGCCTCATACTCAGTGGAGCTCGGCCGGATGATACCGGGTTAACTGGCCAGCCAGCTACCTAGCGCACGTCCCCGCTCCAGCCCTGCGCCCCGCTCACGCCATTCAAGAATGGGAGCACCGTTCGCACGAGCACAGGCGAGACGCCAATCTCGTAGTGCGTAAGGTCCGGCAGGATCGCCAGCCGATTCCGCGCCATGTGCTCACGGTTCCAGCCGGCGTCGCGCTGGGCTCCGCCGAGGAGGTGGTAGAACTCGGCGGCGTGGTCGAGACGGATCATGTCGGCGTCACCGTAGACGAGCATCACCGGCATCGTCAGCCGCTTCACGTCACCCGACCAGTTGTACGGCTGGCGCATGAATGCACCCATCGCATCGAGCAGTTTCGGGAACTCGCCCGGATCCGGCGCGATCGCCATGTAGGATTTATACATGGGCGTGTCCTTCATCATGTCGGCCATGGCGGCACCCACCTGCGCCTGCTGCGGAAGCATCTCCGGATAGAAGCCGTCGCGCGCGAATGGGGTGGACACGAGGACGAGCCGGCGCACCAGCGACGGGTGCTGAGCGGCGAGCCGGAGCGCGGCGCCCCCACCGAAGGAATAACCCATGACGTCCACCTGCTTGTACCCGAGCGTCTGGATGATGACTGCAAGGTCGTCGCCGATATCGACCAGATTGATCGGCCGATTGCCCAGGCGGGTGCGGCCGTGCCCCTGCAGATCAACGCCGATGACCTGCCGCTCGGCGGCAAGCGCGCCCAGTACTGGCACGAACATCTCGATCTGCCCCAGCCCGCCATGAAGCAACAGGAGAGGATCGCCTTTTCCATAAGTGGCGTAGTAGTACTTGATGCCATTGGCGGTGACGTAGCCGGTCTTCACCGGTTTGGGGACGGAGGCCTCCACAGGGCGTGCTCCTTCAGGAGTTTGAGTCTGAGCGTGGGCGGGTGCGGCGGCTAATCCTGCCGCCGTGGCAAGCCAAGCGATGGCAATTTTGATCTTCACGGTCGTCTCCGTCGTCAAGGATGTCTCTGCCATCACGTCGAATGAGCAGACCGGTATTCGACAGACGGGGCTCGACGGCTCGGCGGCCTGCGGAGGTCGGCATGGGTGTCAGTCCGGATTACCTGGCGGATTCGCCCGCCGCGACATCATCCTCGCGCGTCATTGCGAGGCCGCATGGCGGCCGAAGCAATCGGGTCGCGGGAGCGCCCTGTCCGGGCCACCCGATTGCTTCGCACACCGATGGCGTGCTCGCAATGACGCATGGGCGAGCTTCGGTCCATCTGTCCGCCTATCTTCCCGCCACTCCCATCGTAAATCCGCCTGTCGAATCCGGTGTCGAGATCAGCACCTGGTCGGGTGAGACGGCGAGGATCCGGCTCCAGCCATGTACCTCGACGGTGTTCACCAGCTTTCCGTCGCGTCCTACCTCGTGGTACATCTGCATGGTGTCCGCCACGTAGCGGCTCTTCTCGAGCCAGACGTGACCGTCCGCGCCGGAGAAGGCCCGCACGAACGGTGGCTTGACTGGCGCGAACTGGAGCATGTTGGCGGTGTGGCGGAGCTCGGGCGGAAAGCTCGCGATGAAGCGCTCGCGGTCGGTCGGTGTGACCTCCAGTATCCGGTCCTCGAGCGGCTGGCCCCTGTGCCACTTGCCGGTGGTGTCGCGCCAGTCAACCCGATTGTGATAGTGGCGGGCGACCCAGACCGACCCGTCATCGAGCGCGCCCCAGGCGTCCTCGCCGCTGAAGATGCGGCGGTCGAACCTGGTGCCCTGGTCAGTCACCACCTTCGCGAGGTCGAGCGGCGTGAGCCGAGCCACGGTATCGGCCTGAGCTCCACCGGCCGCAAACCGGACCACCGCCGCGCTGTCGCGATTGCCGCTGCCGTCCGGCCGCGGATCGGGCGCAAGCGCAGCATACAACTGCTCCCGGCGATCGATCGCCGCCGGCACGGCGCCGCCCGTGATCGGCATCTCCCGCACGAAATCGCCGCCTGCGGTCCAGGCGGTGACCCGCTGGCGTCCCCAGTCGCCCACGAACAGGGTATCCGCCAGGCCAAAGATCCGGACCGGGTGCTCGATCCGGTTGCCAACCTTGAGGAGGGTCGAGCTCTTCGTCCCGAAATCGAGCAGGGCGATGCTGTTGTCGCCCGGGGACAGGACAGCGTAGCGCTGGGCGCCAAGCCACACGGCGTCGGCGTCCTGCTGGATGCTCACGTGGATGGTATCGGCACCGGCGGTGAGGAGCACGGGCGGAGCAGGCGGAGCCGGCTTGCCGCAGGCGCCAAGCAAAAGGGTGCCCGCGAGGAGGTGGATGCGCATCCGGGAAATGTAAAGACTCCTCCTCCACAGCGTGCGAAGGGAAGCCGGCCTCGAGCCTCCCTTGCCATTTAGTAATCTACATATATAGATTTACCCATGCCCCTGCCACTTCGCCGCTCGCCACAGACGCTCCTGGTGCTCCAGGCCTTCCTTGCCTCCCCGGGTGACTGGCGCTACGGGTACGACATCAGCCGGGACACCGGAGTGAAGTCCGGCACCCTCTATCCCATCCTCATGCGGCTTGAAGCGAACATGCTGCTCGAGTCCATGTGGGAGAAGACCCGGACCGGTCGCCCCCCGCGGCACGTCTATCGCCTCACCCGGTCCGGCGTGCAGGCGGCCCGAGAGTATGTGCGGGCCCATGCCCCGCGCCATGCCGCACGGGCGCGTCTCGCCGAGTCGGAGGGCTGATGCCATTCATCCGGGGAATGGCCTTCCGGATCCTCCGGGGCGCCGCATGTCTTGCACCCGGCGAGAGCCGGCGCTGGGCCGACGCGATGCTGAACGAATTGGACTACGTGGAGGGCGACGTCCCTGCGCTCCGCTGGGCGCTCGGCGGCGCCATGGCCATCGGTCGCCATGCGCTGATTCAAGCGCGTGTACGGGTGGCCCTGGTCGGCGCCTTGTTGCTCCTGATCTTTTTTGCGCTTGCCAGCAGCAGAGGAATGTCGAGCAGTCAGCCGGCCAATGGTATCCCCCACACCATGACCAGGCCGTGAACATGAACATCGCCACACCAGTTGCGGTGCTGCTTCTGGCACTCGCCGCCTGCGCGGCGCCGACCACGGATGTGAACGGAGTATGGTCGGGCGAGGCAACCGACCAGGATGGCAACGCCATCGACCTGGTGTTGAACCTCGCGGCGAGGGGCGACACCCTGACCGGTACTGCAAGCGCGCCACCCAACGATGCTCCGCTGGCAATCGAGAACGGCACGATCGAAGGCGCGCAGCTCTCCTTCGAGGTCAATGTCACACATCCGGAGGGTGGCTCGGACCGGTTCACGGCTACGGCAACCATTGTCGGCAAGCAGATGCGAGGATCCATCACCAATCCTCAAGAGGGCATGACCCTGCCATTTGTGCTCACCAAAGGCGGCTCAGGTCAGGCGTCCGGCCGCCAGGGCGGCGGTGGTAATCGGCATGTCACTCACGCCATCGGTGCCGAACCTCCTCATCCGAAGGGGCGAGAGCCGAAACCGGTGGATGCACCAAAGGCGATCCTCGACGCCTTCGCCACGCATGAGGTGGTCGGGCTCGGCATTCTCTCCTACGCCAATCAGGACTTTGACCACTTCATGCTCGGGCTCATCCGGGACCCTGCTTTTCCGGAAACGGTAAACGACATCGTGGTGGAATGCGGCAACTCGCTCTATCAGCCGGTGCTGGACCGCTACATCGCCGGCGAGGACGTGCCGCTCGCCGAGGCCCGCAATGCCTGGCGCAATACGACGCAGCCGATGTGCGGACTGGCGACCTTCTATGAGCAGCTCTTCCCGCTGGTGCGCCAGATCAACTTGTCGCTGCCCCGAGGCAAGCGGTTGCGAGTGCTCGCGGGCGATCCGCCGGTGGACTGGAGCAAGGTCAGCAATCGTGATGACGTGCAACCGTTCCAGAATCGCGATGCAAACATCGCTGCCGTCATGGAGCGGGAAGTCCTGGCCAGGCACCGCAAGGCGCTCATGATTTTCGGGATTCGCCACCTGATGCATGGTGGTGGCGGCGCGGTCGCCATGTACGAACGAAAATTTGAGTCGGGTGGCGGACGGCACATGACCTACGTGATCATGGCCCACAACGGCTTCGGCAACCGTTCGCCACTGACCAGGTACAACGATGACCTGGAATCGCGGCTCAGGTCCTGGCCGGTGCCGTCGCTCGTTTCACTTCGGGGCACCTGGCTCGCTGATCTCGACTACGGATACTTCTTCTCTAATGAAAGCGGAGGCCGCGGCGGCATCCCGGCGAGGGTGGATGCCTATCTCTATCTTGGTCCCTCGCCACCTGCTGCTCAATGAGCCGATCTTCTCCAGCCGCCGCGCTGGACTCGGTGTACCTGCAGGAACTCGCCCGACGAGCGACGATCATGGGCCACCCCACCAATCCGGCCGACATTCTGCGCGGCGCCCTCGATTCGACGGTGTTCTTCAATGAGCATGCTGGGGAAGTGAAGGAAGAGGGCGGCTGAGAGCTGGAGGAGCGGGCGCTCGCATGATCGTCACCCCCGCGCAGGCGGGGGTCCATGAGAGGCTTGCTCATGGCGACTTGGCCCGGGGGTGGCCCTCATGGATTCCCGCTTTCGCGGGAATGACGTATGGGCGAGTTTCGGCCCGCCCATCCCGCCCATCCCGCCCATCCCGCCCATCCCGCCCATCCCGCCCATCCCGCCCTATCTTGCCGTCAGCACCTTCTCGAAATACTCCAGTGCCCGCGGATCCTTGCTCTGGCCCAGCCAGAACATCGCCTCGCGCCTGATTTCCGGGTCCCGGTCGTCACTGGAAAGCCGGATCAGCGCCGGCACGCTCTCGTCCGCCGGCCGTCTGCTCAAAGCAAACAGCGCACTCGAGCGCACCTCCCGATTCTCGCTCCGGTCGGCGGCAATGTCGCCCATGGTCTTGACTACCTTGTCGCCGGCCGCCTGCGCTACCCAGAAGATGGCCGACTGCCTGGTCTTCGGGGGCAGGTCCCTGTTCCGGGTCAGATCGAGCAGCCGGGGCCATACCATCACACTGTCGGCCAGCTGAGCGCCCATGATCGCGTCGTCACCATCGGCTGCACCGCTCGCGGCAAGCTTGAGCAGGAAGTCCGCCGCTTCGGCTGCCGGCACCATGCCGAGGTCGGTGGCAGGCGGCGCGTCGGTGCGCCAGGCACCGCCCACCCGCACCTTGATGTGGCTGATGGTGGTGCCGGACTTCTGGAAGGTGAGCCGGATCGGTCCGTGCTGGCAGTCGCTCTTCCACTGGCGATCGCCGTCGTCCGACATGCTGATGTTGCTGCCGTTGCCGCAGACCCCCTCACGCGCCGCGTAGCTCATCCGCACGGTGCCATCGGGAGCCCGCCCGACCCGTTCCGTCACCGCCTGCGCCCGGAGCATCCCGGGCGCGAGCAGGACGGCGACCAGCCATGACACCCTCATTGTTCCAGGATCTCCTCGAGCAGCTTGGTCGCACGCGGGTCCTTCGACTGGCTCAGCCAGAAGATGGCCTGCTGCTGCATCTCCTTGTTCTTCGACGAGCGGGCGATGGACATGAGCCGGTCCACGATGGCCGGATCGTTGGGCCGCTGCGCCATCAGCATCATCATCATGCCCTGCATCTCGTCATCCGGCGGGATGGCATCGAACACCTTGAGCAGCTCGGCCGTGGGCATGCCACTCTGCACCATGGCCATGAGCGCCTGCTGCCGAAGCTCGTGGTCCTCATTCTTGTTGGTGGCAATGGACATCAACCAGTCGGTGTCCTTGTCACGCCGGGTCATCATCGCCACCAGGACCTGCGACTTCATCTCGGTGCTGCTGGCGTTGGCGTAGTACTGCTTCAGCTCGGCGGGTGTGGTCTCCGGATCCCGCGCCAGCTGAAACAGCGCCATTCCGGCCACGTCCGGCGACACACCGGGCTTGTTGAGGTAACTCTTCATGACCCGCCGGGCCTCCGGATCCCTCTTGGTGCTCAGCGCGAACATCGCTGCCTGCTGCACATCCTCGTCCGTCGATGCCTTGAGTACCGAGTCGAGCAGCGCGACGGCCTTCGGGTCGTGGGTCTGCGCCAGCCAGAACACCGCGCCTTCCCGTACCTCCTTGTCGGGATCGCTCGACACTGCCTGCAGCAGCAGCCTGCTGCCCGCCGGATTGTTGCTGGAGGCCAGGACGAATAGTGCATGCCGGCGGAGGCAGACCGACTCGGGGTCACGACGGGCCAGCACCTTCTCCAGGATGGGCACAGCCCGCTCCGGGTTGTTCCGCATGATGCCCTGCAGGGCCATGGCCTTGGCATCGTCACCAGAGCCGCAGTCGTCGTCGCCCATGCCGGGTGCCGGCGCCAGCCTGGCAGCTGGGATTGAAGGCGGCATGTGAGGCGCTCTGGGTGGCGCCGGCGGCGCTGTCTGCGCGAGCCGGGCCTCGTTGTACAGCGCCTCGTCCGCCGAGGCGTCGCCATACTGCACCAGCGCGGAGCTGATCCGTACGGCGAGCGCGTCGGCGTCGCCCCGGGTCGCGGCTGCGGGGAACCGGTTCTTCTGTTCATCCAGCTGTGACCGCGCCCTCTGCAGGTTGGCTCGGCCGCCGAGACGGTAGAGCGCAAACGCCTGCCAGTAGAGCCCGTCGGCGACGTAGCCCGACCTGGGATAGCGGCGCTCGAGTTCGCGGAAAGTGTCCAACGCCTCGCGGTAGCGGTTGTGGTTGAGCGCCTCACGCGCTGCCCGGTAGAGCGAGTCGGCGGGGTCGGCGGTGAGCCAGGGGGCAGGGACAATGGTCGAGGGCCGACGGTCGACGGTCGACGGTTGTCCGATGACGGTTGTCCGTTGACCGTTGACCGTTGACCGTGGACTGTGGACCGTTGACCGTTGACTGTTGACCGTTGACCGTTGACCATTGACTCTTGACCGTTG
This sequence comes from uncultured Gemmatimonadales bacterium, assembly GCA_963798915.1. Classification (GTDB taxonomy): domain Bacteria; phylum Gemmatimonadota; class Gemmatimonadetes; order Gemmatimonadales; family GWC2-71-9; genus CAMLHP01. The sequence continues at coordinate 166,171 of CAWCVB010000001.1, read as the reverse complement.
ACCGTCGACTGCCACTGGCGCCTGGACGCCGGCACCGAGAAGTAGTACCCCGGCAAGAGCCATTACAAAACGCGACATCAGAGTGCTCCTTGCGGCAGCGCCGCGGCTGGACCGGGCCGGACTTCGGACCGGATCCGGGTAAGAATGCCGCCGGCATCGAGACCGTCGGTGATGATCTGGGCGTCGGCCCGCCGGCCTTCGGCCGGCAACTGGGCGATCTGCGCCAATACCAGCTCGATGTCGTCCAGCAGGCGGCCAACCTTGGGGTCGGTTGCAGCCGGCGAATCCATGAGCAGCCGGTTGTTCACCAGCAGCTCGCGTGCGGTGGCGGGCGCCAGCGATTGGTCCCGGCCCTCGCGCGCCGACGCGCGGAACAGCGTCAGGAACGACTCGGCCTGGGCCAGGTGCCGTTCAGCGGCGACCGCGAAGACCGTCGAGGGTCGTCCGTCTTCGGTCGACGGATGCGTGTCTTCGGCGATGACTGACGACTGATGACCGACGACTTTCATCTGGCTCATCCGCCCGATCAGGATCCCCACCGCCAGCACCGCTGCGATCGGCAGGGCAATCCGCACTACGCGTCGGAACGGCAGCACCCGTCCATCCCGCCCATCCCGCCCATCTCGCCCATCCCGTATCCTGTCCCACATGGCCTCACGCGGCACTTCGCCTGGCCTGTTGTAGTCGCGGGCGTGGGCCATGAGCGTCTCGTCGAGGGGCTCATGGAGCAGGTCGTCAGTCGTCTGTCTTCGGTCATTCGACGACCGGCGACCGACGACCGACGACTCTTTCTCCTCATCTTTGCGGAATTCATCGCTCATACATCACTCCGGTGCGTGGGCCGCGAGGGCTTTCCGCAGTTTGGCGCGAGCCCGGAAGAGCTGCGCCTTGGATGTGCCGCTATTGATCGAGAGGGTCTGACCGATTTCCTCATGGGTGTAACCCTCGATATCGTGCATCACGAAGACGGTGCGATAGCCGTCCGGCAGGGCGTTGATGGCCCGGTGAATCCCGGATCGGAGGTCGGGTTCGCCGCGCCGGGACGTGGCGCCCGCCTCCTCCGCGAACTCGATCGGCACCTGGCGGCCGGCCATCCGCTTCCGGGTCCGGAGCGCATTGAGGGCGACCGAGACCGCGATCGCGCCGATCCAGGACCCGAGCGCCGATTCCCGCCGGAAATCCGCCAGGCGGTCGAAGGCCTTGATGAAGGTCTCCTGGACGCAGTCGGCCGCGGTGTCGCCATCGCCCACCATGCGGTAGACCAGCCGGTAGATGCGGTCCACATGCGCGTCATAGAGCGCGCGCTCCGCCACCGGGTCTTTCGCGAGGACTCGATCGATTAACTGGGCTTCGTCCACCGGTCTCCCTGGAGCAAGAGGTCGGGCGCGCCGTTCACGATCATATGACACCGGGGTGGGGGAAAGGGTTTCGTCAGGGCGGGCGGGGCGGGAAAGGCGAGATGGGCAGGATGGGCGGGTGATGGCAAGTACGTCATTGCGAGGCCCGAAGGGCCGAAGCAATCGGGTGGTCAACTTCTGGATCCAAGCGACTCGATTGCTTCGTCGGCGCAATGACAGCGCGTGGCGAACTTCGCTCTGCCCATCCTGCCCATCCTGCCCATCCTGCCCGCCTCGCCCGTCCTGCGCGCCCTGCCCGTCCTGTCACAACGCAACCATTCGCTCATTCGTATCATCTCATAGGTACACAAACACCGTGCAGGATGAGATGACACCGCCAATGATTGAAAAGACTCCAGGACATTACGTGATCCTCGACCGCGGCCGGCCCATCGGAGAAGTTCCACTGCCCGAGCGCAAGCCGGTGGTGGGTGTGGGCGAGAAGACCGTCTTTCTGGTGATCCGGCCCGAGGTCGGACTCGAGAGCCAGGTTCGCCGGCCTGCCGTCAAGCGTTAGGCGCCGTGCGCTGTGCGCTGTGCGCTGTGCGCTGTGCGCCCGAACCCCCAAGCCCGAGCCCCTTTTTCCCAACGCGCAACCCTCGACCCGCTTCGCGCATCATCTGACCGACCTCCTTCGCGAGCCGAGCCGATGCGCAGTGCCCTCCCGCTGGCCAGCCTGATCCTTGCCGTCGTCCTGCCTGCGGGCGCGCAGCAGGTTCCCATCGTTCAGCTTTCCAGGCCTGATGCCGAGTTGTCGGAACCGTTCGACCAGGTCACGGCAGTCCGTGAGCTGAGCGATGGGCGGCTGGTGGTGGCCGACGTGTTTGCGCGGACCGTGTCGCTGGTTGACCTCAAGGCCGACGATGCCAAGGCGATCGGGCGGGAAGGACAGGGGCCCAGGGAATTTGGCTTCCCGATGGGCCTGATGCCCCTGCCTGGTGACACGACCTGGGTGGTGGACCCGGCCCAGAGCCGCTTCCTGGTGATCTTGCCGGACGGGACCCCCACCGGGACGGTGGCCTTTCCCGACCGGCTTTCCGGGTTCGGACGTTTCAAGGGCGCGGACGCCATGGGCCGACTCTACGTGCAGGGGTCGGGTTTTGGCGCCGACGGGCCCGGAGATCCGCGCTCGCTGCCGGATTCCGCGCCGGTGCTGCGCTGGGATCGCAAGGCCGACCAGCTGACCGAGATCGGCAAAGTAAAGCTCCCTGCCGTCGCCGTCTCGACCGCCGGCTCGGCGGGCAACCGGTCGGTCATGATGCGGCAGCAGCCATTCCCGGTGTCCGACGACTGGGCGGTGACCAATGCCGGCCGGGTCGCGTTCGTGCGCGCCGGCCGGTATCACACCGAGTGGAGCGCGCCCGCACCGAGGACGGGTGCTGCGGTCTCGTACACGCCGGTGCCCGTGACCGACGCCGACAAGAAGGAATTGGAGGAGCGCCAGAAGGACAACCGGGGCGCACTTCGCATACACCAGGGACGGAGGGGGCAGTCGTCCATCGGGCGGGCGCCCGCCCGTGGCGCCGGAGCCGCCCAAGGTGGACTGGCCCGAGACCAAGCCGCCCTTCATGCCCAATACCGCCATCACGTCGCCGGAAGGCGAGGTCTGGGTTGAGCGTGCCCAGCCAGCGGGCGCGGCCGAACTGGTCGATATCTTCGGCCCGACCGGCGACCTGCTTCGCCAGGTCCGGCTCCCGGCCAGGACCCGCCTGGTCGCGGTCGGTGTCCGCGGCATCTACGCGGCGCGCACCGATGACGATGGATTGTGGTACCTGCAGCGCTACCCCAAACCCTGATCGTTTTGACATTCGGTTGACGGCGCATGGCTATCGTGGCTCATGCGCCGTCTGCTTTTCCTCCTCGCCGTTCTCCCTGCCGCCTGCGGGCGTCCCGCTGATGCGGGGCGCCTCCTCCTCGACGATGGCCGGCGCGTGGCCGAGCTGGCTGGCGCGGAAAGCACTGCGGTGCTGTTCTACAATCCCTCCCGCTGCTTCTCCTGTGGCAGCACCCTGCCCGACTGGATAGCCTGGCGCAAGCAGCATCCCGGCCAGGTTCGCCTGGTCCTGACCGCCAGGCCAACCGAGGGTGAGCGCCGTCAGCTCCGGGCAGGACGTGCCGATGTGGATGGCCTGCTGCCCGGGGCGGGCTGGCTGGTCGAAGGCCGCACCATGCGAGTCGTGCTGCTCGTCGCCGGCCGCGAGGTCTGGAGTGGCGAAGCCGGTCCCGCGCAGCTCTTCACCGTTCCCCAAGCGAGGAAATAATGCGAAATCTTGGTCGTCGCCTCCTGCTGGTGGGCCTGCTCATCAGTGTGCTCGCGCCGGCGCTCCACGCCGTGCCCATCTACATCTTTCCGTTCGAGGCGGGCTACTACCAATGGCGGGATCTGGACGGGAAATGCGTGTCGAGTTGCGGTCACACCTACCAGTGTCCCTGCTGGCCGATATCGGGCGGCGGATTCTGGATCAATGTTTGAGGAGGCGTGGACATGGCAAATCTCAAGGTGCTGTCCGTCGTGGTCCTGATGCTTGCGGGGCTTGCGTCCGGAGCGCGCGCCACCACCGCCGTGCCCTGGAAGTATCACTGGCGGGATATCAGCGGTAACTGCATGGATGACTGCAACAACGACACCTACCGCTGTCCCTGTTGGCGCTGGACCGTTCCGATGCCCCGATGAGGTTCATCGCCGCGGTGAGCCTGGGGCTCGGCGTTGCAGCGTGTGGGAGCGACACCCCCCGGTCGCGCGAGGATACCGGACCCGCCCTTTCGCTGGTTGACAGTGTGGTCCTGAGCGAAAGCGGAGCGGAATATGTTGCCCAGCTGGGTGGAGTGGCGGAAGATGGCGGGGGCCGGTACCTCGTAACCGACATGGCGCAGGCGCGGGTGGTGCGATTCGCTCCCGATGGGCAGTGGCTCGACGTGGTCGGCCGGAAGGGCGACGGGCCGGGCGAGTTTCGCGGGCCCACCCAGGCGGTGCCGCTGGCTGAGGGGCGATTTGCCGTGGGCGACGACCAGCTTCGGCGGCTTACCCTGTTCGACTCGAGCGGCGCGCGCATTGGCGAGGTGCCCTATGCCGGCATCCTCCGCAACGTGGTGGCGCGCAATGACGCCGTCTGGTTCGGCGGCGTGGAGCAGGGGAGCGAGACCGGAATCGCCCGGTGGGATGGGGACACCGCGTTCCGGAGGCTCTTCCCGTTTCCTGCGTCCTACAAGGCGAGCCCGCCGCTCCGTGGCATCTTCACCATCGTGGCCCTCGATGTATGGGGCGACACCATTGTGGGCGGCTACTCCGGCAGCAACGAGATCGTGCTGCTCGACACCGCCGGCCGACCGCTCGAACGGATCGAGCTGCCGGTCGCGCGGCGCAAGGGCGTCACCGACAGAGGTCTCGCCCTGATGGCCGCTCCCGGGACGCCGTTTCCCGAGCGATTCTCGGCGCTGTCCGGACTGTTCCAGCTGCATCGCCTCTCCACCGGCCAGATCGCCGCGGTGCACATGGACCAGGTGCTGGACGGCAACGCCATCCAGAGCGTGGCCTGGCTCTCGCTGCTCTCGGCGGACCGGAAGCATGCCTGCGTGGATGGTGCGGTGCCGGTGCACGGTGGCGGGCATCCCTTCACCGGCTTCCAGGGCGATACCCTGCTGGTCACCGAGCAGGAGGCCGATCGTGATCCGGTGCGGACGGTGGTGCACCGGTACCTGATTTCCGCGGAAGGGTGTGAGTGGAGGGAGGTTGGAAGGCGAAAGACGTAGATCGGTCGTCGCTGGTCGGTCCGGTCAACTCGGCGGCCCGGGGATCGAGATGCTCGCTGGTCATTCCGCCGGAAGGCGAAATCCATGAGGGCTCACCCCGACTGAGTCGCCCCGCACGAGCCTCTCGCGGACCCCGGTTTGCACCGGGGTGACGATTGGGCGAGCTTCGGCCTGCCCATCCTGCCCATCCTGCCCATCCTGCCCATCCTGCCCATCCTGCCCATCCTGCCCATCCTGCCTTGCCCCTGCTTCCACCTCTCTGCAAGTTGGGGCATGGGTCCCCGACATTGCACGCTCCCGCTTGCTTTGGCTCTCCTTGCCGCATGTGCCGATTCTTCTTCCCGACTCGCGACCGCGGTCATTGATACGCTGCCGGGCGGCATCGTGCGGGTCACCAGCAGCGGTCCGACAGCCTGGGCCGACACCAGCGGCTGGCGCCTGGCGGACCTGCCGCCGATTCAGCCGGAGCAGGGCACCGTGGCGGAGCTCATCGACCCCAGCAGTCTCGCGGTGGATGCCCAGCATCGCCTCTACCTGGCTGACGACAAGCCCGTCAACATCAAGGTGTTCGATTCCGCCGGCGCCTTCGTCCGGCTCATTGGCCATGAAGGTGACGGCCCGGGGGAGTTCCGGAGCGCCTACATCGCCATCCGCGGCAACCGGCTGCTGGTACACGATCCGCAGTTACAGCGGACCTCGCTATTCGATACCAGCGGCACCTTCATCCGCAGCTTCCACTCGGTCGGCAACTACTTTGGCCCTGTAGCACTGGATGCTGCCTGGAGAGCGGTCCTGCCGCTCATCGTTGTGCGGGGTCCGGGGACGGAAGGCGTGCCCAAGCGGGCCATGTACAAGGTCCGCTTCGACACGGTCGGGACATTGCTCGACACCATTTCGGTCCCGCAGCTTACCGAGGATCAGTCCTGGTCGGTGGAGAAGAATGGCCGCAGGTTCATGGCGGTGAGCATCCCCTTCGCGCCACAGACGGTGGAGGGTTTTGGCCCGGACAGCGGCCTCGTCTTCGGTGCCAGCACCGAGTTCGCCATCATGCGCTCCGGCGCCGGGCATGATACCACGTTGATCATGCGGCGGACCTGGACACCAGGTGCCCTTCCGGACAGCGTCCGGACCGCCCGCGTGGAGCAGATGATCGAGCGGATCAAGGGTGGCCAGGCCGACGAGGTCACGTTGCGGAATGCCTTTCACATGGCCGACGTTCCGACCACCGAGCCGAGCTTCTTGCGGCTGATGACTGACGATGCCGGGAACACCTGGGCCCAGGGTCTGAGCCAGGGCGGTCATACGACCTTCGCCGTGTTCGGCCCGGCCGGTCGCTACCTGGGCGCCGTGGACCTGCCGGCCGAGCTCTCGCCATATGATCCGCTGCTTGTCAGCGGCGGCACCCTGTACCTCTCGACCACCGACGAGACTGGATTTCCGGAGGTACGGCGATGGGTGATACAGGACGGGCAGGACGGGCAAGGCGGGCAGGGCGAGCAGGATTGATGAGCGTGCTTGCCGCCTCCGCGCCCTCTGCGTCTCCGCGGTCGATTCCATGATCCCGGGAGTTCAGACGTGCCGCGCCTGACGAAGCTGGCCCTGCTGGCGTTGCTCGCCGGCTGCACCACCCGCGACTCGCGTCTCGCGACCAGTCTCATTGATACCCTCCCCGGCGGCATCGTCGCCGTCCACAACCTAACGCCCTCCGGCTGGACCGATTCCAGTGGCTGGCGCTTCGAAGAGCTGACTCGCCTCCCGACCGGCGACAGTGGCGCCACGGTATTGGTCAATCCCGTCTTCTCGGCGGTGATGGATGCTGCCGGGCGCGCCTACGTCGTGGATGACAGTCCCACCCGCATCAAGGTGTTCGATTCCGCCGGCACATACCTACGCACCATCGGGCGCGACGGCGCGGGGCCGGGCGAATATCGCTCGCCGCTTCTGGCGATCCGTGGCGCCCGGCTCTATGTGCAGGACCCGCGGCTCAGGCGGCTCAGCATCTTCGATACTGCCGGCTCGTTCATCAGCAGTTTTGTCACCGACGGGAGCTTCTACGGGCCCGGCGCGATCTCAGTGGACGACAAGTCGCGGCTCTACCTTCGCATTTCCGCACCAGAGACTCCCCAGCATGCGGTGACCCTGCTCCGCTACGACACGACGGGCACTCTGCTTGACACCCTCTGGTTGCAGCAAAGCCATGCGCCAGCAGTGTGGGTGGTGGAGCGACCGAACGGTCGGGCGACCTACGGCATCCCCGGCGGCCCCGCGGATCTCGTGACAGTCACCGGATCGGGCGCGCTGCTGCGCGGATGGTCGGCGATTTATGCGCTTGCGCTCCAAACCAACGGCACGGATACGACCCGGGTTTTCACCCGGTCATGGGCGCCGATCAAGGTACCGGAATCAGAACGCACGGCGCGGTTCGGCAAGCTCACCGAGGTGATCTCGCGATTCCTGCCGGCGGACGTGATCCAGGCCAACTTCCACCTCTATGACATGCCCACCGAGCGCCCGCCGATGCAGGCGCTGGATCTGGATGCCACGGGCCGTATCTGGGTGCGGACCGCATCCGCCGACACGTCCGCATCATTCTACGATGTGTTCAGGCCTGAAGGCATCTGGCAGGGGACGGTGCGCGCGCCATGGCCTTCCTCGGCGCACGTGCTCTGGCGGGGTACTGATCGTGTGCTGGTCCGGGAGGCGGACAGCGACGGCCTCGCGTCGTTCGTGGTGTATCGGCTGGTGAAGAAATAGCGCCGGGCATCGAGGCACTGCAGCGCAAGGCATGGCGTCGAGGCACTTCAATTCAAGCCATGGCGTCGAGGCACTTCAACGCAGAGACGCAAAGGACGCGGAGGAAACGCAGAGGGCTCCGTGTGGAAGCGCGGGATACTCAGCGCTCTCTGCGCCTCCGCGGTTGATTCCGAGGCGCACGGAACGCCTGACAGGAGTAGCGGGCATGACTTTGAGTTGGTGGAAGTTCGGCACGGCAATCCTGATCTCGCTTGCTGCGGGCTGCAATGGCGAGGCGAGCCGTAGCGCCAGTAATCCGGACGTGGCGCACTGGAATCTCCGGCGCGTGGCGATGATCGATCCCGAGGCGGCTGGGATGACGGCGGCCGTCCGGTCCATCGCCGCCGATCGTGATGGGAATGTCTACGTCGCTGGCTATGGAGCGGGCGGAATCCACGTCTTCGATGCAGCAGGTCAGCCGCTTCGGGTACTCGGACGCGCGGGGTCGGGACCGGGCGAGTTCAACAATCGCTACTCGCTGGCGTGGGCTGGTGATACGCTGGCGGTGTATGACCCCGAGAATGGGCGAGTGGAATTCGTGGACCGTATGGGCAACTGGGTTGCCTCGGAGCCAAGTCTGCGAATCAGCGGCGGCGATATCCGGCTCCATCAATCGGGGCCCAGTGCGTTCTTCCGGCCATCGTACCAGAAGGTGACGGGCGATGATCGCATCCACGCGTCCCTCATCCGTGCTGGCCTCGGCGTCGCCCCTGATACCATCATCATACCGGAGAATGACATCGGCCAGTCGTTCACCTTGACCTGCCGGAGCGATCGAGGCATCGGGTTTGAGTCAAGCCGATATGCGCCTCAGTTTCGGACCGCGGTCTCTCCTGATGGTGATCTGGTCACCTGGCGCACCGATCAGTATCGGCTGACCTTCACGCGCGACGATAGCCAGACGGTGCACGTCATCACCTATGATCAGGCGCCGATTCCCCTGACCGATTCGATGTGGGCGCAGGATCTCGCCGATTACCAGAAGTGGCGTAAGGATTGGGCGGGAGCGGACTGCGATGCTGGGAGCCTCCGGAAGCCCGAGACCGTCTGGTTGCTCAACGCCGTCGAATTTGACGATCACGGCAGAGCATGGGTGGAAGGCATGCAGCACGGCACCATGATGCTTGCGGTGTACGACACCGCTGGCCGGCAGATCGCCGCCATGCCAGCACCCGATCGGGATCTTGACGTGCCATATGTAATCCGCAATGGGCGGCTGTACGAGGTGCAGGCGGATGAGGAAGGGCTGCAGAAGATTGTGGTGTACGAGGTGGTACAGTAAACGCGGGCCGTGGTTTCGAGGCAGTTCAACGCAGAGACGCAGAGGGCGCGGAGGGAACGCAAAGGGCTCGTACGCGGATGAGAGCCGCATTGCAGGCATCGACGAGTCTTTGTGGTTTACGCGGTGAATCCGATGCGCGATCCCATCGCAATAGTCTCCGCGCTCTCTGCGTCTCTGCGGTTGATTCCACTGATATGGGAGCAGGCAATGCTGAAAGCTCGGATGCTGACTCTGCTTGCACTGGTTGCTGGTTGCGCCTCCAGGGATGTTCCCGGCGCTGCGAACGTGCTCCGCCTCGGCTCGCCCTCCGCCACGCTGGGCCAGCTTGGGTACTTCGGTGCCATCGCCGAACTGCCCGATGGCCGGATCGTCATTCCTCAATACGATGGCCCGGTGCTCCTCGCCAACCTTGACGACGGCACGGTGGATTCCCTCGGCCGCAACGGGGACGGGCCGGGCGAATATCGGAATCCGACACTTGGCCTGGTGCGGCATGGCCACCCCGGCGTCCTCGACCCCATGCAGCACCGGATCACCTTCTGGAATCCCGACGGCACTCTCGACACCGCGGTCTCGATCCTCGACATCGTTTCCTTCGAACTTCGCGTGGACACGCTCGGCAATCTCTACGCTGAACAGCTGCCCAGCGCCGGCTTCACGATGGTGGGTCAGGAGATTGATTCTACCAGCCCCAAGGACTCCACGTGGATTTACCGGATGCATCCGCCCGAGAGCGGACGGGACACGGTAGCGCGCCTCCACGACATCGGCTGGGAAGTGCTTCGGCTCAAGGGTGGTGGCATGAGCCGGATGCGGCGGTTGTACGAGAGTCAGGATCAGTGGGGCGTGCTGCCGGACGGCTCGATCTGGATCCTGCGTGGCCAGCAGAACCGGGTGGACCGGCGGAGCCCCGAAGGTGCATGGACTTCCGGCGCGCCGAGGGCGTGGATGCCGATCAAGGCAACGGAGGCTGATCGTCAGATGCTGACCGGCCGATTCATAGCGCCGGGCGACACGATCTACAGACCGATGGCGGACACGAAGGGGCCGTTCCAGAACGGTGCCGTGGCGGCACCTGACGGCGAAGTCTGGGCGAAGCTCAGCACCGAGGCGGGGGATAGTGTCTCGCGTTTCGAGCTGTTCCCCCTGTCGGGCCCGTCAACCCGGACCGTCGTCGTGCCGGGTGATCGCCAAGTCGTGGCGGTGACTGCGAAGTGGGTCTATACGGTGGGCGAGGATGAGGACGGGTTTCGGGTGCTGGAGAGGTTTGCTAGGCGGCTAGGCGGCTAGGCGGCTAGGCGGTCGCAGGTCGAGGCGTCGAGGCGTCGCGAGATATGTCACTCTGAGCGAGCACCGCGAGCGAAGGGCCGGAGCTCCAGGTCAGCTTCGGCCCGTCCAGCCGTCCAGCCGTCCAGCCGTCCGTCTGTCCTACTCTCCCGCCACTTCCCTGAAGAACGCCTCCAGATCCAGGTTCACCTCAGCCCCATCGCCCGACGACCACTGCAGCCGATCAGCCAGTACCTCCGGCCGCGCATCATCCGGGCGCCAGCGTTCCACGACGCGGCCGTCGAGATCCACGATCCAGTATTCGGGCACCCGGGCCCGCTGGTAGCGCAGCCGCTTGAGGCCGCGATCGTAGCGCGCGGTGGAGGGGGAGAGAATCTCGATGGCGACCAGGAGCGAAGCTATGTCGCTCCATTCCCGAATCCGTCCGCTGGCGGTTCGGTAGATGAAGAGGTCCGGCTGAAGGATTTCATCCTCGCCGAGGCTGATATCGGCTGGGGAGAAGAGAAGGCTCGCCGCAGTTTCCGGGGTTCGCGATAGCGCCAGCCGAAGCAGGAAATACAGCTCCCCAACAGCACGCTGATGGGAATCGGACGGCGACGGCGTCACGACCAGTTCGCCGTCAATAAGTTCGCGGCGCCGGCCGTCGTCGGGGAGCGCGAGCACCGCGTCCCGGGTCCAGCGTCTCGCGTCCCGCGTCTCGCGTCCAGCTGTATCAGGCATACCCATAAGGCTCGGCTCGGCAGCGGGAGTTGGCAAGGGGGCATGCCTCAGGATCGCCAGCGCCGCACTGCTCGCTGTCATCGAGAAAACGCGGCCGGTGGCGGATTGGTGCCGGGTTTCCCGCGGCTGATGACCGTGGCTCGGCAGGCGTCGCCTGCGGCGACAGCTTGCCAATTCGTCATTGCTTCGTCGGCGCCGTCGGCGCCTCCTCGCAATGACGTGCTACGTCAGATGCGCCTAGTCCGCCCGCCCTTCATGTTCCCGCCACTTCCCTGAAGAACGCCTCCAGATCCAGGTTCACCTCAGCCCCATCGCCCGACGACCACTGCAGCCGATCAGCCAGTACCTCCGGCCGCGCATCATCCGGGCGCCAGCGTTCCACGACGCGGCCGTCGAGATCCACGATCCAGTATTCGGGCACCCGGGCCCGCTGGTATCGCAGCCGCTTCAGGCCCCGGTCGTAGCGCGCGGTGGAGGGCGAGAGGACTTCAATCACGAGCAGGAGCCCCGAAATATCACCCCAATCCTCCGCCCGCGGTCCGGACGCGATCGTGTAGACGAACAGATCCGGCTGAAGGATCTCTTCTTCACCAAGTTGGATGTCCGCCGGGGAGACCAGCAATCGCGCAACGGTGCCCGGAGCGCGATCCAAGGCCTGCTTCAGGACGGCGCATAACGTGGTGACAGCTCCCTGGTGCCGCCAAGCGGGCGCCGGCGTCACCACCAGTTCGCCGTCAATAAGCTCGTAGCGACGGCCATCGTCGGGGAGCGCGAGCACCGCGTCCCGGGTCCAGCGTCTCGCGTCCCGCGTCTCGCGTCCAGCTGTATCAGGCATACCCATAAGGCTCGGCTCGGCGGCGGGAGTTGGCAAGGGGGCATGCCTCAGGATCGCCAGCGCCGCACTGCTCGCTGTCATCGAGGAAACGCGGCCGGTGGCGGATTGGTGCCGGGTTTCCCGCGGCTGATGACCGTGGCTCGGCAGGCGTCGCCTGCGGCGACAGCTTGCCAATTCGTCATTGCTTCGTCGGCGCCGTCGGCGCCTCCTCGCAATGATGTGCTACGTCAGATGCGCCCTGTCCGTCTGCCCTTCATGTTCCCGCCACTTCCCTGAAGAATTCCCGCAGGTCTAGATCCACTTCGGCTCCGTCACCCGACGCCCAGAGCAATCGCTCGCGCAACACCTCCGGCCGCGTGTCGTCCGGTCGCCAGCGCTCCACCAGTCTTCCGTCCAGATCCACGATCCAGTATTCCGGCACGAGCGCGCGCTGGTAGCGCAGTCGCTTGAGTCCTCTGTCGTACCGCGCCGTCGAAGGCGACAGGATCTCGATGGCGACCAGGAGCGATGAAATGTCGCTCCATTCAGTGAGCTGTCGCCCGGTTTCGGCCAGATAGATGAACAGGTCGGGCTGGAGAATTTCCTCCTCACCCAGGCTGATGTCCGCCGGGGACACCAGGATGCGGGCGCTGGTGTCGGCTGCCTGCTTCAGGACAGGCCCGATGCGCAGCAGCAGGGTGGTGACGGCCACCTGGTGGCCGCCGGAGGGCGCCGACGTCACGACCAGCTGACCGTCAATGAGTTCGTAGCGACGGCCATCGTCGGGGAGCGCGAGCACCGCGTCCCGGGTCCAGCGTCTCGCGTCCCGCGTCTCGCGTCCAGCTGTATCAGGCATACCCATAAGGCTCGGCTCGGCGGCAGGAGTTGGCAAGGGGGCATGCGCCAGGATCGCCTGCAGCCCGTAGCCCTCTATCACCCCGAAAGTGCGGCCGGTACCGTATTCGTAGCGGAATCGCCACGGTTTGGGGCAGCGCGGTCGCCTTCTCGAACCCGCCCCGATAGCCGCTGTTCCCTTCGGGAAAGCGGGGGTCGGCGCCCGCAGGGTGACGCGACGCTGGTCCATCCTGCCCACTCGCTTCATTGGACTTTCCGCAACCGCAGCACCTGCACCTGCTCAGTCCCCACGCTGTCCGAGCGCACGCCGATGATATCTTCGCGGGCAATGGCGAAGACCTTGAACCGCGCCGGCGTCCGGGCTTCGGCGAGGATGCGGCCGGCCGGGTCGAAGATGGTCCAGCGCGTCGGGAGCGTGTCCGTGAGCGCGTAGGCGCTCACCCAGAGGTTGGAATCAGCATCCACCGCCAGCGCGCCAAACGCGGGCAGGGTCTTGGGGAACGGCAACTCGGCGTAGAGTGCCTTCAGCCGCTCCCGACCGGCCTCAGTGCGGGCGTGCAAGAGCTGGTCGGCGATGTAGCGCTCGCGAGTGGAGTCATCGATTGCCGCAGGCGCACGGTCGAGGCGGATCAGACGCACCAATTGGCCGTTCTCATTGCGGAAGGCGATTTCGAAACGCTCGCTGCTTCCAACATACGCGGAGCGTCCGGCCGCGATCGCCATGGCCTCGGCTGGGTAGGGCATACTGGAGATCCTGAAGTGTTCGCCTCCCGACACATACGAGCTGCCGATGGTGATCAGTGCCAGCGTATCCATCGTGCCTGACGAGGGCGAGAACCGGACCACGGCCGAAGTCGTGCGGAGAATGCCATTCGCAGGTCTGGCGCCAGTGAGCGGACCATCATAGGAGCCCAGGAGCGATCCTTCGGCGAACGCGTCCAAGCCATAGAAGAACCCCTCCGTCACCGGACCGGGCTCGCTGCGCTGAAGAGTTCCGTCAGGCGCGAGTATCGTGATGCGCCGGGCGGGGAAATCCCAGACCAGCAGCGAATCGCTCCGAATGCGTCGCATGAAGTTGATGACGCGATATTCGCCGGGCCCCTCACCGTGACGGCCGACAGCACGAAGAAACTGACCGCGCTTGTCGAAGAAGCGAATCGAGCCGGATCGGTCGGCCACGACGATGGTGCTGTCAGAGAGCCGAGCGATATCTCGCACGCCATCGAAGCGATACGCCTCAGGTCCGTCTTCCTGGCCTATACGCAGAATGGGGTGGGATTCTACCAGCCTTGAGGCAATGGCTGGCTCGGCTGCGTCACTGTTCTCGACGATGGTGATGCCAGCGCTGTCGAACACCCGCGTCCGCGCAGCCGGTGACTCCTCACTGCAGGCAACCAAAAGCAGAAGGAGAAGGAGCAACCAGCCCGTCCTGCCCGCTTTGTCCGCCTTGCCCGTCACGACTGAGCCAGCCTCTTGCATTCTTTCCCCAGCGGAATCGCAGCGATTGAGTACGCGCCGTCGTTGTCCTCGAGGAACCCATAGAGCTGGCAGGCGCGTACGGTCTTGGGCGTGAACATCGAGGAGAGCCGCACCTGGGCGCGCAGTTTGCCGTCCCGGCCGAAGACTTCCCAGAGCCGAGTGGGCTGTCGGAGCTCGCTGAGCGAGTTGTAGTACCACGGGTGATATACATAGGAGCTGTCGATCGGCCTGGTCCAGAGGGTGCCGCCCGGCATGAGTTCCACATCTTCCAGGCTGTACTTGTGGCTGCCCCTTTGCATTCCGCCGACCATCTCCCGCATCTGCGTGCCACCGCCTCGCATCTGGCTGAGCAGGCTGTCCGGTGGCTCCCGGTCACTCGATGTCGGCGGTGGCGCCCAGGCGCGCGAAATCCGGAGCCAGCGCGGTGAGGCATCGGGCCGCCACCAGCGGACTTCATATTGCAGGCCGTCGCTGAAGGCGAAGCCGCCGCTTGCCGTGCCGGCCACGAGCGCCTGGGGCGGATACGCATCCCGAGGCAGGAGCATGCCACCCGGAGCCTGCGCCCATACGTACTGCGTGAGCCTGCCAAGCACCGCTGCCGTGTCACCACTGGCCGGCTTGAGGTAGAGCGTGTCCGGTGGTTCGCCGGTGCGCACCAGCCGCGGGCCGACCAGGATGACGGGGCTATCGTTCATGAGCGCCATGAAGGAGACCTGCGCGAAGTCCCGGTTCAGTGACCAGGTACTGTCCGGGGCGCCATCATGGGCGAAGTGGATCATCCGCCGTTGTCGCGCGTCCAGCACGAGGAATGACCCATCGTCCTCAGCGAGCAACGCTCGGACCGAACGGTATTCGCCGGGTCCGGCGCCCTCCCGGCTGACAACTTCAGTGGTGTCGGCGCCTGGTTGCCGGGCATACAGGTGCCGGCCATCACTCGCCATAAGTCGGCCATCGGGCCCCACGGCCATGCCATTGGGTCGGCCCAGCTCCTCCGGCGTCCAGATCACCCGGGCCGAGTCGAGTGTCACCAGCAGCGCCGGGAGCGACTCGGGTGCGCTAATCGTGACTACTGCCGTGTCGCCCTGAGTCGAGGCGCTGGTGGAGACTGCCTCACCTCCATGCGTCTCAGCGCAACCGAGGGAGAGGCCAAAGGCGAGCACAAGCAGGTGTTCGGTGCGCATGGGGGCTCCGAATTGCGGTGAAACTCATGACGCAGGGTGTACCCGCAACGATCCGACTGCACCCGCCGGTTTACCTGCCCGTCCCGCCCATCTTGCCCATCCCGCCAATCCTGTACACAACCACCCGCTGCTCTCCCAACTCGTTTTCCCGACGCCCCAGGATGTAGTCGTCGCCGATTTCGAAGATGGTGAGCGGGAAGGGCAGGGTGACGTGGCCGATAGCGGCGCCGAGCGAGTCTGTTGCGCGGAGGCGTACGGTGGAATCGTCCGGTGCACTCAGCTGAGTCCAGAGCGCGCCGTTCGGACTGCCGTAGAGCGCAAAGAAGGCGGGCGCCAGAGCAGGATGTGGGAGCTTCAGGAACGAGGCCTTCTGGTCGGCCAGTCCCGGATAGTGTGCGAAGAACGCCTCGATCGTGCGCTCAAAGCCAGCCTGGGTTTGCGGTTCAGGATCGTCGGAGACTCGGATCGGTGGGGACTCGGTTCCGTCGGGCCCGAACACAGCGGCGAAGGCGGAATCCGTCAGCCCGACGATTGCCCGGTTCCCCGCGATGGCAAAGGCTGGGACCCTGCCGCCGAAGCGAGGGTCAATGGCCGGCAGACTGTCGTACAGCCGGACCGTATCCGATGGAGTCATCAAGTCCACGTGCATATGCTGGAGGCGTCCTGCGTTCTGTTCGGTCGGTCGGAAGAAATCGAGGATGGGTCCGATGGCAAGTGACGCTCCATGGGTGGAACAGACCAGCATGACCATCGGTTCAACGGCGCTGGTGCGCCCCAGCGTACCTGCCGGGCTGAACACAACCACGCGATGCTGCCTTGAGTCGAGTACGAATATGGAATCCCGGCCGCAGCGCGCGAGGGAAGAGACGTCCTCGACTTCGCCGGGCCCCCGGCCCTTGTGTCCGAAGTCAAACAAATGCCTGCCAGTGCTGTCAAAAACGCGCAGCGCGATGTCACCCTTGTTGTCATCTGCGATGACCACATTGCCGTTGGAGAGGCGCGTGGCCGCCGCGGCATCGCCGAGGACGACCGCTCCGCCCGGCCCAGTCGCGCGCGCCTCGGTGATGGGGACAGTGTCCACTGTGAGCACGGCACTACCGGTGGGATGTTGATACTGGCGGCAGCTAGCGATGCAGAATACAAGGCCGCCGGCGAAGCAGACTCTGCGCATTCCTCGTCCGGGGTGGAAGTCTTCCCAAGGTACCCTGGAGGTCGGAGCCCGCAAGCGGCGCACGGTCGTCCAGGCTCCGACAGCGCATCAGGCTATCGTTCGTCGCAGTGTGACTCGACCGTCCAGATTTGCGCCGAGGGCTCCGGATCGCGAACACGCGAGACGGCGAGGCCATGATCGAGCGCCAGGAATTCGGGCGTTTCCCCCAGGAGGCTGTCGAAGTGCCCGGTTATCAGATTGTAGGCGGCCATGAAGACCCGTCGTGGTGTGGTATCCTGCCGGGGCCGGTCCTCCATGACAATGAAGCCCGCCACTTCGGGACAGAGCATGACCCCGCTGATCACGCGATCCGCTACGCCACGCTCGGGATCGATATCGAGGCGGACTCCGCCGGGGCGAATCGAGAGTCTCGAGGGAATGAATCCGGGAATCGTGTCGGTGCCGATGACACGATGGGCTGCGACGTCAACGAGGCTGACGAGGCCCGCGGACTGCGAGACGTGGACGAGCCGCGTGGAGCTCGCGCAGACGAGGAATCCCTGCCGCCGGAAGAAGGCGGTCGCCTGCGTCTCCGGCCTCGTGCTATCGACCCCAGAGCTGAGCGCAACCGTAGCGACTAGGCTCCAGGATGAATCCAGCAGCAGGATGCTCTTGGCCGGATCACTCGTCAGTTCGGCGGCGTAGCCCTGGCCGATGCAATAGTCGAGCGGTGCAGCGGGTAAGGAGTGCGCCGCGATCAGTTGCGGTGGCGCGGAATCCGTGGTGAAGATGGTGAGATTTTCGTGGGTGCGGTCCACGACGCCGATGCGATGTGGCGCAAAGGCAATCAACCTGAACGGCTGGCGGAACTCTCCGGGACCGTCGCCCATCCGCCCGAAGGACCGGATTGCGCCATCCGTTGGCCGGATGTACACCCGGCCTTCGAACGGATCGAGGATAAATGTCGTGCCGTCCGCTGCAATGGCCGCCGCGCCGACGTCGCCCAATGTGAGCGAGCTTGGTGCGGCGAATGCTGCGACGCGCGTCCAGCTGGCAGGAAACTCGGACCGCGCCAAGCTGCCGGCAGAGTCCTCAGAATAGGAACAGGCTGCGACCAACACGGTGGCGACTGTGATGGACCAAGTCGCTTGCATGCAGGAGTTCCCTTGCGTGGGTCAACTTGCCCTGCGGTTAACTTTTGCAATCGATCACATGCGTCTAGAACCGGCATGGTTCCTTAGGGAGCAGCACACACGTAACAGTTGCTTCCTTGGGTGCCTGGATCAGGGCAGTTACCGCCGGTGATGCACGCGGTATTCTTGCATGCAGAGCATCCACCGGCCGTGTAACAGTAATCTGCGCCAGGGCAGAAGTCCGTCTGCTCGGCTGCCTGAGCGGCCCGGCTTGACCCGAGCGCGGCCGCAACGACAAACACCGCGGTAGCCAGCACTGGGTAAAGCACGCTTGAAACGTGATTTGACATTATCTCTCACCTCCTTCTAGATGACACAGCGAACGACCCCACGCAAGGGCTCTTCATACGTACCTGATCGCTCATACTCGGACGCCGATGCATTGCCCGCCCGCACTCGCGAGTGATAGTCCAGACCTGAAGGCGCGCCAAGGTACTAGGTGAGGCATCCTCGGCATGCGTCTCAGGCGCCCAGATGGCGACGAATCCGCTGCTGTCCGACGCAAACGCCCACAAAGGGCGGACGGGAGTGCGTCCATTGAGATCTCAGAGTGTGTTCAAACAGCACATGCGATTCGCAGGTCACGGTTGCCTCGAGACAGGTCCCATGAGGCGAGTCTTAAGTCTGGCCGTGGCGGCTATGCCTCGCGACGCTGAAAGAACGATCGCGTCTCGGTTAACGACATATGCCGTAGGTGAGTAGTGCGCACCGAGAGCGTCCACCGTCTTCCTGTCTGCGATCCGTCTCAAATCGAATACCGGCTTCACCATAGCTCGGGCACGGCCTATCCATGAGGAGTCCGGCGCATAAACGAGAACGGTGATGTGATGCGATGGGCTCTGACGGGCCCAGCTATTCCATGAAGCAAGCTCACCAATGCAGGTGCTGCACGTCGATGATACGATGAGCAAAACACTCGAGTCCGCTTCCTCCATCGCGCTTCGAATTCCGATCGAGCGCCCGCCGTCGCCTTTAAGCGTAACAGGTGGTATCGTCTCGCCAACCGCAAGCATCAATGGACTCTCGCGAGCGGTGTGGCCTTGGGACAGTCGACCGAGAAGCCAACCAACAAAGGCGAGCGCCATGATTACGGCGAACTTAAGGGCCGTGGTCATATGGTCTCCATGCACATTAGTAGTCGTGCTGGTCGAGCTTGACGTGCTCGACACGGCCCGATGGTCCCACGATGCTGACATAGAGGTCGTTATCTGCCGCGCCAGCGTCGACGGCTACTGGAAGGTCACTCCGATTCAAGCGGAGCATCGCAGAGCCAAGCGGACGATAAGTCGCATCATAGGCGCTGAGGTAATAGTCAGCGCGAACGCTATCAGCGCTCACCAAACGGCTCACAGGTATTACTGACACAAGGATCACAAGCCAGCCGTTGGTCAGCCTCGTTGCACTGATTGCTGTGCGTTCCGGAATCGTCCATGGTAAGGCTGCGCCAGCGTTTGTCGTTGTATGGAGCTTGGTCGTAGCTGCAAGTGGTCCGTGCAGGGCCGACCCATCAGTACTTGTGATGCTGCTCCCGTCGCCATTTATGTATGCGGAAGGCCATTGACCATTGGCCTCTAAAAGGACGCCGCCAGCCCCCGCTTCAGCCAGTTGCCGGTCATGGCTGCCAAGGGGATGTGCATATCTAATGGCTGTATCGCCACGCAGGTCAAAAAGTGCTAGGGCACCAGATGAATCGGGCGACATGAGACGGACAACGAGCGAGTCACGGTCCAGAATGAAATCCCGAGCCTGTACGGAGGCGATGGAGATGTCGCGTACAAAGGCACCGGTTAACTTGTACACACTGACCTTTCGAAGTTCATAGTCAAGGATGTATACGCGAGTGTCGCTGACAACCATTGCCACGGGAAGGGCCAATTCGCCAGGGCCAGCGCCATAGCCGTTTCCGATCATTCCGAGAAGACGGCCCGTCGCGGCATCGTGGACCAAAATGTGCTTCCAGTCTGAATCCAGGATTAGCAGAGTGTTGCGCCCGGCCATCTGAACAGCCCGAGGCTTGCCCATTCTCCAAGTACCGGCGGAGTCATCCTGGATGGTGCCAATCGGGTGGAGTGCGAAGGCTGGTGGCTGCATTGGACTATCGATAGCGGCAGTCTCTGCGGGCCTCCGTTCACCGGCACAAGCCAGCGATACTGGAAGGAGGAGCGCCACAATGTGAGCCGAGGAATACAGGTTCATGGTAGTACCGATGGATGGATGAAGCTGCGACACTGTGCTAGGATGTGATGCTGAGTATTGGTCATGCAGATACCTGACGGACTCGACGGCGCCAAGCGAGATTGCGAGAGTGCGTAGCGGCAGCTGGGCGAGGTGATGCTAGACATGGTGACGCTTACAGTTGCAAAGTTCGGTGCCTGCGGTGGCTACGCTGACTTAAGAAGGCCAGGCATATCAGAGAAATCTTCAAGCGCATCCACTTTAATGCGCAGCCATCGCACCGAGGAATACCGACTCCGGCCAGATCCTGCCGTTTCTTGCCTGTGGACCGCCTGCCCGGAATCGCGAATTCCGAGGAAAGTTATCGGAATTGGGAAAAACCCAGTATCGCCGTGATGCGGCGTTCCCTACTATGGAGGCTTCCAGATCGCACTCGGAGTGAGCAATGCCCCCGTTGTTCGCCTGCAAGCTATTGGTCCCGCCTTACTTAGACGAATCGCCGTGGCACGCCGACCCTCCCTTGGGCTCGATCCTACTGTGGCCGTTCAGGTCAGATCATGCGAGCATTCAGGCGCTGCTCGGTGTCCGTGGCTCCGCTCCTTGGTGCAGCCTCGTTGTGAAACAGCCCGACGACACCCCCAGAGTGGATCTGGACAAGCTGTATGACGCCGTCTCGTCGCTGCCCGGCGTGCCCGTCTTTCTGAAACCAGGCATGAGTCCTCTCTCGGCCATCCGCAACCGCCGGCCTCCGACGGCTACCGAAGTGCTTCGTTATGTGGACTCTCGCCCGGGTCAGGAAAAGCTGGCGGCCCATCTTCGGCTACTCGTGGCGGAGGGACGCAATGAGCTGTCTCGCCGCTCAGTGCGTCGCCGTTTCAGCCAGGGCAATCACTTCAGTCCCCGGCACTGGGAATGGGTGATTCAGCTCGCGAAAATAAAAACGGCCGCGCATGAATCGGCGGAAGGATTGGCCGGGCGCTATGACATGGATGTGCGAACTCTGCGGCATCGCGTCCGCACCTGTCTGGATGTATCCCTCCACGAGTTCAGCCACCGCGTCGGCTGGGAGTGGCGGGTGGAGGCGGCGCTCCGACTCGAAGCGCGCTTCCCTCGGGGGGGCGTCGGGGGGGGGGCGGGTCAACCAGAGTTGACAGGCTTCTGATGGCGTCCCATTGTGCCCTGTATCTCGGAGCCACCCGTTGAGCAACCATTGAGGCCTTGGGCGCATCTTTTTGGGGTCTCGGGTCTCGGGTCTCGGGTCTCGGGTCTCGGGTCTCGGGTCGAGTGACCCGCGACCATTGCGGGCGGGGCGACTCACCTGGGGTGAGCCCTCATGGATTCCCCGTCATTCCCGCGAAAGCGGGAAGTTCGCGGGAATGACAAATGGGCGAGTTTCGGTTCCCTCGACCCTCGTACGGTCAGAGCCATGGCTCTGCCCCGACGCGACCCGCGTTCCCATTCCCGGACTCCCCGATGACCCTGCGGGACCTGCTCCCCCTCTCCGCCGCGCTGCTGCTGCCGCTGTCCGCCTGCAAGAAGGGCGCGGCCGACGGTCCGACGGCGGATTCCACCGCCACCCGCAGCGCCAGCACCCTCTCGCTCCCGGTGGTGGGGGATGTGGTCCGGAAGGGCGACCTGGTCCTCACCGTCGCGACCAATGGCCAGGTCCGCGCCGACGTGGCCAGGCTCCGCGCCGAGGTGCCGGGCACCATCGCCGATGTGCTGGTGAAGTCGGGCCAGCACGTGTCCAAGGGCCAGACACTGGTGCGGTACGATCCGCGCCCGTTCGATCTGGACGTGCAGTCGGCCGAGGCGGCGGTGGCGCAGGCCCAGGTGCAGTACACCGACAACATCGTCCCCGACTCGATTGTCTCAGGACAGGCGCCGACCAAGGAGCGCCGCCAGAATGCGCTGGCGCGTTCCGGCCTCGCCGCCGCCCGGGTCCAGCTCGAAAAGGCCAAGCTGGACCGCGACCGCGCCGTCGTCACCGCCCCATTCAGCGGCGTGATTGACGCCGTGCCGGTGGCAGCCGGCACCCGGGTCTCCGCTGGCGACGAACTCGCCACCGTGGTGAGTCTCGCCAGCATGCGGCTCGAAGCCAGTGTGTTGGAACACGATCTCCCGCTGGTCAAACAAGGTGGCCGGGCCCGCATCACGACGGCGGCAGTTCCTGATCGCGTCATCGAAGGCCGCATCGCCGCCGTGCTCCCGCTGGTGGACAGCACCACCCGCGCCGGCAAGGTGATCGTGAGTCTCCCCAACCCCGGTCCGCTCCGCCCCGGCATGTACGCCGACGTGCGGCTGGAGAGCAGCCGGCTGCCCAACGAGATCATTGTCCCGGCGTCCGCCGTGCTCGAGCGCGATGGGCGCCCGCTGGTCTTCGTGGTGAAAGAAGGCCGGGCCAAGTGGACCTATGTGAATCCCGGCCGATCCAACGGCATGGAGACGGTCATCCTGCCGGATTCCGCCAGCAACGAGATTCCGGTGGCGCCCGGCGACACGGTGCTCATCTCGGGCCATCTCACGCTCACGCATGATGCACCGGTGAAGGTGGAGATGCGGCGGGATGTGGAGGAGGCGAAGGATTAGGTCGACGGTCGACAACCGCGAGTCTTCGGTCGTCTGTCGTCAGTCGTCGATCGTCAGGCGTCGATTCTTCTATGTGTCATTCCGAGCGCAGCGAGGAATCCAGTAGGGATGCCACATGCTGACGACCGACGACTGAAGACCGACGACCGCCAATCGCTAACCCCTAACCCCCAACTCCTTGTCCCTCGCCTCCGCCGCACTGCGCCGCCCGGTCAGTACCATTGCCGCCACCATCGCGGTGGTGCTGCTTGGCATCATCTCGATCGGCCGGCTGCCGGTATCGCTGCTCCCCGACGTGACCCTGCCGGTGCTTACCATCCGCACTGCCTACTCCGGTGCCGCCGCGACCGAAGTATCCCGCCTCGTCGCCGAGCCGATCGAACAGGCCATCGCGGCGACACCAGGACTGGTGGACCTCCGCAGTGTGAGCCGGAACGGGGAGGTGACCACCACCGCACGCTTTGCCTGGGGCACCGACATGGCGGGCACGGTGCTCACCGTGCGCGAGCGGCTCGACAACGCCCGCGGCGCGCTGCCGGAAGGGGCCGACCGGCCCACGCTGCTCACCAGCGATCCGGGGGAACGCCCCATCGCCGTGCTGGCGCTCACCGGCCCCGGCGACCTCCGCTCCATTGCCAACACCGCGCGTGACGTGCACAGCCGCCGGCTGGAGCAGCTCGATGGCGTGGCCAGTGTGGCCGTAGTGGGTGCGCCGGAAGACGAGATCCGGATCGAGGTGGATCCCGAACGGATGCGGGCGCTGGGCCTCAATCCCGACGAAATCGCCACCGCAGTTGAAAATGCCAACCGGAGCACACCGGGCGGCACTATCCGCCGAGGCCAGTTCCGCTTCTCGGTGCGCACCTTTGCGGAGTTTCGAACCCCGCAGGAAATCGGCGAGACACCGGTGGGGCCGGCCGGCTCCGGCATCAAGCTCTCCGACCTCGCCACGGTGTCGCTCACCACCGCCGACCCGCGCACCGAGACGCTGCTGGACGGGAAGGCCGCCGTGGGCCTCGTGGTCTACAAGGACGCCGGCTCCAACACGGTGGCCGTGACCCGCGGGATGTATCAATCCATCAGTCAGCTGGAAGAAGAATTCCCCGACGTCAAGATGCACGTGGTGGCGGCGCAGGCGCGGTTTGTCAACGATGCCCTCGGCAACCTCTCCCAGGAGATCATCGCCGGCGGGATTCTTTCACTGCTGGTGATTCTCTTCTTTCTCAAGGACTGGCGCGCCTCGCTCGCCATCGGGCTGATCGTGCCGCTGTCGGTGCTGGTGGCGCTGGTGATTCTCCAGCTCCTCGATGTCACGATCAATATCCTCTCCCTCGGCGGGCTCGCCCTCGGTGTCGGCCTGCTGGTGGACAATGCGATCGTGGTGGCCGAGGCCACCGGGCGATATCGCGAGCGGGGCGTGCCAGCCATGGAGGCCGCCCGCCGCGCCACCGAGGAAGTGAGCGGCCCGCTGATCGCCGGCACGCTCACTACCCTGCTGGTGTTCGGGCCGATCGTCTTTGTGCGCGGGCTCGCCGCGGCGCTCTTCCGCGATCTCTCGCTCAGCGTGGTGATGTCGCTCGCCGCCTCCCTGGTGCTGGCCCTCACGCTGATGCCGGTGATGATGATGAAATCGCGCCGCCGCGCGCGGGAGGGGCAAAGGCTAGCCTTTGCCCCTCCCGCGCGCGTGCCCGCCCCCGTGCGATGGTACGAACACGGGATGATCTGGTCCCTGGCACATCCGCGCGCGGTGTTCGGCATGGCGCTGGGGCTGGTGATCGTGACGGCGCTCGTGGCCATGCGGCTGCCGCGTGAAATTCTTCCCCGCGTGGACGAAGGCACCGTGGTGGCCGACGTGCGGCTCGCCGAGGGGACCGCCATCGAGGAGACGATGCGCCAGGCGAGGCGCATCGTGGATGCCGCGGAAAAGCTTGGCTCCTCCGGTATCTACGCCCGCATCGGCCAGGCCACCGATGAAGAGGTGCTCTCCGGCGCCGATCCCGGCACCTCCGCCTCGGCGCAGCTGATCATTCCCGTACCGGACGGCAAGGACGCCGGCAACTTTGCTGATGCGCTGCGTGCCGCGGTGCCGGATCTCGCAGCGGGCTCGCTTGCGCTCGACCTCGCCGGCCAGTCGGAGTTCGGGAGCCTGATTGGCCGGGAGGGACGGCTGGTCAAGGTGGAAGTCTCGGCGACCCATTCGGCGGATGCCGACCGGTGGGCCGACAGCATCCAGACGTTGATGGAGAAGCTGCCCACCCTGGCCGACGTCCGCGCCGCCTACAGCAGCACCCAGCCCCAGCTCGAAGTGACCCTGCTGCGCGGCCGCATGGCCCAGCGCGGCATCGCGGTGCAGGAGGTGGTCAACGCACTGGCGGGCGGCCTGGGCGGCGTTGCCGCCGATGAACTGCGGCTCACCGACCGCCGCATTCCCATTCGCGTGCGCTTTGCCGGCGCGCTCAACGAGGACCTCCAGACCGCCCTGGCCACGCCGGTGAACGGCGTCCCGGTGGGCCAGCTCGTGCAGGTGGAGGAGGTGCAGGCTCCAGTCGAAGTGGTGCGCTCCGGCCAGCGGCCAGTGAATATCGTCGAAGGCGTGGTGGAGCAGGGCGGCACAGCACGGGCGTCCAGCGACGTGGAGTCACTGCTCTCGACCCTCAGTCCGCCTTCCGGTATCACCTGGCAGGTGACCGGCGCCGACGTGGAACAGCGCCGCACCACCAAAGAACTCACGGTGGTCGCCATTCTGTCGGTGGCGCTGGTCTTCCTGGTGCTGGCCGGCGAGTTCGGCAGCTTCACCACGCCGCTGCTGGTGATGCTCACCGTGCCGCTGGCGGCGGCGGGCGGAATCTTTGTCCTCTGGATCACGGGACAGAGTCTCAACGCCGTCTCGCTCATCGGCATGGTGGTGATGATCGGTATCGCGGACAACGATGCGGTGGTAAAGCTCGATGCCATCCGCCGCTTCCGCGCCGAGGGGTATTCGATCAATGACGCCATCCTGGCGGGGGGCATGCAGCGGCTCCGCGCCATCACCATGACGTCGCTTACCACCGTGGTGGGCGTGCTCCCGCTGGTGCTCGGCATTGGCAGTGGTGGTGAGCTCTATCAGCCCCTTGCCGCCGGCATCATCGGCGGCTCGGTGACGGCGACGCTGGTCACGTTCTTCCTGCTACCGACGGCGTACTCCGTGACCGAGCGTTGGCGGGAGCGCCGGCGCGCGCGCCGGTCAGCCGCGGTGGGCAAGGCGGTGGAGGCAACGTGATTCGCTGGGCCGCGCACCGCCCGGCCGTTATCTGGGCCATCGCGTTCTCGCTGCTGCTGGCCGGCGGCGTGGCCTTCACCCGTCTCCCGCTTGCCACCCGTACCACCGTCGAGCTGCCACGTCTCCAGATCTCCTCCAGCTGGCCCGGTGTCTCCGCCGAGCTGATGGAGACCTACGTTACGTCGCCCGTCGAGGCAGCGATCCAGCCGGTGCGCGGCGTCAAGAAGACCAGCAGCGAATCGAGCGAGGGCTCCGCCATGATCACGGTGGAGCTGGAGCCGGAAACGGACGTGCAGATGGCGCGACTCGCCATTCACGAACGCCTGGAAGCGATTCGCGGTGATTTCCCTCCCGGCGTCTCGCCGCCCCAGGTCTTGAACTACGTTCCCGACGATCTGCAGGAACAGCCGCTGCTGCGGTATACCATGGCGGGGCCCTACACACCGGGCGCATTGCTCAAGATCAGCAACGATATCGCCAAACCCCGGCTCCAGGCGGTCGAGGGCGTGAGCGGTGTCAATTCCTACGGTGGCGCCACGCCGGGCGTCACGGTGTCATACGATGGCTCGCGACTGCGCCAGCTGGGGATCTCGCCGGTCGCCATCCGGACAGCGGTGCAGAACGCGCGCGTGGTGCAGGCGCTGGGCGAAGAACAGCAAGGTGCCACCCAGAGCGCGGTGGTGGTGCGCGATGAGCCCGGCAGTCTGTCCGACCTCGAGAAGCTGCCCATTGTCGGCCCGGGCGGCGGGGTGTTTCGACTCGGTGAGCTCGCGACGGTGCGCCCGTCGGAGGATAACCGCGGGCGATTCTATCGTCTCAATGGCGAAACGGCGGTGGCGCTCTCGGTCTCGCGCCTTCCCGGTGCCGACGCGATCAAGACGGCCGCACGGGTCAAGGCGGAGGTGGCCAACGTCACCCGGCTCCTCCCGCCCGGCGTGGTCCTCACGCTGCAGGACGACGAAAGTGTCGAGCTGGCCAGGCAGCTCAATGAGCTGATGCTGCGGGGCGCCATCGCCTTTGGCGTCGTGCTGCTGGTGCTCGGCATCGCGCTGCGCAATGTCAAGTCGGTGGCGCTGGTGATGGGCAGCGCTGCCGTGGCGATCGCCGGTACCTCGCTCGGGCTGTACCTGCTTCACATTCCTGCGAACCTGCTCACCCTGGCCGGCCTGGGCATGGGCATCGGCATTCTGGTGGACAACGGCCTGGTCGTGGTGGAACGGCTGCGGACCGCGGAGGACACGCCGGACGGACGAGCGGAAGCGGGCCGGCGGATCATGCCGGCCGTCGTGGGCGCCACGCTCACCACGGCGGTCGTGCTCTTTCCGTTTCTTTATCTGCAAGGGAACGCACGGGCGGCCTTCATCCCCTTTGCCGCCGCGTTTGCCCTCGCGCTGGCCTGGTCAGTGCTCTCGGCGCTCATCATGGTGCCGGCCCTGGGCGCCGGCCATGGGATCCACCGGTCAGGGTCGTCCCGGCTGCGCCATATATATGGAAAGGCGGTCGGGGGCCTGGTGCGCTGGCGCTGGGTCACCCTGTCGTTCGCGGCCGCCGCAGTGGGGGTGCTCACGTGGGGCTTCATCAAGAAGGTGCCGAGGTCGAGCTGGAGCTTTGGGCCTGACGCGCGCACGACCCTTTCGGCCGGGCTCAGCTTTCCACGTGGGTCAGACCCCGAAAGTCTGGACCGCGGCATGCGCGAGTTTGAGGCGATCGTCGTGGGCGTGCCCGGCGTCGATGAAGTCCAGAGCCAGGGGTCGCCGGACGGCGCCCGGATGACCGTCGTTTTTGAACGCGAGGCAGGACTCGGTCCCCTTCCGTACGAGCTCTACGAGAAGCTGACCCAGCGCGCCCTCCTCATCGGTGGGGCCCAGGTCTCAGTCCAACCGCCGCAGGGGCCGGGCTATTACGGTGGCAGTGGGGGCGGTGGGATGTCCAGCTACCGGATCAAGTTGCTGGGCTACTCGTTCGACGGTGTGGAGCAGCTGGCACTCGATCTCAAGGGGCGGCTGGAACGGATCCCGCGGGTCCGGAACGTGGACATCAACGCGGCGAGCTGGCGCTCCGAGCGCACGGTCAGTGTGGTGCTGGACCCCGATCGCGCGGCGCTGGCTCGCTATGGCGTGACGGCCGGCGACTTTGCCGGCGCCGTGGCGCGCGAACTGGCCGGCGGGCCCACGGCCATGAAGCTGCAGATCGGCGACGAGGAGCTGCCCGTAAGCGTGGAGCGCGTCGGCGCCCAGACGCGCTCGCTCGACGACTTGCGCCAGGCCATCGTGCCCTCGCCATCAGACGCACCGGTCCGCATCCGCGATCTTGCCGCCGTGGATGAGGCCACCGGGCTTGGCACGGTGAGCCGGGAGGACCAGCAGTACCTTCGGATCGTGAGCTATGAATTCCGGGGGCCGCCCAAGCTCGCGGAACGCACTCACAAGGCCTTCATGGCGAGCATTACCGTGCCGCCAGGCTATTCCGTGGGCGACGACGAATTTGCCTGGAGTCCCGATGACAGCGCCAAGGGACTCTGGCTGGTCTTCGGCATCGGTGTGGTCCTGGTGATTCTGTCAGTGGCGCTCGTCTTTGACTCGATCTGGGCGGCGGCCATGATCTTCCTCAGCTTGCCGCTGGCACTGGGCGGAGTGGTGGCGGCATTCTGGCTCACGGGCAATGCCTTTACCCGCGAGGCGGCAGTGGGCGTCATTCTGGTAGTGGGACTCGCGGTCAATCAATCAATTCTGCTGGTGGACGCGGCGCTGGAGACAAGACGGGCCGGGCGGACTGGGCGGGCAGGGCTGAGCGTTGCGCAGGTGGTGCAGGCAGCCGAAGATCGCGCGGGGATGATCATCATGGTGACGCTGACGACGCTGGCGAGTCTGCTGCCGCTTGCCATCGGCACCGACGCCGATAGTCTCTTCGGCGCCATTGCCCTGGCCACGGCGGGCGGCACCCTCGCTGGCACGATCGGGGCGATGTTCGTGGTGCCGGCGATGGTGAGGGGAAACTGGGCGGGCAGGACGGTCAGGACGGGCGCGGCGGCCAAGTTCATGTTTCATCGTCATTCCCGCGAACGCGGGAATCCATGAGGCTCGCCCGTGCTGTCGTGTCCGGATTGGGCGGCGGGCCGGAAGGGGGGCGGGTCTGAGACCCGCCCCTACGGGCTTCGCCCTTTCCTCCCGTCCCGCCCATCCTGCCCATCCTGCCCCTGTGACTTCCATCACTACGCTGCCCGGTACCGTCGCATAACTTGACGCCCAGAAGTAATACGTACCGTCAGGACGCCCGGGGGGGGCGATCCGGCGATGGTGCGCCTTCCCAGTCACAGGAGCAGGTATGCGTAAGTTGCTGGTGCTGGCCGCGTTGGCACTGACCGTCGCGGGTTGTGCTGACAAGCAGAAGCTCAATGCCGCACTCGCCGAGTCCCAGCGGGTCTCGGCCGAGAAGGACAGTCTGTTGAATGAAGTGCTCGCGAACGCTGAGATGGTCAGCTCCATCAATTCCGAGCTTGCCAAGGTCAAGGACCTTGGGGCCAATCCAGTGACCAAGGGCGAGGCCGCGACTACGGCGAATGACCAGCGCCAGGTGGTGCTCGGCAAGATCCGTGATGCCATCACCCGGCTGCAGGCCAGCGAGGAGTCGCTCGACAAGGCCAAGGCCCGGCTGGCTGCGCTTGACAAAAAGGATTCCCGTCTGGCGGCCCAGATTACCCGATATCAGCAGAACATCGAAGAAATGAAGACGCAGATCGAGCAGCAGCAGACCGAGTACCTGGCCATCATTGACAGCCAGAAGACCCAGATCACGACCTTGGCGACCAACCTCGACACGGTGACGGCGCAAAAGGGCCGGGTCGAGAGCGAGAAGCAGGCCCTGGTCGACACCATGAACACCGTCTATTACGCGGTGGGCACTGAGAAGGACCTGCGGGACGAGGGCGTGGCGGTCAAGGAAGGCAGCAAGTTCCTGATCTTTGGCGGCACCAAGCTGCTGCCGGCCCGCGACCCGAATCTGTCGGCCTTCACCGTGATCCACCGGATCAACGACTCGGTGATCTCGCTGCCGGATTCCACCCGGACCTACAAGATCATTTCCCGGCAGAACCCGGCCTTCCTCTCGAACGAGGTCAAGGACGGCTACAAGATCAAGGGCAGCGCACTGCACATTGCCGACCCTGAGAAGTTCTGGGGCGCGTCGCGATACCTGATCGTGGTCCAGGACTGACCACCGCGCCCATGGTGAACGGCCCTCGCTTCGGTGAGGGCCGTTCGTCTTTCACCGCCGCACCAGTTCGCGGCATGAGGTATGACACTACGATCAGACAGGAGTTGCACCATGCCAGCCAAGAAACATCTCCGCGGCGTTGGCAAGAAGGAGCAGCGGATGTATGAACACATAAAGGAGAGCTCCGAGGATAGCGGCCGCTACGGTGGACGCGCCGAGGAGGTGGCCGCTCGTACGGTCATGAAGCACCACAAGGAGGAGCATCACAAGACCGGCGAGTAGCGCTTGCAATCTCTGCCGTTTGACCGCACTTTCATCGGTCATGCGCCCCGCCTCCCCCCGGGCGGGGCGTACTTCTTCCAGGCTTCCGTCCCATGCATGCAATCCGGATTCCGTTCCTCGCGGCTGGCTGGTGCCTGCTCGCAGCCATGCCCCTCACCGCCCAGCGGCCGGCAGATGGGTACCATGCTGCCTCCGCGCTCGCGTCGGCGCTCAAGAGTGCCGGCGGCTCCGTGGTGGAGGTCTCCACCATCGGTACATCGGCCGGCGGCTTGCCCCTGCTTGCCGCCCGGCTTGGCCGCGGCGCCGACCTGGACCAGCGGCCCGCCGTGCTCCTGATCGCCAACGCGTGGGGCCCCCAGGTGGTCGGGAGCGAGATGGCTCTCCGTGTCGTGCAGCAGCTGGCGACCGCGTATGGCAAGGACTCCA
The DNA here is from genome assembly GCA_963798915.1 of uncultured Gemmatimonadales bacterium. Classification (GTDB taxonomy): domain Bacteria; phylum Gemmatimonadota; class Gemmatimonadetes; order Gemmatimonadales; family GWC2-71-9; genus CAMLHP01. The sequence goes on along the minus strand of CAWCVB010000001.1, from coordinate 135,324 downwards.
CCGTCACCCGCCTGCTGGACCATGCAACGCTCTACGTGCTGCCGCGAGTCAATCCGGATGCCGCCGAGGCCTTCTTCCAGACGCCGCTGGTGGAGCGGGTGCGCAACGCCAGCAAGTGGGATGACGATCGTGACGCGGCGGTGGACGAGGACGGACCTGAGGACCTGAACGGAGACGGCGTCATCGCGATGATGCGGGTCGAGGATCCTGCCGGCGAGTGGATTGCCGATTCGGCGGAGCCGGCCCTCATGCGGAAGGCCGACGTCGCCAAGGGCGAAAGCGGCAGCTACAAGCTGTATGTCGAAGGCCGGGACAATGACGGCGATGAGCGCTGGCAGGAGGATCCACCCGGTGGCGTGGACATCGGCCGCAGCTTCCCCTACGAATTTCCCCAGTTCGGCGAGGCGACCGGCTCGGGCATGATGGCCGAAGTCGAGACACGCGCGGTGGCGCAGTTCATCGTGGACCATCCCGGCATTGCGGTGCTTTACGTGCTTGGTCCGCAGGACAATCTGCTGAAGCCATGGGAAGGGAAGGAACTACCCAAGGAAGGCGCCCGCCCCGGCACCTCGGCGGGCGGGCCGCTCAGGACCATCCTCAAGGAAGACGAGCCCTGGTTCGCGGAAGTCGCCTCGCGCTACCGGAAGATCATCGGGCAGGACAAAGGGCCCGCCTCCGCGCCGCTCGAGGGCGACCCGCTGTCGTGGGGCTACTTCGACATGGGCCGGTGGAGTTTTGGAGCGCGGCCCTGGTGGATTCCGGAATTCGATTCCGATTCGGGCGGCCCGCGGGCCGCCCATACACCGGCAGCGGCGGATTCGGGCGCCGCACGGACGCGCGGTCGTGCGCCCCAACACGGCGCCGATTCCGCCGCCGCCGACCGGAATGCCATCCGCTGGCTGCGCGCCAACGAGCCCGGCGCGGTGCTCGACTGGACCCCGTTCAAGCATCCCGACTTCCCGGGGCGCCAAGTGGAAATCGGCGGGCTGCGTCCCTACGCGGAAGTGAACCCTCCTGCCGCGATGCTCGATTCGCTCGCGACCGCGCAGGTCAACTTCGTCACCGCGCTCGAGGGGATGCTCCCAAGCATCGCGCTGCGGAAGCTCATGACGGAGTCCCTGGGTTCCGGCCTCTTCCGGGTGACGGTGGAGGTGGCGAACGACGGCTACCTTCCCACCAGTTCCAAGGTGGGTGACATGGTGCGGATGCCGCGAGCGGTCCGCGTCGAGCTGGCCGTGGGAGACGGCCGCGACATCGTGAGTGGGCGCCACTTCCAGTTGCTCGATCCGGTCAGCGGTGGCGGGACGGGGCAGGAACTCACCTGGGTCGTGCGCGGCGCATCGGGTGACCGCATGAGCGTGACGGCGGCGAGTCCCGCGGCTGGCCACGCCTCCCTCACCTTCACCCTGCGCTGAGGAGCGGCCCGATGCGTCCCATTCGTCACTCGTTCGCGCTCGTGGCGCTGCTTGCCACCGCCGCCACGTCGCTCCTGGCGCAGGAAGGCAACCTCGCCGCCGTCGGCGCTCCCAAGAACCCCAAGGTGCAGATCGCCTGGGACCGGTACTACGACAACGCCGGCCTTGGTGCGCTTGCCAAGAAGCTGGAAAAGGCCCATCCGGACTTGTGTCGCGTCAGCTCGATCGGCAAGAGCATCAAGGGGCAGGACCTCTGGCTCATCACCGTCTCCAACTTCAAGGTCGGCGATCCCGCGAAGAAGCCGGCCATGTACATCGACGGCAACATCCACTCGAATGAGGTGCAGGGCTCCGAGATTGCGCTGTACACCGCGTGGTACCTCTGCGAGATGGCGGGGCAGGTGCCGGAAGTGGACTCGATGCTCACCAATCGCACCTTCTACATCATTCCGACCATCAATCCTGACGGCCGGGACAATTTCCTCAAGGAACCCAATACGCCGCACTCGCCCCGCAGCGGGCTCGGCGAACGCGACAACGATGGCGACGGGCTGGTCAACGAGGATGGCTTCGATGACCTCGATGGCGACGGGTTCATTACCACGATGCGCCGCCGGGATCCCAACGGACAATGGCTCACATCGCCCGAGGATCCCCGCATCATGATCCGCGCGCTCCCCGGCCAGAAGGGTGAATGGGACCTGCTCGGCAGCGAAGGCATTGATAACGACGGCGACGGGCGGGTGAACGAGGACGGTGAAGGCTACTACGATCCCAACCGCAACTGGCCTTGGCGCTGGCAGCCGGCCTATGTGCAGGGCGGGTCGGATGCCTATCCGCTCTCGCTGCCGGAGACGCGCGCCGTGGTGGACTTCATCACCGCGCATCCCAACATCGCCGGCGCGCAGAGCTACCACAACAACGGCGGCATGATCCTGCGCGGACCCGGCGCCCGCCAGGATGCCTACCGCCCGCAGGACGAACGGGTCTACGACCAGCTCGGCGAGGTGGGCGAGCAGATTTTGCCGGGCTACAAGTACATGATCGTCTGGAAGGACCTGTACATCGTCTGGGGTGGGGAGCTCGACTGGATCTACGGCGCCCGCGGCGCCATCACCTTCAGCAACGAGCTGTGGAGCGACTTCGGCTACTTCGAAAAGGACAGCAAGCGCGAGCGCTACGACCGGGACGAATACAAGTTCGACCGGCTGCTGCTCATGGGCGAGGCCTTCGTGCCCTGGCACAAGGTGCAGCACCCCCAGTACGGCGAGATCGAGGTGGGCGGATTCAAGAAGCAGTACACTCGCGCCATCCCCGCCTTCCTGTTGCAGGGCGAGGCCCACCGCAACATGGCATTTACACTCTATCAGGCTCGCCAGATGCCGCTGGTGCGCGTGGACTCGGTGCGCACTCGCTCACTGGGCGGCGGCCTCACGGAAGTGACGGCCATCATTACCAACGATCGTATCGTGCCGACCCACACTGCCCAGGACCTGGAACACCACATCAGCCGGCCCGATTACATCACGCTCACCGGGCGCAAGGTGATCGCCGGATTCCGGGTCACCAACCCGCTGCAGGACATCGCCGAGGAGCAGAAGCATCATCCGGAGCGAATCGAAGTGGAGAATATTTCGGGGCGTTCCACCGTAACCGTGCGGTGGATCGTCTCGGGCAGCGGGAAGATGACGATCACGGCGGATTCGGAAAAGGGAGGGGTGGATGTGTGGGGCGGTCCGGCATGACGCACCCGCGGGGGCCCGGCTTGCCGGGCACGGCAAGCCGAGCCCCTACGAGTTCCGCGTCCGTTCCCGCACCCTGCGAATCCGCTCCGCATCGGTCACTGCACGCACATCATGCTCCAGCACCGGCTTGACCAGCGCGAGGCCCTCCCGGCGCCAGTCCATGCCTGAGCCCACCGGCACGGTGCCGCGCGCGTGAATTTCACTGACGCCGGTGATCCGGATAATCTCCGCAACATTCTCCTCGGACACACCACCGCCGGCGATGATGCCAATCCGTCCCGCCGCCTGCTCCACGGAGGCGGCGATGGCGGTGGCGCCTTCAAGCGCGCTGGCGGCCTGGCCAGCCGTGAGAATGCGTGCGACGCCCAGGTCGACCAGCGTTTCCAGCGCCTGCGCCGGATCCCGGCAGATGTCGAATGCCCGATGGAAGGTGACCGGAAGCGGTGACGCGGCAATGAGCAGCTCGCTCATCACATTGCCCGAGACGGTGCCATCCCGCTCCAGCGCCCCCGTGACAATTCCGGCGGCACCCAGCCGTTTGGCGTGGCCGATGTCGCGGAGCATGACGGTGATCTCGCTCGACGTAAAGAGGAAATCCCCTCCCCTCGGCCTGATCATGACGAACACCGGAATGCCGAGCCGGGCCACGCACTCCTCGATCATGCCGGCGCTGGGCGTGGTGCCGCCTTCGACCAGGTCGTCGCACAATTCGATGCGATCGGCGCCGCCCGTCTCCGCGGCCAGCGCCGAATGTACCGTGTCCACGCACGCTTCGATGAGGATGGCCATGGATCCACAGATTACACCGATGAAGGCCGATTGCACAGATGGAAGGCCGAAGGCTGAAGGTGATTGCGCGCGAACCAGCCGTCTCTCTCCTACTCACCCAGCGGTTTCAGCTCGACCCTGAATTCGTACCACCCGTCCAGCTGCAGGTGGACGGCACGCACGGTATGTGTACCGCCCAGGCGCAGCTCGACTTCCTTCACATGGGAATCACCTGGTACCCAATCATCCAGCACCAGCCGGCCATCCACCCACACGCGGATGGCGTCGTCCGCAATGGTGCGAAGCAAGTAGCGTCCCTCGGGAAGTGAGATGCTCGTGCGTGCATCGGTGAGCACCGACTCCGCCGGCAATGCCTTGACCGGTGGGCGATACCACATCAGGTCCAGGCGCGTGGTGTCGAGTGTGCCGGCCGCAGGCCGGGCAAGCAGTGTCTCCAATCGCGCCACATCTGCATTGCGGGCGGACGAGTCGGTCGGCACGTATGTCAGGTGCCAGTTGGCCGCGGGATAATAGGTCCGCCAGCTGAAGCGCACCGGTGCACCTGCCGGCCGCGGCTCACCGAATGCTGATGTCGTGGCAGCGCCGCGGTATTCCAGCGAGACGAGAAAGTCATTCGCATGCCCAGGTGCCGGCATGACGGTGATCGTATCACCCACCGCGCCCGAGCGGCTGGACAGCGAAGCGATGCCCATGGTGGAGCGCACCCGCCAGCGGCCGGCCGGCCCCAGCACGCGAAGCCGGAGCGGCACCGTGTCGGAGCGGCCCGCCGGCCAGAGGAGGGGATAGGTCCAGGTGTATGGACCCCACTCCGTCACGATGATGGACGACCGGTCGCGCCGGAGATCGGGCGCAGACCGCGCATCGTGACCGCCGGCGAGCGCGGCGACGCGAAGTCGGACAACGGTGTCCGGCACTGACGCAGTATCGCCATCGGAGAGGTCGCCTTGCCAGCCGCTGGTGTCGCCCTTGGCGACGATGAGCGTATCGGTATCGCTCACCGAATTGCCGGACAGCAGGAGGGCCTGTGTGTCCTGAACCCGAAGCGCGGTGCGCACCCCGTCGAAATGGTTTGTGGCAACCTGATAGTCGCGTGACCGGGTGTCGCGGTACTTCGGGTAGCCCCAGTCGGACGGCTCAATCTTGTTCCACCAGAGGTGAATGGCCGTGGTGTCGTGGTCAAAGGTGTTGCGGCTGATGACGACCTGCTGGCCATGCTCGATGGCAATTGCTTCGACATTCCGGATAAAGGAATTGCCGACGACCTTCGACTCCCAGGAGTATCCGCCCCACAGGCCATGCCAGGCCCCTTCCACACGATTCTCGACAAAGGCGTTGCGTGAGAAGGTCGCCTCCATGCCGTTGGTGGGTGCAAACGAGAAGTCGTTCCGATAGAAGAGGTTGTCATTGGATCCGCCGGTGCCGGAGTCCATCGTCGTCTGGCCGGCCCAGAGGAACAGCCCGTCTCCCGAGTGGGTCATGGAATTGAATGCCACCACATTGTCGCTCGACTGCTCGAACATCAGCAGCGCAGCGGAATCCTGCCCCCGATTGAAGAAGCCGTCGGAATAGCCGCGCACATTCCAGTCGGCACGATTGTGCATGATCGTGTCGCGGGTGGAGCGATAGAGGCCGATGCCGAGCCCGGAATTGAAGGCAAAGGTGTTGTTCCAGATTCGCAGCCCCGAGCTGCGCGTGAGCAGGAGCCCGTTCATGCCGCGCTGGACGATGTTTCCCCGCAGCTCGCCGCCGGTGACACCGTCCAGGTAGATCCCCGCGCCATAGCGCAGCCACTCGCCGGCTTCGTTGTGGTGGTAGGAAAGCCAGTCGGCCAGTGACTCCCGCTCCACATGGCTGAAGAGCCGAGGGCGGTAATTGTCGGAAAGGTCATTGTCGAGCAACCGGAGCCCGTTGGTGCCGCGCGCAAGGATGCCCACCTTGAAACCCCGGATGCGGGCGCCGCGAACCGTTACACGAGCCCCGCTATCCACCTCGACTGCAATTCCCGTAAAGCGGTCTGGCTGGCGACGATTGCTGCTTCCCACCAGTTCCACGCCTCTGAGGTCGAGCACGATATCATGACCGCGGACCGTGATGACCGGCGCGCTGTCTGAGGGCGCCAGGTAGTGGCCGGGCTGAATCCGGGTGGACGTCGTCACGATCATGCCGGGCCGGAACGGCACCGCCGCGGCCTGGGCCTCCAGGGAGGCAGGCAGCGCCAGGGCAAGGGCGATCCAGCAAGTGAATGATCCGGGCATGGGGCTCGAGCCGTCCTGGCGGAGATTACGCAGTCGGGAATCTGCCTGCATATTAGAGACAGCTGCTCATCGGCGTAATCTGTCCGTGCCTATCGGTGGAAGGGGGCCAGCGATGCAGCGACGTGACCTGCTCCGGGCACTGGGTGCGGCGGCCGCGATTCCGGCCTTTGGCGGCCTCTCAGCGGAACGCCTCTGGGCGCTGGGGGTGGCCGCGCATGGGCGCACCGGCGCCCTCCGTACCCTGAGCGGCCCGGAAGCCGCCACTGTCAGGGCCGTGGCCGATCTCATCATTCCCCGCACCGACACGCCCGGGGCCCTGGACGTGGGCGTGGTGGACTTCATCGACCTGCTGCTCACCGAGTGGTATGCGGACGCCGACCGCAGCAACTTGCTCTACGGGCTGGGATACCTGGATGGGCTTGCCTTGGCCCACGGCGCCGAGGCCTTCGCCGAGCTTGCTCCGGCAACCCAGGCCCAGATTGCTGCGATGCTCGATGGGCAGAGCAACCCGCTCCCGCGCTCGGCAGCGGCCACCTGGCGCACGCTCAAGGGCCTCACCATCTACGGCTACTTCACGTCCAAGGCGGTCATGCAGGATGTCATGCAGGTGAAGATCTGGCCGGGGCGATGGGAGGGATGTATGGCGGCCGCGGGTCGCGAGTCGTGAGGCATGGGTCGTCGGACAGTGTCATTCCGAGCGAAGCAAGGAATCTTGTCAGTCGGCCCACCGATCCGGGCGAGCAGATCCTTCGCTTCGCTCAGGATGACAAGTTGTTCGACTCACGACTCACGACTCACGACTCACGACTCACGACTCACGACTCACGACTCACGACTCACGACTCACGACTCACGACTCACGACTCACGACTCACGACTCACGACTCACGACCCACGACCCACGACCTCACGACCCGCGACCCATGACCCACGACCCATGACCCGCGACCCATGACCCGCGACCCTTACGACGCCATCGTCATCGGCTCCGGCATCACCGGCGGCTGGGCCGCCAAGGAGCTGGCGGAGCATGGCCTCAAGACGCTGGTCCTCGAGGCGGGCCGCGACATCCAGCCGGCCCGCGACTACACCGAGCACGTGCAGCCATGGCAGATGCATTTCCGCGGCTGGGGCGATCGTGCCAGGCTGGAGCGGGAGCAGCCCATCCAGCGCAACTGCTACGCCTGCGACGAGCTGGGTTCCAGGTTCTTCGTCAACGACCTCGACAATCCCTACACCTTTGATGAAGGCAAACGATTCGAGTGGCTGCGCGGGCGGCAGGTGGGCGGCCGATCCCTGATGTGGGGCCGGCAGGTCTATCGCTGGAGCGATCTCGACTTCGAAGCCAATGCCCGAGATGGCCACGGCGTCGACTGGCCCATCCGGTACCGGGATATCGCGCCGTGGTACTCCTACGTCGAAACATTCATCGGCATCAGCGGCAACCGGGAGCAGCTCGATCAGTTGCCGGACGGTGAGTTCCTTCCGCCCATGGCGCTCAATTGCGCCGAAGCGCAGGTGCGGGATCGCATGGTGCGCGCGTTCGGCCGGAAGCGGGTGCTCACCATCGGTCGCTGTGCCGTGCTGACCCAGGCCCACAACGGCCGGGCCGCCTGTCACTACTGTGGCCCCTGCGAGCGGGGATGCATTACCGCATCCTACTTTTCCAGCGTCGGCAGCACCCTGCCCGCGGCGCAGAAGACCGGCAACATGACGCTGCGCCCCAACAGCATCGTGGAACAGTTGCTCCATGACCCGGCCACCAACCGGCTGCGGGGCGTTCGCGTCATCGATGCCGACACCATGGAGGCGATCGAATTCGAGGGGAAGCTGGTCTTCCTCTGCGCCTCCACGCTGGAGAGCGCCCGGCTCCTGCTGCATTCCACCGGCAGGGAATTTCCTGACGGACTGGCCAATTCCAGCGGGCAGGTGGGCCGGAACCTGATGGACCACTGCATGGGCGGCGGCGCGCGTGGCCAGGTGGACGGCTTCCTGGATCGCTCGACCTTTGGCCACCGTCCCAACGGCATCTACGTGCCCCGCTTCAAGAATGCGACGGAGAAGACAGCCAGGTTCCTCCGTGGATACGCCTTCCAGGGCGGCGCCGGCCGCTCCGGCTGGGGACGCGGCGCATCCCTGCCCGGTTTCGGGCCCGAGTTCAAGCAGTCGCTCTTCGACCCTGGTCCGTGGGGCATGGACTTCTATGGTTTTGGCGAGTGCCTGCCGCAGCCGGGCAATTACATGACGCTGGATCCCGAGGTGAAGGACAAGTGGGGCATTCCGGCGGTGCACGTCAACATGACGTGGGGTCCCAACGAACTGGCGCTGGTCGAAGACATGCAGGTGAGCGCCGCCGAGATGCTGGAAGCGGCGGGGGTGCGGAACATCACCACCTACGACGAGAAGACGCCACCGGGACGCACCATCCACGAGATGGGGACAGCGCGGATGGGCAAGGACCCGAAGACCAGCGTCCTCAACAAGTGGAACCAGGCCTGGGACGTTCCCAACCTGTTCATCACCGATGGCGCGTGCATGGCGTCCTCGGCTTGTCAGAATCCGTCCATCACCTACATGGCGCTCACTGCGCGCGCCGTGGATCATGCCGTGGAGCTGCTGAACCGCCATGAACTTTGACCGACGCGAATTTCTCGGCGCGACCAGTGCAGGCGCACTGGCACTGGCGCTGCCCGGGGCGCTGCGTGCCTGCACCCGTGACCAGCTGGGCGACATTGGCCTGCAGCTCTATACCGTGCGTTCGCTGCTCGCGACGAATTTCGATGCCACGCTGGAGCAGGTGGCGAAGATCGGCTATCGCGAGGTGGAGTTTGCCGGCTACTATGACCGGACGCCGGCCGCGCTCAGGCGGCAGCTCGATGCCCTGGGGCTGGTCGCACCCTCGGCCCATATCGGGCTCGAGGCCCTGGGCGATGACTGGCAGCGGACCCTCGATGCGGCGGAAGCGCTGGGGCACGATTATCTCGTGGTCGCCTGGCTCGACGAGAAGGACCGCGCCACGCTGCCGGCGCTACGTTCAACCATCGCCAAGTTCAACCGGGCCGGCGCAGAAGCGAAGAAGCGGGGCATCGGCTTTGCCTACCATAACCACGACTTCGAGTTCGGCAAGATCGAGGGCCGCATGCCGTACGACGTGCTGCTGGCCGAGTGCGATCCCGAAAACGTCGTCTTCGAGATGGATCTCTTCTGGATCACCAAGGGGGGCCAGGATCCCGTCCCCTATTTCGAGAAGTACCCGGGGCGGTTTCCACTGGTGCATGTCAAGGACATGGCCAGGGGCCAGACGATGGTGGACGTGGGGCAGGGTCAGATCGACTGGGCCCGGATCTTTTCGAAGCACGAAGACGCCGGCATCCAGCATTATTTCGTGGAGCACGACGAGCCGGCCGACCCGATGGCGAGTATTGCACGGAGCTATCGGTATCTGCGGGCGTTGAGGTTTTAGACGGCTAGACGGCGAGACGGCGGGAAGATGAAGCTCGTCCACGCCAAGGCGAGGCGCCGAGCCCCAATCCCCAAACCTTATGCCCTAAACCCTAATCCCTCTCCCCATGCACCGACGCACCGCCATAGGCACCATCGCGGCCGGGGTCGCCGCCCTCGCGCCGGGCCCTCGACCCTCGACCCATGAACCGCGCGCGTCACTCGGCCTCAAGCTGGCCCAGTCGGTGTGCTATTGGCCCTACGGCGACGTGCCACTCGACCGGTTCTGCCAGGCGGCCAGGGCCATCGGCCTCGCCGGGGTCGACCTGCTCCAGCCCGAGGAATGGCCGGTGGCGGCTCGGCACGGCCTCACCTGTTCCATGGGCTACTGCAGCACGCGCGACGATTTTCTCACCCGGGGCCTCTGCGATACCGCCATGCACGATACCATTGTGCACGAGGTGGAAACGACGCTGCCCCTGGCCAAAGCCGCGGGCGTGCCCAACCTGATCGTCATGTTCGGCAACCGGCAAGGCCGATCGGACGCCGAGGGGATGGCCAATGCCACGGCCGGCCTCCGGCGGATCGCGCCGCTGGCGGAACGCCATCAGACCACCGTCTGCGTCGAGCTGCTCAACAGCAAGGTTGACCACAAGGACTATCAGGGCGACCATACAGCCTTCGGCTCGGCAGTCATTCAGGCGGTCGGGTCCCCCCGGGTCAAGCTGCTGTACGACATTTATCATATGCAGATCATGGAAGGCGACGTGATCCGGACCATCCGGACCCACGCAACGGACATCGGCCACTATCACACCGGCGGTGTGCCCGGCCGGCACGAACTCGACGGTACCCAGGAGCTGCAGTACCGCGCCATCGCCCAGGCCATCGCCGACACCGGATTCACCGGCTTCCTGGCGCACGAGTTTGTGCCCTCGCGGCCATGGCGCACTTCACTGGAGCAGGCCGTTCATCTGTGTGACGTGCAGGCGAAAGGAGCGGAGTCAGGGTGACGCAATCCCAGGGAACCCGGAAGGTCTACGACGTGGCCATTATCGGTTCGGGCGCGGGCGGCGGCATGGCGGCCTACGTGCTGACCCAGGCTGGCGCCGACGTGGTGCTGCTCGAGGCCGGCGGTCCGTGGAACAACATGACCGATTCCGCGATGCTCACATGGTCCTACGACTCACCCCGGCGAGGCGCATCCACCAAGGAGCGCCCCTTCGGGGAGTTCGACGCCTGCATCGGCGGCTGGGACATTCCGGGCGAACCCTATACCCGCGCCAAGGGCACCGAGTTCGACTGGTGGCGGGCCCGCATGGTCGGTGGCCGCACCAATCATTGGGGCCGCATCTCGCTCCGCTTTGGCCCGGACGACTTCCGCCGCAAGTCGCTGGATGGGCTGGGCGATGACTGGCCCATCACCTACGATGACGTGGCGCCGTATTACGACCGCGTGGATGACCTGATCGGCGTCTTCGGCAGCCACGAGAATTTTCCCAATGCGCCGGACAGCCGCTTCCTGCCGGCGCCCAAGCCGCGCTGCTACGAGCTGCTGGTCAAGCAGGCCGCCGACAAGCTCAATGTTGCCTGCATCCCGGCTCGGCTTTCCATCCTCACGAAACCGATCCACGACCGCGCCGCCTGCCACTACTGCGGGCAGTGCAACCGCGGTTGCCGGACCAACTCCAACTTCACGTCCGCCAATGTGCTGATTCCGCCGGCCCTCAAGACCGGCCGGCTGACGCTCCTCACCAACGCGATGGCGCGCGAGGTTACCCTGGGAAGCGACGGGCTCGCCAATGGCGTCGCCTACGTGGACAAGACCACCAACACCGACCAGCATGTGGGCGCGCGCATCGTAGTGCTGGCAGCGAGCGCCTGCGAAACCGCCCGCCTGCTGCTCAATTCCAGGAGCGGAACGTTCCCCAATGGCCTCGCCAACTCCAGCGGAATGGCCGGCAAGTACCTGACCGACACCACCGGCACGGACGTGGCCGGATTCATTCCCAAATTGATGAACGGCCTTTCCCACAACGAGGATGGCGTGGGCGGCGGTCATGTCTACAGCCCGTGGTGGCTGGACAACCGCAAGCTCGATTTTCCAAGGGGCTATCACATCGAGGTGTGGGGGGGACGAGGCATGCCGTCGTATGGCTTCATGTGGGGCATCGACAAGTACCCCGAATTCGGCGGCTATGGTCAGGCGCTCAAGGATTCCTACCGCCGGCTGTACGGCACCACCATCGGCTTCTCGGGCCGGGGCGAGATGATCCCCAACGAAGGATCGTTCTGCGAGATCGATCCGGAGGTCAAGGATCAGTGGGGCATCCCGGCGCTGCGGTTCCACTGGAAATGGACCGACCACGAGTACAAGCAGGTCAAGCACATGCAGGAAACCTTCCGGGCCCTGGTGGATGCGATGGGCGGCACGGTCTTCTCACCCATGCCCCCCGAAGCCCAGGGCTACGGTATTTCCAGTGGCGGCAGCATCATCCATGAGCTGGGCGGCGCGCGCATGGGCAAGGACCGCTCCCGCTCGGTGCTGAACGAGTGGAACCAGGCGCATGACGTGAGGAATCTCTTTGTCACTGACGGCGCGCCTTTCGTGTCCCAGGCCGACAAGAACCCCACCTGGACCATCCTCGCACTGGCCTGGCGCACGGCAGATCACATCAGCGAACTCCGGAAGGCGGGTGCCTTGTGAGCAGCCTCAGCCGCCGCGAAATGGTGGGACTCCTGGGCCTAGCCACCACGGCCACGGCCTTCGGCTGCAAGGCCGACGACGTCCAGCGCGCCGCCAACCACGTCGCCGCCTCCACCGGCAACTATACGCCCGGCTTCTTTACGCCTGAAGAATGGAAGACGGTCAACGTCCTGGTGGACATCATCATTCCCAAGGACGACCGCTCCGGCAGCGCCACCGACGCCGGCGTGCCGCAGTTCATGGATTTCATGATGCAGGAAAATTCCGGCAGCCAGCAGAAGATGCGGCTGGGCCTGGCCTGGCTCAATCGTGAATCACGTGCCCGCTTCCAGTCCGCCTTTCCCTCGGCCACTGGCGAACAGCAACTCGCGCTCATCAACGAGATTGCCTGGCCCGACAAGGTCAAGGGCAACGAGATGCTGAAGGAGCCCGCCAGCTTCTTTTCCAACTTCCGGAATCTCACGGCGAGCGGGTTCTGGTCCAGCCGCATGGGGATCGAGGACCTGGGCTACAAGGGCAATGCCTATATGCAGGGATGGGACGGTTGCCCCAAGCCGCAGCTGGACAAGCTGGGGGTGGAGTATGGGTAGGGGTCGCGGGTCGTGGGTCGTGGGTCGTGTGAGAGATGTGTCATTCCGAGCGTAGCGAGGAATCTTCTGGCCCCGTTCTCGGAGCGGGCAAGTAGATCCTTCGGCCGCTGCGCGACCTCAGGATGACACGTCTCACGACCCGCGACCCGCGACCCCGACCCTCGACCCGCGACCCTCGACCCGCAACCCACGACCCGCGACCCGCGACCCGTAACCCGCGACCCGCGGCCCGCGACCCGCGACCCGCGACCCGTGACCGACGACCGACGACCGACGACCATAAACCATTTCACCCACTCACCATGACCCCTCCCCTCGGCATCGGCTTCATCGGCAGCGGCTTCAATGCCCAGTTTCACATCCGTTCCTGGACCGGCGTGCGCGATAGCGACGTCCTGGGTGTGTGGAGTCCCAATCAGGACCATGCGGCGGCCACCGCGCGCTATGCCCGGAAGCTCGATGTCGGCCGGGCCAAGCCGTATCGGTCCATCGCCGAGATGGTGGCCGACCCGGCCATCGATGCGATCTGGCTCTGCGGGCCCAATCAGGCCCGCATCGAAAACGTGGAAGAGATCGTGGACACCATTGCGCGGGGCCGGGGCGAACTCGCCGGGCTTGCCTGCGAGAAGCCGCTGGCGCGCAATGTGGCCGAGGCACTCGAGGTCACCGAACTGGCAAAGAAGGCGGGGCTCCGGACCGGATATCTCGAGAATCAGCTGTTTGCGCCCGAGGTGGAGCACGGCCGCAACCTGCTCTGGTCGAGAGGCGCCCGGCTCACCGGGCGGCCCTACCTGGCCCGCGCAGCTGAGGAGCACAGCGGACCGCACATGCCCTGGTTCTGGCAGGGGAAACTGCAGGGTGGCGGCGTCCTGAACGACATGATGTGCCATTCGGCGCTGGTGGTCCGCCACCTCCTCACCCGGCCCGGCGAGTCCTACGACACTGTCCGGCCGGTAGCCTGTCGGCCCGGATTGCCAGTCTCAAGTGGTCCCAGCCCGCCTATGCCCGGCGGCTCCGCAAGACCATGGGCAAGGCGGTGGACTACCGGCGGCGGCCGTCGGAGGACTTTGCCAGCGTCTCCATTGAATTCGAGACCGCCGACGGCCAGACCGTGCTGGGGGAGGCCACCACCTCCTGGAGCTATGTCGGCGCCGGCCTCCGGCTCTCGGCCGAGCTGCTGGGACCGGAGTATTCCATGGCCTGGAACACCTTGGACACCGGACTCAAGCTCTTTTTCAGCCGGGAAGTGCGCGGCAAGGCGGGCGAGGACCTGGTCGAGAAGCAGAACGCCGAGACCGGGCTCATGCCGGTCGTGGCGGATGAGGCGGTGGCCTACGGATATGAGGCTGAGAACCGCCACTTTGTCCGGGCCTTCCTGGGCAAGGAGGAACCCCGGCTCACCTTCAACGACGGGCTGGACGTTGTGCGTATACTCATGGCTGCCTACATGAGCGCCGAAAAGGGTACCACCCTGTCGTTTCCCCCGCGGGGCCTGGACCGCTACGTCCCAGCCGTCGCCCGTGGCAAGTGGCGGCCCTGACTGAAACCCGGTCCGGGCAATCTACGTCGCTACTACACACCTCACCCTCAGGAGTTGTTCGCGATGATCATGCATGGTCGTACTGGTTTCCTGGTCGCGGCGCTGGCCGCGCTGGGGACCGCACCGCTGGCCGCCCAGGGGTTCGGGTCGTCCGTGGCCATGGGCGACGGAGTCGCCTTCGTGGGCCAGTCGCGCAATCAATACGCGCCCGGGATGGTGTACATCTACCGGACCGCGGGGCAGGGGCCATGGACCCAGGCGGGGCGGCTGGCCGCCCCGGATTCGGCCCGGAATGACGGCTTCGGCACGGCGATAGCGCTCGAAGGCAGCACCCTGTTCGTCAGCAGCACCAACAGCAACAATGGTGGCGGCACGGTCTACACCTTCTCCGGGTCCGGCACCAGCTGGAAGCCGGGCACCAAGCTCACCGTGGCGGAAGACTCAGCCGGTCTGGGCTCGGCCATTCTGGTGAACGGCAACATGGCGGCTATCGGCGCCACTGGCGTCGGCGGACAGAAGGGTGCGGTGTACCTGTTCAAGCGGGCCGGCACCGGCTGGGTCCGTGACACGATCGTCCAGCCCAGTGACCTGGCGCCTCGCTCGCGATTCGGCACCAGCATCGCCATGGACGGCGATCTCATGGTTATCGGCGCCACCGGTGCGGACTCGGGCATCGGCACCGCGTACGTCTTCCGCAAGAGTGGCGGCGGCTGGAGCCAGGAGGCCCGGCTATCGGTTCCCAATCTCGAACGGCCTGCCGCGATGGGCACGGCCGTCGCCATCAAGGACGGCCGTGTGTTCGTCGGCATGCCGCAGGCCTATGGCTTTGCCGGCGCGGTGGCCATCTTCACCCACGACACTGCCCGGAAGCGCTGGTTCAGCCGGGACCGGCTGCAGGCGTTCGACGGTCCATCAGCCGGCCGTTTCGGCACGTCCATCGCTTTTGTCGGTAATGAGGCATGGGTGAGCGCGCCGGGCGTGAACCGTGGGGCCGGCAGCATCTACCGCATGGCGTACGATAAGGACAACAACGTTACGTCGGCGTCCAAGCTGGAGCCCGATTCGGCGGAAAGCCGCACCTTCTTCGGCGCGGGCATGGTACTGGCCGGCAACACGGGCGTCGCTACCATGCCTTTCGCTGATGGGGGCGAAGGGCGCATCGCGGTGTTGAACCGGACCGGCAACGACTGGAAGGTCGGGAACATGCTCACCGGCCAGGTCTTCGGGCTTGACGCCATGACCGGGAAGAAGCGCGACTGCAAGAACAAGATCGGTCTCTTCGACTGCGAGAGCATGGACCTGATGGCGTTCGTTCCGGTCCGTGAACTGGGCGGCAAGCGTGGCGTCAACCTCAACGACATGTGGGGCTGGACCGATCCCGGCTCCGGTCGCGAGTATGCGCTGGTGGGCCGGACCGACGGCACCGCATTCGTGGACGTGACCGATCCGCTCAATCCCCGTCTGGTCGGCAGCCTGCCGATGACTGAAGGCGCCAGCGCAGCACCCTGGCGCGACATCAAGACGTACAAGAACCACGCCTATATCGTCTCGGACGGCTCGGGCCACCACGGCATGCAGGTCTTCGACCTGACCCGGCTCCGCACGGCCAAGGCGCCGGAGACCTTCACCGCCGACACCACCTACATGGACCTCTTCAGCGTCCATAATATCGTGATCGACACCGTATCGGGCTATGCCTACGCGGTGGGCAGCAACGGCGGCGGCGAGTCCTGTGGCGGCGGGCTGTACATGATTGATATCCGCAATCCGGACGTGCCCAAGTTTGCCGGCTGCTTTGCCGATCCCGCCACGGGGCGCGCGGGCACCGGCTACATCCATGACGCGCAGTGTACCGTGTACCATGGTCCCGACAAGAAGTATGACGGGCACCAGATCTGCTTCAACGCGGCCGAGACGGCGCTCAGCATCGCCGACGTCAGCGACAAGTCCAAGCCGGTGGCGCTCTCGCGCCAGGCCTATCCCAACGTGGGCTACGCCCACCAGGGCTGGTTGACGCCGGACCAGAAGTACTTCTACATGGATGACGAACTCGATGAGCTGCAGGGCCTGGTGGACGGCACGCGCACGCTCATCTGGGACGTCAGCAAGCTGGATGATCCGGTGCTCGCCGGCACCTACATTTCCAAGAACAAGGCCAGCGACCACAATCTCTATATCGTGGGGAATACCGTCTTCCAGTCGAATTACGTGAGCGGGCTCCGGGTGCTGGACATCAGCGACCGGCTCAATCCCAAGCAGATCGCGTTCTTCGACACCGTCCCGGTGGGGCCGGACGCCCCCGGCTTCGGCGGGAGCTGGAGCAATTTCCCATTCTTCAAGAGCGGTAATGTCCTCATGACCAGCGGCGAGGAAGGGCTGTTCATCGTTCGGCAGCACAACTCGCAGCCGGTGCCATGAACCCACGCGTCATGCTGGTTGCCGGACTCCTGCCGGTGCTCCTCGCCTGTTCGGGGGGAGCGCCGGGAGGGGCGCCACCGGCGCCCGCCTCCGACGGGGCGCGTCTCTACGTGGCCAACCAGAGCGCCGCCACCATCTCCGTCATCGATGTCCGGAGTCAGGAGCTGGTGGAGACGCTCGACCTTCAGCAGCTGGGCTTTACCGCCAAGGCCAAGCCCCACCACATCACCGCCGAGCCGGATGGCTCGGCCTGGTACGTGTCGCTGGTGGGCGACGGCTACGTGGTCAAGTTCGATCGCAACAACCGGGTGGTGGGGAAGGCAGCCATGGTGACCCCGGGTCTGCTCACGGTGGACCCGACCAGCGACCTGCTCTACGCTACCCGATCGATGTCGGCGGTGAATGCGCCGTCCAGTATCGGCATCATCCATCGCAGCAGCATGGGTCCCGCCGAGGTGGTGGACGTGGTGCTGGGACGTCCGCACGGCGTCACCGCGGATCCGCGGGGGCATTTTGCCTACGTGGGCGGGATGGTGGACAACGAGATTGCCACCGTGAATGGCGCAACCGGCGAGGTGAGCCTGACCCAGGTGCCGGGAGACATGGGCCACATGTACGTGGCGCTCTCCAGCTCGCCCGATGGCAAGTGGGTCACCGCCACCACGCAGATGACCAGCCAGTTGCAGGTCTATGATGCGACCACGCCCGGCAAGTTGTCGCTGGCCAGGACGCTGAGCGTGCCCAGCCAGCCCTGGCATGAGGCGTGGACCCGCGATGGCAGCGAGCTCTGGTTCCCCAACCAGAAGGACAATTCGGTGACCGTCGTGGATACCAGGACCTGGAAGGTGGCCGATGTCATCAAGGGCAACGGACTGGCCGAGCCGCATGGCATCGCGATCAGCCCGGACCAGAAGTATGTCTTTGTCTCGAACCACAATCTGCAGGGCGTCTACGTTCCCAGGACGGGCAGGACGGGCGGGACGGGCGGGACGGGCACGGTCGTGGTGATTGAGCGCAAGACCCGCAAGATCGTCAAGGTGATCGAGACCGACGTCGATCCCGTGGGCATGGCTGTGTTGAACGCCCAGTGACGTCGCGTTTTCCACTCTTCCTCACCGCGGCGGCAGGGATTCTCCTTGCCGCCGCGATGCCAAGTCGCCGGGACGCGGTCTTCACGCGGGTGGTGGACGCCTTTCCCGTTCATGACACCGCCGGCCATCCATACCAGTTCCCCTTTCTCGGCGGTCTCAATAATCCCCGGCCCCAGCTGGTGGACATCGATGACGATGGCGACCTGGATCTCTTCCTCCAGGAATACACCGGTCGCCAGATGTTCTTCGAGAACACTGGCAGCGCCAGGACGCCGGCGTTCGCCTGGCGCAGTGACCGCTACCAGGATCTCGACATCGGGGAGTGGAGCCGGTTCGTGGATGTGGATGGCGATGGCGACGCCGACCTGGTGGCGGAGACGCCGTTCAGCTACATCCGCTACTACCGGAACGACGGGACGGCCAAGGCGGCGCGGTACGTCCTTGCCGCTGACACTCTGCGGGACGACCAGGGCGGAGCCATCTTCAACGATCGGCAGAACATTCCCCAGCTGGTGGACATCGACTGCGACGGCAAGCTCGACCTGCTGATGGGTCGGACCAGCGGGATGGTCACCCACTACCGGGCAGCGTCGCTCAACGAGCGTGGCATTCCGGTCTTTCACTTCGTGAGCGACACCTTCCAGCACATCCAGATCATCGGCAACGTGGGGCCGGCGCCCTCGATGCATGGCGCCAACACCATGATCGTCACCGACATTGATCGGGATGGCGATCCTGACATCCTCTGGGGCGACTACTTCGAGCCGGGGCTGCTCTGGCTCAAGAACACCGGCACCTGCCCGTCGCCCCTCATCGGACAGGACTCGGTGTCATTCCCGCCGGGCGCACCGCTCCGCACCAGCGGCTACAACGCGCCGGTGGTGGGCGATCTCGATGGCGATGGCGATCTGGATGTGCTGATGGGCGTCCTGGGCGGCGCCTTCAACGCCAATACCACGTCAATCGGCAACTTGTATTATCTCGAGCAGACGGCGCCCATGGCCTTCGCGCTGCGGAGCACCACCTATCTCTCGTCGCTGGACATCGGTGCGGAGAGCGCGCCGGCAGTGGCGGACGTGGATGGGGACGGCGACCTCGACCTGATTCTGGGGAATCGCCTCTCGCAGCATGATCCGCGGACCGGCGCGCTGGAATATTTCGAGAACCGGGGCAGCGCCACCCATCCCGACTGGTACGATGCCGGTCCGCTCGCCATCCGTGGCACCTTCAACTACGCGCCGGCGCTGGGTGACCTCGATGGCGACGGGCGGCCCGACATGATGCTGGGCACCTGGCGTAACGTTCTGGCCTGGTACCGGAACACGGGAGCCGCTGGCGCGTCGCGCTTCGAGCTGGCGGACAGCGCCGTGGTCACGCTCACTCGCGGCAGCAACGCCACGCCGGCGCTGGCGGATGTCGATGGCGACGGCGACCTCGATCTCTTCGTGGGCGAGGGGTCCGGCAGCATCAACTTCTACCGGAACGACGGCACTCGGCAGCATCCCAGATTTGCGCTGGTGTCGGATGAGTATGCCGGTGTATCGGGTGGGCGGCGCAGCGCGCCGGCGCTGCTGGATATCGATGGCGATGGTGACCTGGACCTGCTGGTTGCCAACGAGAATGGAGACGTGAAGCTTTATCGCAATGGCGGCACCCGCACCGCGCCGGATTTCCGGCTCGACCAGTCGTTTGTGCTGCAAGGTTCGTTCAACGCCATTCCCGCGGTGGCCGACATGGACGGCGACGGGACGCCGGAACTCCTCTTAGGGGGGAGCGGGGGCGGGGTGGAGGTGTGGGAGACGGACAGACGGACGGGCGGACGGGCGGACAGGTGAGTCGTCGGTCGTCGGTCGTCGGTCGTCGAAGCGTGTCATCCTGAGCGTAGCGAAGGATCTGCTCGCCCGATGTCCGAACCTGGCCTGTAAGATTCCCTACTGCACTCGGAATGATATTTCCCGGGGATCAACCTCCCTCAGGTCCAAACCAGTCGGCGGCGAGGTCGAGCCAGCCGGCATTCGCCGTCTCGATCAGCGAGATCTTGCGGCGGCGCGACCAACCCTTGATCTCCTTCTCACGCCTGATCGCGCTCCGAGCATCATTGGTCGCTTCGAAGTAGACCAGATGGGTTGCTCGGTAACGGGACGCGAAGCCGCTCCGCATGCCATGCCGGTGCTCCCAGATGCGTCGCCGCAGGTCACTTGTCACGCCGATATAGATGACACGTGAGTGGCTGGCCAGGAGATAGACGTAATAGGTCTTCGCCATGCCGAAGCATGGCCGGCGGGCGTCCCACCGGTGTCAAAGGGCCATGGTGGCATTCGAGCGCAGCGACGGCGGAGCGCCTGCTGTCATCCAGAGGCCGCGGAGCGGCCGAAGGATCGGCCTGGCTGCTTCCGGATCGGGGCGGGTAGATCCTTCGCTTCGCTCAGGATGACATCGGCGCGGCGTCGGCCCGTGGACGTCACCTGCTGTCATCCAGAGGCCGCGGAGCGGCCGAAGGATCGGCCTGGCTGCTTCCGGATCGGGGCGGGTAGATCCTTCGCTTCGCTCAGGATGACATCGGCGCGGCGTCGGCCCGTGGACGTCACCTGCTGTCATCCAGAGGCCGCGGAGCGGCCGAAGGATCTGCCTGGCTGCTTCCGGATCGGGGCGGGTAGATCCTTCGCTTCGCTCAGGATGACATCGGCGCGGCGTCGGCCCGTGGACGTCACCTGCTGTCATCCAGAGGCCGCGGAGCGGCCGAAGGATCGGCCTGGCTGCTTCCGGATCAGGGCGGGTAGATCCTTCGCTTCGCTCAGGATGACATCGGCGCGGCGTCGGCCCGTGGACGTCACCTGCTGTCATCCAGAGGCCGCGGAGCGGCCGAAGGATCGGCCTGGCTGCCTCCGGATCGGGGCGCGTAGATCCTTCGCTTCGCTCAGGATGACATCGGCGCGGCGTCGGCCCGTGGACGTCACCTGCTGTCATCCAGAGGCCGCGGAGCGGCCGAAGGATCGGCCTGGCTGCTTCCGGATCGGGGCGCGTAGATCCTTCGCTTCGCTCAGGATGACATCGGCGCGGCGTCGGCCCGTGGACGTCACCTGCTGTCATCCAGAGGCCGCGGAGCGGCCGAAGGATCGGCCTGGCTGCTTCCGGATCAGGGCGGGTAGATCCTTCGCTTCGCTCAGGATGACAGATCTCGCAGACCGACGACCGACGACCGACGACCGACGACCGACGACCGACGACCGACGACCGTCGACCTGACTGACTGACGACCGACGACCTCTCTCCTACACCATCCACCCGTCCCTGAACCCCGGCTTCACCCACTCTTCCGGCAGCGTCACGTTGGTAATCATGCCGGTCTTGCTGTTCAGTTCCAGCGTCTTGCCCGCCCGCACCGCGAGGCAGCCGAGCAATACCATCTGGGTCAGTGCGCCGGCGTGGCCGTCAAAGGTGGAGAGCGCCGGCGGGCCACCCTTGGCCGCATCAATGATCTCGGCGTACACGCCCTTGGACCGGGGATACTTCTGCGGCAGCGGATTGGCTTCGAGCTCCTTCTGCCGTTTCTCGTCGAGCAGCCGGGGCTTTTCAGCGTAGATGCCGGCCAGGATCCCACCCTTGTCGCCGATCCAGAGCTGCCCACCGATATCGGCAAAGGGCCAGTCCGCGTCGTCGGCGTAGCCCACCGGACGGGGCGGGCGCAGGTCGCCGTCGCGCCAGACCACCTTGATGGGGCCGCGTCCCCCCTTGGCGCCGAACTGATATTCGATGCGCTCCGACTTGGGTGCCGACTCGGTGTAGAGCTCGGTGGATTCCGGGATGATGCGATCGGGGAAGCCGAGGTCCAGAATCCAGAAGGCCGCGTCCATGCCGTGACAGGCCATGTCGCCCAGCGCGCCGGTGCCGAAGTCCCACCACCCGCGCCACTTGAACGGCATGTAGGCCGGGTTGTAGGGCCGATCGGGACGGGGACCGAGCCAGAGATTCCAGTCGAGGGTCGAGGGTGGCGCGTGCAGCTCGGTGGGGCGGTCCAGTCCCTGGGGCCAGATGGGGCGGTTGGTCCAGTAGTGCACCTCGCGCACGGTGCCGATCAGTCCGGCTTCGACCATCTCGCGCAGCACCCGCATGCCGTCACCGGCGTGACCCTGGTTGCCCATCTGGGTGTGCAGCTTCCGCTTTCGCGCTTCGTCGCCCAGTGCACGCACTTCGTGGAGTGTCCGTGCCAGCGGCTTCTGCGTGTAGGTCGGCTTGTCGTGCTTGAGCGCGAGCATGGCGGCCGGCGCATGGCTGTGGTCGGGCGTCGAGACGGTGACGAGGTCTATGTTCTGCGCTTCCTTGTCGAACAGCTCGCGATAGTCCTTGAACCGCTTGGCCTTGGGAAAGCTGCGGAAGGCGTCCTCGGCGGCCTTCCAGTCCACATCGCACAGCGCGTAGATATTCTCGCCGCTCATCCCGTCGACGTCGTTCCGGCCCATGCCGCCCACCCCGATGCACGCCACATTGAGCTTGTCGCTCGGCGCGATGAATCCGGGGCCACCCAGCACATGGCGCGGCACGATGGTGAAGGCACTGGCCGCGGCGGCCGAGGTGCCGACGAAGGTGCGACGGGAGAGGGGCTTGGTGGGCATGCGAGGGAGCTCCTTGGAATGTCATAGATCGTCAAGTGACGGCTAGACGGTAAGACGGCGAGACGGCTAGTTCTTGCCTTCGGGCTCCAGCCGTCTCGATGGCCTGAACGTCAGCGCGAAAAGAACGAACACCACCGCCGCACCGGCAGCCGGCACCAGCCAGATGGCGTGCCAGTCGTGGGTCACGGCGGCACATCCTTCGAGCGCGCCTCCGCCCTGGCAGCTGGCGTAGCGGTCCACCACGGCGCCGCTCACAAAGGCGCCGATGAAGTAGCCCACGCCGTTGGTCACGAAGTTGATGAAGCCCTGGGCCGCGGCCCGGATCTTCGGCCCGGCCTTTTCATCGGTATAGATCTGCCCGCTCACGAAGAAGAAATCGTAGCAGATCCCGTGCAGCAGGATGCCGATGTAGATCAGCGGCATCACTGGCCCCGACGCGCCATAACCGAAGGCCAGGTAGCGGAGCGCCCACGCCGCCATGCCGGCCAGCATGATCACCTTGATGCCGAATCGCTTGAGGAAGAACGCCAGGAAGAGCATGAAGATCAGCTCGCTCATCTGGCCGAAGGTCTGGATGAACGCTGGATCGGGGGCGCCCACCTCGTTGAGGTACGGATTGGCGAAGGTGTAGTAGAACTGGAGCGGGATGCAGAGCAGGAACGAGCCCAGCACGAAGACCAGGAACGAGCGGTCCTTGAGCAGGCCCAGCGCATCGAGCCCCAGCGCGTCCCGCACGCTGAAGGGTGAGCCGGCCGCCCTGGGCGGTGTGTGGGGCAGGCCGAACGAATAGAGCCCCAGCAGGATGGACGCGCCCGCGGCCACCCGCATGGGCAGGGCCAGGGCATCGGCGTGCAGCACCTTGCCGATCAGGATGCCCGCCACGATCCAGCCGATGGTGCCGAGCACCCGGATGAAGGGGAACTCGCGGGCGGGATCCTGCACGTGGTGGAACGAGATGGAATTGGACAGCGACAGCGTCGGCATGTAGCAGAGGGCGTAGAGAATCAGCACCGGGTAGAAGGTGCCGAACGTCGTCAGCGTCGAGGCATACCAGAGAATCACGCCGCCGGCCAGATGCAGGATGGCGAGCAGCTTTTCGGTGGCGAAGAACCGGTCGGCCACGATCCCGATAAAGAAGGGCGACACCAGCGCGGCGATGGCCGTGGCGCCGTAGGCCAGCCCCACCTCGCGTCCGGTGAAGTGCAGCGTCTGGCCCAGATAAGTACCCATGGTGACGAACCAGGCGCCCCAGACGAAGTACTGCAGGAACATCATGGTGGAGAGCTTGGACTTAGTCATGTGGCTCAGCGTTGAGGGCTGGGAGGTCGTCGATCGTCGGTCGTCGGTCGTCGCGGCATGTCATCCGAGCATAGTGAGGGGACCGAAGCTCACTCGGGCGTCCGGCCCTTCGCTCGCGGTGCTCGCTGAAGGAGACTGACGCTGCCTCGCAATGAAGACCGACGACCGACGACTGACGACCATAAATGGCCCCCCAACCTACGCCCCGGCTGAGCGCTTCGCCAGATCCGGCTCGGCAGGGCGGGCAAGACGGGCGGGGCGGTGTGTCCTCCCTCGCTTTGCTCTGGACGACACGGTGCGTTGCTCGGGTGACATGCTGTTACTTTCGGCCCGTCCATCTCGCCGAACCTCACGTCGTAACCCTCAACTCTCAGCTCCCGCCCGTCATGCCCGTCCCGCCCGCCATGCGCGTCCTGTCGAGCCTCACCTCCAGCACCCCTGACCGGATATGCAGATCCCGCTGGGGGAAGGGGATTTCCACGCCCGCACTGCGGAAGGCGGCGGCGATGGCAAAATTCATCCGGCTCCGGAGCACGTCGGGGGTCGCGATATGTTGCCGGGTCCAGACCAGCAGCTGGAAATTGAGCGAGCTCTCGCCGAACTCGAGAAAGCGCACCTCCGGCGCCGGCGACTGTTCCACCACATCACTCGCCTGGGCCACCCGCATCAGCACCTCCCGCACCTGCTCCGGATCGGCGGCGTAGGACACCCCGACGTTGATGCTGAGCCGGACCAGCGCACCGGTGAGACTCCAGTTGATCACCCGTTCGGAGATGAACTCCGAGTTGGGCACCACGATCGCGATGTTGTCGTTGGTCACTACGACCGTGGCCCGGGCGCCGATCTGGCGGACCGTGCCGGTCACGTCGCCCACCACCACCCGGTCACCGATCTTGACCGGACGCTCGAACAGCAGCACCAGCCCGCTCACAAAATTGTTGGCAATGTTCTGGAGGCCGAAGCCGATGCCCACGCCCAGGGCGCCGAAGAGCACCGTGAAGGCGGTGAGGTCGATGCCGGCGCTCTGCAGGATGACCACGAAACCGATGGTGACCGCGCCATAGCGAATCAGCGTCCCGACCGCCTGAGCCACGCCCGGATCCACCCCTCGGCGCACGAAGATGCGTTCCACCAGCCAGCGGGTCGCCCGCCCCACCGCCCAGATCAGCAGACCCAGGGCGAGCAGGATGATCAGCAGCTTCAGCAGCGTGAAGGGCGAATTGGCGATGGGGGCGTTCAGTGCCCGCCAGAGCGGGTCGAGAATGGAGCGCAGTGCAGGCATGCGAGGTCCGTGGCAGAATGGCTGCGCCAGGGGTGACGCGACTATGGGATTATAAGCAGGGCATGGGGCGTAGGTGGTCGACGGTTATCAGTCGTCAGTCGTCAGTCGTCAGTCGTCATCGACCAGCGACCTGCAGCTTGCCCTGAGCGCGGGTATCCCACAGTATACGGCGGGTGCACTGATTACGCAGTTTGGTCCACAGATGACACCGATTGCGCCGATCGGTTTGCGGAATTCATCGGTGAAATCGGTGCATCTGTGGATTGTTGCAAACGTCGCATTCCACCCGTCAGCGGATGCGACAATTGCGACAAATGCGACAGGCTGGCTGGCTGAAGTCGTTGTGAATCAAGGCCATAGGCACGTCGATGGTGTGGTACGGGCTCTGCCCTTCCAAGGGCATCCTCTCCATGGAGACCCGTGTGACCGGTCCGTTCAGGAAGCCTGCTCTGGCGCTGGCGCTCTTCAGCATTGTCCTACCGTCCGCGGCACGGGCGCAGGCCGGCGGGCAGGGTAAAGGGCATGGCAGTGGCAGCGCCACAGATCATCGGCACTGAGGCGCACTTCAATGTCAGCCTGTTCAATCCGCCCAAGACGATCGCGGTCGAAAGCACCTTGGTCGTCACCGTCCAGGTCCACAACTACACGGCGACGGCCGGCTCCTTCCGCATTACCTGCACGGCCACCAGCCAGGTACGGTGTACCGATGCGTCGCCCGGCGACCTCAAGCCGCTCGGCGCCGGCGGGTATTCCAATGCCTCGATTACGGTGCATGGCTACGGCCTCGGCACCGGGTCGGTGACCGTCAAGCTCTACGGCGTGAGCAGTGGTGGTGATCCCCTGGTGGCGCAGTCCACATCGCAGGTATCGCCGCAGATGTCGCCGTCATCCGGCGGCGGCACCGAGGTGCTGGATGATACCGAGCTCCGGAGCTTCTCGGTCATTGGCGAGCCGATCGTGGCCCACGTGATCCCTGCTGACGATGGCGTGCGCAGTTTCAACGTTCCCATGCAGGCGTCGTTCACAGCAGCCCGTCAACCTCGCATCAGTCCGGGTCTGGATGGGGACCCAGGAGGTGACCAGTTCGATCACCAAGTCGGCGGCTGGGTATTCCGCGTCTCCGGCTCTCGGGCGGCACCTACACCTGGAAGACGTACGCCTGCAAGGCTACGGTCGCCCGGTGCGAATACTTCCAGACAGGTTTCTACCAGGTCGGCTCCAGCACCTGGGAGCTGGACGATTCGCTCCCGCTTCCTGACGGTTTCGGTATTGTGGGCCTGCTCGGCGGGCTGCCGCTGCCGCCGCCCGAACTGCGTGGCTGTCCCGAGCAGCAGAGTGCACCGGAGATCAGGATCGATCAGCCGTCCAGCTTTCTGTCCCAACCGGCCGCGAATGGCTTGCCCGGGGGCCTGGTCTTCGCGGCATCGGTCAGCGCCAATGATCTCCTCAGCATCAAGACGATCACGGTCGATCACAGCGACACCGATCCCACGACGTGTGCGGACTACGGCTACATCGATGGCGAGGACTTCAACTACAACTGGTGGACCGGCACGAGCCCGACGGACACGCTCTGGACCGGGTACCCCTACGGAGACCTGGCGTTCGATGCGGTGCCGGATGGAGGGATGTGGCCGCCGCTGCAGCCAGGGATCAACTGGCCCCGGCCGGTGACCGGCACTGCCGAGCCGACCCCGCTCTGGCGGAGCCGAATCGCGAGGGCAACTCGGCAAGGCGTTGCAGCCGGCGACATGGAATGCGCGGGTGCCCGATCCCGGTGCTATCAATACGGCAACGCTCAAGATCTGGCTCAACGACACGCTGATCGTCAACAACGGCCAGAGCGTGGCCAGCGGCGTGGTGGTGGCCTCGCTGACCCAGCTGCAATCGACGGTCACCCTGCCCAACAGCAGCTCCCTGCTGCATGCCTACGTGGAGGGCTGTCCCTTTGCCGACTCCGGCGGCTGGAACGAGATCGTGGCCAGCATTGCCGACTCGACGGGGCATCGGTCATCCGTGCGTGCCCGCTTTGTCCATCTGCCGACGGGTCCGCCCACGCACCTGGCGCTCACCCCGCTCGCCAGCTTCCTCAAGCGCGACATGGGCGAGTGCGCCGCCTTCGGACCCTTCCAATGCGGCGAGACCTTCCTGACTCAGACCATCCCGGGGTTTGTCACGCGTGACAAGCCGAGGGATCTGCATCTGGTCTATCGCTCGGGGTCCCAGCGGGTGCAGACCATCCTGCCGATCCGGGTAGACATCCCGCGCCAGATCGCCGCGCCCGATTCGATCGTCGTCACACCCCGCGTGAACGGCGTGGTGGCTGGCCCCGTCCTCCATTATGCCGGCACCAAGGGAAGTGTCGCCGGCGCCGGCGCCCTGAACCTGTGGGAGAACGCGAATGAGTCGCGGGTCTTCAGCGCCGTGGTGGACAATATGAATACCACCGCGCCGGCCACCATTCGGCAAGTGAAGGTGGCGGTTCAGGCCTACTACCTCTCCGGGCCCATCACTGACACGGTGACCCAGTATATCGTGCAGACGTCGCTCGTGGATACGGCGATGACCCGGTTCGGCACCGGCTGGCAACTGGCCGAATTGTCGCGCCTGGCCACCGGACTGATGATGGGCACCGACTCGGCTGCGGTGCTAGTCAGCGGCGATGGCTCGTATTCGGTGTACCGGAAGACCGGCAGCGGCGCCTGGCAGCCGCCGCC
This sequence comes from uncultured Gemmatimonadales bacterium, assembly GCA_963798915.1. Taxonomy (GTDB): domain Bacteria; phylum Gemmatimonadota; class Gemmatimonadetes; order Gemmatimonadales; family GWC2-71-9; genus CAMLHP01. The sequence goes on along the minus strand of CAWCVB010000001.1, from coordinate 107,422 downwards.
GGGTGAGAACGGGCGCTGCAGCCACCACCGAGCATGGAGCAGCTGGGCGCTCTACCTTGATAACGGCGCAACGGTCGGGTTCCGAGCGATGGCTGGCAGCTTTGGACCAAGGACCTGGTCGGCAACTACACCGACTTCCTGTATTCGGGAACCACGGCGCGCATCGGCTACGTGGTGGACCCGAGCGGACGGCGTTCAAGTTCCGGTACTTCACGGGCAGCTGGCAGGTGGCAGCGGTCGATGTGTATCCAACGCTCAGTGGCTCTACCACGACCGTGGCGGACCTTCGCGTGTACTGTCCGTCTGCTGTCGGTGGCGCCTTTGCCTGCCGGCTCACGCACTTGATTCTGCACCGACGCGACTAGCCGGATACCACCCGTTTCACCTACAAGACCGACGCCCTCAACCGCGCCATGATCGACTCGGTCATCTCGCCCAGGCGGCAGGGAACGGCGCTCATCGCGCAGCGATTCCAGTTTGACGACTCGCTACATACGCCGTCCGGCTTTACCGGGCCGGGACTGCAGAATTTCGCCAACTTCCGCGACGCCACCCGGCGAGCGGCGCCCCGGATGGCGTATGGCCACAATGGCCAGCCACTCGAGCGGTTGCTGTTTCCCAATCAGGTCCGCGGAACGCTCGTGGATGCCGGGAACCATGCCACCGACTATCAGGTGGACCGGTTCGGCTCTCCCACCTGGGTCCGGATGGTCTCCGGACGGCCAGTTCCCGGGCGGGTTCTACATCCCCTCATCCGCGGCCGATGACATCCGCAGCATCGAGCGGGATACGCTGGGACGGGTGACCAAGATCGTGCATGGCGATCCGGTGGTCACCACGCCGGACTCGGTGATGTACAGCTATGACGCCCTCAGCCGGGTCACCATGGTGCGCCGCAACACGCTGGCGTATCCGGCGCCGACCGGCATCACCCTCGATACGCTCACGTTCGCGTACGACTCGGTCACCTTGACCAGTGGCGCCTGGTGTTCCCGGCTGCTCTGGTCCAAGGACGCGCTCAAGGTGCCCACCACCATCGTGTACGGGACGGCAACGGGCGCGGCCAAATGCCTGCCCGTGCAAGATCGTGGCGCCTGGCGGGGACACGACGGTCTTCACCTATGGTGCGCTGACAACAGCGGGAATCCCCTCGGCCACCCGTCCGATTCAGTGCGGGACGGGAACAGCCTCCTCTCCAGCGTGGCCTATGAAAGCGCCACCTGGAATACCAGCATCGTCACGGCGCCGGGCGGGCCACAGACGCACGTCTATTACGACAGCTATGGCCGACCCGACTCGACCATAGACCCGCTCGCATCGCCACCCGGTTCAAGCGAGACCCTTTGGGCCGAGTGCTGGCCTCCAAGACCGGCACCGGCAGCAACGCGCCGACCACCCGGATGTTCTATGGCAAGGGCGGGCTGGTGGACTCGGTGCACGTCTATGCCTCGGCTGATGCGGTGTCGGCGCTGCTCATACCGCTGGACAGCTTTGTCCAGAAGACCCGCACCTGGTACAACCTCCTGGGCCAGCCGGACTCCGTGATCGGGCCGGGGAGCCGGACCACCACGGCATCAACCGCTCCCGCAAGCAGAGCTGGATCCGGGACCCGCTGGGCCAGCCGGTCTACGCCTTCGTAGGGAACGGCAGTTACGTCGGCATCCTGTATGACTGGCAGGGGCGGCCCTACCAGAAATTCCTGTCCATGTGGGCGGCGGGCTGGCGGTGGATGACGAGCGCTTCGCCGAGCCGGGGGTCGAGGCGGCCTGGGATTCCCTGGGCGTGGGCATGGGCCGGCTCAGCTCGGCGGGGCAGCGCTACGAGTTCTACTACGACGCCAAGGGCCGGCTGTTGGATGAAGTGATGCACGACGAGTACCTGGGCGATTACCGGCTGCTCCGGCATCATGGCTGGAGTGCCGTGGGGCAGCTCACCGGCGACACGGTGGTGTTCGAGGGCGGGCTGGCGACGGCCACCCGGAGCCTGACCTATAACCGCCGGGGCCAGCGGACCGGGGAGACGGATGCCGTGACCCTGGCCAGCGGCCAGCAATTCAGCGGGGACAAGGGCGGCGCCATTCATTATGTGTACGACTCGCTCACGGCCCGGCTCACCCGCTGGTCCATCTGGTGACCACCAGCACCGGAGCCACCGACAGCCTGGCCAGCGTGAGCTTCCTCTATGACAAGGGCGGGCGGGACACCCTCCGCACCGTCAAGCTCAAGGGCACCTCGGCCCCGGTCACCCGGAGCACCCACTACGACAGCCACGGCTGGGTGGACCATGTGGTGGAAAAGGTGGGGAGCACCATCCGCTATTCCTTTGGCAACCCGGTCTTCTCGGCCCTGGGCGAGATCCGGAGTGCCGACGAGACCCGGCGAGCCAACATGGGGCCGGTGCGCTTCAACTACGACTCGACCAGCTGGACCCGGCGGCTCCTGAGCAGTTCGGACGGCGTGGCCGGGAACGGTAGCGGGTCCACAGATGACGCAGCTGTGACCCGAGAGCGACGGTGCCCCGGTGAGAGGATGACGCAGATGGCTCGGGATCCGCCCTGCGTCATCTGCGTCATTGTTTTTCATCTGTGCCATCTGTGATCGACTCAGGCGGGGCAGCGGCTGGCCACGCTGGACCGCGGCACCGGCCTCTTCGCCCTCTGGGGCGTGAGCAGCTGGACCGCGGCGGGCCAGTTGTATTACAGCATGACGCCGGAGGCAGTGACCGGGCCCTATGACCACGTCTGGACCTGGTACGATGGCAGCGGCCGGCGCTTCATGACCCATCTCGCCACCACCACTGCCCGGGCACTGGACGGGGCCAATCCCGACAGCACGGTGGGCTTCCGGACCTACTATGTGTACGACGGCAATGACGTCGCCTTTACCCTGGTCCGCCCCTCGACCGGGACCACCTGGCGGATCCAGCAGCGCTACGTGATTCCGCAGATGCCGCAGAAGTGAGGTAGCGGGTTTCATTTCATGGCGAGAAGATGACGCAGATTGTGCCGGACTTACTCCCGAGCCATCTGCGTCATCGCTTGTTTTCATCTGTGTCATCTGCGGATCGGCTTCTACCTCCGGAACGCGTTTGGCAAGCTGGAGAGTGGCAGCACGGCCGCAAGCAGCCTGGAGACGCATACGGGCCTGGGCTTCGCGGGCGCCGGCACGCCCACCAGTGCGGGCGGTGGGGGCTATGTCTACCTGCGGAACCGGTGGTATGATCCCCAGACCGGGCGGTTCCTCAGCCAGGATCCGATCGGCTTGGCCGGCGGGGTGAATCTCTACGCCTACGCCGGGAATAATCCCGTACCTTCACGGATCCCTTTGGACTGTGTCCGCCGGATTGACGGCCTCGAGCTGAAGCCGGAGCTCCTCGTCGGGGCCACCCTCATCTTGCCCGAAGACGAGACTGTCGGCGGAGACCCGGAGGGCGCGGGCGAGCTTTCGGATGCCGTTCAGGGCAGGCTGGGCGGTGCCGGCCTCGTAGCGGTGGATCTGGCTGAGGGAGAGGTTGACCAGCGCGGCCAGGGCCTTCTGGGTGAGGACGCGGGCCTTGCGGAGGGGTATATTGCTTGTCTCGCGGAGGAGCCTGACCCCATGCCGAAAACCGACACTTCGCTGGCGGCGGCCGAGGCGCAAGTGGGCGTGCTTCGCCGCCTGCTACCCGAGCGCCGCTTGGAACTTGCCGTGGACATGAGCCTCGCGGCCCGGGCGCTGCTCGCCGCCCGGCTCCGGACCGAGCATCCCGAGTGGCCGCAGGCCCGGGTGCACCGTCAGGCCCTCCGCCTGACCCTGGTGGGTGCCGACCTCCGTCCCCACCCGAATGGCGGCGGCTGATTTCTTCGGGCGGATGGTCGCCCGGCTAGAGGACGCCGACATCCCGTACATGTTGACCGGGTCGTTTGCGAGCGCCTACCACGGGCGCCCGCGCGCCACTCAGGACATTGACTTCGTCATAGCGCCGTCCCCCGACCAGCTCCGCGCTCTCATCCGCTCGCTGCCACCCAGCGAGTACTACGCCGATGAGGCGGCCGCGCTCGAGGCCCACCGACAGGAATCGCAGTTCAACGTGATCGACATGTCGACCGGATGGAAGATCGACTTCATCTGCCGGAAGTCCCGGCCTTTCAGCCGGACGGAGTTCGACCGTCGAGTCCGGGCGAACCTCGAGGGCCTGTCTCTTTATGTCGCCACGGCGGAGGATGTGCTCCTGGCCAAACTGGAGTGGGCGAAGCTGGGCGGGTCACGACGGCAGATCGAGGACGTGACCGGACTCCTCGAGGTCCGCGGCGCGGAGTTGGACCTGGCCTACATCCAGGGCTGGGTCGCCGTCCTCGGGTTGACCGCAGAATGGGAGGAGGCACAACGAGGCCACCGGCCCGCAGGAGGGAGGTGAGTCGGCGGCCTGCGGAGGCCTTGGTTATGGCTCCGATGGCAGCTGGCATGGCTGGAGGTGTCAGCGGGGCAGCTCTTGATGCGGGAGGCGCTCTTCGAGCTTCTTCGAGCGGCCTACTTGGAGCAGGTGGTGTTGCCTCACGTGTTGTGAGTGCGACCGGAGGGGTGGTTTCTGCGCTCACGACATCCGAAGGATTCAAGGTCACGGTTGAGGGCGCCAGGCCCGCCGACTCGCTCACAGAGCGCTTCGCCTCGGCGGGCCAGCGCGACGAGTCCTAGGGCGACGCCAACGGCCGGCTGCTCCGGCACCATGGCCGGACAGCCCTTGGCGGGTCCACAGGTTTCACTGATTGCCCAGATTTACCAGCGAACTCCGGAGACTCGGCGAACGCCCTTAGCGGGTTCGCTGTACGTTGATGCGTCCGCACATGACGCCGATTACCCCGACGCATCTGTGAAATCGGTGCAATCTGTGGATTCATCGAGATAATCCGTCGACACCTGGCGCCGGTACTCCAGCGGTGGCGCACCGAAGTTGAGCAGCAATGCGCGCTCGAGCCCGCTGGCCTTGAGATGATTGACGACCTAGCCCGTCTCGATGCTCGACAACTTCTGCAGATCGACCGAGGTCCCAAAGCGCACAGACTGAATCGATAGGTCTGGGCAATCGGTGCAATCTACGGATCCATCTTTCCACCCACCCGGTCGCGACACCTAACCCGTTGTTCAGAAGACACTTACGGTGCCTCTGACCGGTTGCTTCCCTACCCGCGTCCGGTTACATTTCAGCGTTCCCCGGCCCGTCCGCCGGCCACCCGTGTCTGACATCCTGCGAGCCCCATGACCGCACCGCATTCGCGCGAACGCATCCTGCCGCGCCTCATCGAAGAAGAGATGCAGCAGTCGTTCATCAACTATTCGATGAGCGTGATCGTCTCGCGCGCGCTCCCCGACGTCCGCGACGGGCTCAAGCCCGTGCATCGCCGCATTCTCTACGCCATGAACGAGCTGGGCCTGGTGCCCGGCCGCCCCTATAAGAAGTCCGCCACGGTGGTGGGTGACGTGCTCGGCAAGTACCACCCGCACGGTGACAGCTCGGTCTATGATGCACTGGTCCGCATGGTGCAGGACTTCTCGCTCCGCTATCCGCTGATCGACGGGCAGGGCAACTTCGGCTCCATCGACGGCGATCCTGCCGCCGCCTACCGCTACACCGAGGCTCGGCTCACCCGCATCGCCATGACGATGCTGGAGGATATCGACAAGAACACGGTGGATTTCCAGCCCAACTTCGATGACCGGCTGGAAGAACCCACGGTGCTGCCGTCCCGGCTGCCCAACCTGCTGGTCAACGGCTCCAGCGGCATCGCCGTGGGCATGGCCACCAACATCCCGCCCCACAATCTCAAGGAAATCGCCAAGGCGGTCGAGCTGCTGGTGGACGAGCCCGAGGCCACCATCGCCGACCTGCGCAAGGTGGTGAAGGGGCCCGATTTCCCCACTGGCGGCTTCATCTATGGGCGCGAAGGGATCAAGGACGCCTACGAGACCGGCCGCGGCCGCGTCATCATGCGGGCCCGGGCCCAGATCGAGGAAAAGGAATCCAGCGGCAAGTCCCAGATCGTCATCACCGAAATTCCCTACCAGGTCAATCGCGAGAACCTGGTCCGCTCGATTGCCGAACTGGTCAACGCCAAGAAGATCGACGGCATCAGCGGGGTGAATGACGAGTCCGACAAGGACGGCATGCGGGTGGTGGTCCAGCTCAAGCGGGACGCCATTCCCCACGTGGTGCTGAACCAGCTCTACAAGCACACCCAGATGCAGGCCACCTTCGGCGTGATCATGCTGGCGCTCGACAACGGCATGCCCAAGGTGATGAACCTGAAGGAGCTGATCCAGCGCTACATCGCGCACCGGATGTCGGTGATCATCCGGCGCACCCAGTTCGAGCTGGACGCCGCCCAGGCCCGCGAGCACATCCTCGAAGGGCTCAAGATCGCCGTCGACAACATCGACGAGGTCATCAAGATCATCCGCGGCTCGGAGAATACCGCCGAGGCCGATGAGCGGCTCCGCAAACGGTTCAAGCTGTCCGAGAAGCAGAGCGACGCCATCCTCAACATGCGGCTCGCCAAGCTCACCGGCCTGGAAATCGAGAAGCTGGAAGCCGAGCTGGCCGAAGTGCGCGCCATCATCAAGGACCTCAAGGCCATCCTGGCCAGCAAGAGCCGCCAGGCCACCATCCTCAAGACCGAGCTGCGCGAAGTGGCTGAGAAGTTCGGCGACGCGCGCCGCACCGAGATCCTCTCCGACCAGGGCGAGTTCACGGTCGAAGACCTCATTGCCGAAGAGGACATGGTCATCACCATCTCCCACACCGGCTACATCAAGCGCATTCCCGTTTCCAGCTACCGCAAGCAGCGGCGCGGCGGGCGCGGGCTCACCGGCACCGACCTCAAGGCCGACGACTGGGTGGAGCATCTCTTCGTGGCCAGCACGCACGACTACCTGATGTTCTTCACCAACCAGGGGCAGGTGTACTGGCTCAAGGTCCACGAGATTCCCCAGGCCTCCCGTGCGGCCCGCGGCAAGCCGGTGGTCAACTGCATTGCCATCCGCCCCGGCGAGCAGATCGCGGCCCTGGTGCCGGTGCGCGAATTCAGTGACAACCAGTGGCTGCTCTTTGCCACTCGCCGTGGCACGGTCAAGAAGACCCGGCTCGCCGAGTACGGGAACGTCCGCTCCAATGGCATCCGCGCCATCAATATCGAGGCCGACGACGAGCTGATCGATGTCCAGGTGTGCGAGGCCAGCAACGACATCATCCTCGCCACCAGCGCCGGCATGAGCATCCGCTTCCACCAGGGCGATGCCCGGGAGATGGGCCGGGCCACCAGCGGCGTCAAGGGTATCCAGCTGAGCGGCGAGGACGTGGTCATCGGCATGGTGGTGGTGCGGCGCGAGGCCACGCTGCTGGTGGTGAGCGGCAAGGGCTACGGCAAGCGCTCCGAGCTCACCGAGTACCGGGTGCAGAAGCGCGGCGGCAAGGGCATCATCACGTTCAAGGTGACCGAGAAGACCGGCTCGATCGTGGCGCTCAAGGAAGTGATCCCCGACGATGAACTGATGATGATCACCCATCACGGGGTCATCATCCGCGTGCCGGTGGACGGCATCCGCGTGATCGGCCGCAATACCCAGGGTGTCCGGGTCATGAACCTCGACGCCGGCGACACGCTGCAGGATGTGGCCCGCGTGGTGAAGGAAGACGAGACGGGAACGGAGGAGGCCGCGGACGAACCGGTGCCGGCCGGTGAAGACACCACCGAATAGCGTGACCGCCCAGTCCATTCGCGAGGCCGCCTCGGCGCTTGCCGGGGTGGCCGTCCGCAGCCGGCTCCTGCCCCTCACCCTTCCGGACGGCGCCACCCTGCTCCTCAAGTGCGAGCAGGACCAGCCCATCGGCGCCTTCAAGATCCGGGGCGCCTGGACCGCGCTCTCCCGCCTGGACGAGGCCACCCGCCGCCGGGGCGTGGTGACGCATTCCAGCGGCAACCACGCCCAGGCCATTGCCTTCGCCGCCCGGCGGCTGGACATGCCGGCCGTCATCGTCATGCCGGCGGACGCCCCCAGGATCAAGATCGCCGGCGTGCGCCACTACGGCGGCGAGATCGTCTTCGTCGAGCACCGGAGCCAGCGCGACCCCACCTGCCGCGCCATCGCCGCCGAACGCGGCATGACGATGGTGCCGCCCTACGAACACGCCGACGTGATTGCAGGGCAGGGCACCGTGGCGCTCGAGATCCTGGAGCAATGCCCCGGCGTCCGGACCCTGCTTGTGCCGGTGGGCGGCGGCGGTCTTCTCGGTGGCGTGGCCACCTGGATCCGCTCGGAAGCGCCCCACGTCCGCATCATTGGCGTCGAGCCGTCCGGCGCACCCAAGCTCAGCGCCGCGCTCGCCGCCGGCCGGCCCACGCCGGTGCCCCACCCGCACAGTCTCGCTGACGGTCTCCTCCCCGCCATGCTGGGAGACTTGCCCTTTTCAGCCATCGGCGACACCGTCAAGGACGCCGTGCAGGTGGATGATGACGCCATTCGCGCCGCCGTCCGCTTTCTTCACGAGGCCGGCCTCACCATCGAACCGTCGGGCGCTGCCACGACCGCCGCCATGCTCTCAGGCGCGGTCCCGGCGGAGCCGCCGGTGGTGGCGATCGCAACCGGCGGCAACATTGATCCGGACCTTCTCCAGTCACTGGTGAACTAGATGGGGCTCGCCCCGAAGATTCTTGTCGCGGATGATGACCAGACCCTCTCGCGCACCCTGTCGTGGATCCTGCGCGAGAACGGGTACGACGTGGTTGCCATACCCGGCGGTGAACACCTGTTCGATCATCTCGCGGCCGATACGTTCGACCTGCTGCTGCTCGACATCATGATGCCAAGGGTCAATGGGCTCGAGCTGCTGCAGAAGGTGCGCGCCGATCCCCGCTGGCGCGACCTGCCGGTGCTGATGATTTCCTCCATGCCGCCCGAGGACGCCACCGTCAAGGCGCTGGGGCTGGGCGCGCAGGATTTCATCCCCAAGCCCTTCCGGGTGCGCGAGCTGCTGGCCCGGGTCAAGGCGCATCTCCGGGTGGGCCGGGAGCTGAATCAGGCCCGCACCGAGGCGCGCTCCCGCTCGGAGCTGGTGGACATTCTGCAGGAAGTGGCCTCGAGTCTCACGCCAGAAGAGATTTTCCAGGTGCTGGTGCGTCGGGTGGCGCAGGGACTCCGGATCTCGCGCTGCTCCATCATCCTGGCCGAGCCCGGCGAGGTGACCGGCACGGTGGTGGCGGCATTCGAGAACCCCACCCTCCGCAACCTGCGCGTGGATCTGGCGCGCTACCCCGAAATCCGCCACGCGCTCGACACCGGCGAGCTGGTCCTGGCCCAGGACGTGGCCACCGATTCGCTGTACGACCAGATCCGCGAGGCCTGGCAGCAGGAAGGGCGCGCCATTCCCTGTCGCTCGGCCATCGCCATGCGTTTTGAGCTCAACGACAAGCCGGCGGGCGTCTTCTTTCTCCGCACCACCGATGAGGACGTGCCGCTCAACCAGCAGGATGTCCAGTTTGCCAACCAGATCATTACCGCGGCCGTGAGTTCGCTGGAGCGCGCGTATGACCTGCAGAAGGCGGTGACCGGACAGGAACAGCTCCGGCATCTCGCCTCCACTGATTCGCTGACCGGCGTGCTCAACCGCCGGGCTCTGTCCGAGAAGATCGAGCAGGAGATGGATCGTGCCGCGCGCTACGCGTCACTGCTGACGCTCCTGATGGTGGACATCGACAACTTCAAGCAGATCAACGACACCTACGGCCACCTGACGGGCGACCGCATCCTCAAGCAGCTGGCCACGCTGCTCAAGCGGGAGCTGCGCTCCCCCGACACCGTGGCGCGCTACGGCGGTGAGGAATTCGTGGTGCTGCTGCCCGAAACCACCACCACCGAGAGCCGCAACTTTGCCGAGCGGGTGCTCAAGCGCGTGGCCAACTACGACTTTGGTGAGACCGGGCGGCCGGTGCGGGTCACCATCAGCATCGGCCTGGCAGCGTACCCCAATGAGAAGGTGACCAACGGCGAGTCATTACTTCGGCTGGCCGATCACAATCTGTACCGCGCCAAGAGCGACGGCCGCAATCGCGTGCGCGATTGACCAACCGCCGGTGCCCGCGCTGCCAGGCGCAATATGATCCGCCCTCGCGCTATTGCGCGCGCTGCGGCACGCCCCTGGTCGAATTCGCCCCGCCGGCACTGACCACCATTCCGCTGCATGCCAGCGAATCGCGCGTGCGCAATTCCGCCCGGGACGCGCCCCGGTCCACCGCGCAGGAGTCGGCCCGCTACGGCGCCCTTGCCGGGACCGTGCTGGACGGGAAGTACCGCATTCGCACCAAGGTGGGCGAGGGCGGCATGTCGTGGGTCTATCAGGCGGATGACATCGAGACCGGGAAGGTCGTCGCGATCAAGCTGCTGCCGCCCCGCCTGGCCAAGGATGGCGCCGCCGTCGAGCGGCTCCGCCGCGAAGCCGACATCGCCGACCGCTTCGAGCACCCCAACGTCTGCCCCATCCTGGCCTTTGGTCACACCGAGGACGGCACCATCTACCTGGTCATGCCATTCCTGGCCGGCGAAACCCTTTCCGACTACGAAATCCGGACCCGCGCCGTGACGCTGGAAGAGGGCGTGCGCATCCTGGTGCAGGTCTGCCGGGGCCTCCAGCACGCGCACGATCTCGGCATCATTCATCGCGACCTGAAGCCCGAGAACGTGATGCTGGTGGGGGATGGTCGTCCGTCGTCAGACGTCAGTCATCAATCAAGCGACGACCGACGACCGACGACCGACGACCGACGACCGTCCCCCCGCGCCGTCGTCATGGACTTCGGCCTTGCCAAGCGGCGTCGCGCCAGTGCCGAGGTGGTCAAGCTCACCCAGACCGGCATTGTCCTGGGTACGCCCGAGTTCATGAGCCCGGAACAGATCCGTGGCCGGTCGCTGGACGGTCGCAGCGATATCTATGCGGTGGGCGTGCTGGCGTTCGAACTGTTTACCGGCCAGCTTCCGTTTGTTGGCAAGGACGCGCAGGAGACCATGATGGCGCGGCTCCGCGGCCTGCCGCGCCGGCTCCGGGAGTACCGGCCCGACCTGCCCGGCCGCCTGGAGTCGGTCTTGGCGCGCGCCTTGGCGCTCGCGCCCGAAGACCGCTACCAGACAATGAACGAGTTGGCTGCTGCGCTCGAACGGGTGGTGCGCCGAGGCCCGATCGCCCGGCTGTTCCGCCGCCGCCGCTGACCAGATACCGCAGGAGGTGTACATGTCGCTTCTTCATGGTCAAGGAGCCAGGCGGTCGCGAGCCGGCATGGCGTCCTATCTCGTCGTGGCGCTGCTGGCCATGGGTGCCGGCGCCCTTGGCTATTGGTTCGTGGCCCAGGGCAATCTCATGGACCGGGTGACTACGCACGGCGAATGGCGCTGGATTCCGCGCGGCGCCGATTCGGTCCGCGCCTACGTGGCCTATCCCGAGCGCTCCGACCGTGCCCCGGCCATCATCGTCATTCATGAAATCTTCGGCCTCACCGACTGGGAGCCGACGGTGGCCGACAAGCTTGCCGGCAATGGCTATGTCGCCATCGTGCCCGACCTGCTCTCGCGACGCTTCGGCATGAGCCCCACCGATCCCGACTCGGGCCGCAAGCTCATCGCCCAGCTCAATCCGGACAGCATCACGGCTGATCTCGATGCCGCCTACGCATGGCTCAATGACCAGCCGGCGGTGCGTCCCGGCGACGTAGCCACGATCGGCTTCTGCTGGGGTGGTGGCCAGAGTTTCCGCTATGCCACCAACAACCCGAAGCTCCAGGCCGTGGTGGTCTGCTACGGCCCGGCGCCCGACAGCGCCGGCCTCGTCCGCATCAAGGCGCCGGTGCTCGGCGTGTACGGTGAGAAGGACGGGCGCATCAATCAGGACCTGCCGAGGGTTGAAGCGTTCATGCGCAACTCGGGCAAGCGCTACGTCACCGAGGTGTATCCCGGCACCGGCCACGGATTCCTCAAGCCGGGCCGGATCGGTTCCGATGGCCCCGAGGTGGATCGTGCCTGGACCCGTATCCTGAACTTCTATCGGGAGCACCTGGGGCATTGATGGGATCGGTCGACGGTCGACGGTCAACGGTCGACCAAAGCTTGCCGCCCCAAAAGAATGTCCCGACGGAGTCCAGATGAGTCTAGGATGGCAGCGGTGGTGCGAGCCGACATCGGCCCGAAGATCGCGGTCGGGCCGCAAGATTGCTTCGCACGCCCGAAGGGCGTGCTCGCAATGACACCGTGTGGCAAGCTTCGCTCGGCCTCGTACGGGCGGCCCGCGGGTCGCCCTCCACCGGTCCTCCGCCGTCGACCGTTGACCGTCGACCGTCAACCACTCCGTGCTCTTCTCCTCACCGCCGCGACCCTGCTGACCGCCTGCTCCCTCCCGCCGCTGCGCGGCAAGGCGCAGGTGGGCAAGGACCCGTACGCCGTGGTCGCGGCTGACGGAGCCGGCGGGGGCGACCTCTACGCGGTGGTAGGCGCCGGCAATGAAGTGGTGCGGTTGACCTGGACCCCGGTCCGCGAATCGGCGCCGGCGCTCTCGCCGGAAGGCGGCATGCTGGCCTTTATCCGCGGGCCGGCAGCAGGCCAGTCGGGACGCGCAAGCATCTGGGTCATCAACCTGTTGGGTGGCGGCGAGCGTGAGCTGGCGCTTCCCGATTCGGTGGACGAAACACTGCGGCAGGTCGCCTGGTCGAGCGACGGCCGGACGATCTACGCCGAGACCGCGACGGGACTCTGGCACTGGCCGGCGCCGCCGGCATCAGCGGTGGCAGAGCGGGTGCCGCCGGGGGAGCGGGCCCGCGCCGACTCGGCGCTCCGCGTCCTGCTGGGATCGCCCGTGTTTGCCAGCATCACTTCGTGCGACACCGCAGGGAGTCGCTTCTGTGTGGAGACCCGCGATGGGCGGCGGGCGCCGCTCGCGCCGGGCGCGTCGGCGCCAGCGCGCTGGGGCAGCGACTCGCTGGCCTTGATCCGTAATGACAAGCTCGAGATCAGGCCCCTGGGCGGCGGGGCGGCGCGGGTGCTGCGGCTTGAGGGTGACGCAGCGAGTCCCATCTCAGTCACCTATTTCCCGGGCACGGTTGAGTAGCACCTGCAACTACGCTATTCCGCCCTGCGCCGGGCGCGCATCGCAGTTCCGCTTGATTGTTCGCTCGGCATCGTCTCCCGCGGCTGCCGCCGACCGCATCCGCCGGGGCCCTGAAGCGCGCTCCATGCCACAATTTACGATGCTATCTCCTCGGGTTGAACGCCGGCCCGGGGGGCCGCTATCTTGCGGGGCTTTCGCGCCGCTGACGCTGCTTCAGAAACCGGAATTCCGAGGCCATTGATGAAGATGCTGGTATTGGGTGGTGGGCTTCAGGGCTCCGCCTGCGCGTTCGATCTGCTGCACAACCAGGCAGTCGAGTCGGTGACCATCGCGGACATCATGCCGGACAAGCTTCCTTCCTGGCTCGGGACCCGCGACCGGCGACTCATGACCGTGAAGCTGGACGCCAATGATGAGCGTGCGGCGCTGGCGCTCATGCAGGGGCACGACTCGGTGATGAGCGCGCTGCCATACTACTTCAACGCCACCATGGCTCGGCTCGCGGTCGAGGCCGGCTGCCATTTTTCGGATCTCGGCGGCAACACCGAAATTGTCATGGAGCAGAAGAAGCTCGATGGCGCGGCGTCAGCCAAGGGCCTCTCGGTCATTCCCGACTGCGGCCTTGCGCCGGGCATGGTCAACATCCTCGCCGCCGAGGGGATTCGGCGGCTGGACCGCGCGGAGAAGGTCAAGATCTTTGTCGGAGGCCTGCCGCAGCATCCCGAGCCACCGCTCAATTATCAGATCGTGTATTCGCTCGAGGGCGCGCTGGACTACTACACCACGCCGTCATGGGTACTCCGGGGCGGCAAGCCGGTGCAGGTGGATGCGCTCAGTGAACTGGAGACGGTCGAATTTCCCCAGCCGGTCGGCCAACTGGAGGCGTTCCACACCGGCGGTGGCATCAGCACCATGCCGTTTGCCTATGAAGGCAAGGTGGACGTCATGGAATACAAGACACTCCGCTATCCCGGGCACGTCGATGTGATGCGGCCCATTCGCGAATTGGGTCTCATCAGCAACGAGCCGATTGACGTCAAGGGCACCAGGATTGTCCCGCGCGATGTCTTCATCGCCGCGGTCCGTCCCAAGCTGTTCAAGCCGGAAGGGCGCGACCTGGTGGCGCTGCGGGTAAGTGTTTCGGGGATCAAGAATGGGGAACCGGCCAGCACGGTCTTCCAGCTGCTGGACTATTACGATGAGGAGCACGGCATCAGCGCCATGGAGCGCACCACCGGCTACTCGCTGTCCGTCACCGGCCAGATGCAGGCCGACGGCCGCGTCACGCTCAAAGGCGTGCATACGCCCGATGAAGCAATGCCGTTCAAGGGTTACGTGGAAGCGCTGGCCAAGCGGGGGATCGTGATTGAAGAGCGGGTGTAGGGTATAGGGGTTAGGAATTGGGGGGTTAGGGGCCAGGGTTGACGCGCCGCCCAACCCCTATCCCTAATCCCTCTGCCCTATTCCCCAATCCCTAACCCCTAACCCCCAACACCTCCCGCAACATCGTCTCACCCTTGTCCCGCGCATACCACCGACGAATCAGCGGGTAACTTTCGTCCTTCGGCATCGAGGCATGCTCCAGCGCCCAGCACTGCAGTTCGGACGGCCTCGGTCCCCAGTGTCCCAGCTCTCGAAATTCCTCATCCAGCACGATGACAATCGGAATCGACCGGGTTCCGTCGGTCAGGTAGCGGTCCATCAGGTCAGGGTGCTCGTCGCGGCGGAGAAGCCGCAGGTCGATGTGACCGGACAGGTCGGCCAGGCGGGCAAGCACCGGGATGCTGTTGAACGCGTCACCGCACCAGTCTTCTGCCAGCACCAGCAGGTGCAGGCCGGCCCGTTCCCGGGCTTCATCCAGCGCCCAATCCGGGATCCGCGCCAGCCGATACACCGCCCGCCAGAGGTCCTGCCGGGTGGATGCCTCGTCCACGAAGCGGTCAAACTCCATGGCCGATGCCCAGAGCGCCGGAAAGGCGAGGTCTGTCACACAGCTTGCCATGGTGACAAAATGGCCCGGCCATGGGGAAGAAATCGTGAACGCAAGGTGAAGAGAATGGCTTCCCGCCTTCCCGACTTCCCGCCTTCTAAAACGCCCAGCCCCCGGAGGCGCTGAACCGGGCCCCGTCCGGGCCAGCGGCCAGGTTGAAGACCACCATGTTGGCGCGCAGGATCCGAAGCACCACACCGCCGCCCCCTGACACGGCAAGGTCGTCGGTCGTGAGCCGCAGACGCTCGCCCTCGAAAACTCGCCCGGCATCCACAAAGCCAACCAGACCGATGCCCACCGCGTTCTTGATCGTCGTCAGATGCTGGCGCACTTCAGCGCTTCCCATGAGCACGCCGGTGCCGATCAGCCGGTGCCGATCCAGGCCACGGTTGGTGTGGCTGCCGCCGTACACGCCAAGAGGGGATTCCCAGGTGGGGAGCTGGAGGAGCGCGGCAAGCGGCGGGGAACCGTGCAGGTCGGAGGCGGCCACTCGCGCGGCGAACACGGTGCCAGGCAAGATGTCGTAGTAGCCGCGCACGGCCCCGAACAGCCGGGTGTATCCATCGCCACCCGAACCCTGTTCCACGCCCGCCTCGGCGACCACGCCGCGCATCGGGTCCCATTCGGTGTCACGGGTATCGAGCACCAGCTCGAGCTTGCCGTGCACGTCGGTGCTGGTGAGCTGGCTGCCAAACGCGGTGGCGAATTCCGAGCCGTCCGACAGGGAATAGAAGCGGTCGTGGGCAACGCCACCGCCGGCTGCGGCCCAGAACGGACCCGTGATGCGCCGGGAAAGTTCCGCCTCGCCGGCGTAGCTGGTGTGGTGGTTCTGGTAGGCAAATTCATCGGCGGCCAGCCGAGCGTCGCTTCGCTCGGTGTCGTTGCCCAGCCCGTAGAACCTGGCCCGGGTGTTTCGGACCGCGCTCAGCCGGGCGGTGGCGCGCCAGCCAGGCGCAAGCAGCGGGGCGTTCGCGACCACCCGGGCGAGGTGCGAGCCGTGCAGGCCGATGCCGGCCTCGACTGCCACGGCCTCGCGATAGGTTACCCGGTTCTGCCATGTGGCCGGCTGGAAATAGCGGATCCGTCCGATCAGCACGGGGCCGCCACCGGCCCCGCCGGCGACATAGGGGAAATAGCTCAGCAGCCAGGGCGACTGCTGCACTGCCATGGTGTCGGCCGGGACGGGGAGCGGGACCACCGAATCCTGCGCATCCACCCTGTGAGCGGCGCACAGCACTATCAGCAGCGCGCCGAGCCGGGCGGTTCGCGTCACGGACCGCCCTCGTACATGGTGGCGGCATCGCGGAGCGCGCCTTCCCGGCCATCGTGTGCGGCGTAGCGCACGGGATAAAATGACGCTGCCCCGAAATCGCCCCGCTTGTTGACGGCGTAGAAGGTGAGGCCGAAATCGGGGCGCCCGTCGGACGTGAGCAGGCGGGGTGGCGTGAGGGCCAGCACCCGCTTCAGGGTCGCCATGCAGGCGTCGGTCGGCTTGGCGCCGCGCCGCATCTCCTCCACCGTGAGGAATGCGCCGCATGCCATGATGTTGGATTCGCCCCGGCCAGTCGAACCCGCCGCACCGATCGCATTGTCGCAGTACTGCCCGGCACCGATCAGCGGAGAGTCGCCGACCCGGCCCGGAATCTTGAAGGCCGTTCCACTGGTGGTCGTGATCGAGGAAAGGTCCCCCTTGGTGTCGACGATATCGAGATTGATGGTGCCGGTGGGGCGGTGCACCATCTTCTCGGCATCGGGCACGTCCAGCCAGTCATCCTTGCCGCCGCGATTGGCGCGCCAGTTGAGCCAGGCCTCCCGCGTCTCGGGCGTGAGCAGCTCCTCTTCCTTGAAGCCGTACGACAGGGCAAACCGCTTGGCGCCTTCGCCCACCAGCATGATGTGATTGGTGTACTTGAGGACCAGACGTGCCACCTCACTTGGCGTCTTGATGCCCTCGATGGCGCCCACCGCTCCGGCCCGCCGTGTGGGGCCGTGCATGCACGAGGCATCGAGCTGCACCACGCCGTCCTCGTTGGGAAAGCCGCCGTAGCCGACCGACTGGTCGCGGGGGTCGAGCTCCTGGATCTTGACGCCCTCGACGGCCGCGTCCAGCGTGTCGGCGCCCTGCGAGGAGAGGTCAAACGCTTTCTGGACGGCGCGCAGTCCATTGCCGGAGGAGACGGCGGCAAACCGGCTCGCGCCCGGGCGGATGATCGCCGGGGAGGGCATGGCCGCGAGCGCGGCACCAGGCACCGCGGCCGCCGCGGCCACGGCGCCAGCGGTCCCGATGAAGGTCCGGCGTGAAAGTCGGTCGGTCACTGGCGTCGAGCCTCCGCAATGGACGGGACAGGAAGGATGGGGGATTTATTCGGGTTCCGGAAGGAAGTCAATTGGTTGGTGAGCTCGGCGGCCTCACGGGGCTGAGAGCCCCTGCTCGGCTCATGTCGCCTGCGGCGACACTGCCTGAGTGTTCGGGATGACAAAAGGGAGGGGGCAGCATGCCGTGTCCCTGCATTGAATCGTCGACCGTCGACCGTCGACCGTCGACCACTGTCCGTCTGTTCGCCTCCCCTTAGATTGGAGCACTCCAGCTCACGACCCATGACTCGCGACCCATGGCCCACATGCCACGTCGTCCTCGGCTCGATCCCGAGATCTTCAACCTGCCCGTGGACAAGATGCGGGACGGGTACTACTCGGACAAATACTTCGTGCGGGCGCGCGAGATCTTGCTGGCGGACACGTATCACCCCCACGTCACCATGCAGGTGTTCGGCAAGCAGCACGCCTTTCTCGGCGGCATCGACGAAGCCATTGCCATCCTGAAGCTCTGTTCCACCGACTGGGATGCGCTCACCGTGCACGCGCTCTACGATGGCGACGAGATCGTGCCCTGGGAGACGATCCTCCTCATCGAAGGACCCTACGACGCCTTTGCTCACCTGGAGACCCTGTATCTGGGCGTGCTGGCGCGGCGCACCCGGGTCGGCAGCAACACTCGCCGCGTGGTCGAGGCCGCTGCGCCCAAGGAAGTGATGTTCTTCCCGGCGCGCCACGACCACTGGCTGGTGCAGACCGGCGATGGTTATGCGGCCCACATTGCCGGCGCCATCGGCGTTTCCACCGATGCCCAGGCGTCGTGGTGGGGCAGCAGCGGCATCGGCACCGTGCCTCACGCGCTCATCGCCGCCTACGGTGGTGACACCGTGCGAGCCACCCGCAAGTTTGCCGACTACAGCGACCCCGACGTGCGATTGATCACGCTGGTGGACTTCGACAATGATTGCGTGGCGACCTCGCTGGCGGTGGCCCGCGAGCTGGGCGAGCGACTCTACGGCGTCCGGCTCGACACCAGCGAAATGCTGGTGGACCGCTCGGTGCTGCCACAGATGGGGCATTTCAAGCCCACCGGCGTGACGCCGCAGCTGGTACACAACGTGCGGGCCGCGCTGAATACCGCCGGCTTCAGCGGCGTGCGGATCGTCGTGTCGGGCGGCTTTACAGTCGAGAAGATCCAGCAGTTCGAATCGGCCCGGGTGCCGGTGGATGCCTACGGCGTCGGTTCTTCGCTCTTTCAGGGGAGATTCGACTTTACCGCTGACGTCGTGCTCGTCAACGGCGAACCCTGTGCCAAGGTGGGACGGGAGTACCTCCCCAACCCGAGGCTGGAGCGAGTGCTGTAACTTCCATTCATGTCTACTGAGCTCCTTTTCTGGGACGTCGATACCCAGTACGATTTCATGCGGCAGGACGGCAGCCTCTATGTGCCGGACAGCGAGAGCATCATCCCGCAGCTCAAGCAGCTCACCGATCATGCCCATCAGGCCCGGATTCCCATCGTTGCCAGCGCCGACGATCACGAGCCCGGCCATCGGGAGCTGAGTGCCGAGCCCGATTTTCGGACCACCTTTCCGCTGCACTGCATGCACGGCACGCCCGGGCAGGCCAAGATCCCGGAGACGACGCTTCGTAACCCGCTCATCATCCCGCCGGAGCCGGAAGAGCCGGCGAGTTTCGCCGCCCGGGTGGCGGCGCACGATGGCGACTTTCTCCTGCTCAAGCACTGGTTCGACGTATTCACCAATGCGAACATCGGAGTCCTGCTGGACACGCTGCAGCCGGTCCAGATCGTGCTCTACGGCGTGGCCCTCGATGTGTGTGACCGTTACGCCATCGAGGGACTCCTGCAGCACCAGCCGGAGGCCAGCATCTGGTTCGTGACGGACGCCGCCAGGGCCATTGACCCCGACGCGGTGGCTCCCCTGCTCGAGGAATGGAAGGAACGCGGCGTGCGGATGATCAGGGTCGAGGACGTGCTGGCGGGTTCGATCATCGAATGAGTTCCATGCCGTTCGGCCGCAGCTTCCTGCCCGGCCCAGTCGATGTGCACCCCGACCTTCGCCACGCCATGCTTGGCCCTACCATCGGCTGGCCTGGCATGGGCGCACTGCTGGAGGAAATGGAGGCGCCGCTGCGGCGTCTCTTCGGCTCGGTCAGGCCGGTCCTGATCGGGACCTGCTCCGGCACCGGCTTCATGGAAGCGGCGGTGCGGAATGGTGTGCGCGAGCGGATGCTCGCCGTGGTCGGCGGCTTCTTTGGTGAGCGTTTCGCGCGGGTCGCTGAGTCCTGCGGTCGTCATGTGGTGCGCGCCATCGTCCCGCCCGGCGGCACGCTCACACCGGAACATCTCGAGCGTTTCCTGCAGGGCCCACCGATCGATGCCGTCTCCATCGTGCACTCGGAGACCTCCACCGGGGTCCTCGCGCCGCTCGCCGAGCTCTCGGCGGTTGTCCGTGCCCGTGCCGATGTCGTGACACTGGTCGATGCCGTTTCGTCCGTCGGTGCCGTTCCGCTCTCGTCAGACCTGCATCATCTCGATTTTGTCTTCACCGCCAGCCAGAAGGCTCTGGGCCTCCCGCCGGGACTTGCCTTGGGCGTCGCGTCGCCCCGCCTCATGGCACGAGCGCGCCACTTCTCGTATCGCGGCTGGTATGGCGATTTCGAACGGCTCGAGCGGGCCACCCGCGAGCACTTCCCGACTCAGACGCCGGCGTTGCCGCAGCTCTATGCCCTGGCCGAACAGTTGCGGCGCATTGAGAAGGAGGGCGGGCTGGAGCCGCGCTTTGCACGGCACCAGGAGATGGCGGACCGGGTGGCGGAATGGAGCGCTGGCGAGGAGCGGGTCACGCTGCTGGCGCCGGACGGCTGCCGGTCTCCCACCGTATCCGTGCTCCGCCTGGATGACCGCCTGGATGCCGAGTGGTTTATCGCCTCGGTGGCGAATGAGGGCTTCCGGATCGCAGCGGGCCTGCCTCCGCTGAGGCAAGGGCATGTCCGGATCGGCCACATGGGGGACCTCACCCTGGCGCATCTGGACCAGCTGCTGGATGTGATGAGCGCGATACTTCGGAGAGTGTGATCCATCGCACAGATGCTGGTCAGGCGCAGGATATCTTGGACCTTGGCAGGCGGTGAGCGGGCGTGACGCGCGAGAGATCCGAGAATGCCACTGACCCCCCGTCAGGCGGCCGGATGCCAGCTCGATTTGCTGCTTGTCATGATAGTCCCTCAATACATCCCATCTTTTCTACATATCTCGCGGGAACGGGCGCTCCAGGCGCCCGTTCTTCCTCCCTTTTCCGGCACTCAGCCTGCAGCCCTCAACCTTCAGCCTTCAGCCCAATAAATCGCGGCTGCCGCAGAAGGCCACCGCGGGTCCAGTCGGCAAAGCCGATCTGCGCGACCAGCGCGGGCGCGGTCCACTGGATGTTCTCACCCTGCGGCACCGCACTGTCAAATGGCGTGGTTCTCCGCCGGAGTCTCCGCAGCAGGCCACCGACTTGATCGAATGCTCCCGGTTCGCACGCGCGGGCCACGCGGCCCGCATACGTCAACCGGCCGCCCTGGTTCACACCGATCAGCAGTGCTTCTGGGACATCGCTCGATGACTGATGGACGTAGCCGCCGATGAGGAAGGTGCTGGCTTGCGCGTTTGCGACATCGAGCCAGTCGCGCGATGGGCCGCTCAGGTACCTGCTGTCGGCGCGCTTGGCGACCAGGCCCGCGCTCTGGTGTCCTTGTGCGCTTGCGCCGCCCGGAGAGCGGCAGACGGGAACGCAGCGCACGGCATCGTCAAACCAGACCGCATCCCGCAGCACTGCTCTCCGGTCCGTCAGGGGGAGTGGCTCAAGCGACACTCCCTCGTAATGCAGGCAGTCGAACAGGTGAAGCACTCCCCTCGCGAAGACGCCGTCGAGGACCGCATTCCCCCGCACCAAGGCCGGAAGAAGCACTGACAGGGCGGGCAGCATGGAGTTGAGCAGCGTGCCGCTGGCTGATCGGAGTTGCGCCTGCCCGTCGAGGACGAACGCCAGGCATCGCAGTCCCTTCACGCGCGGCTCCCAGAGCCAGGCACCTGAACTGGCTGGCGGATCGCCAGCCACCGCCTGCATCGGTTCGATCCAGGAGGGCGGTGGAGCGGCCAGCGCCAGGTGGTCGCGCATCGGTTCGGTTCTGCGTCCCGGCATCGTCCCCGCGCAGTGACGAAGAAAGCCCGGTTATCCACCAGCTCCCCGCCTTTTCCACGGGCGGGGGCTGGTTTTCCACCGAGTTGTCAACACAAGTCGTTGACAATGAAAGAGTTAGGTAGTTATACCGTAGGAAGGATGACGCGTTTGCGCAAGAGTCCGTTCGGCTACTCCGAGAAGGTCTCGACTGGCGGAAGCCCGGATCCGATTACCCTGCGCAGCGCTGCGGCGACCGGCGATGCCGAGTCTCCCGCCGCCAGCCGGTCGGCCACCCGGCGACGCAGGTTGCTGTAGCGGAGCGTTGCGCCGGCATCGCGGAAGGTGACCTTCCCGCCCGCGAGCGCGTAGGCACCGGCCTGTTCCTCCAGCACGCCGAGCAGCGACGACACATCGGAGAGCAGCTGGTCGGTTGCCCGGGCGGCCTGGCTGCTTTCGCCGCGGGTCATGAGCGCCGCCCACGCGGCAGCGTCGGCATCATTCCATTTGGCATCCAGCTGCGCCGCGCTGTCCCGGTAGGCGCTCTCGATGGCGGCATCCTGCATCCGGAAGGTGCGGATGTAATTGGCGATGCCGGAGACGGCAAGGCGGCTGTCGCTGACGCTGCCCGAGGCCAGGCGGGCGTCGCTGAACAGTGCGGCGATGCCGCTTCCGCGCAGCCGGTTCTCGAGGGCGGCTTCGGCTGCATCGTGGGCTGCGCTGTACCGCGCGCCCAGTGCAGCAGGCGATGAACCGGTCGCGGTCACCGGACCGGCTTTCAGTGCACCCAGTCGCGGCGCGGCAGGCAGCACTCTGGTGGTGTCCGTTGCGGTCGTGGCCGGCCCCTCGGGAATGACCGGCATGTCCATGTATGCAGTGGGTTCATCCGCTGCTGTGCTGGCACCACTGCCCACGTTCGGCACCACCGCCGGTGCCGACACTTCAAAACTGCTGCTCGGCGTGGCGGCGAGCGAAGTCGAGGCCATCGACGTGGAGTCCGATGCCTCCACGGTGTCGGGCTTGGGTGTGCGGGTGAGCACAATGGCGCTGATCCCGGCTACGGCCAGAATGCCCGCTGCCATGCCGGCCACGCGCCAGTTGATGCGCCAGTTGATGCGCCAATTGAAGTTCCAATTGAGTCGGAGCAGCCGGGGCCGGCTGATGTCGATGAGGATCTCGTCCTCTTGCTGTGCTGCCAGCTCCGGTGCGGGCACCAGGTCAGCGGCTGCCACCAGTGCCTCGATGTGACGCGGCGTGGCGGGCTGAGGACCAAAGAGCGAACCGGCCACCGCACGGGGTGCGCGCGGAAGCAGATCGGGCACTTCCAGGAATTCGAGGTCACCCGAGGGTGCAGTTGCAACGGGCGCTGGCGGCGCGAATCGGGCGTGAGGTGCGCTGGCTGCCGGCCTGGGTGTTTCCACGGCTGGCGTTGTCACCGGAGTCGGGGCCGGAGCAGTCGGAGCGGGCGCCGCATGGGCCCGCTTGTAATGGGGATGGACCGTGACCGGCAGCCACTTGGAGGACGCACCGTGCCAGACTTTGGCGTTGGCACCGATCACGCCACTTCTGACCGCGCTGGCGAACTCATCGAAGGTGTTGTAGCTGGCTTCCTCGCCGGCGCGAAGCTCGATACGGTACATGGCAAGACCCGGTTGCTGCGTGATGGCTCTGACGAACCGCCTGAGGGGTGGATTCACCCGCTGACGGGCGATTTTCGTGCCTGTCCGCCGTGGGTCGGCGCCGGTCATCATGTACCTGCATAAGTCCTTGTAAAATCGGGTCTTGCAGCATGTGTCGAGGGATCATGGCAAGCCCACTGCGAGGCCCTGCTGTCGGCCAGCTCTCGCGATCTTCAAGACATCGTGCGCGCTGGAACGTCGTGCAACGTGATGCAGTCTGGACGAAAGGCACAGGGTGCACGATGTTACCTCGTTCTCACGCCCGTCAGGACGACCAGTTCGTCCCCGTTCCAACGCATAGACCGGAGCTTTTGCATGGCCGCTCGCGCCACCCGGAATCCTGCCCTTCGCCGGGCCGACTTCAGCAACGTCGTTGCCGCCGAAGACGGCGCCGTCATGACAGTAGGCGGCACGATGCGCAAGACATTCATTCTGCTGGCAATCATGTCGGCTGGGATGCTGTACGTCTGGCAGGGCATGCCGGGCATCGGCCTGAGCCAGGAAGCGATGTACGGCCTGTTCATTGTGGGGTTTGTCGTGGGCGTGGGACTGCTCCTCTACACCGCCCGGCACCCCGAAATGGCGCGGGCAACGGCGCCCATCTACGCGGGCGTCCAGGGACTGGTGCTCGGCATGCTCACGCTGCTGATCTCGCAGAATCCCAGGTATCACGGGCTGCCAATGACAGCGGCCGTGCTCACGGTGGCGACCCTGGCCGTGATGTTCATTGCCTACCGCACTGGCGCCATCAAGGTCACCGAGCGGCTCAAGACCATCGTGGTGTCCTGCACGCTGGCCATCTTCCTGTTCTACATTCTTGCCTTTGCCGGCGCGCTGTTCGGCGTGAGCATCCCGATGCTCACCGAGGGCGGCGTCATCGGGATCGGGTTCAGCGTGTTCGTGACCGCGCTGGCCGCATTCAACCTGCTGCTGGACTTCGATTTTATCGAGAACAACGTGGGCCACGCGCCCGAAATCATCGAGTGGTACGCAGCATTTGCGCTGGTCGTGACGCTGATCTGGCTGTATACCGAGATTCTGAGGCTGTTGCGAAAGGTGAGGTGAGCGGCCGTCGTAGGGGCGTACAGTCGTGCGCCCCTACGACCGGCGTTCGATCTCCACCGTGTAGTCCGCGGCGAGCGCCGCGATGGCGCCGAGGGCCACCCAGACCGGCATCAGCGCCACACCCACCACGCCGATGGTAAGCGGAAACTCGAGCAGCGTCCGCCCCTCGTCGTTCTTGACCCGCACCCGGCGCACGTTTCCTTCCCGGATCAGTTCCTTGACCTTGGCGACCAGGCCTTCGCCAGAGACCTTGTGTTCTTCGGTACGCATGGACGGGTCGGACATGTTCGCTCCGCGAAAGTCGGGATGACGGGAGGACAGGAGGAAGGGAAGTTATATCGACAGCGGGCTTCCCGCCTTCCCGTCTTCCCGTCTTCCCGTCTTATCTTCCGCCCCGTCTCACGTTCTCGCATCGGAGCTCCGCCCACATGAAGGCATCTGAAATTCGCAAGGGCCACGTCGTCATCGTGGACGGCGCGCCTTGCCGTGTGATGGATTTTCAGCATCGTACGCCCGGCAACCTGCGCGCGTTCGTCCAGGTCCGTCTGCGTAATCTGGTGTCCGGCAACACCTTCGACACACGGTTCTCGTCCACTGAAAACGTGGAGACGGCCCGGCTCGACACCAAGGAACTCCAGGTGCTCTACCGGGATGCGAACGGCGTGCACGTCATGGATGCCTCCACCTACGACCAGTACACGCTCGACAACGACATTGTGGGTGAGGCCGCTGCCTGGATGGAGCCCGAGATGGTGTTCCAGGCCGAGTGGCTGGAGGGGAAGCCCATCGGCATCAGCCTGCCGGCGGTAATCGAGCTGGAAATCATGGAAACGGCTCCCGCCATGCGGGGCGCAACCAAGTCGTCCAGCGGCAAGCCCGCCAAGCTGAGCAACGGGGTGACCGTCACGGTACCCGAATTCCTCGAGGAAGGCGCCCGGGTCAAGGTGGACCCGCGTTCAGGGCAGTATCTGGAGCGGGCGAAGTAGACAGGACGGGCAGGACGGGCGGGCAGGTTCTTGTCGGACCGTCATTCCCGCGCACGCGGGAATCGATGAGGGCTCATCTGTGCGTCGTTGCCGTGCCCGAGTCTCTCATGGACCCCGGTTTGCACCGGGGTGACGATGGGGCGAGCCTTGTCGACCGTTGACCGTTGACCGTTGACCGTTGACCGTTGACCGTCGACCGTCGACCGTCGACCGCTCTCCGCCCCTCAGAACCCCAACGCCTTCTTGAACGCCTTCCCGATGGCGCCGCCGATCTCGCCCAGCGCGTCCCAGAACGAGCCACTGTGCTCCTGGCAGACCGTCGTTGGCTCCGTGCCCGCCTTGAACCATTCCTGGTGGGTGACCGGACAGTATTCGTTGGCCAGTTCGCCGTTGTACGAATCGATGACCCGGCTCACCATGCCCGGTGGCCTGGACCAGTCAGTGGTATCCCTCCCAGCCCAGCCCTCGCGATAGAAATCGGCGAAGGCGGGCGCCGCCATGTGGCCGCCCGTAGCGCCGTAGCCAAGTGACTGCGGCACGTCATAGCCGAACCAGAAACCGGCCACCACAGTTGGTGTGAGGCCCACGAACCAGACATCCTTGCCATCATTGGTCGTCCCCGTCTTGCCCGCGATGGGCCCGCGCACCCCTTCCCGGCGGATCTCGAATGCCGTCCCGTGATCGACCACGGAGCGGAGCATCGAGGTCAGCTGAAATGCCTCGCGCGGATCCATCACCTGGACCCGCGCGCGCATGGTGGAATCCTCCTGCCAGATGATCTCGCCATTGCGCTGGGTGATGCTGGTGACCAGTCGCGGCGTGACCCGATATCCGCCATTGGCAAACGGCGCGTACCCTCGTACCAGCTCCAGGGGAGTGACTTCGGCCGAGCCAAGCGGCAGGGAAGGAACGTCCGGCAGGGGGCTGCTGATGCCCAGGTGATGCGCAAAGGTGATGACGTTGGGGCGGCCCGCCAGGTCAGCCATGCGCACCGCAGCTGCGTTGGCCGACAGCATGAGGGCGCGGCGCATGGTGAGCTGGCCCGAATACTCACCGCCATAGTTATCGGGCTCCCAGGTCTCGCCCGAGGCCAGCTCGAGTTCCACCGGGGAATCATCCAGCACCGTGGCGGGCGTGTAGCCTTCCGCCAGCGCGGCCCCGTAGACGAATGGCTTGAAGGCCGAGCCCGGTTGGCGGTGCGCCGCGTAGGCGCGCATGAAGCCGCCACGCTCATAGTGGTTGCCGTTGACCAGGGCCAGAATGCCGCCGGTCTCGGGGTCCAGCGCCACCATGGCGCCCTCGACGGCCTCCTGCCGCTTCCGACCGCCTGATTCAGCCTGCCGCTCAATGGCTGCGGCGTGCCGGCGCACCGCTCGCTCGGCGGCCCGCTGCGCCCGGGGATCGAGCGTCGTGTGGACGATGATGTCACCATACCGGTCGACGTCGTCCCCAAGCACCGAATCCACCATGACACGCACCGGATCGATCGCGTCGATCTGGGCCACGTCCGGATACCAGCCCTGCTTTTTCACGATGAGCTTCGCATGCTCCGCCGCCGTGGCGGTGGACTCCGGTATGAATCCCTCCTGCGCCATCAGCGCCAGCACCAGGTTTCGCCGAGAGCGCGCGCGCTCCGGGTGCCGGCGCGGGTCATATGCGCTTGGCCCCTTGGGCAGGGCGGCCAACATGGCCATCTCGGGTAGCGACAGTTCACTCGCATGCTTTCCGAAGAAGTCCCGGCTCGCCGCTTCGACCCCGTACACCCCGCCGCCGAGGTAAATGATGTTCAGGTAGAGCTGGAGGATCTGGTCCTTCGAGAGACTGTGCTCGAGCCGGCGCGCCAGCACCACCTCGATGAGCTTGCGCCGGAGGGTCCGTTCCTGGGCGATGTCCGGAAGGAAGGCGTTACGCACGACCTGCATGGTGATGGTGCTGAATCCCTCGGAGACGCCGAGGGCGCGTGCGTTGCGGAACGCGGCGCGGAAGACGCTGCGCCAGTCCACGCCATGGTGCTGGTAGAAGCGGCGGTCCTCGACCGCGATGAAGGCCTGCCGCAGCCGAAGCGGAACGCTGTCGAGTGGCAGGTTCACCCGGCGCACGTACTCCAGCCGTCCGATCAGCTGCCCTGATCGGCCCAGGACCTTGCTTCCCTCGCGCGGTTGGAAGGCCTGGATGCTCTCGGTGGACGGGCAGCCACGGAAGCCGCAGGAGAAGGCGTAGCCGGCGGTGACGGTGGTGCCAAACAGCACCACGATGAGAGTCGATGCCAGCCAGTGGGCCCGCACCCACTGGCCCTGCGGCGTGGCCGCCGCGCGCCGGCCGGCGGCCCGTATCCAGGCGCCCGCCCTTTCGGCGGCGCTACGGCACCGGCGGGTGACCTCCCCGATCTTCATGCATGCTCCAGCACCGGCAGCTCCGCGGTCTCTGCCGTGAGCCTGGTGCCATCCTCCACCCGGTTCCGTCCGGCGCGCTTGGCCAGGTAGCACGCCGCATCCGCCACGGCAATCATGGTTGACGCGGTGACCGGCAGCGCTGCGCTGCCGGCGGTGCCGAGACTGATGGTGGCGGCAATGGCCGCTCCTGAGGCGCGCTGCAGCGGCGAGAGCGCGACGCGCTGCCGCAGCCGTTCGGCAAGGGCGAGCGCCTCGTCGGGCGGTGTATGGGGCAAGAGCAGCACGAACTCCTCACCACCCCACCGAAAGAGGATATCGTGCTCCCGGCTTTCGGCCTGGGTGACGCTCACCAGGTGCCGCAGCATCGCGTCGCCGACGTCGTGGCCATGGGTGTCGTTGATGCGCTTGAAGTGATCGATATCGAAATAGATGAGCGAAAGGCCGCGTCCCAGCCGCTTGCTGCGCTCCACTTCGCGCTCGAACAAGGTGGCAAAGGCCCGCCGGTTGAAGCAGCCGGTGAGCGGGTCCCGCTGGGCGGCGCCCCGTTCGCGCTCGCCGATGCGGGCCAGCGCGAAGGCAAAACTGGTGGTCGTCAGGGCCGTGACGGCGAAAAGCAGCCCGACGAAGAGGCCCAGTTCCTGGAGGCGGGGTACCAGCGCCTGTCCGCCGGCGGTGAGGGTCCCCGGCGCCAGGTCCAGTGCATGGACACTGAGGCGCACGCCGACAAAGACCAGCACGGCGAGCACCGTGACGACGCCGGCAACCAGCATGACGGCACGCGAGAAGCGAAAGGCGTGGCGCGGCGGATTCGCCGCCATCCGGTCAACCCAGCTCCGGACCGGGTGGCCGATGTAATGCAGCACCGGCACCAGCGCGACGAGCTGAAGCACGTCGCCCACAATCCATCCGCGCCAGACCCGCTGGGCCTCCATCATGTCCAGCTGGCGAGTCGTGATCCAGATCAGCCCCGCCAGTGATGACGCCGTGGCGGCGATGACGCCGGCGAGCAGGAATTTCCCGACATCGGCGCTGTCTTCGAGGTCGGGGTGCGCATTCAGGACCACCATGGCTCCCCATACGATGACGAGCTCGATCGGTGTCGCCAGGCCGAAAAGCATGGCGGCTGGGAGCGTCACCCCAGCCATCAACCCGCTCACCGTCGTAGCGAGCCAGGCGGGAATCGCACCCCAGGCCGGACCAACCCAGAGAGTCAGCAGGAGCGTGATGGCGAGCGGAGGATAGATCGAGAGGGGCACCGTCACGAAGCCCAGGTGGACCGGGATACCACTCCAGTTGAGCCGGGCCTCCAGCACGGCCGTGAGCACGGCCACCAGGCCAGCCACCAGCCAGATCGCCACGACTTCCCTGGTGCGGGCGTCGTGCGCGACGTCTGCCAGTCGGGGAATCGGCCACCAGCCGGGGCCGCGCTGATCCTCGGAGAGGTACGACATGTCTGAATCTAGACGGGAGGGTTGGGAGGCGGGGGTCGGCAGGACGGGTCGGCGCCGGGCCGGGCTGCCAGGCGCGTCCGCGCCCTGCCGGCCGGCCCATCCCGCCCATCCAGCCCATCCAGCCCATCCAGCCCGTCCCGCCCGTCCTGTCTACACCGTCAGCACGCTCCGCCAGCGGGCCAGGTCATCCAGGACCAGCCCGGTCCCGCGCACCACGCAGGTCAGCGGGTTGGAGTCCATGTGGACCGGCAGGCCGGTTTCGAAGGTGATGAGTTCCGCCATGCGGCGGATGTAGGCGCCACCCCCAGTGAGCGTGATGCCGCGATCGAGAATATCGCTGGCGAGTTCAGGAGGGGTTACTTCCAGCGCCTGACGGATACCGTTGATGATCTTCTGGAGGGACTCCTGCAGGGCATCGCGAATGCCGGCGGAATCAACCACTACCGTGCGGGGCAGTCCCGAGACCAGGTCGCGCCCCTTGACCCCCATCGACAGTTCGTCTTCCAGCGGCATGGCGCTGCCAATGCGCATCTTGATGCATTCCGCGGTGGGCTCGCCAATCAGCACGTTGTAGGTCTTGCGCATGTACTGCACGATCGACTGATCCAGCTCGTCGCCGGCGGTGCGGACGCTGGCATCGCAGACGATGCCGTTGAGCGCGATCACGGCGATGTCGGTGGTGCCGCCGCCGATGTCCACGATCATGCATCCGGTCGGGGCATCCACCGGGAGCCCGGCACCGATCGCGGCGGCCATCGGCTCCGAGATCATGAACATGCGCTTGGCGCCGGCGCCTTCCGCCGAATCGCGCACGGCGCGCCGCTCGACTTCAGTGATGCTGGAGGGAACACAGACCAGCACGGTCGGCTTGACCCGGAGGATGTGGCGATCGAGCACTTTCTTCAGGAAGAGCCGCAGCATCTGCTCGGCAACGCTGAAGTCGGCGATCACCCCGTCCTGCATCGGGCGCACCGCCCGGATGCCATCAGGTGTACGACCCAGCATCCGCTTGGCTTCGTGTCCGACACCGAGAATCCGGCCGGTGGCCTGGTCCATCGCGGCCACCGAAGGCTCATCGAGCACCACGCCCTCGCCCCGAACCAGCACCAGCGTATTGGCCGTTCCCAGGTCCACCGCAATCTGGCGAGCCGGCTTCCAGGTGCGGCCGCGAACGACAGGTACTTCAGGCAGGGCGGGCTCCGCTGGAATGACATCAGGCTCGAGGGCTGCGGTCACGGGTCGGATCCTTTGGCGCTGGAGGTCGCTTGCAGAAACTCCGTCGGCGTCGCGTTTCACCGCCATGAAACAGGAGAAAACGGCGCGATTCCGGGGGTTGCACCTTCCATTTCCAAATTCCGTGCCAGCCGCCGGCGCGCTGTTGCAGACTTCTGCACTCGCTAGATTCCGCCGCCATGCTACGCCAACCAATCCACCCACGCCTGTCAGCCGGGTCCGAATTCCGCGAGCTGCTGCGCCTGGCCCTTCCGGTGGTCGTGGTCCAGGTCGGGCTCATGCTCATGGGTGTGGTGGACTCCATCATGGTGGGCCGGGTCTCGGCCGCTGCGCTGGCGGGAGTGGCGCTCGGCAATGTGTACTTCTTTGCCTTTGCCATCTTCGGAACTGGCATCGTGATGGCGCTGGATCCGGTGGTCTCGCAGGCAGTGGGCGCTGGCGATGAGCAGGCAATTGCGCGTGCGGTGCAGCGTGGGCTGCTGATTTCCCTCGTACTGACGGTGCCAGTCTCCATCCCGTTTTTCTTTGCCGGGCCGGCGCTGACCCTGCTGGGCCAGCCCGCGGACGCAGTCGTCATTGCCCACGCCTATACCCTGCGGATCATCCCGGGTGTGTTCCCGTTCTTTGCCTTCCTGGTTTTCCGTCAGACGCTCCAGGCCATGGGCCGGCTCGCACCCATCGTCTGGCTCACGCTCCTGGCCAACCTGCTCAACGCGCTCCTCGACTGGAGTCTGGTCTATGGACACCTGGGCATGCCGCCGCTGGGTGCCAATGGCGCCGCCTGGGCCACGACCACGTCCCGCTGGGTGATAGTGCTCGGGCTGCTGGTGGCTGCCTGGCCCGAGCTCCACGGCCACCTCCGCGAACTGCACCCGGAGGTTTTCCGCACGGCGCCATTGCGTCGCATGGTCGCGATCGGCGCGCCCATTGGTATCCATATGGCGCTGGAGTTCGGTGTGTTCGGCGGAGTCGGGCTGCTCATGGGGCGTCTGGGCACCGATGCGGTGGCCGCGCATCAAGTGGCACTGAACCTCGCGTCGCTCACGTTCATGGTCCCGCTCGGTATCTCGGCCGCTGCCACGGTGCTGGTCGGCCGCGCCGTCGGCCAGGGCCGGCCGGAGCAGGTGCGCGCGGCGGCGCGCGCATCACTCCTGCTTGGTGTCGGCTTCATGAGCTGCACGGCACTCACGTTCGTCAGCCTGCCAACGCTGTTCGCCCAGCTCTATTCCCGGGATGCGGCGGTCGTCACGCTTGCCGCCACCCTGATTCCGATCGCCGGCGTCTTTCAGGTCTTCGACGGGCTGCAGGCGGTCTCGGCCGGTGTCCTGCGGGGGGTGGCAGACACGCGGTATCCGATGATCATCGGTCTGGTCGGATTCTGGCTCGTAGGCCTGCCGATCAGTCTCTGGCTGGCGTTTCCCATGCGAATGGGCCCACAGGGACTCTGGTGGGGTCTGGTGGCAGGGCTTGGTGTCGTCGCGACACTGCTGGTATTGCGGGTGCGCCATCGACTGAACCGGGAGATGGCGCGCGTGTTGATTGACCACGCGCCCGCGCCCTGAATTCTATTCTGTGGCCGGTGGCAGTAATGCAGGGTTCACCGCGCCGCGCACGTAGGCAAGCGCCGGCCGCGCGGCGGTATCCACCACCGGCGGCCCCGCGCGTTGCGTAATTCTTTGGCGCTGGGCGCGATACGCCGCTGCACGGTCGTTCTCCACGAAACGCAGACTGTCACCCTCCACAGTCCATTGTGTGCCAGACCCGAGAATGCTGAGCAGGCTGTCGGCGTCCGCCAGCAGCGACTCGGCCAGGTCGGCGGACTGGTACGGCTCTTTCAGGGTGGGCCGATGGTCCCATGCGGTGATCTGGTCCCTGGTCCAGCCGGCGCGGGTGGTCTGATAGGCCGCCGTGTCCTCGTAGGCCCGGTCCGCCATTACTTCGCGCCGGTGGAACTGGCCCACCACGTTGAGTGCCGAAGCCACCACCCGCCTTGCCGCGCGTGCACCATCCGGCGAGCTGAGTGCCCTCACGCCGAAGATCCCGTTGAAGTCCACCGCGGCCAGGTCGCGCCCAAGCTGGGCCTGGGCATTCAGGAACGTCTGCTCCCGGCGATCCATCAGCTGGTCGGAGTTGACTGGCGCGGTGGGATCGATCCGCCGGGTTGCGCCCGGCCTGGCTCGGCCCCTTGTCAGACTGTCCGCGGCGGCCGCTCCAGCACTGTCGCCCAGAATTGACGACGGCGGTGGCGCCGGCCGGAACGACGGCCCCTCGGCAGCGATCCTCCCGCCCGCGCTGTTCCGCAATTTGAGGCCGAGCAATATCCCGATGGCTGAGCCCAGGATAATGATGATGGCAATGACCAGTCCGGTGCGGCGCCGGGCCGGCCTGGTCCCGGCCGGCGCCTCGCTTCGTTGCGGGGCCGTCTCGATGCGGGGCCTGGATTCGGGGCGCCGGGCCGGCTCCGGCGGGCGCGGCTCCGTCCGCCCCATCCGGAGAGGGGTCGGAGCGATGGGCTCGTTCACGGGCGGCGGTGCGGCGCGTGGCGCGGCGGGGGGCCCCGGGCGCAGCGGTGCGACATTGGAGGGTGTCGAGGTCAGCCGCTCTTCTTCATCCAGCAGCGAGGCCGGCGCTGGTGCCTCGTCGCCCGGCGGCGATCTGGTTTCCGGCCGATCGGGTGCGCTGGGCGCCTTGTACTCACCAGTGGCAAACGTGAAGTACGGATGATGTTCCAAGGGGAGCCATTGCTTGGTGCGGCGATGAAATATCGCCGCATCACGCTCGACCTCGCCGCTCTGGACCGCAGCGGCGAGCTCTTCGATCGTGGCAAATGTGCGTTCCTCGCCTGAGGCGAGCCGGATCAGATACACGGGACGGGGCCGTTGCTGAGGTGTTGAGATAGGATAACACAGGGCGGGCAGGACGGGCAGGACGGGCAGGGCGGGCAGGCGCAGTGGTCTCGTCGTCTCGTCGGTCGTCGGTCCGCGCGATCTGTCATCCTGAGCGAAGCGAAGGACCTTCTCACCGGCGTCGGGACCCGGACCAGTAGATCCTTCGGCCGCGGTGCGGCCTCTGGATGACACCTGCTGTGAGATCTGCCTCAGGCATTGTCGCCGCAGGCGACATTTGCCGAGCAGCGGCTCTCAGCCGCGTGAGAATGCCCTGAACCCTTTCCCGAGCCGCCGAGCCGCCGAGCCGCCGAGCCGCTAGCCGTCCAGCCGTCCAGCGGTCTATCTTCTCCCTGCCTATGCGACTGAATCCCTTCCGGGCGCTCCGGCCCGACCCGCTCTATGTCGCCGAAGTCGCGTCGGTGCCGTATGACGTGGTGGACCGCGACGAGGCGGCCCGGCTCGCCGAAGGCAAGCCGCGCAGTTTTCTCCACGTTGGGCGCTCCGATATCGACCTGCCCGCCGACACCGATCCGCATGATGACCGGGTGTATGATGGCGCGCGTGCCGCGCTGGACCGTTTCGAGGCGGAGGGCACGCTGGTGCGTGACCCCGAGCCTGCCTTCTACCTCTATCGGCTGGTTCGCAACGGACGGCCGCAGACCGGGCTGGTCGGTTGTGTGCACGTGGATGACTACGAGCATGATGTCATCCGCAAGCATGAAAAGACCCGGCGCGACAAGGAGGACGATCGCACGCGGCATGTCCTTACCCTGAACGCCAACGCCGAGCCGGTCTTTCTGGCCATCCCGCCAGACCCCGAATTTGCCCGGCTCGCCGACCGCGTGACACGGCAGGATCCGCTGTACGACTTTACCGCGGACGACGGGGTGCGGCACACCGTCTGGCGCATCGAGGACACCCATCCCTGGGTGGCACTCGTGGGCACCATTCCGGTCGCGTACGTTGCCGACGGCCATCATCGTTCGGCGAGTGCATGGCGCGCGGGCAGGGAACGGCGGACCGCCAATGCAGCACACCATGGCGCCGAGGAGTACAACTGGTTCCTGGCGGCGCTCTTCCCGGCAGACCAGCTGGAAATTCTGCCGTATAACCGGGTGGTCGGGGACCTCAACGGGCTGAGTCCGGCCGAATTCGTAGAACGCCTGCAGCAGCTCGGCGACCTCAAGCCGCTCGATGCGGCGCCCGCGCCCCATGCGGGATCGCTCGGCATCTTCGTCGGTGACCGCTGGTACCTGCTTCGCTTGCCGGCGGACTCCATTGACCGGAGCGATCCGATCGCCTCGCTCGATGTCAGCCTCCTTCACGAGCGCGTCCTCGGTCCGCTGCTGGCCATCGGCGATCCGCGCTCGGACCCGAGGGTGGACTTCGTGGGCGGTTCGCGGGGCACCGACGAACTGGAGCGGCGGGTACGCTCAGGCAAGGCGGCGGCTGCCTTCGTGCTCCATCCCACCACCATGGACCAGCTCATGGCGGTTTCGGATGCCGGCGCCGTGATGCCTCCCAAGAGCACGTGGTTCGAGCCCAAGCTGCGCAGCGGCCTGTTTGTGCATACGCTGAGCTGAAGGCTGAAGGCTGAAGGCTGAAGGGTTGAGTGCTGAAAGCCGGTCTGGATGACGTTATCTTCTTGCAGCCGTTCGCCTTCAGCCTCTAGCCCCTAGCCCCACTTCATGAAACTCCTCATCGCCGACAAATTCGAACGGGTTGGACTGGACGGGCTCAAGGAATTGGGCTGCTCGATTGTCCATCAGCCGGATCTCAGCGCGGAGAACCTGCCCCGGGCCGTGGCCGAAACGGATCCTGCCGTGCTGATCGTGCGAGGGACCAAGGTTTCCTCGGCCACCATCCAGTCTGGCAAGAGTCTGGGGCTCATCATCCGGGCGGGAGCCGGGATCGATACCATCGACGTGGCGGCGGCATCCGCGCACGGCGTCTTCGTCGCCAACTGTCCGGGCCGCAACTCGATTGCGGTCGCCGAACTGGTCCTGGGCCTGCTGCTCGCGTGCGACCGGCGCATCCCGGACCAGGTTGCCGACATTCGCGCGGGCCAGTGGAAGAAGGGTGAGTACGCGAAGGCCCGCGGGCTCCACGGCCGCACGCTCGGCATCGTCGGCCTGGGCCAGATCGGCCGCGAGGTGGCCCGGCGCGCGCAGGCGTTCGGCATGCGGGTGGCCGCCTGGTCGCGCAACCTCACCCAGGAGCTGGCCGACGAACTCGGCGTGACCTATTGCGAGTCTCCTATCGACGTCGCCCGTCTCAGTGACGCGGTCAGCGTCAACGTCGCCGGGACGGCGGACACCAGGGCGCTGATCGACGCGGAGTTCTTCGCCGCGATGCATCGCGGTTCCTATTTCATCAATACCTCGCGCGGGTCGGTTGTCGACGAAGCGGCGCTGCTCAATGCGGTCCGGACACGCGGCATCCGTGCCGGCCTGGACGTCTTCCAGCAGGAGCCGGCTGGTGGCAGCGGCACCGTCGAGAACGCGCTGGTGACGGAGCCGGGCATCTACGTGACCCATCACGTGGGCGCATCGACCGAGCAGGCGCAGGTGGCCATCGCGCATGAAGTCATTCGCATCGTCCAGGGCTTCATCGAGCATGGCGCCGTAGCCAACTGCGTCAACCGCCAGGCAAGGAGCAGTGCCACGCACGTGCTGTCGGTGCGCCACCGCAACCGGCCTGGCGTGCTGGCCCATGTCTTTGACGTGCTGGCCAGGCGGGCGATCAACGTGGAAGAGGTCGAGAACATCATCTACCACGGTGCCCAGGCCACGCTCGCCCGCATCCACCTCGATGCTGCGCCCGACGAGGCGGCGCTCGACGCGATCGCCTCCGGGAATGCCGACGTCATCAAGGTCGACCTCTCGCGCCTGGAAGACGGCGCCTGACCAGGGATCATCGAAATGAATGACCGGAGCTTCAATTTCAGCGCGGGACCGGCGGTGCTGCCGGAGAGCGTGCTCAAGAGCGCCCAGCGCGACATCTGGAACGTGCGCGAGAGCGGCATTGGCATCATGGAGCACAGCCACCGTGGCAAGGTCTTTGACGCCATCATCTCCCAGGCCGAAGCCAATTGCCGGGAACTGGCGGGCATCTCCGACGACTACGACGTGCTGTTCCTGCAGGGGGGCGCGTCGCTGCAGTTCGCGATGGTGCCGATGAACCTGCTGCCGGACGACCGGTCGGCGGATTACCTGGTCACCGGCGTCTGGTCGGAGAAGGCGATCGCCGAGGCCCGGCGTGTGGGCCAAGTGCACGAAGCCGCCTCCAGCGCCGATCGTGAGCATACCTACATTCCCGCCGGCGACGCCATCAGATATTCCGACCACCCCGCCTACGTCCATTTCACGTCCAACAACACCATCTTCGGCACCCAGTGGCGCAGCGAGCCGGTGCCGCCGGCCGACGCTCCGCTCATCTGCGATGCGTCGAGCGACATCTTCAGCCGGCCCATAGACGTGGGCCGCTATGGCCTGATTTACGCCGGAGCGCAGAAGAACCTGGGGCCGTCCGGCGTGGTTCTCGTCATCATCCGGAAGGACCTCGTCGAGCGCGGTAACCCGTCGCTCCCGGCGGTACTGCAATATCGAACAGCCGCCAAGGCTCGATCACTCTACAATACGCCGCCGACCTTCGGGATCTACGTGATGGGTGAGGTGTTCAAGTGGATCAAGGACGGCGGCGGGCTGCAGGCCATGTCGGAACACAATGCAGCCAAGGCCGCGCTGCTCTATGACCTGCTGGATGCAAGCGACTTCTATCGGGGGACGGCCGAGCCTGGCAGCCGCTCGCTGATGAACATCTGCTTCCGCAGTCCCAGCGCCGAACTGGATGCCGCCTTCCTGGAGGCCGCGGGAAAGCGCAAGCTGAGTGGGCTCAAGGGCCACCGGTCCGTGGGGGGCATGCGCGCGAGCATCTATAACGCGATGCCGCGGGCCGGCGTGGAAGCACTGGTCGCATTCATGAAGGATTTCGAGAAGCAGAAGGGCTGAACATGGCAGTGCCGGCGCTGGTAACGACCGAATGGCTGGCGGCGCGGCTGCAGGAGCCGGGCGTCGTACCGCTCGACTGCTCCTGGTACCTGCCGTCGGCGGGCAGGGATGGCCACGCGGAGTACCTCGCGGAGCACATTCCGGGCGCCCACTTCTTCGACTTGGAAGCACACGCCGAGGGGCGTTCGCCCTACCCCCACATGCTGCCCGTGTCAGCGCGCTTTGCCGCCGAAATGGCGATGCTGGGGCTTCGTGATGACGACACGATCGTTGTTTACGATCGATCCGGCGTCAACCTGAGTGCGCCCAGGGTCTGGTGGATGTTCCGGGTGTTCGGGCATGAGGATGTGGCCGTGCTGGATGGCGGCTTCCAGCAATGGAAGCGCGAAGGCCGTCCCGTTGAATCGGGCGAGCCCCAGGAGCGGGGCGGCGCCTTCTCGGCGTCGCTCGATCAGTCGCAGGTGCGCTCGGCCGCCGACATGCTCACCAACATCTCTCGCCCGCGCGAACAGGTGGTGGATGCGCGCTCCGCCGGTCGGTTCGGCGGCACCAGTCCTGAACCGCGGCCGGGCCTCCGCTCGGGGCACATACCCGGCGCGCGCAACGTGCCGTATACCTCATTGCTCAATCCCGATGGCACCATGAAGTCGCTGCCCGAGTTGCGGGAGCTCTTTGTCGCCGCCGGCCTCGATCCGTCTCAACCGGTCGCTTCCACCTGCGGCTCCGGCGTCACCGCCTGCGCGCTGGTGCACGCGCTGCACCTGCTCGGCAATGATCGAACCGCGGTGTATGACGGGTCGTGGAGCGAGTGGGGCGCGAGGACCAACCTGCCAGTCGAGACATGATGGGCGGGATGGGCGAGATGGGCGAGATGGGCGGGATGGGCGAGATGGCCAGGTGTCGTCGGGTTGTCATTCCCGCCCAAGCGGGAATCCATGAGGGCTCACCCGTGGTGAAGTGCCATACGTGAGGCCCTCATGGACCCCAGCGTTCGCCGGGCTGACGAGATGGCGAGTTTCGCCCGCCTATCCTGCCCATCTCGCCCATCCCGTCATCGCCCACACACCCTGAGCGCCCGACTCGGCGCGTCATGATACGGAAAAAGATCATGTGCATCCGTCGCATGCTCCCGAACCGCGGCGCATGCACCTTCTCGGCCGGGCTTTCGCGCCAGCAGCATGTGCAGGCGATAGTCGCCCGGATCGAGGCGGCTGGCCCAGACCAGCGCGGTGCGGCTTGAACCTGTTCCTGCCACCAGGATGGCAAGTGCAGTCAGGGCGCTTCGGGCGGCGAAGAGCAGGCCGATGGCGCCCGCACCCCACATGAGGCCGCGCGCCGCGCCTTCGGGCAGCGTAACCAGCCGGCGCGGCGTGGGCCGAAGCGCCCCGACGGCCGTCCACATGATAAAGGTCGGCGCAGCAAGCAGCAGCACCGCATCGAAGCCGGCGGTCACTACTGTCACGATCAGGACCGATACCATGGCGAGGCCCGCCAGTCCTTCCGGCCCGGCGCCGTGCTGGCGCGAACGCTTCCAGCCCACCACAATGAGTCCGCCCAGTGCCGCCACCAGCAAGGCACTTGCCACCAGACCACGCTCGGCCAGGAGGGCCATCCAGTCACTGGACGGCCAAGGGTTGGTCGGAATCGGATCGCCCCGATCAAAGGCCGGATCGCCGGGCGTCGTGTAGAGCGGGTAATAGACCTGCCAGTTTCCGGGACCCACCCCGATAGCGGCGTGATCCCGTGCCATCCGAAGCGTGTTCTTCCACTGCACCAGTCGCCCGCGGCCACTGCCGTCCCGGAAGTTGGCGACTCCCACCAGCGAGTCGAAGTACGGTGTGTCGGACTTCCATTGCAGCCCATTGGGGAGCAGCAGCGCGACGACCACACCCGCGCTGGCGGCGGCCAGCAGGATGGCCAGCCGGCCCCGCGTCGCGCGCTCACGCCAGAGCCCCTTGACCCAGACTCCTTCCACGGCAAGAAACGCTAGACCCACGGCGACCGCGACCCAGGCCGCCCGGGTACGAGACAACAGCAGGGCCGCCGCCGAAATCGCAGCACCCAGGGCACCGGCTGATGCGCCCACCCGGCTCCGGCTGGTGAGTGTGAGGTAGAGAATCAGCGGCAGCCCGATCGCAGCGATGTGCGCCATGAAATTGCGATTGCCGAAGCTGCCGCCAGGCATGCGTGACGATGCCAGCAGGGGCACGGCCAGGTCGTACGCCTGAAGCAGCGCGATTGCCGAGCCGACCACCGTGGCGGTGGCCAGCGCCGCTATCAGTGGGCGACCGATCCCTGCCTCGGCCACGGCGCGTCCACTCCAGAAGCAGGCCAGTCCCGCCCACGTGAGGCCGACCGCACGGAATGCCAGCCAGCCGTTCGGTGCCGCCAGAGCCGAGACTGAACTCACCAGCGCAAAGGCGATGAGGAGGCAGTCCACCACGCCGAATGAGAGTCCCCGGACCAGGCGCAGGGTGATCACGAGGGCCCCGAATGCTGCCAGGTGCAGCACCAGCTCCTTGGGCACCAGGAACCGGTCCAGGTCGAACAGGGGTCCGCGGATGACCGCCAGCACGACAAGCAGGCCGCCGATTTGCAGGATTCGCCTGGCGGCGCGAATGTTCACACAGAACCATTGGGGCAGGACATGCGACGAAAATAGCAGGCACCGGCGCTTCGGGCGCCATGCCTGTCCAACATAGAAGAGGCATCATGCGCAATCGCGATCTGCTGCTTGGTAGTCTGGCGCTGGCCGTCCTCGGGTGCGGCGGCGTCTCGACCAAGGATATCACCGCCGAGCTTGGTCATCAGTTGTCGAACAAGAAACCGCCTGCCACCATCCCGGCGGCGCACTGGGACGCCGCACGCGAGATCTACAAGGCGCGGGATGGGCATCCGCTCTGGCTCGATGGAGACCGGCCCGGCGCCGACGCCCGGGCGCTGGTGGATGCCGTGGCATCAGCAGACCAGGAAGGATTACGTGCGGCCGATTATGACCTGAAGGGATTGAGCCATGCACTTCGGGAAACCTACGATTCGGGCGAGACGACCGCGCGGGAATTGGCGGAGCTTGAGCTCCGGCTGACTGGCCTTTACCTGGAATATGGGTCGGACATGCTTACCGGCCGGGTGGATCCCACCGTCATCAATGACGGGTTCCTGGTGAAGACCCGTCGCAGGACGGCAGACAGCATCCTGGTGGCGGCGGCGTCCAAGCCGCACTTCGGCGACATGATCGGCGAGCTCCGTCCCCGTTCCGAGCAGTACGGTGCGCTGCTCGAGCAGCTCGGCCGCTATCGCGAGATTGCCGACAGCGGCGGGTGGAAACCGATTCCAGGCAGCCCCATCAAGCCGGGTGAGAAAGGCGGGCGCATCCTGCTGTTGCGGGCGCGGCTGGCCGCCACTGGCGATCTATCCGATTCCAGCGGCGACTCGGTGTTCGACGCGAAGCTGAATGACGCCGTAAACCGCTTCCGCGCGCGCCACGACCTGCCGGCGGGGCGTGGCGTGGACAAGGCGACCCTGGCGGCGCTCAATGTTCCGGCCAGCCGCCGGGTGGAACAGATCGAGCTGAACCTTGATCGCCTTCGTTGGGTGCCCAACGCTTTCGGCGACCGATATGTGCTGGTGAACATTCCCGAGTTTCAGCTCCACGCGTTCGATGGGGGCAAGGAAGTCCTCTCCATGCGTGTCGTCGTGGGCAAGGACTACGAGCACGCCACCCCGGTGTTTGCCGACACCATCAGCGAGGTGATCTTTCACCCCGACTGGAACGTGCCGCACAGTATCGCGACTCGCGAAATTATTCCGCTGGTGCGGGACGACAAGGAGTACCTGGCCGAGCACGGGTACGAAGTCGTGGACCGCGAGCATCCAGACACGCCGCTCGATCCCGACGATGTGGACTGGGATGCGGACACCGCCGATTTTCACTACCTCATCCGGCAGGGGCCGGGTGAGCGCAACGCCCTGGGTAACATCAAGTTTCTCTTTCCCAACCGGTTTGCCGTCTACATGCACGCCACGCCGGCCACGTCGTTGTTCAAGGCCCGGGATCGTGCCGCGAGTCACGGCTGTGTCCGTCTGGAGCAACCCGAAGCATTCGCGCGATTCGTACTCCAGCCGGACAAGGAGTGGGATGAAGAGCGCATCCATGCCGCCCTGGTGGACACGGTGCAGAAGCAGGTCCACCTTGAGCACGGATTGCCGGTCTACCTGCTGTATCTGACGGCATTCTCCCGTGACGGCCAGGTCCAGTTCCGTGATGATGTTTATGGCAGCGACCGCCGGGCGCTGGCCCGCGTGAAACAGCCGGCGTCAGACAGCGTTATCAAGCCCCTTCGCGAGCGGCTCGATCGGCTCATGCGTGGATGAACGTCGCGCCCCGGCTGGCCCGCCTTGCGGCGTCGCTGTTCTACCGCCTCTCGCGTGACGGTGCACTTCCGGATACGGGGCCGGCGCTGCTGATTGCCAATCACCCGAATTCGTTGATGGATCCCGTACTGGTGCTCGCTGCCGCGGAGCGGCCGGTGCGCTTTCTAGCCAAGGCCCCGCTGTTCGAGGACTTCCGCATTGCCTGGCTGCTCCGCGCCGTTCGTGCCGTGCCGGTGTACCGGCCGCAGGACGATCCCTCCAGGCTGGCGCAGAACGCGGAGGCGCTTGGCGCTGTGGCCAGGGCGCTCGCATCGGGCGCCGCAATTGCGGTGTTTCCGGAGGGGAAGAGCCACAATGAACCGGCGCTCGCGCCGCTCAAGACTGGCGCCGCCCGGATCGCGCTGCTCGCCGCCGGGTCGCTTGGCCAGGCGGTGCCCATTCTGCCCGTCGGTCTCAACATGCGGGAAAAGGAAACCTTCCGCTCCGAAGCACTGATCCTGATCGGCGCGCCGGTTCTCTGGGATGACCTGGCGCGACGCGGGCCCGATGACGCCGAGGCGGTGCGTGAGCTGACGGCGCGCATGGATACGGCCTTGCGCGGTGTCACCCTGAACGTCGAACGCTGGGAGGACGCGCCGGTCGTCGAGTGCGCCGAAGCAGTCTGGCGAGCGGAGCGCGGCGGGTCGGATGAGCCGCACGAGCGGCTGGAGCGGCTCCGCATCGCGTCGGAGCTGCTGAGCCACATCCGGCGCAACCCGCAAAGCAGGTGGGTGCCACTGGCTCGGGCCGTGCGCCATCACGCCCGGTCGCTTGCCCGTCTCGATCTGGCCCCGGCCGACCTGGAATCAGAGCTTCGTGCGGACACGGCGGTGCGCTGGAGCATCGAGCGCCTGCCCCTTCTGCTGCTACCAGTGTTTGCGGTGGCAGCCACCGGCTTCCTGTTGTGGTGGCTGCCATACCGGCTCACCGGCCTGGTGGCAGAAGGCATTCACGGCGAACGCGACGTGCGCTCCACCTACAAGCTCTTTGGCGGGATCGTGCTGTACGGCGCATGGCTGCTGGTTCTGGTCATTGCCGCCAGCGCCATGGGAGGCGCTGGTTGGGCAGTCATCATGCTCTTCGGCGCTCCCGCGCTGGGCGTCGCCGGCCTCTGGGTTCGTGAACGGTGGTACGCCGCCTGGCGCGACGTGCGCCGCTACCTGGTGCTGCGACGCCATCCTGGGCGAGTGCGCGAGCTGCGACGGCGGCAGCGGGAACTGACGGAGCGGTTCGAGGTGCTGGTGGCGGAGAGAGACGCGAAGGCGGGAAGACGGGATGACGGGACGACGGTGCAGCCTAGGGCGAAGCCCCTGGCAGCGCGAACGGACACTCGCCGGCTGCCCTCGCCCCGGTGAACACCGGGTCGCCATGAGGAATCTGCTTGCCAGATTCCCGGAGCGGTCAAGGTTGCTTCGCTCGCTGCACTCGCGTGATGGCAATTTCTGACAATGGACGTGGCGAACTTCGTCCCGCCCGTCCCGCCCGTCCCGCCCGTCCTGCCCGTCCTGCCCTATGGCAACGCCGCTCCCACCCGCCAGCTTGCCTGCCTCAGCGTGTCGAGCAGCGTCGTGACCTGATCCCGCCGCTCGTGCACCAGCAGGATCAGGAGGTCGCCGGCCTCGGCCCAGGCCAGTGCTGAGCGAGCCGCCTCAACTTCCGTTTCCACCCGTTCAATCTGATCCTCCGCCATGCCCAGCGCCTGCAGCTCGGCCTGCAACAGGTCGGGAACCTGTCCCTCCGGTCGGCCCCGGCGATACTTGCCCATCTCCTTCAGGATGATCCGGTCGGGATTCAGCGCCCAGGCGGAACGCGCCAGCGCCCGAAGCGCTTCGTCGGTCCGGTCGCCCGCCTGGCCCAGCAGGATCAGGCGTCGCCTGGCCGGCAGGGTGGAGACCATTTGGGTGAGTGCCGCCATGCCATGCGGGTTGTGGGCGTAGTCCACCAGCACGCACACCCCGCCCACATCGATGAGGTTGCCCCGTCCCGGATTCCGCTCGACCGACGACTCGAAGCTCTCGAGCGCTGCGCGCATGGCACCTACCGGAATCAGCGGCTGGCCATCCGCGCGCTGGAGCGACGCAGCGGTGAGCAGGGCACCCAGCACGTTGGCCACATTGTATCGCGCCGCTCCGAGCAAGGTGAGCGGAATGTTGCGCACGTCCATGACGGTGCTGGTGTGTCCCTGGTGGCGCAGCCGCAATTCCGAGCCGTCCAGCCAGGCGCCGTCGGTGCCTGCCTGCAGCAGGGGCGACGCCGGATTCAGCGAGAACCAGGACGGCTGCAGGCGCAGGGCCTGGGCCCGTTGCACCAGCACAGCATCATCGCCATTCAGGCAGACGGCGCCAGTCTCACGCACGACGCGCGCGATCACCAGCTTTACGTCAGCCAGTTCCTCCAGGGTATTGACACCCCAGTCGCCGAAGTGATCCTCCGCGATGTTCGTGATGAGCGCAGCATCGGCATGACGGACGGCCAGGCCGCGCCGGAGGATTCCTCCGCGGGCCGTCTCCAGCACCGCGCATTGCACCGCCGCGTGCCGCAGCACGCGGCGGGCACCCATTGGCCCGCTGAAGTCGTCGGCGGCCACCATGGCCCCGCCAATCACCACGCCATCCGTGGTGGCGCTTCCGGTGAGCAGCCCTGCCGCCTCTGCCATCGCCGTGATCAGCCGCACCGAGGTTGTCTTGCCGTTGGACCCCGTGACCAGGACGAGCGGCACGTCGTGCACCGACCGCCAGTCCACGTCGGCCGATTCAGGGATGGCATCATGGGGATAGAAGACGGCCCCATTCCCCGTGCCGAGGGACACGCCATCGCTGTCGTGCAGGAAGGAAACGCCGTGGGTTTCCGCGGCACGCGCCAGCAGCCGCACATGTGGACGGCGTTCGTTCAGCACCAGCTCGCGCAGTCGTTCGCCTGCGTCCGGCCTGGCGCTTTCCCCCCGGTATCGCGCCTCAGCCGCCTGCCATGCTTCCTCGACCAGAT
Organism: uncultured Gemmatimonadales bacterium; assembly: GCA_963798915.1. Lineage (GTDB taxonomy): Bacteria > Gemmatimonadota > Gemmatimonadetes > Gemmatimonadales > GWC2-71-9 > CAMLHP01. The sequence goes on along the minus strand of CAWCVB010000001.1, from coordinate 62,713 downwards.
CGGTCGCGGCATACAGCACGTCCACCGGCGCGCTGGCGAACAGGCAGGCGCCGCCACTGAACCGGTGGATCCGGGTGTACTCGTGGTGCCACCCCAGCCCGTCCAGCAGGCGGCGCGCCTCGGCTTCCCAGAGGGGGATGAGCGCATCGAGTTCTTCCCCGATCGGGACGTCGAGCGCCGCCCCGGTGCGGTCGTCGAGCAGGTGAGGGCCGGTAAGTCGCCGCGCCTCGAGCACGGTCAGTCCTCGAGTTCGATGTCGCGCGCCAGCCGGACCCCGCGCACGTCGCGCACGAACGTGCGCGGCGTTGCCCGCTCCTGGAGTACGACCGTTGCGCCGTCTCCCTCGACCGGGCGGCGCACCGCGCGCCGTTCCACATGGACCGGCTGGAAGTTCACGACCTGGTCCCAGCATCGCGCCACGTTGTCGCCAAAGATGAGCAGCAGGTCGCCGGCCCGCGCGACGCCCAGCGCGGTCCGGACGGCTTCCTGTTCGTCCTCGACGATCGTTACGAGGTCGGGCGGCACGCCGGCGTCAACCAGGATGTCGTGGAGCATGCGCGGCACCTCGCCGGGCTCGCGCCCACGCCGGTTGTCGTCCTGGCGGCAGATGTACTGGTCGAAATTGCCGGTCACGGCGCGGCCCACGGCGGCGATATCTTCGTCCCGGCGGTCGCCGGGCGCCGTGATCACCACGATCCGCCGTCCAGTGGGGCCAAGGCGCTCCACCAGTTGGACCATGGCATCCACGGCCGCCGCGTTGTGGCCGTAGTCGAGGATCACCTTGAAGGGGTGCTCGTCGAAGACATTGCCACGGCCGGGCGCCTGGAAGAACGTGGTATCGAAGGTCTGCAGCCCGTGACGAATGTTCTCCAGCTTGAGTCCCATGCTGAAGGCCATCGCTGCGGCGAACATGGCGTTCTGGATATTGTGGGTGGCGCGGCCGTCCAGCGTGGCCGGAATCAGGTGCGCCGCCAGCAGCGGGATGTGCGCGCCGTGGTCGTAGAGCGTGATCATCTGGCCGGTCATGCCGGCCTCCAGCACACAGCCCCTGCCGCCGGCCTGGATGTGCGCCCGAACCAGGTCATGCCCGGGGTTCATCGTCACGTAGCAGAGATGCCGCGCTGGCGCGTGGTCGGCCATTCGCAGGCAGTGCGGGTCGTCGGCGTTGAGGATCGCCGTGTCCCTTGCCACCTCGACCACGATCCGCTTGAGGCTGGCCAGCTCCCGGAGCGAGTTGACGCCGTGCATGCCGAGATGGTCTTCCCGGACGTTGAGTACCGCGCCAACGTCAACCTGGCGGACGCCGAGTCCGGCTCGCAACAGCCCGCCCCGGGCCACTTCCAGGACCGCCACCTCGACGAATGGATCCGAAAGCACCATGCGCGCCGACACCGGGCCGGTCATGTCTCCGGCCACGGTGCGCTGTCCATCCACGTACACGCCATCGGTGGTGGTGAGGCCCACGCACTGGCCGGCCAGTTTCAGGATGTGCGCCAGCATGCGGGCGGTGGTGGTCTTGCCATTGGTGCCGGTGATGGCCGCGATCGGGATGCTGCTGGGTACGCCGCGCGGGAACAGCATGTCGATCACGGGCCCGGCCACGTCGCGCGGTTTGCCCTCACTGGGCGACATGTGCATGCGGAATCCGGGGGCCGCGTTCACTTCGACAATCGCGCCGCCCACGTCCTTGTAGGAACGGGCAATGTCGCTGGTGAGAAAATCGACTCCCCCGATGTCCAGCCCGATTGCCTGCACCGCACGCACCGCCATCTCCGCGTTGTCGGGATGCGTGACGTCGGTGACGTCCTTGGCGGTCCCTCCGGTGGACAGGTTGCCGGTGGAGCGCAGGTAGACCACCTCGCCTTCGGGCGGCACGGTCCTGGCCGTGTAGCCGATGCGCGCCAGCAGCGACTCCGCCTGCCGGTCGAACTCGAGGCGGGTCAGGACCTTCTCGTGCCCGATGCCTCGGCGGGGATCGGCGTTCTCCCGCTCCACCAGCTCGGCGACCGTGTGCTGGCCATCACCCACGACATGGCCCGGCCGCCGCTGCGAGACCGCCACGACCGAGCCATTGATCACCAGCATGCGGTGGTCGAGTCCGTCGACGAACGCTTCCACCACGACGCTGTTGCTGTGCTCTGCAGCAACCTGGAATGCGTCGCGCACTTGCGACTCGGTCAGCAGGTGGATCGAGATGCCGCGGCCGTGGTTGCCATTGTATGGCTTGGTGACAACGGGGTAGCCAACGCGCGCCGCGGCCGCCACCGCCTCGTCGGCAGACCGCACCAGTTCCTGGGTCGGCACCGGCAGGCCGAGTGTGCCGAGAATGCGATTGGTCAGTTCCTTGTCGGAGGCCAGCTCCACGGCCACGTGCGACGTCTGACTGGTGACGGTGGCCTGTACCCGCCGCTGGTGCCGGCCGTGGCCCAGCTGAATGAGGCTGTTGGTGCCGGTGCGGAGCCATGGGATGCCCCGGACCGTAGCGGCGTGGACCAGCGCCGCCGTGCTCGGTCCCAGCGCATGGCGCTGGGCAAACCGGATGAATTCATCACGTTGCTCCGCAAACTCAAAACCGGGCGGCACGCTTCCGTCCGGCCGCAGGTCTGGCGGAAGGAGGCTGTGGAGCAGCCGCATGCCAAGTTCGCCGGCTTCGAGGCCCACCTCACGCTGCTGATACTGATAGACCAGCCAGTACTGCCCGCGCGGTCCCTGCGACCGGGTCTTGCCGAAGCTGATCTGGTGGCCGGCCACATTCTGGAGCTCGATGGCCACATGCTCCAGTACGTGACCCATCCAGGTGCCGTCACCCTCGCGCAGGCGGCGCACGAAGCCACCTGGCTCGCCATGGGAGCAACCATGGTCGTGAAGCCCGGGCAGTGCGTCGAGCAGCGGATCGATGAAGGCCGGACCGAGGCGGGCGCTGGGCCAGTCCTCGAGTTCACCGAGATCGACGTCCAGGCGAATGACGGGAAAATGGGCGTACAGACTGGGGCCGACGTAGACGGCGCGATCGATGATGCGCATGGTCACCCCGCATATATCAATTCACGGGCGCTCGGCAATCTCCGGGGGCGGAGAAGCCTTGCGCGTCGAGAGGTTGAACGTAGAACCGTGGTCGAGAATGTGCAGCCGGAGGCCGATGAGGCACACCGGGTCGTTGCGGCGCACCCGCGCCATGGAACTGAACTCCAGATCCGACGGGTCCACCACCGTAATGGCGCCTCCTCCCACCACCTCGAACCGATGGTCGGGACCGATGAACGCCGCCGTGTTCTCGTCGAGACCCAGCCCGAGCGCGAACGGGTTGTAGGCCAGCGCCGTCAGCAGGCGCCCCAGCCGGTCGCGCTGGCGGAAGTGCTGGTCGATGATCACCGTGTTCGACAGCCCCAGGCCCGGAGCCAGCGTGACACTTCCGGCCAGGGGCGAGGCCCCTTCCTCGCCGAACGCGATCATGTGCTCGCAGAGGAACGCGGCGCCCGCCGAGGTGCCGGCCACGTGGGCCCCGGCGGCATTGCGTGCCCGGATGGTCCGGGCCAGGTCGGTGCCGCCGACCATGGTGCCAAGGCGCAGCTGGTTCCCGCCGGTAATGAAAATGCCGCTGCACTCTTCCAGTGCTGCAATCACGGCCGGGTCGTTGGCGTCTGATCGCGACGTGATCGGGATGACCGTCGTCTTCCGCGCGCCGAAGTTCTGGAACAGTCGGGCGTAGCGCTCGCCGGTGTCGATCACCTCCGACGCCGTGGGAAGAATCGCGATGACGGCCTCGTCGCCTCCCGCCAGCGTGGTGAACCGCCGCAGAATCATGCTGGCGCCCACCTTGTCCTCCGCACCTCCCACCGGCACCACGTAGCCGGCGCGAGCAGCCGCTACCGGCGGCGTCACGCCAGCTCCTCCAGCGGCCCGACGACAATAGCCTTCCCGCCCTGCACATGCCAGCGGCCGCGCGCCATGACCGCGTCGGCGCCGCCCTCGGAGTCGAGGACGAGCAGGTCGGCGTCGGTCCCGACCGCCACCCGGCCCTTCCGGGCAAGCTGCCAGTGTCGCGCCGGGTTGGAGGTGAAGGCCGGGAGCGCCCGCTCGAGCGGCAGCCCAGCTGCAACGGCGGCGCCGAGGCATCGCAGGAGCGCCGCGGGACGGCCCACATCCATGCTCGCCACGCGTCCGTCGGCGTCGAAGACCGGCAGGCAGCCGCCGGCGTCGCTGCTCACGGTGATGTTCCGGGCCGGCGCGCCGCTGTCGAGGTAGCGCACCAGCGATGCGTCGGCGCTCCAGGCGTCCTCGCCCTCCGCCACCGGAAACGCGGTGGCATCCACCACCGAGCCGGCGCGAGCCAGTTCCAGCGCCTCGTCCAGCAATGCCCGCCTCCGGTTGATGTGAGTCGGATTGAAGACGCTCGCCGGAAGCTCGCTGCGCTCGAGCGCCTCGCGGATCAACGACAGGCCGCGGGCGCCATCCCCGATGTGCAGGTGCAGGATGCCGGCCTTCCCGCCCAATAATCCGCCCACGTGCGCCTCGGCCGCTGTGGCGAGCAGCACATCGAGCGACGGCTGCGACGAGCGGTGATCGCTGATGGCCACCTCGCCCACGCCGATCACCGGCTCGAGCAGTGCCAGGTCGGAACGTACGTTGCCGGTCACCGTTCGCGGCGGCAAGTGGTAACCACCCGTCAGGCACCAGGCGGACAATCCCAGCCGGCGCAGTGCCAGTGTCGTCGCCAGCAATTCCGCCGGTCCGCGCACCACGTCGTCGGTGCCGAGCAGGCCAATGACCGACGTGATGCCGGCGGTGGTCAGCCGGCTGAGCGGGATGGCCGGCACACGCGTCTCCGGACCAGCCTCGCCGCCGCCGCCAGTGAGATGAACGTGGCCATCGATCAGGCCGGGGACGAGGCGGCGGCCCTCCAGGTCAATGCGCTCAACCGGCACGCCCCGAATGTCGGGCACCGCACTGCCGATCCACGCCACCCGCCCGTGAGCGATCAGCAGGTGGCGCCGGCCCAGCGATCGTGGGTCGTAAAGATCGGCATTCAGCAGCAGGTGCAGCATGCTCAGGAAGCTATCCCGCGCTGGCCGCGCACGAAACGGATCAGCTCACGGGTCGACTCAACCACGGTCACGTCGGGACGCCGCAACGCCCGTTCGCGTGGTTCGAGCTTGAGGTCGAGATGCGGCCAGCGCGAGTTGGTGAGCTGCAGGGCCGCTGGGGGTGCGCCGACGGCAAGGCGGAGCGCCTCCAGCTCGGTGACATCGCCGGTCGTCGAGACGACATGCGACCAGCCCGGTGCCAACAGGTTCTCGCGATCCATGACAATCACCGGGCCTCCGCCGCGAACTGGCGGACCCGTTGCATCACGACGACGTCCTCCAGGGCGCCGCTGTGCCCCAGCCCGTCGGTGGCGAGCAGTTCCGCCCCGGGCCAGCTGGCCGCCAGACGCTCGCCGTGCGCAAACGCCACCTCGGCATCGCTTCGATCATGCACGATCAGCGCCGGGACCTCGAGCCCTTCCACCAGGGGCGGCAGGTCGAGATCGCTCCAGGTCAAGCCGAGCCGGCGCGAGAGATTGTCCATCATGATGTCGCGCGCGGCATCCGGGAGGCCGACCGTCCGGGCAAATCGCTCGGCATATTCCCGTTGCTCAGAGGGCGCGCCCAGCAGCACGGCGCGCCGGGTCATAATGCCTCGATGCATGCCAATCACCGCCGCGGAGCCTCCCAGCGAATGGCCGCAGAGCAGGGCCGGCGCTTGTCCCAGGCGCGAGACCATCGCCTCCAGCGTCTCGACAAAGCGCGGCAGCGAGACCTGTTCCCCCGATGACTCGCCGTGCGCCGGCTGGTCAAATGCAACCACCCGAAAACCATCGTCGACAAGTCCCGGGACCAGTCGCCACCACCGGGACGCCCGGCTGCCCCAGCCGTGGAGCAGGAGCGCCAGCGGGCCCTCGCCGCCCCACTTCCAGGCGGCGATGGTCTCCCGGCCAGTCCGGAGTTCGAACCGCGCGCCGGTCGCCAGGAACTCCGTTTCCTGGGGGCGCACTTCCCGCGTGGGCGGCCGGCAGAAGAGCCGCTCGGCGTACTCCGCAGCCAGGGCCGGTGCCACCTGGCCCAGCGTGGAGAAGCCCGCACGTAGCATCTTGATTCTGGCCAATGGCTTGCTCACCCAAAAAAGATAGCGGCCCTCGCGGTGTCGCCGTCCCCGCGTTACACTTTGGCGGTTCCATCTCGCCTGGTTCTTCTTCCCGTAGCGTCCCGGAGGCCGCCGGCTGATGCTTGCGCGCATGCGGCTGGCCCGTGCCGCCATTGCAGTCCTGGCAGGCGCCTGGTCACCGGTGATCGTGGCCCGCGCTGCGCCGCTGCATGCTCAGGCGGCCAGCCGGGGCAGCCCCTCGGTCTTCCGCCGCTTCGGCGATCGAGTCGTCAAGATCGAAATCTCCGAGACCGGCTCGGCCGCCAAGGCGTCGCTCGGCTCCGGCTTCTTCGTCTCGGCGCTGGGAGACGTAATCACCAATTATCACGTCGTGTCCCAGCTGGTCCGCAGTCCCGATCGTTACCGGGCGCGAGTCATCACCGCCGCTGGAGACACGCTCGGCGTCACACTGCTGGCCATCGACGTGGTCCATGACCTGGCGCTGGTCCGCAGCGCCGTGGCGCCATCGGCGTGGTTCACGCTGCACGACGTGACGCCCGAGCAGGGCGACCGGCTGTTCTCCCTTGGGCACCCCAAGGATCTCGGACTCAGCATCGTCGAGGGCACCTACAACGGCCTGCTGCGTCACACGCTCTATCCCAAGATCCATTTCACCGGATCGCTGAATCCGGGCATGAGCGGCGGACCAGTGGTCTCGGACGCCGGCGAGGTCATTGGCATCAACGTCTCCACTGAGGGCAATCAGGTGAGCTTCCTGGTACCGTCGGCAGACGCCCGTGCCCTCCTGCAGCGAAGCCGGACGCAGAATTTCCGACCGGCCGACAACTTCCTGGATGAGGCCGGACGCCAGATGCTCGCCTACCAGGATGAGTATCTGGACCGGGTGTTCCGGACGCCAGTGCCCACGGTCAGGATCGGGCCCTTTACGCTGCCCACGGCGCCGGCCTCGTTCTTCCGCTGCTGGGCGGACGCCGACCGCAGCCCTGAGCTGCCCTATGAAACCGTGTCGCACCAGTGCTCTACCGATGATTACATCTACCTCTCGGAGGATCAGGCGTCGGGATTGATCGAGCTGTCCCATCAGGTCATCAGCTCGAAACAGCTCAATCGCTTCCGGTTCTACGCGCTGTACAATGCGCATTTTGCCAGCGGGGACTCGCCCATGTGGGGCGACGAGGACGATGTGACCAGCTATCGCTGCGTCACCCGCAATGTCGAACGCCAGCAGGGCATGCTCCGCACTGCCTTCTGTGCGCGGCGGTATCGCCGGATGGCCGGCCTGTACGACGTGGTGGTGCGGGCTGCCGCCCTGGTGAAGGGAGACCAGGGCCTGGTGACGACGCTCACGCTGGCCGGTGTGAGCTATGAAAATGCCGAGCGGGTGGCCCGGCGATTCCTGGAGAGCATCGCATGGACCGAGTGATCCTGGTCGAGGTCCGCGATCGCCGGCTCCACCTGCGGTCCCGGCACCGCGTGGAGCAGTTGCCCGCATCCATCGGTCGCGCGTACGACAATGACATCATCGTGGATGATCGCTACATGGATGCGCATCACGCCCGCCTCCTGCTCGACGCCGATGGCGTCATGGTGATAGAGGATACGGGCAGCGTCAACGGAGTGCGCGACGGCATGCGGGGTGAGCGAAGCCCGCGCCTTCGCCTGCCGTCAGGGGGCACGGCCCGCCTCGGGGAGACGGTCCTCAGGGTCGTCGATATCGGTCACGCCGTGGCCCCAGCCGTTCCGCTGTCCGATGAGAACCGGCTGGTGAGCGGGCTTCGCCGGCCCGGCGTCGCCTGGACCACCATCGGCGGCTCCCTGGCCTTCTCCGCGGTCGTCGCCTGGCTCAAGCAGTACGGCGCCGATGACGCGGCCACGGCGGTCGGCGCCGCTGTCGCCATCTTTCTCTTCCTGGCGCTCTGGGCCGGAACGTGGGCCCTGGTCGGGCGGGCACAGGGCGCCCGGGCGAGGTTCCTCACCCATCTTGCCATTGCTGCGCTGGCGCTCTCGCTGGGAACCCTGTGGACGGCAGCCATGCAATACGTGGAGTTCATCTGGCCGGCCGCCATGGCGCGGAGTCTGGCACAGTCAGCCGGGCTGCTGCTCCTGCTGACCGTGGCGCTGAGCGCCCATCTGAGCCTGGTGAGCATGCTGTCCCGTCGCCGGCGGATCCTCACGGCCGCCGTCACGGCCGTGTCGCTGCTGATCCTGTCGCGCGTCAATGACTGGTCCAGCGCTGATGATTTTGACGATGCCTTGCATTACTCGGACGTGCTTCGTCCTGTCGGCGCGAGCATGGCGCGTACGGTCTCGCTCGATCGCTTCCTGGAGGACGCGGGGAACCTGCAGGCGGAACTCGATGCGCTCGCCGAGCACCACCCGGTCATTCCTGAAGTCCGGGCGGAAGCCCATTCGGATACTGCGCCCTGATGGCATCTTCGATGTGGCTGACCCGATTTGCCGGGTTGGGATGGGTGCTGAAGAATTCCGGCTGGCGACTGGCGCCGGCCTCCGCCTCCAGGATCTCCATGACCTTCACCATGGCCCGGGGGTCATAACCCGCCTGACTCTCCAGTTTTACGCCCAGTTCATCCGCCTGCAGTTCGTCGCTCCTGCTGAACTTCATGTTGACCAGCTGCCCGATCAGCGCCACCACGGCAGCGTTGCGCTGGCTGGCTGGGTCGTTCGGATCGTAGGTCGCCAGCACGGCCGCACCGCTCAGTCCCTGGGTCAGCTGCGCCTTGGCCATCTGCTGCGCGCCATGGCGCGCCACGACGTGGCCAACCTCGTGCCCGAGTACGCCGGCAAGCTCGCCTTCGGTCGTCAGCTTGGACAAGAGACCGGACGTGATGAAGACCTGGCCGCCAGGAAGGGCAAACGCGTTGATGGTGCTCGGGTCCGCCAGCAGGTGACACTCGAATCGGTAGTAGGCCGTGGCCTGCTGCGCATCGCTCCGGCTGACCAGCCGGGCGCAGACCCGGTTGACCTGCGCGGTGGCAGCGGCATCGCTGCTGATGCCGCCGTACTCCTGCGCCATCTCCGGTGCCGCCTGCAGGCCGAGGGCGACTTCCTGTTCCCGGGTGATGCTGCCGGTGTGCTGGGTTTCGCCTGTAATTGGATTGTCGCTCGAGCTGGCGAAGTAGGTGACCAATGAGACAATGGCCACGATCGCGGCAATGAGCAGTCGGCTACGACGCATGGTGGACTCCCCGCGCCGGATCCGGCGCCGATGATCAGGTCAGCCGGAAGCCCCCCACGGCTCCAGTGAGCTTCTCGGCCGCTTCCGCCAGATGGCCGGCGGACGACGAAATCTCCTCCGTAGAAGCATTCAACTGCTGGGCCGCTGCCGCAATCTCTTCCGCGGCGGCGGCGTAGTCCTCGGTGCCGGCTGAAACCTCCCGCATCCGCCCGGCGATCCCTTCCACCAGGCCTCGCACCGTTTCCGCCGAGCTGGAGATCCGCTGGGTCCACTGGTCGTTTTCTTCGGCATCGTTCGCCACGGTGAGCAAGCCTTCGGCGGCCGCATGCGCTGCTTCGCGGGCAGCCATGCCGCCCTCGCCCAGCCGCAGCAGGCGCTCCCGCGCCGTTGCGACGCGTTCCAGCACGGTCTGCACCGTCTCGCTGGTCGATGTCGCCGCCTGCGCCGCCTGCGCCGCCAGCTTCCGCACCTCCTCGGCAACGACGCTGAATCCCTTGCCTTCCTCGCCCGGCGCGAGCCGCCTCGATCGAGGCATTGAGCGCGAGCATGTGGGTCTGCTTGGCGATGGCCTTGGTCTGGGTGACGAATTTCTCGATCTCGGCCGATGCCGCCGCCAGCGCCTCCGCCTCAGCGGCCCCGTGCTCGGCATCCTGGGCCAGTCGCTCGAGTTCGGCGGTGCTTGCCTCCAGGCGCTGGCGATGCGCGCGCGCCGCGCGCGCCAGCGCGCCATTGCGCTGGGCCGCTTCCACCGCACCCGTGGCCAGCTCCTTCGAGATGCCCAGGATCCTCCCGGCATCATCGGCGGCCCCGCGGACGATCAGCGCCTGCTGGTTGGCGCGTTCGGTCAGGTCGCCCGTGGTGCTGGCGACCTCCTGGGTCGAGGCGGTCATCTGCTCGGTGGAGGCGGCGATCTGCTCGGCCATCGCGGCAGCGTCAGCCGAGGTGCCATGAATGGTGCTCGTGAGCGTGCGAAGCGCTCCCACCATGTCCTGCACGCTTCTGCCCAGCGGCGACCGCAACAGTACCGGATCCGCCTCGAGGAGTTCGCCCGCCGTGAGGTCGCCCTGCGCGACCCGGGCGGCAATCCGTTCCGCCGCGAGGAGCGGCCGGACCACGGCCTGGTTCGCCCAGCTCGTCAGGACGATCTCCATGATGACTGCGACAGCCACAAAGGCCAGGAGGTAGGGAAGGACGTCGCCGACGGCCGTGGCGCCGGTGGCCTGCCACAGGATCGCGGCCACCACGATGGTCAGCAGAAGCACAATGAGGCCGCCGGCGGCGTGCAGGCCGAGCCCGAAGCGTCGTGATGCGATGGTCATGCGTCTCCGCAGTCCGCCAGATGGAAGGAGGGGTGTGACCGGAAGCTATGAGACCGGACCGGAGCAGGGCAAGCCGTGCATGGCATGGGCTCACGCGCTCCGGTACATTTCCCGCTCAACCCGGCACTGGACGACATTTTCCGTGGACCGCAGTCATCAGATGACCCAGCCCTCCGAGACCGATCCCCAGTCCTACCAGCCCGACCAGGTCGAAGCCAAGTGGCAGCGACGCTGGGCGGAGCGTCACACCAACGAGCCGGACCTCGATCGGGCCCCTCGCCCCTATTACAACCTGATGATGTTTCCCTATCCCTCGGCGGAAGGGCTGCATGTCGGGAACATGTTCGCCTTTACCGGTGCCGACGTCTTCGGGCGGTTCAAGCGGCTCCAGGGCTTTGATGTCTTTGAACCCATCGGGTTCGACGCCTTCGGCATCCACAGCGAAAATTTTGCGTTGCGGGTCGGCACCCACCCGGGCACGCTCATTCCGCGGAACATTGCGAACTTCCGCCGGCAGCTGAAGCGGATCGGCGGCATGTTCGACTGGCGGCATGAACTCTCCACCACCGATCCCGGCTACTACAAGTGGACCCAGTGGATCTTCCTGCAGCTGTACAAGGCGGGGAAGGCCTACAAGAAGGCGGCCGCGGTCAACTGGTGCCCAAAGGACAAGACGGTCCTCGCCAATGAGCAGGTCATTGGCGGCCGCTGCGAACGCTGCGACACGCTGGTGGAGCAGCGGATCCTGGAACAATGGTTCTTCCGGATCAGTGACTACGCCGGGACACTGCTGGCGAACCTCGATGACCCGTCCCGGATGGACTGGTCCGACTCCACCACGACGGCGCAGCGCAACTGGCTCGGCCGCTCCGAGGGGGCGGAGATCGAGTTTCCTGTCGAGCACGGCAAGAGCATCCGGGTCTTCACGACCAGGCCTGATACGCTGTTCGGCGCCACATTCATGGTCCTGGCCCCCGAGCATCCGCTGGTGCCGGACATCACCACGGCGGCCCAGCGCGAGGCGGTGAACGCTTACCGCTCGGCCGCGGCCTCGAAGGATCTCGTCTCGCGCCGGATTGGCGAGCGCGAGAAGACCGGCGTCTTCACCGGGGCATTCGCCAGGAATCCCGCCACCGGCCGGACCGTCCCGGTCTGGATCGCGGATTACGTGTTGATGGAATATGGCACCGGAGCCATCATGGCCGTCCCGGCGCACGACGAGCGGGACCGGGAGTTTGCCGAGAAGTTCATGCTGCCCATCGTGCCGGTCATCAACGAGCACGGCATCCTGCAGGACAGTGGCGAGTTCTCCGGGCTCCCCGCCGAAGAAGGGGTGCATCGCATCATCGCGTGGCTCGAGGCCGCTGGCGCAGGCAAGGGAGTGGTGCAGTACCGCCTCCATGACTGGTGCATTTCGCGCCAGCGGTACTGGGGACCGCCTATTCCGATCATCTATTGCGACACGTGCGGCGTCGTGCCGGTGCCGGAGGAAGACTTGCCAGTCGAACTGCCGCACCTGGAGGATTTCCGGCCCGACGACAGCGGCGTCTCGCCGCTCGCCCGCGACGAGGCCTGGTACTACGTGGAGTGTCCCGAGTGCGGCGGCAAGGCGCGCCGGGAAACCGATGTGTCGGACACGTTTCTCGATTCCGCCTGGTATCACCTGCGCTATCCCAGCACCGACTTCGACGACCGCCCCTTCGATGCTGAGCGCACCCGTCGCTGGTGCCCCGTGTCCACGTACATCGGCGGGAATGAGCATGCCGTGCTCCACCTGCTGTATTCCCGCTTCATCGCCATGGTGCTGCACGAATTGGGCTACTTGGAGTTCGAGGAGCCGTTTGCCCGCTTTCGTGCGCATGGCCTGATCGTCAAGGACGGCGCCAAGATGTCAAAGTCGCGCGGCAATGTCGTGATCCCGGACGAGTACATCGCCAAGTGGGGCGCCGACACCTTCCGGACCTACCTGATGTTCCTGGGACCATTCCAGGAGGGCGGGGATTTCCGGGACGAAGGCATCAGCGGGCCGCGACGTTTCCTGGACAAGGTCTGGGCCTTGGTTGGCCAGACGGCGGCGGACGATGTCATCCGCCCTCTTCCGCGCCACGTCGAGGCCAAGTGGCAGCAGACCCTGCTGCGAGCGCATGATGGACTGGAGCACCTGCGCTACAACACGGCCATCGCGGCCTGCATGGAACTGCTGAATGTCCTGCGCGAGGCGCACTGTTCCGACCGGCGTGTCGTGGAGGACATGGTGGTCATGCTCGCCCCCTTCGCGCCGCACTTTGCCGAGGAGTGCTGGGAGCGACTTGGCCACAGCACCAGCATCTTCGATGAGCGCTGGCCCGAAGGCGATGCCGCGCTTGCGGTGGAAGACAGCGTCGAGGTGGCGGTGCAGGTGAGCGGCAGGACCCGCTCGCGGGTCACGGTGGTACGCGGCAGCGGGGAACCGGAGGTGCTGGCGGCGGCCCTGGCCGACGAGGCGACGAAGCGTTTCGTGGGCGATGCGACCCCGCGCAAGGTGATCTACGTGCAGGATCGGCTGATCAATATCGTGGTGTGATCGTCCAACCGTAGGGGCAAAGCCATGGCTTTACCCCTACGGTTGGACGATCACGGCGCCACCGCGTGAAAGGTAATCTTCTCCTCCCGCTCCACCGTGCCCCGCAGCACATAATCATTCTCAAACAGGATCAGCGGCGCGCCCCGGCTGTCAAAGACCAGCTTCTTGCCGTAGCCGTCACCCACCCGGCGGATGTCGTCCGCAGGGCCTTCCACCCAGCGCGCCACGCTGAAGGGCAGGCGGTCGAGCTTGGCGGGCACGCCGTACTCGTTTTCCAGCCGGTGCAGCAGCACGTCGAACTGCAGCTGCCCCACGGCCCCCACCATCGGGCTTGGTCCGGCCATGTTCTCTTCATAGAACACCTGCGCCGCCCCCTCTTCCGACAGCTGGCGGAGGCCGGTGTCGAGCTGCTTCCGACGCAGCGGGTCCGATAACCGCACCCGCGAAAAGTGCTCGGGCGAGAAGCGCGGGATGTTGGCAAACTCGAGCGGCGCGCCAGTGGTGATGGTATCGCCCACACGGAAGGTGCCGCGATCATGGAGGCCAATCACATCGCCGGGCCAGGCGTCCTCGACAGCGGTTCGCTCCCGGGCCAGGAATGTCTGCGGTGAGGCCAGCCGAATCGTCTTTCCGCTCCGGACGTGCAGCGCCTGCATCCCCGCTTCGAAGTGGCCCGATACCAGTCGCACGAACGCAACCCGGTCCCGGTGCTTGGGATCCATGTTTGCCTGGATCTTGAACACAAAGCCGTTGAGGGCCGGGTCGTCAGGTGCGACTTCACCAATGCTCGTTTCGCGGGGCAGCGGCTCCGGCGCAAGGGGCAGGAAGGTGTCGAGAAAGGGCCGCACACCGAAGTTGGTGAGCGCGCTGCCGAAGAACACCGGCGTCATGGTCCCGGCCTTGATGGCCTCAACCTCAAAGGGATCGCCGGCCAGGTCGAGGAGCTCGAGCTCGTCCCTGAGCGTCGCCATGACGCCGTCGCCAAGCCGGGCGGTGATCATCGGGTCCTCCAATGGGGCGACATTCTCGATCGCACGGCCGGCGCCATGGTCGGTGCCCTTCTCGAACAGTCGCACCAGGCCGGAGGCACGCTCGTACACGCCCAGAAAGTGGCCGCCATCAAAGATGGGCCACGTTACCGGATAGCAGGTGATGCCAAGGTCGGCCTCAACATCGGAGAGGAGCTGGAGCGGCGGCGCACCGACCCGGTCACACTTGTTGACAAAGGTGAAGATCGGGGTGCGGCGCAGTCGGCAGACCTCAAACAGCTGCCGGGTGCGCTCCTCGACGCCACGCCGGTTGTCGAGCAGCATCACCGCGCTGTCGGCGGCCACCAGCGTCCGGAAGGTGTCCTCGCTGAAGTCGGCGTGGCCGGGCGTATCGAGCAGGTTCACCTGGAAGCCGGCGTACTCGAACTGCATCACACTGGAGGTGACCGAGATGCCGCGCTCCTGCTCCATCGCCATCCAGTCGCTGGTGGCGTGTCGCGCGGCTCGGCGCGCCTTGACCGCGCCGGCCAGGTGAATGGCGCCGCCATACAGCAGCAGCTTCTCGGTGAGTGTCGTCTTGCCCGCATCCGGATGGCTGATGATGGCAAAGGTGCGGCGGCGCGCGACTTCGCGCTGGAGTTCGGTCGTCATGGCGGGGGGAAGATAGCAGGGGGGCGAGATGGGCAGGATAGGCGGGTGCGTCATTGCCGACGAAGCAATCAGGGAGCCAGCGCGAGCATCCCGGCGTCTTCACGCGGCTAAGAGCAGGAGGTGTCGCCGCAGGTGACGCCTTGACGCCGACGTGCGACTATCCGTCACGCGTCCATTCCCCATGACTACCCGATTGCTTCGGGCGCTCCGCGCCCTCGCAATGACACGTGTGGCGACCTTCGCCAGCCGCCTAGCCGTCTACAACACTCCAACAATCCATTCTCCCACGAAATACCCCACCACCGCGACACCAAGTCCCACGACGAACATGTCCATGCCGCTCCGGATCACGCTGCGTCCGGTGAACATGCTGCGTGCCGCACCCACGCCGAAGTGCGAGAGCATGGCGATGATGAATGCGGCAACGATCGGCGCCTTGCCGGTGCCGAAGAGAAAGGGTGCCACGGGTATGAAGGCTCCAAGCGCGGTCGCCACTCCTGTCACCCACGCCTCGCGCATCGGGGTGGAATTGGCATCGCCGATCCGGAGCTCCTCGCGCACCTTCTCTTCCAGCGCCCGCTCCGGGTCAGCCATCACCTGAGTCGCCAGGGCGCTCGCCTGCTCCTCGGGAATTCCCTTGGCCTGGTAGATGAGACTCAACTCTTCGCGTTCGAGGTCAGGCATGAAGCGAATCTCCTCCCGCTCCATCGCGATCTCGTGTTCGTACACCTCACGCTCGCTCTTGGCGGCCAGGTAGCCAGAACTGCCCATCGAAAGCGCGTCCGCTACCATGCCGGCGAGTCCTGCCACCAGCACGGCATGTTCCGCCGAGCCGAGTGACGCCTGCGCGCCCAGCATGCCGGCCACGAGGCCGAAATTCGCCGTCAGGCCGTCGTTGAACCCGTACACAACGTTCCGGAGGAAGCCACCCGCCCCGGTCCGGTGCCAGGGTTCCGCATTCCTGCCGGCCATTCCGGCCAATGTCTCGGCATGTTCCTTGGATTCCTTGGCCAGGAGCAGCGCGGTGGGGCCCGACGGCCCTTCGGGCGACTCCTGATACAGCTGGAGGTAACCCTTGACCTCACGCCCCTCCTCCGCGAGCAGGAGCGGCAGCAGGAACCCGCCGCCCAGCCGGCGCGCCATCCAGGCGCGCAGCCGGGCGCCGGCTGATGGTGCCGGAATGGGGGACTCATGGCCATTTTCCGCCAGCAATTGACGCCAGATGGTCACATGCCGGTCTTCCACTCCGGCCAGCTTGAGGAACAGCTCCGATCGCTTCGGGTTCTGTTCGATGGTGGCCAGCTGGCGGTAGAGGAACGCGGCGTCGGCCTCGTCGGCCAGATGGTGGTGCCAGATGGCGATCTCGGAGGGGGTAGGCATGGAGGCAAGATGGGCAGGATGGGCGGGACGGGGTAGATGGGCGGGCTCGGTTTGTCCTTCCTTCCAGCGCACGCTGGAATCCATGAAGGCTTACCCCTGGTGAAGCAGCATGCCTCGGGTCCTCATGGACCCCAGCTTTCGCTGGGGTGACGGCTGGGTGAGCTTTGCCTGCCCATCCTGCCCATCCTGCCCATCCTGCCCCGCGACCATCCCACCCCGTCCCGCATCTATATTTGCACCATGGCCCGAGCCCTTACGATGACATCGTTTTCAGCAGCCGACGCCGTCCTGGCAGATGCCCAGGCGGGCGATGCCGCTGCGCTCGAGACAGTCTTCCGTGCCTTCGAGGTTCCAGTCTACAACCTGGCCCGGCGAATCTGCCGGACCACCGAGGACGCCGAAGATGTGGTGCAGGAGACGTTCTTCGAGGTCTGCCGCAGCATCGGCCGCTATCGCGGTGATGGCAGTCTCTGGGGCTGGGTCCGCACCATCGCATCCAGCAAGGCCTTGATGAAGCTCCGCCGCAACAAGTATCGCGACACCGATGAGCTGCACGAGTACGCTGCCCCGGCTCGACGCGACGAAACCGTGCTCCGAATGGATCTCGAGGCCGCGCTGGACAGCCTCGGCGAGACGTCGCGTGCGGTAGTATGGCTGCACGATGTCGAGGGATATACCCACGAGGAAATCGCCGGCATGATGGGCCGGACGCCCAGCTTCTCCAAGTCGCAGCTTGCGCGTGCGCATGCGCGGCTTCGGCGCTGGCTCGGTGAGGAGGTGCCGGCCTCATGACGCACCTCACCATGGAGCAGCTCCTGCTGCTTCGCGACGGTGCGAGTGAGCCCGGGCAGGCGGACCTGCGGGCGCATGTGGCGGCCTGCGCTCATTGCGGCGCCGAGCTGGAACGTCTGCACCAGCGGGTTGCCAGGCTCCGGGCGCTGCCGGTGCTTCGGCCGGCACATGAGATGTGGGCCGTCGTCGATGCCCGGCGCCGGGCAGACGTGCGGGCCCGCCGGCTGCGTCGGGCAGGCGCGGTCGGGCTTGCGCTCGCTGCCTCCATTGCCGCGCTCGCGGTGGTTCGCCCGATGATCGTGCCAGCCGGCAGCGATGACGGTGGCGTGACCCAGGCCGCTATCGAGGAAGCCCAGGCGCAATCCGCCACACTCGAGCGCGTGCTGGATGCGTACAATCCGGATGCCCGGGTGATCAATGGCCGGACTGCCGGGGTGGCGCAGGTCCTCGAGGACCGGATTGCCCAGGTGGACCAGCGGCTGCAGGCCGCCGAGTTCGCGCCCGAGCCCGCCATGCAGAACGAGAACAAGCTCGATCTCTGGCGCCAGCGCGTCGGGTTGATGGATGCGCTGGTGGATGTGCACGTCACGCGTGCCAGCACGGTAGGATTTTAGCTCATGCAGGTTCGCACCGCCTTCCTCCTGTCGATGATCGTGGGCACGCCGATGGCGGCCCAGTCTCCCGTGCGCGGATCCCAATCGCCGCGCGGCGGCTACATCGCTGTATCGCCGGCGCCGATCCAGCGCGCCGTGATTGGCATCAATGTCTATACCGGCGGTGAGTCGGATGAGCAGAAGGGGTATCCCATTACCTCGATCACCCCGGGGAGCCCCGCCGACCGCGCCGGACTTCGCACCGGCGACTACGTGACTCGTGTCGACGGCCGGCCGCTGGCCTCGCCGGCTGTCCAGTTGTGGTTGCTGCAGAGCCGGTTGGGGACGGATGACACGGTTTCGATTGAATACCGGCGCGGGGACGTCCGGCGCACGGTGCATCTGGTGCCCATGCTGGTCAACGAGATGCCGATGGATCGTGCCCTCCGGGAACTGCGCAGCGGTGAACCGATGCCGATGCCAGAGGAGTGGCCCCAGCGGGTGATGGGCTACCGGTTTGTCAATCCAGGCAGTCCGCTGGTGCATCTCGAGCTCGCGCCCCTCAACCCGGACCTCGGCCGGTATTTCGGCAGCAGCGACGGCGTGCTGGTCATCAGTGCGCCACCCGAGTCGTCGCTGGGGTTGCGCGGTGGCGACGTGGTGATCAGCGTGGACGGTCGCCGTCCCGACAGCCCATCCAACCTGATCCGCATCCTGCGCTCCTACGCACCCGAGGACAGCATCCGGTTCGAAGTCCTTCGCGCACATAAAAGGCATGTAGTAGTGGGGCAATTGCGCTAAGCGCTGCGCGCTGACGCGTTGGGCTAGCTTCCTCACCCGCGACCCGCGACTTCCACCAGCCGCCTTGCCGTCCAGCCGTCTAGCCATCTTCTTTCTGCCCGTGAAATCCGTTGCCATCCTGTTCCTGACGCTCGCCATGGGCGCAGCACCGGCGCTCGCCCAATCCCCGCCGTCCGGCCGGCCACTCAACCCCTCGGCCACTTCGCGCAGCGGGCTCTCCTATCAGCCCTACCTGCCGTACGACCTTTCACGTAATCGCTGGTCCGCCTCCTTCGAGTACGGCAACGCCATCGAACGGGACCAGCGCGGCAGCGCCAGCTATCTCCTGGATGCGGAGCTGATGCGCGGCACCGTCGCCTGGACCAGGGACCTCAGCCCGCGCCTCTGGGTGTCGACGCAGGGAGAAGTGGTGGGAAGCTACGCCGGATTCGCGGACGCGTTCTTTGTCTGGTATCACCGGCAAATCGGTTTCAGCCAGCCGGAACGGGCGGCGCGACCGAAGAACACCTACGGCTACGACCTGGTGCTGCCGGATGGGACCCACTATGCCCCCAGGCGCACCCCGCTTGCGCTGGGCGACGCCCGGGTCACCCTGGGCTGGCGGCACAATCTTGAGCAGCAGACGGCAGTGAGCCTGACCCTGCCAACTGCGACAGGCGACGGCGGCTTCGGTCGTGGCGTCCCCAGCGTCAGTGCGAGTCATGCACTCAGGGTCGACCTGGCTGCACCGCTGTTCTGGGAGATCTCGGCTGGCGCCGGGTTTACTCCGCGGCATGGGGCGCTGAGCCCATACCAGCACGTGGTTTTCGGGATGGGAACGACAGGCGTGCGAATCCACCTGTGGGGCGGGCAGTCAATCTACGGCTACTTCTTCTATCACACCCCGTACTATCACGATACAACGCTCGAGTCACTCGACAATCATGAATTGACCGGCGACTTCGGCTGGATGATTCACTCGAACGGCGGCAACGAATGGCGGGTTGGCATGTCGGAAGATCTCAAGCCGGGCGACGCAGGGATCGATCTGGTGTTCAAGGTGAGCGGGAGCTGGTGAAACATGGGGTCATCGGCCATCAGACTTCGGTTGCCCGAAGACTGACGACTGACGACCTGTCTTCAGCCTTCAGTTTTCAGCCTTCAGCCCGAACAGAAACTGCTCCATTTCCCCGAACAGAAACTTCTTCGCCTCCGCCTCCCGCAGGTTGAGCCCGTAGTGATTGATCAGCGCCTGCTGCTGCTTGAGCCATTCGCCCCAGCAGACGGCGCAGATTTCGTGGTAGGCCCGCTTGCCCAGGTCGTTCTGGAAGGGTTGGAAGGCCATCTGGTCGCGCTCCTGGCCGCAGCGCGTGCATGTGATCGTTGCCATGGCTCCAAGATAGCATGGGCAGAGCCATGGCTCTGCCCCATACGGAATTTGGCGTCCCTACGCCCGGATCTGCCGCTCGTTATAGTCGCCGCGGCGCAGCGCCTTGATGCCGCTGGCGGTGCCAAAGGCGCAGGCAAAGCCGAACACGACCGCGGTCGAGATACCGATGAAGGGCAGGATGCTGAGCGGCCAGGCCACCAGGAAGGCCAGAATCCCGGCTGCCATCGGCGCAATGGGCGAGCGCACCGCATCAACGAAGCGAAGGCGATTGCGCACGAAATTCCGGCTCACGACGAATCCGAATATGCCGAAGGCAATCGTGGCGGCAGTGAGGATTGTGCCTAGCATGGGGTCCATCCAATCTGGGGTTCGAGTCTCACGGTGTTGCACTACGGAACGACAGGCCGGTGGGTTTCACGGCGGCTCGCTGGGCGGATGGAAACCGTCAGCCCCACGGTCGCAGAGGTGACGACAAGGCGAACTTCGACCATCCTGCCCATCCTGCCCATCCTGCCCATCCTGCCCATCCTGCCCATCCTGCCTACCACCTCACCGCCGCACTCCCCCACATGAATCCCGATCCGAAGGCCGTCAACACCACCAGGTCTCCCCGCGAAATCCGCCCTGCTCGCACGCATTCGTCAAGGGCGATGGGAATAGTCGCGGCCGTGGTGTTCCCATATCTGTCGATGTTGTTGTACACCTGCGAATCGTCCAAGTGGAGGGATTTCTGGACGGCTTCGGAAATCCTGAGGTTGGCCTGATGAGGAATCAGCAGCGCAATATCGGACCGCGAAAGGCCGAGCCGGTCCAGCAGGCTCATCACCGATTCCGGCATGCGGACCACCGCGTGCCGGAACACGTCGCGACCGTCCATCTGGAGAAAGTGCCGGCCCTGCTCCAGCTGCGCCGTGCTGACCCGAGGATGGTACATCGACCCCGGAGCATCCACCCAGAGCTTCTCGGCGTTGGCGCCGTCACTGTGGAGGTCAAAGCCAAGAACACCGCGATTGGCCTCGTCTGCGGCGGTCAGAACCGCTGCGCCGGCACCGTCAGCAAAGATGACCGCCGTGTTGCGACCGGCGGACGAAACATCGAGACCAGTGCTCTGAATCTCCTGGCCGACCACGAGCACGGTGCGGTACATGCCGCTCCTGATCCAGGCATCGGCCACTGACAGCGCGTAGATGAATCCGCTGCACTGGGCCCGCACGTCGAGCGCGGGGATGTTGCCGGCGCCCAGCGTCTGCTGCAGGAACACTCCGTTGCCGGGGGCGAAGTGATCGGGCGAACAGGTGGCGTATACGATGGCGTCGAGATCACCAGCGCCGAAGCCGGCGGCGGCCAGCGCTGCCCGGCTGGCCGCCG
This sequence comes from uncultured Gemmatimonadales bacterium, assembly GCA_963798915.1. Classification (GTDB taxonomy): domain Bacteria; phylum Gemmatimonadota; class Gemmatimonadetes; order Gemmatimonadales; family GWC2-71-9; genus CAMLHP01. The sequence goes on along the minus strand of CAWCVB010000001.1, from coordinate 41,548 downwards.
CGCCCAGCTCTACGCCGGTCTCTCCCTCTCTCACCCAGCGCCGCTCGGCGATGCCGGTGCGCTCGCGGATCCACTGGTCGCTGGTGTCCATGATTGCCGAGAGATCGTCGTTGGTGACGACTCGGTCGGGGACCGCCATGCCGGTGCCGATTATGAGAGAGGAGATCATACTTGAATATGGCTTCGGATGGGCAAGATGGGCGAGATGGGCCGATTGCTCTCCTCGCAATGACGCGCCAGCGGGCTCCGACCTGCCCATCCTGCCCATCCTGCCCATCCTGCCTACAGTCCCGCCAGCCAGGGGTAACCCTTGTCTTCCCAGTAGCCGCCCGGGCGCTCGCGGGTGAACGTGATGCGGTCGAGGTACTTGGTCAGCTTGTAGCCCAGCTTGATGGGCGCGTAGAGCCGCAAAGGCGCTCCGTGATCAGGCGTGAGCGGGCGGTCGTTGAAGCCATAGGCGAGCATCGTCTGGGGATGCATGGCACTCTTCATGTCCCAGCCGTTGGTGTAACGGGTACCGTGCGAGTCCAGCTCGAACGCACTGAACTTCACAAAGCGGGCGTCCGGCATCGGCTCCACCATCGCTGCCAGCGTGCTGAACGGAACGCCGGCCCACGACGCGACGGCGGTCCAGCCCTCCACGCAATGGTGCTTCACCGTGTAGGACAGCGGGGGCATGGCCTGCAGCATGTCCATGGTGAACGCGCCCGGCTTCCGCACCAGTCCATCCACCTGGAGCGACCACCGGGCCGGCTCCTCCAGTTCAGGGATGCGGGGCGCGACGTGATACGCGGGCATCCTGCCGCTTCGTTCCGAAGCGGCGTAGGTGCGGGCCAGTCGGCTGTTGCTTTGCAGCACGTGCTCTCCCACCCAGTCATTGATGCGGGAGATACTGCGGAGCTTCGGCTGAATCAGCGGCCCGCCATCCCAGCCGCAGGCGGCGAGCAGCGACGCGGGCCCCGCGATAGAGGCGAGGTGCAGAAAATCTCGGCGATCGCAAAGTGGCGACGGTCAGACGGTCTACGGTCGACCTCGACGGTCGACCGTTGACTCCTACCGCCGTCCCTCGTCCCTCATCACTCATTGGACACATGCCTCCCACGGTACCACCCCGTAATCATGCCTCTGAGCGATGCTGGATCTGAGAGGAAAACGGCCAGCACATGGACGATCGTAAATGCGACGAACAGCCAGACCGCGACGAAATGCCAGTACCGCGCCAGTTCGTAGCCGCCAAAGAGTGACACCAGCCAGGACAATTGGATCGGCTTGTAGATGGCGAATCCCGAGAGTACCGAGATGGTGGCGAGGATCAGGATCGCGGTATAGGCAAACTTCTGGAGCGCGTTGTGCTTGCCCTGGGGCGGCTCGTCCTTGCGCAGCCGCATGTAGTAGAGCTGCATCTGAATGGCGGGGCCGGTGTCCCTGGGGCGGAAAAGGAGCGAGCGCCACTCGCCCTTGATTCCCAGGAACAGGATGTACGCCAGTCCGCAAAGGACGAACGGCCAGGCCAGCGCAAAGTGCCAGTTGAGCCCGCCACCCAGCCAGCCGCCCAGCCGCGCCCACTCGGGAAATCGCTGCATGTCGAACGGGTTGGGCACATCGAACACCCGGCCCTTCTGCCCGATGTGCGGAAAGGCGAGATAGATCTGCAATCCGCTCGCGATCATGCCAGCCAGCAGGGCCGCGTTGAGCCAGTGCGTGAGGCGCACGAGCCCATGGTGGCGCTTGGTCCCGGCAGGGTGTAAGGGCATGGACGGAAGATGGGCGGGATGGGCAGGATGGGCTAGATGGGCGGGTGATGCCCGGCGAGCTTCGGCCTGCCCATCCTGCCCATCCTGCCCATCCTGCCCATCCTGCCCATCCTGCCCTATCGCCGTAGCCGATACGCTGCCTTCAGGAACAGGCCGTCGGTCTGCCGGGTGAGATTCCGGAAGCTCAGCGTGCCTTCGTCGGCCATGGTCGAGCCATAGCCAAGGAAGAGCACCGTGCCCGGGCTCGGCTCGTACGAGGCGAGCCAGTCCATGCGGAACGTGTTGGAGAGCGTGGCCGGCTGTGCCAGTCCATCAATCAGCAGCGGCCTCCCGGTGGCCTCATCCCTCAGTGCCGATCGGCGTTGCGATTGGTACTCCCCGATGAAGCGGAAGAACAATGCGCGAGTCGGCTGGTACTCGAGCTTGACGTGCGGAATGATGGTTCGGGCGAACTCGCTCGCGTCCCGTTCGCGGGTGATGCGCGACCACGTCAGGTCGAAAGTGGTCCGCACCGAGCGTTGCGGGCGGAGGCTCACCCCTGTCGTGGCGCGCAGCTCCCGTCCCTCGGCGGCTTCCGGGAAGATGGCTGTTTCACCGTACCGGACGTTGGCTTCGACGTCGCCCCACCGCCAGGTCGGCGTCGAGACCTGCAGCGACGAGGTAAAGGCGTTGTTCAGCTCCGGCCGTGGCATGAAGGGGTCGGTTGTCGCACCACCCAGACGGTAGCCGGCATAGTCCTCGGGCAGGAAGTGGACGAAAGCGCGCGAGAGTCTGGGGTTGATCTGCCAGCCGCCCCGCAGCCGGAAGCTCAAGTTGGCATCGTCCGACCCTTCGATGGGACCGTCGCTCAGGAAGGTGTCATAGTCCCAGGTGCGGTCCGGGCCGAAGAAGACCGTGGCAGTCTCGAGCAACGCTCCCGGCTTTCCGTAAATCGAGAACCGGTTCATGATGTGGCCCTTGACGATGCCGACCCGGTTCACGAACCCGGATCGGGTCTCGAAACCGTCGCTCAGGCCGTTGATCTGGTAGTTGAATCCCCAGGACCGGCCGGTCCGGTCGAGCTGTCCCTGCCAGATCTGCCCGGTGCGGCTGCCGGCATTGTCGCGGGTCCATGCCTGGCCCAGCTGCGCCTGGGCAAAGTACATCCGGCCGAAGACGATCCGCGTGTCGCCCGACAGCACCCGGTTGTAGTCATCGCCGCTCACCCGGTCGGTGTAGGTGACGCCGGCGAGTGAGTTCTCGCCCAGGTCCCGGCGGATGCGGGTGATGTTGAACAGGGCATTCCGGTCGCCGGCTTCGTCCACGGCCGTCAGATGGGCGACGCCCACGCGACCGAACTTGCCGGTAAACTTGGCGCCAGCGATCGGGTCGACAATCTCACGGGTATAGACCAGCCGGTTGGGCGTCGAGAAGAGTTCGATACCCTCGAGGAAGAAGGGACGGCGCTCCTCGAAAAAAATGGCGAAGCGCTCATTGACCGTCACCACGCCCTGGTCGGCTTCGACCTGGCTGAAGTCCGGGTTCCAGGTGGCGTCGAGCGTCATGGCGGTGAAGCCGAGCTTGACGTTCATGCCGGCAGACCCGTCCATCTTGCCACGCTCGAAGTCGCCCGCTGGAGTCCGCGCACCATTGGCCGATGCGGTGACAAACGGTTGGGCCTCGACGACGACGCCCCGCTTCATGTCGTGCAGGCCGGTCATCAGGCCGCCCTGCGCCAGGAAGCTGGCGCTGGCCCGGCGCACGTTGGTCCAGGTATCGGTGTAGCCGGTGCGCCGGGTCTCGCGCACCACATTGAGGCCCCAGGCCTGGCGGTCGGCGGTGGGGTAGCGAAGGCTCTTGAAGGGGATGCGAAGCTCGACCACGTACCCTGAGTCGGTGCGCATGCCCTTGGATTGCCACAGGAAATCAGGGCTCAGGTCATCGGTGCCTCCGGTGAGCGAGGCCGCCTGATTACCGCCCTCGCTCCGGACGCCATCCTGCTGCTGGCCCAGCGGGTTCACGGTAAAGACGTAGGCCCTGCGGCGGTCGCCGAAGGTGTCGAGATAGATCGAGACCTGGTCGTCGTTGCCGAGGTTGTCACGATCGGCCACCGTCGCATGGACGCTGCCTGGCTGACGATCGTAGGCCCTGATCCCCACCCAGACGGCGTCGGGCGCATACCACATCCGGACCACAGTTCGCTCTTCGGCCGGCCGGCCGTCCACCGGCATCCACTGATGGAAATTTGAGAGCTCGGCGGCCTGCTGCCACACCGGCTCATCCAGCCGGCCATCCACGACCGCCGACGCTTCGATACGCGGAATGGTCACGGTCTCCCTCGGGCGAGCCGAAGGCGACGTGGTGTCCTGCAGGATGATTGCGAGTGCTAAATATGAAACGTGCATGGCGGGCAAAATAACATCGCGTCGGGGCAGAACCTACGTCGTAAGTACCATTGCCGGCCAAGCGACTACCAGCTACGGTGCAACGCCTAATCGGAGTCCTGCATGGAGCAGACGGGGTGCAACGGACACTGACGGCCGATCGTTCAGTGTTGCCTGCGAGCGGAAGGCAAAGACAACATCCAGGTATGGGCTTATTGCGAGCTGGCGGAGCAGGCGAATCTGATATTCCACTCCTGCCAGCATCGCCGGGCTATCCGCTTCTTCGCGGGCTGAGATCGATTTGAAGTCGTGCTTGTACCACTGATATCCGACGCCTCCATACAGCAATAGGTGGTCCAGGGCGGGTGGCACCGCCCCAAAGAAGGCACCGGCAAAGTTCAGCGTCCTCGCCTCCTGCCCTTTGACGCCATGATTCGACATGCCTATCGCAGCAACTTGGAGGTGGTGAGCAATACGGAGCCGAGCTGAGACGGCCAGTGAGAGCCCGGCGAACGGACTGGGCTGAATGCCCGTACAATTGCTGCAGTGGCTACGGACTTTCCCGGTGCCGACCGAAAAGTCGGCGCCGGCGAAGCCTTGAGCCAGTGCCGGGCTGGCGAAAGCAATCGGCAGAAGCAATACCCAAAAGCGGAGCTCAGCCCGCATTTGAATGCTTTATGGATGTCATGGAGCATACGTGAGTGAAATACTTCGGACGTCCATCACGTTCGCGCGAGACATTGCGTTGATCGGATTTTCCATCGTGAACAGTCCAACTGGATCATCATCATTACTGAGAAATCCACCGACATCCCCGATCGAAGGAACTTCGAGAGCGTTGGCGGAGCTGCATGGATAGATATCGTCATTTTCAGTTACCCAAACGGCCCAGCTGAATTGGGCCAAGGCGGGTGGGTTGGTATCGATGAACACGATTGGACCAGTAGAACCATAGTTGGTCAAGGTGTTGATCGCATCAAGATTCCAATATTTTGTGCTCCCACTTGGCCATGCTTCGCTTATGCAGCTCCCCGCCACCGCCTCGTGAACGGTCAGGTACTCGGGAAAACCCGTGTCACGCCAGCGGAGCAAGGGCTCACCTAGCGAATCTACGGCCATTGCCCAAATCTCGAACTCAGGATGTCCCGCGGTCCAGCTTTCGTTATCGTCAGTAATCTCGATGCTTGCGAGCCTGAGTAGCGGGTCGCCGCCGCCGGTACCGCCGCCGCCTCCACCCCCAGCGGTGCCGCCGCCGCCTCCTCCATCACAGCCATTTTCCGGCTGGCATTGCTGGAACGGAACGACAGTTAAGCCAGGTCCGTCAGGATATGCTCCGGCTTGACGGCGGGACATCACGATTACTGGCACTGCGGGCGGACCGTCGTAATTCAGACCTCGTAATGGGCTGCCATCAAGGTTGTAGCCTATCAGGGAGTCGCCATCGAAGAGCATCGCGACAACCCCGAGATCATCGTGGGACACCCAATTGGCACGGCGCTCCAAGACTGGCATGGTGAGGGCAAAGTCGGCCATGGAAGAAAGTTCCGCCGCTCCAGCGGAGCCAATGAACAGGTCGGCAGCAGCAAGATATTGGAAGAGGTCGACACTCCAGTCGGCATCTTGTGATTCTGCCATCAAGTTGGCGAGGCGGCGCCGATTCTGCGGGGAGCGAAGCGATATGGCCACGGCCTTGGCGGCGCCACGCAGGAGCTGGCGCTCTTGTTGAATGTCGAGTCGAGACGAAGGCTCGTCGACAGCGCGGGTCGTAGCAGGTCGGCTTGCCGAAACCAACGAAGTATCGCTTGGTGTGGAACAAGCGGCACAGGCACCGCAACACAGGACAACGGCCATCGGAAGGATGGGGGGCAGCATGGCCTTGCTCCTGTGGCAGGGATCTATCAGCCACGCTACTATGCGGCTCTTCGCACCACTTGTCGAGAAATCTGATTCTCTCGCGCCGCCTATTCGTATCTAAGCGCCACGATCGGATCCAGGCTGGCCGCCCGTCGTGCGGGCCAGAGTCCAAAGAACAGCCCGATGAAGGCGCTGAATCCAAAGGCGACGATAATGGCAGTCGGTGAGATCAGCGTATTCCAGTGCGCCAGCCGGGCCAGCATGATGGCGGCGCCAGTGCCCAGCAGGATGCCGAGAATGCCGCCCAGCAGGCAGAGCGTCAGCGCCTCGATCAGGAACTGCAGCATGATGTTGCCACGGGTGGCGCCAAGCGCCTTGCGGACGCCGATCTCCCGGGTGCGTTCCGTTACCGAGACCAGCATGATATTCATGATGCCGATGCCACCCACCAGCAGGCTGACCGCGGCGATGCTGGCGAGCAGCATGGTGAAGACCTGGGTGGCCTCCTGCTGCGTGGCCAGGATGTCCTGCGGGTTCCGGATCCGGAAGTCGTTCTCCTCACCTGGCCGGATCTTGTGCTCGGCGCGCAGCACCCGTTCCAGGTCGACCATACCTCGTTCGATGGGAATGCCATCGGCCACCTGAATGGACATGGACCGGAGCCGGTCGGTGCCGAAGACTCGGTATTGGGCCGTGCCCAGTGGGATATAGATGTCCTCATCCGGATTACTGAAGCCCTGCGAGCCCTTGCGGCTCATGATGCCAACGATCTCGAACGGAATACCCCGGATCAGCAGCGTCTGCCCGATCATGGCGGCGCCATTGGCTTCCATCTGGTCCGGCACGTCCGCGCCCAGCACGGCATATCGCTGGCGCGATTCGTCGTCGCCATCGGAGAAGAACCGGCCCGCCGTGATGGTAAAGTTGTTGACTTTGGGATAGTTGGCCGTCGTGCCGACGATGTCGGTGTTGACGTTGTGGTTGCCGAACTGCACCTGCATGCCGGACTGCAACTCGGGCACCACCGCCTTGATGTCGTGGGCATTGTGCCGCACGGCGAGGTAATCGTCGGTCGTAAGGCTGACGCGGGTATTCTGGGCGACGCCACCGCGGAACTGCTGGCCGGAAAAGACCGAGAACGTATTGGCCCCCAGCGACGCGATGCGATCGTTCACCGCCTTCTGCGCGCCGCTGCCCAGTGCCACCATGGTGATGACCGCGCCGACCCCGATCACGATGCCGAGCATCGTGAGCGAGGCGCGGAGCTTGTTGGCCCGGATGGACTGGAGCGCGACAGCGACAGTCTCGTTGATCAGCATGCCTACCTCCTGGCGCCGGCCTGCGCACCGCCGCCAGTGGTCGTGTTGGATCGCATGCCCGGCACGGCGCCGCCCCCGGTCATCTGGTTCACCCGCTGCTGGAACTCCTGCTGCGACTGGATCAGGCTCGTGCTCGGCAGCAGCAGCACCGAGTCGGTGGGCTCAAGCCCACCGGTCACTTCACTGTAGTCGAGGTCGGTCAGGCCAGTGGTGATCCGGACCGGCTTGATGTCGGTGCCGCGTTTGACAAAAACGATGTACTGGCCGCCGAACAGGGCGGTGTCATTTGAGCGCGGCCGATTGGCTCCGTTGCCGCCGCGCATCCCGGCGAAGGCCTTCTGCAGGATGGCGCGCTCGGCGGCACTGGGCTGCTCGCCCTTCATGCGCTTCTCCATGATGGCCTTGATCTGCGCCTCGGTGACGCCCTCGGGGAGGGCAACCGTCCTGCCATTCGGCAAGGTCATGGTGTTGCCGCCCTTGGCCGCGCTGTCCGCGCCCGGTGCAGTAGCTCCGAGCGACGTGCGGCCGTTGCCAGAATCACCCTGGGGCGTGGCCGGCTGCTCAGCCAGTTGCTTCTGCACCGTCTCCGGATTGAGCCCGAGGACCTGCGCCGCGGAGGCGACGTCCCGCTGGGTCCGCAACGCCGCGTTCGGGATGGCCAGGACGCTGTCGCGACGGCCGATGTGGATTTCGACTTCGCTGTTCATGCCCGGCTTGAGCAGCTTCTCCTGATTCTGGATCCGGATCAGCACCGGGAACATGGTCACGTTCTGCTGCACCTCGGCCTGGGGCTCGATCTTGAGCACCTGGCCTTCGAAGGGCCGGTTGGGGTACGCGTCCACCGTCACGGTAGCGCGGAGGCCCGGCTGGATCTTCCCGATGTCGGTCTCATCCACCAGCGTCTTCACCTGCACCAGGTCAAGGTCCGCCATCGTCAGCAGGACCGTGCCCTCGCCCACCGCACTGGTGGGCGAACTGATGACGGCGCCGCGTGAGACAGCCAGGGAAATGATGGTGCCCTTGGTCGGCGCCAGCACCTTGGTGTCGTCCAGCTGGTCACGCGCGGTCTCCACCGAGACCTGCGCCCGGATCACGGCAGACTTGGCGCTGGCGTAGTCCAGCGAGGCCTGCTCATGCTCTTCCTGCGTGATCGATTTCGAGCCGTAGAGCTCGTCAGCACGGCGCTTCTTGGATTCCGCATTGGTCAGCTGGGCCTTGGCCACTTCGAGCTCGGCCTGGGCCTGCGCCAGGTTATTCCGGGGTACGCGCTGATCGACCTCGACCATGAGATCGCCGCGCTTCACTTCCTGCCCGGTCTGCACGTGAATATTCAGGATCTCGCCGGACGCCTTGGACTTGACTTCCACCACGGTGTCGGGCTGCACGGTGCCCGCGGCCTGAGCGGAGACCACAATGTCGCGCCGCTCGACGGACACGGCCTGGTAGGCGACCTGTTCCTTCTTCTTCTTGCAGCCCGCGAGGACGATGAGGGCCAGCAGGCTCATGACAACAGTACGCTTGGACATCAATGCTTTCCCTCGGTCTGGAAGTCCTGCGCGACCTGGCCATCCATCAAGTGGACCTGGCGGTCGGCATGCGCGGCGATATCGTGCTCGTGGGTCACAAGGACGATGGTCTGGCCCCCGTCGTGCAACTCCTCGAAGAGCGCCATGATTTCCACGCTGGTGGCGCTGTCCAGATTGCCGGTCGGCTCGTCGGCCAGCAGGATGCTGGGCTGGTTGACGAGCGCCCGGGCCACGGCCACCCGCTGGCGCTGGCCGCCCGACAGTTCGTTGGGCTTGTGGTGCATCCGGTCGCCAAGGCCTACCCGGCGCAGCGCCTCGGTGGCCATCTCGGCGCGCTCCTTTGAGCCGATGCCGGCATAGATCAGCGGCAGCTCGACATTGTGCAGCGCCGAGGCGCGTGGCAGGAGGTTGAAGGTCTGGAAGACGAAGCCGATCTCCTTGTTGCGGATCCGGGCGAGTTGGTCATCGCCCAGGTCCGACACGCGGTGACCGTTGAGCCAGTACTCACCCGCGGTCGGACTGTCCAGGCACCCGATCATGTTCATCAAGGTGGACTTGCCCGATCCCGAGGGGCCCATGACCGCCACGAATTCGTTGCGGCGTATGGTGAGGTCCACGCCTCGCAGCGCGCGCACCACTTCGCCGCCCATGTCGTACTCGCGCTGCAGGTTGCGCACCACGATCACGGCATCCCGCGGCACATCCGCCGGCAGCAGCGCCATGCGCTCCGCCGTATCCATGATGGTCATCATAGACTCCGTCCGATCAGCGCTTCAATTTGCGCCTTGGCGCGGAGGTAGCTGAAGCGGGCGTTCACCGCATCAACCTCCGCCTGGTCGAGGGCTTCCTGCGAGGTCAGAATGTCCACAATTGTCGAGGCGCCCAGCCGGTAGCGCTCCTGCTGGACCCGGAGGTCTTCCTCGGCGGCCGTGACGCTCACCTGGGTAATCTCGATCTGGGTCCGGGAGGCCTCGAGGTTGGCGAGCTGCGACGTCAGGTTCGCCGAGACCTGGCGCGCGGCGTCAGCCGCCTGGGCCTCGGCTGTCAGGGCCGAATTCTCCGCTGAATTGATGCTCTGCTCCCGCTGGAATCGGTTGAAGAGTGGCCACGAGAGCGACAGACTGGCGCCGCGATTGTTGTAGAAGCTGTAATCCCGCGAGCTGCTGCCGCTGAGCCCGACATTGCCGGAGAGCGAGAGCGTTGGCCAGTAGCCGGCGCGCGCACTGGCGATATCCGCGCGCGCGGCGCTGGCGCTGGCTTCGGCGGCCTGGACTTGCGGAGACGTTGCCTCGGCTTCGCGGCGCAGCGCAGTCGTGTCGAGTGGCTCGGTGATGACATGATAGAATGACGAGTCGTCCGCGGCGGCCACCCGTCCGGTCACTCCGATCAACCGGGCCAGCCCCGCCTCGGCCGTCGCGAGCTGCGCCTCGGCCTGGATCAACTGCAGCTGCGCCGTACCGAGCGTCACGCGGGACCGGAGTGAATCCGAGCGCGTGGCTGAGCCGGCACTGAGCTTGTTGATGGAGACCTTGAGCTGTTCCTGGGCCCGCTCGACGCTGGCCTTGCGCACCCCAACCAGCTCACTGGCGGCCCGCGCGTCGAGGAACTGATTGGTGGTGGTCAGTCGCTGCTGGTAGCGCGCGTTCACCAGTGAGGCATCCGCGGCGTTTTCACCGGCGCGCGCCGATTTTGAATCGGCGCTGCGCTGGAAGCCATCAAAGAGCGTCAGGCTCGACCGGAGCGAGGTGTTCACGCTTCCGCTTGCGCTGCCGACCGCGAGGCCGGTGTTGGGATCTACCCGCGAGGGAACGCCGGAGTAGTTCTGGTTGCCGCTGGCGCTCAGGTCCAGACTGGGCAGCCAGGCGCCCTTGGCAGTGCGGACCCGGGCCGCGGCATTGTCCACCGCGACTTCGGCCTGAACGACGCCGGGCTGGGTCCGCAGCGACAGGACAATGGCCTGCTCCAGCGTAACCGAGGGACGGGTGCTGTCCGGGGCCTGCGCCGCGAGCGGTGATGCCGCGGCCAGGAGCGTGAGTGCCAGGATCTTAGTGCGCATCTCTGCCATTCGATGTTGAGTCGTTCCGGCGACCGAGGTCGGTGAACTTCTGCTGCTGTTCGGGGGTGAGCTGTGCCCGGATCTCCGAACGGATCTGCTTTCGCAAAGTTTCGAAGGGCGGCGCAACGGCGGCGCGCATCGAGTCCATCGTGGGGCGATGTCGCTCCAGGATGCTGCGGACACTGTCCCGCTGCGCCGGAGTCAGCGACAGCTCGTGGCTGAGGAACTCCAGGTATCCAGGACGGTGATTGGCGGAGCGTGCGAAGTGCATGTCGCTTCGTTGCGCGATCGTCAGGCCGCCGACGCCAACCACCAGGCCGGCCAGGAAGACCGCCACGAGCAGGAGCATCGCATTCCGGCGAGGAGTAGCCATCTAGCGACCCTCCACCACGGCGGCGAGAAGATTGTCGGTGCTGGCCGCCTGCGACGACGAGACCAGCGCGCTGGGCATGCCCACCGATCGCATGGCATCGGCGAGGGATGCCTCCCCGGCCTGGGTCGGCGCCAGCCGCAACCACATGGACAGCATCAGTGCCAGTACGGCCGCCGCGACCAGACCGGGTCGGAGCCACGTGTTCAGCACGTCCCAGCTCGATCCACGCGGTTCGGCCGCGAGCAGTGCCAGCGTGCGCTGCACGAACCCGTCATGTGCCGACGGATGCAGCCCATCGCGAAGGAGCCGGCCCAGCTCCTCGTCCCGCGCATGATCAAATGGATTAGTCATTGCCCCACCTCCAGGAACGACGCGAGGTCCGCCCGAAGCGCCCGTCGCGCGTGGAACACGTCGGACCGCACGGTGCCTTCCGGCACGCCCAGTACGTCCGCGATTTCCGCATGTGCATATCCTTCTGCGTCGAACATGGTGATGGCCACCCGCTGCCGTTCCGTGAGCCGGTCCAGCGCGGTGGCGAGCCGTTCCCGGAGCAGCCCGCGGTCGGTGTCGTGGTCGGGGCCGAGGTGCTGGTCGGCTGCCACCGGCGACAGTGGCTCGGTCTCGCGTACCACCCGGCGCCGTCCGAGGTCGCGCGCGGCGTTCAGCACGATGCGCATGAGCCAGGGACGGAACGGACGCGTCGCATCAAAGCGCCCGATGGCGCGCCACGCCGCGAGAAACCCGTCCTGGGCCGCGTCGTCAGCGTCATGGTCATTACCGAGCAGGGCCCGGGCGACTCGGCGCGCGGCCGGCGCATACTGCTCGACCAGCCGGCCAAACGCGTCTCCGTCGCCCTCGGCCGCCCGGGCGGCTAGTTCGGCGTCGGTCACAAGGGGGATACGCACGGAGTCCGGGGGATGTTGGAATACCCGGAGGGGGGCCTATCGGTCGGCGCGCCGCTGGAAGGCGGCCAACCCAGCGCTGATCGCCAGCCAGAGGCAAACGACGCCGAACACGTAGGCCGTCACGCGGGGGGCAAATATGAAGAAGGCTGCCAGCAGGGCCAGCGCGACCATGGCGGGCACGAAGATGGACCGCCGGGCGTGCGACGCCATGAGGCGCAATGCGATGGTGGCACGATGGCGTCGCTCGCGCCTGGTCAGGCGGTAGGAGGACGCCTCGGTGGGCGCCTCGCGCGACAGGACAGCAGGAAGCCGTTGGCTGATCCGGTGCGGTGCCCGGACGGGCCGCCGCAGGATCTCGCTCGAGCGCGCGGTATCCATGCGGAACTGCTGCTCCAGGGCTTCAGCGAGCTGTGGCTCCTCGATGAGCACGTCCAGCTCGTAGTTCCCGATGAGACTCGCGGGATTGAGGTTGCTGGAGCCGATCCGGATCCAGCGGCCATCGGCCACGATCGTCTTGGCATGCAGCATGGGCCCGTCCCATTCGAACATCCGCACCCCGGCCCGCAACAGGTCGCGATAGCCGATCCGGGTCAGGTTGCGGACCAGGGGAATATCACTGGAGCCCGGCACCAGGATCCGCACATCGACCCCATCGAGTGCTGCGTCCCGGAAGGCCTGCAACAGCCGCTGCGGAGCGAGGAAGTACGCGTCGGTGACCCAGAACCGCTCCCGTACACCCGTCGCCAGCAGCTCGATCAGGCGATAGGCGCGCTCGCGGCCCGGCTTCCCCACGACCACCCGCACAACGGCGTCACCGGAGGCGGCTACGTCGCCAGCCGATTCGTCGTCCGCGACACGACCACCCGCCGCCGCCCAGCTGTGTCGAAAGGCGGCATCGAGGAGCGGAACCGCCGGCCCGGAGATGCGAACCGCGGTGTCACGCCATGGCCGCCCGCTGCACCCGCGGCCGGTCCCCGTCCATTCGCACCCGATGCACAGACCGCCAATCACTGCGTCACGCCCGTCGGCCAGCACGAGCTTCCGGTGGTCCCGGGAAAAGATGCCGAGCGGATGGAACAGCTTGGGCGGACCAAAGCCGCGGACTTCCACGCCAGCGTCACGCAGAAAGCGCCAATAGGACCGCCGCGTCCCCAGTGACCCCACCCAGTCGTACATGACCCGGACCCGAACGCCGTCGCGGGCCTTCGCTGCCAGCTGTCGTGCGAAGGCCCATCCCTCGTCGTCGCTGCGAATGATGTAGTTCTCGAAATGAATCCAGCGCGTGGCGGCGGCGATGACCTCCCGCATGGCCGCGTAGGCGGACGGGCCATCCACCAGCAAGTCCACCGAGTTGCCCGGCACCGGCCGGCCGCCCGATGCGCGCGTCACTGCGGTCTCCACTGCCCGGGTCTGCGCGCTGATCCGGGCCAGGCTCACGAGGGGCCGAGCCCCAGTTGTGCCTCGTGGGGGCGAAGCGCGTCGATCACGAAGGCGATGTGCTCGTCCATCGGGACCCCAAGCTCCTCGGCGCCCTGGCGCACGTCGTCCCGGTTGACCCCGCGCGCGAAGCCCTTGTCCTTGAGCTTCTTCTTGACACTGGACACCTGAAGGTCGGCCAGGCTGCGTGAGGGCCGCACCAGCGCGCATGCGACCAGGAAACCGGCCAGTTCGTCCACGGCGAACAGCGCCCGTGCCATGTCGCTCTCGCGGGCGACACCGGTATAGCTGGCATGGCCCAGGATGGCCTGGCACATCTCGTCGTCCAGGCCACGCTGACGCAACAGGCGTACCCCCTCAGCGGGATGTTCGCTGACGGGGGAGTGCGCATCATTGGGGAAGCGCTCGTAGTCAAAATCGTGAAGCAGGCCGACGAGGCCCCAGCGGTCAGGGTCGCCGCCGTAGCGGGGCGCCATCGCTCGCATGGCGATCTCGACGGCGTACATGTGGCGGCGGAGCGGCTCGGATGCAGTGTATTCGTGCATCAGGGCGAGCGCATCATCTCGAGTCATGGTCATGCAGGTAAGGTATTAGAGGATAGGGCCCAAGGGTTAGGGCGATGCCGGGTGAGCTACGCCCGTGAGCTGAGCGCTGCGCGCTCAACCCCTGCTCCCCATCCCCTATCCCCTATTCCACCGCCGGCAGCGCTGTCCCGTACTTCGCGTTCACCACAGCGATGACGTCATTGGCGATCAGCGCCTGGGCGAGGCTGGATGGATGGAACCCGTCCAGCGAGAAAATGGGGCCGAATGTGACGTTACCGCCCGACAGCGCCTGGCTGATGTCCGGGAAGTCGGGGATGCTGCCATCCGCCCGAAGAGCCGCAAATGGAAGGTTGATATCAAAGATTGCCCAATCATGCTCGTCAGCCACCGCCTGGATGGCGGCGTTGTCCGCCTGCACGGCATCGCGAATGACCGCGAGCTCGCTGGGCAGCACCACCTCGGCATCCACCGAGCAGTCCAGCGTTGCCGGAGCGCCGGCCGCCGCGGCCGCGATCTTCGCCAGGCCGACCGTCCATGGAACCAGGGTCTCGTCGCCGGGCGAACCCGGAATGGCCGCTTCCGGCGCGCAGTTGTTGCTCACCGTAAACCCGGGCGGAAAGTCCGGGGCGGTAAACCCGCAGGCCGGCTGGTTGCGGATGCACCAATACGTGCTGCCGCTGGAGACGTATGGGACGAGGGTGACATCAGGAATGGTAAAGAGGACCGCCTCGGCTCCCGTGGCAACAATGCTGTCGGCCAGCTGCCGGTAGGCCGCCTCGAACGCGGTTGGCGGCGTAACCAAGGTGGGATCGCCGGGATTGCTGCCAGAGATGATTGCCCCGAGGACATCATTGGGTCCGATCTCGACCGAGACAAAGGTCGGCTGTTCGGCCATGAGCCACTCGATCTGGGTGCGCCCGCCGAGGAAGAACTGCGTGAGTCTGGAGTAGGTGCCCAGGCCGGATGCGGTATTGCTGAATGCGTCGGCCACATTCAGGCCCGGAACGGCCAGGTTGTTGAGATAGAGTGGCAGAGGCAGTTGCCGGAGGTCGCATGGCTGGTCATCCGGCTGGCTGCCCACCCGCTCCTGGGTCACGTTGTTGACCAGCGGTGCGGGACAGCCGCGACCGGCCAGTGACGGATAGGTGAACGGAGTCCCGGCCTGCTGCGCAAACAGCACGGCGAACGACGCTCGCTGGGTGCTGTCATTGATGCCGCCCGACTGGAACCCGGCGGCAATGCTGTTGCCCAGCGAGACATAACGCCGGAACAACCCCGCGTTCGTGCCGGCCGAGGCTGGCGGCTCGACGAGCTGGTCCGCTCGGCAACCGGCGAGCATGATGACGAATGCGACGGCGGCAATCACAGGACGAGAGATCATGGCGGTTCTCCCGGGTCAGAACACGTAGCGCAGTGTGGCTCCGACCAGGTGCGCGCGGAAGGTGTACAGGCCGTTGGTATTGTCCGCCGGCGACAGGGCGGGATCGAACGGCACGGTTCGGCCCCGGCGATCCCCCTGGTCGATGTACTGATAGGCGAGATCCACGGCGACGTTGCCGGCCAGCCGCGTGCCGACTCCGACTGTCCAGGAATTCCGATGGCCTTCGGGCAGGTTGGGCGTGACCGTCTGGTCGGGCGCGGCGCCGTTGTGGGTATAGAACCCCGCGCGCAGCGTCGTGGCCGGGCGCAGGGCGAACTCAGCACCGAAGCGCCAAGTGTACGCGCGTTGATAATTCTCCGGGATGTCGGTGGTGCCGAGGGCCTCGAGGGTCACGGAGAGGGTGTCAAAGACCCGCCAGTCAGTGTACTGGAAATCGGCGAGCAGGTTGAGGCGGTTTACCCCGCGCCACGCTACACCGACGACGAGCTGTGCCGGCAAGGTCAGGGCCGTGCCGCCCGTCTGGTCGTGCAGGGGCCCTGAACTGGTGAACTGCGGGGCGAGTACTGCATCCATGGGTGTACCGGCCGGCGCTTCGAACGGATTCCCGGCGGCGAGGATGAGCCCGGTCGGGACCTGGGTGATGGCGGCCGTGCCACCGTCGAAATTCACCGTCTGGCGAAGCAAGTAGCGCGCGCCGAAGGTCACGTCGGGCGTCAGATCTGCCTGCAAGCCAAAATGCGCGCCGATGCCGGTGCCGCTGCCAGTCAGGTCGACGTCGGCAAAGTCGGTCCCGGCGGGCACGCCGAGCATGCCGAAGGTGATTCCTGGCGTCGTAGTCGCCTGCTGTGAGAGGTCCAGCCGCTGGGCCAGCTGCACGCGCACGAACGACAGGTCAAAGCCCGCGCCCACCCGCACCCGCGGTGTTATGCTCGCTGCCAGGGTGGGCTGCACGTAGATCGCCTGCACCTTGCTGTGATAGCCGAGGAAGCGTCCTTCAAAGGTGGCGGGCCATTCGGTGGCCAACCCATAAGGAGCAAACACTCCGAGGCCGGCGACAAGACGGTCGGCGATGGGCCGAACGACGTAAGCGTGCGGGACAAGATGGAGGGCGTCGTTGAGGCTGGTGCGGAAGCCGGTGATGTCGTTGGTAAAGTCACCACTGACGAAAATCCCGGTACCCCCTGCCGCCACTTCCGTCGATGTGGCTGCAGCAATGCCGGCGGGATTGAAGAAGATGCTCGATCCGTCGCTGCATGGGCTGGCGACGCCGGTACCGGCCCGCCCCATCACGCACGTGCCCTGCTCGTACACGCCGTAGCCCTGCGCGGACACGGAGCGGACAGTGAGCGTGATTCCCGCCAGGAGGGCGAGGCTTGCGGCCAACAACCTGAAACGCTGCATGGTGACCACCCCACGAGGAGCCCGTGTTCACCCACGCCGTTCGCCACATCGGACGGTCGCGCCGCGCCCCATGGAGGAAGCTAGTCAGGGGCGTCGCTTTCGCCATAGCCCTGGGCCTGACTGGCGGTCAGCGGCACCTGCGTCACGCCAGTGCCGTCGAGCGTGATCTCAAATCGATAGTGGCCGGGGCGGTTCAGTGGAAGGTCAAACACCAGCACCGCGCCGGCCTCGACATCCACGACGCCCGCCGGCGGCTCGCCAAACTGGACGGTACCCTCGCCGCCCACCAGGACATTCGCATCCTCGTCCAGAAAGCGGATCTGCAACGTGTGCACACCGATTTCCGTCCGGCGGCCCCGGACCCGCAGGACCAGGTGCGTGCGCGGATGAACGGTCGGGAACTGCTGCACCCACACATGCTGAAACATGCCCAGCACACTGAGCTTGCCGTGCTGGTCAATCAGGGCGTAGTCCGCGATGACCGCAAAATCAACTTTCAGCTGGCGCAACCCGGATGGAATTGATGACGTCGTTCTTGCGGATGGCGTTCACCACGTCCATGCCGCCGGTCACCTGGCCGAAGACGGTGTGCTTGCGGTCCAGGTGTGGCTGCGGCGAATGACAGATGAAGAACTGACTGCCTCCAGTATCCCGGCCGGCATGCGCCATCGAGAGCGTTCCCGCGACGTGCTTGTGGGTGTTCCGGTCCGTCTCGCACTTGATGGTGTAACCGGGACCGCCGCTGCCAACGCGTGGATTGGATGCATCGCGCGAGAGCGGATCGCCGCCTTGAATCATGAAGTCGTCGATCACGCGGTGAAATCGCGTGCCGTCGTAAAAGCCGTCATTGGCGAGTTTCTCAAAGTTTGCCACCGTGCCCGGGGTTTCAGCCTCGAACATCTCGGCGGTAATGGTGCCCTTGTCGGTTTCGATTATTGCGGTCTTGGCCAATGGAGCCTCTGGGTGGAATGGTCATCGCGTAGTCGGTCGCCAACTGAAGGATAATCACCCGGCAGCTGACGACCGATGACCGACGAATGTTGCCTCAGCTCACGGTCAGCTTCTGCATCATGCCATGCATGAAGTGGGGCTTGCCATCGGTGGCATCCGGCATGAAGCAGATTACCAGGTAATCGCCGGGCGTGAAGTCGGCGGAAAAGTAGACCGGGTGGCCGCTCGTGATGTCCCCCACGCCGCCGACCGGAACGCCCGGGGGTGGGCCCTGCGGGGCCGGATCGTCAAAATACTTCATGAGATCGTCTGCCGTCTTGCCCGGTGCGAGCTTGATCAGCACCATCTCGTGCGGCTGGCCCGGCGCCGCCTCCACCTTGAGCGTGTGATGCCCGGCCGTGAGCGGCGTGGAAAACTCGAATGCGTAGTCACGCAGCGTCACATGGATGTCCGCCTCTGGTGCGCTCACGGTGCCAGCCGACGCCGGCAACACGGTCATCGGCCGCATCATGCCTTTGGTGATGTGGGGAACGTGGTTGGGTACATCAACAAAGCAGGTCCAGAGG
This sequence comes from uncultured Gemmatimonadales bacterium, assembly GCA_963798915.1. Classification (GTDB taxonomy): domain Bacteria; phylum Gemmatimonadota; class Gemmatimonadetes; order Gemmatimonadales; family GWC2-71-9; genus CAMLHP01. The sequence goes on along the minus strand of CAWCVB010000001.1, from coordinate 23,117 downwards.
TAGTTGCCCGCCGAGAGCTCCTGCGTCACCGCGGTGGAGTCACCGGGGGCGATGGCATTGGCGCCACCCGCGGGCACGAACCACGCCGGCATCCTGCCACCCGCCTTCAAGGCCGCCCCGACGTCGGCCATGGTCTTGCCACTGTCCAGCCGGAAGAGCATGGCGTGGTGAAGGCCCGGGCCGTTGTTTGCCAGGTGGATCGTGCTCATACCGGCCCGCACCGTATCCGGTGCGGTGAAGGCGAAATCGCGAGTCTGTACCATGATTTGCTGCGGGCCGGCCGGAGCGGGAGCGCTGTCCGCAACCTTGGCTGGCCGTTCCTGGCAGGCGGTGCCGGCCAGAAGCAAGCCCAGCCCCGCCACGCGGGCGGCGGCATGCCAACGGTCCATGATTCCTCCTTATGACGAACAGGTTTTTCGGGTGAGTCCTAACGCTGCGCAGGATGCACCGCGCTGTCAATCTTGCGGGAACGCCGGGCGGGCCGGGAGCGCCGGTGTCCGGCGTCCCGCCACGGCGAGCAATACCCCCAGCAGAATGACCGTTCCCGAAGCGACCAGGTGCCTGGTAAGTGGCTCCCCCAGGATGACAATGCTGCCGGCCACGGCGATCACCGGAACCAGTAGCTGCAGTATGGCGGCCCGGGTGGCTCCCAGTGAGGGAAGCACGGTATACCAGAGCACATAGCCCAGACCGGAGGTGATGGCTCCCGATGTAATGGCGAGCAGCAGCCCCGTTCCCGTCAGGTGCAGCGATGCCGACTGCGCCAGCAGCGGCAGCGAAACGAGCGGCACCGCCAGTGCAAAGTTGGAGGCGGTGGCCCGCACCGGTGCAGAGGTCTTTCGCCCCCGCAGACTGTAGACCCCCCACGCCGCGCCGGCGACACCCATCAGCATCGCGCCGAACGGATCGGGCGCCGCCGCATGCGGCAGCGTCAGCCAGGCGAGGCCCGCGATGGCCACGACCAGCCCGGCGAATTCCGCCGTCGTCGGAAAATCGGACCGGGCCATGCTCCAGCCGATCATGGTGACCTGGACCGCGCCGAACAGGATCAGCGCACCGACGCCGGCGCCGATCCGCACATACGCAAAGGAAAAGAAGGCCGCATAGGCGGCCAGCGCCGTGGCGGAGAGCCAGGAGCCTCCACTCAACCTCCGACCCTCGCCGGCGCGACGCTGCATCGCCAGCAGCATGACGAGCACCGCAGCACCGCTGGCGATCCGGACGAGGGTGAACGTGGCCGGGTCGGCCAGCGAGGTCCGCAAGGCGGCGCGACAGAGCAGGGAATTGGCCGCGAACGCGAGAAGTGTCAGGGTGGTGAGCGTGATGACCGGCCCACGCCCGGGTTTCTGCCGCCCCGGTTCAGTCATGCGACACTCCGCCGGGAGACCAGGGTGGCGCCAGGCCGGGAGGTGGGGCAGTATTGGAATGGCAGCATGTGGCTGCCCATGCAAGGAGGGCCTGATGGCTCGATGTGAAGTCTGCGGGAATGACTACTACCTGTCGTTTGAAGTCATAGCCGCTGATCAGAAGCATGTCTTTGACAGTTTCGAATGTGCCATTCACAAACTCGCCCCGGTCTGCGCCCATTGTGGCTGCAAGATCGCCGGCCACGGCATCGAGGCCAGGGGAACATTCTTCTGTTGTGCCCACTGCGCCCGTGAGATGGGGGTGACGGAAGTGGTTGATCACGTGGGTGCGGGAGCTGGGGATTAGGGATTGGGTATTGGGGATTGGGGATAGAGGCTCCATGGTGCTCGCTTCAGCCCTAACCCCTCACCCCTCAACCCTAACCCCTGATCCCTACTCCCTCATGCATACCGTGCCAAGGCCATCAGTGCGACGGCGATGAGAAGCAGGATGGCGACGATCCGGGTATGAAGTCCCAGCCGCGCGAAGCCTTGCTGGAGTTCTGCCTGTTCCTCGGGCGTTGGCGGGTGCCCGGCGGCAGCGAGCGCGCTGGCGCGGGCACTCAGGCGGCGGGCCGTGCGAGATGTGAAGGCGATGCCCCAGATAAATGCGATGAGCGCCACGCCGCCGCCGAGACTGAAGGTCCTGCCCATGCTGGTCTCCGTCCAGGTCCCGCCTCGGGCATCCACGAACATGAGGCTCAATCCCGCGAGGACCGTGATGCCGGCGATGGCACCCATGTAGCCTGGCAGCTTCCGGGTGAGCTGATTCATCATGGCGCCGCTGGCTGGTCCCAGCGCGCGCGCGGTAGGACCGATGAAGAACGCCATCATGACCACGGCACCCACCCAGAGCGCGCCGGCCACAATGTGAAAGAGGCGCAGGATCTCCATCAGGAGTTGGTGACTCATTAGTACGGTGTCCTCCCTGTCAGGGCTGAGGGATCGGGGTTTGCGGTTACCGGGTGTTCGACCTCGGCGGCATCACGGCGATACTGCCCGCCGAGAAATTCCTGCTGGAACGACCAATCATCGCACCCCGCCTGAACAGAGGCAAATGCGCGAGTGGTTCCGGCGTGGCACCAGACAATTTCATCACAATGATCCGCCAGCGTCGTCACCTCCTGTCCGGACACTACGACGGCGGCCCCCTCCCGGGCCAGGCGTCGCATGGCCCGAAGCATCAGCTCCGCTTCGATCGGGGAAATTCCACGGACCGGTTCGTCCGCCAGGAGCACGGCGGGATCTCGCAGCAGCGCCAGCGCGAGCGTGACACGCCTTAGCTGGCCGGTCGACAACTGGGTCGGTGTGAGATCGTCGATTGCGCCGATATTCAGCTCACGCCTGACCGTGTCTATCTTGTCCATCGTGAAATAACGCCGTGCCACGGCTGCCATCTGAAGTCCGGCCCGTAGACCCGGGGTCAGCAACTGCTGGTCCGGCAGGAAGAAGAGTCCAGCTCGGGCCATGCGGGCCAGCGTCGGCTTCTGCACGAGCAGCCCGCCGACGCGAATCAATCCCGAGTCAGGACGGAGACAGCCGGCCGCGATACGGAGCAGGGTTGATTTGCCGGCGCCATTCCGTCCCGCCAGCAGCACCACCCGGCCGGATGCGAGCCGCAGGGAGGCAGCAGAGAGAATCCGGCGGCCGCCGAAGTACTTCGAGACGCAGTCGACGTCAAGCTGATACATGCCCGGCCAGCAGCATGGCACCTTCCAATAGCAGGGCGGGCAGAAGGCCCAACCCAGATAGCACGCCGCGGCTGATGCCAAGGTTCCCGAGCAGCAGGTGCTCATGCCGCCGCCGGGTTTCCAGCCAGGTGAGCATCCCGCTTACCAGGGCGATCCAGAGCGAACCCCACAGCGGCAGCCATACCGCACTGTCCTCGGTGAGCATGGCCATCAGGACGCCGGCGGTCGCCCGCGCAGCCAGCCAGATCACGGCGCCCCGTATCAGTAACCGGCTCAGGAATGGCGCTGGCGGCAATGCTCGAATAGCGGCTATCACGCGCCACCCGCGAGCCGGCGCAGAAGCGCAATCTGTCCGGCGTGGTAGAGCGTGTGCTGCAACGCGCCGTGCAGCAGGACGTAGACCGAATACGGCTTGCCGCGGACCTGTTCGTCCAGTCGAGAGTCTGCGATGGCCTCGAGACCGTTCAGTAGTCCCGCATACGCCGCCTGGAGGCGCCCACGCGTGGTTGCCCATGATTCGCCCGCCGGCAGGTCCCAGTCACCGCTGGCCGGAAGGTATAGCTCTCCGGCCAGCCGGCGGGTGGTCGCGTCCAGCCAGAACGTGATGTGAGAGGCCAGTTCCTGGATGTCATGCCCACCCTCACCGGGCTTCCAGGCAGCGGTGGCGTCATCTATCGATTCAAGCAGCCGGGCCAGCGGCGGCCCGTGCCAGGCTTCGCCATCCCACGCGCGCGTGAACTGATCTCGCAGCCGAGCCACTTCGCCGCCTGGCCTGACCGGGGCGGGAGTCTCCATGGTATCGTTCTCACTGTTGCGCGTGCTTGACCGGGCCAGTCCCGGATGCGTCACATATTATGGCCGGAGTGGCTCAGCGCACCAGTCAGCTGCGATGGTCCGGCCTGACCCAGGCGCCGAGGAGTCTTGATGACCATGTGGAGATCAATCAGCCTGCTCTTGGCCGGTGTCGGGGTCGCAATCTCGCCTGGACATCCGCTCCACGCACAGACGGTCATCCTGGTGCGCCATGCCGAAAAGGCAAACGTGCCCGGCAATGATCAGCCGCTCACGGCTGCTGGCCAGGCGCGTGCTGTTGCCCTGCGCGCCGCGCTGGCTGATGCCCCCATCACGCACGTGATCGTGACCTCCCGTCGCCGCACCGCCGAAACCGCCGCGCCCCTGCTCCGCAGCCGTCATCTTGTGCCGCTGGTGGTGCCCCTGGGCCGGGGAGATTCGGCCCATGTTGCCGCGGTGGCTGCAGCGGTGCGGCGCGTGCCGCGGGGCGAGGCCGTCCTTGTGGTCGGTCACAGCAACACGATTACGCCCATCATCGCCAGTCTGGGAGGGCCGACACTTCCCGATCTCTGTGATGACGAGCATGCCGCGATCTTTGTGCTCGAACTCGACTCGCGCCCGGTGCGCCTGTTCCGTCTGCGCTATGGCGCACCGGACCCCGCCAGCGCGGGCTCTTGCACCACCAATATGGAGACCCACTGATGCCATGCCTCTTTGCTGCGCTGGCGCTTGCCGTGCCGCGCGTCGTCATCCTGCTGCTCTGGTTCTTGACGACCTGGTTCACTGGCCTTTTCACCACCCTCCTCTGGCCGGTCCTGGGATTCATCTTTCTGCCAACAACGCTGCTCTGGTACACCGCGGTGCAGCACTGGTTCGGGGGCCGCTGGGGTCTCTGGCCGGTGATCGGCATCGTCATCGCCCTCCTGATCGACATCTCCCCGGCGCGGGGCAGGCGCACCGAGACCGCATGACCGAGGACCGTCCTCGAGTCCGCATTCGTGCCGTGACGCTGGCCGATGTGGCGCGCTGGGCGGAGCTCCGTTCCGCGCTCTGGCCGGCCGAGTCGCGAGCCGAGCTCGCGGAGGAGGCCACTGTCTTCCTCGCCGGCGGTCTTCGTCATGTCGAGCTGGTGCTGGTGGCCCGAGTCGACGAAGACGTGGTCGGATTCGCCGAGGTGTCGCGCCGTGCGTACGCAGAGGGCTGCCTCACGAGCCCGGTCGGTTTCCTGGAGGGCTGGTTCGTTGAGCCGGGCTACCGCGGCCTCGGCGTGGGCCGGGCGTTGGTCAGCGCGGCAGAGTCATGGGCTCGGGGCGAGGGATGTCGTGAATTCGCCTCCGATACCGAATACGACAATCTTGCGAGCGCCGCCGCGCATGAGGCGCTCGGATTCGCCGAGGTGGAGACGCTTCGCTGCTTCCGGAAGGACCTGGGGGCGCACCGGTGAAGCCGCGCCGGCGTGAGACGCTGTTCGAGCCGATGACATGGCGGCGGCTGCTCCTCTACGTCACCGAAGCGGCGGTTGTGTTCACCGCGCTGTACGTCGGGTTTCTGTCGGTGGCTGCGCTGCGCCGGGGCTTCACCTGGCGGGAAATGGACTGGGATAGCAGCGGCCATACCTCGCCGGGTGAGTTCCTGCGCAGCACCGGAGTCGGACGCCGGGGCGTGGAACATGACGGGCGGACGTGCACCGAATACTACGAGATCAGGAGCCGGCGCGTGCTGCGGCTGGACTGCTGACGGCCGACCAGCTTTCCTATTTGCCGTCCGCGAGGAACTTCAGGGTCCTCGACATGGCCTCGGGCTCACCCATCAGCCCGTGTGACGCCTTGTCAATGACCAGGACTACCGCGTTCGGCATGCCATGGCTGACTTCCTCGGCATTGGCAACAGGTGTCCGCCCGTCGAATGTGCCGGCAATCAAGAGCGCGGGAACGTCAGACTCGAGCGGGGCGCGAAAGCTGTCGGGCAGGTGCGGGAGCCCGGGCAGGTCGCACAGCCCGGCGATCGGGAAGTTGATGGCGTCGCCCAGGATCGCCTCGCCGGCCTCACGATGAATGCGCGCCAGCCGCTCGGCCGAAGCTCCCGAGGCACAGTCCATGGCAACGTGCATGAGATTGACCGGTGCCGGGAACCGCTGGCGCAGCGTCCAGCGTGCCAGCGCGCTGTAGTCTCCGGCCAGCATGGCGGGCACCGCCGAGACGAATCCCGCGATGTCACGTCGATCGCCGAGCGACCCCGCCACCCAGCGCTGGAGGTCCCATGGGTCCAGCAGGATTTGATTGGCACCGGGGAAACTGAAGCGGGCCGGCTCCTCGTCCAATCGAGTTTTCAACGATTCCAGCTCCGCAGCTAGACCGGGACGCAGCGCCATCGCGATCCTGGCAAGCACGCTGTCGACCCGCAGCGGAAGCTTGAATGTGTCATCCGGCCCCTCCACACCCGCCAACACCATCCGACTGACCAGGTCAGGATGGCGGCGCACAACGGCCAGTGCCAGGTGCGTTCCGTAGCTGCCGGCCAGCAGGGAGACCTTTGACGCACCGAGCGCACCGGCCAGAGCCGCCACGTCATCCGCGCTCTCGGCCGTGGTCAGCCCCTGCACGTCCAGCCCTTGTTGCTCCTTCATGGCGATGCATGCCGCGAGATCGGCACGGAGGGACGTGAGCAACGAGGTCGGATCGCCGGCCTGCTCCCTGGGCTGCGGCGTGCCAGGCGGGCAGCTGACGTCATGCGGCTCCGAGAGGCCGGTGCCGCGCTGATCGAAGGCAATCACGTCGCCGATCGCGCGCAAGCGGTTCAGGTACTGAAGTGGCATTCCCCGGAATGCGCGCGTGGCTGCATCGCCCGGCCCACCGGCCAGGAAGATGATCGGCGGGCCCGGGGAGGCGGAGGTGCTGGAAAATCGCACGAATGCCAACCGCAGTTCACTGGCTGATCCGGAGCCCCGATTGGCTGGCACGCCAACGTGTTCTATTTCCACAGCGAGTGCGGAGTCCTGCACCCTGAAGCTGCCGGGCCGGATGTCCACGGCAGCTACATCATGGGGACGCTGCGCGCTCGCCGCGTGAACGACGACTGCAACGAGCGCGGGTGGGAGCGTGAATCGCCGGTGCTGGATGCTCATCGGTTGGCATCCCCCTGTCCCAGCTCGTGCTCGAGTTCCAGGCGTCGGCGGCGCAGCTGTGCGTGGCGTCGTTGGGCACGATGCAACTGCACGGCAGAGAGCAGCAGCATCAGGAACCCGACGCCGAGCGCGCCGTACCACGGCGCGCTCGTCCCATCGGCCATGCCGATGGCCAGCGTCCCGACGATGAGTGCCATCGAAAACGTGACAGCCATCCGGCCGGCTGCGATGCGATGCCGGGCAAAGAGGACCTGGCGCCGGGCCAGCACCCAGCTGGCAAAAGTTGCCCAGGCCATGGCGACGATCAGCATGAGGCCAAAGGTGACACGGGTTCGGGTCGGCAGGCCCGTCTCCGTGAGCAGCAGGGCACCGATCACGCCGACCATCGCCAGACTGATCAGCAACAGCGCGATGTAGCGGAGCCGGGCCGGCAGGGAGAGCTCCCCCGCAAGCGTCCGACGGACGTCAGCGGCCGTGAGGGCCTCATTCATGAACTGACTCCTTTTGCAGAGAGTTGCCGGCGCAACATGCGCCGGGCTCGATGAAGGCGGGACTTGACGGTGCCGATCGGGATGTCCAGCACTTCGGCGAGTTGTTCGAGCGACAGCTCGTGCAGATAGAACAGCACCAGCGTCTCCCGCCCGGTTACCGGCATGGCTGCCAATTCCTGATGCATGGCCGCGAGCTCCTCCGTACGAGGCTCCGGCGCCTCCGGGGCGGGCAGGTCGTCCGCATCCAGCGCGTGATCGATCGGGGCAGCGTAGCGCAGACGAAGGCGATCCATCACCGTCCGCCGGGCGATGCCGAACAGCCAGGCACGCAGTCGGGCCGGCTCCCGCAGCCCCGGCATGGCCCGAAGCACGCGAAGCCAGACGTCCTGCGCGAGGTCCGGTGCCTCCTCGTCGCTGGCCATGCGCCTCAGGTAGTTGAGCAGCGGGGCATGCCAGCGGTTCACCAGATCGTCGAATGCTGCTGGCTCCCCCAGCTGACAACGGATGGCCAGCAGCTCATCGCCAAGTCCCGCCCTGTTCATTGGCTCCCTTTCGGCCGAGTCCACTCTGCCAAGATTGTAGCATGGCGTCATCCAGGGAGTCGGTCCGCCGCCGCAAAGGTTCATTCTCGAGCCGCTGCGCCCTCCGGAAGGCGGGCCTCTCCGGGGAGACAGAGCTCCTCGGCGTCGGGATCCCAGAGCGTGGCACTGCTGAGGCGGGCGTCGGGCGCAGGGAGCGCGTGGCTGAGCATGCCAGGTGACAGCGGTGGCATGGACTCCACTTCCAGTCCAGCTTGCAGCCCATTGTCCGGCGCGGTCAGCGGCTCGCGGGCGGCGACCGCCATGACGAGGGATACGACAAGACGAGTTCGAGACATGCTGGCGCCTCCTCTTTCAGTAAGCTGAATGGGAGATGCGCCAAGCGGGGGAACTTGGCCGCCGCTTTCGCTCTCGGCGGCTGGCGCCTAGAATAGACCGACGCCATTGTCCGGCGAACGGCCCTGTCGAGCGAGGAACCTCATGACATCACCGGCGGGCGGAGATCGCGAGAGTCGCGCGACGCTCGACCAGTTTGCGCGCGAGCTCTATGACGAACTCCGGCGAATGGCCCACCGCCACCTCAGGGGCGAGCGGGCGGACCACACGCTGTGCACCACCGACCTTGTGCATGAAGCCTATCTGAAACTCGGGCGGCTCGACCGGATCCAGTGGCAGAGCCGGGCGCATTTCTTTGCCGGCGCAGCGCAGGCCATGCGCAGGGTCCTGGTGGATCATGCGGTGAAGCGGGGAGCCAACAAGCGGGGCGGAGACCTGCGCCGTGTCGAATTCGACGAGCACATTGCGATCACGGATGCCGTGGCCGATCAGGTACTCGCGCTGCATGCTGCCCTGGAGACGCTGGAAGCGTCACAGCCACGGCTCGCCAAGGTCGTCGAGTGTCGCTTCTTTGCCGGAATGACTGTGCCTGAGATTGGCGAGGCGCTGGAGTTGTCGCCGGCCACGGTCAAGCGCGACTGGCAATTGGCGCGCGCGTGGCTCAATCGGGAGTTAAGTACTGAGCGCTGAGCGCTGAGCGCTGAGCGCGAGGACCGAGGAGCCTTCCACTTGCTCAGCTCTCAGCTCTCAGCCCTCAGCCCTCAGCCCTCAGCGTTCAGCCTTCAGCCCTCAGCCTTCACTCTGCAGGCAGCGGGTCGGTGCAGAGCCGGACGGCGCCATTGAAGTTCTCGTTGATGCCTTCCGGATTGTTGCCCCAGAGATATACGTGACGGACCCAGCCGCTGAACCGCGGCGCCCAGACGAACGAGCCGCCCAGGATGTCGGCCGGCTGCTGGCTTGCATCAAAGCTGGGTTCCGGGAAGTAGTACTCCACGGCGATGAGCCGCGCGGCCGCAAGGCGATCCTCCGGGGCGAGCTGCGCATCGTTCTCTGCCGGAGCGTAGACCAGGAACTCGGGCTCCAGGACGTCAATGACGCCGTCACCGACGATGTCCTTGTCGCCTCTGGTGACGTGGTAGCCCATGCCGCGCGCCTCGGATGCCGGGACGCCGACCGTGGTTTCGTCAATGCAGCCGATGCCTGCAGTGTATCCGGCTGCGGCGGCCTTGGCCGCGTTGTGCAACGGCGCCGACCACTGCCGCAGTGCGGCCAGTTGGCTCCGGGCCTGGCTGGAGGCAGCCGCGCTCAGCTGAACATCGCCGTGTGAAGTGTGCGCTGAAGCCGCCGAGACGCTGGTTGGGGCATCGGCCGTACAGGCGATCGCAAGCATGGCGCAGAGGCCCGCCGTGCCGAGGCCGAGAATGATGTGGCGTGTACGCATGGTGATCTCCGTGCTCTGGGAGCGCGGCCGTCCGCATGTCATTGGCGGCCGCAGGAATTGGCGAACATAGGGAGTAGCCGAATTGGCCGCTGGAATGGCTCAGCTGGAAGCCAGTCAAGCCGGATCGGGAAGGGGCTGAGCCCGGACAGGCGGGGATCCGGCTTTCTGACTGTGGGGCATCGGGCTTGGGTCAGACTGCCATCGGAGCGGGCATGGATCGCTGGAATCGAGTGCAGGAGCTGTTTCACCGGCTGGCGCCACTCAGCCCGCGCGGGCGCGCACAGACCCTCGCCCGCCTCGAGCAGCGCGACGCGATCCTGGCGTCCGAGGTCGCCTCGCTGCTTGCGGCCCACGACGGCAGGGGCGCGGTGGACCAGCTGCTTGCCGTGCTCGTGCCCGACCTGCCCTGGACCAATTCGGATGAAAACCTGTCCGGCGCGCGCATCGGCCACTATTCAGTCCTGGAGCGAATCGGTCGGGGCGGTATGGGCGATGTCTATCGGGCGCGTGGGCCCGACCGGGAGGACGCCGTGGCGATCAAGGTCCTGCCGGCGTGGACCCGAAGCGGCTCACACGCCGAAGAGCGGTTCCTCGCCGAGGCGCGAGCGGCGTCGTTGCTCGACCACCCGAGCCTCTGCAGCGTGATCGAGACCGGCTCAACCGAGAGCGGTCGGCTCTACCTGGTGATGCCGTATTACGAAGGCGAAACGCTGAGCGCCCGGCTTGCACGTGGCGCCATGCCGGTGGCCGATGCGATTGCGGTGGCGCTCCAGGTGGCGCAAGGCCTGGTGGCGGCGCATGGTGGGGGGATTATTCATCGCGATATCAAGCCGGCCAACCTCATGCTGACCCGCCAGGGTCAGCTCAAGATTCTCGACTTCGGCGTGGCCAAGCTCGCCGGCGTGCATTTGACGCGGACCGGCCAGAAGCCGGGCACGCTGCACTACATGTCGCCCGAGCAGATGACCGGCGGCACGGTGGATGCCCGTTCGGATCTCTGGTCGCTGGGCGCGGTCCTGTTCGAAATGCTGACGGGCCAGCGACCATTTGGGGGGGACAACCCGGTGGCTGTCGCACGAGCGGTTGCGGCCTCGTCCGCGCCGCCAGCCAGCAGCCTGCGGGCGGAAGTGCCGGCGGAGCTGGATGCGATAGTCGACCGGCTGCTGCAGCGGAACCCGGACAACCGCCATGACGATGCCGCCGCAGTGACGCGCGAGCTCGGCGCACTGCAGGCGCCGTAGCGATCATTCACCGCGGATCGTGAGCCAGCCCGCTTGCTCTTTCGCCTTCCAGCACCGCTGCGTAAGCTGAAAGCTCATGCGAGCCACTCGATTGCACCAGACCTCGCCGAGGTCGAGCCCTTTCTTGCGTGTCGCTCTCCTGTTGACTCGCCCGGTTGTGCTGGCCGCAGGGGTCGCCGCATGCGCCTCCCACGCCCCAGCGCCCGAAGCAGCAGTTACCAGTCTTGAACCAGGCGCAACTGCTGCGTCGGTTCCGGCCCCTTGTGCCGACACCTCAGTCATCTACACGCTGTCCGATACCATACGGGACGTTCGCCGGCCGCTGCTGCTGCGTTTTCAGATGGACCCGAGGTTGCATCGTGGCGTGTGGCAGGCGGACTTCGTCGTCGGCGTGACGGGCACGGTCGAGCCCAGCTCCATCAGGACCACGCTTGATGGCAGCCCCGTGGAGGATCGCCGTGGCCGCCGCACCGTGGAAACACTACGATATCAGCCCGCCTCCAAGGATGGCTGCGCCGTTCGGTTTCACGAGCAATTGTTGCTGGATCAGGGCGGCCTATGAGAGAGGCGCTTCCATGAATATACCGCGAAGTGGCCTGACCCACTCGGCGCTGTTCGCCGTTCTGCTCCTGGCATGCGTCACTGGCGCTGGCTGGGCGCAGGTATTGAAACTGCGCTCTTGCAAGGAGCCGAAGGTCCCCATCGGAAGGATGGACGCATCTGGTGTGGTGCGCTTTCAGATTGGCCAGGACGGGCGTCCGTTGGCCGGTACCATCGCGACGCTCAAGGCGAATGGAGCAACGCCGGTCGGCTTGCAGAGCGCAGCCGAGCGGCAGCTGACGGCCTGCCGGTTCGACACCCGTCACTTGGAGCGTCGCTACCCGGTGACCGCTGAGGCGAACATCCGGTTCGATTCATTGCAGGCCTGGTTCTCGGATCCGGTCATCACAGTGGATCAGCGGCGCCCCGATCCCGTACCACTGGGCGCGAACGTCGGACCGGGTTCCTTCAGTGCCAGGTTGGCCATTGTCGATGAGCGCCCGCGGGGGGTGCACTGCAACGCCGCCATGCAACCGCAATACTTCCCTTCCGGGCAGTCGATGCAAGAGGTGTACAACACTCTTCAGCTGACCGGCAACTTCGGGCGCGGCGTAGCGCTGGTGCGATTCATCGTGCGTGACGATGGGAGGGTGGACAAGAAGAGCATCGAAGTGCTCGCAGCCTCGGCCTCTGTCATGCGCAAACGCATTGTCCTCAGCCTCGCAAAGTGTCGCTTTGCCCCCGGTCGGGTTGCCGGCAGGCCTGCCACGGTGATCGTTACGCAGCAAATCTGGCTTCCCTGATGCATTCTCCCTCCTGGCTTGGAGAGCTCGAGATGCGTGCGAGCCTCTGGCGGGCGAGGAGTTTCGCCGTAGCTGCGGCCTGCTGTGACGCGTCCTGCTGTCACGACCGACTGCGATGGCCTTGAGCCAGCGAGTGCGCCAGGCTCGCCTGCCACTCCACCAATGACCGGGCTGGCGGTTGACAGCTGGTGCCGGCGCAGAGATATCCTGCGACGTGATCGGAAGCATTCGCCAGCATGGCGGCGAGTTCAGCCGGCACTTGGCCCGCAGCCTCGGCCGAGCCCGCGGGCCTGATGACGCGACGCGGCCGCCAGCTCCGCCACGCTGTCGCCCGCATTGCCTTCGCCAGTTCGTCGTCCTCCGGTCCCACGACCACCAGTCGGGTCACCGGCGAAAGCAGCCAATCGGCAGCGAGGAGCATCGTGGCTGCGTGCACCCCAGCCTCGGCGAGTCCGGCGCCGAAGGCCCCCACCAGTCGCATGGCTCGTGCATGCCAGCGTTCCCGGCCGGTCAGGTGCGCCAGCCGGGCAGCCAGAATGCCAGCCACACCATTGGCCGAGGGTGTCGGGGCATCCTGCGCCGGCTTTCCGCGCGCCCGGAGCAGGCCGGCGCCACCGGGATCGGCAGGGACGTCGAACAGCGCGCCATCCGCCGGGTCTTCGAAGTCCTGCCAGGCGCGCTCTGCCAGCGCCTCAGCCCACTCGAGCCATGATCGTACTCCGGTAAATTCAAACGCGGTGAGCGCCGCATCGGCCGTCTGTACCGCATCCTCGAGCCACCCCATTCTCTGCCCGGCCCCGTGTCCCACCTTGTCGGGCGCCAAGGCCTCGCGTCGGATACGCTCGAGGGTTGCGAGGGCGTGGTCGCGTGGCTCCGGGTGGTCCAGCGCGATACCGGCCAGCAGCATGGCCGACGCAAGCATTGCATTCCACGACGTATAGCGGGTCACATCGACAGCGGGTGCCGGCCGCTCCTGGCGGGCAGCCAGAAGCTTCTGCCTGGCCGCCTCCAATAGCTGGGCGGCCGTTTCGGCGGCAGCTCCAAGCATGCGGCGATGCTGTCGAGGCCCTCGCTGACGAACAGGACCTTTCGCCCCGGTCTGGTGCATGTCGCCGGCGCTGCCGATGTCCCAGCACGCTAGCGCGATTCAGCTCCTTGCCGGCAAGTACGGCCTCGACTTCCGCGCGGGTCCAGGTGGAGTAGTCGCCGTCATCGTCCAGCCCCACATCGGCATCCTGACTCGCGCCTTCGCCCCCGCCGTCCTGTCCCACACGTCAGTCACCCAGCGGACCGCGCCACGCACCACGCCAGCGTAGCAGTCATCACCGAATGCGAGGTACGCCTCGGTGTAAACGCGGAGCGGCTCCGCATTGTCGTCGGCCATTTTCTCGAAATACGGCACGATCCGCCGCACATCGACGCTTCCCGATGAAATCCGCCGCCGAGCTGATCATGGATCCCCCCCAGGGCCATGGCATCGAGGTTTCGCTCGACGATATCGGCCCGCTGCGGATCGCCAGTGTCATCCAGCGGCGAAGCAGGAATCGCAATGCGCCGGGATGCGGAAACTCGGCTGCCGCCCAAAGCCACCGAATTCAGGATCAAGACCCTGGTCGTTGCCGCGGCGCCCTGCGCAGCGGCTCGGGGCCGACGGCTCCCGGCGTTGACTTCGTCCAGGTGGCTGGTCACGCGGCCGGTCGCATCGCCGCCTGTGCCCACCTGGCCGCGCCGGTTACGCCGGGCATCCGGTACGCTCTCGAGCACGGTCTGGAGTCCGGGCCCGCCATGCATGTAGGTCGGCGGAAAATATGTCGCCGCCAAAGGACACCTCGCCCTCAGGCGTGAGCAGGGCGGTGAGCGGCCATCCGCCCTGGCCGGTCAGGGCCTGAACCGCGCGCTGGTAACGGGCATCGATGTCGGGCCGCTCGTCGCGATCCACCTTGATGCAGACGAAATGCGCATTGAGAAACTCCGCCAGCGCTTCCGATTTCGTACGATTCCCGGTCCATGACGTGGCACAAGTGGCACCATGCTGCTCCGATATCGAGCAGCACTGGGCGATCCTGCGCGTGAGCGGTCGCGAAAGCTTCGTCACTACGGGAAACCCATGGACGGGCTGATGTGCGGCGGCGGCAGAGATAAGGCCGACCGGGCGTCGGCAAGGCGATTCGGACTCATGAAGAAAGGTATATTGGTTCCATGACCTCTGACGATCTCGAGCACACGCGACGCGAGGCCGTTCACGCCCTGTGCGTGGCACAAGCGCGCGAGCAGCTTTCCGTGGAGCTGTTCGAGCAGCGGCTCGCCCTGGTTCGCGAGGCGCCCACCACCGCCGCGGTCTGGCAGATTCTGGGTGACATCGGGGACCCCGGTGGCGATGACCGACTCCAGCGGCTGGACACGCCGCTTCCAGTCGACCCGCCCGCCGCCGTGGCGCCATTGGAGCGGCTGCGGGTGTCAGCCATCTTCTCCGGAGCCAAACGGTCTGGCCGCTGGACGGTGCCGCTCGTGATCGAGGCCCGGATTCGGTTCGGGAACGTGAAGCTCGATCTCCGCGATGCCTGGTTCGACTCCGACACCGTGGAAATCGAGGTAGACGCTATCTGCGGAGCGCTCGATCTTGTATCGTGCCACCCGGCACGCAGGTCGAGAATGAAATCAGCGAGACGCTGTCCGGGTCCGACCACAAGCGCGGCCGCGCGTCAGCTGCTGAGTGGAATGGGCTCCTGGTCCGCCTGTCGGGAAGCATGTTCATGAGTGGCTTGAAGATCAGCGAGCGGCCGCCGACCAGGAACTGGGCAGGGTGGGTGGCTGGCCGGAATCATGCGGCGGCTGGAGGGATGAGGACAGGATGGGGGACCCGTTCTTAGTGTGCAGCCTGCCATATCCACGACGATGTTCTTGTTAGCCCCGATGTCGATAACGCTCGAGAGGAGGTAGTCGGATCCCGGCACCCCCTTCAACACGCCGCCACCCTGCACAACGAGTGCCTCTATGGCCTCGGTGAATGCGGCCGCATCGTCCGTCACCCCATCCCCAGCCGCGGCAAACATCTTCTCTATAGGCGGACCGCGCCTATTTATGGCTTCATTGCCAAAGCCGTTCGACTGCCTCTTTGCCTCCTCTGCCACGAGCGGCGAGACTCGCCCTGGCAAAGCACCAGGAGCTGCGGCCAGGGCGAGAATTCCACTCTTAACGAATCCGCGTCGATTCAAATGAGTTTCTCCAACTCAGCATAGGTGGGATCTTTCTGGTGGCTCTACCTTGGACCTTCTTCGTAAGCCGCCTGCCAAATGGAAACGGAGCATCCTCGCCACTCCTGGTGGCGCAGAAGTTTCGCTGCAAAATAAGGCATGGCTCTTGGGGTGTTTCAGTGTTGGCACTTTAGTCTTCTATAACGCCTGATCTGTCCCTTATTCCGACCAGATTCGCTGTGCGGCGAGCGAGCTCATATGCCAGCATATGTCGTTCAGCACAGGCTGCAAGCGACGCATGCTTCTCCACGAATTCGCGGGCTCGGAAACCCATTACCGCACGATGTCGCGGGTCGAGGAGATGTTGCAAGGTATTTTCTGCGATGGCAGCGGCATCCTGTTTCTGAACTAAATACCCTGTACGGCCATGCTCTACAAGTTCGCCTATCGAACCCACCTCGAAGCTCACGACGGGCAGCGCCACCGCCATTGCTTCTTCCATAGCGGTCGGGATCCCTTCGGAGCGTGGCCGCGGCGTCATCCAGAAAATATCGAGCGCCTGGACTACCTCATGCACCTGACCAGTCGGATCAAACATGATCAGATCGCAACCAAGCTTCAGTCCTAATTTCGTCGCGAGCATTTGGAGATCCTCAAGATACCCGCGATGGTTTTCGTAAGTCGCACCAAGAATAAGAAACTTGGCGCCGGGTATTTTGGCCTTTACGCGAGCTGCTGCACGAATGAAGTTGTCATGCCCCTTTTGTGGATTAATGTTTCCGACTGTGCCAATTACCAACGGCGCATCGATACCAAGCCTTTGTCGTGCTCTGAACCGCGTCGCCGGGTTCGCCTTGAAAATCGAGATATCCACGGGGGGATAAAACGTAATTAGCTGCTCCGGTCTCCGGGTTACACCCGGATGTTCTCTTGCTACCCGCATTCCAGTGCACATCACGACGTCAGCATACCGGCGAACCACTGGGGCCAAAATGCGCCGCAACGCTACAGGAGTAAACGTATCGAGAATCTGCCAGACAACTGGAACGCCCGCCGCGTTGGCGGCTATGGCGCCATGTGGATTGGCGAACCCGTTTAACTGGACTATGTCGACATGCAGATCTTTTATTACCTGGCGAATTCTGCGGATTTGCGCGGGAAAGCTGGCAAGCATCTGAACATTCGCTTGAAAATTACTGGCCGCGCGCATCCGCAGTAGCGGCAGTTGCACGATATCTATCCCGGCGCTTTGAAGTCGCTCAACCGCATTTCCTGGCTCATCTGGCAGCAAAAGCGTGGTCTTAATTGCCTGCTTGGCAAGAATGGGTGCAAGCCGCATATTTCTGTTATGGGGCCCGCCGAAGATCGGATAGTGGACGATGCTGAGTACGTGCATCACGAGTCCGTCGTATTTGCAGAAACGACAGCACCACTCTGTTTTTCAAACCATTCCCATGTTGCTGCCAAGCCATCCTCAATGCGCCGCTTGGGCTCAAAGCCCAACACCTCCCTCGCCCTGCTGTAATTCGCAGCGTTCCGGCCAACTTCTCCACGCCGACCCGGCCGGAATTCAATGGGATGACTGGGTTTCCCCGCAATTTGGCGGAGCATACTAGCCAATTCAAGTATTGTGGTCTCTTGCCCAGACGCCAGATGAAGAACTTCGCCGCCTTTCAGTGGCACATCAAGGGCGGCTTTGATACCAGCGCATAAGTCATCTACGTGAATATAATCACGCGATGCCGTACCGTCGCCATAGATCACGATTGGTTGACCGCTAATCAGTGCCTTGATGAATTGCGTCACTGCGCCCTTTTTGTGTGCGCTATGCGGCCCATATACGTTCCCAAATCGCAGACAAACGGTCTCCAGTCCGTAGGACTTCGCAAACGCATGGCAGTACGCTTCCCCGCACAGTTTGCTAGCACCGTAGGGCGAAATCGGCTTAGGTAACGACTGCTCGTCTACCGGAGGTGTTGCATCGCCGACTAACGCCCCTCCTGTCGAAGCGAAAACAAGTCTCTTAACTCCGGCAGTCAATGAGGCACTTAGCACATTCAGGGTGCCGCGAGCATTGACAGAAAAATTTCTATCTGGATCTGAAATTGACTCGACTACCGACCCAAAGGCAGCCAGATGCACAACTTTCGATACCTCGCCAAACGCTGATGCGAGCGTCGTCGTATTCAGGATATCGCTGCAGCAGAACTCGACAAGCCCCTCTGACCAACCTGTAGGAGACGGACGCTCGAGGTTGTCCAGAACGCGGATATCCACGGCTGACGACAGTTCTGCGACCAGATTAACTCCTATAAAGCCACGGCCCCCAGTGATCAACACTTTTTCCTGCCATTTCATAAAGAGCTCCAGTTACCTGCACCCTGTTTAGCGCTACAGCTGGCAATTCACAAGTCAAGGTTGGAAGATTAGACGATCTCCGGCGAATCGGTTGCCTGTGCTCGACGGCAGGCGCGAATCGCCCGGTAGCGCGTTCGAGGGGGTCCTGAGACAGCGGCGCTCCTCGTAGTCCCAGTGCCTTCGCCGTCCACCGAGTCGAGTGCAAACAAGCTTCCAGTCGATGTTCCAAACTTCATTTGGCCGCTGCGGCCCGCAGAGCGCTCTTCGACTGGCCCTGGCAAACTGCCTGCGCCGACACTTGTTCTTCCTGATCATCGCCTTGTGCAATCAAGCCTATAGACCTCTCGTAATTGGCGTGAGCACGCGCTTCCCCGCCTGCTCCACCGTGGAGTCGCAATGTCGTAAGCGCGAGCCGGACAACTGCACAGACTCCTCGTTCGGGGATCATCAGATCTTGGCGCGCCCCATTTCCAGGCTCTCTTTTGATATTGTGCGGCTGGCGCTTCAGCCGACTGCAATCCCCAGCGCCTCAAGTCTAAGTGGGCCCCGGCCAGCCACGTCTTGAGTCGTTCTCGGCTTCGAGCTTACTAACCCTCATCGCTCTATTGATCTGCAATCAGCCAATCAGCAGAACGCCTCCCACCATTTGAAGAGGGCCGCGTAGCGAAAGCCGCAAGGCATCAAAACGAGATGTTCCTGCTTCTCCATAGCCCGTTTCATCACGTCCGCTTCTGCCTTTACAAACAGCTTTACTAACTCCCGCTGGTATGTGTGCAGCCCGCGGATGCGCAGGCATAATTAACGGCATTGAAGGAGCAGGAGGCGTCCACCTGATGGGCAAGGAAATGATCGCCAGATATTCAAAGCAGGGAGCCGCCATTCTGGCTAAGAGAGCCGATTAATGACACAGCTATGGCTTGCTGTTATGTCCACTGCAATGGTGGGATCTGTGTTCGCCCTTCTTATTGGACGGAGGCTTTCCCCCGCGATTTGGTCTCCGATTTATGGCTTTGTTGCCACCTACCTAATTCTTGGTATATCCGGATTTGTCTATTTCAGATTCTTTCGAGGCTATATTGGCAGTTTCTACAACATCGGCACTCCACGGCCGCAGTTGGTGCAGGCCCTCGCAGGTTTTATCGCCGCAATTGGTGCCTTCCTAATTGGCGCGATGATCTATCTATTACCCTCGACGCAGTTTCACCGCCTGGGCGTAGCAGCTCCTTCAATGGCGCCGCATAAGGAGATAAAACACTTCGGCATTCGCGCGCAGATTGCCTCCATTTTCGTCTTGTCGATTCCGCTGATACTGACGGTAATCGGCAAAGGCCCTATGAATGTACTAAAGAGCACCGAGTATTTGACCGATGAGCAGCACGCCCTGCTGATCGTTGGTATGTCACTTTCAATGCCCGCCATGCTTGCGCTTGGATTCATAACGCCAGCAAGAAAAGCTTTTGCGTGGAAGTCCGTTTGCATTCTCGTTCTTCTTATTTATCATCTTCTCTTTTTGGCACTGTCCACGCGCCGTTTTATTCTTGCTTTTCTATTTTACGTGCTTGGGCTTGCGTTAGCGGGCGCGCGGCGGAGGGTGATCCTGCTGCTTTTGGCGCTTTGGATAGTTACGTTGCCCCTCACATTGCAGTTGCCACTCGGATTGCGAGGCCTCCCTCAACAGGGAGTCCTAGTCTTAGGCGAAAATTTGGCGGTTGTATTCAGCGAAGGCATGGAGGCCCTCTATAAGAGCGGTTTCGAATTGATTTTTCAAAATTTAACTATGGGCGTAGAACTTGCCGGCTTTGTAATGGATACGCCACCGTTACCAATCGAAATGCTGATTGCTAGCGTAAATCCTCTGCCATCCTTTGTCCCAGTGTCAGGGATACTTTCGTGGGAAAGCATTCAGGATCAACTGCGCGTTAGCCAGTACATGCCGTACAGCGCATTGGGTGAATTGCTAAATTACGGATGGCAATGGACGTTTGTATATTACGTGATCATAGGAATGGTGGCGGCGTGGATAGATGTGAATATTCGACGCTTCCAGAATCAACGTAGCCGGTGGGGATTTTTGCTCGGTAGCGGGTTACTTTTTCTATTTTCCATAAGTTCCACACAATACAACCTGCGCTCCGCCACCCGGTTTGTTTACTATGCAATTGTCGTGGCTTTGGTATGGCGATTTTTTTCGCGGATAAGGCTTAGCGCCCGGAGGGGGACCTTAGAATGAGCGTGGCCTTACCCCAATTCGTCCCTCACACTTAACGAGTAGCTATTTGGTCCGCAGAGTTTGTGGATCTAAAGCGAGGCTTGAGGTCTGGTGATCGCTGTGCCAACGGTTGACCGAATAAATGGATCTCCTGGCGTTTATGCAGGCCAAGCAAAGTTTGGTCCGATTTGCTTAGGGATTGCTGCGTGAAAATGGTCACGGCTCTCCTGATCTTCCTGTTGCCATCAAAACTTAAGGTTTTCGCACTTAGGATGATGGGGCACCAGATAGGTCGGAAGGTACAGATAGGGCTATGCATTATTGATGTCAAACATCTGGTGATAGGCGACGGCGTAAGGATCGGCAATTTCAATGTCTTCAAAGGCCTTCGGCGGATGACTATTGGAACTGGCTCGACAATTGGCCGATACAATGTGTTTACTTGCTCGCCATTTTATAGAGCTCAAGGCGCAGACAATGCAAACGTTGGAGTGGTCGAGATTGGAGAGCATACCGCTATCACAATGGCTCACTATTTTGATGCACAAGATACGATCAAAATTGGAAGCCGCTCCCTAGTCGCGGGCTTAGGGACCATTCTTTTCACGCATCAGAAGGGGCCTAATTCGTTAAATGAAACAAAGCCAATCACAATTCAGGATCGAGTGTATGTGGGGGCCGCTTGCAGAATAATGCCCGGGACGTTCCTGGCTAGTAACATAATCATAGGTGGAGGCTCCACATTGGCCGGAAATTATAGTGACGAGTACAAACTTTACCTATCGCCCAAGGCTTCTGCGGTGGCGGATATAGATAGGAACCATCCATACATGACGGACGCCTACCCTGCGGGGTACCCGACGGACGGAATGTGAAGGAAGGTCGGGATTAATCCATGACCATAATGGGGGCCGCAAGATGGAGTAGCGCTTCTTACACCGGTACATTGAGCACGTGCGAGGGATGACCTGCCCGACGATTCTCAGTCTATTCATAACTTGGAATGGGCTCCGAGGTTGATGGAGTCGTAGCGCAGCTTGAATTCGTGAGGCGTCAGGCTAGTGGAGCCAGCCGACTTTCGGCATGTTGAAGCCAGGTTAAGTTGCGTCTCCGGCCATGTTGAAGCTGTATGATGTCCAGGTTTCGAGCTGCACGGGTTGATCGGATGCGAATCCCTCCTGAGTTGCTTCACATATGTGTATTGTGAATGCTCCTTTGTTGAGCTGTATTGTGGCCGGGCACTCGCCGCCGAAGTGATTGAGTGGTTGTCGGCTAGGGGCTTCCGCCTCGCGGGAATATTTAACCCGACCTATGACAAAAGGGGGCGAGCGCTGCAAGCGGACTTTCTTTTCGAGAGTGAAAAGCGGTTCGGCCAGTCCTCGAACTCGGCAGCTTCCATTCCGGACCACTCTGAACAAGGCATCCGCACATTGACGGATGCTCGCCTCGCCGGGTGCCCCGTGCAATGAAGGTACTGATTGTCGGCCTGAACTTCTGGCCCGAAACCGTGGGGTGTGCCAAGTACACCGCCGGCCTCGCTGACTACCTTGCCTTTCGCGGTCATGACGTTCGCGTCGTCGCTGCGACACCTTACTATCCTCAGTGGAAGCAGTACGAAGGCTGGCCCCGTTTCCGGTACAAGCGCGATGTTTTTACGTCGCCTACCCGTGAGGCGGGGTATCGCGATGTGGATGTGATCTACTGCCCACTTTACGTCCCGACGAAGCCCGGCGGCTTGAGGCGGGTGCTGCATCTGTCCTCGTTTGGAATGTCCTCGTCTCCCGTCGCATTGCTCTGGGCAGCATGGCGTCCGCGAGTCGTGGTATCGGTTGCGCCGACGTTGCTATCCTCGCTCGGCGCACTGCTCTGCGCGCGCCTGTCTGGCGCTACCGCAGTACTTCACGTCCAGGATTTCGAATTGGATGCGGCGTTCGGGCTGGGATTGTTGCGCCGTCCCTCCCTTCGTAAGGCGGCATCGCGCTGGAAGCCCTTCTCCTCAGGCGCTTCGATCTCGTCTCCACGATTTCACCGGCCATGTTGGATAGGCTGTTGATGAAGGGTGTCCCGAAGGAGAAGCTTGTCCTCTTCCCCAACGGAGTCGACACAAGCGCCATCTTCCCGCTCGGGAATTCGAGCCCCTTGCGAGCCGAGCTCGGAATCGACGGCGACAAGATCGTCGCTCTGTACTCCGGGACGATGAGCTCAAGCAGGGGTTGGAGTCGATCATCGAAGTGGCGCGCCTCGATGTGATGCAGAACATCGAGTTCGTCCTCTGTGGAGAAGGACCCGCACGGAATGCGCTGGTCGCAGAGGCACAGGGAATGTCGAACATGCGATTTCTCCCGCTGCAGCCTACCGAGCGGCTGAACGACCTGCTCAATTTGGCCGATATCCATCTGTTGCCTCAAAAGGCCGGCGTCGAAGACCTCGTCCTGCCGTCGAAGCTGGGCGGGATGCTCGCCAGCGGACGACCGATCGTTGCCTGGGCCAATCAAGGTACGGCGATTGCAGCGGCAATCCGGGGCTGCGGCGTCGCTGTTCCTCCGGGGGATATTTCCGCATTGGGGGATGAGCTGAGCCAATTGGCGATGGATCACGAGAAGAGGCGGGAGTGGGGACTGGCGGCAAGAAAGAGGGCGGTGGACGAACTCGGCGTGATCGAGATCCACCGTTCGTACGAGGAGGTATTGGCGGCCGGATGCACGTCCCGGACGGCTCCGCCTTACGTGACCGCTACGAACCTGAACGATGACCCAGCGGAGGAGCAGGAGAAGCAGCCGATCTCCTGACGCTCTAGCGAGCGAACGGATTCGGAATCTCGGCTGCCGGCTCGCGAGTCCTGAGGCGCCACAAACGGGAGCGGTGTGGCCGGCTTCTCTTGCCGGCGGGAACAACGGCGATACCGGCCTCCGCCTGGCCTCTTCGTCCCTGAAGAAGACGCCGGCGAGGAAC